>CAWBVD010000017.1:0-145635 GCA_963792135.1 uncultured Actinomycetes bacterium | reverse complement strand
GCGGTGTGTCGTTCACCCGTCGCGCGAGAGCAAGGATGACGATCACGATCACCACCTCTCCGACGAACACCCACCGCCACGAGACGTACGTCGTCAAAAACCCGCCGATCACCGGCCCCGACCGCGACAGCCATCGCGCCCGCCGCCGCGACCAGCCCGTAGGCGGCGGCCGTCCGATTCCCGAAGTTGACGCGACGAGCGCCACGATCGCCGGCATGATCAGCGCCGCGCCAATGCCCTCCAACCCCGACCAGCCGATGATCAGCACGGCCAGACTGGGAGACGGCGCCGTCGCCATCGACCCGCTCCCGTATACGACGCAGCCGATCGTGAACGCCCGTTTCTGCCCGAGGATCTCCCCGACCTTCCGCCGGTTATCATGAAGGCGGCCATCACCAGCGTGTACAGGGTGATGGCGGTCTGGATGCCGGTCACGGTCGGTCCCGACGTCCCTGGCAACGGTCGCGATCGCCGTGTTCATCACCGTCATGTCCAGGGCCATCACGAACTGCCCCGCGCACAGGGTGATCAGAACCAGGCCCGTAGCCTTGGCCGCAGTAGAAGACGCGATCGGCGCAGTCGTCACGGCCGCTGATGATCGGGCCTTCGAGCGGCGGCCCGCGTCGGCGGCTTCCTCAGCGAGGATCCGCGAATTCACGGATGGAGCGGATGCACTCGCTCGATCAGTGTTCGAGCCGCCTGCGATGTCGCAGCCTCTTCTGGAGGCTACGGCAGCGCTTGACGAATACCGACTCGACGCATCACGACGTCGAATGAAAGACGTGCGAAGGAGGCACCATGACATCCGAGAGCGACACTCCTGTCGATCTGTACATCGCGGCCTACGCCGATCCGGACGCTGCCCAGGCCGACACGGACGCAATCAAGGAACTGGCACGAGCAGAAGACGATCACCGTTGACGGACTCGTGCTCATCAGCCGCGGCATGGACGGCAAGATCGACGTCAAGGACGACGCCCACACCGTCGGCCATGGGGCCGCCCGGGGTGCGGGTGCCGGGCTGCTCGTTGGCCACCTCCCGCCAGCGCTCCTCGCTTCGGGTCGCGTCGCGCCGGCGTTGGCGCCGGGGCCGGTGGGCTTGTCTCCCATGCCGAGAAGAGCGCGATCAAGGACGAGGTCGAGGACGACGTTCCGCTCGGAAGCTCCGCCATCGTGGCGGTGTTCGAGGAGCGTTGGGCAGCCGACATCGCCAAGGCGCTGCCGAAGGCCGACAAGGTCTCGAAGCACCAGGTCGACAAGGAGAGCGCCGAGACGGCGAAGGCCGCGGCAACGAGCGCATAACCGGTCGGGCCGGTGCGTCCCGCTCCCGACGTCACGCGGGGACAGCGTCGGCCATCAAGACTCAGGGAGACTCAACCACGGGTGGCACGATCAGGCGCGTAGATCGCGCCCCGGGAGGGTGCACGATGGCGCCGGCAGATGAGCAGAAGGGCGGAGTGGCCGAGGTGTCGCAGCCGGAGCGCGGGCGCCTGCAAAGAGCGACGATGATGACGGCGGCGGTGCGGGCGCGCGCACAGTCGCTGGCCGAGCAGGCGCAGGCCGGACGCGAGAGCCACTCATCGGTCGATGCGGTCTTCGAGATCGTCGACACGGATGTCGAGGTCGGGGGCGGGATCATCGCCGGCGCGTTGGCCTTCAGGCTGTTCCTCTGGCAACTGCCGCTCGCACTCGTTCTCGTCGGGGGCCTCGGGGTGATCGCGGGCTTCGCTTCCGAGACGCCGAAGTCGGCTGCGACTCGGGTGGGCATGGCCGGGCTCGTGTCGAGCGAGTTCCGGAGCACGGCGGCCAGCTCGAGCCCCTGGTACGCGCTCCTGGTGGGGCTGCCGTTGCTGGTGCTCGCGACACGGAGCGTGCTGCGTGTCCTGATCGGCGTGCACCGGCTCGCCTGGGCGGACGCCCGAGCTGCCGCACCGAAGCCGAAGCTCAAGGCGTCGCTCTGCTCTTGCCCTGTTCCTCTGCCTCTACGCGCTCGCCTTGCTGGCCGGCTGGCTGAGGGCCAGGTCGTCCGCGCTCGGCGTGCTCCCGACCGTCGCGGCCGCGGCCGGCTTCGCGGGTATCTGGCTGGCCCGTCTCGCTACGGCTGCCGCACCGCGGCGCAGACTGGCGGGCACTCATTCCAGGGGCGCTCATCTTCGGCGTCGGCCTGGGCGTGCTTCAGATCCTTGCGGTCTACCTGCTCGTGCCCTATGCGCTCGCGAAGCAGGGCGTCTACGGCTCCTTCGGGGTCGCCGCGGCGCTCCTGCTTGGGCTGTTCTTCGTCGGCCGGCTGATCGTGCTCGCAGCGGAGACGAACGCGACGCTCTGGCAGCGACGGGAGCGGGCGAAGGTCGAGGAGGGCCGATGACGACCCAGATCCCGGCACCCCCCGCGACCGGCGAACCTGCAAATACACCGGCGCGGCGGCCGCCTGGCGGCGGTGCGGGACTGGTTGCGCGGCCACGCGGACAAGGCCTCTGGCGCGGCTTGCGCTCCTCTGGTTGCGCCGCTACCTCGAGGCGAGCCGCAACTCGGGCGCGGCAGCCAGCATCTACTTCACGCTCTCGGCCCTGCCAACGGCGCTCGTCGTGATCGCGTTCTTCAACCTCGCGGCGAAGGACGAGAACGCCTTCTCCAATCGCTTGATCGCACACATGAAGCTCGACGCCACCACGGCGAACCTGGTTCGCGAGCTCTTCTTCGGAAGCACCTCGAACAACGTTCTCGCCGCCTCGCTCACGATCGTGTTCGGCTTTCTCCTCTGGGGCCTCGGGATCGGCCAGGTCTACCGGGACCTCTACGCGCGCGCCTGGCGCATCCAGGTCGGATCGGTCGCTCGACCAGGTGCGGTTCGCGATCTGGTTCTTCGTCACGAGCGGCCTCGTCGGGCTGATGACGGTCTCGGCCTCGAACCTCCACAGCGATGGCTGGCTCGTCCTGATCCCAGCCTGGATCGCAGCCTCGATGATCTTCTGGCTCTGGACGCCGCGCTTCCTGCTCCACCGGGAGGTCACGCTCCGCGCTCTCGTGCCGGGGGCGCTTCTCGCCTCGTTCGTCCTCGGCGCCACGGTCGCGACCGCGCCGCTCGGGACCGGCCCCACCGTGAACCAGAATGCGCGCGCGTTCGGCTCCTTCGGCGTCGTGATCGCCCTGCTCGCCTACATCTTCACCGTGATCACGATCTCGATGGCCTGCGCCGTCTTCTCGCCGGTCTGGGCCGAATGGCGACAGACCGAGAGGGACAGGAAGGCGGGTCACATGACTCCGGAAACGTACGTCGTGCGATTCCTCACCCGTCTCGGCAACACGACGACCTCGACCCGGACGTCGAGTCCACGGTACGTCTCGAGCGCACGCTGGTCCCGGGTCGCGAGGACGAAAGCCCGTGCCTCGGTTGCGCACGTGCCGACCAGCGCGTCGTAGACGGCGCCGCCCCCGATGCCCGAGGTCGCGAGCCTGGCAAAGAAGAGACTCTGCCGCCGCGGCACCGAGGAACCTCGTGCAGGGGAAGCTCTCGGCGAGAAGGCCGGGCGACCGTGGCTGTGAGATCTTTGGTGGACCGGGGTCGGAGAGCCCCGCGTGAGCACCGAGAAGGTCTCGAACGCCCGCTTGGCCGGCAAGCCCCAGCCGGCGGTCTCCGATCGCCGCGAACGTCCTCTCCGTGATGCCTCATGGTCGGCGACCGTGAGCGCAACGGCATACGCTCGTGTCGACGAAGCAACTCCGGCGTGCTACTCTCTGGCCGGCATCGCGGAGCAGAGCGCACAAGGATGTCTGTTCCGATCGTGCACGCCCGGCAGCCCCGGGGGAGGTGACGAGCCGGCCCGCGCTCGTCGAGTGACTCCTCTCCCACCACCGGCTCCACACGCAAGCCGACGCCGTAGGCGGCTCCACCTCCACCTCGCCGGGCCGTAGCCCGAGCCTCGTCGCTGCAGCTGTTTCGGGATTACCAGACGCCCTGCCTTGTCAATGGTTGCACGCATGCCAGAACATTAACCATTCGCGATGCCTGCCCTGACACAGTTCGCCGTCGCCGGCGCGAACATAGCGCGACGTCCCCCGCGTCTACGCACGGCCGACAGAGCGGCATGTCTTCAGACCCGGCGCGGTTCGAGACCCGTCGCTCAGCATTGACCTGCTCGAAGCCCCCCTACACCAAGGCGCTAAGTAGCATCCCGCTGCCGTGACCTACGAACAGGTGATCTCCGACGTCGTGAAGGTCGTCGAGGCGGTCGGGGCCGGGATCATGGTTCTCTGGCGGACTCGGCAGCGCTGCTCATATTCGCAGTCCGGGCCGTACGCCCCGAGCGGGCGCGCGAGTCCTACGAGAGTTGCGCCGGAACCTAGGCCGTTGCATTCTGGTGGGCCTCGAGGTGCTGATCATCGCCGACATCGTCCGGACGATAATCGTCGACCCAACGCTCGAAAGCGTCGCCGTCCTTGGGGTCATCGTCGTTATCCGAATTCTCCCTCAGCTTCTCGCTGGAGGTAGAGATCGATGGCTTCTGGCCGTGGCGCCGATGGCAGCTCGTACGAAGCCCCGACGCCGGTACGCGCCGCGACGGCTCTTGATCGAGAGCGCGAGTGCCGTCGCCTGCGCCCGCCGCGAACCTCGAAACCAACATTCGCCTCGAGCGACCCACCGACGATGTGATGGGTGCGCCCAAAGCTACGACCGAGACACCCGAGCCACCATCGCCCAAAATGGCCGATAGCGACGGCCGCGACAATCCCAACGGCCCTCAGCAGGACCCATTACCCGCCGAGCAAGAGCGTTGAACGAGGGCCGCCATCTTGAGATGTGGTGCAGCGAGGAGTGCTAGGCGATCCGGAAGCTGCGGCGTGAGCAGCTGCTCCTCCTTGAAATCGTCCACGAACCGTGCATTCTTCCCTGCCAAGCGATCAGCGGTGTGAACGTTTGGGGCGCGCCAGATCCATTCGGGAGGCCATGCGCCTGCCCTCTACCCCACACCAGGTGCGGGCCTGACGCAATGCTACGCCGCCGATCGAGCCACGAGCGACGACTCTGAGTAACGTCAACCCTGCAAGCACGTCGGAGAGAGGGGAAGTCTCATGAGCACGCCGTTCAAGGGCACGATCAATATCGACATCAAGGACTCGGTTCCCGATTGGGCGCCGTATGCGCAACCGGTGCCTCCGGAGGACGCGCCGAACGTGCTCTACATCGTTCTCGACGATGTCGGGTTCTCGGCGATGGAATCGTTCGGTGGTCTGATCGAGACGCCGAACATCAAGCGGATCGCCGATCGCGGACTGCTGTACACGAACTTCCACACGACGGCGCTCTGCTCGCCGACGCGTTCCTGTCTGCTGACGGGGCGTAATCACACGACCAACTCGATGGCGTGCATCACGGAAGCGGCGTCGGGGTTCCCGAACGCCAGCGGTCACGTTCCCGGTGAGTGCGCGATGATCCCGGCGGTGCTCGGCGAGCTCGGCTGGAATACCTACATCGTCGGGAAGTGGCACCTTTGCCCCGAGGACGAGATGAACAACGCCTCGACGAAGAAGGACTGGCCGCTCGGCCGCGGGTTCGAGCGCTTCTACGGCTTCCTGGGCGCTGAGACGAACCAGTGGTATCCCGACCTGACCTACGACAACCACTCCGTGGAGCAGCCGAAGCTGCCGGAGGAGGGCTACCACTTCTCGGTGGACATCACCGACAAGGCGCTGTCGTTCATCAAGGACGCGAAGGTCGTTGCGCCGAACAAGCCGTTCTTCCTCTATTACTCCTTCGGTGCCGCCCACGCTCCGCATCATGTGCCGACAGGAATGGGCCGACAGGTACAAGGGCAAGTTCGACATGGGCTACGAGGCCTATCGGGAGCTCGTATTCGCCAACCAGAAGAAGCTCGGGGTCGTCCCCGACCACGCGGAGCTCTCCCCGATCAACCCCTACACCGAGCTGAAAGGCCCGGCAGGCCAAGACTGGGGCGCGCTCGACGTCGTGCGGCCCTGGGACTCGCTCAGCGATGACGAGAAGCGCCTGTTCTCGCGGATGGCCGAGGTGTACGCGGGCTTCCTGAGCCACGCCGACGATCAGCTCGGACGAGTCCTCGACTACCTCGAGAAGAGCGAGCAACTCGACAACACCTTGATCGTGCTCGTGTCGGACAACGGAGCCTCGGGCGAAGGCGGACCGAACGGCTCGGTGAACGAGAACAAGCTCTTCAACGGGCTGCCGGACACGATCGAGGAGGCCCTCAAGTACCTCGACGAGCTCGGTACGCCGAAGACCTACAACCATTATCCGACGGGCTGGGCCTGGGCCTTCAACACTCCGTTCAAGATGTGGAAACGCTACGCGAGCTACCAGGGCGGCACCGCCGACCCGATGATCGTCTCCTGGCCGGCCCAGATCAAAGACGCCGGCATTCGCACGCAGTACACGCACGCGGTCGACATCGTGCCGACGATCTACGACCTGCTCGGGGTCGAGGCGCCGGCCGTCGTCAACGGCTTCACCCAGCATCCGCTCGAGGGCGAGAGCTTCGCGGCGAGCCTGCACGACGCCGACGCGAAAGCCAAGCAGACGCAGTTCTACTCGATGCTCGGCACCCGCGCGATCTACCACGAAGGGTGGAAGGCCGCATCCGTGACGCCCGCGGCCCCGAACGCCTGGGGCGACTTCGCCAACCAGCGCTGGGAGCTCTTCAACGCCGAGGCCGACCCGAGCGAGTGCCACGACCTCGCCGAGGAGAAGCCGGAGAAGCTCCAGGAGCTGGTCGCGCTCTGGTGGGCCGAGGCGGGCAAGTACGGCGCCCTCCCACTCGAGTCCCGCGACGCAATGGGCATCCTGCTCGCGCCACGGCCCCAGCTCTCGAAACCACGCGACCGCTACATCTACTACCCGGACTGCGCAGAGGTGCCCGAGTCGGTCACCCCGAACATCCGAAACCGCTCCTACGCGATCGCCGTCGAGCTGCAGATCGACTCGCCCGAGGCCAGCGGCGTCCTGTTCTCGCAGGGATCGCGTTTCGGCGGACACGCCCTCTACCTGAAGGACGGCATCTTCAAGTACGTCTACAACTGGGTCGGCGAGTTCGAACAGATCGTCGAGTCCACCAAGCCCTTCCCGACGGGCGAGTGCGTCCTGTCGGTGGCCTTCGAGAAAGAAGGTGACGCGATGCCGACCGAAGGGACCCTCAGCCTCTTCTTCGACGACGAGAAGGTCGGCGAAGCCAAGATCAAGACCCAGCCCGGCAAGTTCTCGCTCGCGGGCGAAGGGCTGAACGTCGGCAAGGAAGGCGCCGAGCCCGTCACCGACGACTACCCCGGCACCTCACCATGGGCATTCGTCGGCGGGACGATCCATCAAGCCACCATCGACGTCGCAGGTGAGCCGTGGGTCGATCTCGAGTCCGAGCTCGCCGGCGCGTTCGCACGCGACTAGCGCGATGCTGGACCCCGGGCGGGCGACGCCTCGGGTCCAGCATCAGTCCTTTCTCAGCCGTGCGAGGGGTTTGAACGAGACGACCGTTCGCGGCGGGTCTTGGGGCTCGGTGCTTCAAGCCGGCGTACAAACCCGCAGCTTCGATCAGCGCCGGCCACGATGGCCCTCCCGCAGGGCGGGATGAGACTTGCCGAAAAGGGGTTGGTGCCGCTGGGGCTGCCGCCCGAGGGAGGTCGATATGTTGATGATGTTGGTTGCTGCGAACGGCGTATGGCTCTGGACAACCCTCGCGATAGTCGTATGGATCGCGATCGCGTTCTGGCCGGCGCGGGTGGCTGCCCGCAAAGGGCACAGCTTTTTTCTGTACTTCCTGTTCAGCCTCGTCTTCTTCCCCTTGGCGCTGCTGGTCGCCTACATGGTGAGCGATCGGACGAAGAGCGTCGGTGGCGCTGCGATGGTCTGAGTGAAAAAGTAGACCGACAGAACCGGCGAGGGCCGGTGCTCGCTTGCTTGGCTGGCTCCGGTGCTCGCCGCTTCCACTCTGCTCTCATCCGCAACCGGCGACATAGAAGGTGCGGAGCTGAGAGCACGCGAGCACGAGAGCGACGCGGATTAGGCTCAGCTGAACTCGATCGAAGACAACGATCTGATGGCGCTGTGAAGCGGTGATCAGCTTTTTGCGAGGCCGCGGAGCATTGTCTCGACGTGGTCGAGGCGCTGGTTGATCTCGGCGAGGCTCGAATCGATCTGCGCATCTCGTTTCTTGTCAGCCTCGGCTGCGGCGGCGTCGTACTGTTTGGTGGCGCGAGCGACGAAGGTGGAGGTGACCGCGGCGGTGACGATCGCGACGAAGGCGATCCCTTCGAGCATGACGAGCCGCGGCGACGATCCGCCCGGCGACGGCCTTCGGTGTGACGTCGCCGTAGCCGACGGTGGTGACGGTCTGGATCGCCCACCACATCCCGATGAAGATGTTCGGGTACTCGCGGTGGTCGAGCACCCTCATCAGCAGCGCCGCTGGCGAGGACGATCACCGCCGTCGTGCTGACGATGACGCGCTGCCGCGCTCCGCACGCTGACCGGCTTGCGGAGGAACCGCGCCATCTGCCGTTCGAGCAGGACGATTCGACTCATCTCACGACCGCATCCTGGGCGCGGGCCTCGAGGAGGTCGCGCCGCTGTGCGAGGGCCGGTGAGAGCGCTGCCGCGAGGATCAGCACGGTGCCGATCAGGATGATCCAGAAGAAGATCGCGATGATGATCCCGAACGCACCGTAGGTCGTCGAGTACCAGTTCAGCCAGTGGGTGAGCAGCAGCCCGGAGATCAGCCGCAGGATCACGAGGCCGAGCACCGTGAAGACGGCTCCCGGGACGAGGTTGCGCGTCGTGACGCGGTGATGGAGCAGGATCCGCGGCGCCCAGACGAAGAAGGCGAGCAGCAGCGCCAGCCAGCCGAGATCGAGGACCCAGCCGATCCAGGACGGCTCCCCTCTCAGCGCCTTTGTCTCCCCCACGAGCAGCGCGGCACCGAGGACGAGCAGCCACGAGGACCTCCACATACCGCGCCTGGTCGGCGAGCACCGACTTGCCGAGGTCGATCCCCCAGGAGCGGGCGTGCACGATCTGCAACACGCGGGGGAACCCGAGCCCGAAGAAGAAGAGGTCGACGATCGCGATCAGGACGGCCGAGAACTTGTGCTCCCCCGTACCGACCATCACCGACGAGAACAGCTGGGCCGTCGTGCCCTTCAGCCTCAGGCGGTGCTCGATCCGGTCGGCAAGCGCGGTCGGATCCTTGTAGGCGTAGCTCGCGGTGACGAGGAACACCGGGATGAGCGTCAGGAGCAGGTACGCGCTCAGCAGCACTGCGAACAGCTGCCCGCTGGAAGCCTGGTAGCGGCGCACCCAGCCGATCGTCGCGCCCTTCCGTGAATCGGGCGGCTGGTTCTCGATCCAGAGACGGCCACGCTCGGCAACCGCAGCGCCCTTCGCGGCCGCCTGCTGCGCACGAGCCGGGACGCGAGAGTGACGGGGCGGCCCGGTTCCGCCGGGCACCGGCTCGGTCGGCGCGTCACTCATGCCGGCACGCGAATCCGGAACCGCCCTTGCGGCTGCCCGATCAGGATCCTCACAGTCAAGGCCGTGCTAGACGCCCGTCTCGGCCTTGATGTTCCCGTCTTTGACGGCTTTGGTGAGTGTGTCGAAGTCGCGTTCGTTCTGGTCTGCGTAGGACTCGGCGAAGAGGGCAAGGGCACGGTCGAAGGTGTCGTTGGTACCGAGGTAGCTCGCGATCGCGATCGCGTCTCCGGCGCGGGCATGGGCGCGTGCGAGCTCGGAACCGCAGGCTTTCGCGTAGAAGGTCATGATCGTGGGCTCCATCAGCTCGACGAGCGCGCTGCCTTTCTCGTCCCAGAGCTGGCGGATGTAGAAGTCGCGTTTGACGCCGTCGATGCCTTCGACCTTGACGAAGCCGAGCATGATGTCGCTCGCTGCCTGGGTGAGGCGCTGGCCTTCGACGACGCGCTGGCCATGGTTTGCGAACTCGCTCTTGCCGAGGAACCGCTCGAGCACCGAGGCTTCCGCCTCCTTGAACTGGAGGAAGAGCGGATCGTTGCCGTCGCGGCCGAGCAGGAGCACGATGTAGGCCCGGGTGCCGACGCTGCCGACGCCGACGACCTTGCGCGCGGCGTGCACGAAACGGTAACGCTCGAGCAGCTTGCGGCGGTCGCCCGGGAGCGTGCGCCGGTAGGAGCGGAAGAGGCCGTGCAGGACGGCCTCGAACTCGTGCGCGCGGTCGGCGGGGAAGAGGTCCTCGATCGGCGTCACGGTCGGCGGGTCACCGATGATGCGCGGCTCGCCGTCGACGATCTCGGTCAGCTTCGCAAACGCCTTGAGGCTGTCTTTCGTCCGCGTCTTCGCCAGGTTCTGCTCTGCCCGCTTGCGTTCCTTCACCGTCGCGACCCGCTGCACCTCGGCCATCAGATCCTCGACGTTCACGCGCGTGTACCAAAGGTCGAGGTTGCCCCTCGCGGCGTAGCCGCTCATCGCTTCCCGGTAGGCCTTTCCGACCGCCAGGTTGACCCGTTCCCGCTGCTTGTCGTCGAACCCACGGTCGCGCCCGGCGACGGCGAAGCTCGCGGCGAGGCGCTTCACGTCCCACTCGAACGGGCCCGGCAGCGTCTCGTCGAAATCGTTGACGCTGAACACCAGCCGACGGTCCGGGGCCGCGAACGAACCGAAGTTCGACAGATGCGCATCACCGCACAACTGCGTATGCAGCCCCGTCCTCGCCGTGTTCGCGAGATCAGCCGCCATCACGAGCGCCGCGCCCCGATAGAACGTAAACGGCGACACCAACATCCGCCCATACCGAATCGGCACCAGCTCCGGCACCCGCGTCTCCGCCTGCTCCTCCAACAACCGAACCGGACTCACACGATCCGGCGACGGCTCCCACGCCCCATGCGCCGAACGCGGAACATCGGCCCGCGCCGCCTTCCCCCTCGCGACCCGCTCCTCCACCGTGAAATGCTCGACCCGTCCAGCCTTGCTCGACCGCTCGCTCACCTCATCAACTGCAGTACTGCCTTCGGCACTCATCGAGTTCCCTCCCAACCTTGCTGGCTTCGTTCAGTTGATCCCCTATGTCTCAGATGGTCGTTCCCAGATTCCATGTGTCTCCTTCAGACGTCGATTCACCCGAGTCGCCTCAGCCGGCGGCGTTGGCCAAACCTGGCTTGGCCCGAACAGCAGGGTGCGACGTGGCTGGTGCAGCCTCGAGTCATAGCCTGGTCGCGCGTAACCCCACTATGAGCTGACCAGAGGGCCCTCGCCGGGCTGCGCTGGCCGCGCGATCATGTAAGCGATCACACCGATCAGCGGCACGAACATGATGAAGAGCAGCCAGCCGGCTTTCGCCCAGCCACTGTGATCGTGGCGCCTGAAGTTGTCGATCAGGACATAGACCACGAAGGCGACCCAGATCACCAGGAGGAAGAAGATGAACATCGACCACATGATGTTCAGGAACGGATAGCTGTCGGCAAGCACACTCATCGTGGGGGCTCTCTTTCTCTTGAATGGATGTTGGTCTCGTTCGTTTCCCGCCGACAGGAATCACCTGCCGGCTGTTTCCATCACCCGAAGCGGATGCACGCGATCCGCTCGGAGGCCAGTCGGGAATCAGGGCGGCCCAGATCAATCCGATGCCTCGTGCGTCAACACCCCTCGGCGTCGTTGCCCCACGCCGCCCCCGGTTCCCGTCACGGAGGACAGCGCGGGACCAGCTGCCTAGGCGCTCGTCGGCGCAGCCTTCGCCTGCTCGGCGCTCTGCTTGTCGACCTCGTGCTTCGAGACCTTGTCGGCCTTCGGCAGCGCCTTCTGAATGTCCGCCGCCCAGCGCTCCTCGAACAACGCCACGATCGCGGAGCTCCCCGGCGGAACGTCATCCTGAACCTCGTCCTTGATCTCGCTCTTCTCGGAATGAGAGACGAGCCCGCCGACCCCGGCGCCAGCGGCGGCGCCGACGAGCCCCGACGCGAGCAACGCAGGCGGGAAGATCAGGCCAACGAGCAGCCCAGCGCCCGCACCCCAGGCCGCCCCGTGGCCCACGGTGTGGAAGTTGTCCTTGACGTCGATCTTCCCGTCCATTCCGCGACTGACAAGCACGAGCCCGTCAACCGTGATCGTCTTCTCCTTCGCCATCTCCTTGATCGCGTCCCAGTCGCCCTGCGCAGCGTCCGGATCGGCATAAGCCGCGATGTACAGATCGACAGGAGTGTCGTTTTCAGATGCCATGGTGCCCCCTTCTCTCACCGCGACCGGCCCAGCGGCCGGTCACGCAGTTTTCTCGACCCGATTGGTCGACGGCCCCAACGCTACGACGGAGACGACCGGCCCGCCATCGGCCACAATGGCCGATATCTCTCACCCTCACCCATGCGGCCACGCACATGATCGGAGCGCTCGACCCCGAGATGAACGTCGGGCCGCGCCTAGCCTGGGAGATCAGCAAGGGACGGTGACAATCCCGCGACCACACGGCGGATATTTGGTGCGACGCCAGATGCCGACACCCCGGCTGGCTGGATCGATTCGAATGGCGGCTAAAGCACGCCAAACAGGGCCAGCAGCCCAAGCACCAGGAGAAAGCCAGGGAGGACGACGCAGCAGATGAACACGAGCGGGTGATCCGTTCGGAGCCAGTGGAGGAGGTTCTTCATCGCGGCCAAGGCTTTATCCAGTGTCTCTCGGTGCTCACGGGAGTGTGGCGGCGCATCGGGCCGTGCGTGAAGCCCGAGCTCGGCCAGTTCCGTGACATCACCACGTTGCTTGTGGAGCCACACTGACCGAACGACGCACGCGCTCCATCAGGGAGTTCGCGGATCTCGCATCACCGGAACCCAGGGACGCACGTTCGCTGGAACGTTCCCGTGTCAGGGACGTAACCCACGGTGGTAAGGGTGGCGAGTGCTTCAGGCTGCTTGTGTCCAGGGCCCGATGACGGCGGTGTGGCCGGCGAGGTCTTCTTCGCCGATCGGCGGCGGTTTAGGGTCAAGCGACTGCTGGAAACACAGACACAGAGCCAAATCCGGCCACGGACTGCGACTCCTTGGTCGGCGGCGACCTCCGCTCGTCACCCGTCAGCCGTCTTGATGATCTGGCCCGCGTGTCGTCTTGCCGTCTCCGGGGACCGTCGGCTGTACGACAGGCGTGCTCGGCGTGGGCGGCTGCTTCTTCCGGGCTTTCTCTGTCTCTCGCCATTCGGCCCAGACGGGCGAGAAGACGGCGCAGGCCATCGAGATCGTGATCACGGTGAAGATGTAGGCGAGGAGAGCGATGACGACGCCGAAGGAGCCGAACGCACGCGCATTCTGGTTCACGGTGGGGCCGGTCCAGAGCGGCGCGGTGGCGACCGTGGCGCCGAGGACGAGCGAGGCGAGGAGCGCACCCGGGAAGAGGGCGCGCGAGCGTGACCTTGCGGTGGAGCAGGAAGCGCGGCGTCCAGAGCCAGAAGATGATCGAGGCTGCGATCCAGGCCGGGACCAGGACGAGCCAGCCATCGCTGCGGAGGTTTGCGGCCGAGACGGTCATCAGCGCGACGAGGCCGCTCGCGGCGAAGAACCAGATAGCGAACCGCAGCTGGTCGGTGACCGATCCGACCTGGATGCGCCAGGCGCGTGCGTAGAGGTCCCGGTAGACCTGGCCGATCCCGAGCCCCCAGAGGAGGAAGCCGAACACGATCGTGAGCGTGGCGGCGAGGACGTTGTTGGAGGTGCTTCCGAAGAGCTCGCGAACCAGGTTCGCCGTCGTCGCGTCGAGCTTCATGTGCGCGATCAGGCGGTTGGAGAACGCGTTCTCGTTCTTGGCCGCGAGGTTGAAGAACGCGATCACGACGAGCGCCGTCGGCAGGGCCGAGAGCGTGAAGTAGATGCTGGCTGCCGCGCCCGAGTTACGGCTCGCCTCGAGGTAGCGGCGTAACCAGAGGAGCGCGAGCCGCGCAAGGGGCCGGTCCGCGTGACCGTGCAACCAGTCCCGCACCGCCGCCAGACGGCCGCCGCCACCGCCCGCGGCCTCGCCGGTCACAGGGACTGCCGGGGGTTCAGTCAAGAACACCGCAACGGTTAGATGATTCACTCGTCATACCGGCGACCTCCCGCCCTCGGGCCCTCAGCCTTCACCCTGCCGTCCCGACAGCGTCGTTCGAGCGCAGCGTAATCCTCGTCGCTCACGCCGGCGCACGCAACGGCGACCCGAGACCGGGGCCTGGTACGGTCGCCCTGACCCGGAGGGAAGCCGTGGCTGACAAGGAGCAGATCGTGACGACAAACGCCGCTTTGAGTAAGAACAGGATGGAGGCGTTCAGTGACGGCGTGCTGGCCATCGCCATCACGCTGCTCGTGCTCGACCTTGCGCTCCGGCCGCCCGGTTCGCCGCTGGAGCAGTTCCTGCGGGGTTGGCCGTCCTATTTCGTGTACCTCGTCAGCTTCCTGACGATCGGCGCGGCCTGGATCGCCCACACCAGTCTCACCGACGACCTCGACCACGTCGACCGCATCTTCCTCCGCCTGAACCTGCTCTTCCTGCTCTCCATCGCGTTCCTCCCGTTTCCCACCCGTCTCCTCGGCGAGGCTCTTGACAAAGGCACGTCCTGGCAACGAGTGGCCGTCACTGTGTTCGGACTGACGATGCTGGCAACCCGACTGTTGTTCGCCGCGATGGCCGCCTACGCCAGACATGAAGGCCTACGACCATCCAGCTCACCCGATCGGGACTTGCAGGACGCCCAAAAGAAGTTCCGCATCGTCGTCGGCGTTTACGTGGGAGCGATCGCGCTCGGCCTGCTCTTCCCTCGCGTCGCCATCGTGCTCTATTTCGCTGCAGCGGTCTTCCTCATCGTGCCGTTCGGAGCCGTCGCCCAAGCGCTGGCAAGAGGCCCACGAGACAAACCCTAAGAGCGTCGTACCGTCATTTACCAACCCAATTTTGGTGCGGGTTGCGAAGGCGAGCCCTGTCCACTGGCGGTGGCAACGTATTCACCCTAGGGCTCTCAGGAGTTGCCTCGCGGCGCCTCGGTGCGCTCGCCGCGGTCGAGCTGCCACCGGCGCCACGGCCAGAGGCCATCGATCTCGACCTCGAGCGAGAAACTGAGAAGGATCCGAATCACGACGATGGCGCCAAGGACAGCGACACTCTCGAGTGTCGGGTCGACAATGATCGTCCGGACGATGTCGGCGACGATCAGGACCTCGAGGCCGAGCAGAATGCAGCGGCCCAGGTTCCGACGCAGTGCGTCATAGGAGCCTCGCGCCGTCTCGGCGTGCAAGGCATTGGATGCGAACACGAGAAACGCACCGAGTCCGCCAACAACCATGATCCCCGCTCCGACCGCCTCGACGCCCCTGACGACTTCCGAGACCACCTGCTCGTAGCCGCTCACAGGTGCCCACCGGGCCAGTGACGCCAGCTTCGGCTGGTGTGGCGCCGTCGTCCTCTTCTCGAAGTTGCGCTGCCCGGGTGGTTCAAGGACAGCTCAGAGTAGGCGGAGCAGCGCCTCGTCGATGAGGCCGTTTGCCGTGACCGGCCCTCCTCGTCCGCACCGGAGATCACGACTCGCGGAATGCGTTTCGGCAGGCCAAGCGGCGGCTTACGAGCACTACCCCGTCAACCTTGATCACGCCGCTGTCTGCGAGCTGGTTGATCGTGTCCCAGTCGACCTTGGCCGCGTCGCGATCGTCGTACGCCGCGATACAAAGATCAACAGGCGCGCCGCGTGCTGCTGACATCGTGAACTCCTTCGCTCACCGCGACCGGCTCAGCGGCCGGTCACGCGGTTTCTGTCGATCCGTTCGGTCGACGGCGCAACGCTACGAGGGAGACGATCTGCCCGTCATCGGCCACAATGGCCGATATCGCGCACCCCAACCTGCGCGGCCGCCAACAGGGGCCGCAAGCTCAGTCGGAGTCCGGATCCGGAATCGTGAGCCGGCCATCGATCGCTCCGAGGCCGGACTGCTCGACGATCTCGACGGCTTCGGACCGGCTCTTGACACCGAGCTTCTGGTAGATCGCGGCGACTTGGGTCTTGACGGTCGGGCGTGAGAGGTGGAGACGATCGGCGATCTCCTGCAGCGAGAGATGCGTCGGCAGGAACCCGATCAGCCGGAGCTCGGCCGGTGTGAGCTCGTAGTCCTTCCCTCGCCTGATCCGCTCTTCGAACCGCTGCAGCCGGGCGGGAAGCGTTCCGGCGTCGGGGTAGCCCTGGAGCGCGTCGCTCGCAACCCGCGCGAACTCGAGGGCGCCGGCGAGGTCGCCGAGGTTCAGGCTGATATCGGCGCAGCGCAGCGCGCAATCGGCTTCGAGCCACGGGACCCCCTGGAGCAATGGGCGGAGCCGCCGGACGTTCTCGAGCTGGCGCGCGGCCGCCGTGTGGTCACCGCGCTGCTGGTGCGCCAGCGCTCCTGCCGCGTAGGCGATGGTGCTCTGGGCTATCTCGTCGAGACGCGCTTCTTCGACCAGCTGTAGCGCTTCGACCGCCCATCTCTGCGTGTTTCGCCGATCGCCCATCTCTGTGGCCGCGAAGGCCATGTAGCTGAGACAGTAAGAGCCGTACGTGCGCGAGCTCCGGCCGGTGGCTTGACAGAGCGAGTGCCTCACCGAACACATCGATCGCTTCTTGCGGTCGGCCCAGGAGAGCGTTTGCCGTCCCCAGAGCGCGGCAGGCGCCGAGAAGCCACCTGGTGCTCTCGTGCTTCTCCGCGGTGTAGGCGAACTCGGCGTCGCGCAGCATCCCGTGGATTCCGTCGGGAGCCACGGCTGATCCGGACAATCGCGAGTGCCGAACGAAGCGAGGTCGCCCCGTCGGCGGATGGCACATCAAGCGGTTTCCGCTCGGCCGCGGCGACGAACCGCCTCGCTCCGACCGGATCGCCGAGCAGCACGGCCACCCAGGCTGCCGCGATCGACAGCTGGGCGTCCGATTCGATCTCCTCGTCGGTACAGCGGTCGAGCCAGAGCCGCAACGTCTCGATCCGCCCGCGACCTGTGAGCTCGTCCCAGTGCCCGAGCGCGATCCTGCCGGCCTGCGCGAGATCGCCGCTCTCGTGCGCGTAGGCAAACGCCTCCTCAGGGCTTCCGTGCAGCTCGCACCAATCTGCTGCCCGCTCCAGGTACACGGGGAGCAACTCCGGATGGCGACGCTTGAGCTCCGCTCGGAGGAGATCACTGAACAGGTGGTGGTAGCGGAACCACTCGCCGCGATCGTCGAGCGGGACGACGAACGCATTCGAGCGCGCGAGGGCCTCGAGCGAATCCGCGGCGTCGTGCGTGCCCAGCACCGCATCGCACAGGGATGGGGTCATCCTGTCGAGGATCGACGTACCGAGCAGGAACATCTTGAGATTGCCCGGCTGGCGCGCCAATCACCTCTTCCAGGAGATAGTCGGCGATCTGCTGCTGAGTGCCGGTCAGTTCGGCAGCCCTCGATCGCGGCATCGTCGCGGTCTCGCAACGACAGGGCTGCCAGCGCGACCGCGGCAGCCCACCCCTCCGTCCGCTCGCGCAGAGCCTCGGCCGCCTGCTCGGACAGCTCCAGACCACCGAGGGCGGCAACGGCTCGCGTCTCCTCGGCGTCCAGTGCAAGGAGCGCGGCCCCGACCTCGACCAGATCGCCACCTGCACGGAGGCGGCCGAGCGGCACTCCCGGATCGCCACGCCCGACCAACACCAACTGAGAGCCGGATGGCACCTGTTCGGTGAGGAACTGGATAATCGAGCGGCTCCTCTTGGCCGTGACAAGGTGAACGTCGTCCAGCACCAGCACGAAGGGGTCACGCTCGGAGAGGTCGGCAGCCAGGAGAGGAAGGGCGACCTCGACGATCCTCGGCGCCCTTCGTGACAACTCGTCTAGAAGATCGTCGCGGACCGCGCCGGTGGGCTCGAGCGCCGCCGCAACGTGGGCAACCAACGCAACGGGGTCGTTGTCGCCGTTTGCGAGCTGCACCCAGCCGCTGACCCTCGGATCCAGGTCGCATCCACTGCGCGACAAGAGTCGATTTCCCGTAACCCGCCGGAGCAGAAACCAGCACCACCCGGCCGCGCTGCGCCATCTCCCGCAACGGAGCAAGGCGGGCACGCGGTACCGCATCCGGCCGTACAGGCGGAAGCAGTACCGCCGACGCGTTCAGCAGACGTCGACGCTCGAGAGGAGGAGAAGAACTCGCCATCGCTCCGGCCTACACCCCGGCTGCACGATCCTGAGCCACGCGTGACGGTGGCAGCAGGCACCGCGACCCGAGCGGCAGGGAAAGCCCGCCGAGGATCTGATCTTCTACATGCGATTCATCGATCACGGCCACGGTCGGGCCCCTTTCACCGGAGGGCGCTCCCGGCGGCGCCCAAGCTCGAACCGGTTTCCGGGCGAGAATATCAGCCTTTTTGGCCGATGAAAGATCAGTCGCCGCACGCATAGCGTTCGGCGCATGGCCGGTCAGCCAAGAGCGTTCGGCAAGAGAACAGCTCGCACGGCGGTCCATCTGACGCCGACCGAGACAGCCGTCCTCACGCTCCTCCCAACGCATCAGACGCTCGCCGCGATCGGCGACCACCTTGGCATCAGTCGTCCAACGGTGAAGACCCACGTCCAACACATCTACAAGAAACTCGGGGCCACAAACCGAGCCGAGGCAGTGGAGTCGGCCGAGAGTGCCGGCCTCCTGCCCACCAGTCGGAAAGGCCCGGTGGGCCGGAGGTGAGCTCGGCCGAGCATGAGCGCGGTTTCTGCCGGCCGACCGACCGATTTGCAAGGCGGGGGACTGAGCTGTCGCGGGACCTCCCCGCTGGCCGCCCCGGGCCTGACAAGGAGGTACAACGATGACCGAGATTTCGGCCGAACAGCTCGAGACCGAGCAGTCGATGTTCGTGCAGACCGCGCAGGGCATCGAGAGCGATGGTGCCAAGCTGACGCTGCAAGGGATCACGCCCTCGACGCTCTACTTCTCCGACCGGCCCCAGCGGGTCGTCGGGCACATGGCCACGACCGATTTCGTCGACCTGTGGGCCGTCGGCGACAACAGCTTCGAGACCGACCCGCCGAACGCGGTGCTCTCGTTCCTCGAGCCCGGCGCCGACGTCCCCGTCGACGCGGTCGTCGTGCTCACGGCGCCGAACCTCACCGGCGACGGCAATCTCTCCTACTCGATCGAGGTGCTCGAGGGAGCGGTCCCGGCGCACACGGGACCCGTCACGCTGTTCATCGACCCGTTCGGGCGGCCGCTGTCGCCCGTCTCCGTGTGCGGTATGCGTCGGCGGGAGCGACGACGGGATCGGCGCGGGATCTGAACACCAACACGACCGGGCCGCGGCGTCCGCGTGCCCGAACCTCCTGAAAGGGGAATCCCATGACAGACACACCAGTGCTCGATCTGCTCGCGAGCATGACCGCTGATTCGCTCGAGGCATCGAGCCTCGATCCGGAGACGTTGATGCTCGTCCGCATCGCCGCGCTCGTGGCGGTTGACGCGGCGCCTATCTCGTACGTCGCTAACCTCGAGGCGGTCAGCGATCTCGAGATCGACCCGGATCAGATTCGCGGCGTGCTCGCCGCAGTCGCTCCGATCGTCGGGACGGCACGCATCGTCTCGGCGCTCAGCAACATCGCTCTAGGCCTCGAGCTCGAACTCGAGGCTGCGGAGATGGCGGCGGAGGCCGACGAACAGGCATGAACCGGAGAAAGCCGGACGGGCGAGCTTGCGCCCTTTCCGTCCGCCAACTAACGAGACGTCGAACAGAGAGAAGGAGGAGTGATGGATAGTGACAATCTCGTGCTTGTGGTCGGTTCGTACGCCGATGCCGGGGCAGCCGCAGACGACTTCAAGGCGCTGAAGGCCGGGCAGGATGCCGGCGAGTATCAGGTCGTCGGGGCCGTCGTGATGAATCGCGACGCGAGCGGCAAGGTCGACGTGCACGAGCACGGTGACGAGCGCGTCGCCGGAGGCGCGACCCTCGGGGCTGTCGGCGGGCTGGTCGTGGGCCTGTTTGCGCCGCCCTTGCTGGCGGCGACCGCGATCGGCGCCGGGATCGGCGCCGGGCTCGGCGCGCTGCGGAAGCGGCATGAGGAGAAGAAGATGGGCGTCGATGTCGAGGAGTACCTGCCGCCGGGATCCTCGGCGGTCGTGGCGGTCGTCGACGACGAGTACGCCGACAAGGTCGAGAACGCGCTCGTCAAGTCGGACAAGAGAATCAACCAGGCGATCGACTCGGGCGACTACGACGAGCTGCAGAAGGCGATCTCGAAGTCCTCCGCCGAAGTGTCGGGCGCAATCACCTCATAGATCGCGCAAAGGGGGGCCGGCACACACCCCGGCCTCCCTGCCCGCGCAAGGGAGCAGACCAATGAAATCCAACCCAAAAGCGAGCCTCATCGCCGTCGTGGCCGTGCTGGCGCTGATCGCCGCGGGCTGTGGCTCGAGCGGAGGCAGTTCAACAACAGCGACGACGACGAGCGCCTCCGCCACCGAGACCTGGGCGAGCGGCGTCTGCACGTCGATCACGACCTGGCAGGCCGCGATGAAGTCGGCCACCGGCTCCCTCAAGAGCAACCCCACCAAGAACGGCCTGCAATCGGCGGGCAACGACGCGAAGGCAGCGACTGAGACTCTCGCCTCCGACCTGAAAGGACTCGGCAAGCCCGACACCCAGGCCGGGCAACAGGCAAAGACCGTCGCTCGACCAGCTCTCGACCAGCTTGCAGCAGAACGTCGCGACGATCGAAAGCTGCCGTCAAAGGAGCCTCAGGCCTGAGCGGCGCGCTCAAGGCCGTCCCAACGGTGACAGCCACGCTCGCAACGATGGAAACACAGGTCAAGAAGACGGTCACGAACCTCCAAGGGCTAGGCGCGAAGGGCGAACTGAAGACTGCGTTCGCGAACTCGAGCGCCTGCAACTCCCTGAAGAGCGGCTCATGAACCGAACATCGTCGGCGCTCAGTGGCCACTCGGACACGCGGAAGCCTCGCTGCGTCGGTGTGCACAGCGGGATGAGCGGCGCGGACGTTCTACGGCGGCCGCAGGATCGTCGTCGTGACTGCTGCGCCAATCGCGTCTTCCGCCGCTGCCAAGGCTTCGGGCCTGGTTCTGCTCACGTTGGCGTCGGCGCAGTTCGTGATGGCGCTGGATATGACGGTGATGAACACGGCGATCGCGACGGTCGCCAAGGACGTCGGGACCGATGTGACCGGGATCCAGCTGGCGATCACGCTGTACACGCTGGTGATGGCGTCGTTGATGATCACCGGCGGGAGGGTCGGGGAGATCATCGGCCGGAAGCGTGCGTTCACGATCGGCTGCGTTATCTACGCGTGCGGGTCGCTGACGACGGCGCTGTCGCACAGCCTGACGGTGCTGATCATCGGCTGGTCGTTCCTGGAGGGGTTCGGCGCCGTCTTGATCTTTCCGGCAATCGTCGCGCTCGTCGCCTCGAACTTCGCCAAACCCGACCGGCCGCGCGCCTACGGGCTGGTGGCGGCTGCCGGCGCGATGGCCGCCGCGGTCGGGCCGGTGATCGGCGGCTTCTTCACAAGCTATGCGTCGTGGCGATGGGTGTTCGTCAGCGAGGTGCTGATCGTGATCGTGATCCTCGCGCTGGCGCGGCGGGTGAACGACACACCGCCCGAGAAGGGCGCCAGGCTCGACCTGGTCGGCACGGCGCTTTCGGCCGCCGGCCTCGGTTTGGTCGTGATCGGCATCCTGAAGTCCGGTGCGTGGGGGTTCGTGCGGGCCAAGCCGGGCGCCCCCGAGTGGCTCGGGCTCTCACCGGTGATCTGGCTCGTGCTCGCGGGCTGCGTGGTGGTGGGCCTGTTCGCGATGTGGGAGAACCGGCGCATCGCGCGCGGCGAGGCTGCGCTGATCGACCCGAAGATGCTGCGCAACATCCAGCTGCGCGACGGCGTCACCTCGTTCTTCTTCCTCTTCCTCGTGCAGGCCGGGATCTTCTTCGTCGTGCCGCTGTTCCTGTCGGTCGCCCTCGGTCTCTCGGCGGTCGCAACGGGCGTGCATCTGCTGCCGCTCTCGCTGATGCTGCTGCTCTTCGCCGCCGGAGTCCCCAAGGTGTTCCCGAACGCGAACCCGCGACGGGTCATCCGCCTCGGCTTCATCGCCATGTTCGCCGGCCTCGTGCTGCTTCTCGTCTTGCTCGACTACGGCGCCGGAGCGGAGATCGTCACCTGGCCGCTGCTGCTCGCGGGCGCCGGGATCGGCTCGATCGCCTCCCAGCTCGGCGCCGTCACGGTGTCGGCGGTGCCCGACGAACAGAGCGGCGAGGTCGGAGGCATCCAGAACACCGGCACACAGCTCGGCGCGTCGATCGGCACCGCGCTCGCGGGCGCCGTCCTCATCTCCGCGCTAACCGCCTCGTTCCTCACCGGTGTCCAGAACAACCCGGCCGTCCCCAACCGCGTCGCCGCCCAGGCACAGACGAAGCTCGCCGGCGGCGTCCCGTTCATCTCCGACGCCGACCTCAAGGCCGCGCTCTCCGACGCGCACGTCCGCCCGACGACTGCCGACGCGATCGTGAAGACAAACGAGCAGAGCCGGATCGACGGGCTCCGCGTCGCCGTCTCGATCCTCGCGCTCTTCGCGCTCATCGCCCTCCTCTTCACCGGAGGCATCCCAACAACCCAACCCGGCGCCAAAACCAAGCCCAAACCCAGCACAGCGCCGACATAGCCACGACCAGCCGCGTCAGACGGCGCCAGGTCCGGAAAGGACACCAATGAAGAACGTAAGGGGCACAGAGGCATTCGTGGGAATCCTGCTGATGCTGGCCGGCGTCCTAAACCTCGCTTTCGGTATCGCGGCCGTCGCCAATTCGCATTTCTATGTCGGCGACACGCACTATCTCTTCTCGAGCCTGCACACCTGGGGATGGATCGTGATCATCCTCGGCATCGTCCAGATAACCGCCTCCCTGTCGCTCTTCGCCGGCGGCACCTACGGGCGCGTCGTCGGACTCATCGCCGCCTTCATCGGCGCGATCGGCGCCCTGACAAACACCGGCGGCACACACCCGTGGTGGTCGCTCGGCGTATTTGCCATCTGCCTGATCTGCATCTACAAGCTCACAGCACTCGAACCCGGGAGCACACGACCAGCAACGCCGGGAGAAGCTTGACGAGCGCTTGCGGTCGCCCTTATCGATCTCCCGGTTGGTCTACCGACCCCGACGGTAAGAAGAACGCAGCCATGGCGACCAACAACGACGAGCAGATGCGCCAAGAGCTTCACGAGCTGTTCGTCACGGCGCGCACCTGCGAACTAACGACAGCCGATTTCGCAGCCCGGCTCGAGTCGGTCCACGCTCGATTCCTCGGCTCGGCCGCTCAAACATCGGACCTGCTGAAACGGCGACGTAACGCAACTACCGTCTACGACGATCTGCTCGCCGGCACGGGCATGGATCGCCACCATCATCTGGAGCTCCTGGCCGAAGCCCTCGACTTGTCGCCAACCCCCTAGCGCCCAGCGGGTCACCGTCAACGCGGAAACCTGCCCGGTCGTCCGCCCGCTCGTGGCCGCCACTGGCTGACTCACAGCGCCCAGGCTTGCAACCAGCCCTGCGACGTCGCCTCGGCCCCGAAAAGCAACTTGACGAGAGCAGGCCTCTCCCAAGGAGGAGCGGCGCGAAGACGCCACCGCGGGAAGACACGGAAGACAGTCGGGTTTGTGCCGGGGATGCCCAGCACTCGATCGACGTCAGGGTCGATCAGGATGGGAAGGTGGATCTCCGAATTGCGGATCAAGGCCAGACCGCTAAGGACGCGACCTTGGTCGTCGCTGTCGCGGAAGCGCTCGTACTTTGACGAGCGGTAGGTCTTTCCGCTGCGCGGGTACTCGTCGTTGAACACATGGCGATCTAGCACGCGGGTGGCAATGCAGGCATAGGCGACCGCGATCGCGACCGTCTCAGCCTCGGTCTCGACGAGTCCGCCTGGGATCAACCTAGTATCGGTCTCGACCGTCGCCTGCCAGACGGCGGCGACCTGGGCCTGCAACGCCCGCATCCACCGGCGGCCCTTGTCGAGGCGCTGAGCGTCGGCGATCGGGAAGAGCGGGGATGGGGGTGTCGAGCTTATGTTCTCGAGTTTGCCTTCCGCCGGGGCGATCGCGAGCGGGCGATATCGTCGAAGCGACTGTATGGATGAATTTCCCTACATGTAGTAGGCGTAGCGTGCCGCTGGTGACACCGTGAGCGGAACGTGGCGTAAGACTTCGCCGACGCGGCGGGCTGTTAGCAGCGTGATCGGTTTGCGAGCATCGAGACGAGCTCGATTCCAATTGAGCTTGCTCAGCGAGAGGATCTCGCCGGCGATCTCCTCGATGCTGCGCGCGGTTTCACAGGGACGAATGCCCAACGGCCGTGGGACGTACATACCCGGGTACGTCTTGTAGAACGGGACGCTGCCGTGCGTGTAAAGCGCGTGGTGCTCGTCGTCGAGCGACACCAACGTGCCCCGCATCGGCGGGTATGGACTCGAGCCACGGACAAGAAACGCATCCTCGGCGTCGGTGATCCACACCAGATCAAACGAGTGCAATTCGGCCTCGTCGGCTGCTGCGCGAAACCCTCGACGCTCTTCCTCGGAGAACGAGCTTGTTTTGTGCACAGTGATGTCAGCCGGCGATGTCCCATGCTCCTCTCGATAGCGCCCGAGCGCCGAGACTAGAAGCGCTGCGGCATCCTGCTCGTCGAGATGCGGCTGTCTGTCATCCGGGGAGCGATGCGCAAGCGCTCCACGAACGACGACGCCGTCCCCGAGCTCGTTGAAAACCTGCGCGACACTCGTATGCAGCTGATCACCAGCGTCTGACCGAGTGAAGGAGATCCCGATGTAACAACGCGTGCGCTTGCGGGGGTCGCGTGCCAACCGCCACGGCTTCCCCCCGCCCTTGTAATACAGCGCGGTCAGCAGGTTCCAGGCACGACTCGCTTCGTCCTCAATGCCACGGCCACCGCGCCACGTCCTCGGCCTGATGATCTGGATCGGTACCCGAGCTGTTATCACGCGAGCCTTCAACAGATCGTGGAAGTTGAGCCCAACAACACTCCGATCGCTAGCACCACCCTCGGGCACACCAGGAGGCCGGGTCACCAGCACCACATCGACCTCTGCTCTTTCGAGCAACACCATGATCTCTCCAGCGACGAGGTCTGCGGCAGCAGTGATCGCGAGCCCATCCGACCCGACACCGTCGATCCCTCGCAGCTGGGCGCTGGTCAGCTCACGCTGCGCTTCGGGCGGAAATGCCAAGTCGACTTGGAACGTCGCATCCGCATTGAGGCCTGGGAAAGCAGGAAACAGCGTCGCCAACGTCGTGTCATCGCGTCCCGCTACGCCCTCCGCGCAGTTCAACAGCCACGCCCGCAGCTCGTCGAGATCCTTGCGGGGGCCGACCATCCCGAACCGAAGGACACTCGGGCGTGATGCGAACTCGATGTCAGCCGGACCGTGCAACATCAGGCCTGCGCGCTGTTCTTCATGACGACCCCCGAATCCGAACTCGAGATCGGGTTCAGGGAGAAACGTCGCCCTCACAAGTCGGCGCCCTCGTCATCGAAAAGGGAGCCTTGACCGCCATCCAGTTCGTCCTCGTCGTCCAACTCTCCGTTGGAGGGACGAAGATCGTCAGGCGCACGCTTCCACGCCCCCTCCGGTGGCCGAACGTCGATCTTGAACTCGACCAGGGCTCCTAGCTGCAACGGAGGAGGTGGGTCCGCCGCATCCATGATGGTCGCCGGCCGCGTCAGAAGCCACTCCCACATCCTCAACTGCTGGCTGACCGCAGCGGCACGATCGAAGGCCTTCATCTTCTTCAGTGCCTCAGCGTGGAAGCTCGAGACCTTTCGGCCATCGAATGTGAAGAGATACGTCGGGGAGACCACTACAAACCAGTCGCCGCCAAGTATCCGAACTGTCAACTCGGCGGCATCGTGGCGGTAACCAGAAAGGCCTTCGTGCTTGCTCGACTGGCGTGGCAGCACAACGGTCCGTCCGCTTCCTCGCGCCCACTTCAGCTTCCGCGCCTGGCCCTCGTCGTAGAGCCGGAAATAAGCAAGGCGGCCACGTTAACAAGAGCCGCTGATCGGTCTTCTCCGACTGAGCGATCCCTGAGAGCGGATGCTCGGTCGCCTGATCACTAGCGCCGATTGCTTCCAGATACGCCTCGCCGAACGGGGTGAGTGACCACAATCGGTTCGCCTGCAGCACAACATCCGTGCGAGCGGCGCCGGCCGCAAGGGCGGTCTGGAAGATCGCGCCCGCGCTCGAGTCCGGACTGTTTACCGACCACAGCACGTCGGTATCCCAAAGGACCGGAAGGAGGTTCGATTTGAGGCGCTCCGGGTGCCTCTCGGGGCCTGGAGGACCAAGCGTGACAACCTCACGAGCCTCGAGACTGAAGAAGCGTGCCGCAGCCGAGGCGTCGAAAACATCACGGCGTTTGTCGAACTCCACGAGACCCGACGCCCGGGTCTCTGGATCGCGGGCCCATTCCTGGACGTTGCGCCAAGACGCTTCGCCTGTCCTCGGCCGAGAACAAACGAGCAAGACAGGCTGGTTAGAGTCAAGCCAGTAGTCGATGTGCTTTGAATCCACCCGCCACACAAAGCCTTCATCGGTCTCACGGCGCCATGAACCGGCAGTTGCTTTGCTTTGAACACCGATGCGGAAGTTCCGCACCATCCCGGTCGCGGGATCTCGCAGCTCGATCTCGCCGTCAATCCCAGAATCAACCCCGCTCGTCGGGTGCCACAGATGATTCATCTCGCTCACGCGACGCGAGATCAGCGCGACACCCTGTTCGGCGATGACACTTTGCTTGGTGGCTTTGACCATAGCCCTCCAAGCGTGCCAGCGAACCCGGACACGCGTATCGACTCGAACCAGGACACCGAGCATCATTGGCGTGTCCTCGGTACGAGATTGATGTGCAGCTCAACCTAGAGCCGTTCAATCTTCTGAGGCCCGCCGACGCAAGCGTCGACGCCACTGATTGCGGGCGCCCGGTAACTCCCGAGCGCGCAGCAGCGAAGGCCATCAGTGGCTAGCAAGCTGAGCCGAATGCAAGGTCAAATCCTGGACAAATCGTGTCTGGATTTGACCCCGCATGCCCCCTGGTTGCACCTCCCACCCCAGGCTTCCTGGCAGAACAAACCCCTCGCTTTGCTGGGATTTTGCTGTAAGGCCCATACGGGATTCGAACCCGTGCCGCCGCCGTGAGAGGGCGGTGTCCTAGGCCACTAGACGAATGGGCCGCGCTAGGGGCATCCAGTCTACCCACTCTCGGCCTGGCAACCGCTTGTGACAGAACGGTCGCAGTTTGCGACCAATGTCGTGACAAGGCTCACAAATCCGTAATTCTCCCCTCCCCGGATACCGGGCGCGGGAGTATTGTCGGGGGCGACTTAATTCGGGGCGGGTTCGGGCCGAGGAGCTGAGATGGAAGAACGGCTGCACGCAACCCTCATCGAGATCGAGCGGATCGAAGGCGAGCTTCGCGCCAACGGCGACACCGCCAGGCTCAGGTCGTTCGGCGACCCCGACCGGGGCACGGCGCTCGCGCAGGCGGTCGGACATGCCGGCAAGCTGGCGCCGGAGGACGCGCGGCGCGTCGACCAGCTGAGCATGATGCCGGACGCGTTCCAGCTCGTCCGCGACTACCTGCGCAGCCTGTTCGGCGAGGATCAGGCCGCGCCGAGCTCCTGGAGCAGGGGCGCCGTGTCGAGCGGTTCGTAGCCGATGCGCCGGGCGATCTCCTCGCTCGAGGGCTTCGTGCCCTCGAGGAAGAGCTCGCGCAGAAAGTCTCCGGTCGCGCGGTTCCGCCACCAGTCGGGGCCGACCGTCTCGGTCAGGTACTGCCGGAGCTGCGCCTTGCGCACCCACGCGCGGAGGTAGTCGGCCGAGTAGAAGCCGGGATCCATGTCGGCGAGGTAGCCGGAGCGGCGGTAGTGAACGCCGGTCGCGGCGGTGAGGTACTCCTCGTAGCCGTCGGGGATACCGCCGGCCTCGTTGAAGCGGCCCCAGAAGTCGAGCTCGTAGCGGAGCTTGGCCTCGTAGCGCCGGAAGAGGATCGCCTCGAGGAAGACGGTCGCCTCGGCGTTCTCGGCGGCCTGCTCGTCGGAGAGGCCGAAGTGGCGGGCATGCCACTCGGGCTCGTTCGAGATCGACTCGACGATGTAGGAGTAGATCTCGGTCAGCGCGTGATCTCGCGCCAGGCGGCGGAACGCGATCGGCAGCGACGGGTCGACGCCGCCGTAGTGGAGCGCATGCCCCGCCTCGTGCAGGAACGCCTGGTAGTCGTGCAGCCCGCCCTGCGCCCGGGTGATCAGGTGGACGACGCTCGGCGGGTCGCTCGCGATCACGCACGCCCGCGGCGCCTTCTGCGGCCGGTCGTCGAGGTCGAGCTTGATGTTGGTCGCCGCCGCCAGGTCGAAGCCGAGCTCCTTCAGCGTCGCGAGGCAGACCTCGGTCGCCCGCTCCTGTGTGTAGGTCGACTCGAGCGGCGACAGGCGGCGCACGTACGACATGTGCGAGCTCGTCGGCAGCTCGGGCCTGCCGGGGCCGAGCAGGCGGTCGAACCAGCGGTCGCGCACCGGGATGAAGGCGTCGGTCAAGCGACGGCTCGTGTCCTCGAGCACCGCCGAAAGCTCGCGGAGCGAGATCCCCTTCTCGTCCTCGTTCCGCTCGACCGGGCCGGCTATGCCGGAGAGGTCCGCCTCGAGCTCCTCGCCGGCGTTCAGCAGGTCGAGCCGGTCCGGGTTGAAGGCTGCGCTCGCGTCGGCCTGTATGTCGCCGAGCTCCTCGCGATCCTGGTAGACGGGCAGCACCGCGAGCTTCGCCTGCGCCGTGCGGAGCGGCATCTCCTCGCCCTTGAACGTGACGCGGGCCCCCAGCAGCTTGTTCTCGAGCTCGTCATAGCGCTCGACGAGCTCGTTCGCGATCAGGCCGCCCTCGCACGTCTTCCGCAGCCGGAAGAGCCGCTCGCGCTCGTCGACGCTCGCGCTCTCCTCGGCCTCGTGCAGCGCCTCGAGCTGGCCGCGGCTGAAGAGGTCGGCGTAGCGGCGGACGATCTCCGCCTGCTCCGAGGTCTCCTTCTCCCCCACGCGCACGGCCCGCGACTCCTCCGAGCGCTCGTACATGTACTTCGCGAGGCGGCTCTCGAACTCGGCGGGGGGGCGGACGGTGGGGACGGCCACGGCGGACGATGGTAATCGATTGACGTCTCGGTAAGATGCCGACCGTGGCGCCCGAAATTCAGTCGGCGGAGCGCTATGCCTCCCAGGTCGGCGAGCTCTGGGGCGAGCTCTCGCAGACGCTTGCCCGGCTCGAGGGGATTGCGGCTGCTCCCGACCTGCTCGACGACGACGAGACGGTCGGCGCCCTGCGCCGGCTGCAGTACCGGCTCCACACCGCGAGCGAGTCGGCCCTCGGGCTTTCGCCGCCCGCCGCAGCCGAGCCGGCCCACTCCGAGCTCGCGGCCGCGCTGACCGGAGCGCGCGACGCAACCGGCGACGTGGTCGAGGCCGCGGACGTGCTCGGCGCGCGCGGGGTCGATGCGCTGCTGCACGAGTGGCGGGGCGCGCTTTTCCGCGTCCGGCTCGCGCGCCTGCGCCTGACGGGCGGCGGGGTCGTGCCTGCAGCGCCTCAGCAGGAGCAGCGGCTCATCCGCGCGCCGCTGACGGCGACCATCCTCACCGTCGTCGGCGCCGCGGCCTTCGCGGTGGGCGCGACAGCGGGGCCGTGGCCGCTCTGGGTCGCCGGGATGCTCGCGATCTGCATCTCGCTGCTCATGTATCGCCCGTAGCGCTCAGCCGCGCCAAAGACTCCTCTCTCCCCAGCAGCTCGAGGCTCTCGAACAGCCCGGGCGAGACCTTCGAGCCCGTGACGGCGAGGCGGATCGCGGCGAACGCCTCGCGCGGCTTCAGCCCCTCCGCCTCCGCGAACTCGCGCAGCGCCTGCTCGATCCGCGGCGCCTCCCAGGGCTCGACCACGCTCAGCACCTCGGCCGCCGCGCCGGGTAACGGCCGGGTCGGCTCCGTCGCGACTCCCATTGCCGTCAGGAAACACAGTCTCGAACAGGAAGCGGACGTAGTCCGGGTACTGCGAGAGCTTCTCGAGCTTTACCAGCACCAGCGGCACGGTTGCGCGGACGCGCTCCTCGGGCCAGTCGATCCCCTGCTCGCGCAGCCATGCGAGCAGCCGGTCTCCGTACTCCTCCGCGCTCAGCATCCGCAGGTGGACGCCGTTCAGCCAGGCGAGCTTCTCGTAGTCGAACGTCGCCGGGCTCGCGCCGACGCGCCCGAGCGAGAACCGCTCGATCAGCTCCGGCGGCGTCATCACCGTCGTCTTGTCGTCGTAGCTCCAGCCGAGGAGGGCGAGGAAGTTCATCAGCGCCTCGCGGATGTAGCCGTCCTCACGGAACGCGTCGATCGACACGGCGCCGTGGCGCTTCGACAGCTTCCTGCCGTCGTCGCCGAGCACGTCGGGGGCGTGCGCGTAGACCGGCAGCTCCGCACCGAGCGCCGTGAGGATGTTGATCTGCGTCGGCGTGTTCGAGACGTGATCCTGGCCCCGGATCACGTGAGTGATCCCGTCGAGCATGTCCTCGACGGGCGAGGCGAAGTTGTAGGTCGGCCGCCCGTCGGCGCGCACGATCACGAGGTCGGCGAGGTTCTCGTTCTCGAACTCGATCCGGCCGCGGACGACGTCGTCCCAGCCGACCACGCCCTCGTCCGGCATGCGGAAGCGGATCGCCCCCTCGTCCTGGTAGGCCTTGCCCTCGGCGAGCAGACGGTCGGCGTACGTGCGCACCTCGTCCATCCGGTCGAGCTGGAACGTGGTCGGGCCGTCCCAGTCGATCCCGAGCCAGCGAAGCGACTCCTGGATCTGGTCGACCGCCTCGGCCACCTCGCGGCTCGTGTCCGTGTTCTCGATGCGGAGGCGGCACTCGCCGCCCTGCTGGCGCGCGAACAGCCAGTTGAAGAGGAAGGTGCGCACGCCCCCGACGTGCAGGAACCCGGTCGGGCTCGGCGCCATGCGGACACGCGCTGACATGCCGTGATCTTAGGATCAGGACACGGTGACGCGGACCGCCTCTCTAGCCGCAGCCGCCGCGTACCTCGGCCTGTCGGTTCTCTTCTTCGCGATTCCCGTGCTGCCGCACTTCCGGCGCGACCTGATCGGGACGGGCAGCGATCCGCAGCTCTTCGTCTGGTCCCTCGGCTGGTGGCCGCACGCCGTCCTGGACGGCCACAACCCCTTCGTGGCGCACGTGCTCTGGGCGCCGAACGGCAGCAACCTCGCCTGGACGACCTCGATCCCGGGGCTCGCACTGCTACTCGCGCCGGTGACGCTCGCGTTCGGCGCCGTGGCCGCGTACAACACAGCCGCGATCCTGCTGCCGGCGCTCGCCGCCTGGACGGCGTTCCGGCTCTGCCGGCACCTGACGCGGTCGTTCTGGGCCTCGGTCGCGGGCGGGTTTCTCTTCGGCTTCTCGAGCTACCTCACCGCGCAGGAGCTCGGGCACCTGCACATGACGTCGGTCTTCCTCGTGCCGCTCGCGGCGCTCGCGCTGCTGCGGTTCCTCGAGGGCGGGCTAGGCGGCTGGGGCCTCGTCGTCCGCCTCGGCCCGTTGCTCGCGCTGCAGCTCCTGTTCTCGACCGAGGTCCTCTTCACGCTCAGCCTGTGCCTTGCCGCCGGGCTGCTGCTCGGGTCAGTGGTCGTGCCGGCGCAACGGCGGCGGATCGCCGCGACGCTCCCGCCGCTCCTCGGGGCCTACGGAGCCGCTGCCGTGCTCACGGCACCGCTCGTCTACTACGCCCTCAGCGACTACCAGGGCGTCATCACGCCGGCGACGCACAACCCCGCCGACCTCGTGAACGTCGCGTTCCCGGCGCGCACCACGGCGATCGGCGGCAGCCTCGCGCAGCACTTCGTGCCGTCCGCACAGGCGGTCTCGGCCGAGACGGGCGAGTACCTCGGGCTGCCCCTCCTCGCGATCGTCGTGCTGTTCGCGGTCCGCCGCTGGCGGCGGCCGGGGAGCCGCTTCCTCGTCCTCGCGCTCGTGCTCGCCGTCATCGCGACGCTCGGGTCGGAGCTGCGGGTACGCGACCACTCGCTCTTCCCGCTGCCGTGGCGGCTCGTGCGGGACGCGCCGCTCTTCGACAACGTCATCCCGAGCCGCTTTGCGCTCTACGCGGCGCTCGCCGCGAGCCTGATCGCGGCATTGTGGGCGGCGTCGCCCGGGTGGTCACGGACGCTGCGGATCGTCCTGACCGCCGCGGCGGCGGCCGCGCTCGTCCCGGCCGTCGGCGACGGGTACTGGCACGAGCACCCAGAGCGGCCCAGCTTCTTCACGCAGGGGTTGGACGACCTCTGCCTCGGCCGCAACGACAACGTGCTCGTACTGCCGCCGCCGTTCCGCAACGCGGCTCTCCTCTGGCAGGCGGAGGACGGCTTCCGATTCCGCCTCGCCGACGGCGCGCTCAATGACGCCGTCCCCAAGAGCCTCCCCGACCGCGCGACGATGCTGCAACTGATCGACGACGACGTTCCGCCAGACGGGGCGCGCGCGATCCTTCGAGCGGCCCTCGCCCAGCACGTCAACGCGATCCTCGTGGACTCGGCCGGCGGGGCCCAGTGGCGGCGTGTGCTCGATCCGGTCCTGCGGAGCCGGAGTGCGGGAGGAATGACGCTCTATCGTCTCGACCGCGAGCGCCCCGGCTGTCGTCAGGATTAGTCACGTGCACTTCGGAGGCCACATGTCGTCGGCCGGCGGCATCTACACCGCGATCGACCGGATCGAGGCGATCGGCGGCGACTGCGTGCAGGTCTTCACCCAGAGCCCGCGCATGTGGCGGCCGACCGCGCACAAGCCCGAGGCGATCGCGCAGTTCCGCTCGCGGCGCGCCGAGGCGGGGGTCGCGGAGGTGGTCTGCCATGCGCTCTACCTCTGCAACCTCGCCGGCGACGACGAGATCCGGCGCAAGTCGATCGCGACCCTGCGCTCGACGCTCGAGACCGCGCAGGCGATCGAGGCCCGCGCGGTCATCTTCCACGTCGGCTCGCACCTCGGGACCGGCTTCGAGGCGTCGGTCGAGGTGGTCGTCCCGGCACTGGGCGAGGTTCTCGACGGGCTCGAGCGCGACACGTGGCTCGCAATGGAGAACTCCGCCGGGCCCGGGGGCACGATCGGCCGCTCGATCGCCGAGCTCGCGACGCTGCTCGACGCGGCCGGCCGGCATCCGAGGCTCGGGATCTGCCTGGACTCCTGCCACCTCTACGCCTCCGGCTACGACGTCCGGGATCGAGGTGCGGTCGACGCGCTCGTCGCCGAGGTCGACGACACGATCGGCCTCGACCGCCTCCTCGCACTCCACATCAACGACAGCGCGACACCGCTCGGCTCGAACCGCGACCGGCACGCGAACATTCTCGAGGGCGAGATCGGCGAGGGCCTCGGCGCCTTCCTCGCGCACCCGGCCTTCCAGAAGCTCGGCGCCTACATGGAGGTGCCGGGCGCGGGCGACGGCGTGGACGCGAACGAGATGAAGAAGCTGCGTGAGCTGCATGCACGGTGGAGGAAGAAGCGTGTGACGCGGAAGCGACCGGCGGCGTAAGGACGGCGTGACGAGCTTCGCGCAGGCCGCCGAGCAGCACCTCGACGACGTCTACGGCTACCTCGTCTGGTTCACGGGCGACCGCTTCCTCGCCGAGGATCTCGCCGGCGAGACCTTCGAGCGGGCCCTCCGGCTCTGGCATCGCTTCGACCCGAAGCGCGGCTCGGCCCGGACCTGGCTCTGCCAGGTGGCGCGGACGGTCGCCCTCGACCATTTCCGCTCCGAGAAGCGCCGGCAGCGGCGCGAGCAGCTCGCGGCGTCCCCGGAGCGGTTCGAGGAGCGGCTCGTCGAGGGGCTCTCGCCCGAGCTCGAGGCGGCGCTCGGGAAGCTCTCGGCCGGCGAGCGCGAGGTGATCGCCCTCCGGGTCGTGCTCGACTTCGACGCCCGCACGGCGGCCGCGCTGCTCGGCATCTCGCCCACCAACTGCACGACGCGCCTGAACCGGGCGCTCGGCAAGCTCGAGGAGGCACTCGAAGTTGCAGCCTGACCTTCTTTCCCAGCTGCGCGAGGCGCGGCCGCTCGCCCCGGCGGAGCTCCGGGAGCACATCCGCCGGATCGCGGCCGAGGCCGCGCCCGCCCCGCGGCGCCGGCTCACCTGGCGGCGGGCGCTCGTGATCGCGGTGCCGGTCGCGGCCGTGGTCGCAGGGGCCGCGATCGTGCTGCAGGGCGGCGGCAGCCGTCGAACATCGCCGGCACCCCCCGTTCCCGCCCAGAAGGCCTACTCAGCCGCCGGCGTCGCCCGCACCGACACCACGATCCCGGCCCCGAGCCCGAACCGCGTCCAGCGCATCAGCATGTCCCTTCAGCTCCGCGTGAGGAACACTCAGGCCGTCTCCGACGCCACGAAGGAGGCGGTGTCGATCGCCCGCTCGCTCGGCGGCTACCCGGCGTCGCTGAACGTCGACGCCGCCGGGCGCACGGGCTATGCGCACATCGTCCTGCGCCTCCCGAAGGAGCATGTCCAGCAGGCCGTGTCGCGGCTGTCGGCGCTCGGGACGATCGTCGGCGAGAACGTTTCGATTCAGGACCTGCAGGTGCAGGTCGACACGACTGCGCGCAAGATCAAGCGGCTCGAGCAGCGGCTCGCCTACTGGCAGTCGCAGCCGCAGACCGAGGAGGCGCAGAAGCAGGTCGCGTCGTTCACGGCCGCAATCGCGAAGCTGAAGCGCGGCCAGGCCGCGACGATTCGCGCAGCGAGCCTCGCGAAGCTGAGCCTCGAGCTGACGACCCGGCCGGCGCCCGCGCCGGCGCACCAGGGGCACGGCCCCCTGCACGGACTCGGTGTCGCGTTCCGCTGGCTCGGGATCGGCGCCGTCTACGCGCTCGCGCTGGCCGCCCCGGTTCTGATCCTGGTCGCGCTCTTCTGGCTCGGCGCGCGCGCCGTCCGCCGGCACCGCGAGAGCGAGCTGCTCAGCCGGTCTTGATCTGCGCGAAGACGCGGAACGTCGGCTCCCCGACCGGCAGCTCGCCGAACTCGGGGTTGACGCAGCCCGTGTCGTCGGTGCGCGAGGCGTAGGTGTGCTCGATCTCCGCCTTGCACATCGGCAACGGCTCGCGCACGGCCCGGATGGCGCCGAAGCCCGCTGAGCGGCGCTCGGCGGCCCGGAGCATGTCGAGGTCGATCTCGACGTCGTAGACCTTCTGCATGCAGCCGACGTACGTGTGCCCCCACGCCTCGTAGGAGTAGACGAACGGGCAGCTCTTCTCCAGGCAGGCCCCCGGGTACACGACCTTGTCGCAGTGCACCTCGCAGCGGCGGCACGACATCTCCTGCTGCGGATGAAGCGGCAGAGATTTCGTGGTGGATTGGCGTGGCATCTCAGTCATTGTCGGCGGCTCGATCGCGATCTTCAAGTCTTGACTTTCGCGCGCCGCGGGGGTAAGGGCTTCCCGGACTAGCAGCCCAGCGTACCCTTGAGCGGTGGCGCGGAGTCTCTACAAGGCGTCTCTCGCCTTCGCGCCTCTCGTCCTGTTCGCGGAGTACGTCCTGCATGTCAGCGGGACGACCCTCTTCGTCCTTGCCGCCTGCGCGCTGATCCCGCTCGCCTATCTGATCGGCGAGGCGACGGAGCACATCGCCGAGCACACGGGATCCAAGGTGGGCGGCTTCCTCAACGCGAGCTTCGGCAATGCGCCCGAGCTCCTGATCGCGTTGTTCGCGATCTCGGACAGCCTCCCGAACGTCGTACGCGGGACGATCGCCGGCTCGATCGTCTCGACCGCGCTGCTCGTGCTCGGAGCGGCCATGGCGTTCGGCGGCGGCGGGAAGGTCGACCGGTCGTCGTTGAACCTCCAGCTGGGGATCCTGTTCATCGCCGTCACGCTCTTCCTGATCCCGTCGATCCCGGGCTGGGGCGGAAACCCCAACAGCCATACGCTCTACCTGCTGACGCTCCCGGTCGCAGCGCTCCTGCTCGTTCTCTACGCCGCGACCATCACGGTCAACCTCCGCAAGCCGAGCCAGCCGTCGACCTCGAGCCTCGAGCACCCCTGGAGCCGTCAGGCGGGGCCTCGCGGCGCTCACGATCGCGACCGTCGCGACCGCGTTCGTCTCGGAGGCGCTCGTGGGCTCGCTCGACGACTTCGTCGAGCAGCTCGGGCTGTCGCAGTTCTTCGTCGCAGTCGTGATCGTGGCGCTGGTCGGGAACGCGGCCGAGCACGGCGGTGCGATCGTGACCGCCCGGCGCGGGAATCACAGCCTCGGCGCCGAGATCGCCGTTTCCTCGTCGGCGCAGGTCGCCGTCTTCGTCGCGCCCGCGATCGCGCTCCTCTCCGGCCTGATCGGGCGCGGGCTCACGCTCGCGTTCCGGCCGGTGGAGATCGCGACGATGGCGATCGCGACGATCGCGGTCACGCTGGTCGTCGCCGACGCGCACGCGAAGCGCTGGGAGGGCATCGCGCTGATCCTCGGCTACGCCGCAGCCGTCGTCGCGTACTGGGTCGCCGGAGATGCCTAGCTCGGCGTCCCCTCCTGGTCGCGCGTGAAGATGTAGCCGGCCCAGATCAGCCGGTCGCCGTCGACGCGGAGGCGCTCGCCCCGCTCGCGCCCCGAGACGACCCGGAAGCCGCCGTCGACCGGCTCGAAGACCGACGGCTTGACCCGCGGCGGGGCTCCGGGCAGCTGCGCGGTCAGGTGGCCGTCCTTCCACGAGAACACGAATTCGTTTCCCTCGGACCACCAGCGGCCAAGGAGCGGAGCGATCTCGGCGGGCGGCGTCGGCTCGGGCCGCCAGGGCTCGATCTCGGGCGGCCAGAGCTCGAGCGTCGCTCCCGCCAGCTCGAGGGCGATGTCGATCGTCGGCGCGCGCGAGCCGGCGTTCGTCAGGACAGCGGCGCCCGTCTTCGACTCGCGGTGCAGGTACAGGCCCGCCAGGAACCCCGGCATCGCGCCGCCGTGGCCGCCGAAGATCCGCCCCTCGTGGTTCACGAGCTGGATGCCGAGGCCCCAGCCGACCGTCCAGTCGTCCGGGTTGAGCATCACCTGCGGCGACCAGAGCTCGTCCGCCGTGGCCTCGTCGAGAACGCCCTCTGCGCCCTCGGCCAGCACGACGGCCCACCGCGCCAGGTCGCCGACCGTCGACCACAGCTGCCCCATGGCGGCGATGCCATGGAGCGGTGTGTGCGGCTCGCGCTCGGCGGTGCCCGCGTACTCGTCGACGAGGTATCCGGCGGCGCACGGCGCCTGCTCGTCCCAGGTCGTCCGGGTGAGGTCGAGCGGAGCGAAGATCCGGCGGTCGACGTAGTCCGTGTACGGCTCGCCGCTCAGCCGGGCGACGACCTCGCCCAGCATGCCGTAGGCGAGGTTCGAGTAGTGGTGCGCGCGGGCGGCGGGGAGCACGAGCTCGTACTCGTTCATCGCGTCGATCATCTCGTCGATCGTCGGCGCCTTGCCCGACACCCACATGTCGCCCGGCTCGCGCTGCAAGCCGGAGAGGTGCGCGAGCATCCGGCGCAGCGTTGGCGCGCCGAGCGCGATCCCCGGCAGATGCTGCTCCAGGCGGTCGTCGAGGTCGAGCTTGCCGGCGTCGCGCAGCTGCATCACCGCGACGGCGGTGAAGGTCTTCGTGATCGAGCCGATGCGGTACTGGGTGTCGGCGGTCGCCTCGGTGGCGCTCTCGTAGTCGGCCGTGCCGACCGCGTCGGCCCACACGCTCTCGCCGCCGCGAACCACGGCCGCGGCGAGCGACGGCAGCCGCTCCGCCTGGCGCGTCTGGAGGGTCCGCTCCAGGCGCTGCTCGAGGCCCTCAGGCAGGCGCGAGGACATCCAGGGCGGCCGGCACGAGCTCGATTGCCCGCGCGACGTCGTCGTCGCCGATGTCGAGGTGGGTCACCGCGCGCAGCAGGCCCGGCGCCACCGTGCCGCTGAGGCCGACGCCCGCCGCTGCGAGGTGCTGGATCGCCTCCGCCGAGGTGAGGCCGAGCGACCCGACGTCGACCTGCGCGAAGTTCGTCTCCACGCGCTCGGGGTCGACCGGGACGCCGCGGGCCGCCCAGCCTTCGGCGAGGCGGCGCACGCGGGCGTGGTCGTCGGCGAGCCGCTCGACGTTGTGGTCGAGCGCGTAGAGCCCTGCGGCCGCCACGATCCCGGCCTGGCGCATGGCGCCGCCGAAGCGGTGCTTCTCGACCCGGGCGCGGGCGATCAGCTCAGCCGACCCCGCAAGCACGGCACCGAGTGGACAGCCCAGGCCTTTCGACAAACAAAGCGTCGCGGTGTCGGCGAGGGAGGCGATGTGGGCGGCGGGGATGCCGAGCGCGACGGCCGCGTTCATGAGGCGCGCGCCGTCGAGGTGCACGGCGAGGCCGAGCTCGCGCGCCGCGGCCACGACCGCCTGGAGCTCCTCGAGCGGCCAGACGGCGCCGCCGGAGCTGTTGTGCGTGTTCTCGAGCGCCACGATCGACGCCGACGGCTGGTGGAAGCCGTCGGTCGCCCGCACGGCCGCACTGAGTTGGTCGGGCGTCAGGCGTCCGCGATAGCCGGGGAGGCCGCGCGTCTGCAGCCCCGAGTGCATGGCGGCGCCGCCGAGCTCGGCGATCATGATGTGCGCCGTGTCCTCGACGATCAGCTCGGTGCCGCGCCGGCCGAGGATCGCAAGCGCGATCTGGTTCGCCATCGTCGCCGTGGGCAGGTACACCGCGGCCTCGTGCCCGAGCAGTGCCGCACCGCGCTCCTCGAGGGCGATGACGGTCGGGTCCTCGCGCCGCTGCTCGTCGCCGACCTCCGCCTCGGCCATCGCCGCGCGCATGGCGGGAGACGGCCTCGTCTGCGTGTCCGAGCGGAGGTCGATCACGAACGCAGGGTAGTCGTCTACGGTGGACGCGTGAACCTCGAGCTCCTCCAGACTGCGCTCGCCGGCGAGCCCGCCTATCGGGCCCGCCAGGTCTGGGAGTGGACGGCGCGCGGCGCCGGCTCCTACGCCGAGATGACGAACCTGCCGGCGGCCCTTCGGGCGGCGCTGGCCGAGCGCGTGCCGTTCTCGTCGCTCGCAGTCGAAACCGAGTCCCTCGCCCGCGACCGGACGCTGAAGGTGCTCTTCCGGACGCACGACGGCCACCCCGTCGAGGCCGTGCTCATGCGCTACCGCGACGGCAGGCGCTCCGTGTGCGTCTCGTCGCAGTCCGGCTGCCCGCTCACCTGTGCGTTCTGCGCAACCGGACAGATGCGGTTCGGGCGCAACCTGACCGCCGGCGAGATCCTCGACCAGGCGCTCCACTTCCGCCGGCTCGAGCCCATCGACCATCTCGTGTTCATGGGCATGGGCGAGCCGATGATGAACCTCGACGCCGTGCTCGAGGCGGCGCGGAGGCTCCCCGATCTCGACGTGACGCACCGCCGGACGACCGTCTCCACTGTCGGCTGGCTGCCCGGGCTGCGGCGGTTCGTCGACGAGGTCGACGCGCCGATCCGGCTCGCGCTCTCGCTCCACGCCCCGGACGACGCGCTCCGCGGCAGGCTCATGCCCGTCAACGACCGCTACCCGCTCGGCGACGTGCTCGCCGAGTGCCGCCGCTACGTCGAGCTCCGAGGTCGGAAGGTGTTCGTCGAGTACGTCATGCTCGCCGGCGTCAACGACCGGCCCGAGCACGCGGAGGCTCTGGCGAAGCTGCTCGATCCCGAAGGCGTTCAAGGTCAACCTGATCCCGTACAACCCGACGGGACGCTTCGGCGGATCGTCGCGCGAGGCGATCGCGGCGTTCAAGGCGGTGCTCGGCCGCCGCCGCCAGCCGGCGACCGTGCGCCTCACCCGCGGCCGCGAGATCGCCGCCGCGTGCGGGCAGCTGGCGGCGACGACTGCCGACTCCCGGACGCGTTAGGCTCAGGCGCGGCAGCAACCCGAGGAGGCAGCATGCGTCGCAGGACGATCCAGCTGATCGGCATCACACTCACACTCGTGCTGGTCGTTGCGGCCGCGGGCTGCGGAGGCAAGAAGAGCTCCGCTCCCGCCACGACCACGACCACGACCAGGACAACGGCAACGACGACAACCGAATCGACGACCACCTCGGCCCCGACCACCACGACGAGCGGTACCGGCTCGTTCGCGACTGCAGCGAACTGCAAGCAGCTCAGCGACCTCGGCTCGCAGTTCTCGCATGCCGTCACCGGCGCGAAGGGCGACGTCGCCAAGCAGGCCGCGCTCTTCAAGGCGCTCGCGGACAAGACGCCGGAGGAGATCCGGCCGGACTTCGAGACGATCGCGGACGCCTACACGAAGATCGCAGGCGACCTCAAGGGGGTCGACCTGAACAGCGGCAAGGTGCCCGACGCGGCCACCCTTGCGAAGATCTCGAAACTCGGAGCCGAGTTCGGTGGTGCGAAGTTCACGCAGGCACTGAAGAACATCGAGGCCTGGGCGACGAAGAACTGCACCGGAGGGTAGGACACAACGGCGAAGGAGGCCCGCCCGCGCGCGGCGGGCGGCGCCTTCGCTCGGTTACTTCTCCTCGTGCTCGAGAGCCGCTGAGTTGATGCAGTACCGGATCCCGGTCGGGTGCGGGCCGTCCGGGAACAGGTGTCCCGAGGTGGCCGCCGCAGGCGGCGCACATCACCTCGGTGCGCACCATGCCGTAGCTCGTGTCGACCTCCTCGTCGATCGCCTCGTCGCTCGCCGGCGCGTAGAAGGCCGGCCAGCCGCACCCCGAGTCGTACTTCGTCCCGGACGTGAACAGCTCGGCCCCGCAGCCGGCGCAGCGGTAGATTCCGGGCTCGAAGGTGTGGTCATACTCGCCGGTGAAGGGCCGCTCGGTGCCCTTCTCGCGCAGGACGTGGTACTGCTCGGGCGTCAGCTGCGCCCTCCACTCGGCCTCGGACTTGGAAACGCGTGCCAATCGATCTCCTCTCCGGTGATTTCCTCTCCAGATAGAAAAACGACCAGGGCCGGAGGCGAGTTCCCGGTTCCTCTAGGGCATCTTCAGGTGGAAGACGTCCTGGGCGACGCCCTGCGGAGCGATCGCGATCGACCCGGTCACTCCCTTGAAGATGCCCGTTCCGCTCTGGATCGGAACGACGAGGCCGTGCGAGAGGGAGACGTTCTGGCCGTTCGCGGTGATCGTGCCGCCCGGGAGCCTCGTGACCGTCAGAAGGTTCGTCGTGCCGGAGCACTCGGGAGTGGTGGTGCTGCACGAGCCGTTCAGCGGCCCCCACGTGAACGCCATCGTCCCCATAGGCGTGTTGTTCGGGAAGCCGAGGACGTCGCCGATCGCGAACAGGCGCAGGGTGGTCGAGAACGTGTCGCCGGGGTCGCCGGCCGGCGGATGCGGATGACGGTAGGTCGCCTCCTGGATCAAACGAACCTTGAAGACGAGGGGGCCTTTGGCCGGGGAATTCGCACTCAGGCCGGCGCCCGTCAGCGCGGAGGCGAAAAGGGCGGCGAGGAAAAGGAAAATCAGGAGTCGGCGCATTGCTCCATTGTCCCATGGCAATCGGGTGCGTCGCCGGGGAAGTGCAACCCCGTGCAAAAAAGGAAAGCCCCGCGATCGCGAGGCTTTCCGGAGGCCTACTTCCTTTGGCGCAGCTCTAGCCGCTGCTCGTCGTCGTGCCGGCGGCCGTCGACGTGGTGCCGGGGAAGCCGCTCGGGGTGATCCCCTGGCACTCGGTGCACGTCTTGTACCCGCCGGAGTACTTGCTGATGAACGACGCCACATCCTGGATCTGGGTCGATGTCAGCACCTTCCCGAAGCCGACCATCTGGGTCGGGTAGAGGGGAAGCGCCGCCGGCAGACCGTTGGTGGCCGTCGCCACGGCGACCGGATACGGAGCGTGGATCTTGTTGAAGTTCATGCCCAGGTTGCAGGCGGTGTCGCCGTTGCAGACGTTGTAGCCGCGGTACGACGCGGGGCCTGCCGCCTTCATCACGTGACACGCGACACAGAAGTAATTGTTGAAGACCACGAACCCGTTCGCGACGTTTCCGGGGCCGTTGTTCGGAGTCGCCGACCGATGGGCAAGCGCAACGGGCGTAGCGAGCGCGACCGCGCAGGCCACCACCGCAAGCCCGATCCCGGTGCGGCGTCCGATCCTCATCTGACGCATCGTCCTCCCTCGTTTCGACACCGCTCGGTCTACAACCGAGCCCTGCGCCTGTTGCGCAACCGGGATTCTTACACGATTGCGGCCAATCCGACCAATCCAACCATTGCCCGGCGGAGGTGCTCAACAGGCGCTCACCCACGCCGGTACTGCTGTTCCCTTTTGTTGCTGTTCGACGTACGGCTTGCCGCGAAGTTTGCGCCGCCGGTCGGACGGGTCGCGTTACGGCGCGTCGAACGGGTGCCGCACGACGAGCTGCTTGACCGCCCGGGCCTCGTCGAGCCGGCCGACCGCCGCCGCGTGGGGCGCGGACTTGATCGCGTCTGGCTCCTCCGCCGCCTCGCGGGCGATCTCGAGCAGCGCGTCGGCGAAGGCGTCGAGCGTCTCCTTCGCCTCGGTCTCCGTCGGCTCGATCATCAGCGCCTCGGGGACGACGAGGGGGAAATAGACCGTCGGCGGGTGGAACCCGAAGTCCATCAGCCGCTTCGCGACGTCGAACGCCGTGATGCCGTGCTCACTCTTCAGCGTGCGCGCGCTGAGAACGAACTCGTGCATGCAGAGGCGGTCGTACGGGAGGTCGTACGACTCCCGCAGCCGCGCCAGCAGGTAGTTCGCGTTCAGCACCGCGATCTCGCTCATCTCGCGCAGGCCGGGCCCCCAGGCACGCATGAACGCGTACGACCGGACGAAGACGCCGAACGGCCCCGAGAAGCCCCGCACCTTGCCGATCGAGCGCGGCCGGTCGTAATCGAGCCGAAAGCGCTCGCCGTCGCGCACGACCACCGGCCGCGGCAGGAACTCGGCCAGCTGCTTGCGCACGGCGATCGGGCCGCCGCCGGGCCCGCCGCCGCCGTGCGGCTGCGAGAACGTCTTGTGGAGGTTGATGTGGACGATGTCGAAGCCCATGTCGCCGGGCCGTGAGATGCCGCAGACGGCGTTGAGGTTCGCGCCGTCGTAGTACATGAGCGCGCCGGCGCCGTGGAAGATGTCACGGATCTCCTCGATGTTCTCGTCGAAGAGACCGAGCGTCGAGGGGTTCGTCAGCATCAGCCCGGCCGTTCCGGCATCGACCTTGTGGCGCAGATCGTCGAGGTCGATGTTCCCGCGCGCGTCGGTCTTGACGCCCGTGAGCTCGTAGCCGGCCATGGTGACGCTCGCCGGGTTCGTTCCGTGCGCGGTGTCGGGGATCACGATCTTGCGGCGGGTCGCCGACTCGCCCGTGCTCTCGAAGTGCGAGCGCATGACCAGCAGGCCGGTCAGCTCACCCTGCGATCCGGCGGCCGGCTGGAGGCTGACGGCGTCGAGGCCCGTCACTTCGCGCAGGATCTCCGTGAGCCGCCACTCGAGCTCGAGAGCGCCCTGCGCGGCGTCGTCGTCGACGAGCGGATGCAGGTCGCGGAAGCCGGGTAGCCCGACGATCCGCTCGTTGACGCGCGGGTTGTACTTCATCGTGCAGGACCCGAGCGGGTAGAAGCCGGTGTCGACGCCGAAGTTCCGCGTCGAGAGCTCGGTGAAGTGCCTGAGCACCTCCGGCTCTGCAAGCTCGGGCAGGCGCGGCGGCTCCTTCCGCGCCAGCTCCGGCGGGACACCCGGCACCGGCAGGTCCGGTCCGAGGAAGCGCGAGCCCGCGCCGGCCCTTTTTCGACTTCTCGTAGATCAGCTTCACCTGAGTCACCGAGCCAACTGGGCGGCGCCGACGCGGTTTCGTGCGGTGAGCTTCGCCAGCGCGCTCGCGAGCCGGTCGATCTCCTCCACGGTTCGCTTCTCGGTCACTGCGACGAGGAGGCCGTTCTCCATCCCGGGGTAGTCGCGTCCGAGCGGGTAGCCGGGGTTCACGCCGTGTGCACGGGCCTCGCGCACCACCTCGGCGGCGTTCCGTCCGACGTCGACGGCAAACTCCTTGAATGTTGTCCTCTCCGGAAACAAAGGCTGAACTCCGCTCTCCTCCAGGCGACGCTTGGCAAAGGCGGCGAGGGCCATGCAGGTCTCCCCCGTCTCGCGCAGGCCTTCAGGCCCGAGCAGCGAGAGGTGCACCAGGCCCGCCAGGGCGAGCAGGGTCTGGTTGGTGGTGATGTTCGACGTCGCCTTGTCGCGCCGGATGTGCTGCTCGCGTGTCTGAAGGGTGAGGACATAGCCGCGCTGACCTGCGGTGTCTACCGTCTCGCCGACGATCCGACCCGGGAGCCTCCGGATGTACGGGTCGCGGGCGGCGAGGAAGCCGTAGTGCGGGCCGCCGTAGCTCATGTAGTTGCCTGCGGACTGTCCCTCGCCGATCGCGAGCGCACAGCCGTAGTTGCCGGGGGCCTCGAGCACGCCGAGGCTCATCAGGTCGACGTGCGCGATGGGGAGCGCTCCCGCCTCGTTCGCGGCGGCGGCGAGCTCGGGTGCCGGCTCGAGGCAGCCGAAGAAGTTCGGTTGCTGGAAGATGACCGCCGCGGCATCCCGTGCCGCGTCCCGGACCGCGTCGGGATCCGTGACCCCGCCCTCGTGCGGAACCTCGACGACCTCGAGATCGAACCCCGGCGAGAACGTGCGCACGACCTCGCGCACCTGGGGGTTCGTCGCCTCGGTGACGACCACGCGACTGCGGCCGGTCGCCGACTTGGCGAGGAAGCAGGCGTCCGCCGCGACCGTGGTCCCGTCATAGCCCGAGGCGTTCGAGACGTCCATCCCGGTGAGCTCGCAGATCGCGGTCTGGTACTCGAAGATCGCCTGCAGCACACCCTGCGACAGCTCCGGCTGGTACGGCGTGTACGCGGTCAGGAACTCGCCGCGCTGCAGCACCGCGTCGACGACCGCCGGCACGTAGTGGTCGTAGATCCCGGCGCCGAGGAAGGAGACCTCGTCGACGACGTTCTTCGCCGCGAGCTCCTCGAGGTGCCGGGTCAGCTCGGCCTCCGAGAGCGCCGGCGCCACCGCGAGCTCGCGCCCGAAGCGGACGCCGGCCGGGATCTCCCGGAACAGCTCCTCGACGGACGAGACGCCGATCGCCGCGAGCATCGCGTCGCGGTCCTCAGGCGTGAGGCTCGTGAAGCTCACTGCTCGGCGATCACGTCGCGGTAGGCGGCGGCGTCGAGCAGCGCGTCGGCCTCCGACGGGTCGTCGAGCCTGATCCGGATCAGCCAGCCCTCGCCGTAGGGGTCCTCGTTGACCGTCTCGGGCGCGTCGGCCACGCGCGCGTTCACCTCGAGCACCTCGCCCGAGAGCGGCGCGATCAGGTCGGACACGGCCTTGACGGACTCGACCTCGCCGTACGAGCCGTCCTTGGCGACGTGCGCGCCGACCACGGGCGGCTCGTAGTGGACGAGCTCGCCGAGAGCATCGACGGCGAACCAGGTGACTCCGAGCACCGCCTCGTCCCCGTCGATCCGGGCCCAGTCGTGCTCGGGGTGATAGAGCAGGTCGTCGGGATACGTCTCGGCTGCCATCGTCACTCCCCTCGCTTGTAGATCGGTTTCGTCGCCACCTCGCCGTGGCGGGCGCGTCCGCGGACGTCGACCGTGAGCTCCGTCCCGGGCGCGCTCAGCGCAGACGGAACGTAGCCGAGACCGATACCCACCTCGAGCATGGGCGACAGCGAGCCCGACGTCACCTCGCCGCCGCCGTCGATCGCCATCCCCTGCCGCGGAATCGCCTGCTCCGTCATCCGGAACGCGATCAGCTTCCGCTCGGGCCCGCGCGCCTTCACCTCGCGCAGGACCTCCGCCCCGGTGAAGTCCGTGTCGAGGGCGCACACCCAGCCGAGCCCGCTCGAGACCGCGTCCCACTGCGGGCCGATGTCGTTGCCGTGGAGCGGGTAGCAGACCTCGAGCCGAAGCGTGTCGCGCGCGCCGAGGCCGCAGGGCACGACGCCGCGGGCGAGGATCGCGTCCCAGAGCGCGGGCGCGTCCTCGGGGACGCACGCGAGCTCGACGCCCTCCTCGCCGGTGTAACCGGTGCGGTTGACCATCACCTCGATGCCGTCGACCTCTCCCATCTCCCACGTGAAGGCCGGCTTCCGCTCGAGGCCGAGCCGCTCGAGCGCGCGCGGACCCTGGACCGCGAGCAGCGCGTAGTCGGCGGAGACGTCGCGCACGTCCGAGCCGCGCTGCTCGCGCTCGGCGAGCCAGCGAAAGTCGGCGTCGCTGTTCGCGGCGTTGACGACGAGCAGAAAGCGGAACGGCCCCGTCCGGTAGACGATCAGGTCGTCGACGATGCCGCCGTTGTCGTTCGTCAGGAGCGTGTACTGCGCGTCGCCGGGCTCGAGGCGCGAGAGGTCGTTCGAGAGGAGCCGCTGGAGCATGTCGGCGGCCGTTGGCCCCTCGACCTCCAGCTCGCCCATGTGCGAGACGTCGAAGACGCCGGCGTCGGTCCGCACCGCCCGATGCTCCGCGAGCACGCCCTCGTACTGCACCGGCATCTCCCAGCCGGCGAACGGCACCATCCGGCCGCCGGCATCGACGTGCTTCTCGTAGAGCGGCGTCCGGCGGAGCGTCTGCACGCGGGCGATGCTAACCGGAAAAAACGGCCGGGGCCGCCTCTGCGGCGGCCCCGGACATCACCGTTGCCAGCTTGCTGCTACGCGGTCTCGGGCACCGGCACCCGGCCGACCGGCCCTGCGCCGTGATCCAGGCGAGGCAGCCAGCCGAGCCAGTTCGGCAGGTACCAGTTCCAGTCCCCGAGCAGCTTCATCGCGGCCGGCAGGAGCAGCGCCCGCACGATCGTGGCGTCGATCAGGACGGCGGCGGCGAGGCCGATCCCCATCTCCTTCATGTCGACGATCGGGAGCGTCGCGAAGATCGAGAACACCCCGACCATCACCACCGCGGCGCTGGTGACGACGCCGGCCGTGGTCTTGATCCCGTGGGCGACGGCGTCCTCGGTCTTCATTCCCCGGTCATACGCCTCGCGGATCCGGCTGAGGATGAAGACGTGGTAGTCCATCGAGAGCCCGAACAGGATCACGAACATGAAGATCGGCAGCCACTGCGCGATGCCGCCGTTGGAGCGGAAGTTCAGCAGGCTCTCGCCCCAGCCCCACTGGAAGACGATCACGAGCAGCCCGTAGGCGGCGCCGACCGACAGCAGGTTGAGGACGATCGCCTTGCCCGCGATCACGACCGAGCGGAACGAGATGAGCAGCAGGAGGAACGCGAACGTGAGCACGAACCCGAACACGAGCGGGGCCGAGTGCTTGAGCAGCGTGTTCTCGTCCGCCGAGGCGGCCGTGCCGCCGGTGACCGCGTAGGTCACGCCCGGGATCTGGCCGACGGTCTGCGGCAGCACCGTGTCGCGGAGCTCGTGCAGAGCGCGCAGCGACGTCGAGTCGGTGCCGTTGCCCTTGAGCGGGATCGCCACGCGGGTGACGCTGCGGTCGGTGTTGACGTCGACCTGGATCGGGCCGGTCATCAGACCGGACTCGAGCGCCGCGGTCTTCAGGCTTGCGACCGCACCCTGGACCGACGCGGAGTCGGCGGGCGCCTCGATCGCGACGAGGGCCGGCGTCGCGCCGCCCGGGAACGCCTTCTGGATCCGGTCGAGCGCGGGCACGGTCGCGATGCTCTTCGGCAGCGCGTCGAGCCCGGACTGCGCGGTGTGGATGTGGAGCGCCGGCAGCGCGAGGGCGACCAGCACGCCGACCGACAGGATGACCGTCGCGACCGGGCGCCGCAGAGCGGGCGTCAGGATCGCGGCCCAGAACCGGTTCTCGCCACGCTCGCGGCGGAGCCGGCCGACGAACGGGATGCGGCCCTTCTCGACCTTGTCGCCCAGGCGCGAGAGCAGCGCCGGCAGCACGGTCAGGGACGCGAGCATCGCGACCGCGACCACGAGCATCGTCGCGATCCCGAAGGAGAGGTACGTCTTGTCGCCGCTGAAGAGCAGCCCGGCCATGGCGACCATCACCGTCAGGCCGGAGATCAGCACCGAACGGCCGGAGGTCGCCGCGGCGGCCTCGAGCGCCGCCCGGTGGCCCTTGCCGGCCGCCCGCTCCTCGCGCTCGCGCTTGAGGTAGAAGAGCGAGTAGTCGACGCCGACGGCGAGCCCGACGAGCAGCACGACCGCGCTGACGTTCGGATCCATCGGGACGAGGTGGCTCGGGATCGAGAGCAGCCCGAGCGTCGCGCCGACGCCCGACAGGGCGAGCAGCAGCGGGATCCCCGCGGCGACGAGCGAGCCGAACACGATCAGCAGGACGAGGAGGGTCAGCGGCACCGACCGCTCACCGGCCTGGGCGAGCTGCTTGTTGAAGGCGTCGTTCAGCGCCTTGCCGGAGCTGATCGAGCCGGCCTCGCCGACGAAGAAGCCCGGGTGGCGTGCCTGGATCTTCCCCGTCGCCGTGGTGATCTTGTCGATCCGCTTCTCGGCGACCTTCTGGGTGCCGCGCATGTCGAACTCGACCATGGCCGTCTTGCCGTCGGCCGAGATCTGATCGGCATGAGCCGGATCGAGCGGCGAGTAGAGGTTCTTGTAGTAGCGGGCGAACGGCTCGACCGTCGCAACCGCGTCGGCGATCGTGGCGCGGAAGGCCGCGTCCTTGATCGTCTGGGTCTGGCTCTGCACGAGGATGATCTCCGTCTGCGGGTCGGCCTGGAACCCGGCCTGCTTCAGGATCTGGTCGGCCTTGTGCGCCTGGCCGACGTTGGCGTCGCGCTGGTCGATCTGCTTGGTGCCGACGGCGGTGCCGGCGGCGATTGCGAGGATGACGAAGGCGATCCACCCGAAGACCGCAGTCTTCCAGTGACTCGCGCTCCAGCGGCCCATGCGAGCCGCCACGTTGTTCGACTTCTTCAAGGGTGACATGGCAACGGTGTCCTTTTCTCTGGCGTGGGTCTCGGTTGACGATCCGAGACTCGCACCGGACACGGGAAAAAGCCGTGCGGGAGCCTGGCGTCTTCGGGTGTGGGTACCCACACCCCCTGGGGGCGGCTAGCCCCGGAGGTACGTGAGCACGGCGAGCACGCGCCGGTGATCGGCCGCGTCCGCGGGCAGGCGGAGCTTGTTGAAGATGTTCGTCACGTGCTTCTCGACCGCGCGCTGCGTGATGAAGAGCCGGTCGCAGATCGCCTGGTTCGAGCGGCCCTCGGCCATCAGCTCGAGCACCTCGCGCTCGCGCGGCGAAATGTCGGCGAGCGGGTCGTCCGCCCGCCGGCGGCCGACGAGCTGCGAGACGACGGTCGGGTCGAGCGCCGAGCCGCCCTCCCCCACGCGCCGCACCGCGGCGGCGAACTCGCCGATGTCGGCGACGCGGTCCTTCAGCAGGTAGCCGACGCCCTCCGCGCTCTCCGAGAGCAGGTCGAGCGCGTACTCCGGCTCGACGTACTGCGAGAGCACGAGCACGCCCGTGCCCGGGTAGCGCTCGCGGATCTCGCGCGCGGCCCGCAGCCCCTCGTCGGTGTGCGTCGGCGGCATCCGGATGTCGACGATCGCGACGTCAGGACTGTAGGAGCGCACCTTCAGCATCAGGCCGTCCGGGTCGCCCGCCTGGCCGACGACCTCGAAACCGGCGTCCTCGAGCAGCCGCGCGATGCCCTCGCGCAGCAGCACAGAGTCGTCGGCCAGTACGACACGCACGGGTCGAAACTACTCCGACGACGCCGCGTGTGCCAGGGGGATCTCTGCTACCAGAGGGATTTGGGCGCAGACCCGGGTGCCACCGCCCGCAGGGCTCTCGACCACGAGCCTGCCGTCGAGCGCCTCGATCCGGTCGGCAAGTCCGCGCAGCCCGGAGCCGGCGACGTCGGCGCCGCCCCGGCCGTCGTCGACGACGTCGATCAGGAAGCTCCCGTTCACGGCCTCGAGCCCGACGCGCACCGACGACGCGCCCGCATGCTTGACCACGTTCGCGATCGCCTCCGAGACGACGTAGTAGGCCGCCGCCTCGATCGGGCCGGGCAGCCTGCGCCCGACGGGCATCAGCTCGACCGGGACCGGCGAGCGTGATGCCAGCCCCTCGAGCGCGGCGTCGAGCCCGCGGTCGGTGAGCACGGCGGGATGGATGCCGCGCGCGAGCTCGCGCAGCTCCTCGAGGGCCCGCGCGAGCTCGTCGCTCGCGCCGGCGAGGATGGCGCCGGCGGCGGACGGGTCGGACTCGAGCTTCGACTGCGCGAGCCGCAGCGCGAGCGAGAGCGCCACCAGCCGCTGCTGGGCCCCGTCGTGGAGGTTGCGCTCGAGGCGGCGGCGCTCCATGTCGCCGGCGGCGACAATGCGGCCGCGGGACGCGCGGATCTCCTGCTCCTGGCGGCGGCGCTCGGTCACGTCGAGGCCGGCGGCGACGATCTGCTCGACCTGGCCCGACTCGCCCCGCACGGGCGCGCCGCGCCAGATGATCGAAAGCCGTTCCCCGCGCGCATTGGTGAAGACGTTCTCGTACTCCGCGGGCGCGTGGTCCGGCGCGGCGGCCCGGAAGCGCGCCTGCATCGCCTGGCGCTCGTCCTGGTCGATGAAGATGTCCCAGAAGTGGCGGCCGAGCACGTCGGCGGGGTCGTCGTGGCCGCTCGCCTCGAGCGTCGCGGGGTTCAGCGTCCGGATCCGTCCCTCGGTGTCGACGGTGACGAGGAGGCTCGGCGCGGTGTCGACCATCGTGGTCAGGAACTCGTTCTGCGCGCGGAGCTCGGCCTTCAGCCGCTCGTTGTCGAGCGCGAAGGCCGCCCCGGCGGCCACGCCCGCGACCAGGTCGGGCTCGTTCGCGAGCGACTCGTCGTGCAGCAGCGCCCCGACCCGGACCCCGTCGTGCTCCACCACCGTGATCGCCGCGGTGGGAACGTGGGAGAGGTCGAGCGTCCGCCCCTCCAGGTCGACCCAGCGTCCCTGGCGCTCGAGCCAGAACGCGAGCCCGAGCGAGGGGTCGCCGAGCGCCTCCGCGAGGGCGGCGCGGAGGGGGCGCCCGCGCTGCAGCTCGAGCATCAGCCCCGCGACCGAGCCGCGGGCGAGCTTGCTCCGCAGGATCCCGAACAGGAAGGCGTACGGGACGGCCGTGAAGAGGAGGACGAAGATCGGGCCGATCACGCCGTCCACGCCCGGCGCGAGCGGCCCGACCGCGTTGCCCACGAGCAGCAGGACGAGCGTCGCACCGCCCGCCGCGTACACGGGCAGCAAGAGGCGGCGGGCCGGGGCCGTCGCCGCGCGCCAGCGGCGGACGAGGATCACGACGGCGGCGGCACACAGCGCGACGGGAATGACCGCATCGACGATCTCGATCGCGTGCGCCAGCGCCGGCTGGTTCCAGACGACGGCGGCGCTGTCCGGGCAGCTGTCGCCGCACCCGGGAACGCGCTTGTCGAACAGAAGGATGATCGGCCCGAAGACGACGTATACGGCCGTGAGGCGGACGATCGTCCGGCTCGACCGCTCGAGCCGTCCGGTCGGGAAGGAGAGAAGAAGCGCCGCGAACGGGACGAACGCCAAGCCGCCGATCCACTGCCCGACGGTGAACACGGCGCTCGAGTTCGCCGCGGTGAGCGAGCCGAGCAGCCAGAGGTAGCCGACCGCGGCGAGGTACAGGCCGGTCTTGTTCTCGGGGCGCCGGTGGAGGGCGATCAGGCCGCTGACGACGAAGGACAACCCGGCGGAGATCGCGACCACGCCGGTCACGACGCCGTTCGACTCCTGATGGCTCTTCGCGATCAGCAGGCCCGCGACGACGGCCTCGACGATCGCGACCGTCGTGACGAAGACGAGCTCGACGGCGCGCCGGCTCAAGCCAGGAGGGCGCGCACTGCCGCGCCGGTCAGCTCGCCCTTCGGGACGAAGCCGCGGGCACCGCACTCGGCGATCAGCCCGCCGTAGTCGGCGGCGTCACGGCTCGAGACGAGCACGATCGACGGCGAGCCCCCATTCCGTTCGCGCAGCCGTGCCGCGACCTCGAATCCGGTCAGATCCGGGAGCTGGACGTCGAGCAGGACGATCTCAGGGTGGAGCTCCTCCTCGAGGCTGAGCGCCTCGAGCCCGTCGCGCGCCTCGCCCACGACCGTGAACCCGTCGGCCTCGAGCAGCGCGCGTGCGGTGGCCCGGAAGCTCGGGTGGTCGTCGACGATGAGCACTGTGCGCGCCATGCATGCATCGTCGCAGAGCGCGAACAATGGGGCCATACGGCTAACCGCACCTGGCCCGGCCGGAAGACCGGCGGCGAGCCCCGCTTACTGGTCGCGCAGGAAGCTCGGCACGTCGAGCAGGTCGCCCGGCGGCTCGGTGTCGGACGGGCGGCCGCCCACGATCGGCGCGGGGCCGGGGCCCGGATCGAGCAGGCCGCCGCGGGCACGCCGGCGGCGCTGCTGGCCGAAGCCGGTCGCGATCACGGTGACGCGCACCTCGTCGGTCTGGCCGTCGTCGATTACGGCGCCGAAGATCACGTTGGCGTTGGCATCGGCGGCGCTCGTAACCACCTCTGCAGCCTCGTTCACCTCGAAGAGGCCGAGGTCGGCGGGGCCGGTGATGTTGAGGAGGATCCCGGTGGCGCCGTCGATCGACGACTCGAGAAGCGGCGAGCTGACGGCGGTGCGCGCGGCCTCCGCGGCGCGGTTCTCGCCGACGCCGATGCCGATCCCCATGAGCGCCGAGCCGGCGTCGCGCATGATCGTGCGGACGTCGGCGAAGTCGAGGTTGACGATGCCGGGCACGGTGATCAGGTCGGTGATCCCCTGCACGCCCTGGCGCAGGACGTCGTCGGCCATCTTGAACGCATCGCCGAGCGGAGTCTTCTTCTCGACCACCTGGAGCAGGCGGTCGTTCTCGATCACGATCAGAGTGTCGACCTTCTCGGAGAGCTCGGTGATGCCCTGCTCGGCTTGCTGCCCGCGGCGGCGGCCCTCGAAGCTGAACGGCCGCGTCACGACGCCGACCGTGAGCGCCTCGAGCTCGCGCGCCAGCTCGGCCACGATCGGGGCCCCGCCGGTGCCGGTTCCGCCGCCCTCGCCCGCCGTGACGAAGATCATGTCGGCGCCCTTCAGCGCCTCCTTCAGCTCGTCGCGGCTCTCCATTGCGGCCTGGTGGCCGACCGTCGGATCGGCGCCGGCGCCGAGGCCGCGCGTCGCCTTCGCGCCGATGTGGATCTTCACGTCGGCGTCGCACATCAGGAGCGCCTGAGCGTCGGTGTTCACGGCCACGAACTCGACCCCGGTGAGGCCCGCGTCGACCATGCGGTTGACCGCATTGGTGCCGCCGCCGCCAACGCCGACGACCTTGATCACGGCGAGGTAGTTGCCCGAACGATCTCTCATCTCAAGCTCACTAGACCTCAACATCAAGGGGAGGGTACGGTGGAACGCGGTGCATGTCAATGCGGAAAAAGCGAGCCTCGACCGGGTTAAGCCTCAACCTCTACCTTCGACTTTAGACCTGGCCGGTGCCCAGGACCGGACGCTCGGGGACGCTGACGTCGACGTAGGCCGGAGATCTGCTTCCGCGGGCCGCCGCGTACTGGAGGATCTTCCGCGCGATCGTCAGCTTCAAACGTAGGTCGCCGATGTCGCCCAGCCGGATCTGCGGGCCGGTCCGCAGGACGAGCGTCAGCGAGCCCGGGCGCGACGTGACCGTCCGGACGCCGCCCCGATAGCCGCGCCCGACGATCGGGGCGACCGCCGCGGCGGCCAGGGCGCCGTCGGCGGCGCGCAGCGTCTCGCCGGCTTTGATCGCGACGGTCTTCGGCAGCCAGAGCCGCGGCAGCGACGAGTGCTTCGGAGACGAGAGGCGGCGCATCACCCTCCCCCGCGACGACACGACCCAGCTCGCAGCGCTTCCCTGCCGGATCAGCAGCACGGCGCGCTCCGACTTCAGCCGCACGTGCAGCGTGTGCGGGAACGAGCGGTCGAGCGTCGCGCTCACGATGTCCGGGAGCGCGTCGAGGCGCGTGGAGAGCGCATGCTCGTCGATCCGAAGCAGGCTGCGGCCCAGCTCGGAGCCGAGCGCGTGCTCCGCCTCCGCGCGGGCACGCGGGGAGCCGCCGCTGATCGCGAGCGTGCGCACGGCGAACATCGAGGTGTCGCGGGCGACGACATAGGCGGCGAGGACGACCACGGCGACCGAGGCGACGATCAGCGCAATGCGGACCCAATTCCCGGAGGAGCTCCTTCCGGGGAGGCCGGTGCGGCGTGTCTCCTTGCTCGGCTTTCTCTGCGCCACGTCCGCCTGTTCGCCACGGAGCGCCGCTTCCCTACAGGGGCGGCAGCTCGAGCGGGCCGAGGAATCGCACCTCGTGCCGGAGCTCGACGCCGAAGCGCTCGTGCACACGCCGTCTCGCCTCGACCATCAACGCCAGCGCGTCGGCGCTCCGCGCACCGCCCGCGTTCTCGATGAAGTTCGCATGGCGCTCCGAGATCAGTGCGCCGCCGATCTGGAAGCCCTTGAGCCCGCACTCCTCGATCAGGCTCCCGGCCCCTGGCCCCTCGTCGGGGTTCGCGAAGACGCTGCCGAAGGTCCGCTTGGTCGTCGGCTGCGTCGCCTTGCGCTGCGCCAGCAGCTCGGCGACCTCGGCCTTGATCGCCTCGACGGGCTTCGGGGTGAGCCGGAACCGCACCTGGGCCACGACCTCCCCGGGCGTGAGACCCGAGTGGCGGTACGCCAGACCGAGCTCGTCGGCGGTGAGGGTGCGGCGCGTGCCGGCGGCCACCACCGTGGCATCCGTGATGACGGCGCGCCAGTCGCTTCCGTAGGCGCCGGCGTTCATGCGGACGCCGCCGCCCGCGGTGCCGGGGATCGCCGAGGCGAACTCGAAGCCGCCCAGGCCGGCGTGGCGCGCGCGATGCAGGCAGACCGCGTTGGTCGCCCCGCCTCCCGCGACCAGCGTCTCGTCCTCGACGCGCGCCGCGGCGAGCTCGCCGGACAGTCGCAGCAGGAGCACGTCGACGCCGTCGTCGTGCGCGAGCACGTTCGAGCCGAGCCCGATCGTCTCCACCGCGAGGCCGCTGCTCGGCCGCCCAGGCCAGCACCTCCTCGAGCTCGTCGAGCGTCTCCGGCCGGCCGAGGTAGCGCGCGGGCCCGCCCGTGCCGATCGTGGTGAGCCGCGCGAGCGGCACGCCCTCCTCGAGCGCGATCATCCGCCGAGCGCCTCGCGGATGAGTTCCGGTGCGACGTCCACGTTGCCGGCGCCGAGGACGAGCAGCACGTCGCCGGCCTGTGCTTTCCGAATGAGGAATGCCACAGCCGCGGCGACGTCCGGGATCCACGCCGGGACGCGGCCTCGGTCCGACACGGCGTCGACGACGAGCTTTCCCGTCACCGCCGGGTCGGCGGGCTCCCGCGCGAGGTAGACGTCGGTGACGACCACGTCGTCCGCGGCGGCCAGCGCCGCGCCGAGGTCGGCGGCGAGGTGGCGGGTGCGCGAGACGAGGTGCGGCTGAAAGAGCACGCGCAGCCGGCGACCCGGAAACGCCTCCCGCGCGGCGGCGATCGTGGCCGCGATCTCGGCCGGGTGGTGGGCGTAGTCGTCGACGATCGTCACGCCTCCGGCCTCGGAGACCTCGAAGCGCCGCCCCGTCCCGGTGAACCGGCCGAGCGCGGACGCCGACTGCGCGCGATCGGCGCCGGCGAGCTCGAGCGCGGCGAGGGCTGCGCCTGCGTTGCGGCGGTTGTGGTCGCCGTGAAGCGCCAGCCGCCCCTCGAACGGCGGCGCGTCGCGAACGGCGTGCGGCACCGACGCCAGCCACGTCTCGAACGCCGTCTCGAGCTCCGCCAGCGAGCGGAACTCGCTGTGGTGGTCGAGCTCGACGTTCGTCACGACCGCGATCTGCGCCGGCAGCCCGAAGACGGTCCGGTCCGACTCGTCGCCCTCGACGACCAGCCACCCCTCCCCCGCGCCGGCGTTCGACCCGAGCTGGGGCACCGGGGCGCCGATCAGCCACGCCGGGTCGTTCCCGCTCTCCCGCAGCGCGAACGCGATCAGCGCCGCAGTCGTCCCCTTGCCGTGCGTTCCCGCGACGACGATCGACGGCCGCAGGGCGACGAGCTCGGCCAGGAGCTCCGCCCGCCGGAGCCCGGCGACGTGTGGGTACGCGGACGAGACCACCGCCTCCCAGCCGTCCGGCACGGCCGGCTCGGGCGAGATCTCGACGGGCAGGCCGGCGAGCGGCTCGAGGTACGGCGTCTCGGTGCGGTCCCAGCCGCCGACCTCGGCGCCCCAGGCGCGCGCGAGCTGGGCGTAGGCCGACAGCCCCGCCCCGCCGATCCCGACGAACCAGAGGCGCCGTCCTTCAAGCCCCCTTTCTTAAGCTGCTCTGCCAAGCGCGATCAGCCCCTCGGCGATTTCCTCGGCCGCGTCGGGCCGCGCGACCCGCAGCATCGCCTCGCTCATACCGGCGAGCCGCTGCTCGTCGTCGAGCAGCGAGCGGACATGGTCGACGATCTCGTGGATGTCGAGGTCGCGCACCATGATCGCGCCGCCGGCCCGGACGAAGTACTCCGCGTTCTTCGCCTGGTGATCGGCGGCCGCGAACGGGTACGGAACGAGGATCGCCGGCTTCCCGGCCGCGGCGAGCTCCCAGACCGAGCTCCCCGCGCGGGCGACCGCCAGGTCGGCCGCGGAGTAGGCGGCGCCGATCCGCTCGGTCGACGGGATCAGGCGGTAGTCGGGCCGCCTCACCCTTGCCTTGAGAGACCAGTAGTCGCGCTCGCCCGTGATATGGAGGATGGAAGGCCCGCGCTCGCCGAACGCCTCGATGATCGTCTCGTTGAGCGAGCGCGCACCGGCGAGGGCGCCGGCGACGAGTAGCACCGGGCCGTCGGACGGAAGCTCGAAGATCTCCCGCGCCTCGCTCTGCGGGATCGTGCGCGCGCGGCCCGGGATCGGACGACCGACCACGCGGAAGCGCGGCTCGTTCCGGCCCTCGAGCGGGTAGGCGAGGTAAACCTGCTTCGCGAAGCCGAGCGCCATCCTGTTCGCCAGCCCGAGGTGCGCGTCGGCCTCGGACAGGGCCGCCGGGATGCGCATCGTCGCGGCAGCGAAGACCATCGGCCCGGCGACGTACCCGCCGCCGCCGAAGACGACGTCGGGCCGGCGGCGGCGGAGGATCGCGCGGCACGCCCGCGGCGCGACGCCGGCCCGGTACACGGACGACACGAGCTGCGGCGACGGCTGCCGCGGGAAGCCGCTGATCCGGAACGTGTCGAGCTCGTAGCCGGCGTCAGGAACGAGCTGCGCCTCGGCGCGGTCCGGCGACCCGGCCAGGGTCACGTACACGTCCCGTGCCGTCAGCGCGTCCGCCACTGCGAGCGCCGGCAGCACGTGTCCTGCCGTCCCCCCGGCTGCGATCACGCACCGAAGCTGTCTCTGCATGGCCACGAGCAGCGATGTTAAGGAGGATCCCGACGGAGGCGAGCAGCACCACGAGGCTGGAGCCTCCGTACGAGAGGAACGGCAGCGGGATGCCCGTGAGCGGAGCGAGCCCCATCACGGCGGCGATGTTGACCGTGGCCTGTCCACAGACGAGCATCGTCAGGCCCACGGCGAGCCGCTTCCCGAACGGATCGGTGCAGCCGAGCGCGACCCTGAGGCCCGCCCAGGCGAACACGGTGTAGGCGAGGATGACTCCGGTGACGCCGATCAGGCCGAGCTCCTCGCCGATGTTCGCGAGCATCATGTCCGTCGGCGCCTCGGGCAGGTAGAAGAGCTTCGCGATCCCGTTGCCGAGGCCGGCGCCGAAGATGCCGCCCGAGCCCATGCCGATCATCGCCTGCACGATCTGGAACCCGGATCCCTGCGCGTCGTGCCAGGGGTGGAGGAACGAGAAGAAGCGCGCGCGGCGGTAAGGCTCGACCCAGATCGCGAGGGTGCCGACGGCGCCCGCGACGAGCAGCGCGAGCGCAAGGACGCGTGCGGGCGTGCCGGCGACGAGCAGCATCGCGCCGAGCATCAGAAAGAGGGCGATCGCGGTTCCCAGGTCGGGCTCGGCCAGCAGCAGCACGGCGTAGACGCCGGCGAGGAGCCCGACCGGGCGGGCGAGCTGCTGGAGGGTCCGCGGCGGCGGCCGGCGCGAGAGGTACGCCGCCGCCCAGACCGCGAGCGCGAGCTTCGCGAGCTCCGACGGCTGGAAGACGGCCGGCCCGATCGAGATCCAGCGCCGGGCGCCGTTCACGGCGGGCCCGATCGCGAGCACCGCGAGCAGGAGGACGAGCGAGGTCACGACCAGCACCGGCGCGAGCGCGCGCAGCCGCCGGTAGTCCCAGCGCATCGCCAGCACCATCAGGACGATCCCGAGGATCGCGTACATGCCCTGGCGCTCGAGGTAGAAGTTCGGGTTCCCGCCGCCGACGGCGGCAGGCGCGGACGTCGCCGAGTAGACGCAGACGATCCCGAACGCCACGAGCGCCAGCGTGACGAGGATCAGGATCCTCGACTCGAGCTCTCCCCGCCTCACTCGGAATGGGTTCGCCCGCGAACGCCGGATTCCTGGAGGGCGCCGACGAGGAGCTTGAAGTGCTCGCCTCGACGCTCGAAGTTCTCGTACTGGTCGTAGCTCGCGCACGCGGGGCTGAGCAGCACGACGGAGCCCGGCTCGGCGAGCTCCCAGGCGTGCATGACGGCGCGCTCGAGGCGCAGATCGCGGTGACCGCGGCCGGCGAGTGCGTCCTCGAGCTGCTCGCCCGCGTCACCGATCAGGTGGATCGAGAGGACGTTGGGGCCGACCGCGGCCGCGAGGGGCGCGAAGCTCTCGCCTTTGAGCGAGCCTCCGAGGATCAGGTGCACGGGCTGATCGGCGTATGCGGCGAGAGCGCGCAGGGCGGCGGCCACGTTGGTGGCCTTGGAGTCGTTGACGTAGCGGACGCCGTTGACCTCGCCGACGGGCTCGAGCCGGTGCGGAACGCCGGGGAACGTCCGGAGCGCCTCCGCGATCGCGTCGTCGCCGATGCCGGCGGCGCGCGCCGCGGCGGTCGCGGCAGCCGCGTTCTCGCGGTTGTGGGCTCCGCGGAGCAGCGGCTCGGACGGGAGCGAGTCGTCCGCCGAGAACGCGATGCCCTCGAGGCCCGAGCCTGCCGGGACGATCGAGACGCCGGCGCGCTCGAAGATGCGCAGCTTCGCCGCCCGGTAGGCCTCGAAGGAGCCGTGCCGGTCGATGTGGTCGGGCTCGAGGTTGAGCAGCACCGCGACCTCGCAGGCGAAGCGGTGGACGTCCTCGAGCTGGAAGGACGAGACCTCGCACACGACCCAGTCCGCCGCCTCGACCGACGAGAGCGGCGTGCCGACGTTGCCCGCGACCGCGACGTCGCGGCCGGCAGCCCGGAAGATCGCGCCGAGGAGCTCCGCCGTCGTCGTCTTGCCGTTCGTCCCGGTCACGCCGACGAAGCGCGTGCCTGCCGGCTCGAGCAGGCTCCAGCCGAGCTCGACCTCAGACCACACCGGGATCCCGCGCCGCCGCGCCTCCTCGACGAGCGGCTGCTCTCCGGGCACCCCCGGCGACTTCACGAGCAGCTCGACCCCGTCGAGCAGGCCGAGGTCGTTCTCGTTCTCCCGGTCGACCTCGACGACCTCGTCCCCGCGGCTCGCGAGGCGCGCCGCCGCCGCGCGGCCGGAGCGGGCGAGCCCGTAGACGAGCACGCGCATACTAGTGCGGGCGGATGTTGGGGTAGTACTTGTAGAAGAGCGCGAACCCCGCCGCGCACAGGATCCCGGCGACGATCCAGAAGCGCACCATGATCTTGGTCTCGGACCACGCCTTCATCTCGAAGTGGTGGTGGAGCGGCGCCATCAGGAAGATCCGTCGCTTCCAGTAGCGGAACGAGATCACCTGCAGCATCACCGAGAGCGCCTCGATCACGAAGACGCCGCCGACGAGTAGGAGCAGCAGCGGCACCTGCAGGAAGATCGCCATCGCGCCGATCGCGCCTCCGAGGGCCATCGCGCCGGTGTCGCCCATGAACACCTCGGCCGGGAAGGCGTTGAACCAGAGGAAGCCGATCGCGCCGCCGACCATCGCCGCACCGATGTAGGCGGCGTCGAGCCGGTTCGGGATCCGGTGGCCGTTCTGCGTGTTCCGGATGTAGATGGTCACGGCCATGGCGGTCAGCGTGAACAGAGCGATGATCGACGTCCCGGCGGCCAGGCCGTCGAGCCCGTCCGTGAGGTTCACCGCGTTCGCGGAGCCGGCGATGATGACGAACACGAGCACGTACCAGCCCCAGCCGAGCGGGATGAACTTGTCCACGATCGGGACGAAGACCGAGTGCTTCGGCTCGAACTTCTGGTGGTCGGCGGCGACGCACACGACCGCCGAGGTCGCGAGCAGGAGCAGCATCTTGATCCGGCCCGAGAGCCCGAGCGAACGGCGATGACGCACCTTGATCAGGTCGTCGGCGAAGCCGATCGCGCCGCAGGCGAGCATCGTGCCGAAGATCGTCAGGGCGGGCAGCGTGCGGACGGTCGTGGCCCAGAACGCGATCGTCGCGGCGATCACGATCAGGATGCCGCCCATCGTCGGGGTCCCCTGCTTCACGGAGTGGTGCTCGGGCCCCTCCTCGCGGATGTGCTGGCCGAGCGAGTGGCGGCGCAGGAAGTCGATGAAGAACGGACCGGCGAGCAGCGAGATGATCAGCGCCACGAGCGCCGCGACGAGGACGTGTGCCATGGGTTAGCTGCGTAGTTTCGCCGCGACCGCCTCGAGTCCCACCGATCGGGAGCCCTTGATGAGCACGACGTCGCCGGGGCGGACGAGTCCGGCGAGCGTGTCGGCGGCCTCCGCGGCCGTGGCGACCAGGTGGCTCTCGACGCCCTCGGCGGTCTCCGCATAGCCGGCGGCGAGCGGGCCGACGGCGACGAGCGCGGCGACGCCGGCGCGCGCCACCTCGGTCCCGGTGCTGCGGTGGTAGGCAGGAGCCTCGTCGCCGAGCTCGGCCATGTAACCGAGCACGGCGAGCTTGCGCCTGTCTCCGGCCAGCTCCGAGAGGTGGTCGAGCGCCGCGGTCATCGAGACGGGGTTCGCGTTGTAGCAGTCGTTGATCAGCGTCACGCCGTCCGCGAGCTCGATCACCTCTTCGCGCAGCGGGCTGAGCTCGACCTCGAGGGCGGCCTCCTCCGGCACCTCGATCCCGAGGACGTCGCAGACCGTGAGCGCGGCCGAGAGGTTGCGGAGCTGGTGGCGCGCGCGGAACGGAATCGCCACCGTGAGCGAGTGGTCGCCGATCCGCCGGATCTCGATGTCGGTGCGGGTGAGGTAGGGCTCGAGCAGCGGCTCGTCGGGGACGACCGCGGTACCGCCGGGCGGCAGCGCGTCGATCAGCTCTGCCTTCGCGCGCGCGACGTTCTCGACCGTGCCGACGAGCTCGAGGTGCACGGGCGCGATGTTCGTGATCAGGCCGATGTCCGGCTTCGCGAACGACGCGAGCCAGGCGATCTGTCCGAGCCCGCGCATGCCCATCTCGACGATGCAGAGCTCGGTGTCGAGCTCGATCCGGCGTGAGGGTGAGTGGAACGCCGAGCTCGTTGTTGAAGTTGCCGTGCGAGGCGACCGTCTGCAGGTGTGATGAGCAGAGCGCGGCGAGGATGTCCTTCGTGGTCGTCTTGCCGGTCGCGCCGGTGATGCCGACGACGCGCGCGGCCGAGCGATCGCGTACCGCGCCGCCGATCGCGGCGAGCGCGGCGTGCGGCTCGCCCGGGACGAGCGTGGCCGCGGCGCCGCGGGCGAGTGCGTGCGCGACGAAGTCGGAGCCCGCCGCGACCGCGACGAAGAGGTCGCCCTCCTCGATCAGCCGGGAGTCGATCTGCATGCCGGTCACCTCGGTCGCCCACGGCCGGGCCGTGAGCCGCCCGAGCGGCTCGATCAGGTCGAGCTCGAGGGGGATCACCGCTGCGCCGCTACCCGGCTGAGAATGCTGCGGGCGACGTCCCGGTCGTCGAACGGAACCTTGCCGGTCGCGAGCTCCTGCTCCGGCTCGGCGCCGCGCCCGGCGATCACGACGATCTCGTCGGGCCGGGCCCCCAGAAGCGCGAGCTCGATCGCGGCGCGGCGGTCGAGCTCCTGCTCGAGCTCGTGCACCGCGCCGGAGGCGACCTCGCCCGCGATCGCCTCGGGGTCCTCGCTGCGCGGGTTGTCCGAGGTGAGGATCGTGCGGTCCGCGAGCTCCGACACGACGCGCCCCATCAGCGCCCGCTTGCTGCGATCGCGGTCGCCGCCTGCGCCGAACACGACGGTGAGGCGGCCGTCGCCGAGACCGCGGGCGGCGCGGATCACGTTCTCGAGCGAGTCGGGGGTGTGGGCGTAGTCGACGATGACCGTGAACGGCTGGCCCGCGTCGATCGCCTCGAAGCGCCCGGGGACGCCGGCGACGGACTCGATCCCGCGCTTGATCGCGTCTCGGTCGACGCCGAGCGCGCCCGCGGCCAGCGCGGCGCCGATCGCGTTCTCGCGGTTGAAGGCGCCGCGGAGGTTCAGATCGATTCCGTCGAGGGCGTCGGAGCCCGTGTCGAACGTGACGGCGTCCGGGAGCGTCGCGGCGAGGCGCTGCCCCCACTCGTCGCTGACGTTGACGACCGCGCGCTCGGCCTGCGCGAAGAGGGCGGCCTTCGCCTCGTAGTACGCCTCCATGGTGCCGTGGAAGTTGAGGTGGTCCTGGGTCAGGTTGGTGAACACGAGGACGGCGAAGCGCGTGCGCTCGAGCCGGCCCTGCGCGCCCGCCTCCGAGGTCGCCTCGAGCACGCACGCCTCGTCGCCGGCATCGGCCATCTCGCGGAGGAGGCGCTGGAGGTCGATCGCCTCGGGCGTGTTGAGGCCGGTCGGCCGCGGCTCGCCGCCGACGCGGCGCTCGATGTTCGTCAGCAGGCCCGAGCGGCGTCCCGCCGCCTCGAGGATCGAGTGGATCAGGAACGCGGTCGTCGTCTTGCCGTTCGTGCCGGTGACCGCGGCCACATCGAGGGCCGTGGAGGGGCTGTCGAAGAAGAGATCTGCCGCGATCGGCATCGCCGCCCGCACGCTCGCCACCACCAGCTGCGGCAACTCGACCGGCAAGGGCTCTTCCACGACGAGCGCCGCCGCGCCGCGCGCCGCTGCCTCCGGCGCCAGCTCGTGCCCGTCCGCCTTCCGCCCACGCACGCAGAAGAAGAGCGCCCCCGGCGTCACGGTGCGCGTGTCGTACGCAAGCTCGGAGATCTCGATCGACTCGCCGCCGCCAAGTACAAGGCGATCCGTCACCCCGTGGACGACCTCGTGCGGTCCGAGCGCCGTGATGAAGCGCTCCAGGTTCATCGCCGTTCGAGTCTAGCCCGTGGTTGCGCTGGTGAGAGTCTTCGGGGCGTCCGGGGGGACCTCGAGGTACTGGAGGCCGAACTTGGCAATGGACGCGAAGGCGGGGGCGGCGACGACGCCGCCGAAGATCGAGCCGCGCGGGTCGTCGACCTTCACCAGCACCACGAGGCGCGGATGCGAGGCGGGCACCATGCCGACGAAGGAGGCCGTGTACTCGGTGGTCGAGTAGCCGTGCGAGGTCGGAACCTGGGCCGTGCCGGTCTTGCCGGCGACCGAGTAGCCCGGGATCTGCGCCTCGGTGCCCGTCGCGCCCTGGTCGGCGACGACGCCGGTGAGCATCGCCTTCACCTCGCGGTCGACGACCGGCGACATCAGCCGCCGCTTGCGCCAGTGCTCGGGGGCGCGGCCGCCGACACGCCCCACGAGGTGCGGCTGGATCCAGACGCCGTCGTTCGCCACCGCGGCGTACACCGACGCCATCTGGATCGGCGTCACCGCGATACCCTGGCCGATCGGCTCGTTGCCGATCGTCGTGCCGCTCCACTGGTCGAGCGGCAGGACGAAGCCGGGGCTCTCGCCCGGGTAGTCGATCCCGGTCAGCGACCCGAATCCGAAGCGCTTCACCCACGCCGCGAGCCGCTCCGAGCCGAGCTTCCCGGCGATCGTCACGGCGCCGACGTTGGACGAGTACGAGAGGATCTGCGCGACCGAGTAGTTGACCGTCCCCCGCAGCTCGGCGTCGTGCACGGTGCACTGCCAGCAGGAGCCGTACCGATACTGGTACGGGAGCGTGAACCGCGTGCGCGGCGTCACGATCTTGTCGGAGAGCGCCGCGGTGACCGTGATGAGCTTGAAGGTCGACCCCGGCTCGTAGGTGTCCGTGACGGCGCGGTTGCGCAGCAGCGCCGGTGCGTACCGCGCCACGCTCGCCGTGTTGTTCGCGTCGTAGCCGGGCGTCTCCGCCATCGCCAGGACCTCGCCGGTCGACGGGTCGAGGACGATCGCCGTCGCGTCCTTCGCTCCCCACTGGGAGACCGTCTCGCGCAGCACCCTCTCTGCCTGCGCCTGGATCGTGTGGTCGAGTGTCGTGAAGACGTCGGAGCCCTGCTGCGCCGGACGGGAGCTGATCACGTCGATCGCGCGGCCCGTCGGGTCGCGCACGATCGTCTGCGACCCGGCGCGGCCCGCGAGCTTGCGGTCGTACTGGAGCTCCAGCCCGCCGAGACCGTGATTCTCGACGCCCGCGTAGCCGAGCACCTGCGCCGCCACGCCATCCTGCGGGTACGTCCGCAGCTCCTCGGGGTACGAGAGCACGCCCGCGAACCCCTTCTCGAGGAAGAGCTTCGCCTTCTCGGGATCGGCGAACCGCTGGACGTAGACGAACTGCTTCTTCTTGTCGAGCAACTGCGGGTAGAGCGAGTTCGCGTCCGTGCCGAGAATCTCGTGCGCCCACAGCACGATCGCGCGCGGGTTGCGCACCTGCTGGGGGTCGGCGTAGATCGTCGTCTTCTGCTCCCCGATCGCGAGCTGGACGCCGGTGCGGTCGAAGATCGTGCCGCGGCCGGCCGGGATCTTCTGGGTCGACTCGTGCTGGTTCCGCGCGAGGCCCGAGAGGTGCGCCGCATTCACGGCCTGCAGCCAGAACGCGCGGGCGAACATGCCGGCGAAGGCCAGCGTGAACAGCGCCAGCAGGAGCCGGATCCTGCGGTTCGCCTGCTTCTCCCGGATCGGCGATGCCACGCTCTACTTCTTCCCCAGGTCGATGTACCCGATCGTGTCCGCCGGCACGAGGCCCGCGCGGTCGTGTGCCAGCGACTGGATGCGCCGTGAGGCGAGCGCCGAGGAGAGCTGCGACTGGAGCGCTGCGTTGTCGCCCCGGAGCTTGTTCCGCATCTGCGTCGCCGAGTCGAGCCGGAGGTTCAGCCGGAGCACGGCCAGGTTGACGAAGACGACGCCCGCGAGCAGGAGCCCGCCGACGACGATCCATACGATCCCGGCACGCGAACGGGAGCGGGACGCGAGAGCGGGCACGGCGCCTCGGGGCCGCGGCCGGGCGTGCTTTGTGGGGCCGCGGCCGGCGGGTCGGCTCGGCGCGGGCCGCTGCGACGGGGGCGCTAGCCAAGCTTCACCGCCACACGGAGCCGGGCGGACTGGGAACGCGGGTTGCGGGCGATCTCGGCCGCACTCGGCCGGATCGCCCGCCGGGGAATGGCCCGCAGAGTCGGCGACGCTCCGCAGGCGCAGACGGGAAAGTCGGGCGGGCACGTGCAGCCGTGCTCCTCGTCGCGCAGGAAGCGCTTCACGATCCGGTCCTCGAGCGAGTGGAACGAGATCACCGCGAGCCGCCCGTGCGGCCGCAGCATCTCGAGCGCCGCGGGCAGCGCCCGCTCGAGCGCGCCCAGCTCGTCGTTGACCTCGATCCGCAGCGCCTGGAACACCCGCTTGGCCGGATGCCCCTCGCCGAACCGCGCCGGCGCCGGGATCGCCGCCTTGATCGTCTCCACCAGATCGGCCGTCCGCCCGAACGGCTGCTGCGCGCGCCGCCGCACGATCGCGCGCGCGATCTGGCGCGCGTAGCGCTCCTCGCCGTAGCGGCGGAAGATGCCTGCGAGCTCGAACTCGTTCGTGTCGTTGACGACGTCGGCTGCCGTCAGCTCGGCGGACGGATCCATGCGCATGTCGAGCGGCGCGTCGGCGGCGTACGAGAACCCGCGCTCCGGTCGGTCGAGCTGCATCGACGACACACCCAGGTCGAGCAGGATCCCGTCGGCCTTCACACTGTTGCCCGCGAGCTGTGCCAGCACCTGCGAGAACTCGCCGTGGAGGAGCCGCGCCTTGACCGCGGTCGAACGCCGCAGCCGCTCGAAGTACGGCGCGATCGTGGGATCGCGGTCGATCGCGATCAGCTTGCCCTCGCCGCGCAGCCGCCCGACGATCAGCTCCGAGTGCCCGCCCGAGCCGAAGGTGCAGTCCACCATCGTGTCCCCCGGCCGAGGGTCGAGCGCGGCGAGCACCTCGTCGCCCAGAACGGGAACGTGATCAGTCTCGGTTGGCAAGACGCTCGGCAACATCTTCCGCACTCCCTTCGGCTTCGCGCATCTGCTCGCGCCACTTGGCGCGGTCCCAGATCTCGAGGTGGTCGTAGACGCCGGCGACCGTCACCTCTCGCTGGATCCCCGCGCTCTCGAGCAGCTTGGCCGGGATCACCATCCGGCCCGCCTTGTCGAGCTCGACGGGAGGAGCGCCGGTGAAGAAGTAACGCTGCATCGTCCGGGTCTCGCGGCTGAACGGGTCGAGGGTGCCCATTCGCTCCGCAAGGACCTCGAAGCTGGCCCTGGAATAGACCGAGAGGCATCCATCCAGGCCACGAGTGATCACGACCTCGTCCCCGAGCTGCTCCCGGAGCTTCGCCGGGAGCGTGAGGCGGTTCTTGTCGTCGAGGGTGTGGTCATGTTCGCCGAGCAGCATCTTCCACTCGGCCCCACTCTAAACCACAATCCCCCACCTGTCCACACCTAACGGGTGATTTGTGCCGTGTACGGCCCCTTTCCGGTGATGACGGAAGCGCCGGCCCGCGAGGCGAGCTCGAGCGCGTCGGGCAGCGCGTCGCCGCGCGCGAGCGCAAAGGTGAGCGCGGCCGCGAACGAGTCGCCGGCGCCGTAGGTGTCCTCGATCGGCCTTGGAGGCGCCACCGGCGGGTATCGGACACCGTTCGCGACGGCGCCGCTGCCGCCGCGCGTGGCGACGTAGACGCCGACCTCGAGACCGCCGTCGTACTGCTCGCCCTCGTCGGTGCCGCTGCCGACGAGGAGGTCGATGCGAACGCCGCCCTCGAGCAGCGTCTCGAGCTCGCGCGGCGTCGCCGACAGAAACCGCGCTTTGCGAGCCGAGCGAAGCGCCACGACGTCTCCGGCCCCGAAGAAGATCGCGTCGTAGCCGGCGAGCGGCAGCGGGCCCTCCGGCCGCAGCTTTGGGCCCACCGTCGTGATCGTCCGCTCGCGGTTGCGGTCGACGTGGACGAGCCCGCGACGCGTCCGTCCGCCCCACTGGACGTGAACGGTGAGTCCGAGCTCCGTGAGGCGCTCGAACGAGCGGCGACCGAGCTCGTCGTCGCCGAGCGCAGTGAAGAAGTCGCACGCGCCGGCGAGCCGCAGCAGTTGCATGGCCGACACGGCGCCGCCGCCCGCGGGCTCCGCCCACGACTCGCTGCCGTGCGCGATCTGCCCCGGCGCGGGCACGTGATCGACCTCGACGAACTCGACCCACTCGACGTGCCCGACGACCGCGACCTTCACAGATCTCAGGGCCACCGTGCGACGCTATCTCACGCGCTGCGCGGCCCGGGCGTTACAGCTCATGATGGATGCCGTGGCGATCCCTCCGTTCGAGCGCTTCTACGGCGAGCACTGCGACGAGGTGCTCGGCTACCTCCGGCGGCTGCTCGGGCAGCGGGCGGAGGACGCGTGGCAGGAGACCTTCCTTCGAGCGCTCCGCGCGTACGACCGGCTCGAGCACGGGCGCCACCTGCGGGCGTGGGTGTTCACGATCGCGACCCGCGTCGCGATGGACGAGCTGCGCCGCAAGGACCGTAACGCGGTCAGCCTCGACGACGCACGTCGAGCCGGCCGCGAACGGCGGGCCCGAGCGGCCTGCGTGGCAGGAGCTCGAGCCGCTCACCAGCGAGCTGCCGCCGAAAGAACGCGCTGCCGTCGTGCTCCGCTACGGCTACGACCTTCCCTACGCCGAGATCGGCGCGGCCCTGGGCTCCTCCGAGGAGGCCGCCCGCGCCGCCGCGTCGTCCGGCGTTCGCAGACTGAGGAGGAACGTTGAACGTCACACCTGAGCTCGATGCCCGCTTCCGCGCAGCAGCTTTGCGCGAAGGGCTCGTCGACGTCCGCTACGACGTCGTCGACTCGCCGGTCGGCGAGCTGTTCCTCGCCGCGACCCCGCGCGGCCTCTGCCGCATCTCCTACACCGTCGACGGCCAGGACGAGGTCGTCGCACGCCTCTTCGGGGCCCGCGTTCTGCGCACGCCGCTCGACGAGGTGCGCCGCGAGCTCGACGAGTACTTCGAGGGCCGCCGGCGCGAGTTCGGCCTGCCGCTCGACCTCCGCGTCGCGCCCTTCCACGAGGACGTGCTGCGGGAGCTGGCCCGCGTTCCCTACGGCCGCACGGACACCTATGGCCACCTGGCCGCGCTCGTCGGCCGTCCGAAGGCGGCACGCGCGGTCGGCACCGTGATGAACCGCAACCCGATCCCGATCGTGCTCCCGTGCCACCGAATCGTCGGCGCCAACGGCTCGCTGACCGGCTACGCCGGAGGGCTCGACACCAAGCGCCGCCTGCTGGAGCTCGAAGGGACGCTCGGTCATTCGGGATGCCGGCCAACCAGGCGGTAGCCCACGCCCCACTCGTTGTCGACCCAGGCGGTCGAGAGGTCGAACGCCCGGAGCTTGCGCCGGAGCCGTGACGCATGGGCATCGAGCGTGCGGGTGCGCATGTGCGGCGGCCAGTCCCAGATGTCGCGGAGCAGCTCGCCGCGCGTGAAGACCCGGTCGGGCTCGGACGCGAGGCGGGCGAGCAGCGCGAACTCCTTGTGCGAGAGCTTCAGCAACCGGCCGCCGAGTGTCGCGACGCGGCTTTGCTCGTCGACCGCGAGCTCGCCTACCTGGAGGACACGAGGGCGGCGGGCGACGGTCCGGATTCGCTCGACGAGCTCCTCGTGGTCGAACTCGCGGCCGAGCACCACCACGACGTCGGCCGGCGCTCCGGGCGGCGCGATCTCGAAGCCGTGGCGCCGGAGGCTGGCCAAGAGCGGGCCCGCTCCCGCGTCGGCGGATGCGAATGAGACCGTGGTCGACATGCGACCGACGGTACCGGCGACGCGGACCCCTGCCTAGTTGTCCTTTGAGCCGAGACTGTGACGGTTGATCCTCAGCCGTCCGCCGCAGCCACGGTCCGATGCGCCCAGGCTCTAGATACGTCCGGAGCGAATGACGCCCCAGAGCAGCCAGACTCCGAGCACGCCGGAGGCGAAGAAGCCGAGGGCGGCGACGAGGTTGAGGCCGAGCACGTGGGGGCCCGTCTTGGCGAAGATCCCGATCAGGCTCGAGCCGATCAGGCCGCCGGTCACGACGATCGCGATCACGAGCCTGTTCATCGCGACGTCGAGCTTGTGCGACATCTCGTCGAGCCCCTTGTGAACGAAGCCGACCTCGATCTGGCCGTCCCGGACCTGCTCGAGCGTGTCGTGGATCTGGTACGGCAGGTCGGCGGCCATCGAGGCCAGCTGCGCCGTCTCGCGCCGCGCGCGGCTCGCCACGCGGTGCGGGGTGAAGCGCTCGACCATCAGGCCGCGCGCGTACGGCTTCGCCACCTCGAACACGTTGAAGTCCGGGTAGAGCTCGACGCCGACCGAGCCGATCGTGGCGATCGCCTTGTCGAGCATGACGAACCGCGACGGCAGGCGCAGGTTCATCGCGTAGATCAGGCCGAACGCCTCTCGGATCACCTGGAGCGGGTCGATCTCGTTCAGGCTCGAGCCGTAGTAGCGCGAGTAGATCGTGTAGAGCTCGGAGACGAACTCCGCCTCCTTCTCCTTCGGGTAGCGGACGCCGAGGTCGGCGAGCCGCTTCGGGAGCACCTCGATGTTCTCGTGCGCCGCGTCGATGAAGAGCCGTGTGAGCTTCGAGAGATCGCTGTCCGTGAGCTTCCCCGCGAGCCCGAAGTCGACGAGTGCGATGCGCTCCGGCGAGAGCACGAGGATGTTGGCCGGATGCGGGTCGCCGTGGAAGAACCCTTGGCGGAAGATCATCGTGAGCCAGGCCTCGGCGATCACGTACGCGAGGCGGCGGCGCTGCTCCATCGTCCACGATTCGAGCTCCAGGTCGGCGAGCTGGACGCCGTCCAGGAACTCGAGCGTGAGCACCCGCTTGCTCGTGTAGCTCCAGTAGACGCGCGGCACCGCGACGTGCGGGTGGCCGGCGAAGTTGCGGTGGAACGCCTGCGCGTTCCGGCCTTCCTGGCGGTAGTCGAGCTCGAGACGGATCGAGCGGGCGAACTCGTCGACGATCTCACGTGTGTCGACGAAGTCGAGCGCGCGCACGCGCTCCTTGACGAGCTTCGCGGCCTGCTCGAGCAGCTGGATGTCGCTCTCGATCTGGCGCGGCGCATTCGGGCGCTGCACCTTCACCGCGACGTGGCGGCCGTTGGGAAGAATCGCCCGGTGCACCTGGCCGATCGACGCCGCGGCGACGGGCGTCTCCTCGAACTCGAGGAAGAGCCTCGCGACCGGCTGCTTCAGGTCCTCGAGGATCACCCGCTCGACGTCGGCGTACGGGAACGGCCTGACGTCGTCCTGGAGGCCGCGGAGCTCCGCGATGATGTCGGGCGGCACGATGTCCGGCCGCGTCGAGAGCAGCTGGCCGAACTTCACGAACGTCGGCCCGAGCTCGTCGAGCATCTCGCGCAGGTGCCTGCCGCGCAGCGTGGTCGAGCCCGTGTCGCGGTGCCGGCGGCCGTCCACGACGAAGCCGAAGCCGTGCCGCACCGCGACCTGGGCGATCTCGCCCAGGCGGCCGATGCTCGCGGTCTTCGAGCTCGTCGAAGCCATCCCCTCCCAGTGTGACAGGGCCTTACGTCAGCGGGGGAACGCGGCCGGAACGCCTCCGTCCACCGGGATCACAGCGCCGGTCGTGGCGCGCGACCGGTCGCTGATGAGGAAAGCGACAGCTTCGGCCACGTCCGCGCCCGTGACCGGCTTGCCGAGCAGGCTCCGCGAGGCATAGAACGCCTCCAGCTCGTCGACCGACACTCCGTGCGCGTCCGCACGCTGCTGCCGGATCTCGTCCGACCAGAGGCGTGAGCCCGCGAAGATCGCGTCAGGGTTGACCGCATTGGCGCGGATGCCGTGGGGCCCGCCCTCGAGCGCGGCGATGCGCATCAGCTGGACGAGGCCCGCCTTCGCGACCGAGTACGGTCCGAAGCCGGCTCCGGGGGCAAAGGCGTTCTTGGACGCGACGTAGACGAGGCTGCCGCCGATTCCCTGCTCCTTCATCAGCGCCAGCGCACGGCGGGTGAGAGCGAACGGCGCTGAGAGGTTCACGTCGAGGCTGCGCTCCCACTCCTCGTCGGGCAGCTCGTCGAGCGGCCCCGTCGAGGCGATCCCGGCGTTGAACACGACCGCGTCGAGGCCGCCGAACATTGCGACGGCCCCGTGGACGATCCGATCGACGACGGCCTGATCGGTCAGGTCCCCGGCCAGCGAGACGGTTGGTGTCTCCGCAGGCACGTCGCGGAGCCCTTCCCCGTCGCGGTCGACGAGCACGAGGTTCGCGCCGCGCCTCGAAAGGTCGACCGCGATGTCGCGTCCGATCCCGGAGGCGGCGCCCGTGACGAGGACGATGTGGCCGGCGAGCTCGGGCGGCGGCGGGAGCAGCGTGAGCTTGTGCAGCTCGAGCGGCCACTGCTCGAAGTCGTCGACCTCCTCCGGCGTGAGCCAGCTTGCGCCGCCGAAGCGGTCGAGCGTCGCGGCCACCGAGGCATGGGTGTGGGCGGCGAGCTCGAGCCGCTGGCGCACGGCCTTCTGGTCAGGGCCCGCCGCAACCGCGCCGAAACCCGGGACGAGGAAGACCCGCGACTCACCCTCGACCTCGCCGTCGAGCGACAGAACGCGGGTGCGGGCGCCGATCCGGAGCATGTGGTCCGGCGTGCTGCGCATGGCCGCGACCTGCTCGACGTCGGGGCGATCGGCGATCGCCTGCTGGGCAAGTGACGTTCCCAGGAGCTGCTTCCGCTCGCGCGAGAGGCGCCCGCGAAGGCGGACCAGAAACGTCTCGACCGTGCGGCCGTCCGGCTCGCGGAGCTCCGGCGGCTCGGGCAGCTCGCCGAGAAACTCGCGCGCACGCCCGACGAGCTCGAGCGTGAGCTCGTACGACTCCTCGTGCGTCTCGCCCCACGTCACAAGCCCGTGGTGCGCGAGCACGACGGCGCGGGCGTCTGCCAGGTCGGCGACGCGCTTGGACAGCTCGAACCCGGGCCGGAGGTAGGGCACGACCGCGATGTCGTCGCCGAGCGCCTCCCGCGCCGCTGCCACGGGATCGGGCGCATTCGCGAGCGAGCAGATCGCATCGGCGTGCACGTGGTCGACGTGTGCCGCCGGCAAGAACCCGTGCAGGAGCGTCTCGATCGAGGGCCTGCGGTGCGTCCGGCTCGACCAGGCAGCGCGCCAGGTGGGCGACCATCTCCTCGTCGCTCATCGCGTCGCGCTCGCGCAGCGGCAGGAGGTCGTCGAGCCAGAGCCCCGGGAAGTCGCGTTCGGTCGCCGTGGCGAGATCCGAGCCGCTGCCCTTGATCCGCATCACCCGCCGCTCGCGGCCGAGGTGATCCACCTCGACGAGCTTCGTCGACGTGTTGCCGCCGCCGTGGAGGACGAGCGTCGGGTCGGAGCCGATCAGCCGCGAGCGGGCGACGAGCTTCTCGAGCTCGGTCGCGCCGCCGATCACTGAATCGATTTGATGGTGGCGCGCCAGGCGCCGCGCGGCGCCTGCACGTCGACCGTGTCCCCCGACTTGCGCCCGAGGAGCGCCGAGCCGAGCGGCGAGGTCGGCGACACGGTGCCGGAGCCGCCGACGGCGCTGATCTCGACCGTCATCTCCTCACGGCCCTCGTCGACGATCAACACGACCGAGCCGATGCCGACCTCCTCGCCGCTCGCCTCCTCGACGATCTCGGGCGTTGTCGAGCCGGTGTCGCAGTGTGCGGATGCGTGCTTCGAGAAGGCCCTGCTCGTTCTTGGCCGCGTGGTACTCGAAGTTCTCCGAGAGGTCGCCGAACTCGCGGGCCGTCTTGATCGCGGCCACGACGGCCGTGCGCCGCGGGCCCTCGAGCTCGGCGAGCTCCTCGCGGAGCGCTTCTGCCTGTTTCGCGGTTAGGCGCTCGTCTACCACTTCGATCCGCGTCCTCGACGGGAGGTGTAGACGAGCCGAGGGCGCGCCATCGTCATGCCGGAGGCCTCGAACCGGTCGGTCTGACCCTGGAGCCTCGCGACGCGGCTGACCTCGGCCTGCTGCTCCGGAAGCACGAGCGTGATGCCGGTGCCCCCGCGCCCGGCGCGGCCGGTGCGGCCGACACGGTGGGTGTAGGCGGACGCCTCCTCGGGCGGGTCGAAGTTGATCACGTGCGTGATGTCCTCGACGTCGAGCCCGCGCGCCGCGACGTCCGTCGCCACGAGCGTCCGCACCTTGCCGGAGTCGAACCGCGCGAGCGCGCGCTCGCGATGCGCCTGCGCCTTGTCGCCGTGGATCGCAATGGCGTCGACGTCCTGCCGTCGGAGCTTCTCCACGAGCCGGTCGGCGCCGGCCTTCGTGCGCACGAAGACGAGCGCGAGCCCCTCGTCGCCCGGCAGCAGTTCGATCAGCGTCTGAACCTTGTTCTCCGTCGTCACCGGAATGAACTGGTGGTCGACCTCGCCCGAGCGGCGCTCCTCCGGCAGCTCGGAGTCGAAGCGCGCAGCGAAGTGCGTGTAGCGCCGCGCCAGCTCGCCGACCTCGCCGTCGAGCGTCGCGGAGAAGAACATCGTCTGGCGCTTCGTCGGCAGCATTCGCACGATCCGGTCGACCTGCGGCTTGAACCCCATGTCGAGCATACGGTCGGCCTCGTCCAGCACGAGCACCGAGACGCGGTCGATCGCGATCATCCGGCGGTCGGCGAGATCCTGGAGGCGCCCAGGCGTCGCCACGAGCACCTGCGCGTCGCGCGCCGCCTTGGCCTGGGCGCGGAGCGGCATTCCGCCGTAGACGGCGACGGTGCGCACGCCGCGCACGCCGCCGATCTGCTGGAACGCCTCGGTCACCTGGGAAGCGAGCTCGCGCGTGGGCACGAGCACGAGCGCCTGGATGCCGCTCGCGTCCGCGTCGAGCCGCTCGATGATCGGGAGCGCAAAGGCAAGCGTCTTGCCGGAGCCGGTCGGGCTCTTCGCGAGGACGTCGCCGCCGCGGAGCGCCTCGGGGATCGCGGCAGTCTGGACGGGGAACGGTGTTGTGATCCCCTGCTCGTCGAGGACGGCGCAGACGGCATCGGAGACGCCGAGCGCGCGGAAATCTGCTGCAGGCGCAAGCGGCCTGGCAAGCGTTTCGGTCACGTTGTAAACCTTTCTGTCGGCCGAGATCGCGCCTCTGCTTGCTGCAAGAACCACCGCCCGCAGTGCCGACAGAACACGTGATCTCACTGGAGAGCCGGATTGCCCTCCATATACCTCACGGTAGCAGCGGAACCTGCTGTTACTTCGATGGAGGCTGTTACTTCGAGGGGGGCGGGGCGGATCGAGCCTGTCGAGCCGGTCCTCGACGAGCCGAAGCCGGTGCTCCAGCTGCGCGACGCGCAGATCGAGCTCGTCCCAGTCGTCCCGCGTGATCAGCCCGAGCTCGTAGAAGACCGTGTTCAGGCGGTGCCTCGTACCCTCCCCCACGCGCATCGCGTCGCCGCGCCAGCGCGTCGTCGCCTCGTCGACGAGCGAGCGCAGCTCGTCCAGCTTCGGCCCGACCAAGGAGAGCAGCCGGTCGAGCGGGTCGCGTTCGTCGAAGACGTCGTTACCGGGGTCGTCCATGGGGTCTCGCGGCGCGACGCTGGCGCCTCCGCTCTCGCTTTGCCTCTGCGCTCTCACCGTCGCCCACGAGCGCCTCCTCGAGCTGCTCGAGCGGCGTCTCCTCCGGCGGCGCCGCCGCAGCCGCAAGCTCGGCCTCGTGGATGATGCGGCCGCGGGCCTTGACGTCGAAGGCCTCGCCGCGCCGGCCCGAGTACTCCTTGTCACGCTCGAGCAGGCTCGACAGGATCGGGGTGGCGATGAAGATCGTGGACACGGCGCCGACGGCGATGCCGACCATGATCGCGAACGCGAAGTCCTGCAGCGTCGCGCCGCCGAAGATGAAGAGCGCGACGATCGGGATCAGCGTGATCGTCGAGGTGACGATCGACCGCTTCAACACCTCGGAGACCGAGACGTTGACGACGGTGCCGATGCTGGCGCGCGGCATCAGGCGGAGGTTCTCCCGGACGCGGTCGAAGACGATGATCGTGTCGTAGATCGAGTAGCCGAGGATGGTCAGGATGGCGGCAACGGTCGCCGAGCTCACCTCGCGCCCGGAGATCGCGTAGACGCCGAGCATGATCGGGATGTCGTTGATGATCGTGCGCAGGATCGGGACGGCGAACCGCCAGCGGTAGCGCAGGGTCACGTACAGCGCGATCAGGGCGAGCGAGACGATGATCGCGAGGATCGCGCCGTTGAGGATCTGCCGGCTGAAGCTCGCGGACACGTTCTTGACCCCGAGCGACTCGGCCTGAACGCTCCTCGTGAGGCCGTTCGTGAGCTGGTCCTGCTGCGCCGAGCCCAGCTTCTTGAGGCGGATCTGGAAGCTCGAGTACGAGTCCGAGCCGGTGGCCTTCCCGCGGCCCTGCACGATCGCGTCGCCGCGGCCGATCGCCGCAGTCTGGTTGCGCACCTGCGTGAGCGACACCGGCTGCGGCGTCTTGAACGCGACCTGCACGCCGCCCTTGAAGTCGATGCCGAGGTTCAGTCCCTGAACCGCGATGGCGATGACGCTCAGGCCGACGGCGACGAGCGAGATGATGAAGTACCTCCGGCGGTGCTTGACGACGTCGATCCGCGACCACCTCGGGAGTTCCTGCGCCGTCGCGCCCATGAACCGCGGCGACTGCGCCCAGCGGAAGCCGGCGAGCAGGCCCAGCATCGCCCGCGTCGCGGCGACGGCCGTGAACAGCGAGACGACGGTGCCGATCAGGAGCATCAGGGCGAATCCCTTGACCTGGGCGGTCGCGACCGCGAACAGGATCAGGGCCGTGATCGCGGTGACGACGTTCGCGTCGATGATCGTACGGAAGCCCTTCGCGTAGCCCTGGGCGATCGCAGCGCGCACGGATCTCCCGGCGCGCGCCTCTTCCTTGATTCGTTCGAAGATGACCACGTTCGCGTCCGCGGCGACGCCGATCGTGAGGATCAGGCCCGCGAAGCCCGGCAGCGTCAGCGTGACGTCGAGGAGGAGGATCGCGCCGTACATCAGCACCGAGTAGATCGCGAGGCCGATGACCGCGACGACGCCGAGGAACCGGTAGAGGACGAGCAGGAAGAGCGCGACGAGGAGGAGGCCGGCGATCGCGGCGTTCCGCGCCTGGCGGAGCGAGTCCTTGCCCAGCGTCGCCGAGACGTCCGTCCGCGAGACCGTGACGAACGGGACGGGCAGGGCGCCGGTCTGGAGGACGAGCGCAAGGTCGCTCGCCTCCTTCTGCGAGCTGAGGCCGGTGATCTGCGCGCCGCCGCCGGTCGGGTCGATTCCGTCGCCGTACTGCTTGTAGTCGATCGTCGGGAACGAGTAGAGCTGGTTGTCGAGGACGATCGCGAAGCTCTGGAGGACACCGAGCTGCTGGCCGCGCTGCGCCTCGTTCCTGGTGATCTGGTGGAAGAGCCCGTTGCCCTTGCCCTTGAACTGGATCGTGACGATCGGCTGGCCGGTGTTCGGGTCGATGTCGGCTTGCGTCCCGGCGAGCGCGAGGTCCTTACCGTTCATCTGCGGGTACGGGCTGTTCGAGTCGAACGGGTAGACGCCGTGCTTGAAGAGGTAGTAGTAGGTGACCCCGGGCGGCGGCGTCGGGTTCGTCGTGTTCGAGTTGACCGGGCAGACGGCGGCGGTCGACGAGTCGCAGGTGATGACCGTCACCTTCCCCGGCACCGTGAGCACCTGGTAGCCGGTCGGGAAGCCGGGGGTCGTCTTGCCGGGCGGGACGATGTGGGTCGTCGTCTTCGCCGGGTGGCCCTTGGACGCCTTCGTCTTCGTGACGACCGTCTTGGGCTTGACCGGCTCGAGCGTGAGCACCACCGGGTCGTTCTTGAGCGCCTTCAGCGACTGCTCGGGGCCGGCGATCAGCTTCTTGCCGCGCGACTTGAAGAGGTAGTAGGCCGACGGCGCGCCCTGGCCTTTCTGGCCTGTCTGCACGCGCACGAGCAGGTTGAAGAGGTTCGCGGACGGCACCGGGTTCTGCGAGGCGTCGATCGACGGCCCGTAGAGCGACGGCGTGAGGTCGTACAGCTCGAGCTGTGCGGTCGAGCCGATGATCTTCGCGGCCTGCGCCGGGTCGTGGATCGCGGGCAGCTCGACGTCGATCTCGTCGGTGCCCTGCTTCGTGATCACGGGCTCGCGCGTGCCCAGCTTGTCGACGCGCTGGCGGACGATGCTGACCGCGTTGTCCATCATCGACGAGGTCAGCTGCACGTCCTTCGGCGGCTTCGCCTTGAGCACGAGCTCCGTGCCGCCCTGGAGGTCGAGGCCCTCCGAGAGCTTCCGGTGCGCAGGGGAGCTAGGGATCGCCAGCAGCGCCACGCCGGCGAGCGCGGCGAGCACGATCAGCAGAAGCGAGAGGTGCGAGCGGCGGGTAGCCAAGCGTGTAGAAAAGGTTAGCTTGCGGGCGGGTCGGTCTCGATGTTTGGATCTTGTTCGACTGGAGCATGGATTTCGTGCGCGACCGCCGCAACCGCCCGCCGGTCTAGGGTGACCACGACTCCGGGCGCGATCTCGATCCGGAGCTCGTCCTCGCCCGCTTCCCGCACCGTTGCGTGCAGTCCGCCGGCGGTGATGATCTCGTCGCCGACGGCGATGTCGTCCTGCATCGCCGCGTGTGACCTCTGACGGCGCCGTGCCGGGAGCGCGATCAGGAACCACGCGATCGCGACGAGGATTGCTATGACGATTACGAAGCCCAGAGTTCCCGCTCCCGGCGCCGGCAGAGCCGGCGCCTCCGCTCATTGACGAGCTCCGTCAAGCCTACGCTCGCGAACCCTGCGCGAGGCGCGCAAGCGCGTCTCGTTTGTACGAGCCGAACTCGCCCCGCTCGATCGCCTCGCGCGCCCGGCGGGACAGCTCGAGGACGAAGCGTAGATTGTGGAGCGAGAGCAGCCGGTGCCCGAGCAGCTCCTCCTGGTTCACGAGGTGCCGGATATAGGCCCGTGAGAAGGTCGTGCACGCGGGGCAGTCGCAGTTCTCGTCGAGCGGCGCCGGGTCGCGGGCGAAGCGGGCGTTGCGGAGGTTCAGGCGGCCCTGCCAGGTGAGCGCGCTGCCGGTGCGGGCGGTGCGGGTCGGGAGGACGCAGTCGAACATGTCGACGCCCGCCTCGATCGTCTCGAGGATGCCCTCGGGGTCGCCGATCCCCATGAAGTAGCGCGGCTTGCCCTCCGGGAGCTGCGGTGCGAGCCAGTCGGTCGTCTCGAACATCACGTCGCGGTCCTCGCCGATCGCGAGGCCGCCGATCGCGTTGCCGTCGAAGTCGAGCTCGACCAGCTCCGCGAGCGAGCGCCGGCGGAGCTCACGGTCGGTGCCGCCCTGGACGATCGCGAAGCGCAGCTGGCCCTCGGCACGCTCGGCTTGCCGCTGGCGGCGGGCCCACTCGGTCGTGCGCCGGACCGCCTCCTGCAGCTCGGCGCGACGAACGCCCGGCGGCGGCACCTGGTCGAGGCACATCGCGATGTCGCTGCCGAGGTTCCGCTGAATCGCGGCCGCGCCCTCGGGGGTGAGCCTGGTCGCGGCGCCGTCGTACACGTTGCGGAACGTGACGCCGTCGTCGTCGACCGCGGCGATCGTGTCCCGGAGCGAGAACACCTGGAAGCCGCCCGAGTCGGTCAGGATCGGCCGGCTCCAGCGCCATGAACCGGTGCAGCCCACCGAGCTCGGCGATCAGCTCGTCCCCCGGGCGGAAGTGCAGGTGGTAGGCGTTGCCGAGCAGGATCTGCGCCCCGAGCGCTTCGACCTCCGCAGGATGGAGCGTCTTCACCGTCGCCTTCGTCCCGACCGGCATGAAGGCCGGGGTCTCGATCTCGCCGCGCGCCGTCGTCAGCACGCCGGCGCGCGCCGCCCCGTCGGTCGAGGTCACGTGGAAGCTCATGGCGCAAGCATCGCGCGTCGGAGATAGTTCGGGCGTGGCGACGGTCTCGCAGCCGTCCGGTACGGTCACGCTCGTCTTCACCGACATCGAGGGCTCGACCCGGCTCCTCGATGAGCTCGGCGCGGAGCGCTATCGGAACGCGCTTGCAGAACACCAGCGGATCGTGCGCGCAGCGTTCGGCCCGCACGGCGGGTACGAGGTCGACACCGCCGGTGACGGGTTCTTCTACGCCTTCGCGACCGCCGCCGGTGCCGCGCGCGCCGTCGCCGAGGCGCTCGACGGCCTCGACGGCGGCCCGATCCGGATCAGGGCCGGCGTCCACACCGGCGAGCCGATCGCCGACCCGCCGAGGTACGTCGGGATCGACGTCCACCGGGCGGCCCGGATCATGGCCTCGGCCAACGGCGGCCAGGTGCTCATGAGCCGAACGACCCGCGACCTGCTCGACGAGAGCTTCGCGGTGCGCGACCTCGGCGAGCACCGGCTCAAGGACCTCTCCGCGCCGCAGCGGCTCTTCCAGCTCGGGACGCGCGACTTCCCGCCGCCGCGCACGCTCCGGCGGACGAACCTCCCGGTCCCGGCGACCGCGTTCCTCGGCCGCTCGCGCGAGCTCGGCGAGGTGGTCGAGAAGCTCCGGAACGGCATCCGCCTGCTCACGCTCACGGGCCCCGGAGGGACCGGCAAGACCCGGCTCGCGCTCCAGGCCGCCGCCGAAGCTGCCGACGACTTCGGCGAGGGTGTCTGGTGGGTTCCGCTTGCCGCGCTCCGGGATCCGGCGCTCGTGCTCCGGCAGACGGCGAAGACGCTCGACGTGATCGAGCAGCCCGACCGGCCGCTCGAGGACGTGCTCGCGGAGATGCTCGGCGGCAAGCGGATGCTCATCCTCCTCGACAACGCCGAGCATCTCCTCCCCGCCGCGGCCGGCGCGATCGCCACGCTCCGCGACCTCGGCGGGCCGAAGCTCGTCGTCACGAGCCGTGAGCGCCTCCAGCTTGCGGGCGAGCACGTCTACCCGGTCCCGCAGCTGACCGCGCTCGAGGGCCTCGACCTCTTCACCGCGCGCGCCGCCGCGATCGACCCTGCCTTCGAGGCGACCGCGGCGATCGCCGAGCTGTGCAGCCGGCTCGACAACCTGCCCCTCGCGCTCGAGCTCGCCGCCGCCCGCACCGCCGTACTTCCGGCCGAGCAGATCCTCGAGCGCCTCGGCGGCCGCCTCGACCTGCTCAAGGGCGGCCGCGACGCCGACCCGCGGCAGCAGACGCTCCGCGCCACGATCGCGTGGTCGTACGACCTCCTCACGCCCGACGAGCGCGAGCTCTTCACGCGCTTCGCCGTTTTCGCCGGCGGCGCGACGCTCGAGGCGGTCGAGGCCGTGTGCGCCGCCGACCTGGAAACCCTCGCCTCGCTCGTCGACAAGAGCCTCGTCCGGCGCGACGGCGACCGCTACTGGATGCTCGAGACGCTCCGCGAGTTCGGCACCGAGCAGCTCGACGAGGCCGAGCGGGCGGACGTGATCGAACGCCACGGTGAGTTCTTCGAACGGTTCGCACACGACGCGGAGGCCGGGCTTCGGCAGCGCGACGCCGCGGCCTGGCTCGGCCGGGTCGAACAGGAGCTGCCCAATCTGCGGGCGGCCATGGCGCGCGCGCTCGAGCGAGGGCAGGCCCCCCGGGGCGTGAGGATCGCAAGCGACCTGGGCCGGTACTGGGAGGCTCGGAGCAGCGCGACCGAGGGACGCAGCTGGATCGACCAGTCCCTCGCCGCGGGCACCGTCACCGACGACGATCGCGCATCGGGCCTTCTGTGGGCGGCCCGCCTCGCGTTCTTCCAGGGTGACCTCACGGCAGCGGACAGGCTCTGCGCGGACGCGGCGAGGGCCGCGGAAGCGTCCGCGGACGTCTTCCTGGAGGCCGCGTCGCTCGCGCTCCTGGCCTGGATCGCCAGGGAACGGGGCGATGCTGCGGCAACGCTGCGTCGAGCGGAGCCGGGAGCTTCTCGCCGAGCTGTCGGATCCCTGGGAGCGGTCGGAGGTCTTGCTCGGGCTGGGTGCAGCCGAGTTCGGAGACGGGGCCGGCGACATGCAGCCCGTTGCCGAGGAGGTCCTGGCGCTCAAGCGCGACGCGGGCGACGTCATCGCGATCTCTGACGCTCTGAACAACCTCGGCTGGGACGCCCTGCTCAAGGGCGACTACGACCGAGCGATCCCCAGCCTCGAGGAGGCGGTCGCGATCGCGCGCGAGCTCGATGACACGTTCCGGATCACGCTCGCCGTCTGCAACCTCGGCCTGGCAGCCGTGCTGCAGGGGCGGTACGCCGACGCCGTGCAGCTGCTCAGGGAGACGCTCGACCTCTGCATCCGCCGCGGCGACCGCCGCGGCGGGGCGGAGGCCGTGCTCGGCCTCGCGGCCGCCGCGGCCGGGCTGGGCGAGAACGAGCTGGCCGTGCGGCTGGACGACATCCAGCGGTTCCTGATGGACGAGGCCGGCATCGTCTACGTCCCTACGCTGAGTCGAACGGCTCGGCCGGCTCCTCGAGCCCGCGCATGACCAGGCCGGGGTGGCTCGCGCGCGGATGCGCCGCGCACCCAGCCCTCGAGCTGGCGCTCGAGCTCCTCGATCAGAGCACGAGCATCGCGTCCCCGAACGAGTAGAAGCGGTACCGCTCCTCGACGGCGACGCGATAGAGCTCGCGCGTCTGCTCGACGCCGGCGAACGCCATGACGAGCGCGAGCAGGGTCGAGCGCGGCAGGTGGAAGTTCGTGAGCAGCGCATCGACGCGGCGGAACTCGAACCCCGGCAGGACGAACAGCTCCGTGCGCCCGGCGAGCGGCGCCCCACGCGCGAGCGTCTCGAGCACCCGCACCGTCGTCGTGCCGACCGCCAGGGCGCGCTCCGCCGCGCGGATCCGCTCCCACGCCTCGGGCCGTACCTCGTAGCGCTCGCCGTGCAGCGGGTGCTCCTCGACGCGCTCCACCGCCAGGGGCCGGAACGTGTCGAGCCCGACGTGGAGGGTCACGCGCTCGACGTCGAGACGCGCCAGCAGCCCGGGCGTGAAGTGGAGCCCCGCCGTCGGGGCGGCGGCCGACCCGGCCGCCTCCGCGTAGACCGTCTGATACCGCTCGGGGTCGCCGAGCGGCTCGGTGATGTACGGCGGCAGAGGCGCCTCGCCCGCCGGCTCGCCGTGGAGGCGCAGGCGCCACCGCCCCTCGCCGAGGTGCTCGAGGAGCTCGACCGGCCCGTACCGCCGGCCCGCCCGCAGCCGCCGTGTCGGCCGCGCGAGCCCCTCCCACTCCTCGCCCGCGAGCCGCTCGAGCAGCAGCACCTCACCCCGCGGGCGCTCGATGCGGATCCGCGCCGGCACGACACGCGTGTCGTTCACGACCGCGAGCGTTCCCGCCGGCAGCTCGCCGGGCAGGTCGCGGAACGTGCGGTGGCGGATCTCGCTCGTTGCACGGGAGTAGACGAGGAGCCGCGAGTCGTCGCGGCGGTCGAGCGGATGCTGCGCGATCAGCTCGGGCGGCAGCTCGTACTCGAGCTCGCTTGCGTTCATCCGACGCCGACGTTACCGTCGGCGGAGATGGAAAACCGCTACTCACTCCCGCCCGACATCGAGGCAGCGCTCGAACGGGCCCGGCTCCAGGTCGAGGCGCTGGCCCAGACGGCGGACGAGCTGCAGATCGTGCTGCCCGACGCCGTCGGCAGCGCGCTGCGCGACGGCCTGCGCGAGGAGGCGGCGCCGATCTCGCGGCGGCTCGCCGAGGTCAAGGGGCTCTCGAACCAGATGATCCGGCGGCTCGAGCGGCTCGAGACCGACCTGCTGATCGAACGGCACGCCCGCGTCGACGACCTGAACCTGCTCGTCGAGCTGATCACGGCACAGTGGAAGGGCCTGAATGAGCGGCTCGACAAGATCGAGGCCGCCGCTCGAGCCGGGGGCACGAGGTCGTCCCGCTCCGCCGCTCCGAAGTGGGCTAAGCGACCGGCGCGTCCGCCGGCAGAACGAGCTCGAAGCGCGACCCGCGGCCGGGCTCCGAGTCGAGCTCGATCGAGCCGCCGAGCGCGTGCGAGAGCTCGCGAGCGATCGTCAGGCCGAGCCCCGTCCCGCCCTGACCGGACACGAACGGCCGGAAGAGGCGATCCCGGTCGTCCGGCGCAATGCCCGGGCCGTTGTCCTCGACGGCGACGGAGACGGTGCCGTTCGCCTGGCCGAGCTGGAGCGCGATGCGGCCCCCGTCGGGCGTCGCGCGGAACGCGTTCGAGAGCAGGTTGTCGACGATCTGCAGCACGCGGTCGCCGTCGGAGACGATCACCGGGCGGGCCCGCACGTCCACCGAGAAGTCGATCGAGCGCGACCGGGCCTGCTCGGCGAACGTCTCGTACGCGCGCTCGACGACCTGCTCCATGCCGACCTCCTCGCGCAGCACCGTGAAGCGGTGCGCGTTGAGCTTGGCGAGATCGAGGATGTCGCCGACGAGCCGCTCGAGCCGTCCGCCCTCGGCCTCGACGACCGCCAGCGAGCGCGCTCGGCCCTCCGGGTCCTCGACGAGCCCCTCGGAGAGCGCCGACACGTGGCCGCGGATCGCCGTGAGCGGCGTGCGGAGCTCGTGGGAGACCGACATCAGGAAGTTCCGCTCGCGCGCCTCCGACTCCATCAGGCGCTGGGCCATCTCCTCGAACCGCTCGGCCAGGTGCCCGATCTCGCCCGGCGCGCGGCGCGGCACCTCGACGTCGTAGGCCCCGACCGCGACCTCGTCGGCAGCGTGCGACAGGCGGAGCAGCGGCCGGACGAGCCGGCGCGATACGTACCAAGCGAAGGCCCCTGCGACGAGGAGCCCCACCGCAAACGCGATCGCGAGTCGCCGGACCAGCGAGTCCGTGAACTGGGTGATCGCCGTCTTCTGCTTCGCGACGATGATCGCGCCGACGGTCGCGTGTCCGACCTCGACCGGGTTGGCGACGCCGTAGTAGGCGCCGGTCAGCCCCGGCGGCGTGAACGTGAAGGTGAGCGTCTTGCCCGAGGTCCAGTCGATCTTGTTGAGGTCGATCCTCGGCAGACCTGGATTCTCGCCCGGGAACAGGTTGACGGGGCAGTCGCAATAGATCTTGTCGCCCGTAGTGAGCTCGAGCTCGTGCCACGCGAACGTCGGCGCGCGGCGCGACTGGCCGCGCCGGGCCGCGTAATCGGCCTTCACGCCGCTCGAGTAGAGCGCCGCGATGCCCGCAGACTCGCGGCGGAGGTCGTGGAGCGTCTGGTTGCGGGCGAAGTTCCGGAAGAGCTGGATCGCGATCAGCGTCGTGACGACGCTCGAAAGGACGATCCCCGCCAGAAAGAGCAACGGGAGCCGGACGCGAAGAGACGAGAACACGACCGGCACGGCGCGGCAGGGGGTTAGGCCGCCCCGGCGTCCCTCTGCGCCTCGCGGGCGGTCGACACCTTGTAGCCGACCCCCCAGACCGTCACGATCGGCGACGCGTCGCCCAGCTTGCGCCGGAGCTGCCTCACGTGGACGTCGACCGTCCGCGTGTCGCCGGCGAAGGTGTAGCCCCAGACCCGCTCGAGCAGCTGATCGCGCGTCAGCACGAGCCCGCGGTGGTCGAGCAGCTCCCACAGCAGGTCGAACTCCTTCGGGGCGAGCTGGATCTCCTCCCCGTTGACCGTGGCCTCGCGGCGGCCCGCGTCGACGCGCAGGTCGCCGTGGGTGATCACCTCGGTCTGGAGGTCGCGGCGCTCCGGCGCGGACCGGCGCAGGATCGACTTGATCCGCGCCACGAGCTCGCGGGGGTTGAACGGCTTCGTCAGGTAGTCGTCGGCGCCGACCTCGAGGCCGATGATCTTGTCGACGTCCTCGTCACGCGCGGTCAACATCAGGATCGGCACGTCCGAGGACTGGCGCACGCGCCGGCACACCTCGATGCCGTCGATGTCCGGAAGCATCAGGTCGAGCACGATCAGCGCCGGCGCGTGCGCGCCCGCCTCGCTCAGCGCCTCGGCCCCGGTCGCCGCCGTCCTGACCGTGTAGCCCGCGTTCCTGAGATACAGAGCGACGAAGGACGCGATCGAGCTCTCGTCCTCGACGACCAGGATCGTGGGAGCCGCGGCCGCCATCTACGAGCCCTGGACTTGACTCTGAGTCAGGCTCTGGCTCTGGCTCAGGCTCGGGCTCTGGCTCCTGTTCGTTGCGGAAAGGGACGGCAGCGTGTACCCGAACGTGTCGTTGTCGGCGAAGCGCGTCAGCGGCTGGGGCCTGCCGCCGTTCACGGCGAAGCTCCCGTCGTCCAAGGTCCCGAGACCGCTCACCACGACGTTCCCCCGGCCCACGGCGGAGGCGTCGATCCGGACGCCGATCAGCTCGATCGTGTAGCGGCCGGAGGGGAGCAGGAAGCGCACGTCGGTACCGGTATACACGCCCGAGCTGCCGCTGTACTTCGACCTGCCGCTCGAGACGGCCGGCACCGAGGTGAGATCGTCCGGGCGGTAGTCGAGCACCATCAGCGTCCCGGAGTCGAAATGTCCGTAGATCACGCCGCGGCCCTGCACGAAGATCGTCCCGCTCGCGCGGGTCACGGCGAGCGAGCCGTCCCCCGTTGCATCGGCCGCAGCAAGGGCAGCCGCAGGCGCGGCCAGCACCACGAGCCACAGCACTAGAAGCTTGCGCATCTTCCCTGAAGTCTCCCTCTGCGAAGTATGCCGCGGTTCACGAGCGTGTAAGGATTTCGACGGGAGGAAGGGCTTCCTGAGCGGCGGTTACCATGCGTGGGGATGTCGCCCCTCCGCCGCAAGTCGGAACCGACGCCGTCGATCCCGTCCAGCCGGCCCCATCCCGGGCTCCTGAGGCGGGAGCGGCGGGCGCTCCTGAAGGCGCGCGAGGAGCGGCTCCGCGACCTGGGCGGGCTCGTGGTCGAGATGTACCGCCGGAGCCAGTGGCGTGACGACCTGGTGCACGAGCGCTGCGCCGAGGTGATGGGGATCGACGCGCGGCTCGCAGAGATCGACGAGCTTCTGCACGGCGGCGAGGGCACCGAGCGCTGCACCTGCGGCGCCGCCGTCCTTCGCGGCTCGCACTTCTGCCCCAACTGCGGACGGCTCCTGGACGAGGACGAGGCCATGCCCGACGACACGATCGTCGCGCCGCCTCCCGGGTAGGGAGCGTTGGCGCGCCCGAAGCGGCGGCAGGTGGCCGCCTATCTGGCCGAGTCGACGTGCCCCCGCTGCGGCGCACCGCGCGAGACCGACCAGGCCTACTGCCTCGAGTGCGGCCTGAACCTCCCGACCGTCACCGGAGGAACTGCAGCGCTCCGGCGCGGCTGGGTGCGGACGATCGGCTGGTACCCGGGCGACTGGTTCTGGCTCTCGCTCGTGGCGCTCCTCGTGGCGGCCGGGGGAGCGGCGGCGGCGATCAGGCTCGATCGCAGCCACCGGGCGACCGCCGCCGTGAGCACGTACGTCGCGCCCGCGCCGCGCATCTCGACCCCGACGCTCGCACATGCTCCGAACGGCCGCACGCCCTGGCCGCGGGGGCTCGACGGGTGGACCGTCGTGCTCGGCTCCGTCCCGGCCGACCGCGGACGCACGCAGACGCTGCGGGTCGCCGCGCGCGCCGCCAAGGCCGGACTGCCGCAGGTCGGCGTGCTCGACTCCTCCACGTACGCGAGCCTCCACCCCGGCTACTACGTCGTCTTCAGCGGCGTCTACGGACTTCCGAGCGACGCCGACACGGCGCTCGCTACCGTTCGTGCACGCGGTTTTGCCGGCGCGTACGTCCTTCGCGTCAGTCCTTGACGTGCGCTCGGCGCGACCCCGTAGAGGGTCGTCGTGTTAGCGAAAAAGAAAACATTTGTAACAACCTGGGGAACCGTGTAAGGTGTTTCGAGAAGCCGTGAGCGGGGGAACGCAGGGCCGCATTCCAAGTCAATTCTCACGTAGCGACACAGGAGACCAACGTACGAAATGGACGACCAGGTCCTTCAGATTCAGCACTGCATGTATCAATACTCTCGAGCGATCTACCGATCGATCAGGGACTTGATCGACCCGTACGTGGACGCTCAGACACAGCTGGAGTACCGGCGGCAGGTGCTCCGTGCGTGCGAGAGCACCATGGAGCGGCTCGCGGCCGACCCCCATTACTTCGCCAAGCCCGACCGGACGCTCTTCGCGGACATCCGCCGCCACTTCCCGATCACCGTGCAGGCGCAGGTCGCCTGGGCCGTGAACCAGGGCGTCGGCGCGGCCGTCGAGTTCATCGAGGAGCAGATCGAGTCGGGTGCATTCGAGGGCGGCATCGCCCATTGCCACGCAACCACGCGCAAGGGCAAGCCGTGCCAGCGGACACCGCTGCCGGACCGGGACTACTGCCCGTCCCATCAGCACCTCGACAGGGCGAAAGTCGCAGCCTGACAGCCTCAGCTAGAAGAAGTGCGCTGTCTGCCCGCTTCGGCGGGCAGACGACGCTCTCTCGAGGGCTTCGACCCGTATAAGCTCGAAACCCTGAGCCACGACACCGACAAGCTGATCCGCCAGCTCTCCCTGGTGGCGTTTCTCATGGCCGAGCTCAGGCCGCTGACCGCGCGCGACATCAAGTCGAACGTCGAGGGCTACCAGGAGATGAGCGACGAGGCGTTCGCCCGCCGCTTCTACTCCGACCGCGCCGAGCTGCAGGGGCTTGGCGTACCGCTCGACTCGCAGCGCGACGAGTTCACGGGCGAGGAGCTCTACACGCTTCGCTCCGAGCGCTACTTCCTGCCGCCACTCGAGATCGACGACGACGAGCTCGCCGCGCTCCAGACGTGCTTCTTCCTGCTCGAGGGCCGGTTCGCGTACGCCGAGCCGCTGCGTCTCGCCCTCCAGAACCTCGCGCTCGGGCGCGCCGGCGGCGTCGGCGCGGCACCGACCGCGACCGCCGTGCGCGTCGAGGTGCGCGACCCCGACTACACCCCGGAGCTCCAGGGCCGGCTCGGAAAGCTCGAGGCGGCGATCTCGAAGCAGCGGACGGTGCGGTTCTCGTACTGGTCGATAGGCCGCGACGCCGAGGGCGAGCGCACGATCAACCCGTATGCGCTCCTCCCGGAGAACGGCACCTGGTACGTGATCGGGCTCGACCTCGCGGACAGCATCGTCAAGAACTTCCGCGTCTCGCGGATCCGCTCCGAGATCCGCTTCGCGACGCGCCGCGAACGCGACTTCCGCGTCCCGGAGAGCTTCGACGTCGAGGAGTACCGCGGCCGGGCCGAATGGCAGTTCGGCGACCTCGAGGGCGAGGCGCGGATCGCGCTCGCGCCCGACACCGCCTGGTGGGTGCAGCGCGAGTACGCCGGGAGCCGCAATCGCGTGGAGGACGGCGTGTTCGTCACCGAGTACGCCTCGCTGCCGATGCTCGCACGTTGGGTGCTGCGCCAGGAGGGGCGCGCCGTGCCGCTCGAGCCCTCCTCCCTGCGCCGGCTCGTGACCGAGGGCGCGCGGGCCGCCCGGCGCATGCACGAGGGAGCGCCGCCCGTGCCCGCCGCCGAGCAGCACGTGCCCTGGCCGGACCGCACGCCAGACCGGCAAGCCGGCCCGGTCGCGCCCGAGCGGTTCGGCGTCCTGCAGTCCCTGCTCGCCTACCTCCTCGCCGCCTGCGGCGAGGACCGCGATGCGGTCATCCCCGCCCACGAGATCGTCGAGCGGTTCTCGATCCCCGAGGAGGCGCTCGAGGAGCACCTCTCGCTGCTCAACCTCGTCAACTTCGGCGGCGGCTGCTACGCCGTCTACGCCGAGCTCCACGGGGACGAGGTGCACGTCGACAAGGAGCTCTTCGGCGACACGTTCCGGCGGGCGCCCCGGCTGACGCCGCTCGAGGCGCGCGCGATCCGGCTCGCGCTCGAGTTCGTCGGGCCGATGATCGCCGCCGGCTCGAGCTCGCCGCTCGACCGCGTCCGCGCCAAGCTCGAGGCGGCGTTCGGCCAGTTCGACCTGGCGCAGACGCCGACGCCGCAGGCAGGCGCCGAGGAGGATCTGGTCGCCACCCTGACCCGCGCCATCGACCGCAAGCGGCTGGTCGAGCTCGAGTACCTGAAGCCGGAGTCGACCGAGGTCGAGCTCCGGACGATCGAGCCGTACGGGATCGAGCGGCGGCTTCCGCACTGGTACGTCCACACCTGGGACGTCGACCGCGACGCGCCGCGCAGCTACCGGCTCGACCGCACGCGGACGGCGAAGCTGCTCACACGGCGCTTCTCGCCGCGCGAGGGCTTCGACCCGAACGAGCTCAGCGGGACGTCGAAGGCCCTCATCTGGTACTCGCCCGAAGTTGCGCGCTGGGAGGTCGAGAAGGAGGCCGTGCCGCTCGTCGACGGCGCCGCTCTCTGGGAGCGGCGTGCGGGCACGGACTGGCTCGTCAGCGAGATGCTCTCGTTCCGCGGGGAGGCGTGCGTGGTCGCGCCGCCGGAGCTCCGCTCGCTCGTCGCCACCCGCGCGCGTGACCTCGAGCGACGGCTGCGCGCGGCGCGCGCGACCGCGACTCGGTCCTGATCCTCGAGCCCGCTCAGCTGCACCGTTCCTCCAGCCGGTCGAGCGCCCAGCGAGCGTGGTCGGCGAGCAGCTCGTCGTCCCCGTCAGCGTGCGCGTGCAGCACCCCCAGCGTCTCCTCATCGCGCTCGCCCGTGTTGCCGAGCGCCACGAGCGCGTTTCGGCGCAGCCAGCGCGGGTCGTTGCGCGGGACGTAGAGCCGCGTGAGCAGGTCATCGTCCAGGTGATCCTCGTCCGAAAGCCACGCGATCAAATCGACATGGGCGGCCGGGTCGGGCTCGAGGCTGCTGCGGCGACGCTCGACGCCCCGGTTCCAGGGGCAGACGTCCTGGCAGATGTCGCACCCGTAGACCTGCGCGCCGAGCGCGGCGCGGTAGGACTCGGGGATCGGCTCGGGCACCTGTGTCCAGTAGGAGAGGCAGCGGGTGGCGTCGAGGACTCCGGGCTCGTCGAGGGCGCCGGTCGGGCAGGCGTCGATGCAGCGGGTGCAGGAGCCGCAGCCCGGGCTCATGGCCGCCGTGGGCTCGAGCTCCGCCGCGGTCACCAGCGTCCCGAGCACGACCCAGGAGCCGTGGCGGGCGGTGATCAGCATCGTGTTCTTGCCGTAGAAGCCGACCCCGGAGCGCGCGGCAGCCTCGCGGTCGACGTGCTGGTTCGCATCGACCAGGACGCGGAAGGGCGCGTCGAGCGCGCACCCGAGCTCGTCGAGCTTCTCGCGGAGCGCGGCGTAGCCGTCGCGGCGGGCATAGCGCGGGAGGCGCCCGCGGTGGTGCGAGAGCTCTGGCCGCGGCCGCTCGGGCTCGGGCGTCCAGTAACAGAGCGCCGCGGAGACGACGCTGCGGGCTCTCCCCCCGAGGAGGCGTTCCGGGTGGCACGAGACCTCCGGCCGGACTGTCGTGAAGCGGAGGCGGCCGAACAGCCCGCGGGCGCGCCGCTCGCGGATGTGCCGCTCGGTGGCGTGGTACGGCTCGGCCCGCGTGACCCCCACGGCGTCGAGCCCGAGTTCCGTACACAGCCGCTGGACGTCGGCTGTGGTCATTTGCATGCAATTCTTACAGCGTCAAAGGAGGATCATGGCTTCGGGCATAGTCTGGGCGTGAGGCCTCCGGAGGATCCGCCGTTCTACCCTGCTACTTGGCTGATCGCGTTCGCGCTCCTCGTCTACGGCTGGATCGAATGGGGCCCGTGGCCGGCGATCGCCGCCTTCCTCGGCCTCCTGGTCGTCCAGGCGCTGGCCGTCGAGGTGTGGCTCGCGCGACGCCCTAGAACCCGAGGATGAACTTGGCGTCCTCGGACATTCGCTCCGGGGACCAGGGCGGCTCGAACGTGAGCTCGGACTGCACGTCCTCGACGCCGGGCAGCTCGCGCACGGCGCGATCGATGTCCTCCTGGATCATCGCGCCCGCCGGGCACCCCATCGACGTCAGCGTGTAGCTCACCTTCACCGTGGGCCCGTCCACCTCGACGTCGTAGAGCAGGCCGAGGTCGACGATGTCCATCCCGAGCTCGGGATCCTCGACCTGGTGCAGCGCCTCGACGACTTCATCGCGTGTTGCCATGGCCCGAGGGTAGCTGAGCACGCGACTCCGCGCCGCTCAGCACGAGGTCGAGCAGCCCGGCCGTCGCGGCCTCGAGGGTCGTGCTGTCGATCACCGGCACGCCCTCGAGGCGCGCGCGCTCGACGATCAGCTCCTGCAGCAGGCGGATCTCGGCAAAGCCGTCGAGGTACTTCTCCAGGGTGCGCGAGCCTCCCGTGGCCACGTCCCGGATCACGAAGTGGCTGCGATGCTCCTCGGTGTCCTTCACGTGGAGGACGGCGTGGACGAGGAGCGCCCCCTCGATCGCGGTCGGGACCATGCCGGGTACCAGGTGGACGCCCTCGATCGCCATCGACCAGCCCTCGGTCAGCGCGCGCTCGATCGAGGCCTCCACGCCGACGAGGACGCGGCGGGTCTGCTCGAGGAACCCCTCGACCGTCAGCCCCTCGCTGCCCCCGGCCTCGAAGCTCGAGACGTGGACGGAGGGCATCTCCGAGGGCGGGAAGTAGGCGCGGATCGTCTGCCGGATGAAGTCGGTCGAGGTGACCCGGGTGATGCCGAGGCGGTGGGCGGTTTCGGTGGCGACGGTCGACTTGCCCGTGCCGGTGGCGCCGCCGACGAGCAGCACGATCGGACGGTCGAGGGACTGGAGCCCGGCCAGCCGGCGCAGGTGCCACACGACCCGGTGGCCCTCCGGCTCGCCGAGCACCTCGGCCGCGACCTCCTCGAGCCGCTCGATCTCGACCGCGCGGGCGCCGGTCGTGAGGAGGTCGAGCTCGAGCTGGCTTGCGATCACGTAGGCCGACTCGATCCCGGCCCCCGCCGACACGAGGGCGCGCGCCATCATCCCCTTCGAGTAGGGCAGGCCGTTCGGGTCGCCGAGCGGCAGCGGGTCGGTGTAGTGCGGGATCACCTCGACCACCACCTCGTTGGGGACTAGCGCGAGCAGCGCCTCGTCGAGCCCCGGCGCGACGACGTCGTTCGCGGCCAGCACGACCTGCCGGCCCCGCGCGAGAGCGTCCTCCGCGACGAGGTCGATCGCGGCCCCCTTCAGCTCGGTCAGGTAGGTGTCGGCCTCGAGCGACGCGAGCTCGCGCTGCAGCGTGACGCGGTCGCCGAGGCTGTTCGAGACGTGCACGACGTCCGCGTCGAGATGGCCGGTCGCCGCCGGGCCCGCGGTGAACACGGCGACGCGGCCGGCGAGCGCGCCGATCGGCCGCAGGCGAAGCTCGGCCGCGAACGCGCCGGGCAGCTCGCAGCCGACGGTGACCACGAGATCGGAGATCAGGCGCCGGTAGAGGTCGAAGCCCTCGCTCAGGTCGTGGCCCGGGCCGACGACGAGCACGCGGCGGTCGACCGCCACCGGCGGGATCGACGTTCCGCTCCCGTCGAAGACGACGATGTCGGGCGCGCGGGCGGCCGCCAGGCGCGCGCCGTCCGGAACACTGGACAGGAACGGCCGCCCGGCCAGCCCGCCTCCCGCCCGCCGGCAGCCGATCGTCGGCACGCCGGCGACGGCTGCGATCTCCAGGTGGTCCGAGGCAGCGTGGCGGCCGGAGCGCGAAAGCGCGACGAGCGACGCCACGTCGGGCGGCGACTCCACGACCTCCGGCTCGGGCGGTCCGCCCCGCCCCATCGTCACGACCGCGACGTCGCGCTCGCGGGCGAGCAGCCTCGCCAGGTGCGCCGACAGGGCGGTCTTCCCCACGCGCTTGCCCGTCCCGATCACCGCGATCGACGGCAGCTCGAACGGCTCGTAGACCGGCGGGTCGAAGCGGAAGTCGGCGCCGACGTACGAGAGGCCGGCCGCGAGCGCCCGCGACGCCCACCGCAGGCGGTCGTCCGGCGACGTCACCGGCTCGTCGGAGAGGTCGACGAGCACCTCGGCGCCGGTGAAGCCCTCGACGAGCGGCACGCCGAAGCTTTCCCCCTCGCGGAGCTTCTCGGTCCCGCCGGCCAGGATCGCGCCCACCCACTCGTACGGCAGCTCACGGAGCGCCTGCCGGACGACATCCGGCGCGTGCTCGCCGTCGATCAGCGCGACAGCCTTCATCCCGGCATCACCGTCAACTCCGTTGAGCGGTCACCTCGTCCTCGATCCGGCCCGTGTACTTCTCGTATTCGAGCGTCTCGAGGTCGAACTGGATGATCTTCTCGGCCCCGTGGAAGGGGTACCGGCGCCAGACGGCGACGTGCGAGCCCGTGACCTCGACGACGTTGTAACAGGCGCGAGTGTTGCCCCTGAGACGGAGCGACGAGACGGTCCCTGTATTCACCACGAACAGGTCCTCGAGCTTCCAGGCATAGGGAACGTGTTTGTGCCCCGAGAGGACGAGGTTCACACCCGCTCGTTGCAGGCATTCGATCGCGTCACCCGCGTCGTAGACGACGTTCCGCTCCCGCCCGGTGCCGGGGACCGGGAGCAGGTGGTGGTGCAGGACGAACACGCGCAGCCGCGCCGGCTCCGCGAACTCCTGCTCGATCCAGCCGTAGCGGCCGCGGCCGATCTGGCCGTGATCGAGATCGGGCTCGGTCGAGTCGACCGCGACGACGGTGACGCCGTTCTTTCGCAGCACCGAGTTCCGCTGGCCGAAGAGCTCCTCGAAGTGAACGTAGCCGACGTTGCGCGAGTCGTGGTTCCCGGGGATGACGACGAACGACTCGCACTCGAGCCGTGCGAGGTACCGCTTCGCCTGGAGGTACTCCTCCTTGAACCCGAATGTCGTGAGGTCGCCGGAGCACACGACGATGTCCGGCTGGAGCCCGTTGATGTCCGCAATCGCCCGCTCCATCAGGTCAGGAACGAAATGCGGATCGCCGCAGTGGATGTCCGAGATGTGCGCGATGGTGAACTCGGGCTCCACGCACGCAGTCTAGATTCCGGCCGATTATCCGGCTCGATTGGTACCTTGAAGACAGGTGCAACTGGAAACGCCGAATTTCCAGGCATATCGAGGGGACACACCGCCGCGCTTCGTGAACGAGGCCGAGTTGGAGTACGCCAAGATCCTCGACTACTACGGTGTGCCGTGGTTGTACGAGCCGCACACGTTCGTGCTCGCGCGCGACGAGGACGGACGCGTCACCGAGGCCTTCACGCCCGACTTCTACCTCCCGGAGCAGGATCTCTATCTCGAGGTCACGGTGATGAAGCAGTCCCTCGTGACGCGCAAGAACCGCAAGCTGCGCAAGCTTCGCGCGCTCTATCCGGACGTGCGGATCAAGCTCTTCTACGAGCGTGACTTTGCACGGCTCGCGTCGCGCTATGGCCTCCCTAAGGCCTCGTGACCTCTGACGTAGACGGGCGCATCGGGGAGGTCTATCTCACCGCCCGGGAGATCGGCGTGCGCGTCCGGGAGCTCGGCGCCGAGCTAGCCCAGGACTACGCCGGCCGCGAGCCGCTGCTCGTCGGCTCGCTGAAGGCGTGCATCCCCTTCATCGCCGACCTCTCGATGGCGATGCCGATTGCCCATGCCCTGGACTTCGTCGAGCTCGCCGGGTACGGCAGCGCAGAGATGGGGGGCCATGAGCAGATCCGGTTCCTCAAGGACCTCGACACCGAGCTCGTGGGACGCGACGTCGTGATCGTCGACGAGGTCATCGACACCGGGCTCACCCTGCACTATCTCTGCCGGACGTTCGCGCTCCGCAGCCCCGATTCGCTCGTCTGCGCAGCGCTCTTCGACCGCCCGTACCGCCGGCTCGTCGACGACCTGCCGGTCCGCTACGTCGGCTTCACCGTCCCGGACGAGTTCTTCGCCGGCTACGGGTTCGACCTCGAGGAACGCTGGCGGAACCTTCCGGATCTGCACCTGATCCGCGGCCTGTAGTGCACCGCACTTTTTAGGGCCGGCTAACAAGTTTAGCCTCGGCTAAACTCTACCGATGGCCACTCAGGCGGTTCCACACGAACAGCTCCCGCCCGGGCTGCGGACGGTGGACGAGGCGTTCCACCGGACGCGCTTCCGGCTACTGCCGTTCCTCGGCCCCGCGTTCATCGCGTGCATCGCCTACATCGATCCCGGCAACTTCGCGACCAACGTCGCGGCCGGCGCGAAGTACGGCTATCTGCTGCTCTGGGTCGTCGTCGCGTCGAGCCTGATGGCGATGGTGATCCAGACGCTGTCGGCGAAGCTCGGGATCGCCACCGGGAAGAACCTGCCGGAGGTCTGCCGGGAGAACTTCTCGCACCGGTCATCGGTGCTGCTCTGGATCCAGGCCGAGGTGATCGCGATGGCCACCGACCTGGCGGAGTTCCTCGGCGCCGCGATCGGCTTCAACCTGCTGATCGGGACGAGCCTCTTCGTCTCCTGCATCATCACGGCGGTCGTCGCGTTCACGCTGCTCTCGCTCCAGCGCTTCGGCTACCGGCCCTTCGAGGCGGCGATCGCAACGTTCCTGGGCACGATCGGCCTCTGCTACCTGATCGAGATCTTCTACGCGCAGCCGGATGCGTCCGGGGTGGCGAGCGGCCTGGTGCCGTCGTTCAGCGGGTCGGAGTCGGTGCTGCTCGCAGTCGGGATCCTCGGCGCCACCGTGATGCCGCACGTGATCTACCTGCACTCGGCGCTCACCCAGGACCGGATCGTCCCCGAGTCGAGGGACAACCGGCGGGTGCTGATGCGCTACACACGCGTCGACGTCCTGATCGCGATGACGATCGCGATGCTGATCAACTGCTCGATGCTGATCATGGCCGCGAGCACGTTCCACCTGAGCGGCGTCACCGACGTCGACTCGCTGGAGAGCGCGCACAAGACGCTCGAGCCGATTCTGGGCGCCACCGCCGGAGCGCTCTTCGCCGTCGCGCTCCTCACGTCCGGCCTCTCCTCCTCGGCTGTCGGAACGCTCGCCGGTCAGGTCGTGATGCAGGGCTTCATCCGGCGTCAGATCCCGCTCTGGGTGCGCCGCGTGGTGACGATGCTGCCGGCGTTCGTCGTCGTCGCCGCCGGGCTCGACCCGTCACGAACTCTCGTGCTGTCGCAGGTCGTGCTCTCGTTCGGGATCCCGTTCGCGCTGATCCCCCTGGTCTGGTTCACCTCGCGCCGTGACGTGATGGGCGACCTCGTCAACAGCCGGCTCACCGTCGTCGTGGCGAGCGCCATTGCCACGCTGATCGTGGGGCTGAATCTCTTCCTGCTCTACCAGGTCTTCTTCGGCTGAAGGCGCTTGCTCCTTTCTGGCGGCCCGGTTGCGGTCGAGCGCCTGGAGCGCCTCGGCCGCCTGCCGGCGCAGCGGCCCGACCGAGGCCCGGTAGTCGGCGTCGTCGACGTTCCCGATCCGGTGGTCGAACTCGAGCTCCTTCAGCGCCGTGAGGGCCTGGTCGCGCGCCTCGAGCAGCGCGAGCAGCTCCTCGTCGGCGCTCGTGTCGAGCAGCTCCGGCTCGCCGGTATCGCGGAGGAACGGCAGCGCCACGATCAGCACCGCGGCGACCGCGATGAGACCGCCCAGGATCAACGCGATCACGCCCGGGCGAGCGAGAGTCGGGCGACGAGGCGCCGCTGCTCTCGGGCGTCGGGCCACATCGCGATCAGCGACCCGGCGAGGAAGACGAATCCGGCAAGCCAGATGAGGTTGACGAGCGGCTTCACGAAGACCTTGAAGTAGACGGTGTTGCCGGAGACCTGGTCGAGGATCACGTAGTAGTCCTCGGCCCGCAGGTAGTCGGTGTGGATGCCGACCTCGTGCGAGATGCCGAGCGCCGAGGAGTTCACCGAGGTGGTCGTCATGGTGCCGTTGAAGCGGCCGTTGACGTCGAGGATCGCCGTCGTCTCGACCGAGTTCCCACTCGAGGTCACGTCGGTCTTGTGCTTCAGCCCGAGGTACTTGGCGGTGTAGCCCGGCATGTGGAACGTCTGCCCCTTCTTGACCTGGAACTCGCGCTGGGTCTGGTACGCGCTCGAGCCGGCGATCCCGATCGCGAGCAGCACGATCGAGGCGTGGACGACGTAGCCGCCGTAGCGGCGGCGGTTCCGCGAGACGAGCTGGACGAGCGAGCCGGTCGCGCGCGTGCCGCGGACGAGCTCGACCACGATCGTCGTCAGCACGAAGGCCGAGAACGTGTAGGCGATCAGACCCGGCGCGGAGGAACCGGCGCCGAGGACGATCAGGGTCGCGCCGGTGACCAGCGCGACGCCGAGCGGCCAGCGCAGCGTTTTCAGCAGCGCCCGCCCGGTGGTGCTGCGCCAGGCGATCAGCGGCCCGATTCCCATCAGCAAGAGAAGCGGCAGGCCGAAGATCCGCAGGAAGAAGTCGTAGTACGGCCGGCCCATCGTCTGCTGGTTGCCCTTCACGAGCTGGGCGATGATCGGCCAGATCTCGCCCCAGAAGATCGTCAGGCAGAGCGCGACGAGCAGCAGGTTGTTGAAGAGGAACGCCGCCTCGCGCGAGAGCGGCGACTCGAGCTTCGTCCTCGCGCGGAGGAGCGGCAGCCGCCACAGGATCAGCGCCGTCGAGAAGAGCGTCGTGATGATCACGAAGGCGAGGAACCAGGCGCCGATCGAGCTCTTCGCGAACGAGTGGATCGACTCGATCACGCCCGAGCGCGTCAGGAACGTGCCGAAGACCGAGAGCTCGAAGGCGAGCGCGACGAGCACCATGTTCCAGATCCGCAGCATGCCCTTGCGCTCCTGGATCATCACCGAGTGAAGGAATGCCGTTGCCGCAAGCCACGGCATCAGCGCGGCGTTCTCGACCGGATCCCAGGCGTAGTAGCCGCCCCAGCCGACCTCCTCGTAGGCCCAGTGGGCGCCGAGGATCTGGCCGAAGCCCAGGAACATCCACGCGAGGAGCGTCCAGCGGCGGGTGGCGACGATCCAGCGCTCGTCGGTGTGCCCCGAGAGCATCGCGCCGGCGGCGAACGCGAACGGGATCGAGAGGCCGACATAGCCGAGGTAGAGCATCGGCGGATGCGCGACCATGTAGGGGTTCTGCAGGCTCGGGACGAGGCCGGCGCCGTCGACCGAGCGGGTGACGGTCGTGAACGGGCTCGCGACGGCGACGAGCATGAAGCTGAAGAAGGTCGCGATGCCCCCGATCACGGGCACCACCCAGACGACGATGTCCTTCAGCAGCTTGCGGTTCATCGTCACCGCAAGGGCGGCGTAGCCTGTCAGCACGAGCAGCCAGAGGAGCAGCGAGCCCTCCTCCCCGCCCCAGAACGCGGTCAGCGAATAGACGGTCGAGAGGTCGCGGCTCGTGTGAGCCTGGACGTAGGCGTAGCTGAAGTCGTGCGTCGACCAGGGCGCGGATCAGGACGGCCGAGGCGATGACGGTCGAACCGAAGCACGCGAGGAGCGCGAGGCGTGCCGAGTCGGCGAGCCGCCGCTGGCGCGTGATCGCCGCCACGGTGCCGCCGACGAGCGCGTAGAGCGCCAGCCCGAAGCTGATGACGAGTGCTGCCCGTCCGAGGTCAGCCATCTCTGGGCGCTAGGTGTTGTTGGAGGTGTACTTGCTCGGGCACTTCGTCGTCAGGGCCGTCGCGACGAACGATTCGCCCTGCATGCGGCCGGTGAGGTTCACGTCGCGGCCGACCTTGAACAGATCAGGGACGGACCCGTGGAACACGATCGGGATCACGGGGCTGACCCCGTTGATGTTGTGCAGCTTGAACTGCAGTCCCTTCGTCAGGTGCGAGTCGCCCATGACCGGCCCGATCACCTTGCCGGTCAGGGATACCGTGCCGGTGTGGCCGGAGAGGTTGCTCGGCTGCAGCGCCGGCGTGGTGCCCTTCAGCGCGGTGTAGACGAGGAAGATCGCGAGCACTCCCGCCACCGACAGTGCGATGACGAGCCTGGCGGGAGTCCGGGACGAGCGGGACATTCCGGCAGTCAGTTTAGCCCGGCGCGGCCACCACGACCTCCGTAAGAAGTTCGAGGTTTGTTGAACGCCGGTGGACCATGCGCAGCCTACGCGTCGCGCTGTCGGGATCAGCTTGCGTTCCGGCACCCGGTAGCCGTGGTCGGCGCAGAGCGAGCCGGGAAGCTCCTCGGTCAGCGCGTCGCAGTAGCCCTTGCCGTACGCGGCGCGCATGAACGCCGCCACCACTTCGAGCGACCATTCCTCGATGGCGGCGGCCTCGCGCCAGAGGTCGGTGAGCCGGAGGTCGATGTCGAGTTCGAGCAGATCGATGCGTGTCGGGCGTTCGGACATGCATCGAGCGTAGAGAGCGGGTCGGACGTAGGCTCTCGGCCGTGGCGCGGAAGCTGCACTTCGGCCCTGCCCGGGTTCCCTCGCGGGAGAGCCCCGAGGCCGCGGTGGAGGCACTCCTCGCGCGCGGCCTGTCGGCGTGCGAGATCGATTTCGAGGGACGCTTCTGGATGGACTACGAGTTCGCGGAGCGCTTCGGCGAGCTGGCGCGCGAGAACGACATCGTCCTGTCGGTGCATGCCCCGATCGCCGGCTTCATGGGCCACGCCGAGCGCGGCAAGAAGCTGAACATGGCGGTCGGGATGCTCGACCACTCCGCCGGGATCGCGAAGGCGGCCGGGGCCGAGGTGGTCGTCTTCCATCCGGGGTTCCTGCTCGGCCGTACGCGCGAGGACGCAATCGACTCGGTGGTCGAACAGCTCGGCGAGCTGCGCGAGCGGCTCGAGGGGAAGGGCCGGGACGTGCCGTTCGGGATCGAGGTGATGGGCCGCGTGCGCGAGCTCGGCTCGGCGGACGACGTGGTCGAGATCTCGCGCCGCCTCGACTGGGTGCGCCCGGTGCTCGACTTCGCGCACATGCACGCCACCTCCGACGGCGCCTTCACCACGGTCGAGCCCTTCGCCGAGGCGCTCGAGCAGGCCGACGAGGTGATCGAGCCGACGGCGCCGTTCCACATCCACTTCTCGGACATCCAGTACGCGAACCGGAACGAGACCAAGCATCTCCCCTACGGCGAGGGAACGCTGCGAGCGGACCCGCTGGCCGAGGCGCTGGCGCGCTTCGAACGTCCGGCGACCGTGATCTCCGAGTCACCTGACGCCGCCTCTACCGACGCGATCAAGGCGATCCTCGGGGCATGATCCGCCAGCGGCTGCTCCAGACGCCCGAGGACCGCGTGACGCCGGAGCTCGCGAAGACCGTCGCCGACTTCTGCGAGCCGATCGACGTCATCGCGTCGGCCTGGGTCGGCCTGATCGAGGTCACGCGCGACTTCGAGCCGCCCGAGCAGCATCTCGGTGTGGCCTTCGAGCTCAGCGATCCCGTCGCGAACACGCCGGAGGGCGACCGGGAGCTTCACCTCGTCGCCGACAGGTTCTACGAGACGATGCCGCCCGAGATCCAGGAGGGCGGCTGCAACTTCCTCGAGCCCGGCGGCATCGACGCCTGGTCAGGGAAGGCCCGGCGCGTGTTCTCCCGTTAGCATCGGGCCGTGCTCGACCCCGGGGCCTTCAAGGCGTACGACGTGCGCGCGCTTTACCCCTCGCAGCTCGACGAGGAGGGTGCGTATGCGGTCGGGCGCGCGTTCGCGGCGCAGTTCGAGCCGAAGCGGATCGCGGTCGGGCGCGACATGCGGCTCTCGTCGCCCTCGATGGCCGACGCCGTGATCAACGGCGTCGCCGACGGCGGCGTCGACGTGGCCGACCTCGGGATGGTCGGGACGGAGATGGTCTACTTCGCGACGGGGCAGCTCGGGCTCGACGGCGGGATCATGGTCACGGCATCGCACAACCCTGCGGAGTACACGGGCATGAAGATCGTGCGCCGGGGCGCGCTGCCGGTCGGGAGCGAGTCGGGGCTGCTCGAGATCCGCGACCGCGCCGTCCGCGGCGAGTGGCGCGGCACGACACGGGGCTCGGTCGAGCCGGTCGACGTCTGGGACGGCTTCGTCGAGCGGGTGCTCGGGTTCGTCGACCGCGACGCGATCGCCCCGCTCCGGATCGTGGTCGACGCCGCGAACGGGATGGCCGGCGTCATGCTGCCGCGCGTGCTGGCACAGCTGCCCCAGGTCGAGGTCGTCCGCTGCAACTTCGAGCCCGACGGGAGCTTCCCGAACCACGAGCCGAACCCGCTCCTGCCCGAGAACCGCGAGTTCATCGTCCGCCGCACCACCGAGGAGGGTGCCGCCTTCGGCGTCGCGTACGACGGCGACGCCGACCGCTGCTTCTTCGTCGACGACCAGGGCGAGTTCGTCCCCGGCGACTTCACCACCGCCCTCTTCGCCGAGTCCGTCCTCGCGCGCGAGCCCGGCGGCAAGGTGATCTACGACGTGCGCGCCTCGTGGGCCGTGCCCGAGACGATCGAGCGCGCCGGCGGCACGCCGCTGATCAACCGCGTCGGCCACTCCTTCATCAAGCAGCGCATGCGCGAGGAGGGCGCCGTGTTCGGCGGCGAGGTGTCGGCCCACTACTACTTCCGCGACTTCTCCCAGGCGGACTCCGGCGTCGTTCCGTTCCTGCTGATGCTCGAGCTGGTGTCGCGCAAGGACCGGCCGCTGAGCGAGATCCTCGAGCCGCTCCGCTCGCACTTCTTCCTCACCGGTGAGATCAACACGCCGGTGGCGGACGTCGCGGTGAAGCTCCAGGAGCTGAAGGAGCGCTTCGGCCCCGAGGGCCGCGTCTCGCACCTCGACGGCCTCTCGGTCGACGCCGACAACTGGCACATGAACGTCCGCCCCTCGAATACCGAGCCCCTGCTCCGTCTCAACCTCGAGGCGCTCTCCGAGGAGCTGATGAAGCAGAAACGCGACGAGGTGCTCGCGCTGATTCGCTCCTGATGTGGGAGCCCGGCCACGAGTCGGAGCGGAAACCGCCCTTCGGCTTCGCCGTCTACACCCGTGTGGGCTTCTCGGACACGGACGCGCAGGGCGTCGTCTACTACGGCCGCTACCTCCCGTACTTCGACCTCGCCCGCACCGAGTACCAGCGGCGCATAACCCGGCTTGACGCGCCGGGCTGCGAGCTCGTGCTGCGCGCGCAGACCGTCGAGTACCACGCCCCCGCCCGGTTCGACGACCTGCTCGAGGTCTTCGTCCGCGTGGCACGGGTCGGGCGCTCGAGCCTCGCCTGGGAGCTCGCCGCCTACAAGCTCCTCGGCGACGACGACCAGCTGATGACGACCGCCAGCCAGACCCAGGTGCTGATCGACCGCGTCACCCGGGTGCCGCAGCCGATCCCCGACCCGTTCCGGAACTCGATCGAGAGCGTCGAGCCGTGACCGACGCCGCCGCCGTCCTCGACGCGGTGCAGCAGCTCGTCGGCGGCGACGAGGACGCCGACGACATCCTCCGCGGCGTCGTCACCGCGCTCGTGGACTCGGGCGCAGCGGCCTGGGCCGGCATCTACTTCGTCGAGGGCGGCGACCTCGTGCTCGGGCCGCAGGCGGGAACGGGAGACCCCGAGGCGCGCACCGCGGTGCCGGTCGTCTACGACGGGACCCGGATCGCCGACCTCGCCGCCGACCACTGCAGCGACCGTGCGCTTCTCGGCGGCGTCGCCGACCTGGTCGCCCTGCAGTGCCTCGTCGGCTGGGACACCGGCGGGGTTCCCTGGGACGACGACCCCGCGTGACCCCCGCACCCTTCCCGGGCCACGCGGGCGCGCTGCGCCGCGCCGCGTCCCCCTGGACGCTGACGTTCGTCGCGGCCGGCGCGGCCGGCCTCGCCCTCCGCGTCTGGACCTACCGGAAACGCAGCCGGCGTCCCGGACTCGGACGAGGCGGTCGTCGGCCTGATGGCGCGGCACATCCTCCACGGCGAGCTCACGACCTTCTTCTGGGGACAGGCCTACGGCGGCTCGCAGGAGGCGCTGCTGACCGCGCCGGTCTTCTGGATCTTCGGCTCGAGCTGGCTCGCGCTCCGGATCGTCCCGATCTGCCTCTCGGCCGTCGCCGCGCTCGTCGTCTGGCGCGTGGGCCTCCGGCTGATGAGCGCCCGGGCCGCCCAGACCGCGGCGGCGCTGTTCTGGATCTGGCCGCCGTTCCTGATCTACAAGCTCACCCACCAGTGGGGCTTCTACGCGAGCGGTGTCCTCTACTGCGTGCTGCTCCTCCTGCTCGGGCTCCGCGTCGTCGAGCGGCCGACGACCGGCCGTGCTGCGCTCTTCGGGCTCGTGCTCGGGCTCGCCGTCTGGGAGACCGAGCAGGTCGTGCCGGTCGCGCTCCCGCTCCTCGCCTGGATGACGTGGAGGCAGCGCGCCTGGCTCGGGAAGCTCTGGATCGCGATCCCGGCAGCGCTGCTGGGCGCCCTCCCGTCGATCGTCTGGAACCTCCGCCACGACTTCGGGTCGTTCCACTCGACCGTGCCGGACACCACGACCTACCAGCACCGGCTGCGTCTCTTCGTCTCACCGCTGCTGCCGCTCCTGCTCGGCCTGCGCGAGGACTACACCCAGAAGAAGATCATCCCCTCGGGGCTCGTCACGCTCGCGATCCTGGCGGTGCTCGCCGGCCTGTTCGCCTGGGGCGCCTGGCGCTCCCGGCGGCGGCCGATCTTGCTGCTCTACCTGATCGCCGTCGTCTACCCGTTCTTCTACGCGATCCCGGCGGAGACGCTCTTCGAGCGAGACCCGAAGTACCTCGTCGTGCTGGCCCCGGTGCTCGTGCTCCTGATCGCGCAGCTCGCGACCACCTACCCGCGTGCGCTCGTACTGCTCGCCCTCGCCGGCGTGGTCTCGTTCGTGAGCCTGCAGCGGCTCGACCACTACTACGCAACCGCGCCGCAGCAGCCGCCGGTCGCCCCGCGCGACATCGGCCCCCTGATCGCCGTCCTCGACCGCGAGCACCTGAACCACGTCTACGCCACCTACTGGGTGACCTACCGGCTCGACTTCGACACGCGCGAGCGGATCGTCGCCGCCCAGAGCAAGCTGGAGCGGATCTTCTTCGAGAACGGGCGCGCGGCGCCGTTCCCGAACCCGAACGCGCGCTGGAGGCCGTACGGCGACGAGGTCGACAGGGCCCCGCGCGCCGGCTTCGTGTTCTTCAAGGCGGCACTCGGCGAGGCGAGGGCGACGACGCGGGCGCTCGCCGCACACGGGTTCCGCCGGATCCCGGTGGGGCCCTTCGTCGTCTACGCACCGCCGGCTAAGACGGCGTGACGCGGTAGGCGTCGAACACCGCGTCCACCGACCGCAGCGCGTTCAAGAGCGAGCGCAGCGCCGAGATGTCCCCCACCTCGGCGACGTACCAGTTGCGCGCCAGCTGGTCCTCGACGACGCCGCCGTACTCGACGATGTTGGCGCCGTGCTCGGCGAACGTCCGCGCGACATCCTCGAGGAGGCGCGGGCGGTCCCAGGACGTCACCGCGATCTGCACCCGGAACGCCGTGGTCGGCCCGCCGCTCCACTCGACGTGCGTGAATCGCTCGTCGTTGCGCATGAGCGCCTTCACGTTCGGGCAGTCGGAGCGGTGGATCGTGATCCCGCGGCCGAGCGAGATGTAGCCGACGATCGGGTCGCCCGGCAGCGGCGTGCAGCACTTGGCGAGGCGCACGAGCACGTCCTCGACGCCCTCGACGACGACGCCGACCTCGGTCCCCGAGGTGGTGCTCCTCGCCTTCGGCGCCTTCGTGACCACCGGCGCGGGTGACGCGACCTCCTCGGTCTTCAGGCGCTGGATGACCTTGTTCACGATCGCGCCCGGCTGCAGTCGTCCCGACCCGAGCGCCACGTAGAAGTCCTCGGCCTTCTTGAAGCCGGTCTCGCGGATCACCTGCGCGAGCACCGCCGAGTGGCGGAGCTTCGCGTACGGGAGGTTCTGCTGCTTGAGCGCGTACTCGAGCGACTCGCGGCCCTTCTGCTCCTGCTCCTCGCGCGTCTCGCGCGTGAACCACTGGCGGATCTTGTTGCGGGCGCGCGAGCTCTTCGCGACCGCCAGCCAGTCGCGCGACGGTCCGCGCTCCTGCTTCGAGGTGAGGATCTCGACCCGGTCGCCGTTCCGCAGCCGGTAGTGCAGCGGCACGATCCGGCCGTTCACCTTCGCGCCGACGGTACGGTGGCCGACGTCGGTGTGGACGGCGTACGCGAAGTCGATCGGGGTCGCGCCCGCCGGCAGCGTCTTCACCTGGCCCTTGGGCGTGAACACGTGCACCTCCTCGTCGAAGAGGTCCGTGCGGAACGACTTCATGAACTCGTGGTGGTCGGACTCGTTCGTGCCGACGTCCATCAGTTGGTTCACCCACTGCCGCCACTGCTCCTCGTGGTGGTTGTCGCGGCGGCGGCCCTTGTAGATCCAGTGCGCGGCGACGCCGTACTCGGCGGTCTCGTGCATCTCGTTCGTGCGCACCTGGATCTCGAGCGGGCGGCCCTGCGGGCCGATCACGGTCGTGTGCAGCGCGCGGTAGCCGTTGAACTTCGGCATCGCGATGAAGTCCTTGAAGCGGCCGGGCATCGGCTTCCAGAGCGAGTGGATCAGCCCGAGCACCCCGTAGCAGTCGCGCGTGCCCTCGTCGCCGTCGCGGTTCACGATCACGCGCATCGCCGTGAGGTCGTAGATCTCGTTGAACTCGCGGCCCTTGCGGGCCATCTTGTCGTAGATCGAGTAGAAGTGCTTCGCGCGCCCGGAGATGTCGGCCGGGATGTCGACCTTGTCGAGCTCGTGCTGCAGCACCATCGCCGCCTCGCGCACGTGCTCCTCGCGGTCGGCGCGCCGCTCGGCGACCATCTGCTTGATCTCCTCGTACTTCCGCGGGTGCAGCGTCCCGAAGGCGAGATCCTCGAGCTCCCACTTGAGGGCGTGGATACCGAGCCGGTGGGCAAGCGGTGCGTACACCTCGAGCGTCTCGCGCGCCTTCCGTACCTGCGTCTGCTTGCCCATGTACTCGATCGTGCGCATGTTGTGGAGCCGGTCAGCGAGCTTGATCAGGATCACCCGGAAGTCGCCGGCCATCGCGACGACGAGCTTGCGGTAGTTCTCCGCCTCCGCCTGCTCGCGGCTCTGGAACTGGACGCGCGTCAGCTTGGTCACGCCCTCGACCAGGTCGGCGATCTCGTTCCCGAACTCGGAGCGGATGTCCTCGATCTCGATCCCGGTGTCCTCGACCGTGTCGTGGAGCAGCGCAGCCGCGATCGTCGGCTCGTCCATCTGCAGGCCGGCGAGGATCTTCGCGGCACCCCAGGGGTGGTGGATGAACTCCTGCCCGGACCGGCGCAGCTGCCCGTCGTGAGCCAGCGCGGCGAACTCGAAGGCCCGCACGATCAGGTCGCGGTCGAACTCGGGCTTGTACGACTCGAGCTCGGCCAGAAGCTCGTCGATGAGATCCTGGTGCCGCGCGACTACCGTCATCCGCACATTTTACCCGCGCAGAGCGGCGATCCCCCGGCCGACTTCGTAGACAGGAAAGTGCCTGCGGAGCGGGAAGACGGGCCTTCCATGATGATTCGCCGCCGTCGCGAAGCTCGGAGACTCCGCCTGGCCGCGCGCTTGCTGCTCTCGATCGGCCGGTAGACCGAACGAGGGAACTTCAGGCGGCCGCCGCGAGCGGTGGCTCCTCGAGCAGCAGTTGCCGGAAAAGCTCCGACTCGAGCAGGCACCGCCGGACGCCTGACGCAAGCCCCAGCTCGTCGAAGACCGCCCGCACCTCGGGCGTCCACGCATCTTCCCCGCGCCGCCACTGCTCGCCGAACCAGGCGTGGAGCTCCCCGTACCGCTCGTCCGTGTCGAAGATGCGCCGGACGACGAGCTGTGGCGCCACCGTGCCGTTCCATCGGTTCTCGGTGAGCCGGAACGCGACGTCATAGCGGGTCGGGCGGCGGTAGCGGTCGATCTGACCGCCGAAGCCGAACGCGATCGCCGAGCCCGCGTCGCGGCCGCGCTGGCGGACGCGGAAGCGCAGGTGCTTCCCCTCGCCCACGGTGTCGAGCCGGTCGAGCTCGCAGTCGTCGACGAGCAGTGTGACGCCGGGGTTGCCGAGGCCGAACGGCGCGAGCCGGGCGAGCTCCTGGCACAGAGCCAGCCCGAGCTCAGGGCCGCGCACAATCGCGTCGACGGCGACGAGCGGGCGAAGATCCTCGTCGGTCAACTGGGCGTCGGCGTGCGCGGCGAACGCCTCGGCGAACGCCTGGACGTTCTCGGGACGGATCGAGAGGCCGGCCGCTGCGCGGTGGCCGCCGTAGCGCTCCAGGTGCCCGGCGCACGCTGTGAGGGCGCCGTGGAGGTCGAACGGGCCGGCCGCGCGCCCCGACCCCTTCCAGTCGCCGCCCGAGGCAGAGCCGGCGATCAGGACGACCGGCCGGCCGTACCGCTCGACGAGCCTGGACGCGACGATCCCGATCACGCCCTCGTGCCAGTCCTCCCCGGCGACGACGTAGCCGCGGCGACGGCGGCGCGCCTCGGGCCACGCCTCGATCTCAGCGCAGGCCGCGCGCAGGATCCGCTCCTCCACGGCCTGCCGCTCGCGGTTCAGGCCCTCGAGCTCCTCCGCGAGCCGCGAGGCCTCGCGCGGGATCGTCCGTCAGCAGCAGCTCGAGCGCGGCCTCGGGCCGGCCGAGCCGGCCGGAGGCATTGATGCGCGGCGCGAGCCGGAAGCCGATCGCGCCCTCGTCGCACGCAGCCGCGTCGACACCCGCCACACGCATCAGCGCCCGCAGGCCCGGCTTCTGCGTCTGCGAGAGGCGCCGCAGGCCGAGCAGCGCGAGCGCGCGGCTCTCGTCGACGAGCGGCACGACGTCGGCGACCGTCGCGAGGGCCACGACGTCGAGGTGGCGGTCGAGGAACGGATGGTTCCGCCCGAGCAGCGCCTCGGCGAGCTTCCAGACGACGGCGGTCCCGCAGAGCCCCGTGAAGGGGTAGTCGCCGACGAGCGGCGCGACGACGGGGCAGGCGGGCAGCGTGTCGCCCGGGCGGTGGTGATCCGTGACGACCACCTCCAGGCCGAGCCGAGTCGCCTCATCGACCTCGGCCACGGCCGTGATGCCGCAGTCCACGGTGAGGACGAGGTCGACGCCGTCTGCGGCCAGCTTCGAGATCGTCTGCGCTGCGAGCCCATAGCCCTCCTCGAAGCGCGAGGGCAGGTGCCACGCGGGGTCGGCGCCGAGCTCGCGGAGCAGGAAGACCGCGAGGGCGGTGGCGCAGATCCCGTCGGCGTCGTAGTCGCCGTGCACGCAGATCCGGCGGCCCGCCTCGACGGCCGCGCGGATCCGCTCGACCGCCTCGCCCATCGCGCCGAGCGCGAACGGGTCGTGACCCGGCAGCGCTCCCTCGAGGAACCGCCGGGCCTCGGCGGGGTCGGCGAGACCGCGGCGCACGAGCACGGCGGCGAGCGTCGGGCTCGTACCGAGCTCGCCGGCCAGCGTCCGCAGCTCCACCGCAGGACACGGAGCGATCGTCCAGGACGCGTTGTCCATCGGACGATCGAGGGTACGGACGCGCCCGGACGGTGCATTATTCCTTCGGCAGCTTGCCTCTATTCCTTGGGCAGGCTTACGCCGAGGTAGGTCAGGACCACGACCGCGACGACCATCGCGATCGCCCCGACCCAGAGGACGTTCTTGTGCTTCACGTCGCGGATCGAGTCCGCGAATGCCCGCCCGAGCAGGATCAAGACGGCCGCGATCAGGCCGATACCGATGACGAAGACGGGCGCCAGATAGAGAAAACGCTGCCAATCCGTGGCCTGCACGAGCATGCGTCGAACGGTATCGGTGCCCGGCGAAGCGGCGGCACGGTAGGGCTATTCTGAAACGAGAGTCGAACTTGAGCGACACGAACTACACCTCCGGCGACGACTACATCGTCGAGTTCCTCGGCTACTGCTTCACCTTCAACGCCTGCGACTTCGAGCAGCGCGTCGTCTCGGCTGCGGCGAAGCTCGGCCTCGTCGAGCACAACGAGCTCGAGGAGGACGAGACGAACGACCTGGTCGCGCTCGCGGCGCAGGGCGTGATCGACGAGCCGGAGTCCCGTCTCGGCCGCTACCTGCAGCGCAACTGGGAACGCGTCTCCCTGGTCGGCGGCGAGTCGCTCGTTTACTGGCTGCGCAAGCTGGTGTTCCGAAGCGCCTGGCTCGACCACCAGGTCAAGCGCGGTGCGCTCGAGGTCGTCTGGGACGAGCGGGAGGCGGAGTTCGCCTACCAGCACCCCGGGGGCCGCCGTCCGCTCCTCGAGCTCGCGCCCGTGCCCTCCTGGCACGAGCTGCAATTCCGCGGCTGACGACGGCATGTCCCGGGTCGGCGCGCTCCTCGCCTCGTTCGCGTGCTGCCTCGCCGCAGCGTCCGCTGCCTTCGGCGTCTTCGGCGGGACCGCGATCGACGCCCGCTCCGCGCCGTGGGCCGCGGCGGTCGTCCAGAAGCTTCCGACGGGCCACGGCTTTCTCTGCAGCGGCTCGATCATCGACTCGACCCACGTCGTCACCGCTGCCCACTGCGTCTTCGACGACAAGGGCAAGCGGGCAGCCCCGGCGGCTCTGACCGTGAAGGCAGGGACCAAGAACGGCCTCTCGGCTGCCGCGACCGGCCGGGAGCAGGAACGCGTCGTCTCGTCCGTCCGCGTCCATCCGGGCTACCGCTTCGACGCCTCGCTCCGCACCGCCGCAGACGACGTGGCCGTGCTCACGCTCGGGGCGCCGCTCGACCTCAGCGGCCCGTCCGCGAAGGCCGTCTCGCTCCCGGCTCCTGGTAGGGCGTTCCCGGCCGACGAGGAGTTCGAGTTCGCGGGCTTCGGCGCCAAAGCCCCGGGTACGAAGTCGGACGGCGTGCTCAGCTCAGCCAGAGGGACCTTCAACGAGCAGGGCATCTGCGTGAACGGTCTCAACCCGCTGATCAAGGAGGCGAACGCGATCGTGATCTGCGGGGTGTCGCCCGGCAGCGGCACGTGCGAGGCGGACAGCGGCGGCGGCCTCGTCTCGACCGAGTCGCACACGCTGGTCGGCATCCTGGCCGGCGGCGAGTGCGCGGCGCGAGGCGTGATCCAGTCGGCGTACGTCGGCGCCCCGGAGATCCTCCGCTTCGTCCGCGGTGAGGACGATCCGCCGGCAGCGCCGCGCGTGAAGCCCACGACGTTCGTCCGCCTGAGCGCCGCCGGCTCGACGCTCAGGTGCTCCTCGGGCGGCTGGACGGGAAGCCCGCGACTCACGTACGCGTTCGTCTCGACGACCGACGGCCGGGTGCTCCAGCAGGGTGCGAGCACGACGTTCCGTTCGAACGGCCCCGCGGCGGGCCTCGTGTCGTGCCGGGTCACCGCGACCACGGCCGGCGGCACGGCGACGCTCTCGGCCGGCGCGGGCCACTACCGTGCTCGCGCTCGTCCCGCCCTTCGCCCCGGTCGCCGGCGGCACCGTCACGATCCGCGTCGGCCTTCGCCTCGAGACGACGGCCGTCGGGGCTCGGCCTCTGCGTCGAGCCGTCCGACGCCGTCGTCGGGCGCGATGCAGGACGACGACGTCACGGCCGGCGCTCCGGGCTCTACCGGTCACGGTGAAGGCCCGGCTCGCCCGAAGCGCGGCGGGCTGGTGCGGGCGGCAGTGACGCATACGCCGGCTCGGAGGTCAGCACGGCGTCGTGCTGATTCGGGTTAGAGCTCCCGCACGACGCGAGCCGGCGAACCGACCGCGACGACGCGCTCCGGCAGGTCCTTCGTCACCACCGAGCCCGCGCCGACGACGGTGTGCGCTCCGATCGTGACGCCGGGGCAGACGATCACCCCGCCGCCGAGCCAGACGTTGTCGCCGATCGTGATCGGCTCGCCCGCCTCCCACTTCGTCCGGCGCTCCTCGGGGTCGAGCGGATGCGTGGCCGTCAGGAGCTGCACGTACGGCCCGATCTGCACGTCGTCGCCGATCCGGATCGGCGCCACGTCGAGCGCGACCAGGCCGAAGTTCGCGAACGTGCCCGACGCCGATCTCGATGTTCGCGCCATAGTCGCAGTAGAACGGCGGCCGCAGCTCCGTGCCCTCGCCGACGGCACCGAGCAACTCGCGCAGGATCAGCGTCCGGGCCGCGTCGTCCTCGGCCGCGGCGTCGTTGTAGGCCTTGCCGAGGGTGGCGGCCCGGAGCCGCCCCGCGGCGAGCTCCGGGTCGTCCGCCAGGTAGAGCTCGCCGGCCAGCATCCGCTCGCGCATGGTGCTCTCCGGCGCCATCGAGCTAGTAGCTCGCCGTGCCCGCGCCGGTGACGACGCCGTACTGCGCCACGGGCGCCGCGTTGTTGCTCAGGTTGCACTTGCCGTTCTTGAGCCTCGGCCCGAGCGCGACGAAGTTCACGGTGACCGTGACGTTCCCGCTGATGCCCGCATACGCACCCGTGCCGTTCATCAGCTTCGTCGGGCCGGATCCCTTGAACGCGAAGAAGCAGTTCTTCTTGTCGATCGTCGCCGGGCCGTTGTTGATCTTCTTGTTCAGCGCGGTCGCGTCGACCCAGAAGCCGCCCTTCTGGAGCACGATCCTCTCGTAGTTGCCGTTCTCGTCGGGCTTCCCGGTCTTCGTGACGCTGGTCGCCTTGCCGTAGTCGGTGACGACGCCCGTCACGATGATCGGCGTGGTGACGGTTGTGCCGGTGACGTAGATCTGGATCGGGCCTGACTTTCCGGCGGCGCCTGCCCCTGCCGCGAGCACCATGGCGGCAAGACCGGCGAAGCCGCCTGCCCACACTCGAACCCCCCACTTCCGCATCTTGTTCCTCCTTTTCGCCGCAGGCCGCCGAACGGCCTCGAAGGCGCAGATCGTAGATGTACGCTCGGGAACATGAGACGTGCAGCGCTGCTGATTGGTTACCTGGCCGCTCTGCTCGCGCTCGACCACTTCGCCTCGTATCCCGAGCAGCTCGGGCTCGGCGTCGCCAGCTGGGCGCTCCTGCTCGCCCTCGCCTGGCGCCTGCCGGTGTTCCAGCGGGCAATGGTGCTCGGCGTCGTCTGCTTCGCGACGATCGGCGAGGTGACCGGCTCGCTCATCTGGGGCGTCTACCGCTACCGGCTGCACAACCTGCCGCTGTTCGTGCCTCCGGCGCACGGGCTCGTCTACCTGGCGGGGCTCGCGATCGCCGCCTCGCTCGCGCCGCGGTCGCGCGTGATCGTGATCACGGCAGCAGCGGCCGCCGCCACCTGGGGCCTGCTCGGGCTCTTCGTCCTGCCGCGCCGCGACGTCGCCGGGGCGGTCGGTGTGCCGCTCCTGCTCCTGTTCCTCTGGCGCTCGCGCAACCGCGCGGTCTACGCGAGCGTCTTCCTCGTCGTCGCGGCCCTCGAGCTCTACGGGACGGCGCTCGGCACCTGGCGCTGGGCGCGCACGCTGCCCGGACTCGGGATCCCGGACGGCAACCCGCCGTCGGGCGTGGCGTCGGGCTATGTCTGGTTCGACGTGATGGCGCTGCTCGCGGCGCCGGTCATCGTGGCCGCGCTCAGAACAAGGTGGAGGCCTCGCGCGCTGCTCCGACCTGTTCGCGACCCAGCTCCGTGAGCACCCGCCCACGGGGCGTGCGCTGCAGGAGACCGAGCTGGAGCAGATACGGCTCGTAGACGTCCTCGATCGTCTCGGCCTCCTCGCCGAGTGCGACCGCGAGAGTCGAGAGCCCGACCGGCCCGCCGCCGAACTTGAGCGCGACGGCGGCGAGCAGCTCGCGGTCGAACCGCTCGAGTCCCGACCCGTCGATCTCGAGCAGCGCGAGCGCCTCGTCGGCGACGGCCGTCGTGATCTCACCGGCATGCCGCACCTCCGCCACATCCCGGACGCGCCGGAGGATCCGGTTCGCGATCCGCGGCGTACCGCGGGCGCGCCGCGCGATCTCCTCGGCCGCGTCGTCCTCGATCTCGACGCCGAGGATCCCGGCGCTGCGGCGGACGATCGTGCCGAGCTCCTCCGGGTTGTAGTGGTCGAGGCGGAACGTGAGCCCGAAGCGGTCGCGGAGCGGCGTCGTCAGGAGCCCCGTGCGCGTGGTGGCGCCGACGAGCGTGAACGGCGGCAGGTCGAGCGTCAGCGTCCGCGCCGCAGGCCCCTGCCCGACGACGATGTCGAGCCGGAAGTCCTCGAGCGCCGGGTAGAGAATCTCCTCGACTGCCCGGTTGAGCCGGTGGATCTCGTCGACGAAGAGGACGTCGCGCGGCTCGAGTGCGGTCAGGATCGCGGCGATGTCGCCCTTGCGCTCGAGCGCGGGCCCCGCGACCTGGCGGATGCCGACGTCGAGCTCCCGCCGGATGATCTGCGCGAGCGAGGTCTTGCCGAGCCCAGGCGGCCCCGCGAGCAGGACGTGATCGAGCGCCTCGCCGCGGCCGCGCGCGGCGTCGAGCGCGATCCCGAGCTGCTCCTTCACGCGCTCCTGGCCGACGAACTCGACCAGCGAGCCCGGCCGGAGGGAGCGCTCGATCTCCTCTTCGCCACTGTCGTGGACGACAGTGGCGGAAACGCGGTCCGTCATGCCGCCTTCTTCAGCGCCGACCGGATCTGCTCCTCCACCGAAAGCGACTCGTCGACGTCCGCCAGTGCCCGCTCGGCGTCCACCATCGACCACCCGAGCTCCACCAGGGCATCCCGGGCCAGCACTTCTCCCGTAGAAGAACCGGCGGCGCCGGCCGGTCCTTCTAGCTTGTCCTTGAGCTCCATCACGACGCGCTGCGCCGTCTTGCGGCCGATGCCCGGGATCGCCTCGAAGCGCGCCAGGTCGTCGCGGGCGATCGCGCGCCGCAGCTCGGCAGGCGGTGACCCCGACACGATCGCGAGCGCGACCTTCGGCCCGATCCCCGACACACCGAGCAGCAGCTCGAAAAGCTGCCGCTCGTCCGCGGAGGCGAAGCCGTAGAGCTGAAGCGCGTCCTCGCGGACGTGCAGATATGTCTCCACCGTCGTCTCTTCGCCCAACCGCGCGTGCACCCTTGGCGTCGCCGCAACGAGGTAGCCGACCCCGCCGACGTCGACGACTACCCCGACCGGGGAGCGTGCGACGACAGTTCCGCGAAGCCGAGAAATCATCGGCGGAACGGTACGGGTGGCGGCGGACGAATCCCTCGACGGGCGCTAACCGGCGAAGCGCAGGAGCGGCGGCGCGAGCGCGTGGCAGATCGCGACCGCCAGCGCATCAGCCGCGTGATCGGGCCGCGGCACCTCCGCGAGCCCGAGGATCGCCTGCACCATCCGCTGCACCTGGCCCTTGTCGGCCCGGCCATAGCCGCAGACCGACTGTTTGATCCGGGCCGGCGCGTACTCGACGCACCCGACGCCGGCGGAGGAGGCGGCGACGAGCACCGCGCCGCGCGCCTGCCCGACGGAGAGCGCGATGCGGGCGTCGGCGCCGACGTAGGACTCCTCCAGGGCGACGGCTTCCGGGGCGTGCAGGCTGATCAGCTCGGACACCCCTTCGAAGATCGTGAGCAGCCGCCGGTCCACCCGCTCCCGTGGCGAGGTGCGCCACCAGCCGTGGCACGTGGCCCTGAGGCGCCCGTCGCTTTCGTGGACGATCCCGTACCCGCAAGCAGCCGTCCCCGGATCGATGCCCAGAACCTTCACCAAGTGAGGTTATGGGCGCCTGCGGACAGTCCTGCTAGGCCGTCGCCGCCTCCAGCACGTGCTCCGGGATGTCGAAGTTGGCGTAGACCTCCTGCACGTCGTCGTCGTCCTCGAGCGCGTCGATCATGCGCATCAGCTGCTTCGCCTTGCTCTCGTCCTCGACGGCCACCGTGTTCTTCGGCAGCATCGAGAGCTCGGCCGACTCGATCGTGAAGCCGGCGCCCTCGATCGCCCCGCGCACGGCTGCCAGGTTCTCCGGTGCGCTCGTGACCTGGAAGACGTCGCCGTCCTGCTCGAGATCGTCGGCCCCGGCGTCGGCCGCGGCGAGGAAGAGCTCCTCCTCGTCCGTGCCGCCGGCGTTGACGAGCACGACGCCCCGCCGCTCGAACTGCCAGGCGACGGCGCCGGTGGTGCCGAGGTTGCCCCCGAACTTGGTGAAGATGTGCCGCACCTCGGAAGCCGTCCGGTTGCGGTTGTCGGTGAGCGCCTCGACGATCACGGCCACGCCCTCCGGGCCGTAGCCCTCGTAGACGATCGCCTCGAACGCGTCCGCGTCGGCGCCCGAGCCGGTGCCCTTCGCGATCGCGCGGTCGATGTTGTCCTTCGGCATCGAGTACGACTTCGCCTTCTCGATCGCGTTCGCGAGCGCGAGGTTGTTCGCGGGGTCTCCCCCGCCCTCCTTGGCGGCGACGATGATCGAGCGCGCCAGCTTCGAGAAGAGCTTGCCGCGCTTCGCGTCGGCGGCGCCCTTCTTGTGCTTGATCGACGACCACTTGCTATGTCCGGACAAGGTCACCCTCCCGTGCGAGTTCAAGGAATTTCTCGTGCAGCCGCGTGTCGCCGGTCAGCTCCGGGTGGAACGCCGCGACGAGGAACCGGCCCTCGCGCGCGAGCACGGGATGCCCGTCGATCTCGGCCAGCACCTCGACCCCGGGTCCGACCTCCTCGATCCAGGGGGCGCGGATGAAGACCGCGCGGAGCGGCTCCGTCTCGCCCTCGACCGTGAGGTCGGTCTCGAACGACGCCACCTGGCGGCCGAACGCGTTGCGGCGGACGCCGATGTCGACGAGGCCGAGATGGTCGCGGTCGAGCACGATCATCCCGGCGCAGGTGCCGAAGACTGCCCCGCCGAAGTTGCGAACCGCCTCGTCGAGCCCGTAGAGGCGCATCAGGCGCGTGAAGGTCGTGGACTCGCCGCCCGGGATCACGAGCCCGTCGAGCCCGGCGAGCTGCTCGGGCTGGCGCACCTCGACCACGTCGGCGCCGAGCCGCCGCAGCATCGCGGCGTGCTCGCGGAAGTTGCCCTGCACGGCAAGGAGGCCGATCCGAAGCGGCTCCATCCCTTCATGGTAGTGGTGCGTTCGTGAGCGCGCGTAGGCTCGACGGAGCCGCCCAACGAGCACCGCGGATTGCCGCGGAACATGCCTCCGCGCTGCGGAAGCGCCGGAGTGGCCGGCGCCGGAGCGGAGCGCCTCGGCGTGAGCGCTGCCGCCGTCCTGCTCGCGCTCGCGTCCGCGGCGACGTGGGGGATCGCCGACTTCTCCGGCGGTCTCGTCGCGCGGCGGTGCCGACGATCCCCGTGACCGCGATCTCGCAGGCGGCGGGGTTCGCGGCGCTGCTCGTCGCGCTCGCGATTGCGGGCGGATCGCTCGACGGGCGCTCGTTCGCGCTCGGGCTGCTCGCCGGGCTCGGCGGCGGAGCGGGGCTCGCGGCCTTCTACCAGGCGCTCGCGCTCGGGACGATGAGCATCGTCTCGCCGCTCGTGGCCTGCGGGGCGATCGTGCCCTTCACGATCTCGCTCGCGACCGGGGAGCGGCCCGGGGCGATCTCGCTCGCCGGGGCGGCCTCGCGCTCGCGGGCGCGGTGGCGGCGTCGGGCGAGGAACGCCGCTCGAACGTGCCCGCATCGCGTGCGGGCCGACGCGCTCGCCGTGGTCGCCGCGGACGAGCTCGGCGTCTTAGTACTGCGTCGCAAGGGTGGGAAGTTCTCGCTCATCGCGACGATGCCGTACGACCCGACGCTCAACTAGTCATCCGCCCCACGGCGTACCCTCGCGCGCGTGGAGACCTCGCGACTCGAGACCTTCGCCGACGGCGTGTTCGCCATCGCGGCCACGCTGCTGATCATCGACGTCTCGGTTCGGGCCGAGGGCGACCGGCTCGGCCACGCAGTCCTGCACGCTTGGCCGCAGTACGCCGCCTACGGGGTCTCGTTCATCACGATCGGGATCATGTGGATCAACCACCATGACTGCATGAGGCAGATCGGGGCGACCGACCGGACGTTCATGGTCATCAACCTGTTCCTGCTGATGTGCATCGCGTTCGTCCCGTTTCCGACAAACCTGATCGCCGAGCACTTCCACGACGGCGGACTGCGGGCGGCGGCGCTCACCTACGGGATCACGTTGGTCGCCACCGCGATCTGCTTCAACGCCTTCTGGTTCTATCCGACACGGCACCGCGGTCTCGTCGCCGAGGATGCCGACCCGCGCGTGATCACGGGCATCTCGCGCGCGTTCCTGCCCGGTGTTCCGATCTACGGCGCGGCGACGCTCCTCGCCGTCTGGAGCCCGAAGGGCGCCGTGATCTTGTTCGCGGCGATCACGGTCTTCTACGTGCTCTCGAGCTCCGTCTTCGCGCGCGGCGAGCCGCAGCCGATCTAAGCGCCTTCGGCCGCATGCGGGTTGTGCCGGCGCCACGTCGCGCCGGCGAGCAGCCCGAGCAGGAGCGTCGGCACGATCGTCAGGAAGCGGTAGACCAGAACGGCGGCGACGACGTCGGCGTTGTGGCCGCCGAAGCCGACCAGCGCACCGGTGAGCCCTACCTCGACGATCCCGATCCCGCCCGGCGTGAGCGGCAGCGAGCCGAGCAGGCGGACGATCGACCAGGCCGCGAACGCTTCGACGAGGCTGACCTCCGAGGAGGTGACGCCGCACACCCGGATCGAGACGAGCATGACGAGGAACACCGTGAGCTGGCCGGCGAGCGTGGCGAGCGTCAGCACGTGCCAGCGCTTGGTCAGCAGCCGCACCGTCTCGTTGCGGAAGCGGACGAACGAGATGCCGCTCCACTTGACCGGGCCCTTGTGGATCAGCCGCAGTCCCCAGTTCGCGACCCGGGCGACGAGATCGCCGATGTCACGGGCGAGGCGTTCCGTCCAGAGGCTCGCCGCGAACGCGGCCACCGCGAGCACGAACACCGCGAGCCCGATGATCGCGACCGTCTGCAGCAGGCTGTTCCGCTCGTGCTGGAGCGTCACGCCGGCAAGCGCGATGATCGGGAAGCCGAGCATCGCGAACTGGTTCCAGATGCCCGTGACCGCGACCGCGATCGTCACGGGCTGCCCCGCGAACCCCCACCCACGGAGCATCGCGAACGAAGTCGCCATCCCGACGGCGGCGCCGCCCGGAGCGATGTAGGTCGTGGCCGTCGAGGCGAGCGTGAGCACCGATCCCTGCCGGTACCCGAGCCCCGGCAGGGCGGCCATCCACGGCGGCGCGTACGTCGCGAGGTTGAGGATCGTCGCGATCACGAGCAGCGCAATCTGCTTCCACGTCAGGTCATGGACGACGTCCCAGACGCTCCGGTAGTCCGCGATCCGCGGGAGGATGAAGACGAACGTCCCGACGACGACGACGATCCCGATGCCGCCGATCACGGCCTTGCGCTTGATCGACTTCTTCTTCGGCGGCGTCGCCGGGACGGGCTCCTTGACCGGCAGCGATGACTCCTCCGACGTCGTCATGAGTCGCAGACTAGGTCGCGGAGCGGCGAAGCTCCCGGACCGACGGTCCTGGTATCGGCGAAGGTTCCGCTGACGTGAGCGGAGCGCGCCGGACTTGCGCGGCAGGTAGTCATCGAGGAAGACCCGAGCCACCAGCTCCTGCGAGACGACACGCCGTACCTCAGCGCCGATGCCGTCGACGCCGGCCAGTGTCGGTCGACGACCCGGCCGACAGCCGACGTGCCGTCGGCCTCGACGAGACCGGAAGCTCGCGGCAGCGTCTCGCTCGCGGTCGACTGCAAGGATGCCGCCGATGACCGCCGGCGCCGACACGACGGATCGCGCGCACCGTCGCCGCCGGTTCGCCGGCCGCGATACCCACGAGGCGCACCGGGCCGCCACACCGCTCGAGCTGCTCTTCGACCTCACCTTCGTCGTCGCGTTCGGCGTCGCGGCGGACCAGCTGGCGCATTACCTCGCCCAGGGCCAGATCGGGTCGGCGGTCGGTGCGTTCGCGTTTGCGACCTTCGCCGTGTCCTGGGCGTGGATCAACTACTCGTGGTTCGCCTCGGCGTACGACACGGACGACTGGGTGTTCCGCCTGGCCACGATGGTGCAGATGGTCGGGGTGATCGTGCTCGCGCTCGGCCTCCAGCAGGCCTTCGCGTCGATCGTGCACGGCGACACCCTCGACAACGGCGTCATGGTCGCCGGCTACGTCGTCATGCGCGTGCCGATGGTCTTCCTCTGGGCGCAGGTCGCCCGCGACGACCCGGAGCACCGCAGCGCGGCCTGGGCGTACATCTCGACGATCTCTGTCGCGCAGGTGTTCTGGGTCGTGCTCGCGATCATCGACCTGCCGATCGAACCACGTTCGCGATCGCCGTGCTCCTGTTGGCGCTCGAGATGTCCGGCCCGTGGATCGCCGAACGCCGCTACGGCGGGACGCCCTGGCACGCGCGTCACATCGCGGAGCGGTACGGGCTGCTGGTCATCATCACTCTCGGCGAGGGCATTCTCGGCACGGTCGCTTCGATCAACGCCGTCGTCCACGGCTCGTCCGGGTGGACGGTCGACGGCTGCGGTCGTTGCGATCGCGGGCATCGGCCTCATCTTCGCGACCTGGTGGACGTACTTCGCGATCCCGTGGGCCGACGTCCTCGAGCGCCATCGCGAACGATCGTTCGTCTGGGGCTACGGCCACATCGTGCTCTTCGGCGCGCTCGCGGCCATCGGCGCGGGCCTTCATGTGGCGGCGCTCTACCTCGACCGCGAGACCGCGCTCAACGAGCTCGGGACGGTCCTGTGCACGGTCGTCCCGGTCGCGATCTACATCGTCGTCCTGTACGGGCTCTACGCCTCCTTCACCCGGCACCTCGATCCCTTCCACCTTTGGCTCCTCGGCGGCAGCGCCGCCGTCCTCGCGCTGTCCGTGGTGCTGGCGGCTCTTGGAGTCAGCATCGCGGTCTGCCTCCTCGTGCTCATGTTCACGCCGATCGTGACGGTGGTCGGCTACGAGACCCTGGGCCACCGGCACGTGCAGGAGGCGCTCGCCCGCACGCTCGCTGCGAGCTGAGCTGTAAGAGGCGCCTAGCAGATTCGAACTGCTGTAAACGGCTTTGCAGGCCGCTGCCTAACCACTCGGCCAAGGCGCCGGGTCTTCGATCGTAGCTACGAGACGACGACGTTCAGGCTGATGCCGCCGAGCTCGAAGCCGTTATCGGCACGCGGGGTCCGCTTCTCCACCTCGCCGCGGATCGCCGCGCGCTCGTCGTCGGACAGCCTCTCGAGAGCGAGGGCGACCGGGCCGCGGAGCTCGCTGACGAAGAGCCAGAGCTCCTCGGCGTCGACGAAGCGGTAGGCGACCGCCAGCTCCTCGATCTCAGGGGCGCCGAAGCCGGCCTCTGCGAGAAGCCGCGCGATCGACTCCGGGTTGCGGCGGGCGGAGAGGCGGCGCTCCGCCTCGTCGGGCGGGCGCAGGTGGCCGCGCTCGACCATGACGTCGGCGGGCACGGTCATCCAGGGGTTCAGCTCGCGCGCCGCCCACGCCGCGAAAGCGAGCCGGCCGCCGGGCCGCAGGACGCGGCGGATCTCGCGCAGCGCCGGGGGCGGGTTGCCGCGAAGGACGTAGCCGAAGCGGTTGAGCACGCCGTCGACCGACGCGTCGGGCAGCTCGAGCCGGTCGGCGTCGAGGACGCGGAAGTCGGCGTTCGTCACGCCGAGCTCCGCCGCGTGCTGCCGCGCGGCCTCGACCATCCCGGGCTCGCGGTCGGCGGTGATCAGGAGCCCACCCGGCTCGAGCCGCGGTGCCGCCAGGAAGCCCGTCTCCCCGGTGCCGGCCGCCAGGTCGAGCACGGTCTGGCCCGGGTGCAGGTCGAGCCGGTCGACGAGCCATTCGCTCACCGGCCGCGTCCCGCGCCAGAGCAGCTCCCGCCCGCGGGCCCAGCGCGGCGCCAGCGCCTCCCACTGCCCGCTCACGGCAGCGAAACCGGCTCATCGAGGTCGGCGGCCGACGGCTCCCACGCCCCGGCCGCCACGTTCGCGCGCACTTGCTCCGGCGTCATCGCACCCACGATGACCGACGTCAATCGCGGCTGGGCCACGAGGCCGCCGATCGCAACCTCGAGCAGCGACCGGCCACGCCCCCGGCCGAACGCCTCGAGCGCCTCGATCCGCGTCCAGTCGTCGCCGGAGACGTCCGGCCCCCAGCCGCGAGCCCTTCGGCGCCGCTCGCCGCGGCGTACTTGCCCGACAGCAGCCCCCTCGCCAACGGCCAGTGCGCGAGCAGCCCGACGCCGTTCCGCTCGAGGGACGGGATCACGTCCTCCTCGGCCTCGCGGCACAGAATGGAGTACTCGTTCTCGGCCACCACGAACCGTGCGAGCCCGCGCGCGGCGGCCACCCCTCGGCCTCCTCGACCTGCGCGCCGGTGAAGTTCGACGAGCCGATGAAGCGCGCTTTGCCCTCGTCCACGAGCACGCTCATCGCGCCGAGCGTCTCCTCGATCGGTCATCCCGTCGGGCCGGTGGTAGAGGTCGAGGTCGACCCGGTCGGTGCCGAGCCGCTGGAGCGACGCCTCGATCGCGCCGCGGAGGTACTCGGGCCGTCCGCGGGCGACCTCGTTGTCGCCGAACCCCTTCCCCCACCCGAACTTGGTCACGTCCGACCTGGTCGCGGCGGCGGCCGAGCGCCCGCGCGATGAAGCGCTCGCTGTCGCCGCTGCCGTAGCTCCCGCGGTGTCGAAGACGTGATCCCGGCGTCGAAGGCCGCCTCGACGACCGCCGCCGTCCGCCCCGCGTCGAGTCGCCAGCCGAAGTTGTTGCCGCCGAGGCCGACAACGGAACGGTCAGCCCCGGCGCGAGTCTCGCGTGTGCGCATCAGCGCTTGCGCGACCGCGGGTTCCAGGTGGCGTCGAGGACGCGCAGCCAGTTGCGGTGCGTGATCAGCTCCAGCGCGTCGTCGTCGTAGCCTGCACCGCGGAGCCCCTCGACGAGGCGCGGCAGTCCACGGATCGAGCCGAGCTCGGCCGGGATCTCGGCCCCGTCGAAGTCCGACCCGAAGGCGACGTGCCCGACCCCGATCCGGGAGGCGACGTAGTCGACGTGCCGGACGATCTCCGCGACCGGCGTGTCGGGGTCGTTCCGGCCGTCCGAGCGCAGAAACGCGACGGCGAAGTTGATCCCGACGATGCCGTCCGACTCGGCGATCGCGTCCAGCTGCTCGTCGGTCAGATTCCGCGTGACGGGGCAGAGGGCGTGCGGGTTCGAGTGCGTCGCGACCACCGGCGCGTCGGTCGCGGCGACGACGTCCCAGAAGCCCTTCTCGTTCAGGTGCGAGACGTCGACCATGATCCCGAGGAAGTTGCAGGCGTGGACGAGGTCGCGGCCCGCCTCGGTCAACCCGGCGCCGGTGTCGGGCGAGGCCGGGAACCGGAACGGCACCCCCTCGCCGAACGCGTTCGGCCGCGACCAGACGATGCCGAGCGAGCGCAGCCCGCGCCCGTACCACTCCTCGAGGTTCGAGAGGTCGGGCGCGATCGGCTCCGCACCCTCGAAGTGGACGATCGCGTTGACGCGGCCGGGAACGATGTCGTCGACCACGCGGGCAATCGCGACGTCGAGGCTCTCGAGGGTCGCCAGCTGCTCCCCGACCTGCTTCGTGGCCCGCTCGAACGGCACCGAGCTGTCGAGGGGCACGTCGTACGGCGCCTGGGCCGGCAGGTCGGCCATCTCGGCAAGGGCCGACATGGCGAAGAACCCGCCGCCGAACCCCACCTCGCCGGCGGACTCGATCAGCACGTGCTTCGGCGGCAGCCCCTGCCAGACCCGGAGCGCGAGATCGTTGTGGCCGTCGAGGATCATGTGCCCACCGGGAACCACGGGGCGCATCGTAGGTACTGTCGCCGTATGGAGCACGACACGACGGGGAAGAGGCGCCCGACATGTCGGAGTGGCTCGCATCGGCGAACACGACGACGTGCCCCGCCTGTGACGCCCCCGGCGCGCTGAGGCTCGGCGGCGGCATCTTCTGCCCCGCCTGCGGCGAGGTCACGACGAACCCGGGGTACCGGACCTCCGCCAGCCTGAGCGCTACTCTCGGACCGTGGGCCACGACCACAGCCACGGCCACGATGGGCACGTCCACACGGTCCCGGAGGATGCGGACAAGCGCCGCCTGACGACCGGTCTCGCACTGATCGTCGCGTTCATGGTCGTCGAGGTGGTCGCGGGCATCATGGCCGACTCGCTCGCGCTGATCTCGGACGCCGCGCACATGCTCACCGACGCCGGCGCGCTCCTCCTCTCGCTCGTCGTGATCCGGCTCGTCCGACGGCCCGCGCACGGGAACGTCACCTTCGGCCTGCGCCGGATGGAGGTGCTCTCCGCGCAGGCGAACGGCGCGACACTGCTCGTGCTCGCGGGCCTCATCGCCTTCGGCGCGGTCGAACGACTGATCAATCCGCCCGACCCGGGCGGCTGGACGATGGTCGTCGTCGCGCTCGCCGGCCTCGTGGTGAACGTGATCGCGACGCGCGAGCTCGCCAAGGCCAACCGCTCGTCGCTCAACATCGAGGGCTCCTACCAGCACCTCCTCACCGACGCCTACGCCTTCGCGGCCACCGCCGTCGCCGGCGTCATCGTGCTCACCGCCGGCTTCGCGCGCGCCGACCCGATCGCGGCGCTCCTCGTCGCCGCCCTGATGCTCCGCGCCTCGGTCGGCCTCCTGCGTGCGTCGGGGCGAGTGCTGCTCGAGATGGCGCCGCCGACCCTCGACGTCGAGGAGATCGGCAACGCGATGGCGCGGATCCCGCATGTCACCGAGGTGCACGACCTCCACGTGTGGGAGATCGGCTCGAGCTTCCCGGCGCTGTCGGCGCATGTCCTCGTCGAGGCCGAAGCCGACTGCCACGGGGCCCGCCGCGACCTCGAGCTGATGCTGGGCGAGCGGTTCGGGGTCGATCACACGACGCTGCAGGTCGAGCACGTCCAGCACGACCGCCTGCTGCAGATCGGCGGCGAGGCCGCCGCCCGCGAGACGCATTAAGCGCCGCAGTCGCCGGTCGTCGCGTTCGGCTCCGACGCGAGCAGCCAGTACGACCCGAGCGGGCGAACGTTCCAGCCGGCCTTGCGGAAGTCGTCTGCCGCCGTCCGGTCGGGGCCGGTGCTGATCACGACGTAGAAGAGCGCCTTCAGGAGCGCCTGGTGAACCGCATCCGTCACCGGCAGGTACTCGACGTGGTGGTGAAGACCGGGCCCGTAGAGCAGGTAGGCCGGCTCGTCGAGGCCGAGCACGGCGCCCACGCACGCCCGCGGCGGCACCAGGCGCTGGAAGCGGGCGAGCGCCGTCGCGACCTCGGGATTCTGGGCCTGCTCGAGCGCCCGAACCTGCGTGAAGTTCCACGGCCGCGCGCTGAGCGGCTTCGCCGTCGCGTGCGCGATCGTCAGCAGCCCGACGAAAGACGCGACCGCCGCGAAGGCAATCGTGGCGAAGCGGCGGCCGAAGAGGTACGCGAGCAGCGGCGCGCCGAGCACTACAGGCACCACGAGGAACCGCGTCAGAAACTCGTTCCACTTCGACTCGAGCACGAGCAAGAGCACGAAGAGCGGTACGGACGCCGCCAGCGCCACCCGGCGCGCGTCGAAGCGCCCGCGCGCAACGGCCGCGATCGTCAGCAGCGGCAGCGAGTACATCAGCAGCGCGCCGAGCGGGCCGAAGGCCGAGGTGTCCTCGTTCGAGCCGGAGTTGAGCGGCCCGACGATCCCCTTTGGCCGGCGAATCGGATGTCCCCAGCGATCCGAGAGCCAGGAGAGCACCCAGCCGGCGCCGATCACGAGCAGCGCCGACACGAACGGCAGCGCGACGCCCGCCGCCTCCGACGCCGCCTCGCCCCGGCGGCGGCGCATCAGCGCCCAGGCGCCGGCGGCGATCGCCCCGGCGATGCCGATCGCCGCCAGCCAGTGCACCTCCGGGTTCGTGAGCACCGCCCGGTCCATCGTCTCGTAGACGAGGAAGAGCGCCGTGACGCCGGTGCCGGGCCACGACGGCGAGGTCGTGTTCTCGATCCGCCCCTGGCCGTGGCCGAGCAGCTTGCCGGTGTGGTCGTGGTTGAGCACGTAGCCCCACATGCCGAGCGCCGCGAACGCGACGAGCGCGCCGCCGAGCGCGAGCACCGTCGTACGCCGCCCCCGCAACAGCGCGAGCAGCAGCAGGATCGGCAGCACGAGCGCCGTCGTCAGCTTCGCCCCGAGCCCGAACGCCACCGCCACGCCGGCGAGCACCGCTTCGACGCCGCTCTCGCCGAGGAGCAGGCAGGCGGCGACGATCGGGAACGACCGCGGCCACGAGGTCGTTCTGGGCGGTCGTCGCCTGGAGGGCGATCAGCGTGAAGGTCGCGAGCAGGAAGGACGCGCAGGCCGACGGGCGCACCCCGAACCCGAGGCGCCGCGCCGTCCCGTAGACGGCGACGAGGATCGCCAGCTCGGCGGCGTACTGCGGCAGCGCGTAGAGCACCGTCGATCCCGTGGCCGCGAACAGGAAGAAGATCTGCTGCTCGGCGAGCGGCTGGAACTCGTTGATCCGGTCGGTCGGAGCGTTCGGCACCCAGAAGTAGCCGCCGTGCTGCACCCACGCCGCGACGCGCGCGAGGTGGTAGGTGAGCGAGTCGTAGTTGTTCGGCGGCACCGTGACCGCCAGCACCAGCTCGTAGACGAGCAGCACGGCGATCGCGACCAGGAAGAGGGCCGTCTCCGGCCGCCCGAGCACCTCCCGAACGGCGGCGCGTGCCCCCGCGAGCGGGAATCCCGGACGCCCGCGCGCGAACCAGACCGCCGCCGCGGCCACGAGCGCAAGCCCCTCGACGAGCGCGAGCCCGCCGCGATGGACGTCACGGGTCGGCGACAGCACGAGCACGCCGCCGACCGCGAGCGTCACGAGCGCCAGGTAGGCGACGAGCAGCGTCGAGACGAGGCTGCGAAGCCGCGCAGCGGCCGCGAGAAAGCCGGCCGACGCGATCGGCATCAGGACGACGAGCGCGCCGGTCACGCGCCGAGTCTCGCACGAGCCCGGACCGTCGTCGTCGCCGCGGCCTAACCCGGAATCGGCGCCGTCGAGACCTGGGCGGCGCCGCCGGACCGATCACTACTTCGGCACCTATCCGAATGCAGCCGGCACCGACGGGCAGCCGTTCCGCGCAGGGCCACCGACGCCTCGCTTGCCGGACTCGCTCCGCCATACGACGGATCTGACGACGGCGAACCAGGGAATTCGGCGCCGCTCCGGCGCGACAGCACGCCGACCGGGAAGGCCGGCGGCCCGGGCGGCCAGCTCACCTAGAACGCGGGCTTCCAGAAGCAGCAGCGCGGCGCACTCGGTCGAACCGGAGCTGACGAGGAACAAGACGACGGTGAGCACGAGCACGCCGACGTCGGCCAGACCCGTGGCCCACGAGTAGACGCCGAAGGCGAGGGCATCGCAGACGAGCAGCACGACGGCGACGAGCCAGATGATCTTTGTCGCCAGCTTCAGCCTCGAGCGGCGGGTGGCCGGGTCACGTTCGGCCAGCGCCACCACCGGCGCGGGGGCCGGAGCCACTGCAGGCCAGGACGCCTGCTGACCTTCCGTCTGGACGGAGCGCAGCAGCGAGCTCCGGATCAGCTCCTGGTAGTGCTCCTTGAACTCCTCGTCCACGACCTCTGGCACAACGAGCTCGGTCACGGCGTCAAGATTCTCCGCCGTGCCCCCGATGCCTGCTCCTAGCTCGGAAACGGAATGAACGCCTGCCGCTGGAGCGTGTCGAGGGACGAGGACATCACACCGCCCGCAGAGATCGTGAAGAGCCGGCTCCCGACGACGACCGAGCGCTCGATCTGCGGCGTCGTGCCGTTCGTCGTGTCCTGCACCACCCGGCCGAGCTCCGAGATGCCGCTGCTCGAGAGCTTGTAGCCGATCGCGCCGGTGAACGACTGGGTGGTCGGGACGCCGGGTGGCACCGAGCCGACGCCCCCGCCGCCACCGGGCGTGGGCGTGACGTAGCTGATCGGGTTGATCTGCACAGGCAGCACGGCGAGGTTCGTCGGCGCCCAGTACAGGAACGCGTGGTGGTCGGAGGTCACCTGGGTCGAGGAGCCGGAGCCGATCAGCGTCTTCGCGAGCAGCTTCGGCGCTGCCGGGTTCGACACGTCGAAGAGCTCCAGCTGGCTCCCGGACGGCTCGTTGTCCGCGGAGACGTCGGTCCCCACGCCGAGCAGCAGCCCGTCGCCCACGGGATGCAGATAGGCCGAGTAGCCGGCGAGGTCGAGCTGCCCCACCACCTTCGGCGCCGTCGGCGTGCTCAGGTCGACCGTGTAGAGCGGGTCGACCTGGTGGAACGTGACCACGTAGCCGACGTCGCCGATGAAGCGCACGGACGTGATCTGCTCGCCCTGCCCGAGCCCCGAGACCTGGCCGACCGGCGCGAGCACGCCGCTCGACGGCTGCAGCACGGTGACGTAGCTCTGGCTCACGGTAGCGAGCCGCCGGGTCCAGGTTCCGGCGCCCGCGGCGACGCCGCCCCACCAGATCGGGCGGCTCGTGCTCGCGACGCGCAGGTACTGCCCCGACTCCGACATCGAGAACTGGTTCAGCAGGTACCCCGGCACCTCACCGCTCGCGACGAAAGTCGTCGTGTCGGGGTCGGACACGTCGAACTTGTCGATCACGGTCGTCTGCCCGGCGGGCAGCTGGCCCACCGAGAGCACCGGGTTGACCCACTTCTGCGTCGCGAGGTACAGGCTCGTCGGCGAGCCGTACACGATCTGCGCGTCGGCCATCAGCGAGTCGGTGTGCGCGACGCCGAGACCCTTGTCGAAATCGAGCGTGACGATCGACAGCATCCCGAGCCCGGAGAATTCGACCGGGCGGCGGATGTCACTGCAGGCGGCAACCGGCCGGACGAAGTGGCGCCCGGTGCGCACGTCCTTGAAGCGCGAGGTCGGCACCCAGCCGGTGGTCGAGCCCTGCAGGGCGGGAAGCGGGATCGCCTGCGGCGCCGACGAGATGACGATGCGGGCACTCGAACCGGCCTGGCGGGCGTCGACGAAGCTGCCGTCGATGCTGAGCGTCTGGGTGATCGACATCGCGCTCGGATCGGAGACGTTGATCTCGGTGAGCTGCGTCGCGGCCCCGTAGGCGAAGTAGGGCGAGCTGCGGACCGCGGACGGTGCGGCCTGGATCGGGCCCGGCAGCGGCAGGTACCGCGGCGCCTGCTGGGAGATCGCGATCAGCCGGTTGCCGCGCAGCAGGAGCTGGGCGTTGTAGCCGGTCGAGCCGAGGTCGAGGCTGCCGACGAGCTTCGGCGTCCCCGAGACCGAGAGGGCCTCGATCTTCGTTCCCGAGACGGTGAAGAGGGTCGAGCCGTCGGTCTTGACGATGTCGGGCTCGTCGACCCCCACCTCCTGGTCGTTCGTCGTCGAGTACGCCTCCGCCGCCGGTGACGAGTTGTCGCCGCCGGCGGCCGCGGCCGAGGAGACCGCGCCCGGCGTGGCCACGCCGACGCCCTTGGCGACCGGGGCGACGACGGGGCCGCCCAGCGCGAGGATCGGCGTCTCCGGGACACCATGCGTGCGCGCCAGATTCGCCTTCGCGTAGCTCACGAGGGCGGGACAGGATGCAAATGCCCGCGGGCGCACCGAGGCGGCCGGCGGCGGCTTGAGCGCCGAAGAGGCAACTGCCCCCCCGAGCGCCGCGACCAGCATGACCCCGATGAGCGACACCAGACGGCGGCTCATGCCGACCAGAGTAGCCCGTCTGCACGGGTTTGGGGAGGGCCGGAGCCCTCCCCAAACCCGTTCGAACATCAGTGTGGAAGTGCGCCGGCCGCTGCAATCAGCGCATTTGCCGACGATGATCCACCCCTGTGCCTGCGCATTCGTGATGTTCCCGCCGTTGAACGCGGCGTCGCTCAAGGCCTGCCTGATCGTGTTCGCGAGCGCGTCGCGCTGCGTCGTCAGGCTCGCGATCTGGCCCTCGATCGAGGTGTAGGTCGCGTCGTCGGCGTCGGTGCTCTCGAGCGCTTTCGTCGAGGACGCGAGCGTCGAGTTCGCGAAGTCCCCGAACGGCGCGTTCAGCTGCTCGTCGGTCTGCTCGAGCTGCGCCGACCGCCTTGCCGTTCAGGCCCGCGTTGAGCGCCTTGCGGGTCGAGCGCCTGCACCAGCACGTGGCCGTCCTGGGTGTAGTCGTCCTTGAGCCCGGTGAGGTACATGATCGTCGGGCGGAGGTTCGTGTGGTCGGTCCACGTCTTCGAGTCGATCGCCGTTGTTCGCGATCCCGGGCCCGACCATCCCGGCCCACGTGTTGCCGATCTCCTGCTGGATGTCGCCGTGGTTCCAGGCGAACCCCGGCTGGACGCACTCGGACAGCCCGCGTGCACGGATTCGACGTCTGGAAGAAGAAGTCCGGCTTGCCGAACATCACGAACGTCGGCGTCCGGTTCGGGTCGGTGTTGACCATGTGCAGGGCCTTCAGCTCGACCGGGTCGGCCATCGACACCGTCAGGTTGACCGTCTGCGGCACGCCGCTCTGGCGGACGTACGGATCGACCGAGGTGAGGCTGCCGACCTTCTGCTCGAGTGCACGCACCCCCGGATCGGTCGGGCCGGGCTGGCCGTTGACGTAGAACGCGGGCGCGTCGTCGAATGGATGTCGTAGTTGCTCGACGCCGGTGAGCGCCTTGATGTTCGCGTTGACCTCGCCGATCTGGTTCGTCGGGCACTTCGTGAGGTCGGTGCAGGTGCGGTGGTCGTAGATCAGGTTGTTGACGCTCGAGTCGGGCTGCGGCGTCCCGACCCCGCCGGCGAAGTGGTCGCCCTCGTCGACCGTGATCACGAACAGCGTGTTCGACTGGTCGATGCCGTGCTGCTGCAGGTTGCTGAAGAAGTTGGCGAACGCGTTGTCGTAGTCCTTCAGCTGCTGCAGATGGGCGATCTCGTCCGGCCCGGTGGCCGAGCTCGAGTACGAGTCGCTCGAGAGCACCGGCACGTGCAGGTCGTGCGCGTCAGAGATGTAGCCGTAGGTGACGGGCACGCCCGCCTCCTGCATCGCGGCGACGTAGCCGAGCGTGTTCCTCGCGAGCATCCCGTCGAACCCCGGGAACCCGCAGCGGCCGACCGGGTCGGTGATCGGGTCGCCGTTCGTGTCCGGCACGCACTGCTTGCCGCCGGTGATCGGCGGGATCGACGTACTTGGCGCCGAACAGGGCCTGGTAGCCCGTGTAGCCGCCGGGCTCGTCCGGGAGCGCGTCGGTGCTGGGCGTTGCCGTTGTCGTTGCAGGCGCTCTGCCTCGTCTGCGAGCAGTGGATCGCGATGCCGACGAAGTCCGTCTGCGCGGCCTGCGAGTCCGCGTTCGCCTCGTTCCACTCCGGCGAGTTCATCCCGAAGACCTTCGTCATGTCGCCCGAGGCCGTCGTGTTCGTGTTCTCGAGCTCGATGTTCGCGGTGCCGACGCCGCCGACGTCACAACCGGCCCGGGTGAAGGGTACCCACGGCGCGGGCGTCGTCTTCTGCCCGTCCGACGACCATGTTCGGCAGCGGGTCGTTCGTCGCGTCGACCACGTCCGTCCAGTACTTGAACGAGCTCGAGAATGCCGGGATCTTCGACGCAGGGAAGTAGTCGTAGGCTGTTCGACACCGTCTGCCCCTGCCGATCCGGGTACAGCCCCGTGAGCGAGCTCAGGATCCCGCCCGCCGTGTGCGAGATCAGGATCGTGTGGTCGTTCGTGAACAGCGTGCCGTTGTCCTTGAGGAAGTTCAGCAGGTGCGGCATCTGCTCCAGGTCGGACGCGATGTTCGGGTTGTCGCGGTTGAAGTGCGTGTTGTCGAACTGCAGGTAGATCACGTGCTTGATCTTCCCGTTGGCCGCATCCTGCGTCCCCCTGCCGAGCAGGCACTGGTTCCTGTTCGGCTTTGCGAGCGCCGACACGGCCTCCGGCGACGGTGCTGAAGGGCTGTCTCCGGCTGTCGCGCCTGCCGTTGCGGACGTCGCGGCCGCGGGCGAGTCGGCGCCCCGCTTCGTCTGGGCCACTGCGAGACCGGCCGCGGCCAGGCATGCACCTGCGACCGCAGCGACGGCGGCGAGCTTCCATGTGAACCTCATACTTCCCCCTTTCGCCTTGTTCGGGCGCCGTTGCGGGCGCCCGCCTCCGAAAATGGCGTTATGACGGACGAGCCGGACGCTAACCATCGGGACGCCCCGGGGGAAGACGAATTGTGACGGTCCCGTGGCGTTCCGGTGTCGCTCGTAGCCTTAGAGCTCGCGCCGGCGCGCCGCGTCGAGGTAGATGCGTGCGGCCGCCTCGTGGAAGCGGGTGGTGTCGAGCACGATCCAGGCGCACAGCGCTGCAAGCGGCAGCTCTCCGAGCACCGCCTCGAGGATCGCGACGAGCTGCTCGTCACCCGAGGTGGAGGTGACGACGTCGAACCACGCGTCGCAGAGCAGCATCGTTCCCGTCAGCGCCGCGAGCGCCTGCAGCCACGGCGACATCCGGAGCGCGGCAATCGCCGTCGCCGCGAACGCCACGGCGAGCGCGACGTCGAACCCCACCCACGCGAGCCGGTAGTTGTGCGTCACGTGGCGCGTCGGCAGCGTGAAGGTCAGCCACAGCGTCCAGGGCACGAGTAGCACCGCCACCAGCCCTAGCGCCGCGGCGAGCCGGCGCGGGAGCAGACGGCGCGGCTGCGCCGGTGCATCCGCCATCGACATCATTGTTAAGCGTAGGTATAAGTGCAGTCCCTGACGCATGACGGCGGATGCAGTCGGCATCATCGAGTTCGGTTGGTCGGATCCGATTACCCCACGTGATGCTCAAGTTGGAACGGCATCGCCTCGGACCTCGTCTCTTCCTCTTCGGGCGGCGTGTCCACGAATGGCACCTCGGCGTGCTGGTGATCGCGTGCGCGCCCTTGCTGGCGGTGCTGGGGGTCATCGAGGCCGGCACCGCGGCGGTCACGCTGCTGCTCGGCGGCTGGCTCGTCGTGAAGGACTGGCCCGACCTCACCCCGCGCGGACGCGACCAGGCGGCGTGGCGGCTCGGGATCCACCGCCGGCCGCTCGCGCTCAGGCCGATGCGCTACCTCGACGACGTCCCCACCGTGGCCGCGCTGGCGACGGCGGCGGTCGGCATCGTCGATCTTCTCTCCGCCGTGACCCCGAACATCTCGTGGCGCGGCCGCGAGCTCGTCCACCTGGAGCCGGTCGGCGTGATGCAGCATGCGCACGCACTTGCCGTGCCCGCCTCGGTCGCGCTGATCGTGACCGCGTACTACCTGTACCGCCGCCGCGCGCTCGCATTGCGGCTCGCCGTCGGGCTCCTGCTCGCGCTGACCGTGTTCGACGTGCTCAAGGGCCTCGACTTCGAGGAGGCCTGCCTCACCGCCGGCTGCGCCGTGCTGCTCGTGCTCAGCCGCTCCTCGTTCACGGCTCGGCACGAGCCGGGAACGTTCCAGACGGCGCTCGTGCGCGTGCCGCTGCTCGCGGCGGCGGCCTTTGCCGCGTCGCTCGCGGTCGTGACCGTGGCGGCGCCCGGCGGCACGCCGACCGGGGCGATCGTCCGCGAGACGTTCGATTTGCTCCTCTGGCAGCCGGGGCCGTTCGGCTTCCGCGACGAGCTCGCGCGCACCGGCCTCGCGGTGGAGCTGATCTCGATCCTTGCCGTCTTCACGGCGGCATGGACGGTCTTCCGCCCGCTCGCCGCCCCGCGCGACCTGCCGGCGCCCGCCGTGCGCCATGCGGCAGCGCGGATCGTGCGCGAGCACGGGACGGACACGCTCTCCTTCTTCAAGCTGCGGGGCGACAAGCACTACCTCTTCGACCCCTCCGGCACCGCGTTTCTCGGGTACCGGGTGGAGAGCGGCGTGCTGATGGTCTCCGGCGACCCCGTCGGCTGCGGCCCTGCGGTCGCGGACCTGATGCGCTCGCTGGTCGCCTTCGCGGAGGCGCGCTCGCTCCGGATCGCGGCCCTCGGGGTCAGCGAGTCGGGCCGGGCGCTGCTCGAGGAGGCCGGGCTGCGCGCCCTGTACCTCGGCGACGAGGCGATCGTCGAGACGGACTCGTTCTCGCTCGACGGCCGGAGCATTCGAAAGGTGCGGCAGTCGGTCTCGCGGCTCGAGAAGGCGGGCTACGCCGTGCGCGTCGAGGAGCTCTCGGCGGTCGACGACCGAACGCTCGCGGAGCTCGAGCAGATCGCGGCGAGCTGGCGCGGCGGTTGCCAGGAGCGCGGCTTCAGCATGGCGATGGACTCGCTGCGCAACCCGCACTGCGCCGACACCCTGGTCGTCTACGCGGTCGACGATGCGGGCGCGGTCGGCGGGTTCCTGCAGTTCGTGCCGACCTACGGTCGCGACGCCGTCTCGCTGTCGTTCATGCGCCGCCGGCCGGAGGCGCCGAACGGGCTGACCGAGTTCCTGGTCGTCAGGGCGATCGAGGCGATGCGCGCGCGTGGCGTCCGCGAGGTGTCGCTGAACTTCGCCGCCTTTGCGCGGCTGATCCGGGAGCCGGAGGGGCTGCTCGAACGGGTGGCCGGCCGCGTGATCACGCTCGGCGACACGTGGTTCCAGATCGAGCGGCTCTACCGCTTCAACGCCAAGTTCTTCCCGCGCTGGGAGCCGCGGTACTTCATGTACGAGCGGCGCTTCGGGCTGCCGCGGGCGGGGATCGCGGCGCTCTGGATCGAGGGGCAGCTGCCGAAGCCGCTCCGACGCCGCGCAGCCTAGACCGATTACTTCGGGACACCTCGGCAGTCATATCCTCCGAATCGCGAAAACCGACCGGAGGTGAGGACTGGGATGGCCGTGACACAGCTCGTGATCGGAACGAGGAAAGGACTGTTCCTGCTCGAGAGCAGCGACCGCCGCGGCTGGGAGATGCGCGGCCCCTTCTGCGAGAGCTGGCCCGTGTACCACGCCCTGCGCGACCCGGTCTCCGGCGACCTCTACGCCGCGGCCGCGAGCGAATGGCACGGGTCCGCCGTGTGGCACAGCAGCGACAACGGCGAGACGTGGGCGCACTCGAGCGAGGGGCTCGCGCACGACGACGAGCGGAAGATCTCGAAGATCGCGTCCCTCGGTGTCGGGCACGGCCGCCTGCTTGGTGGGTGCCGAAGCTGCCGGCATCTGGGAGAGCCGCGACCGCGGCGCAACGCTTCTCCAAGCTCTCGACGCTCGAGGAGCAGCCGGGGCGCAAGGACTGGGACGACCCCGCGAACCAGCCGCCGGGGCATCTCGGGATCTCGGCGCTGATGACCGACGGCGACGACGCGTCGCGCTTCTGGGCGATCGTCCAGGGCGTCGGCTTCTTCGAGACCACCGACGACGGGAAGAGCTGGACGCCGCGCAACCGCGGCCTGCGAGCCGACTGGCCGCGCGAGTACGACGAGATCGGCTTCTGCGTCCACCGGCTCGTCCGCTCGCCGCTCGACGGCAACCGCATGTTCCAGCAGAACCACGTCGGCATGCACCGCAGCGACGACGGCGGGGAGTCCTGGACCGAGATCACCGAGGGGCTGCCGAGCGAGTTCGGCTTCGGGGCCGCCACGCACCCGTACGACCGCGACACGTTCTACGTCATCCCGCTCGACCCGCTGCACGCGCGGACCATGCCGGGCGGGCACGCGGCCGTCTGGCGCACGCGCGACGCCGGCTCGAGCTGGCAACGGCTCGACAAGGGGCTGCCGACGAGCAACGCGTATCTCGGCGTCCTGCGAGCGGCGATGACGATCGACGAGCACGACGTCCCGGGGCTTTACTTCGGCACCAGCACGGGGCAGCTGTTCGCGAGCGCCGACGAGGGCGAGAGCTGGGGCGAGATCGCGAGCTACCTGCCGCCGGTCTGGTCGGTCGAGGTCTCGGTGCTGGAGGCGTAGTCATGGCCGACGTCCACCTCCCGCCGACGCTGACGCCGCTCTTCGCGGGCCTCCCGCGCCGCGTGGAGGTGGACGCCGCGAACGTGACCGAGATGCTCGACCGGCTCGAGGAGCGCTGGCCGGGGCTGCGCGACCGGCTCCTGGCGACGCCGAGCGAGATCCGGCCCCACATCCACGTCTACGTCGACAAGGAACGGGCGCAGCTCGAGACGCCGATTGGACGGGCCTCGCGAGTCGACGTGATCGCGGCGATCAGCGGCGGCTGATCGTCACGAGCTCGAGTTCCTGTTCGTCCGGTCAGCTGGTGGTACGGAAGCCACGGATGCGCCAGGAGCGCCTCCACGGTCTCGCGGAAGGCGTTCGGGTTTCGGCGCTGCCGTTCGCGCCAACGCACCTCGTCCCAGTAGGCACCGAGGTACCGCGCGCCGACGACGCGGTGCTCACCCGCGATGAGCGAGCGAAGCAACGACCATCCCGGCAGTCCGGTGCCGGGCGCGGCTCCAGGTAGAGCCGGCAGGCGTCGGCGCCGTGCCGCTCGGCGAGCCCGGCGAGGCGCCGATCGCCGCCGAGCTCCACAATGTGATCTATCTGAACCAACATAGTTGACTTATAACAGAAATAGCGCTCAGAGCTGGACGAACCAGCGCCGATCGCCGCGGCGAGGTTGCGGTGGACCGGCGAGCTGCCAAGCAGCCAGGAGCGTGCGGGGTCGACGTCATGGGCTCGTGCAAAGGACAGCGGCAGCCCCGGCAGCGGCGGGCGGCACCAGCAGGCCGGCGGCCCGCCGCCGTGCGGGCACAGCATCGCCTCGACGGGCCCTGCGACCTCCGCCTGGAGGAGAGCCGTGTGCGGGCCCAGGTCATGCGCGCCCCAGTCGAAAACCAGATGGGGCGCGCCCGGCGCCGCGGCGGCGACTGCCTCCTGCCATCCGTCGGCGCCGACCGCAGCTCGCGGCGACGAAGACGCCGGCGCTCCTCGCGGCCCACGGTGCGCGCTCGAATGCCACTCGCTTCACGGCCGCGAAGCCCTCCGTCGTCGAGGGCTCCTCGAGCTCGCGCAGCGCGCGCATCTGCGACGTCGGCGCCATCACGCCGGGCTCGCGGCGCGAGAGACGCTTGAGCTCCTCGGGCGGCGGCAGCTCGCCGAACCGGTCCAGAAGCCGCTCGACCAGGTTGACCTGCGCCTGCGCCAGCGGCGTATCGAGCCAGACGCAGCGCAGCGCCAGGCCATGCCGCGCCGCCGCGTCGACGGCGTAGCTGCGGGACGCGCGGGTGAGGTAGGTGTTGTCGAGGACGACCCGCCGCTCGCCCGTGCCGAGGAGCTCCTCGAACGCCCCCGCGAGCTCCCGCAGCGAACCCCCGCGCTCGTCGCGGTTGAGCCGCGCGTAGCCACGGGCGACGTAGCCCTCGGCGAGACGGCTCTTCCCCGCGCCCGGGATACCGACGACGAGCACGAGATCCGAGCTCGATCGAGCCGCCCGCGCGCGTTGCGGCCGTGCTTTCCCGAACACCTCCGTGAGCCGCTCGCGCTCGTCCGGGTCGAGGACGAGCCTCGCCGCGTGCGCCGAGGAGCGCGCCGTCTCCGGCCGGCGCGCACCCGGGATCGCGACCACGACCGGCGAGAGCGCCAGCGTCCACGCGAGCGCAGATTCCGCCGGCGCCGTGCGGAGGAGGCGGGCAACGCGCTTCGGCCCGCCGAGCGGCGAGTGCGCCATCACCGTGATCCCGAGCTCCTCGCACCGCTCGACGAGGCCGCCGCGAAGCGCACGGTCGTCGAGCGGCCCGAGCGCGACCTGCACGGCGGCCACAGGCGCGTACGCGAGCGCCTCCTCGAGCTGGGTCACGCTGACGTTCGCAAGGCCGACCCGCCGCACGAGCCCCTCGTCCGCCAGGCGCGCCAGCGCCCGCGCCGAGGTCGCGAGCGGCGTACGCGGATCGGGCGCGTGCAGCAGGTAGAGGTCGATCGGCACTCCGCCGAGCGCCTCGAGGCTCGCCTCGCAGTCGGCGCGGATCGCCCGTGCCCGCCCGTCCGGGATCCAGCCGGCACCCATCCCGCCCTTCGTGACGATGCGAGCGCGCTTATCGCGAAGCGCGCGGCCGAGCAGGGCCTCGTTGCCGCCGTAGGCGCGGGCGGTGTCGAAGACCGTGATCCCCGCCTCGAGCGCCGCCGCGATCGTCGCGGGATCGGAGAGGCGCATGCACCCGAGCCCCACCCGCAGCTCGGACGGCTCGAGCCAGGCCGTCAACGGAGCAACGCCTGCAGGGAGTCGATCGTGTCCGCCTCGGACGCGTCCTTGTCGGGCCGGTAGCGCTTCACGCGCGCAAACCGGAGCGCCACGCCTCCCGGGTAGCGCGTCGAGGCCTGCACGCCGTCGAGCGCGATCTCGACCACGAGCTCGGGCCGCACGAGCACGGCGATCCCGCGCCGCTCCCGCTCGCGCGCGAGCAGCTCGCGCGTCTGCCACTCGAGCAGCTCGTCGGTCAGCCCCTTGAAGCACTTCCCGACCATCACGAAGCCGCCGGCGGGATCGCGCGCGCCGAGGTGCAGGTTCGAGAGCCTCCCCTGCCGCCGGCCGTGGCCCCACTCGGCGCCGAGCACGACCAGATCGTAGGTACGCACCGGCTTCACCTTCCGCCACGTCTTGCCCCGCCGCCCGGCGGCGTACAGCGAGTCCGCGTCCTTGACCACGACGCCCTCGTGCCCGGCCGCGAGCGCCTCGTCGAGCACCCGCTGGGCTTCGGCGGGATCGACCGTCATCACACCCGGCATCGCCAGCCCGCCCGCGATCGCCTCGAGCGCCGCGCGCCGCTCGCGCAGCGGCATGTCGAGCAGGTCGCGGCCGTCGAGGTGCAGCACGTCGAAGAGGAAGGTGACGATGCCCTCGGGCGCAGCGTCGGCGTCGATCTGGGCGACGGTCTGCTGGAAGGCGGCGGGGCCGTCGGCGCCCATCGAGATCGCTTCGCCGTCCAGGACCACCTCCGCGACCGGGAGGGCGCGGACGGCGTCCGCCACTCCGGGCAGCACCGCGGTGATCTCGTTCAGGTTGCGGGTGTAGATGCGTACCTCGTCGCCGCGTCGGTGCGCCTGGACGCGGATCCCGTCGAGCTTCCACTCAACCGACGCTTCCCCGAAGCCCGCGAGCGCCTCGCCGACATCGGCCGCGGTCGAGGCAAGCATCGGCAGGACCGGCCGGAAGAGCTCGAGGCCCACCGTCGAGAGCGCCTCCTCCCCGCCCTCGAGCGCGAGCTGCGCCGTCGCCGTCAGGTCGCCCGAGAGCATCAGCGCGCGGCGGACGCTCTCCGCCGGAACGGCGGCCGCCCGGGCGACGGCATCGGCCATCAGCCCGGCGAGCGCTCCCTGCCGCAGCTCGCCCGTGAAGAGCCGCCGCAGGAACGCGGCCTCAGCCGCCGTGGAGCGCGCCAACAGGTCGCCGAGCAGGGCGCGGCGACCGGCCGCGGACCCGCTCCCGGTCGCCCGCTCGAGCTCGTCGATCGCCCGGTCGAGCTCGGCGACGGTGATCGACGGCGCCGACGCGGCCGCCGCCTCGACGCCGTAGATCATCCGGTAGCCCACGCCGATCCGGCCCTGGCGCGGCGCACCCGAGAGGAAGCCGACCACGACGGGCACCTCGTTCGGCTCGAGGCGGGCGAGCAGCCCGGCGAGCAGCGCGATCTTCTGCGACCGCGAGCTCGTGCCCGCGACCTGTTCGGAGACCTCGACGACGTCGGCGAGAAGCGTCACGCCGGAAGTACTAACTTCCCCCGGCGCCCCGACGCCTAAGGGTGTGCGACCGCCGCCCCGTCGACGTCGTCACCCCCGCCGCGGGCCGCGGCGGTCGCGCCCGTCGCAGTGACCGCCGACCCGTGAGTGCGGCCGCGAACGCTACCTGCTCGACGCACTCGAAACACTCGACCAGCCCGACAGACGGACCGACCACGATCAGCGGTTCGGTCGAGCAGTGACCACAGTGCGCCCAAGTCCACCACCGGCGAGAAGCCGCGTCGCGTCGAAGGCTTGACGGACGGCTCTCGTCTTGTCTTGTTTCATCCACCGCAATCGCCACGCCGGAAGGACCAGGGATACTGATTGCAGGACGCCGATCGAGATCTCGACGGAGCGAGCTCACAGACGGTCAACGTCTTCCCGTCGACACGCTCGTCAGCGATCGAACCTTCGCCAGCTGAAGCTGGTCCTGGCGAGCGCGAGAAGCGCACAGGCAATCCTCCACCGGCGAAATCCCGAACTCCTGCTCAATCGCCAATCCTGAGCCTAGTCTCTCGGCCCCGCAGATTTCTCGCGCATCGCGGACAGAAGGCGAACGCGTACCGCCCCGACTCGGTTCTTTCTTGAGCACTTCCGGGGCGGAGACAGACGCTCGGCCGTACCTCGGGGCGTACGCGGCGGAGAGACGATCCGCGGGATTGGGTGCAGTACGCCGCATCGTGGCCCGTCGATCGAGGAAAAGAAAGGCCGCCAGGCGCCCGATCGCAGACCTCAGAGTCGACGCGATGCGTCCGAGGAAACGTGGTGCCGATACAACGGCCCGATCGCTATTAGGGTCTCGTTCCAGGAGTAAGACCTCACGCTTCCAAGGCGAGACTGAAGGTCGATGGCAGGTAAAGCGAATCCGCGCTTCGAGCAGGCGCTCGCCTTCGCCGCCCAGGCGCACGCAGCGGTGCACCAGGAGCGGAAGGGGACGGACTTCCCTTACGTCTCCCATCCCATCCGGGTCGCGGAGATCCTCGACCGGTTCGATTGCAGCGAGGACGTGGTCGTGGCGGGATTCCTCCACGACACGATCGAAGACACGGACGTCACCGCGGACGAGATCAGCGCGCCTTCGGCCCGCGTGTCGCGGCCCTCGTCACCGCGGTGAGCGAGCCCGACAAGTCGCTCCCGTGGAAGCCGCGGAAGCAGCACACGATCGAGCACCTCGAGCAGGAGCAGGATCCGGACGTGCTCGCGCTGGTCGCGGCCGACAAGCTCGACAACGTCCGCTCGATCACCGACACGCTCCGTCACCTCGGGCAGAAGAAGACGTGGGCTCTCTTCAACGCAACCCGGAGCGAGCAGCACTGGTACTACCGGCGCATCGCGGAGATCCTGCTCGACAAGGATCCGGAGAGCCGACTGTTCCGGACGCTCGATTTCGAGACGCAGACGCTCTTCCCCGATCCGCGGCACTCGACGACCTTCTTCGCCGGAAAGCCCCTCGGCACCCCTCACGACGCCCGGGCATACCTCGCCGACCCGATCAAGCACTGGCGTCCCGACCACTCTGCTCTCGAGCTCGCCACGAGCTGGATCGGCGCTGGCGGCTTTCCGCCGAGCGTCGTGGACGTGCTCTCCGTCCTGCGACACCTACGCGGCATGCCGGCTCGTCGAAGGCGTTCTTCGAGCGTGAGGTCGATCTCGGTACGAAAGGACGGCCGAGCCAGACCGACCTGCTCGCGCTGGTCCAGCTCGCCGACGGCGCTACGGCGTCATCGCGGTCGAGGGAAAGGCCCGAGAGCCCTTCGGCCCTCTCGTCTCGGAGTGGAACGACAGCCCGCGGAAAGCAGGCGCGGCTCGACGAGCCTCTGCGCGCAGCTCGGGCTCGACCCTGCTACGGCCGGAGGCCTCCGCTACCAGCTGCTCCATCGAACCGTGTCCGCGCTCCTCGAGGCGCGCCGATACGGCGCCCGCGAAGCGCTGATGCTCGTTCACTCGTTCGACCCGGGTAACAGCTCGCTGGAGGCGTACCAGGCGTTCGCGGCCGCTCTCGGGCTGACCAACGCGGTACCGAACGCGATCACCAGCTCGAAGGCCTTGGCGACGTCACGCTCCGGCTCGGCTGGGTCAAGGAGTGCTAGACGAGCACCAGCGGCGGCCGTCGCGCACGGCGACGGGCCGGCGATCGTGCTCGCCGGCCCGGGCTCGGGGAAGACGCGCGTCATCGTCGAGCGCGCCGTTCGCCTGATCGACGAGGAGCTTGCGCGGCCGGAGCGAGCTGCTCGTCCTCACGTTCTCGCGCAAGGCGGCGACCGATCTGCGCGAGCGGATCGCGGCGCGCCTGCGGCGCAGCTACGCGAGCTTCCCGGTCACGACCTTCCACGCCTTCTGCCTCGCTGTCCTCACGCGCGACGGAGCCGACGCCGCCGCGCCTCGCGCGCCCGGCCGAGCGACGCGGGCGCATGCAGGCGGCGCTGGCCGGCGGAGCAGAACCTCGGCCTGCCGCCGACGAACGCGCTTGTCGAGGAAGCGCTGCGCTTCTCCGAGCTCTGCGACGACTACCTCGAGCTGCCGGACCATCCGCTCGCGCGGGTCCGCGAGCGCTACGTCAGCGCGCTCGCAGCTCGCGGCGCGCTCGACTACGGCGGCCTCCAGCGCGAGGCGGTCGCGCTGCTCGAGCAGCGACGACGGAGACCCGCCGCACCTACCAGAGCGCGTTCCGCTACGTCCTCGTCGACGAGTACCAGGACACGAACGTCGCTCAGGAGCGGCTGCTGGAGCTGCTCGCCGGCGAGCACCGCAACGTCTTCTGCGTCGCGGACGAGGACCAGTCGATCTACGGCTTCCGCGGCGCCGAGATCGACAACACGCTCCGCTTCGAGGAGCGCTGGCCGGGCGCGCGCCGCTACGACCTGCCGACGAACTACCGCTCGGCCGCCGCCGATCGTCGAGCTCGCGACGAGCGTCATCCGCCGCAACGTCGACACGCACCTCGGCAAGCCGCTGCGCGCCGCGGAGGAGCGCCCGGCGGAGCTCGTCGGCCGCACCTTCCGCCACGCCGCCGAGGAGGCCGACTGGATCGCGCGCGAGATCGCCGCGCTGCGGCTGGACGGAGTCGCGCTCGGGCAGATCGCCGTGCTCGCCCGCTCGCTGAGGCAGATCGGCCCGCGGCTTGCCTACGCGCTGCGCCGCCACGCGATCCCGTTCCACGCGCCGCTCGCACCGCAGCTCCACCCGACCGCCGACGCGCTCCTCTCGCTGCTCGAGCTCGCCGCCGCGTATCCCTGGGAGCCGGCACACGACGACGCCGCGCTGCGCGTGCTCGCCTCTCCGCTCTTCGGCGCCGACCCGCTGGAGCTGCGCCGCTACCGCCGCGAGCAGCCGCACGCTCTACGGCGCGCTGCGCGACTCGGGCGGCTTCGAGCCGTTCTTCGAGGCGCTGGCGATCGTGAAGCGGCAGCACTCCGCGGGCGCCGCGATCTACGCGCTCTGGGATCGGCTCGACCACTTCCGCGAGCTCCAGGTCTGCGGACGCGACGCGCGAGCAGATCGAGGAGCTCGCGGCGGTGACCGCGCTCTCCGATGCGGCGAACGAGTTCGACGGCGCGCCGGCCGCGTTCCCGACGGCGTTCCGGAGGGCGAGCTGACGCGCGACGAGTGGCTGCCGGCCGGCGCCGCCGCCGACCGACGCGGTCGCGCTGCTGACCGTGCACCAGGCGAAGGGGCTGGAGTGGGACGCCGTCTTCGTCTGCGACCTCGTCGAGGGCCGGTTCCCGGCGCTCGCCCGCTCGCAGTACACGCTCTTCGACCGCGACGACTTTCGCCGGCGCGCCGCTCGACGAGGCTGCGCGGGCCCGGCGGGCGCTCGAGGAGGAGCGGCGCCTGTTCTACGTCGCGCTGACGCGCGCGCGCAGCCGCGCTCTTCCTGACCGCGACCGAGGAGGCGCGCGAGGAGGCCGGCCGCTCGCTCTCACGCTTCTACCTCGAGGCGCAGCCGTTTCTCGACGAGAGCCGCGAGCGCGACGAGCTTCGTCTCGTCCGAGGAGGCGCTCGCGGCGCTGCGCCGCGCCGGCGGCGGCCCCGCCGGCTGGCGCGACCTCGTCGAGACGACGAACGCGAACCCGATGCTCCCGACCGGCGGCCTCCGGACGTCCGCCTCGCGCCTCGCTCCCGTACGAGAACTGCCCGCTGCAGTTCTTCTTCGGCAGCCTGGTCGAGATCGGCGGGACGCGGCACGACCGCGATGCGGCTCGGCGGAGTCTTCCACGACGTGCTCGAGGCGTTCCACGATCCCGAGCGGAAGCGAGCCGCAGACGCTCGAGCGCCTGCTCGAGCTCGCCGGCGAGCAGTCGTTCGAGGACGGTCACAGCCGCGCGCCGCTCGCGGTCGAGCAGCGCCGCACTGCTCGAGACGCTGCTCGACGCAACTACTTCGACCTCGGAGGTCGCGCCCGGCCTCGACGCCGAGGTGCTCGCGGTCGAGCGGCGCTTCCGGTTCGAGCTCGACGCCTCGACGCTCACCGGCTTCATCGACCGGATCGACCGGCTGCCGGACGGCGGCCTGCGCCTGATCGACTACAAGACCTCGAAGAGCGCGATGAAGATGGACGAGGCCGAGCAGGACCTCCAGCTCGCCCTCTACGCGCTCGCCTGCCGCGAGGTGCCGGAGCTCGCGCAGCTCGGCGAGGTCGCCGAGCTCGTCTACCTGTACCCGCGCCACGTCGCCCACGGGCGCGCTGACGCGCCGCGCGCAGACGGTGACGCCGGACCTTCGCCGACCGCACGCGGCAGCGGATCCGCGGGCTCGTCGGCGCGATCGTCGCCGAGCAGTTCGACTTCTCGCCCGAGGCCGACTGCCCGTGGTGCGAGTTCAAGAGGATCTGCCCGCGCCACCACGTGCAGGACGTGCCGCTGTGACACGCCTCACCGACGAGCAGCAGCCGGATCCTCGACCACGAGCGCGGGCCCGCTCCGCATCGCCGCCGGCGCCGGCACCGGCAAGACCGGCACGCTCCAGCACGCGATCGTCGAGCGGATCGAGGCCGGCGCGAGCCCCGGCGAGATCCTCTGCCTCACCTTCACGGTCGAGGCGACGAAGGAGATGCGCCGGCGCGTCCTCGACGCGCTCGCCGACCGCAAGGACATCGACCCCGACGAGCTGACCGTCCAGACCTACCACGCCTTCGCCGCCTCGATCGTGCGCGAGCACGCGCTGCTCCTCGGCCTCGAGGGCGACGCCGCGCTGCTCGACCGCGCCCGGCAGTGGCAGCTCGCGCTCGAGGCCCTCGACCGCTGCGCGTTCGACGAGCCTCGAGATCGGCTGGCTGCCGACCTTCGTCGGCAAGGTGCTGACGCTGAACGAGGAGATGCTGCGCCACGTCGTCTCGCCCGATCGAGGTGCGCGCCTGGTGCGCCGCGCAGCCCGCCGACGACGAGGTCGCGCGCGATCGCGCCGAGGCCCTGCAGGCCGTCGAGGCCTACCGCGCGCTGAAGCGCGAGCGGAACGCGATCGACTTCGGCGACCAGATCGCGCTCGCCGTCGAGCTCCTGCGCGACGCGGCCCGAGGTGCTCGAGCGGCTGCGCGCGCGCTTCCGCTACGTCTTCCTCGACGAGTACCAGGACACCGACGTCGCCCAGCGCGAGCTCGTCAAGCTCGTCGCCGCCGAGCGCGAGCTGTCGTCTGCGCCGTCGGCGACGTGGACCAGGGCATCTTCGGCTGGCGCGGCGCGACGATCCACAACATGTTCGCCTTCCCCGACGACTTCCCCGGCGCGCGCTTCGAGACGCTCTCGGTCAACTTCCGCTCCGGCAAGCGGATCCTCGACCTCGCGAACGCCGTGATCGACGAGTGGCAGCGCCCGCGCGACGAGCAGCGAAAGCCGCTCGTGCCGGCCGAAAGACGCGCCGCGAGGCCACCGTCGAGGCGTTCGTCTCGCCGCACCAGCTCGACGAGGCCGAGGAGATCGCGCGCGCGGATCGCCGCGGCCGGCGAGCCGTGGTCGCAGTACGCGGTGCTCGCCCGGACGCGCGGCGACTTCGACCCGATCTACCGCGCCCTCAGCGGCGCGGTTCCCGGTCGAAGTCGACGCGCTCGGCGGCTTCTGGACGCGCCCGGAGATCCTCGACGTCATCGCCTGGCTGCGCGTGCTCGACGACCCAGGCGACAACCTCGCGCTCGCCCGGCTCCTGCTCGGCCCGGCCTACCGGCTCAGCCTCCGCGACCTCTACTTCCTCGCCGAACGCGCGAAGGACGAGAACTGCCGCCTCCGCCGCGGCGACCGCGACGTCCTCCCGTACGCGCTCGCCGACTCGATCGTCGCCCAGCACGAGATCGCCAAGCTCTCCGACGAGGCGCGCGAGCGGATCGACGCGCTTCCACGCAACCTGGCGCGAGCTGGCCGGGATCGCGACGCGGGTCACGCTCGCCGACCTGGTCGGCGAGATCGCTCGCGTCTCCGGCCTCGCCACCGAGCTCGCCGCGTCGCCCGACCCCGAAGCGGAGCTCGCGCTGCGGCACCTCGCGAAGCTGCGCGACCTCGCCCGCAACTACCAGCCGGTCGCAGGCGCGCTCGACCTCGCCGGCTTCGTCGACTACCTCGACTCGCTCGAGGAGTCCGAGCAGGACGAGGACGAGCTCCGCGCGACCGAGCAGAACGCCGTCAAGCTGATGACCCTCCACCGCGCGAAAGGCCTCGAATGGGACGTCGTCTTTCTCCCGGGCCTCGCCGAAGGGGCACATGCCGCATCGAGGCAAGGGCGGGAACAACCCCGACGAGCGCTGGGAGCGGCTGCCGTTCGAGCTCCGCGGCGACCGCGACTTCCTCCCGCCGCCGCCGACGACGAAGGCAGACCTCGACCAGCTGCGAGACGAGGAGGAGCGGCGGCTCATGTACGTCGGCATCACCCGCGCGCGCCGCCGGCTCGTCCTCTCGCGCGCCTGGTACTACCGCGACAACATCAGGCCGAAAGCGCCGTCGCCCTTCTGGGACGAGGCGCCGCCACCGAGCTCGTCGCGACCGCGAACTCGACTGCCCGCCCGAGAACCCGTACCCCGCGGGCGTCGAGTCGCAGCCCGCCTCGGCAGCGGCGCTCGAGCGACCCGCCGCCGACCCCGCCGTCGTCTCGCAGCTCGAGGCCGAACTCGAACGCCTCCGCGAGCTGGAGGCGAAGCAGCCGCCCGCACCGGAGTGGCGCGTGCCGTCGACGCTCTCGGTCACCGCGTT
>CAWBVD010000016.1:0-366549 GCA_963792135.1 uncultured Actinomycetes bacterium | reverse complement strand
TTCAACGAGTTCTTCGACCCGCTGAGCGGCGCGCCGGTGGGGGAGCCGCACTTCGGCTGGGCGGCGCTTGCAGCGGTGATCTGACCCGCTGCTACTCGGTACGCCGCCTCCGCTAGGGTCGCGCAACACCCGCCGTCTGCTCGACGAAGTGCTTGCTCAGCATCGTCTCCTGCCCCTGGTAGTTCGAGCCGAGATCGTCGCCGTAGAGCACGTCCGGCGGCTCGAGCATGCGCTCGAATGCGAGCTTGCAGATCGGCTGGCGGTGCTCGACCATGAACGAGACGTCGCGCGCCCGCACCTCGAGAGCCGCCCGGGTGCCGTGGCGCCGGCCGCTCGCGTCGTAGCCGAACCCGGGGTCGAAGAAGCCCGCGTAGTGCGTCCGCAGCTCCCCGGCCGTCGGGTCGTACGCCGTCATCTCGGCGGCGTACCCGGGCGGGATGCACGCGCCCTCGGCCGAGAGCAGCAGGTAGAAGATCTCGGGCTCGAGCACGATCCGCGATCCCGCCTCCGGGTACACGGGCTCCCAGAAGTCGCGCCACCCGTACCCGTGGAGGCGTCCGAGGTCGATCGGCAGGCTGTTCCTCTTCGCCCGGTAGCCGACGATCCGGTCGGTCGGCCCGCTCAGGTCGACGCTCATGAAGAGCCCGTCCGAGACCGTCAGCTCCTGCGCGCGGAGCGCGTGCGAGTCGAGGTAGAGGAGCGGGAACTCGTCGTGGACGCCCGCGACCTCGTCGTCGCGCAGCCGGGCGTCGCCGGTGAACAGCCGGAGCTGGTTGAGGGCGAGGCCCGTCTTCACCTGGATCGCGAACGAGCGCGGCACGATCTCGAGGTAGAGCTTCCCGCGGTAGCCGTACGGGATCTCGTCGAAGGACGGGTTCCCGTCGGTGATCACGCGCGTGAAGACGTCGAGCCGCCCGGTCGAGCTCTTCGGGTTCGCCTTCGCGCGGATCCCCGGCGGCAGCGCGAGCTCCTCGATCAGCGGCACGAGGTAGGGCCGGTCGCGCTCGAGCGTCGCGCCGTCGCGCAGGTCGATCTTCTGGAACGCGATGCCCGCGATCTTGTCCTCGACCTTCGACTCGCTGTCCGGCAGGAAGCTGCAGCGGAGCGCCCAGGCGAACTCGCCGAGCCGCAGGTCGAGGCTCGCGGGCTGGACGCTCGCCGGCGGGATCCGGTACGAGTCGGAGCGGATCCACTCCTCGGCGATCGCCTGCCGCAGGCGCTGGGCCGGGAGGACGCCCGGGGCGCGCACGCGCTCGCCGATTCTCTCGGCACGCGACGGGATCGGGCGCGGTCTCGCCCTCTTCAGAGGAACCAGTGTAGGCGCGAGCGCATCGGCGCGATTCTTCCCACTGGCAGCGGACGTTGCTGGCACCCTTAGGGCACGTGTCGTCCTACTCGCGCTACCCGGCGCCGCGGCGCCGCCGCAGATCGTCCGCAAGCCGGCCGCGATTGCGCTGCTCGCGATCCTGCTCGTGCTCGGGGGCGGCCTGCTCGCCGTGCGGCTCGCCTGGCCCGCCGGCTCGGTGGCGCCGACGAGCAGGCGCTCGCGGCGTGACGACGGCGCCGCTCGGCGAGAGCGTCCAGAGCGTCACCGTCGTCGACGCGCACGGGCACCGCGTTCCCGTGAGCCTGCGGTCGGGACAGATCTGGCCCAGGGCAAGCTCGCCTGCGGGCGAGCGGGTCGCGTGCGCGCCACGGTCCAGCGCGCGTCCTGGGTCTCGTGGCTCGTCGGCGGCACCAAGCAGGTCGAGACGACGCTCGTCACGCCGCGCACCGACGTGCGCGCGACGCTCCTCCACCTGCAGGACGGCGCCCCCGTCGTGCTCCGCTTCCGCGGCGGCGCGAGCCACCTGAGCTCAAGCTGCCGGGCTACGGCGAGCAGGAGCTCGTCTTCGCGAAGCCGCGCGCGCCGTTCGACACGGGCGTCCACGCGACCGGCGCCGAACCGCTTCGGCACGCTCACCGTCGCGGCGGCGGCGCGCCCGTGGGAGCAGCTCTCGGCGCCGGACGGCGTCAGCTGGTTCCCGCCGCCGGGCGCGCGGCTCGAGGCGCTCGTCAAGCCCGCGCCCGGAACGGTGATCGAGCCCTCGACGCCGATCGAGCTGACCTTCTCGGAGCCGGTCGCCGCGGTGCTCGGCCGCGTCCGGCCGACGCTCGACCCGCCCGACGCCCGGCACCTGGCGCAGAGCGGTCAACCCGCTCACGTTCAAGCCGGCAGGCTCCGGCTGCCCGCTCGGCAGGCACGTCGTCGTCACGCTGCCGACCCGCACCGACATCCTCTCGGCCGGGCAACACAGACCGTTCGACGCTCACCTGGAGCGTCCCGGTCGGCTCAACCCTCCGGCTCCACCAGATCTTGAGCCAGCTCGGCTACCTCCCCCTTTCGTGGGAGCCGAAGGGCGCCCGGTGGCCCCGACGGCCCTCGCGCAGAAGCAGGCCGCGCTGCACGCGCCGCCGGGCACGTTCACATGGCGCTACGCCGACACGCCGGCGCAGCTGCAGGCGCTCTGGCAGCCGAACCTCTGGACGCGGATGACGCAGGGCGCCGTGATGGCCTTCCAGCACGACCACGGCCTGGCCGTCGACGGCATCCCCGGGCCGATGACCTGGCACACGCTGATCAAGGCGGCGATGGCCGGCGAGAAGACGCGACTCCTACAGCTACGTCCTCGTGCACCGGAGCGTGCCGCAGACGCTGACGCTCTGGAACAACGGCCACACGATCCTCAGGCGAGGGTCAACACCGGCGTTCCCGCCGCGCCCACGCCGCTCGGCACGCACGCCGTGTTCGAGCACATCCCGGTCGGGACGATGAGCGGCCAGAACCCGGACGGCAGCCACTACCACGATCCGGGGATCAAGTGGATCAGCTACTTCAACGGCGGCGAGGCGATCCACGGCTTCAACCGGGCGACCTACGGCTTCCCGCAGAGCGTCGGCTGCGTCGAGGCGCCGATCGACACGGCGGCCAGATCTGGCCGTACACGCCGATCGGCACGCTCGTCACGATCGTTCCGTAGCCGCGCGTCGAGCAGGGACAGTCAGGGGGAAGCCGCCGTCCGGGTCACAACTCGTGCCCGGGCAGCGGTACGCACTAGCATCGCGGGCATGCGCCTGTCGCCGTCCGAGCAGGAGAAGCTGCTGCTCTCGGTCGCCGGGATGGTGGCCCGGGAGCGGCGCGCGCGCGGGGTCAAGCTGAACCAGCCCGAGGCGGTCGCGCTGCTCTCCTGCTGGGTGCTCGAGGCGGCGCGCGACGGCGACCGCACGGTCGAGCAGCTGATGCAGGCCGGCCGCGAGGTGCTCGGGCGCGACGAGGTGATGGAGGGCGTCCCCGAGCTCGTCGACGAGGTGCAGATCGAGGCGACGTTCCCCGACGGCCGGAAGCTGGTGACGCTGCACCAGCCGATCCAGTGATCCCGGGCGAGCTCCGGCTCGCCGAGGGCGACCTCGAGCTGAACGCCGGGCGCGAGCGCGTCACGCTGCGCGTGCTGAACACCGGCGACCGGCCGGTGCAGGTCGGCTCGCACGTCCACTTCGCCCAGTCGAACCCGGCGCTTCGCTTCGACCGCGACGCGGCGCGCGGCTTCCGGCTCGACGTGCCGGCCGGGACGTCGGTGCGCTTCGAGCCGGGCGCCGAGCTCGAGGTGACGCTGGTCGCGCTCGCCGGGGCGAGGCGCGTCCCGGGGCTGCGCTCGACGGGACGCTGTGAGGATCTCGCGCGAGCGGTACGCCGCGCTCTACGGCCCGACCGCCGGCGACCAGGTGCGGCTCGCCGACACCGACCTCTGGATCGAGGTCGAGCGAGACGACTGCGTCGGCGGCGACGAGGCCGTCTTCGGCGGCGGCAAGACGATCCGCGAGTCGATGCTCCAGGGCACGACGACGCGCGCCGAGGGCGCGCCCGACCTCGTGATCACGAACGCGGTCGTGCTCGACCACTGGGGCATCGTCAAGTGCGACGTCGGCGTCCGCGACGGGCGGATCGTCGCGCTCGGCAAGGCCGGCAACCCCGACATCGCCGACGGCGTCCACCCCGCGCTCCGGATCGGGCCGAGCACGGAGATCCTCGCCGGCGAGGGCCGGATCCTGACCGCCGGCGGGATCGACTGCCACGTCCACTTCATCTGCCCGCAGATCGTCGACGAGGCGCTCGCCTCCGGGATCACGACGCTGATCGGCGGCGGCACCGGCCCGGCCGAGGGCACGAAGGCGACGACCGTGCACGCCGGGCGAGCGCGTCGCTCGCGGCGATGCTCGCGGCGATGGACGAGACGCCCGTCAACGTCCTGCTGCTCGGCAAGGGCAACACCGTCTCGGCGGAGGGGCTGCTCGAGCAGGTGCGCGGCCGGCGCCGGCGGGTTCAAGCTGCACGAGGACTGGGGCTCGACGCCGGCCGCGATCGACGCGTGCCTGCGGGTCGCCGACGAGACGGGCGTCCAGGTCGCGATCCACACCGACACGCTCAACGAGACTCGGCTTCCTCGAGTCGACGGTCGAGGCGATCGCCGGCCGCGGCGATCCACGCGTACCACACCGAGGGCGCGGGAGGCGGCCACGCGCCGGACATCATCCGGATCGCCTCGTTCCCGAACGTGCTGCCGTCGTCGACGAACCCGACGCGCCCGCACACGGTCAACACCGTCGCCGAGCACCTCGACATGCTCATGGTCTGCCACCACCTGAACCCGCGCGTGCCCGAGGATCTCGCGTTCGCCGAGAGCCGCATCCGCGCGACGACGATCGCGGCCGAGGACGTGCTCCACGACCTCGGCGCGATCTCGATGATCGGCTCCGACTCGCAGGCGATGGGCCGGGCCGGCGAGACGATCATCCGCACCTGGCAGACGGCGCACGCGATGAAGGCGCGGCTCGGCCGGCCGGAGAGCGGCGCGCGCCGACAACGCGCGGGCGCGGCGCTACGTCGCCAAGTACACGATCTGCCCCGCCGTCGCGCACGGGCTCGACGCCGAGATCGGCTCCGTCGAGGCCGGGAAGCTCGCCGACCTCGTGCTCTGGGAGCCGCGCTTCTTCGGCGTCCGGCCGCACGTGGTGCTCAAGGGCGGCGTGATCGCCTGGGCGCCGGTCGGCGATCGCGAACGCCTCGATCCCGACGCCGCAGCCGGTGCTCGGGCGGCCGATGTTCGCCGGCTCGGGGCGGGCGGCGGCGGAGGCCTCGCTCGCGTTCGTCGCGCCCGCGGCGCTCGAGGCGGGGCTGCCCGAGCGGCTCGGGTTGCGGCGGGGCCTGCGCGCGGTCGCGGACACGCGCCGCGTGACGAAGGCCGACCTGCCCGAGAACACGGCGCTGCCGGACATCCGCGTCGAGCCCGACACCTTCCGGGTCTGGATCGACGGCGAGGAGATCGAGCCGCGCCCCGCGGCGGAGCTGCCCCTGGCCCAGCGCTACTTCCTCTTCTGATGCTCGCTCCGCTGCTCCTGCTGACCGACTCGCGCTTCCCGGCCGGCGGCTACGCGCACTCGGGCGGGCTCGAGGCCGCGGTCGAGGACGGCCTCGCCGCCGACGAGGTGCCGGCGTTCCTCGCGCGGCCGGCTCCGCGGCGTCGCGTGGCCCGAGGCCTGTCTTGCGGTCGCCGCGCGGCGGGCCGGCGACGTCGAGGCGCTCCTGCGCTCGACGTCGAGGCGCTCGCGCGCTGCCCGAGCCCGCCGCTGCGGCGCGCGTCGAGCCGGCTCGGCTCGCAGCTGCTCCGCACGGCGGCGACCGTCTGGCCGGGCGACCCTGGATCGGCGTACCGCGCGGCGAGCGTGCCGACCCCGCGGCCGGTCGCCTTCGGCGCCGTCGCGGCCGTGGCCGGCCTCGACGACCGCGAGACGGCGCACGCCTACCTCTACGAGGACGCGGCGACGGTGACGACGGCGGCGGTCAGGCTGCTGCCCGTCGACGGCGCGACGGCGGCCCGCTGGCTCGTCGAGGCGGCCCCGGAGCTCGACCGGCTCGCGCTCGAGGCGGCGGATTCCGGGCTGCCGGGCGGCTTCGCGCCCGCGCTCGAGCTGGGCTCGCTCGCCCACGCCGCCCGGGAGGGGAGGCTCTTTGCCTCCTGAGCGCGCGCTGCGGATCGGGATCGGCGGCCCGGTCGGCTCCGGCAAGAGCTCGCTCGTCGCGGCGCTCTGCCGCGCGCTCGGCGACGAGCTCGCGATCGGCGTCGTGACGAACGACATCTACACCTCCGAGGACGCGCTCTTCCTGCGCCGCACCGGCGTGCTGCCGCCCGAGCGGATCCTCGCGGTCGAGACCGGCGGCTGCCCGCACACGGCGATCCGCGACGACGTCTCGGCCAACCTCGAGGCGGTCGCCGAGCTCGAGCGCGCCGAGCGGCTCGACCTCGTGCTGATCGAGAGCGGCGGCGACAACCTGACCGCGATCTTCAGCCCGGCGCTCGCCGACGTGCAGATCTTCGTGATCGACGTCGCGGGCGGCGACGACATCCCGCGCAAGGGCGGGCCGGGAATCACGCGCAGCGACCTGCTCGTGATCAACAAGGAGGATCTCGCCGCGCTCGTCGGCTCCGACCTCGACCGGATGCGCACCGACGCGCGCGACAAGCGCGGGTCGCGGCCGGTGCAGTTCCTCTCGCTCCGGCTCGACCCGCGGGCGGCGCCGGTCGCGGACTGGGTGCGCGAGCGGGTGGCGCTCTTCCGCGACGGCGAGCTCTCGACCACGGCGCCCGCATGACCATCACCACGACCACGTCCACGGGCACTAGCGGCACGCCTCCGCCTCCGGGTCGAGCGGCGCGGCGGGCGGTCGGCGCTCGTCGAGGCGGCCGGGCACGTGCCGTACGCGCCCCGCGCCGGCGCCCGGCGCGCGCCGGGTTCGCGAAGGTCGTGCTCGTCGCAGACCGTCGCCGGGCCGCTCGCCGGCGACCGGACCGATCGTCGAGGTCGAGGTCGGCGAGGGGGCCGGCGCTCGAGGTCGTCGGCAACGCCGCGACGCTCGCCTTCCCGGCCGCGTCGCCGGCGCGCATCGACGTGCGCGCTCGGCTCGGCGGCGGGCGCGCGGCTCGCTCTGGCGCCCCGAGCCGCTGATCCTCGCGCGCGGCTGCAACCTCGAGTCGTCGCTCCTGCTCGAGCTCGACGCCGGCGCGGCGGCGCTCACGCGCGAGCTCGTCGTGCTCGGCCGCCACGGCGAGCAGCCGGGCCGCTACCGCTCCGAGCTGCGCTGCGAGCTCGAGGGCCGGCCGCTGCTGCACGAGGCGGTCGAGATCGACGCGGCGGCACGAGTCGCCGGCGGTCCTCGGCGGACGCGCGGGCGTTCGGCTCGCTCGCGCTGCTCGGCTTGCGGGCCGGTGCGTGCGGGCTCGAGCTCGACGGCCCGGGACGGGTCTGGCGTGTACTCGCGCCGGACGCGGCGACGCTCGCCGCCCGGAGTCGAGGAGATCGAGGCGCTCAGCGGATTCCACGATGCAGCTGCAACGGCGGATTGCGAGGATCGAGACTGCTTGAGCGCTCGTCATCGCACCCGACGCGCTCGAGCGCCTCGTCGAGGCGCTCCGGGCCCGTGGTTTCCGCGTGCTCGGGCCCGTCGTCCGCGACGGCGCGATCGTCTACGACGACCTCGAGTCGGCGGCCGACCTGCCGATCGGCTGGACGGACCGCCAGGACGCCGGCACGCTACCGGCTCGAGCGGCGCAGCGACGAGGCGCGCTTCGGCTACGCGGTCGGGCCGCACTCGTGGAAGCGCTATCTCTTCCCGCCGCGCATCCGGCTCTGGCGCGCCCGCGCGAACGGCGGCGCGCCCGCGATCGAGGAGGAGCCGCTCGACGAGACGCCGCTCGCGTTCATCGGCGTGCGCTCGCTGCGAGCTGCACGCGATCGAGATCCAGGACCGCGTCTTCACCGGCGGCCGCGTCGTCGACCGCGACTACGCGGCGCGCCGCGCCGGGCGCGTTCCTCGTCGCGGTCAACTGCTTCGAGCCCGCCGCGACCTGCTTCTGCACCTCGATGGGCACGGGGCCGCGGCGTGACGGCCGGCTACGACCTCGCGCTGACCGAGCTGCTCGACGGCGAGCACCGCTTCCTCGTCGAGGCCGGGAGCGAGCGCGGCGCGGAGGTGCTCGCGGAGCTGCCGCTCGCGGCCGGCCGACGCCGGCGACCTCGACGGCCGCCGACGCGTCGCGTCGAGGCTGCCGCCGCGAAGATGGGCCGGACGCATGGAGGCCTGGGACCTCCGCGACCTGCTTGCCAGCAATCTCGAGCACCCGCGCTGGGACGACGTCGCGAAGCGCTGCCTGACCTGCGGCAACTGCACGCTCGTCTGCCCGACCTGCTTCTGCTCGGCGGTCGAGGACGACGACCGATCTCTCGGGCGAGGACGTCGAGCGCTGGCGCGTCTGGGACACGTGCTTCTCGGTCGACTACTCGTACATCCACGGCGGCAGCATCCGGCCCTCGGGGCGCTCGCGCTACCGGCAGTGGCTGACGCACAAGCTCGGCACCTGGCACGACCAGTTCGGCTCGTCCGGCTGCGTCGGCTGCGGCCGCTGCATCGCCTGGTGCCCCGTCGGCATCGACATCACGGAGGAGGTAGCGGCGATCCGCGCGACGAGGAGGTGGCAGATGCAGGGGCTCGCTGAGATGCTCGCGACCGTGCCGTTCTTCGACGGGCCTCGGCCGGGCCTGAGCTCGAGACGATCGCCGGCTGCGGGCAGAACGTCACTTCGAGGCCGGGCGAGAACGCTCTTCCGCGAGGGTGACGCGGCCGACACGTTCTTCGTCGTGCGGCACGGCAGCGTGGCGATCGAGACCTTCGTTCCCGCCGCGCGGCCCGATGATGATCGAGACGATCGAGTCGGGCGAGGTGATCGGGTGGTCGTGGCTCTTCGAGCCGTACCGCTGGCACTTCGACGCCCGGGCGCTCACCGACGTACGCGCCACTGCGTTCGACGGCGCGTGTCTGCGCGGCAAGTGCGAGGCTGACCCTGCGCTCGGGTACGCCCTGATGAGCCGGTTCGCGCAGGTGCTGATCGAGCGTCTGCAGTGGACGCGGCTCCGACTCCTCGACCTCTATGGCGACGGCAACCGAAGCTGAGCCGGGCCTGCTCGGGCGCGATGACGCCGCGTCCGTTCCGCGTCGCGGAGCGGGTGCAGAACACGGCCGACACGTGGACCCTGGCGTTCGAGCCGCTCGCGGGAGAGGCGCCTGTGGTAGCACCAGGGCAGTTCATGATGGTCTACGTCTTCGGGATCGGCGAGGTGCCGATCTCGGTCAGCGCGCCTCCCGTCGTGCTGACGGTGCGTGCGGTCGGGGCCGTGAGCCGGCGCGATCTGCGGCTCCGAGCCGGGGAGCGTCCTGGGCCTGCGCGGCCCGTTCGGGACGGCGTGGCCGGCCGTGCTCCACACGCTCGCGCACAGCGACGCATACGAGAACGTCACCGTCGTCTACGGCGCGCGCACGCCGGCCGACCTCCTCTACCCGGCGGAGCTCGAACGGTGGGGCGCCGAGGTCACCGTGGACGCGGCCGACACGAGCTGGGGCGGGCCCGTCGGCTTCGTCGCGAAGCTGGTCGCGCGGACGCCGCTGCGGCCCGAGTGCGTCTTCCTCACGCTGGAGGTCGAGCGCCGATGACGTGCATACAGATTCGTTCCCGTAACCCGGTATCCTGGACATGGCCCGGGCAAGGCGGGTCCGATGAGGCGGGTGCTGGTGGGCGTCGGGAACGCGTACCGGAGCGACGACGGCGTCGGGCTCGTCGTGGCCGAGCGGTTGCGGGGGCGGGTGCCGGACGGGGTCGGGGTGATGGTCTGCGAGCAGGAGGCGAGCCGGGTGCTCGACGCGCTCGAGGGCGCGGACGCGGCGGTGATCGTCGATGCGGTCGCGTCGGGCGCCGAGCCGGGAACGCTCCACCGGTTCGACGCGGCGGCGGCGCCCGTGCCGGCGCGCGCGTTCGGATCATCGACGCACGCGTTCGGGGTCGGCGAGGCGATCGAGCTTGCGCGGGCGCTCGGAAAGCTGCCGCCCGTCGTGGTCGTCTACGGGATCGAGGGGCGCGAGTTCGCGGCGGGCCAGGGCCTGTCCGCGCCCGTGGCCTCGGCGGTGGAGCCCGGCCGCCGCTGCGATTCTCGAGGAGCTGCGCTAGATGCACGAGAAGGCGCTGATGGACGACGTGATCCGCAAGGTCGTCGAGGTCGCGTACGACAACGGCGGCGTGCGTGTCGTGCGCGTCTCGGTCCGGCTCGGCGCCCTATCGCACTTCACGCCCGAGCACTTCCGGGAGCACTTCGCAGACGCCGCGCGCGGCACCCCCGCCGAGGGCGCCGAGATCGAGGCCGCCCTCGACGACGATCCGCAGGCGCCGAACGCGGCCGGCGTCGTGGTCGAGAGCGTCGAGGTCGAACCCTTCGAGTCATTCGAGGTCTGGTGATGTGCATCGGCTCGATCGCAACGCTGGCGGAGGCCTGGGACGACGACGGCGCCCGCACCGGCCGCCTCGACGACGGCTGCGTCGTCACGCTCGCGTTCGTCCCCGACGCGCAGCCGGGCGCCCACCTGCTGCTCCACCTGGGCATTCCCGTGGAGGTCGTGGACATCGAAGACGAAGGAGGTTCGCCATGACGACCCGTGCCACAGGCGTCGCGCTGGCGTTCGCCACCGCCGTGATCAGTGGCACCTCGATCTGGATCAACGGCCGGGCTGTCCGCCACTTCGGCGATGCCACCGTCTACACGACCGCCAAGAACGCCGTCGCCGCCCTTCTGCTGCTCGTGATCTTCCTGGCCGGATCGCGCGGCGCCGCCGAGCTCCGCTCGCTCTCTCCGCGTCGCTGGCTCGCGCTCCTCCTACTCGGCCTCGTCGGCGGCAGCGTTCCCTTCGTCCTCTTCTTCGAGGGCCTTGCCCGCGCGCAGGCGACGCAGGCGTCGTTCATCCAGAAGACGCTCATCGTCTGGGTCGCCCTGCTCGCCGTGCCGCTCCTCCACGAGCGCTTCGGCGTGCCACACGCGCTTGCGATTGCCCTCCTGATCGCGGGCCAGGCGTGGCTGGTCGGCGACGCCGGCACGATCACGTTCGGCCAGGGCGAGGCGATGATCCTCGCGGCGACGCTCCTCTGGGCCGTCGAGGTGGTCTACGTCAAGTGGCTGCTGCGCGGCATGTCGCCGGCGCTCATGGCCGCCGCGCGAATGGGATTCGGGACCGCGCTGCTCCTCGCCTGGGTCGCCGCCTCCGGCCGCTCGGCACGCGCTCACGAGCCTCGGCGCCGAGCAGTGGCGCTGGGTGCTCCTGACCGGCCTGCTCCTCACCGCGTATGTCGCGACGTGGTACGCCGCCCTCGCCCGCGCCCAGGCGATCGACGTCACGGCCGTGCTCGTCTTCGGCGCGCTCGTCACCGCCTTCCTCTCCGGCACGGTCGACGGAAAGGCGGTGAGCGCGGCCGGTGTGGCCCTCGTCGCTGCGGGCTGCGCCGTGATCGCCGTCGCAGCGCTCCGCAGGCCGGCGGGCACCGCGACGTGACCGCGCCCGCTGCTGTTCGCGCGCTACGCGTACCCGCCGAACGCGCTCGGCCTCTGCGGCGCCGACGTCCGCCGCACGCTGCTCGAGTACGGCGCCGCCGGCGAGTCCGACGGCGGCCTCGCCGAGCTCGCGCGCACGTTCGAGGGCGCGTGGCCCTACCTCGAGCTGATCGCCGGCGCGAACGGGATCGCCGATCCCCTCGACTCGCGCGTGGTCGAGGCCTACTGGGTCGGCAACGAGCTCCTCGACCGCGTCGACCCCGGCAGGCTCGTCGCTCATGTCGACGATCGCTTCGGGAACCGGCTCGGCCGCGCGCGTGAGAACATCGCCGGCGCCGCACGGGCCGGCGCGGTCCCGCATCACTGCTTCCACGTGTTCGCCGTCTACCCCTGGATCGGCCTGCTCCGCTCGGGCATCGTCGACGAGCCGCTCCGCATCCTCGACCAGTGCCGGACGACGCCCGCCCGCGTGGTCACCGTCGAGGACGAGACCGCGGTCGTCCTGCCGCAGCCGCTCCTCTACGAGAACGGCCGGCTCCGGCTCGGTGCACCGGCGGCCCGCACGGTCCGCTGGAGCGACGGCAGGCCTCGCCTTCGCCCGGCCCCACTCCCGGCGATCTCGTCTCCCTCCACTGGGACTTCGTCTGCGACCTCCTCACTCCGACGGCCGCCCGCGCGCTCGAGCGCGCGACCCGCCGTGCCCTCGCCTACTCGAGCCCCGCCGCGACCTCCCGGCGCAGCGCCTCGACGCCCGCGCTGACCTCGACCGGATAGGGCCCGGCCCGGAGCGCCGCCCGCTGGCGCCGCGGCTCGCGTCGCGCGCCTCGGCCAGCGTCGTCCGGCGCCGGAGCCGCACCCCGCCCGCGAGTGCCGGCTCGAGGAGCGGCTCGGCGCCGGCCGGCGGCTCCTCGCCGACGAGGGCGACGAGATCGCCGCCTTCGCGTCGCCGCCAGACCTGCTTCGACCCGGGCAGCGTCGCCTTCGCCTCCGACAGCTTCATCACGCCGCGCCCGTCGAACTCGACGAGCTTGTACACGAGGTCGAAGTACGGCGCCCCGGCTGCCGCCGAGAGGCGCGTGCCGATCCCGAACGCGTCGATCGGCGCGCCGGCCTCGACGAGGGACGCCACCGAGTACTCGTCGAGGTTCCCCGACGCGAAGATCTCGGCGTCGGCGAGCCCGGCGTCGTCGAGCACCCGGCGCACCTCCCGGCTGAGGGCGAGCAGGTCGCCTGAATCGAGGCGGACGCCGCCGAGTCGGCCGCCGCCGCGACCGGCAACCTCGACCGCACGCCGGGCTCCCTCGACCGTGTCGTAGGTGTCGATCAGGAGCGTGCTCCGATCGGGATACGAGCGGAGGTACGCCTCGAACGCCGCGCGCTCGTCCGGGAAGGCCTCGATGTAGGAGTGCGCCATCGTGCCTGCAATCGGGATGCCGTACCGCTCGCCGGCGAGCACGTTGCTCGTCGCGTCGAACCCGGCCAGGAAGCTCGCCCGGGCGACCTCGAGCCCGGCCTCCCCGCCGTGGGCGCGGCGCAGGCCGAACTCGACCAGCCGCCTCCCCGCCGCCGCGTCGACGCAGCGCGCCGCCCGCGACGCCATCAGCGTGGACAGGTGCACGAGGTTGATCAGCGCCGTCTCCACGATCTGCGCCTCGAGCAGCTGGCCCTGCACCTCGAGCACCGGCTCGTCGGGGAAGAACACCGTCCCGTCCCGCATCGCCCGCACCTCCGCGTCGAAGCGCAGCCGCTCCAGCCGCTCGAGGAACGTGGGCCTGAAGAGGCCCGTCGTCTCGAGGTAGGCGAGCTCGTCGCCCGTGAAGCGCAGGCTCTCGAGGTGGTCGAGCGCCTGCTCGATGCCGGCCGCGAGCAGGAAGCTCCACCCCTCCGGCAGCCCGCGGCAGAAGAGCTGGAACGTCGCCGGCTTCTCGTCGATCCCCTCGGCGACATAGCTCTCGCCCATCGTCAGCTCGTACAGATCGACGAGCAGCGCCTGCATGAGTGCTACCCGAAGCGTTCGACGAGCAGCCCGTGCCGAAGCCCGCGATCGCTGACCGTCAGCGAGTCGACGCCGAGCTTCTCGAGCACGGTCCGTACGATCAGGGCGCCCGCGAGGATGACCGGCGCCCGCTCCGGCTGGAGCCCCACGATCGACCGGCGCTCGTCGGCCGCCCGGGAGCGGTAGAGCTCGATCTGGCGGTCGATCTCGCCGCGGTCGAGAACCGTGCCGTGCACGACGTCCGGGTCGTACTCCCGCAGCTCGTGCCGGACGGCGGCCAGGTTGGTGTTCGCGCCGCCGAGCCCGATCAGGGTGTCCGGCACCGGCCGGCCGTCCAGGGCGCCGAGCTCGGCCGCGATCGCGGTCCGGGCCGCGCCGAGGGCCGCCTCGTCGACGACGCCGTCGAGGTGGAACTGCTCGGTGAAGCGGGCGGCGCCGACGTTCACGCTGAAGCGCTCGTCGACGTGCGCGGGCGTTCCGAACGAGAACTGCGAGCTGCCGCCGCCGGTGTCGAAGACCGCGAGCGAGCTGCCGGCGACGGGAAGCGTCGAGGTGGCCGCCACGTAGGCGAGCCGGGCCTCCTCCTCGCCGGAGATGACCTCGATCTCGACGCCTGTCCGCTCATGGACGGTCTCGACGAACGACGGGCCGTTCGCCGCCATCCGAACGCCTGCGGTAGCGACCGCCGCGATCGCCACGACGCCGAGCTCCTTCGCCTCGGCGGCCATGGCCGCGATCGCGTCGACCGTGCGCGCGATCGGCTCCGTGCCGAGCTCGCCGGTGTCGGCGAGGCCCTCGCCGAGCCGCGTCACCGACGCGCGGTCGACGACCTTCGTCCACGTGCCGTCCGCGGCCCGCTCGCCCACGTGGAACTTGACCGAGTTCGTGCCCACGTCCAGGACGGCGTACCGCCCGGCGCCGAAGCCGGAGAGTGCCTTCAGCCCCCGTGGGCACGTTGACGTTCTCGCGCCCGGCGAGCCCGAGCTCGGCCAGCGCCGCCTGAACCAGTGCGGGATCCTCGGACTCGACCGCGATCGTCGGGCGCGAGCCCTCGGCGGTCGAGAGCTCGCTCAGCTCCGTCATCGCGCCGGCGACCGTGTAGTGCCGGCGCACCTTGTGCACGTCGACCGCCCGCAGGTCGGGATCCGGCTCGATCAGCTCGCTGCGGAGCTGGTCGAGCGTGTACTCGCTCCGCTCGAGCCGAGGAGCCTCGACCCCGAGTGCGGACCACACCGCGACCACGTCGCCGGCGGCGAGCGGAAACTCGGCCTTCATCACCGGCCGCCACTGCTCGAGCCCGCCGTGATCGACGCGCTCGAGCTGCTTCACGTCCATCAGGCCGTCGCGCACCTTGATCGACGCGTCGCCCCGGCGCGAGAGCAGGTAGACCTCGTCGCTCTCCTGGGAGCGCTCGGGGGACCCCGACGCGAGGCGGGTAGCCGCGCCGCCGAGCTCCCCGAAGGTGCGCCACTCCCAGCGCGGGACGATCTCGGTCAGCCGCTCTCCTTCCCCGCCGCGGCGAAGTACTCGAGCGCCTTGCGCGTCTTCGTCTGCTGCTCGCCGGAGAGGTCGACGCCGTGCTTGGAGAGGAAGACCCGCAGCTCGGCCGCGACGTTGAACGCCTCGGACGGCTCGCACCGCGTGGAGAGCTCGAGCACGCGCGAGCCGTCCGGGTACAGCCACATCTCGGCCACGAGCCGGCGGTCGAATCCCTCCGGCGTGAATGCGAGCTTCAGGACGAAGATCGGCCCGAGCACGCCCAGGTCGTCCAGCCCGACGCCCTCGGGGGCGTGCTCGGCGTAGAACGCGCGCTGCTCCTTGGAGAAGAGCTTGCGGAACGGCCGCTCTCCCGCGAGGGCGCTCATCACATTGCCCGGCCGGAGCGCGCCCTTCATCGTCCCCGAGCACACGAACCCGCCGGGGAGCGCGTCCACCTCGACGCGGAAGCCGCCTGACAGCCTCAGCTCGGCCGGCAGCTCGGCGGGGACGACCGGTCGCAGCTTCACGACGCTGTCCTCGCCCTTCCCCTGGATGCGGCGGGCGCGGACGACGACGCCGGCCTGGTCGAGCGCCAGGTCCGGCGTGTCGAAGAAGAACACCTGCCGGATCTGCGCATCCAGGGGATCCATCCCGAGCGAGGCCACCGTCGAGCGGTGGGTTTCTTCGGGGACCGTGAGCTTCAGCTCGACGCTGTCCGAGTCCTTGATCAGCGCGAGGAGCTCGGCGAGCTGGTTCTGGGTGAAGCCGGCGCGCGCCGCAGTCTTTGTCGACGATGAGGAGGGCATCGCGGCTAGGTGGCGAGGGCCTTGGCCTTGAGCTGGTCGAACTCGGCCTGCGTGATCGCGCCGCTGTCGAGCAGCTCCTTCCCCTTCGCGATCTGCGCGGACGCGTCGCCCGTCGAGGCCACCGACCGCACGTAGGTGTCCATCTGCGCCTGCTGAGCCTGCACCTGCTTCACGTTCCGCTCGGCCATGCCCTTGCCCTCGGCGATCAGGTACACGAACACGCCCAGGAACGGCAGCAGGATCACGAAGACGCACCAGCCCGCCTTCCCCCAGCCGCTGACGTCGTGGCGCCGGAAGAGGTCGGCGAAGACGGTGAAGAGGAGCCAGAACCAGAGGATCCACAAGAAGAACACGAACATCGACCACATCACATCGCCGAACGAGTACGCAGCTAGCAAGGCTTCCTCCCTGTCGAGTCGTACTGAATGCCTGGATTCAATAGAAATCGGCGCCGCGAGGCTTCATCCCGATGGGTGGAAGCCGCGCGCATAGTCGAAACTACACCCGTGGCGCGGCGGACGCTGAAGGAGCAGCTGCCCGGAATGGGCTAACCGCCGAGCATCGAGGCGAGGCCCCCCACGCCGGTCGTGTCCAGAACCTCGTACCGGTGGAGCGTGAGCGGGTCCGAGGCGGCCTGCGTCGAGCCCGGCTGCGTCGTCAGTCCGAGCACGTACCCCGCCTCGAGCGCGAGCGCGACCACCGAGGCGTTCTCCCTCCCGGCCGGATAGGCGAACCACTGCACGGGGTGCCCGAGGTGCTGCTCGAGCGTTCGCCGTGAGTCCTGCAGCTCCGCCCACGCACCGCTCGGCGATAGAGACGTCAGGTCGAGATGGTGGACCGTGTGCGATCCGATCGCGATGCCCAGCCGCTCGAGGTGCGCCAGCTGCGGCCAGGTGAGGAAGCTCGTGTCCGGGCCGGAGATCCGGTCGGTGATCACGAACTCGGTCGCGGGCATGTGCCGGCGGTGCAGCACGGGTGCGGCCTGCCAGAGGACGTCGCGGTAGCCGTCGTCGAAGGTGATCATCACCGGCTTCGGCGGCAGCCGCTTCCCGTACTCGAGCGCCTCGAACGCCTGCAGCGCGCTCACGGCGTGGTAGCCGTGCGCCCGCAACCAGGCCATCTGCGCCGCGAAGTCCTGCGGGCTCACGGTCAGGCGCTGGGTGATCGGCGGCAGGGTCGGCAGGACCGGCCCGATCCGGTGATACATCAGCACGGGCAGCTGGATCGTCCGGTCGGGAAGGGGCCTGGGGAGACGCAGGTCGCCGGCTGCTGCGGCCGCGCAGACGAGTGCAAGAAGGACGGCGAGGGCGAAACGGCCCATCGGGGGAGTCTGCCCGCCGCGGGCGACGCTACGCTGGGACGCGGTGGTAGGGGTCTGGTGCCGCGCCGGCGCAACCGGTGCTCTGGTCGTCCTGATGGTCGCAGGCTGTGGCGGCAGCGGTGCGAAGCGATCCGCGACCACGGCCACGACGACGACGTCCGCGGCGGCCACGACGACGAAGCCGCCGCCGCACCGTGCGCTGCGCCGGGTGAGAGTAACGGTCGTCGACGGCGACACGGGGCAGCTCGTGCCGGACGCGCGCGTCACTGCGCGCAGGCGCCGTGTGGCGGGGACGCTCCCTGCTCATCCACCCCGGGTCGCGCCAGGTGCTGATCACGGCGAGCGCGCCCCGCTATACGACGCGCACGCTCGAGCTGAACTCTGCCGACAGGCACGCGACCGTCCTCCTCTATCGGCCCGACGGGCAGTGGCTGATGTACGGCGCCGGCCCGACGCGCACCCAGTTCCAGCCGGCGATCCAGATCCGGCCGCCGTTCCGCGTCGTCTGGGGACGGTACCTCCACGGCCTGATCGAGTTCCCGGCAGTCGTCGCCGACGGGACGGCGTACGTGTCGAACGCGGGCGGGCGGCTCTTCGCGCTTTCGATGCACGACGGCGCGACGCAATGGGAGCTCGACATGAAGACGCACGACGAGGCCGCGTCGCCGGCCGTGGTCGGCGAGACGTTGGTCGCGCACGCGAAGGCCGGGCGCGTCCTCGTGATCGACCGCGAGCGCGGCAAGGTGCGCTGGAGCTACCCGGTCAGCGGCGAGATCGAGTCGTCGCCCGCCGTCGCCGACGGCGTCGACTACCTCGGCGACTGGGCCGGCGACGTCTACGCGCTCGACCTCGCCACCCACAAGGCGCGCTGGATCTACCACGACGGCTGCAAGATCACGGCCAGCGCCGCCATCTCGGGCGGCACGGTGTTCCTCGGCGACTACTGCGGCCGCGTCATCGCCCTCTCACGCACGACCGGGCACCTGCTCTGGAGCGCGTCCGCGGGCAGCCCCGTCTACGGCACTGCGGCCGTCGCCAACGGGCGCGTTTTCGTCCCCTCGCGCGATGCGGGCGCGCTCTACGCCTTCACCACGAGCGGCCGCTACCTCTGGCACGTGTCGACCGGGCAACCTCGTCTACTCCGCCCCCGCCGTCTGGCACGGCCGCGTCTACTTCGGCTCCTACAGCGGCACGCTCTACTCCGTCTCCGCCGCCACCGGCAGGTGCTCTGGACGCTCTACGCCGGCGGCCACATCTCCGGGCTCGCCGACCGTGATCGCCGGGATCGTCTACACGGGCAGCTTCGCCCACCGCATCGTCGGCGCCGACGCCCGCACCGGGCGCCAGGTGTTCACGTTCCCGCACGGCGAGTACGTCGCCGTGTCGGGGAACCGGGGCAAGCTCCTCCTCTACGGCTGGGCGAGCCTCTGGGCGGTCGAGGCGCGCACGTCGCTCACCCCCCACCACCGCCAGCCCGTCCTTGATCACCACGCGGTCGGGGCCGCACGAGGCCTCGAAGCCGTAGCCGCCGCCGCCGAGCTCCCAGATCGCGCGTCGCGAGCTCGTCGCCCGGGAAGACGGGAGCCGAGAAGCGGGCGGCGATGCGGGCGAGCTCGCCGCCGCCGGCCGCCTCGCAGCACCGCGCGCGACGTGAACGCGAGCGTGCAGAAGCCGTGCAGGATCCGGCCCGGGCAGCCCGACCGCGCGCGCCGCCTCGTCGTCGAGATGGATCACGAAGTGGTCGCCCGACGCGGCCGCGTAGCGGTCCGGCTGGTCGTCGGCGACCGCCTGGACGATCTCGGCGAGCGGCGCGGCTCGGCGACCTCGCCGGGAGCCGGTGGTCGGCCGGCTGGTCGCCGCGGCTCTCCGGCGCGTCGATGCCGCGGAAGAACTCGGTCACCCACTGCTCGTTCACGAGCTCGCCGTCCGTCGGTCCGCGTCTCCGTGTGGATCACGAGCGCCGTGCCGCTGCCGCGCTGGAGCAGCGCGACGGGCGTGGCGGTCGAGACGAGCGTCATCCCGGCCTCGATCGGCCGGTGCAGCACCATGTCCTGGCTGAAGTGGACGACGCGCTTGCGGGCCTCGTCGGTCGCGATCGACCTTCGACGCCGGCGCGATCGCCTCCCAGACCGGGACGATCGCGAAGACCGGCGTCGCACGCGGCCTTCCTGCGCCGCAGGCGAGGTTCGTCGGTCGCCGCGGCGTAGGCGCGGATCGCCTCGGCCGTCACCTCGTAGCGCACCTCGGCGCCGCGCGACGCCGAGCCCGTCGACGCTGCAGCTGCTCGAGCTGGGTGCTCATGTCGGTCATCCCCGTCATCTGGCCGCCGCTCGCGGTGATCACCTGGCCGTGGACGAAGTTCGACCAGGGCGAGCAGAGGAAGAAGATCGGGCCCGCGGCCTCCTCCGGCGTCGCCGGCCGGCCGAGCGGGATGATCTGCGCCGCCATCTCGCGCATCTTCTCGGGGATCCCGAGCGGGATCTCGACGTCGCCGCTCGTGAACGTCTCGCTCCTCGCCGGCTGCGGCGGTCAGCCGCGTCTCGACGAACCCGAAGGCGACCGCGTTCACGTTCACCTTGGACGGGCCCCACTCGCGGGCGAGCGTCTTCGTCAGCCCGACGAGCCCGGCCTTCGCGGCCGAGTAGTTCGCCTGCCCGACGTTCCCCTGCGTGCCCGAGATCGAGGTGACGTTCACGACCTTGCGGAAGACCTCGCGTCCCTCCGCCGCCTCCTGCTTGGCCGGCTCGCGGAAGTGCGGCGCCGCGGCCTGAGGATCCGGAACGGGACGACCGTGTGGATCTCGAGCATCGCGCGGAACTGGTCGTCGCCCATCTTGTGCGCGATCCCGTCCCAGGTGTAGCCGGCGTTGTTGACGACGATGTCGAGCTTGCCCGAACGCGTCGACCGTCGCCGCGACGAGCGCCTCGCACACGCCCGTCCTTCGTCAGGTCGCCTGCGAAGACCGCGGTCGTCGCCGTCGAGCTCGGCCGCGGTCTCGCTGCGCGAGCTCCTCGTCGAGGTCGGCGATCATCACGCTCGCGCCGTGCTCGGCGAGCAGCGTCGCCGCCGCGCGGCCGATGCCCCGCGCCGACCCGGTGACGAGCGCAGCCTTGCCCTCCAGCACCTTCATCGCCGACCTCCTCCCGAGCGCCCTGAGCGTCAGGCTACCTGATAATCAGGCGTCTCGGGGAAGCCCGGCGTGCAGCGCGCGCACCGAGGACACGAGCCCGTGGTAGAACGCGTCGCGCTCCTCCGGGCCGAGGTCGCGGAGCATCTCCTCCTCCATCGCCGCCGACCGCCTCCTCGCAGGCCTCGAGCACCTTGCGCCCGGTCGCGGTCAGCTGCGCCGGCAGGACGCGGCGGTGGTTCGGGTGCTGGTTGCGCTCGATCAGCCCCTTGCTCTCGAGCGCCTCGATCACCTCGCTCATCGACTGCGGCGTCATGTAGGAGCGGCGCGCGAGCTGCGCGTTCGAGAGGCCGCCGCGGCGGCCGAGCACGCTCAGGGTCGTGTACTGGAGCGTCGTCAGCCCGTAGGGGCGGACGCGCTCGTTGATCGCGGCGCGGACGGCGCGCTCGAGCCGCGCGATCACGTAGCTGATGCGGGCCGCGCCGGTCTCGTCGCGCTCCCCGGCGAGGGCCGGCTCGCTCATCGGGCGGATCCTCGCATGCGTTCGGAGGGTGGGAAGTTGAGAAGGCAACCTCCGCATAGTGTCAGATAACCTGCCATTGTTCGCCGGAGCCGTGAACGCGAACCTCGCGGGCATCCTCGCGAGCCCGCCGAGCCGCGAGGCTCGACGGCCCTGATCGACGAGGGCGCGGCCGTCTCCTACGGCGAGCTCGCGCACGCGTCGCGCGCGGCGGCCGCCGCGCTCGCGCGCCGCGGGATCGGCCCGGGCGACCGCGTCGCGATCGTCCTCCCGAACGCGACCGTCTTCGTCGCCGCGTACTTCGGCGCGCTCCGGCTCGGCGCGCGTCGTGGTGCCCGCTCAACCTCCTGCTCAGCCCGGCGCGAGATCGAGGAGCGGCTCGCGCAGTCTCGCGCGCCGTCGTCCGACGCCGCGCGCGGCGCTCGTGCCGGCGGCCGACGGCCGGGATCGCCGGATCGCGTCGACGAGCTCCGGCCGAGGCGGCCGCCGCTCGTCGAGCGGGGCGCCGCCGACCCGGCGGTGATCCTCTTCACCTCGGGCACCTCGGGCGTCTCCAAGGGCGCCGTCCTCACGCACGGCGAGCATCGCCGCCGCCGCCGCGAACGCGGCCGAGGCGCTCGGCGTTCGGGCCGGCCGACGTGATGCTCGGCGCGGCGCCGTTCTCGCACGTGCTCGGCCAGTCGACGGGCCTCGTCGCGACGCTCGCGACGGGCGGCGCGGTCGCGGTCGTCCCGCGCTTCGACCCCGCCGAGACGCTCGCGACGATGGCCGAGACGGGCACGACGGTCATGCTCGGCGTCCCGACGATGTGCACCGCCCTCTGCGAGGCCGCCCGCTCGGGCGGCCGCGTGCCGCCGCTCCGGCTCGCGCACATCGGCGGCGCGCCGCTTCCGGTCGAGGTCGACCCGCGAGTTCGAGCGAGCTGTTCGGCGCCGACGTCTTCGAGGGCTACGGGCTCACCGAGATCTCCGGCATCGCGACCACCTACCGGCAGGGGCAGCCGCGGAAGCCGGGCTCGGTCGGCACCCCGCTCGGCGACACCGAGCTTCGCATCGTCTCGAGGCGCGGAGTCCGGCCGGCGAGGTCGGCGAGATCCGCTTCCGCGGCTCGAGCGTCATCCCCGGCTACTGGGCGGCGAGGGCGCGCCGCTCGCGCCCGTCTCCGCCGACGGCTGGCTCGCGACCGGCGACCTCGGCTACCGTCGACGACGACGGCTACCTCTTCCTCGTCGACCGGCTCAAGGACATGATCATCCGCAACGGCTACAACGTCTACCCGCGCGAGGTCGAGGAGGTGCTCTACGCGCACCCCGACGTGCTCGAGGCGGCCGTGGTCGGCGTCCCCGACGCGCGGATCGGCGAGGAGGTCGTCGCGCTCGTGCGGCCCCGGCCCGGGCTCGGCCTGCGACCCGGCGGAGGTGCAGGACTGGGTGCGCGAGCGCGTCGCCGCGTACAAGTACCCGCGCCATGTCGTCCTCGTCGACGCGCTCCCGACAGGGCCGACCGGGAAGATCCTCAAGCGCGAGATCGACCGCGACGCGCTCGCCCGCGACCTGGGCCTCTAGTACTGCATCCCGTCGGCGTCCGGCGGGCCGAGGCGCGGCCCGTACGGCGCCGAGTCGAGCCAGCGGCCGCCGAGCGTGACGCGCGGCGCGGCGAGCGCGGCCGCCCGCCGCTCGAGCCTCTTCGCCGCGCTCGTCGGGCGCCAGGTGCGCGAGCGCGGCGCTCGACGCGGCGCGGTTCCGCTCGGCGGCGGCGCGCCGCGACCGCGGCGAAATGTGCGACCGCGGCGCGCGCCTCGCCTTCGGTCGCGGCGTCGACCGCGGCCCGGATCGCGCGGGCGGCGACGATCGCGTCCGGGATGCCCGAGTTGAGCCCGCGGGCGCCGAACGGCGCGAACAGGTGCGCCGCCTCGCCGACGAGCAGCACCCGCCCGCTCGGGTCGGCGAACTCGCGCGCGAGCACCTGCAGGAAGACGTAGGTCGAGACCCAGGTCACGCGGTCGACGTACGTCGGGTCGATCACGAGCGGCAGCCAGCTCTTCACGCCGTCAGCGCCCGCTGAACGCCTCGGGGTCGTCGTCGGGCGAGCACTGGAGGTCGACGCGCCAGTGCCCGGCGAACGGGACGAGCAGGACGTTCCGCCCGCCGACCGCCGGGTGCTCGTAGTGGAAGACGCGCTCCACCGGCAGCGGCGCGTCCGGGATCCTCGGCCGCGTCGACGATGACGAAGGCGTTCTCGGTGCGCGGCCCCTCGAGCGGGATCCCGAGCGAGCGCGCGCACGTCCGAGCGCGCGCCGTCGGCGCCGATCGCGAAGTCCGCCTCGAGCCGTCGGCCGCCCTCGGTCACACGGTCACCCCGTCGCCGCGCGCCTCGACGCCGGCCACCGGCGACTCCCAGACGAACTCGACGCCGGCCTCGATCGCCGCGGCGAGGAGCAGCTGCTCGGTCACGACCTGGGGCAGGCTCGTCGCGGCCGGGATGTACGCCGGCGGGCGGCGGCGGATAGGTCTTCGCGTACAGCTCCGCGCCCGCGGTAGAGGGTTCGCTTCGTGAGCCAGATCAGGCCGTGGTCGGCGAGCTCGTGGCCGAGCCCGGGCTGGATCTCCTCGAGCAGCTTCATCGAGGCGCCGTGGATGAAGATCGCGCGGCTCCCGGGGCGGACGCGGTCGGCGGCGCCCGCCTCGACGACCGTCACCGGGAGGCCGACCGAGCGGAGGGCCAGCGCAGCGGTGAGCCCGACCGGGCCCGGCGCCGACGACGATCGTGCGGCTCGTTCATCGCGGCACCACGAGGGCGTCGAGTGCGACCAGCCCGTCCGCGGTCACGCGGAGCGGGTTGACCTCGACCTCGGCGATGTCGTCGCGCCCGGCGATCAGCGCGCCGAAGGCCACGATCGCGCGGGCCAGCTCGTCCTCGTCGACCGCGGGCGCGCCCCGGGCGCCGCGGAACGTCGCCGGCGCCGTCAGCTCGTCGAGCATCGCGGCCGCCTCGAGCGGCGGCACGGGTGCGAGTCGCGCCGACGGCGTCGTCAGCGGCCTCGACCGCCGTCCCGCCCGCGCCGAGCACGACGAGCGGGCCGAACACCGGATCGCGCCGGGCGCCCGAGGATCAGCTCGGGCCCGGGCGGCGCGGTCTCCTCGAGCAGGTAGCGCGCTCCCGGGATGGCGTCGATCGCGGCGAGCGCGCGCCTCGAGCGCGCTCGTTGTCGTCGATGCCGAGATGGACGCCGCCGGCGTCCGTCTTGTGCTCGAGCGCCGGCGTGCAGCGCCTTCGCGACCACGGGCGGCCCGAGTCGCGCCGAGCGCGTGCGCGCGCCTCGGCGCCGCGTCGAGCACACGATCCGCGCCGGGCGTCCGGATCCCGAGAGCCGCGACGAGCTCCTTCGCCGATTCCTCGTCCCAGGCGGCCGTCCGGCCGGTACGCCGGGCACCGCTGCACGCGGCCGGCGCGGGCGAGCGCCTGGCCCGCTGCCGCGCGTCGGCACGACCGCGGCGACCGCCCGTGCGGCCCGCTCCGGCGTCGGGAGCACCGGCACGCCGGCGGGCGCGAGCGCCTCGCGGACCTCCGCGAGCCGCCCGGGGTCGCCGTCAGCCCCAGCACGGCCGGGCCGCGGCCTGCCGCGAGGAGGGCCGCGGGGTCTACGGCGTCGGGCTCGTCGAGCAGGTACACGGCCAGCAGGTCGATCCCGGACGCGGCGCCGACGGTCTCGAGGACGGCGCCGAAGCGTCTCGGCAGGCCGGCCGGTGTCGACCGGGTTGCGCTGGTAGGTGATCGGGGGGAGCAGCCCGCGCGAGCCGCTCCAGCGTGGCGGCCGGGAGCTCCGGCAGTGCGCGCGCCGCGGTACGCCGAGCTCGTCGGCGAGCAGAAGGCCCGGGCCCGCCTGGCCGGTCACGACGCCGATCCCCGGTCGCGCGATCGCCGGCAGCCGCACGAGCCGCAGCGCCTGGGCCGCGTCGACGAGCTGCGTGAGGTCGTCGACGACGACGGCTCCGGCCTGGGCGAGCGCGGCGCGGGTCACCCGCCAGCTGCCGGTCAGCGCGCCGGTGTGCGAGCGCGAGAAGGCATCGACGTCGGTGCGGCCGGCCTTCAGCGCGACGACGGGCACCTGGGCGGCGACCGCCTCGACCGCCTCGACCAGCGCCGCCCGTCGGCGACCCCCTCGACCGCCAGCGCCACGACCTCGACCGATCGTCGCCCGGCGAGGTGGTCGAGCACCTCCGCGAAGCCGACGTCCACCGCGTTCCCGAGCCCGACGCCGAGACGGATGCCGAGACCCTCGCCCGCGGCCTGGAACGCGAGCGCGTGGTTGACCCCGCCGCTCTGCGCGACGATCGCGAGCGCCGCCTGCGCGGTAGATCCGCCGCCGTCCGGACGAAGCTCGCGCACAGCCCGGCGCGCCGGGTCGAAGAAACCCGAGGTGTTCGGGCCGAGGATCCTGCAGCCCGGACTCGCGGCCGAGCGACGCGAGCGCCGCCTGGAGCCCCTCTCCCTCGGCCCCGCCTCCGCCCAGCCGCCCGAGTGGACGACCGCTGCCCCGACCCCCGCCTCGGCGCACTCGGCGAGCGCGCCGAGCACCGCCGGTACCGGGACGGCGAAGAGCGCGAGGTCGACCGGCTCCGGGAGGTCGCCGATCCGCTCGAAGCCCGGCCGTCCGGCGACGTCCTCGCCGCGGGGGTTCACGGCGTAGACCGGGCCCGGGAAGCTCCGCGAGGCTCCCGACGAGCGCATTCCCCGCCTTCCCCGGGGTGGCCGACGCGCCGATCACCGCGACCGAGCGGGCGGCGAAAGCCGGTCGAGCGCAGACCCGTCACGGGACTCGAGCCGCGAGGATCACGAGCCGGTCGAGGATCACGCGAACGCCGTACGGAGCGTCATGAGCGCCGCTCGAGCGAGACCTCGACCACGTCGCCGGGCGCGAGGTAGCGGGGCGGGTCCATCGCATGGCCGACGCCGCCCGGGGTGCCGGTCGCGATCAGGTCACCGGGCGCGAGCTCGATGATCTGCGAGATGTCGGCGACGAGCGCCGGGATGCCGAAGATCAGGTCGCCGATCGTCGCGCGCTGGCGCAGCTCGCCGTTCACGGTCGTCGTAAGCTCGCGGTCGGCGAGATCCGGCGAGCTCGTCGAGGGTGACGACCTCGGGCCCGACCGGCGTCGCACGCGCGCCACGACTTGCCCGCGAACCACTGCAGCGAGCGGTACTGGAAGTCGCGCATCGAGACGTCGTTCATCAGCGTCACGCCCGCGACGTGGTCGAGCGCCTCCTCGGCGGGGATGCGCCGGCCGCCGCGCCCGATCACCGCCACCAGCTCGCCCTCGTAGTCGACCTGCGACGACTCGGGCGGGATGACGACCGGCTCGTCGGGGTCGATCAGCGCCTGGGCCAGCTTGAGGAAGAGCGTCGGGCTCGTCGGCGTCTCGCGCCCCATCTCGCGCATGTGCGCGCCGTAGTTGACGCCGACGCAGACGGTCGCTGCCGGCTCGAGGACGGGGCGGACGGCGCGGTGCTGGGCCCGACAGCGGCTCGCTCGTCGCGGTCTCGAGCCCTCCACGGAGAAGCGCGCCGACGTCCGGGTAGCGCCGGCTGAAGGCGTGGAGCGTCTCGCCGTCACGGCGCGCCGCACGTTGTCGAGCCGTCGGGCAGGGCAACGGTGAGGAGTCTCATGTGACAGACACTAGACGGCAGTCGACGAAACTGTCAATAATCAAGGTGACACGAAGACGACGGAGGAGGCGGCGGTGAGGTTCGAGGATGCATGCATACCGGTAGCGGCGTCGTGGTCGAGCCCGTTCGTGCGCTGGCAGGGCCCGGCGGCGGACATCTCGAGTCTCGACCTCGCGCAACAGGTGACGACCGACGCGCTGCAGCGGACGGGCATCGAGTGGCCGCTCTCGGATCTCGTCCTCGGGATCACGGTGCCGCAGAAGGAGTCGTTCTACGGCGCGCCGACCCTCGCTCACCGGCTCGGGATCGGCCACACGAGCGGCCCGATGCTCGCGCAGGCGTGCGCCACCTCGGTCGCGTGCATGGCGTGGGCCGCCGCGAACCAGGAGGGCGGCCGCGGCGGGGCGACCCTGGTCGTCGCCACCGACCGGACGAGCAACGGCCCGCACTCGTCTACCCGAGCACCGGCGCGCCGGGCGCGACGCCGGACTCCGAGAACTGGGTGCTCGACAACTTCGGACGCGACCCGGTCACGGGGCGCGCGATGCTGGCGACGGCCGAGCACGTGGCGGGCGAGGGGCGGATCGAGAAGGCCGAGCTCGACGACCTGGCCGTGCGGCGGTACGGGCAGTACCTGGACGCGCTCGCCGACGACCGCGCGTTCCAGCGCGAGTGGATGGTGCCGATCGTCGACCGCAGCAGGCGCAAGCCGGCCGAGATCGCGGAGGACTGGGGCGTGCGGCCGATCGTGCGCGAGGAGCTCGAGGCGCTGGGACCCGTCGCAGGAGGGCGGGGTGGTCAGCTACGGCACGCAGACCCACCCGGCCGACGGCTGCGCCGGCATGGTCGTGAGCACGAAGGACGCGCTCGGCAACGTGGGCTACGACGGCCCGGTGGCGCGGATCCTCGCCACCGGCACCGCGCGGGTCGAGCCCGGCGCGATGCCGAAGGCGCCCGTGCCCGCGGCGCGCGCCGCGCTGGAGTCGGCCGGCAATCGGCATCGAGCAGGTGGCGGTGATCAAGACGCACAACCCGTTCGCCGTCAACGACGTCTGGCTCGGGCGCGAGCTCGGCGTCGACGCCTACGAGGTGAACCCGTTCGGCTGCAGCCTCGTCTACGGCCATCCGCAGGGCCCGACCGGTGCGCGCGGGATCGTCGAGCTGATGCACGCGCTCGTCCGGCGCGGCGGCGGCATCGGCCTCTTCACCGGCTGCGCGGCGGGAGACACCGGCGCCGCTGTGCTGCTCGAGATCGGATGACGGTTGCGGCGCGCCGACGCCGCCCTCCGCCGCCGGAGCGTCGGCCCGCCTGCCGCGCGGTCGGTCCTCCTCACCGTGCTCGGCGAGTACGCGATGCCGCGGGGCGGCGCCGTCTGGCAGGAGTCGCTCGTCGCCGCGCTCGCCGCCCTTGGGCACACGGAGCAGACGGCCCGCCAGGCGGTCGCCCGCAGCAGCCGCGACGGCTGGCTCTCGGGCGAGCGCATCGGCCGCCGCACCCGGATGTCCGTGACGCCGGCCACCGCGGAGATGCTCGAGCAGGGCCGCGAGCGGATCTTCGGCTTCGGCCGCGACGTCGAGTGGGACCAGCTGCTGGCTCGTCGTCGTCCTGCGTATCCCGGAGAACCGCAGGCGCGTGCGCCACCACGTCCGCACCCGGCTCGCGCGCGCCGGCATGGGCTCGCTCGGCGGCGGGGTCTGGATCGCGCCGCATGCCGACCGCGAGCCGCTCGTGGCGGCGGCTCTACGGGCGGCGGGAGCGACCGAGGAGGCGATTTCGTTCCGGGCGGGCGTGGGCTCGCTCGGGCGCGCCGAGGACCTGGTCGCGGCCTGGGACCTTGCCGGCCTCTCGGCCGAGTACGCCGGCTTCCGCGAGCGCTTTGCCGCCCTCCGGCCGCGCGGAGCCGAGGCGATGTTCCGTGCACAGACGGAGCTCGTCCACGCCTGGCGGCGACTCGCGTTCCTCGACCCCGATCTCCCGGCCGAGCTCCTCCCCCGCGGCTGGCCTCGCCGTCAGGCCTACGAGCTGTTCCACCGCCGTAACGCCGCCTGGCACGCAGAGGCGCAGGGATACTTCGCGCTCAGAGACTCCTGAGGCCTTCGAGCACCGGTGCCGCCGTTCCCTGGACATCCCGCACGCGTCCGAGCAGCGCCTCGAGCGCCTCGGCGCCGAGCGAGTCGCGGGCGGCGCGGCCGAGATGGGCGGCCGCGAGCGACACTGCGAGCGGCTCGTCGCCTGCGAGCGCGGCGCGGTAGAGCGCGCGGTGCTCGCGCCGACCCTCGGCGATTCGCGAGCGCGCCGAGCCGGTGAGCACGCGTGTAGCGCAGAGACTGGGTCGCGAGCTGCGCACAGATGCGAAGCAGCGACGGCGAGCCGCACGCGGCGAGCAGTGCTTGATGGAAGTCGGCATGCGCCGGCTCGAGATCGAGCGGCATCTGCGGGGCCGCTGCGTGCGCGCGCTCGAGCTCGTCCCACGCGTCGTCAAGAGCGTCCCGCCACGGCTCGCCCGCCCGCTCGAGCGAGAGCCGCAGCACCATGGGCTCGAGCAGGATCCGCGTGGCGTAGACGTCGAGCGTCTCCGCCGTCGAGATCTCCGCGACGCGCGCCCCGCGCTGGGGTTGCAGGACGATGAGGCCTTCGCCCGCGAGCGTCCGCACGGCCTCGCGGAGCGGCGTCGGGCTCACGTCCCACTCGGCCGCGAGGTCCTCGACCCGCACCCGCGCGCCGGGTGCCAGCTCACCCGAGACGATCGTCGCGCGCAGCTGCCGCTCTGCCCACTCCGTGCGCGACGTCGTGTCTGCCACGATCTGGTCTTACCAGTTTCCGGCGTCTGCGCCGAAAAATCTGTAGATTTTCGCCAACCCGCGAGGAGGCCGAATGAGCAGCATCGACGTCAGGAGCGCGAACACCGTCGAGGTCGGCTACGACGAGTTCTGCGGCGCGCTGGCCGCGCACGACCTCCAGGCGCTCTGGAGCCTGCAGCGCAAGATCATGCCGGACATGCCGCTGCCGTCCACCCGGCCGTGGCTCTGGAAGTGGGACACGATCTTCCCGCTCGCCCGGCGCGCCGGCGAGATCATCACGATCGAGCGCGGCGGCGACAGGCGGGTGCTCGCGCTCGCAAACCCCGGCTTGAACGGACTCCCGTTCACGAGCACGACGCTCTGGGGCGCGATCCAGTACCTCGGCCCCGGCGAGACCGCACCGGCGCACCGCCACACGCCCTCGGCGATCCGCTTCGTGATGACCGGCTCGGGCGTCTACACGACGGTCGACGGCGACGCCTGCGAGATGGAGCCCGGCGACCTGATCCTCACGCCGAACTGGATGTGGCACGACCACAACAACTACGGCGACGAGCCGATGGTGTGGTTCGACGGGCTCGACCTGCCGCTGATGGTGAACCTGGAGTCGATCTTCTTCGAGAACCACCCCGACCTGCAGCAGCCGGTGCGCGGCCACGGCCTCTCCGAGCAGTTGCATTCCGGCCCCGGCCTGGCGCCGGCCGGCGAGGAGCGTGACCCGCTCAACTCGCCGCTGCTTCGTTATGCCTGGGGCAACACCGAGCGCCAGCTCGAGGAGCTCCTCGCCTCGCGCGGCGGGAACGAGGCGACGGTCGAGTTCCTCAACACGGCGACCGGCGGCCCGGCGATCCGCACGTTCGCGTCGGAGATGACGCGGCTGCTGCCGGGCGCCCGCACGCCGACGCGCCGCATGACCGGCAGCTCGGTGCACGTCGTCTTCCAGGGCTCCGGGCGCACGATCATGAACGGCACCGTCTTCGAGTGGGGACCCGGCGACATCTTCGTCGTGCCCTCCTGGGCGGCTCACGACCACGAGGCGACCGAGCAGGCTGATCTGTTCGTCCTGAGCGACCGGCCGGTGCTGGAGGCGTTCCGGCTCTACAAGCGCGAGGAGCTGCCCGAGAGGCAGGCCGTGGAGGGCGTGTTCGAGCCGCGATGACGGTTGCCGAGTGGGACCCGTACGCGCCCGAGTCGCTGGCCGACCCGCCGGTAGCCTGGGCCGAGCTGCGCGAGCGGTGTCCGGTCGCGTGGAGCGAGCGGATGGGCGGGTTCTGGGCGGTTTCCCGCTACGAGGACGTCGTTGCGATCGCGCGCGCGAAGGGACGCTTCAACAACTCGGGTGGGCCGCAGTTCGGGACGCAGCGGCCGCCGCTCGAGGTCGACCAGCCCGAGCACACGTTCTTCCGGCGCGTTCTCCAGCCTCACTTCGACAAGGAGCGGGTCGCCGAGCTCGAGCCCGGCGTCCGCGGCTTCGTCGCCGAGATGCTCGAGCCCGCCCTGGCCGCCGGCGAGGCCGACCTCGCCGAGGTGCTGACCTACCCGCTGCCGGCGCGGACGCTCTGCTTCTGGCTCGGGCTGCCCGACTCCGAGTGGTCCTACCTCAAGGGCGTCGCGGAGAAGCTGTTCGCCGCCGAGGAAGGGCGCGGCGACGACCCCGCCACGCGCGCCGCGTGCAACGAGGAGCTGTACGACTACGCGCGGCGGCTGGTGCGCGAGCGGATCGAGAGCCCGCGCGACCCGCGCGTCGACCTGATCACCGGCATCCTCGGCGAGACGGACGGCACGCACACGGTCAGCGAGGAGAAGTGCGTCCAGATCGTCCGCCTGCTGCTCGCCGCGGGGCACAACTCGACGACGAGCGCGCTCGGAAACGCGATCCTGCGCGTCGCGAGCGAGCCCGAGATCCAGCGCCGGGTCCGCGCCGAGCCGGAGCTGATCCCGACCGCGATCGAGGAGTTCCTCCGCCTCGAGACGCCCGTTCAGGCGATGCCGCGCTGGCCGAACGAGGACGAGCAGCTCCACGGGCAGACGTTGCGCGCGGGCGAGACGGTGATGCTCTTCTGGGCGGCGGCCAACCGCGACCCCGGGCGCTTCCCCGAGCCCGACCGCTGCATCCTCGACCGCACGCCGAACGACCACCTCGCGTTCGGCCGCGGGATCCACCGCTGCGTCGGTCTCGACCTCGCGCGGCTCGAGCTGCGCGTCGCACTCGAGGAGCTGCTCGCGCGGACGGAGTGGGTCGAGCTCGCAGGCGAGCCGGTGCGGACGACCTTCATCCGCCAGGGCGTCTCCTACCTGCCGGTGCGCTTCGCGCCGTGACCGCCGTCGACTTCGATCCGCTGGTCCCGGAGACCTTCGAGAGCTTCCACCGCGAGTTCACCGAGCTCCGCGCGCGCTGCCCGGTCGCGCGCAGCGACGCGTGGAACGGCTTCTGGGCGCTCCTTCGCTACGACGACGTCCTCGCCGCCGCCGGCGACCCGGCGCTCTTCACCACCACGGTGCAGAACGTGGTGCCGAAGCTCGCCTTCACCGGCCGGCGGCCGCCGCTCCATCTCGACCCGCCCGAGCACACGCCCTACCGCCGTGCGCTGAACCCGTACTTCGCGCCGGCGAAGATGGAGGCGATCGAGCCGAAGCTGCGCGCGATCGTGGGCGGCCTGCTCGACCCGCTCGTCGCCGCCGGCGGCGGCGACTTCTGCGCGGAGTTCACGCACCGGCTGCCCGGGTACGTGTTCGCCGAGTTCTTCAACCTCACGCCGGAGCTGGGGATGGCGATTCGCGAGGCGACCCGCGAGTTCGTCAACGCGGTGCAGCGGTTCGAGCACGAGAGCGTGAAGCGCACGAGCCTGGCGCTCTACGAGATCGCGCGGACGATCATCGACATGCGTCGCGCTCAGCCCCTCGACCCGGCCGAGGATCCCACCAGTGGACTGCTCGCGGCGCGGGTCGACGGCGAGCCGCTCCCGGACGATCTGCTGCTCGGGACGATCCGGCAGTTCATCGTCGTCGGGATGGTCGCGCCCTGTGTCTTCATCGGCTCGATGCTCGTCCACCTGGCGCAGAACCCGGAGCTGCAGGCCGAGCTACGAGAGGATCCGTCGCTCGTGCCGGCGGCGGTCGAGGAGTATCTGCGGCTACTCACGCCGTATCGCGGCTTCGCGCGCACCCCGACCCGCGACGTCGAGATCGGCGGTCGGCTCCTGCGCAAGGACGAGCCCGTGGCGCTCGTCTACGCGTCGGCGAACCGCGACGAGAGCGTCTTCCCGGAGCCCGAGCGCTTCATCCTGAACCGCCCGAACATCAACCGGCATCTGGCTTTCGGGGCGGGGCCTCATCGCTGCGCCGGAGCGCCCCTCGCGACGCTGATGCTGCGCGTGACACTCGAGGAGCTGCTCGCCCGCACGTCGGCGATCGAGCTTGCCGGTGACGTGACGATGACCGGCTGGCCGGAGTGGGGGACGCTCAGCGTCCCGGCCCGTCTCCTGGCGTGACCGCCGACTTCGACCCGCTCGCGGAGGACTTCGCGCGCGATCCGCACGCCGTGTGGGCCCGGCTCCGGTCGGAGTGCCCGGTGGCGCGCGGCGCGCGCTGGGACTTCTGGGCGCTCACGCGCTACGACGACATCGTCGCGGCGAGCTCCCGGCCGGCCGACTTCACGAGCTCGCAGGGAATCGTCGTCCCGAAGAACCCGGTGTCGGGCCGGCGGGCGCCGCTCCACTTCGACCCGCCGGAGCACCCCCGCTACCGCCGGCCGCTCAACCGCGTGTTCGCCGAGGAGCGGCTGCCGGCGCTCGAGCCGCGAATGCGCGCGCTGGCGGCGGAGCTGCTCGAGCCGTTCCTGGCCGCCGGCGGGGGCGAGTTCGTCTCCGCCTTCAGCTCGCCGTACGCCGGGCTCGTCTTCACCGATCTCCTCCACCTGCCGCGCGAGCTCGGGCGGGAGCTGAACGCGAGCGGCGAGCGCTTCGAGCACGCGCAGGCCCATCGCGACGCGGAGACGGCCGAGCGCGAGAACCAGCACCTGTACGCCGAGTGCCGGAAGATCGTCGCCGCGCGGAAGGCGACGCCGCTCGAGGACGACCTCGTCACGGCTCTGCTCGAGGTGCGCATCGACGGCGAGCCGCTCGAAGACGAGCTCGTCGCCGGCAGCCTCCGGCAGCTGCTGATCGCCGCTCACGTGGCCCCGACGGCCTTCCTCGCGAGCGCCGTCGACCACCTCGCCCGCCACGAGCAGCTCCAGTCGGCGCTTCGCGCCGACCCGGCGCGCGATCCCGGACGTGCTCGAGGAGCTGCTGCGGATCTACGCGCCCAACCAGGGCTTCGCGCGCACGGCGACGCACGACGTCGAGCTCCGCGGCCGGACGATCCGCGAGGGCGAGATGGTCGCGCTCGTGCTGCCGTCGGCGAACCGCGACCCCGAGGTGTTCGACGACCCCGAGAGCTTCCGGCTCGGCCGCTCGCCCAACCCGCACCTGGCCTTCGGCCACGGGCCGCACAAGTGCGCCGGCACCGCCGTCGCGCGGTCGGAGCTCCGGATCGCACTCGAGGAGCTGCTGGCGCGGACGGCGTCGTTCCAGCGCGCGGGCGAGCCCGAGATGCTCGGCTGGCCTGTCTACGGGCCGGAGACGCTCCCGCTCACCCTGACGCGCTCCCCGTCCCAGGTGAACGACGTGTCGAAGCCGGCCTCGCGCGTGATCCGCTCCACGTAGCCGGAGTCGCCCCCCGGCGTGGGTCGGCCGCGGTCGTCGATCCAGCAAGGGATGAAGCCGGCGTCGACGACGCCGTCCGCGATCCGGCAGTCGGCGATCATCGTGTTCCGGCTCTCGGGGTGGAAGGGGTAGAACGGCATCGCCGGATCGGGGGCGAAGCCGAACAGCTCGCGCCGGCGCTTCGACCACGCCTCGAGCTCCGCCGCCGTGCCGCTGCTCGGCGTGAGCGCGTGCGTCACCGCGACGAAGTTGCCGAGCCCGTGGAAGACGGGCCTGCCGCGGTAGACCTCGATCCCGCGCAGGATGTGTGCGTGGTGGCCGACGACCACGTCCGCGCCGCAGTCGATCGCGACGTGCCCGAGCTCGCGCTCGTAGTCCGGCACGACGGTAGGCACGTGGCCGATCCCCTTGTGGAAGGCGACGACGAGGACGTCGACCGACTTCCGCAGCGCGAGCACGTCCGCGCGCAGCACCTCGAGGCTCTGTGGCGCGACGAACGTGTAGATTCGCGGCGGCCCGCCCGGGCCCGCGTGGTCGAGCTCGTAGTGCGTGATCACGTCGAGCGCGGCCGCCCCCGCCTTGCGCGACGTCGCGCGGCTCTCCCGCGGGCCCACGCAGTTGTAGCTCAGCACCCCGACCCCGTCGACCACCGCCGGTCGCCGCGCCTCCTCGATCGTCATTCCGGCGCCGGCGGTTGCGAGGCCGAGCCCGCGCAGCGTCGCGATCGTGTCCTCGACTCCGTTCGGGCCCGAGTCGAAGACGTGGTTGCCCGCGAGCGTCGCGACGCCGATCCCCGCCCGCGGCAACGCCTCGAGATGCGCCGGGTCGGCCGGCGGCGCAGGGATGTCGACGCTGCTCGGGACGCCGCGCGCCGTGTGCGGCACCTCGACGTGTCCGATCACGAGGTCGGCCGACCGGAGCAGCTCGCGGCTCGGCTCGAAGAACGAGTCGGGGTCGGGCTCGTCGAGGATCAGGTCGCCGAGGAGGAGCAGCCGGGTCACGCGACGCGCCTCTCGATGAACTCCGACAGCTCGCCGTACGAACGCGTCCTCGTCCCAGTCGCGCGCGTCGGCGTTGTTGGCGTCGATCTCGAGCACGGGGATCCCCGCCTCCTCGAGGGTGCGCGTGACGAAGTAGCTGCTCCGCGACTCGGACGTGACGAGATGGACGACGCCGTCCACGCCATGGGACTGCGCCTCCTTCAGGTACCACGGCTCGGCCCAGCCCGGCATCCCGAGGAGGTCGGTGAAGGCGGCGAACCGAGCGGCGAGCGCCCGCAGCGCCGGCCCGCCGTAGCGGGGGTAGCCGTCGGCCGCGATCGCGAGGTACATCGACCAGACGAACACGGCGCCGTACTCGCGCTGGAAGTGCTGGTAGAAGCCGAGGTTGAACCAGAGGCCGCGGCCGATCCACATCAGCCGGAGCCGCTCGTCCTCGCATGCCGCCTCGCCGGCGGCGACCCGGCCCTCGACCTCCTCGTGGAAGGCCCGCGCCGCGTCGCGCGCCCACTCGGTGCCCCGGTGCCACTGGGGGAGCATCACCGCCGGGATGCTGTCGACGATGTCGAGCGGCGCCGGCCGCGTGGCCGCGAGCAGGTCGCGCGTCCGGCGGCTCCACTCCTGCTGCTCGTTCGCGAGCTCGAGGATGCGCTCGAGCCGCGTCTCGTCGAGCTGCTTGCCCGTGACCGACTCGAGGAACGCGGCGAGGCGCTCGAGCTCGGCGCTCATCAGGTCGAGCCGGGCCGTGCCGACGACCTCCTCCCAGTCGTGGGCGATCCGCTCCCACCAGCGCTCGGGCAGCTCGTTCGCGACCGCCTTCTCGAGCGCGAAGAACGGCACCGCGCGCTCCCGCTCCCACGCCTCCGCGATGCCGCGGTGCGCGTCCGTCCAGACCTGCGTCACGAAGGCGGAGACCTCGGGCAGGCCGCCCCACGGCGCATCTTCGCTGTCCAGAGTCGAGCCCAGCGAGATGGCGCTGTACTGCTCGAGGTAGTCGGGGTAGCCGCGCTCGCGCAGCAGTGCCAGGTAGTCCGGGGCTCGCTGCTTCGCGGCGCAGATCGAGGCCCACCACTGGTTGACGACATACGGGATGTCCATCGCCCGCAGGAGCTCGTGCGGGACGTCGGCGTCGACGAGCACGACGGGCTCCCGGAGCCCTGCGAACCACTCGCGCTGGTAGGCCAGCGCGGCGGCCGAGCTCTCGAGGCGGCGCGTACCCCGGGCGCTCACTCGTGCTCCACGACCAGCTCGACGTCGAGAGCGCGGCGGAGCGCAGGAAGGCCCCAGGCGAACGCGTCGTCGCCGGTGCGGATCCTGGCAACGACGAGATCGGCATTGAGTTGTCTTGACTTCCTGCGCGGTGCGCGCCGCGCGCTCGTTGGTGCCGTGGAGGCGGCCGGTGTCCTCGCCGACGACGTGCAGCCCCTCGTCCTCGAGGCGGCGGTAGAGGTCCGGCGAGACCTGTTCGCTCCCGGTCACGTAGACGCGCCGGCTCGCCGGGACGGCGTCGTGCTCCTCCTCGAGCAGGCGCGCGAGCAGCCGGTTGTACTCCGCCGCTGGAAGAACCTCGCCGGCGCCGCGGACGGCGAGCGCGTCCGAGCCGCGGAGCCGCGCCGCACGTCGCAGATCGGTCACGCGGGCGAGCAGCGCAGGGTCGGGCCCCTCCCCGCTCTCGGCGACAGGCCGCCCCGACCAGCGCTCGAGCACCGCACGGAGCTCCTCCAGCCGCGCGGCGTTGTAGGCCGCGGTCGTCTCGGTCGGCAGGTGCAGCAGGTCGAGGAACCAGACGTCCGGCAGCGGGTCGGGCAGCACGCGCAGCGAGGTGAAGAGGCGGACGAGGCTGTCGGACTCGTGCGTGAGGAGCAGGAAGTCGACGCCCGCCTGCCCCTCGAGCAGCTCGCCGAGCACGCGGCGCACCGGCCGGTCGACGCGCGGCCCGAGGATCTCGTCCGCGCGCGCCGACGGCGTGCCGGCTCCGCGGAGCCGGCACGGCAGCAGCCCGGCCGCGGCAACCAGATCACGCGGCACGTCCGATCCGAGGTAGCCGACCACGCGGCCGCGCCACTGCGCGAGCACGGGCGAGGGGTCCTCGTAGACCGCGACGAGCTCCTGGAGCGCGCTCACAGGAACTCGAGCACCGCGGCCGTGAAGGCGGCCGGCTGCCGGCAGTGGACGAGGTGACCGGCGTCGGGGATCGTCACGAGGCGAATCATCGGGTTGATCTGCGTCATCCGCTCGGCGTACTCCGCCTTGAAGAGCGGCGACTCGGCGCCGCGGACGACTAGCGTCGGGCAGCGCAGCGCCTCGACGTACGGCCAGAGCCCCGGGATCAGGGGCTCCCCGCCTGCCGCCGCCCAGCGCACCCGGCCGGCGAGGTCGCTCCGCCACGTGACGCGGCCGTCGTCGAGCCGCCGGAAGCGCGTCTCCGGCACCCAGTCCGGCAGGCCCGGCGGCAGCGCCGCGCGCGCCTCCTCGTCCGACGCGAACACGTATGTGGGGTTCTCGAGCGCGGAGGGTCGCGTGTGCTCGGCCGGGCCGCCGTCCTCCATCACGCAGGCCCGCACCTGCTGCGGGTGCCGCGCCGCGTAGACGCACGCGGCGACCGCGCCGAGCGAGTGTCCCACGAGCACGAACGGCGCGAGGCCGAGCTCGGCGACATCCGCGACGGTCTGCTCGACGCCGTACCGCGCCTCCGGATCCCAGTCGCTCTCGCCGCAGCCGCGGAGGTCGAGCGCGGTCACGCGCCAGCCAACGGCCGCGAGCCGGGGCGCCACGTCCTGCCAGTCGTCGGCGGAGAGGTTGCCGCCGTGGAGGAGGAGCAGGTCGGGCGCGCCGGGATCGCCCCAGCGGAGGTAGGAGAGCGTCAGCCCGCCGCTCAGCCGGAACGATCCGCGGTTCACCCGAGACGAAGGGGTAGCCGGTCGACGCCCAGCCGCGGCCACGCCGGACGGACGACCTCGCCGTCGAGCCCGAACGACCCGGTGCGTGCGAGAAGCTCCTCGAGGGCGACCCGGACCTCGAGGCGCGCGAGCGGCGCGCCGATGCACATGTGGATCCCCCGGCCGAAGCCGACGTGGCGGTTCGGCTTGCGCTCCAGGTCGAGCTCCGTTGCGAGCTCGAGGTTGGCCGACCCGAAGACGAGCCAGACGTACTCGCCGGCCGCGATCTTCCGGCCGCCGAGCTCCGCGTCGGCCGTCGCCACCCGCCGCATCGCCTGCTGCGGCGAGTCGAGGCGCACGACCTCCTCGACCAGCGCCGGGATCAGCTCGGGCTCGGCACGGACGCGCGCCTGCAGCTCGGGGTCGCGGGCGAGTCGGAGGACGCTGTTTCCGATCGCGCTCGTCGTCGTGTTGTGGCCGGCCGAGATGAACATCATCACGATTCCGACCAGCAGCTCGTCGTCGAGCGGCGGCAGCTCCGGATCGCCGCACACGAGCGCGCTGACCACGTCGTCGCCGGGGTTGCGCCGGCGCTCCTCGATCATCGCGGTCATGTACGGCCGGAGCTCCTCGCCCACGGCGAGGCGCTCGGGGCTCCCGGGCGGGCTCTGCCCGCCGACCTCGTCGACGCGCCGCGACCAGTCGTTGATCAGGCGCCAGTCGCCGTCCGGGAGCGCGAGCAAGAGGCAGAGCGCGCGCGTCGGAAACGGGTGGCTGAACGCCTCTGCGAAGTCGCCGTGTCCGGCAGCGACGAGCGGGTCGAGCATCTCGCCCGCGTACCGCCGGAGCGGCGCCTCGAGCGCTTCGAGCCGGTCGCGCTCGAAGTAGGGGTTGAGCAGCCGGCGGTAGACGGTGTGCTCGGGCGGGTCGCACTCGAGCGGCGGGCGGAGCGTGCCGAAGAACGGGACGACGTTCGAGAACGTGCCGTAGTCGAGGGCGGCCTGAACGAGCGCGTCGTGCCCGAGGACGGCCCAGAAGCCGCCGAGCACGCCGTCGACGCGGGCGACCGGGCAGCGCGACCGGGCCTCCGCGTAAGCGAGGCCGGCGTCCGGAGCCTGTCCGGCCTGGAGCGGCCGCCAGGCGGCGTTGGGATCCCAGTCGCCCGTAGCCGGGCGAGAGTATCAGGTTCCTTGATACTCGAGCAGCTCGCGGTGACGGTCGTCGATCGGCTTCGGCCGGCCCTCGTCGTCGACGCGCACGACGGTGTGCGTTCCCCGGATCGCGACCTCGCCGTCGTGGACGACGTCCCAGGTGAACGTGACCGACGTCCGGCCGACCGACGCGACGCGGAGCTGGACCTCGACCTCGTCGTCGTAGCGCAGCACGCGGAGGTAGTCGGCCTCGACGTGCCGGCGCGGGTAGTCGCCCTTGCGATCCGAGAGCAGCCCGAGCTTCCGGTAGAGCCCCGTCTCGGCGGCCTCGGCCCAGCGGAAGGCGACGGTGAAGTGGATGCGCCCGCCCGCGTCGGTGTCGATCCAGGCGACGCGGGTCCGCTCGCTGTACTCGGCCATGCGCCCAACCCTAGACTGCGGGGCCATGGCCGACGCCGAGCTTCCGCGCCCGCTCGAGGGCATCACCGTCATCGACCTGACGATCGCGCTCGCCGGGCCGTACGCGACGCAGCTCCTGGGGGCGCTCGGGGCCACGGTGATCAAGGTCGAGAACCCCGCCGGCGGCGACTCGTCGCGCAACAACGCGCCGTACGTCGGGAAGACGGGGCTCCACATCGCCCGGGAGGACGAGACGGACATGTCGGTCTCGATGCTGGAGCGCGGCCGCAACAAGCTCGGCGTCACGCTCAACCTGAAGCTGCCGGAGGCGCGGGAGGTGTTCGACGACCTCGTCCGTCAGGCAGACGTCGTGGTGGAGAACTTCAGCGCCGGCACCGCCGACCGCATGGGCATCGGGTACGAGTCGAGCGCGGCGATCAACCCCCGGATCGTCTACGTGTCGATCAGCGGCTTCGGCGCCGGCGAGCCCGGCAAGGGCATGGACTCGATCTTTCAGGCGCTGAGCGGCCTCATGCTCACCCCCGGGAGCGAGGGCGACCCTCCGGTGCGGAACGCCGTGCCGTTCGGAGATCTCACCGGGCCGCTGTTCGCCGTCATGGGCACGCTCGCGGCGCTCTTCATGCGCGAGCGGACAGGGCGCGGCCAGCACGTCGACGTCGGCCTGCTCGGCGCGCTGACCTCGCTGCTCGCGACGGAGCCCTGGGACACCATGGAGCGGGCGGGGATCGCGACCCGGACGGGCAACGTCGTGCCGCGGCTCGCGCCCTTCGGGATCTTCCCGACGACCGACGGCTTCGTCGCCGTCTGCGCCCCGACCGAGCCGTTCGCGCGCGGCGTCTTCGAGGCGATCGGGCGGCCCGAGCTCTACGAGGACGAGCGGTTCGCGAACCGCGATCGCCGTGTCGCCAACCAGGCGGAGCTGCACGGCCTGATCGCCGACTGGACGGCGACGAGAACGGCTGCCGAGGCGACGGCCGCGTTCGACGCGCAGGGCACGCCGGCGGCCGTCGTGCGCGACACCGCGACCGCCGTCCGCGACCCGCGGGGGCTCCGGCGCGGCGAGACCGTGCCGCTCGTGCATCCCGAGCTCGGCCCCGTCGACGATCTCTACGGGAGCGGGTTCCCCGTGCGCTTCTCGGAGGCGCGGACGGGATACGACACGCCGCCGCCGAGGCTCGGCCAGCACAACGAGCTTCATCCTCGGCGGGCTGCTCGGCTATCCGCCGGAGCGCATCGAGTCGCTCCGCGCTGCCGGCGCTATCTAAGCGCCTCGTCGTTCGTCTGAAGCAAGGCAGGCAACCGGACACAGGGCCGCAGTGTGCTCTTGCGGCCGTCTCGGTGAGTATCAGGCTACTTGACATTCGATCCCGGCTGAGTTAAAAGCCGGTGTCACCACTTGGTCGCACCCGCTGCGGGTGGACCCGGACATAGACGTTTCTTTCGAGGAGGCGCGGAATGTCGGCTCGTAAGGTTTCACTGGGGGCTCGCCGGACGGTGACGGCGGTCGTGGTGCTGGCGCTGCTCGCCGGCGCAGTCGCGGCGTCGGGCCTCTCGGCCCGCAAGGCCACCAACGCTCCCTACGCGATCGGCTGGGTCGCCGGCTTCACCGGCAGCCAGGCCACGAACACTGCGTCGGCGACGCAGGGGCTCCAGGCGGCGCTGGCCGTCGTCAACAAGAACAACCTCGCCGGCCGCACGATCAAGGTCTTCTACGCCGACGACGCGGCCACGCCCACGACGGCCGCCGACGTCTGCAACCGGCTCATCAACCAGACGCACGTCAACGCGATCGTCGGCTTCGAGTCGACGCCGTCGCAGGCCGCGTGCAACACGTACCTGACGAACACCAACATCCCGTACGTCCTGGCACAGACGTCGACGTCCGGCTCGATCTGCCTCGGGAACTACTTCTCGCTCGCGAACGTCGGGAACCAGCAGGTGAACCCGCTCGTCGACTACCTGACGAAGCACGGGAGCAAGAAGATCTACATCGTGGCGAGCGACTTCTCGTCCGGGCATCTCGGCACGAGCCAGGTGCAGGGACGGGCGACGCTGGACGGCGCGTCGGTCGTCGGCAACTCGTACGAGCCGCTCGGCACGACCGACTTCTCGAGCGACATCGGCAAGATCGCGGCCGCTCAGCCCGACACGGTGATCGACATCCTCGTCGGGAGCGACGAGACGGCCTTCTACAAGCAGTTCAAGACCGATCCGCGCTCGAACGGGATCAAGACCGCGAGCTTCCTGATGGACGACGGCATCGCCGCGGCGATCGGCGGGCAGCTGCTCCAGGGGACGATCATCTCCACCGGCTACGACAAGGACAACAACAGCAAGGGCAACGATCAGTTCAAGTCGACGATGGAGAAGAAGTACGGCGACAAGGCGCAGATCTCGGGTGCCGCCGCCGCCGCGTGGGACGGCGTCTTCATCCTCGCCCACGCGCTCAAGAATGCGAAGTCGTCCTCCGGTTCCGACGTGATCGCGGCGCTCATGAACGCCAGGTCGTCGGGCCCGCGCGGCGACCTCGCGTTCAAGAACCGGCATTACGTCGCGCTCACGACGTATGTGATCGAGGAGCAGAAGGACGGCAGCACGAAGCTGGTCGGGAAGCAGCAGCGGATCACGCCGATCCCGGTGACGCCGACCTGCTAGCGCAGGCTGCGTCAGCGGAAGAGTCGTAGGGTAAGAGGCCTATGAGCCTGACGCTGGACACGATCGTCGCGATCGCGACGCTTGTCCTCGTCGTCATGGGCCTCTTCCTCATCTTCGGGCTCCTGCACGTCATCAACCTCGCGCACACGGGCCTGATGGCCGTGGGCGTCTACGCCGAGGTGAGCTTCCGCGGGCACGGCGTGCCGTTCTGGCCGAGTGTCCTGCTCGCCGCGTTCGTCACGGGCGCGGCGGGGGCGGTGATCGAGCTGGTCGTCATCCGGAGGCTCTACGCGCGGCCGCTGGACACGATCCTCGCGACGTGGGGGCTCTCGCTCGTGCTCGTCCAGGTGATCGTGGAGATCTACGGCTCCACGCAGCGGTTCCTCGACCTGCCGACGATCAGCGCCACGACGGTCTTCGGCACGCCCTATCCGACGTACCGGCTGATCCTGATCCTGCTCGCCTGCGGCCTGCTCGCGGCGATCGCGCTGATCGTCCGCTTCACGACCGTCGGGCTGACGATCCGGGCGGTGATGACCAACGAGCCGCTCGCTCGCAGCCACGGCATCAACACGGTGCGGGTGCGCCAGTTGACCTTCATCACCGGAGCGGCCCTCGCAGGCTTCGCCGGCGCCGTGCTCGCGCCGATCCAGGGCGTCGACCCGAACTTCGGCATCTCGCTCGTCGCCACCGGGTTCCTGGCGGTGATCCTCTCCGGGCGGACGCTCCTGGGGCTGATCCTCTCGTGCGTCCTCCTCGCCACGGTCGGCACCCTCTACGCGCGCTACGAGAACGCGGTCTGGGCCAACGCCGTCGTGATCGGGCTCGCGGTCGTCATCCTCCGCTTCCGCCCGCAGGGACTGGCGTTCCGCAGGTCGTGAGCAGGGACCGGCTCATCGTGGCGGTGGCCGGAGGCGCCGCCGTCGCCGGCGTCGTCCTGCTCATGCCGCAGGTGCTCGGCACGTATTACCTGAGCCTGCTCACGAACTCGCTGCTCTTCGGGATCGTGGCGCTCAGCCTCGACCTGGTCTGGGGCTACACCGGGATCCCCGATCTCGGCCACGCGCTCTGGTTCGGCACCGGCGCGCTCGCGGTCGGGATGATGACGACGAAGGTCGACGCGCAGGGGCTCGTGATGGGGGTGCACGGCGGGCTCGGCCGCCATGTCGCCGGCACCGTCATCGGAATGGCGGTCGCGGGCACCGTGGCGCTCGTCGTCGGGCTGCTCTCGTTCTCGCAGGGCGAGTCGGATCCGTTCTACATCGCGATCGTCACGCTCGCGCTGACGGTCATCGCGGGGACCGTCTACACCCAGGAGACCCGCTACACCGGCGGCGACAACGGCCTCTTCGGCTTCGCCTATCACGGTTTCTCGGGGACGACGTGGTACTACATCTGCGCCGTCCTGCTGATCGTCGTGGCGGCCGGGGCGCTCGTGCTGGTGCGGAGCGACTTCGGGCTCGTGATGCGGGCGGTCCGGGACAACGAGCGGCGTGTCCGCTTCTTCGGGACGAACGTCGAGGCCGTGAAGATCGGCGTCTTCGTCCTCGGCGCGGTGCTGGCGGCGCTCGGCGGCGGCGTGTATGCGACGATCGTCGGCTTCGTCTCGGCGCCGCAGTTCGGGTTCCTGTTCTCGACGCAGATCCTGATCTGGGTCGCGGTCGGCGGCCGCGGCACGATCATCGGCGCGGTGATCGGGGCGATCGGCCTCAGCTTCATCACCTCGAAGCTGAGCGCGACCTACCCCGTCGAGTGGGCGCTTTTCCTCGGGCTCCTGTTCGTGGCGGTCGTCGTGTTCATCCCGGACGGCGTCCTGCCGGCGCTGCTGCGGCTCTTCCGGGCGGTGGCGCACCGCCGCCGGCAGCCGCGGCTCAGCCGCGCGCTCGTGCCGTCGCCTCCGGCGCGCCCCGAGCTCCGGCCGCGCGGGGAGCCGATCTGCGTCGTCTCCGAGCTCGAGTTCTCGTACGGTGCGCTCGAGGTCCTGCGCGGCGTCGACTTCGAGATCCGCGCCGGCGAGCTGCTCTGCATCGTCGGCCCCAACGGCGCCGGCAAGTCGACGCTGCTCAACGTGCTCACGGACGGCAAGCTCGCAGCGCGGGGCTCGGTGTCATTCTTCGTCCACCACGGCGAGGTGGTGCGGAAGGGGGAGCCGATCCACAAGATCGCGCGGGCGGGGGTCGCGCGGAAGTTCCAGATCCCGCACCTCTTCGACAGCCTCACGGTCGCCGAGACGGTACTGCTCGCGTCGCGGAACGGCCGGATCCCGTCGTTCTGGCGGCGCACGCAGCGGATCCCGGTCGCGCGGTCCGTGCTCGACATCGTCGACGCGACCGCCCTCGACGGCCGCGAGGACTCGCTCTCGCCGGCGCTGGCGCACGGGCTGAAGCAGGGGCTCGAGCTCGCGGCGGCGGTGTCGGTGCGGCCCGAGCTGCTCCTGCTCGACGAGCCGACCGCCGGGCTGACGAGCAACGAGCGGCACGTGATCGGCGACGTCTTCCGCCGCCTGGTCGAGTCGGGGATGACGATCGTCCTGATCGAGCACGACCTCGACTTCGTGGCGCGGGTGGCCGACCGGGTGATCGTCCTCCACGGCGGCAAGGTCGTCGAGTCCGGGACGCCGGCCGAGGTGTCGGAGTCGGCGGTCGTACGCGAGGCCTACGTCGGGACGGCGGTGACGTGAAGGTCGACGTCTCGGACCTTCGCGCGGGCTACGGCTCGGCGACGATCATCGACGGGATCGACTTCTCGGTGCCCGAGCACGGCGCGCTGGCCGTCGTCGGGCGGAACGGGATGGGGAAGTCGACGCTTCTCAAGGCGATGATGGGCTACCTCAAGCCCTCGCGCGGGACGGTGATGGTGCAGACGTCGGACGTGACCGGCTGGCCCACGTACCGCATCACCCGCCTCGGCGTCGCGTACGCAGCGCAGGAGCAGTCGCTCTTCGGCGAGCTCTCGGTCGAGGAGAACCTGAGCGTCGGCAAGGGCCGCCGCTGCCCGCCGCACGTGCGCGACGAGGTGTTCGGCTACTTCCCGGTGCTCGGCCAGCGCCTCCGCCAGCGCGCCGGCACGCTGAGCGGCGGCGAGCAGAAGATGCTCACGCTCGCCAAGGCGCTCGTCGTCCTGCCTGATCTGCTCGTGCTGGACGAGATCTCGGACGGCCTCGGCCCCGCGGTCATCTCGATGGTCGGCGTAGCCCTGCGCGGCATCCGCGAGCGCCACGGCTGCACGATCCTCATGGTCGAGCAGAACCTCGACCTCAGCCTCGAGGTCGCCGACCGCATCGCGGTCCTCAAGCTCGGCAGCCTGATCTACGAGAAGGACGCCTCCGAACCGGGCCTCCGCGACGAGCTTGTCACCCAGCTGGCTCCCTGAGGCCGAGGAGTCGGATCGCGTTCTCCTTCAGGATCAGCGGCCGGACCTCGTCCTTGATCGGCAGCTCGGCGAAGTCGGCGAGCCAGCGGTCGGGGGTGATGAAGGGGAAGTCGGAGCCGAAGAGGACCTTCTCGCGCAGGAGGCTGTTCGCGTAGCGGACGAGGATCTCAGGGAAGTACTTCGGCGACCAGCCGGAGAGGTCGATGTGCACGTTCGGCTTGTGGAGGGCGACCGAGATCGCCTCCTCCTGCCAAGGGAACGACGGGTGGGCGAGGATGATCTTCAGGTCGGGGAAGTCGACGGCGACGTCGTCCACGTGCATCGGGTTCGAGTACTTGAGTCTGATCCCGCCGCCGCCGCGGACGCCGGCGCCGATGCCGCTGTGGCCGGTGTGGAAGAGCGCCGGGAGGCCGGCGGCCTCGATCACCTCGTAGAGCGGGTACGCCTTCGGGTCGTTCGGGAAGAAGCCCTGCGAGTTCGGGTGGAACTTGAACCCGCGCACGCCGTGGTCGGCGATCAGGTGCTTCGCCGCCTGCACGCCTTTCGCGCCGCGGGCCGGGTCGATGCTCGCGAACGGGATCAGCACGTCGGGGTTCGCGGCCGCGATCTCGGCGATCTCCTCGTTCGGGATCGGCTTCGTGCCCGTCACCGACTCGCTGTCGACGCCGAAGATCACAGCGACCAGGTTGCGCTCGCGGTAGTACGCAGCCACGTCCTCGGCCGTCGGCAACACGTCGGCTGCGAAGTACCTCGCCGCGCCCTCGCGGAGGTCCGGCGGCAGCGGGTCGAGCCCCGTCCGTGACACCTCCGCGTGCGTGTGCACGTCGATCGCGACGACCGCGTCCAGGTCCATGGCCGCGATGCTAGTCAGGTAGCCTGCGACTTGCAGTGGCTCCGCGAGAGACGCCGCCGTACCGCGCCGACCACGTCGGCAGCCTGCTGCGGCCGCAGAAGCTCCTCGCCGCCCGAGCGCGCCACGCGGCCGCGCGCTCGACGCCGCGGGGCTTCGAGCGCGGCCGAGGACGACGCGATCCGGCAGGCGGTCGCGCTCCAGCGCGACACCGGGCTCAGGTCGGCGACCGACGGTGAGCTCCGCCGCGACTCTTGGCACATGGACTTCATCTACCGCCTCGACGGCATCAGCAAGGCCCCGGGTGAGCTCAGGGTCGAGTTCCGCAACGCGGACGGCACGATCGAGTACACGCCGGCGGCGCTGCACGTGGACGCACCGATCGGCCTCGGCGAGACGATCTTCGGCGACGACTTCCGCTTCCTGCAATCGGTGGCGGACGGCCTGACGCCGAAGCTGACCATCCCGTCGACCGAGCATGGTTCACTACCGCGGTGGGCACCCGCGAGCTACATCCCGCTCACGGCGGGCGACCTCGACAACTGGATCACCGGCTCGGCCCGCAGCTACGCCGCGTCGGGCGTCCGCCCTGGGCAGCGCGGTCGTCTCCACCTACAACGCCGGCCCGTTCGTCGCGGGCGCCGCTCTCGCCTCGTTCGACCGGATCGGCCTCACTCACATCCCGGTCGGCACCGGCAACACCGACCGGCTCTTCAGGGCGATCGAGCTCCTCAGGCCGGAGGTCGCGGTCCTCACGCCGAGCTACGCCGCCTACCTGGGCGAGCGGTTCGACCTCGCCTCCTCGAGCGTCGAGCGGGTGCTGGTCGCCGGCGAGCCCGGCGGCGGGGAGCCCGCCTTCCGGGCGATGCTCGAGCAGGGCTGGGGCGCGCGCGTCACCGAGGCGATGGGGATCGGCGACATCGGCGTCTCACTGTGGGGCGAGTGCGAGCAGCAGGACGGGATGCACCTGGGCGCCCGCGGGCTTCGTCCACGCCGAGCTGATCGACCCCGACACGACCGAGCCGCTCGAGCTCGCCGACGGCGCGAGCGGCGAGCTCGTGCTCACCCACCTGCGGCATCGCGCCGCGCCGCTCCTTCGCTTCCGCACCCGCGACCACGTGGTCGTGCGGACGAGCCCGTGCCCGTGCGGCCGCACCGCCCCCCGGATCCGCTGCATCGGCCGCACCGACGACATGCTGATCGTCCGCGGCGTGAACGTCTTCCCGAGCGCGATCCGCGAGGTTGTCGCCGGGTTCGCGCCGTCCGTGAGCGGCAGCATCGCAGTGCGCGTGCAGGCCGAGGGCGTCAAGCAGGAGCCGCCGCTTCCGGTCGAGGTCGAGCTCGCCGCGACGCCGAGCCGCCTCCCGGTCTCGCGGACGAGATCCGGCAGCGGCTCCGCGACACGCTGATCGTCCAGACACGGATCGAGCTCGTTCCCTGGGGCACGCTCGCGCGCAGCGAGTACAAGACCCCGCTCGTTCGGCGCTAGAGTCCGCGCCATGCGCAAGCTCCAGGCCCAGGGCGTCCACCACATCACGCTCGTCGGCGCCGACCGCCAGACCTCGATCGACTTCTGGGAAGGCGTGCTCGGGATGCCGTTCGTCTTCGAGCAGCCGAACCTGGACAACGCCTCGGAGAGCCACCTCTACTTCGACCCCGGCGACGGCCGGCTGATCACCGTCTTCACCAACGAAGACCGCGTCCCCGACCCGGCGCGGACCGCGACCGACCCCGGTTGCGTGCACCACGTCGCCTTCAGCCTCTCCCAGGCGACGTTCAAGCAGGCCGTCGAGCGCCTCGACGAGCGCGGCATCCGCTCGAGCGGCGTCAAGGACCGCGGCTTCATGGACTCGATCTACTTCGACGACCCACCGGGCTCCTGATCGAGCTCGCCTCGTACCGCTTCGAGCCGCCGCCGCCCTACACGCACGCCGAAGTGCTGTTGGAAGCCCATAAGCTCAGGGTCGAGGCCGGCGACTACAACATCGCCGAGCAGCATGTCGCCGACGCGATCGAGCGGCTCGTCACACGCTCGCGCGAGTCCCTCTCGAGCGACCGCACCCCCAGGAACCCCTACCTGTCCCGAACTGGAGGACCCCATGGCTGACAACACACTGAGCATCCTCAAGCCGAGCGTGAACAACCTCTCCGTCCGGATCTTCGTCCGCGCCGCCGGGCTCGACTTCGAGGAGGTCGACGTCTGGGGCCAGCAGGGTACCGACGACTTCTACGCCAAGGACCCGTCGCGCCTGACGCCGCTCCTCGAGTGCGAGGGGCTGCCGCGCGGGGCCCTCTGGGAGAGCTGCGCGATCATGCAGTACCTCTGCAACAAGCACGGCCTCGAGCGCTTCTACCCGACCGACCCGGCAAAGCGGGCGATGGTCGACAGCGCCATGGCGTACCACCTGGCGACGCTCTACCCGCTCGTCGCGCGCGCGACCTACCCGAGCCTCGGCTTCGGCCAGTACGCCGGGGAGGTCGGAACCGCGCCGGCTGCGTCCGACGACATGAAGCAGCCAGGCGGCGAGGGACGCCGCGGCTGCGCTCGCCGGCCCGCTCGACGTCTACCGCGTCTTCTTCCTCGGGGACAACGCGTTCATCGGCGGCAGCTCCCCGTCGATCGCCGACATCCGCCTCGCGGCGACGATGGAGTTCCTCAAGGTGATCGACTACGACTTCCCCGAGTGGGCGACCGACTTCCTGGCCCGGATGGAGGAGGCGCTCGGCGACGCGTACGCGGAGCCCGCCGCAGACGTCCGCGGCTACATCGACTACGTGAAGTCGCAGGCGGCCGTCGCCGGTTAGACGGGCGCCTCGGCGGCGACCGGAGCCACGGCTGAGGCCCTGCGTGCCTCGGTGAGCTTCCCGCTGATCTGCCGCGCCGCGGATGTGAGCGGCGCGGCGAGCACCATGCCGATCATGCCGAACAGGCATCCGGCCCCGATCGTCACGATCAGCACCGCCAGCGGGTTCAGCTTCAGGGTCGCCCCGAAGGCGACGGGCTGGAAGATGTTCTGCAGCAGCCCGTTCGCCAGGATCACGACGACGAGCATGATCACCGCGGTCGTGGTCCCCTTGCCGCCGAGCGCGAGGATCACCGCGAACGCCCCGGAGACGAACGCGCCGATGTACGGGATGTAGGCGGTGATGAAGGTGACCACGGCGATCGTGCCTGCGAGCGGCACGTCGAGCAGGAGCGCCGCGAGCCCGACCACGATGCCGTTGAACGCGGCGACGAGCGTTACGCCCAGGAAGTAGCGCCGCAGCGACGTCATCACGCCGCCCGTGATCACGGTCGCGACCGGCTGGGGGGTGCCCATGTGCCGCTCCACCCAGCGCGCGCATCCCGGGCCCGTCCTTGAGGAAGAAGAAGATCGAGAGGGCGAGGAACGAGAGCTGGATCGCGGCGGCGGCGAGCGACGAGATCCCGTTGATGAGCCCGTGGATCAGCGTCGGCTGGGCCTGGCTCGTCGCGCCCCGACGCCGTCGGTTGCACTCTTCGCCCCGTCCTGGTTGAGGCCCAGGTGGCGAAGCCAGCTCTGCACCTTGGGGGCAGCTGCGTTCGCCTGGGCCCTGATCTCGTCGAGCTGGCTCGTGATGCCGCCGATCACGAGCAGCACGATCACGACGACGATCGCGACGATCGCGAGCAGCACGAGGGCTGCTCCGACGGCGCGCGGCACGCGGTGCGAGGCGAGCCACGAAAGGGCCGGCGAGGCCACGGTCGCGATGATCAGCCCGACGACCACGGGATCGACGATCGCAGCGGTCGTCGCTGCGAGCCAGGTCAGCCCGACGAGCAGGAGCGCGACGCCTGCGAGCAGCCACGAGGCGAGCCCGGCGTCGCGAAGCCATTTCGGCGCGGAGAAGACGTTCGAGAGCGCCCGCAGCTGCTCGGGGTCGATCTCCACGACCTCATGCTCGGCGGCCCGCTGCTCGGCTCCGGCGCCGGCAGTGGCGCGGGGTCGTCGTGGGAGTGGTGCGCGAAGAAGCGCGGCCAGCGCATCAAGAGTCTTTTGTGCGCTCGCGCTCGGCTTCCTTCTCGCCCTTGCGCTCCTCCCGCTTGGCCCGGCGCGCCTCCTTCTGCTCCGCTACCTGCTCCTTGGCGCCGACGTACGACGACGTGACGAGCTGCTTGCCGCCGGTCCAGCCGAACACGAGGACCACGAGGATCACGGCGAAGGTGATGTTCCAGGCGGTCGTGACCAGCTGCTGGGCGGTCGAGTAGGCGACGGCCGTGTTGTTGGGAACGTGGCAGCACGTCTTGAGAGCGAGGGCGTTCGTCGCCTGGGTGATCCCGACCGCGCCGGGCGTGACCGACACGACGTTCGCCAGCGACCCGGATCCGATCACCCACGTGATCGAGTCGAAGGTCACGGGGATTGCGAACGCGGCGAGGAAGATGCCGACCACGGCGTACTTGCACACGTACGAGAGGAACGACGGCAGGAACACGTGCAGCGCGTACCGCTTCGGCTGGGAGAGGATCACGCCGCCCTGCTTGGCCTGGTTCCAGAGCTTCTTCACCTGCCGCCAGAAGATCCTTACGAGCAGGACGATCAGGACGACGATCCCTACGACGATGAGGGCCGTCAGCCCGGGGTGGGCCTTCTCGTTCCCCAGGTTCTGGGTGAACGAGCCCGGTACCGAGAGGAAGAGGTAGACGTAGACCAGCGTCCCGGCGATCATGAAGAAGATCTTCTGCACGAGATAGGCGGCGATCGATCCGGGCAGGTTGCAGCCCGGGATGATGGCCACGAACATCAGCAGGGTCACGAACGTGCCGATGTTGGCCGGGAGGAAGTTGTTGAACGCGACCCCGACGGCGTAGGCGGTCACGATCGGGGCGATCGTCACCTCCCCCGGGTAGGCGGCGCCGAGGATCCCGTAGTAGGAGTAGCCGGCGAGGACCGTCTGGCCCGTCTGGAAGATCAGCGCGGCGATGATGTAGCCGGGCGGGACGGCCTTGATCTGGGTCCAGAGATCGTGAAGCCACCCGGTCACGTCGACACCGGCCAACTGGAGGATCAAGACCAGGACCACGATCCCGACGAGCCAGGCAGCCACCTTCAGCAGCCGCCGCCCGCGCGACGACGCGGGCGGGGGTGCCGGAAGGGCTGCGGCGGCGCCGCCGGCGGGCACGCTCATAACGGGAAGATCGCAGATCCGGCGGCGTCAGGCGTCACCCACTCGGCATGACCGCAAAGACCCTGACGGGGCCGGTTCATGCCGATGGGGTAAGCAGGCCGAAGGGAGCGGTCATAACGTGGAGCCGCAGGCGGAGGGAGGGCTACTCGGGGATGCCAGGGGATGGAAGCGCTCGCGTCGTGATTCTCGGCGGCGGCTTCGGCGGTGTCGGCGCGGCCAAGGAGCTCGAGCACGCCGACGCCGACGTCGTCGCTCGTCGACCGGCACGACTACCACACCTTCCAGCCGCTCCTCTACCAGCTCGCGACCGGGCTGCTCGAGACGACGGCGGTCGGCCACTCGCTCCGCGACCTGCTGCACGGCCAGAAGAACGCGAGCGTGCACAAGGCCTCGGTGACCGCGATCGATCTCGACGCGCGCCGCGTCAGCTTCGACGACCTCGAGCCGCTCGAGTACGACTACCTCGTCCTCGGGCTCGGGGCGGAGGTGAACTTCTTCGGCACCGAGGGTGCGGCCGAGCACGCCTTCCCGATGTACACGCTCCCCGACGCGGTCCGGCTCAAGGACCACCTGCTCGAGCGCTGGGAGGCGGCCGACAGGCACCCGGCGCTGATCGACGACGGCGCGCTGAACGTCGTCGTCGTCGGGGGCGGCCCGACGGGGGTCGAGACCGCAGGCGCGCTGGCGGAGCTCTACCGCGCGGAGCTTGCCCGCGACTACCAGGACATCCCGCAGGAGCGGCGCGCGTGATCCTCGTCGAGGCCGGGCCGACCCTCTTCGCGATGTTCAAGCAGAACCTCCGCGACTACGCGCTGGAGGCACTCGAGAAGCGGACGGTCGAGGTCATGACCGGCACGGCGGTGAAGTCGGTCGCGCCGACGCGCGTCACGCTCGCCAGCGGGAGAGGAGCTGAAGGCCCACACGCTCGTCTGGGGAGCCGGCCTGCGGGGCAACGAGCTCGTCCGCTCGCTCGGCCTCGAGCTCGAGCGCGGCGACCGGATCGGGGTCGGGCCCGAGCTCGACGTCCCCGGCCAGCCCGAGCTCTACGCGGTCGGCGACATCGCGGCGATCACCGACGCCAAGACCGGGCAGGTGCTGCCGCAGCTCGGCTCGGTCGCGCTGCAGTCGGGCGAGCACGCCGGCAAGACGATCGCGCGCCGCCTCGCCGGCAAGCAGACGAAGCCCTTCGACTACAAGGACAAGGGGACGATGGCGACGATCGGCCGCGGCGCCGCCGTCGTGCAGTTCCTCCGCGGGCGCACGATCAAGGGCACAAGGCGCAGGTCGCCTGGGGCGCCGTGCACCTCGCGCTGCTGCCGACGAACGAGGACCGCGCCAAGGCGGTCGTCGACTGGGCCGGCGCCGGGCTTCACGCACCAGCGCGTCGGCCGGATCACGGTCGACACGAGCGAGAAGTGAGAAGGGAGATGCGTGGCGAGCGCGGCTGACGGCGGACGTTCTGGTGATCTTCGGGATCACGGGCGACCTGGCGAAGGTGATGACGTTCCGGTCGCTCTACCGGCTCGAGCGGCGAGGGCTGCTCGACTGCCCGATCGTCGGCGTCGCCGTCGACGACTGGAGCGTCGACCAGCTCGTGGAGCGCGCGCGCGACTCGATCGTCGGGCACGGGCGAGCCGCTCGACGAGACAGTGTTCGCCCGCCTCGCCGGACGGCTTTCCTACGTCGCAGGCGACTTCTCGCAGCCCGACGTGTACGAGAAGGTCGCCGAAGGCGATCGACGGGCAAGCAGCAGCCGGTCTTCTACCTCGAGATCCCGCCGTTCCTGTTCGGGCGCGTCGTCAAGGGGCTCCACGACGCCGGCCTGACCGCGAACGCGCGGGTCGTGGTCGAGAAGCCGTTCGGCCACGACCTCGCGTCGGCCCGCGCGCTTGCCGACGAGCTCCACCAGTACATCGACGAGTCGCAGCTCTACCGGATCGACCACTACCTCGGGAAGATGGGCTACGACGAGATCCTCCAGCTGCGCTTCGCGAACTCGCTGCTCGAGCCGGTCTGGAACCGGAGCCACATCGCGGCCGTCCAGATCACGATGGCCGAGGACTTCGGCGTCGAGGACCGCGGCCACTTCTACGACCCGGTCGGCGCGCTGCGCGACGTCGTCGTCAACCATCTGATGCAGGTCGTCGCCGCGGCCGCGATGGAGCCGCCGTCGCGCGGCGATCCCGAGACCTACAACAACGCGAAGGTCTCGCTGTTCCACGCGATCAAAGAGGCCGACCCGGCGCACTACATCCGCGGCCAGTACGACGGCTACCGGTCGATCGACGGCGTCGCCCCCGACTCGACCACCGAGACCTATGCGGCGCTCCGGCTCGAGATCGAGAACTGGCGCTGGGCCGGCGTGCCGTTCTTCATCCGGACCGGCAAGCGGCTCCCGGTCACGCAGACCGAGCTCCGGCTGATCTTCAACCATCCGCCGCAGCTCGGGTTCGGCCGACGCGACGGAGCCGAACCAGGTGATCGTGAAGCTCGACCCGACCACCGGGTTCCAGTTCCTCGTCCAGGCCCACCGCGCGGATGCCGGAGGGCTCGCGCACGGTCGAGCTCGACCTCGAGTTCGCCGAGCAGGGCGGTGAGGGGGCGACGCCGTACGAGGTCCTGCTCCACGCCGCGCTCGTCGGCGACAGCACCCACTTCACGCGGCAGGACAGTGTGGAGGAGTGCTGGCGGATCATGCAGCCGCTGCTCGACAACCCGCCGCCGGTGCATCCCTACGCACCCGGATCGTGGGGGCCGAAGGAGGCGCACGAGCTCGTCGCCGGCCACGGCTGGCACGGCCCGTGGATCACGGCATGAGCAGAGCACTACGACCTGATCGTGGTCGGCACCGGCGCCGGGCGGCGGCACGCTCGCCCGGCACCTCGCCCCGACCGGCAAGCGGATCCTCCTGCTCGAGCGCGGCGACTGGCTCCCGCGCGAGCCGCAGAACTGGCTCGCCCACGACGTCTTCGTCGACAACCGCTACGTCTCGCCGGACACCTGGTACGACGCGCACGGCAAGGCGTTCCAGCCGCAGGTGCATTACTTCGTCGGCGGCGCGACCAAGCTCTACGGCGCGGCCCTCTACCGCCTGCGGAAGGAGGACTTCGGCGAGCTACGCCATCACGACGGGATCTCGCCGGCCTGGCCGATCTCCTACGACGAGCTCGAGCCGTACTACACGCTCGCCGAGCAGCTGTACGAGGTGCGCGGCGCCCGCGGCGAGGATCCGACCGAGCCGCCGGCGAGCGCGCCGTACCCGTTCCCGGCCGTCTCGCACGAGCCGCGGATCCAGCAGCTCGCCGACGATCTCGAGAAGGCCGGCTACCACCCGTTCCACGCACCGTGCGGCGTCCGGCTTACCGAGTCGAACCCGCCCTACAGCCTCTGCGTCCGCTGCATGAACTGCGACGGCTTCCCCTGTGTCGTGCACGCGAAGTCCGACGCCGAGCTGATGGGCGTCAGGCCGGCGCTCGAGCACTCGAACGTCACGCTGCTCACGAACGCCCAGGTTGTGCGCCTGGAGACGAACGACGCGGGGACGGCGGTGACGGACGTCGTGGTCGAGGTGAACGGCGGCACCGAGCGCTTTGCCGCCGATGTCGTCGTGCTCGCGTGCGGCGCCGCGAACACCGCAAAGGTGCTCCTGCAGTCGGCCGGCGACCGGCATCCGAACGGTCTCGCCAACGGCTCCGACCAGGTCGGCCGCAACTACATGTTCCACGCGAGCCAGGCCGTGCTCGCCGTCTCGCGCGAGGAGAACCCCACCGTCTTCCAGAAGACGCTCGGGCTCAACGACTTCTACCTCGGGAGCGACGAGCACGACTACCCGCTCGGGAACATCCAGATGGTCGGCAAGTCGCAGGCCGAGATGTACCGCGGCGAGAAGCCGGGCGAGACGAGTCTCGCGCCGGAGTGGTCGCTGGAGCGGGTCGCGAAGCACGCGATCGACTTCTGGCTCTCGACCGAGGACCTGCCGCGCGCCGAGAATCGCGTCACGGTCGACCGCGACGGGAAGCTGACGCTCGCCTACACGCCGACGAACGACGTGCCGAAGGAGGAGCTCCTCGAGAAGCTGGAGTCGATCCTCGGCAAGCTCGACATGAACCACGGGCACCTGCTCAAGCGGTTCGCGTACATGAAGAACGAGATCCCGGTCGCGGGCTGCGCCCACCAGGCGGGCACGTGCCGGTTCGGAACCGACCCATCGACCTCGGTCGTCGACGTCGACTGCCGGGCGCACGAGCTGGACAACCTCTACGTCGCGGACACGAGCATCTTCCCGAGCATCGGCGCGGTGAACCCGGCGCTGACGGCGATGGCGAACGCGCTCCGGGTCGGCGACCGGATCCGGGAGAGACTGGGATGAGTGTCGAAGGCGAAAGGGTCGAAACGTTTGGCCGCCTCGAGAACGGCTTGCGGCAGGCCGGTGACTGGTACCACTGGGGCCCGTACCTGAGCGAGCGACAGTGGGGAACCGTGCGCGAGGACTACAGCGCCGGTGGTACCGCCTGGGAGTACCTGCCGCACGACCACGCCCGCTCGCGTGTCTACCGCTGGGGCGAGGACGGCCTTGCAGGATTCTCGGACGTCGAGGGGCGGCTCTGCCTTTCGCTTGCGCTCTGGAACGGGCGCGATCCGATCCTCAAGGAGCGCATCTTCGGCCTGACCGGGAACGAGGGCAACCACGGCGAGGACGCCAAGGAGTACTGGTGGTACCTGGACGCGCTGCCGAGCCACGCCTGGAACCGCTGGCGCTACCACTACCCGCAGCGCGAGTTCCCCTACGACGACCTGGTCGCGGAGAACGGGCGCCGCGGGAAGCTCGACCCGGAGTACGAGCTGCTCGACACCGGCGTCTTCGACGAGGACCGGTACTGGATCGTGGAGGTCGACTACGCGAAGGCGGACCCGCACGACCTGCTGATGACGATCCGGGTCACGAACGCCGGCCCCGACTCGGAGACGCTGCACGTGCTGCCGACGGCCTGGTACCGGAACACGTGGGGCTGGGGCGACCCGGACGAGACGAAGCCCGAGCTCGAGGTCGGCGGCGCCTCGACCGTCGTCACCGACCACCCCTGGCTGGGCCGGCTCGAGTTGAGCGGCCAGGGCGAGCCGACCGTCCTCTTCTGCGACAACGAGACGAACAGCGAGCGGCTCTTCGGCGTCCCGTCCGCGAGCCCGACGCCGAAGGACGGGATCAACGACCACGTCGTCAGCGGCGCGGAGACGGTCGCCGCCGGCGCCGGCACGAAGTGCGCCTTCTGGTACCGGCTCGACGTGGCTCCGGGCGGAACGGAGACGATCCGCGTCCGGCTGCGGCCGGCGCACAACGGCGCCGAGCCCCGATCCCTGGGCCGACTTCGACAAGGTGTCGGCGACGCGCCTCGCGGAGGCCGACCAGTTCTACGCCGACCTGACGCCCGCCGAGACCACGGACGACGAGGCGCTCGTGCTGCGCCAGTCCCTCGCCGGGATGCTCTGGAGCAAGCAGCTCTACTACTACTCGGTCGCACGCTGGCTCGACGGCGATCCGAGCGAGCCCACGCCGCCCGCGTCCCGGCTCACCGGGCGCAACGACCGCTGGAGGACCTTCGACGCGTTCGACATCATGTCGATGCCGGACAAGTGGGAGTACCCGTGGTTCGCCGCGTGGGATCTCGCCTTCCACTGCATCGCCCTCGCCCGCGTCGACCCGGCGTTCGCGAAGTACCAGCTGATCCTGCTCTGCCGCGAGTGGTTCCAGCACCCGAACGGGGCGCTCGCAGCCTACGAGTGGTCGTTCGACGACGTGAACCCGCCCGTGCAGGCCTGGGCGGCCCTCGAGGTGTTCGCGATCGACGGCGGCCGCGACATCGCGTTCCTGAGCCGCATCTTCGACAAGCTGCTCGTCAACTTCACCTGGTGGGTGAACAGCCAGGACGCCGACGGCTCGAACGTCTTCGAGGGAGGGTTCCTCGGCCTCGACAACATCGGACCGATCGACCGCTCGCACCTGGCGCCGGGCTGGGTGCTCGAGCAGTCGGACGGGACGGGCTGGATGGGCTTCTACGCGCTGACGATGGCGGCGATCGCGGGCATCCTCAACAACCGCGGCCGGCCGGCGAACGACCTGGTGCTCAAGTTCCTCGAGCACTTCGCGCTGATCCGGGACGCGCTCGAGTCGCAGGATCTCTGGGACGAGGCGGACGGCTTCTTCTACGACCGGCTCAGGCTGCCCGACGGCCGGACCGAGGCGCTCCGCGTGCGCTCGATCGTGGGCATCCTGCCTCTCCTCGGCGTGGCCGCGGTCGACGAGGACGTCGTCGAGCGGGCCGAGATCGTGAACAAGCGCGCGGCCCAGATGCTGACGACGGCGCACCCGATCCGAGGGGGCGCCGCGGACCGCCGGGTGCTCCTCGGCGTCGTCGGCGTGCAGCGCGTCCTCCGGCTGCTCACGCGGCTCTTCGACGAGGCAGAGTTCCTCTCGCCCTACGGGCTGCGGGCCGTCTCACGCTGGCACGCCGAGCATCCGTTCACGCTCGACGTCGACGGGATGCAGTCGACGATCGACTACGAGCCGGCCGAGTCGACGACGGGCATGTTCGGCGGCAACTCGAACTGGCGCGGTCCGATCTGGATGCCGGTCAACTTCGTCGTGATCGAGGCGCTCGACCGCTATGCCCGCTTCTTCGGCGACGAGCTCAAGGTCGAGTACCCGAACGGCTCCGGGCACGAGCTCACGCTGGGGGAGATCGCCGCCGACCTGCGCGAGCGTCTGATCGCGCTCTTCGTCCGTGGCGACGACGGGCGGCGCCCCTGCTTCGGCTGGGTCGAACGCCTCCAGACCGATCCGGAGTGGAGGGACAACGTGCTCTTCAACGAGTACTTCCACGGGGACAACGGTGCGGGGCTCGGCGCGACGCACCAGACCGGCTGGACCGGAGTCGTGGCGGAGCTCATCCTGCGGGCGCGAGGGGTGACGGTACCGGCGCTCGGCGAACTGATGTCCAGGCACGGAGCGCGGCGATGACCATCCGCTTCGGGCCCCAGGGGTGCGGCACGCTCGACGAGTCCGCCCTCCGCGAGTGGCTCGTCGCCGACGGCGCCGGCGGTTACGCGATGGGAACGGTCGGCGGCCTGCGCACCCGCCGCTATCACGGTCTGCTCGCGGTTGCCGTTGACGGCCCCGGCAGCCGGATGCTCGGGCTGGCCTCGCTCGATCCCGTCCTGGTGCTCGGTGATGCACGCGTCCGGCTCGCGACCCACGAGTGGGGCACGGGAACAGTCGACCCGAGCGGCTACGAGCTCCTCGTCTCCTTCGACCTCGACGACGGCGTGCCGCGCTGGCGCTGGCAGCTCGGCGGGGTCGTGCTCGAGCGCGAGCTCGCGATGGCTCATGGCTCGCCGACGGTGGGTGTCGTCCACCGCCTCGTCGCCGCCGACCGGCAGGTCACGCTCGAGCTGGCGCCGCTCTGCACCTGGCGGAGCGTGCACGGCGAGCGGTTCGGCACCGGCGACCCGCAGGTCGAGATGACGGACGACGGCTTCGTGTTCGAGGGTGCCTACCGCGTCGCCGGTCCCGGGTTCGAGCCCGGCGGCGCGTGGTATCGGGGCGTGCGGGCGCGCGAGGAGGCCGCCCGCGGCCTGAACGACCGCGAGGACCTCTGGGCGGCCGGAACGTTCAGGGCAGAGCTCCAGCCTGGCGCCTGCCACGAGGTGGTCGCCTCGGCCGCGCCGTTCGCCGGCGAGCTGCGTGGCGCCGCCGAGATCGTCTCCGGCGCCCGGTCCCGCGCCGCGGCCGTGATCCGCGCTGCCGGCGTCACCGGTTCGGTCGACGAGCAGCTCGTCCTCGCGGCCGACCAGTTCGCGATCACGACCGGGGGCCGCCCCACGGCCGTGGCCGGCTACCCCTGGTTCGGCGAGTGGTCGCGCGACCTGATGACGTCCTACGAGGGCCTCTACCTGTCGACCGGCCGCGCCGACGAGGGTCGCGAGGTGCTCCGGACCTCGGCCGCAACCGTGTCCGAGGGGATGCTCGCGAACACGGCCGACACGGGCTCGCTCGAGTACAACACCGTCGACGGCACGCTCTGGTTCGTCCATGCCGTCGGCCGCCACGTCTCCGTCACCGGCGACGCCGACCTCGGCCACGAGCTGGCGCCGGTGCTCGACGCCATCGTGCAGCACCACCTCGACGGCACCCGCTACGGCATCGGCGTGGACACGGCGGACGGCCTGCTCCATCAGGGCGCCGAGGGCTGGGCGCTCACGTGGATGGACGCGCGCGTCGACGGGCAGCCGATCACCCAGCGCGCCGGCAAGCCGGTCGAGGTCAACGCTCTCTGGCTCCGCGCGCTCGCCGTTGCAGAGGCTCTGGGAGGCGACCGTGACGTGACCGCCCTCCGCGCGCAGGCCTCCGCGTCGTTCGTGCAGCGCTTCGTGCGGCCCGACGGCCGGGGCCTCTTCGACGTCGTCGACGGGCCCGGGGGCGACGACGCCTCCGTGCGCCCGAACCAGCTCCTCGCCGTCTCGCTGCCCGGTGGGCCGCTGCCGCTCGACGCGGCCCGGAGCGCGGTCCTCGTCTGCCGCGACGAGCTGCTCACGCCGCTCGGTCTCCGGTCGCTCTCGCCGCGCGATCCCGCCTACCACCCGTACCACCGGGGCTCACCGCCCGAGCGCGACGCCGCCTACCACCAGGGCACGGTCTGGCCCTGGCTGCTCGGGCCGTACGTCGAGGCGGCGCGTGCGGCCGGCGTCTCGCACGAGGACGCACTCGCCGGGATGGAGGGCCACCTCGGCGAGTGGGGCCTCGGCTCGGTGTCGGAGACGGCCGACGGCGCCGCACCGCACCTCGCGACCGGCTGCCCCTTCCAGGCGTGGTCGGTCGCGGAGGTTCTCCGCGTCCGGCGGGAGCCTGCCGCGCAGCCGGCCCGCCCGCGGGCTACCGCCCGCCAGGCGGGATGAGCCCGGTCGCGTCCACTGCGGTCGACCTCGCCCGCGCGCAGTTCGCGACCACGTCGCTCTACCACTTCCTCTTCGTTCCGCTCACGCTCGGGCTCGGGCCGATCGTCGCCGCGTTCCAGACGTTCTGGCTGCGCACCGGCAACGAGGCCTGGCTGCGGCTCACCAAGTTCTTCGGGACGCTCTTTCTGATCAACTTCGCGATCGGCGTCGCGACCGGGCTCGTGCAGGAGTTCGAGTTCGGGATGAACTGGTCGGTGTACTCGCGCTTCGTCGGGAACGTGTTCGGGGCGCCGCTCGCAATCGAGGGGCTGGCGGCCTTCTTCCTCGAGTCGACCTTCCTCGGCCTCTGGATCTTCGGCTGGGACCGGCTGTCGCCACGGCTCCACCTGGCCTGCCTCTATGCGGCCGTGCTCGGCACGTGGATGTCCGCGTACTTCATCCTCGTCGCGAACTCGTTCATGCAGGACCCGGTCGGCTACAAGCTCGTGAACGGCGAGGCGCAGCTGACGAGCATCTGGAAGCTGCTCTCGAGCGACTGGGCACTCTACGCCTTCGGGCACACGATGCTGGCGGGCCTGACCGCGGGCTCGGCCGTCGTCTTCGGCGTCTGCTGCTGGCACTTCGCCCGCAAGCGCAACATCGAGGAGTTCCGCCCCGCCGCGAAGGTTGCACTCTGGGTGCTCGTTCCCGCCTCGTGCGTCAACCTCTGGTTCGGCAGCCACTTCGGGATCCTGGTCACGAGGCTCCAGCCGATGAAGATCTCTGCGGCGGAGGCTCAGTGGGACAACTGCCAGCGGTGCGCGTTCTCACTCTTTCAGATCGGCGGCTTCACGGCGAGTGACCCGACGCCGAGCTTCAGCATCGAGATCCCCGGCCTGCTGTCCTACCTCTCGACCGGCTCCTTCAACGGGAAGGTGACGGGCCTCAACGAGCTCAACCAACGGTACGAGGCGATGTACGGGCGGGGTAACTACGAGCCGCCCGTCGAGGCCATCTACTGGAGTATGCGCGGGATGGCCTACGCGGGCTCGTTCGTCGCCCTCGTGGCGGTCGTCGGCGCGTTCCTCGCCTGGAAGCGGAGGCTCGAGCGGTACGGCTGGTTCCTGTGGGCCGCCGTCGTTGCGATGTTCATGCCGTTCGTCGCCTGCGTGTTCGGATGGGTCCTGACCGAGGTCGGGCGGCAGCCGTGGATCGTGCAGGGGCTGCTCGAAACGAGCAAGGCGAACTCGCCCAACGTCGGCACGACCTGGCTCGCAACCAGCCTCTCGGTCTTCGTCGCCCTCTACGTCGCGCTCCTCGTCGCCGATCTCTGGCTGATGCGGCGCTATGCCGCGCTCGATCCCGTCGGCGGCGGTGAAGGGGAGGACGAGGCCCCCGCCGCCCTACCCCTTCCCGCGTACTGATGAGCCTCCCGGTCCTCTGGTTCGTGATCGTCGGGTTCTTCTGGGCCGGGTACTTCCTGCTCGAGGGCTTCGACTTCGGCGTCGGGATGCTGCTCCCGTTCGTCCCCACGAACGAGGCCGAGCGGCGGCAGCAGCTCGCCACGATCGGGCCGGTCTGGGACGGCAACGAGGTCTGGCTCGTCGTCGCCGGCGGCGCAACGTTCGCGGCGTTCCCGGCCTGGTACGCATCGATGTTCTCGGGTTTCTACCTCGCGCTGCTCCTCGTCCTCGCGTGCCTGATCGTGCGCGTCGTCTCCTTCGAGTGGCGCGGCAAGAGCAAGAGCCCCCGCTGGCGGAACGTCTGGCTCTGGGCGAACGCCGTCGGGAGCTTCGGCGCCTCGTTCGTCTGGGGCGTCGCGTTCTCGAACCTGCTCTACGGCCTGCCGATCGACTCGAACGGCGACTACACGGGGAGCTTCTGGGACCTCTTCAACGGCTACACGGTCGTCGGCGGCGTGGCCGTCGTCCTCCTCTTCGCCCTCCACGGCGCAACGTTCCTGACGATCCGGACGACGGGGCCCCTTTGCGCACGGGCGGCGCGCGCCGCGCGGGTCCTGCTCCTGCCGGCAGTGGCGCTCGGGATCGGCTTCCTCGTCTCGACGGTCATCGTGGCCGTCCGGCACAACGACAAGAACGTCTTCCCGCCGATCCTCCCCGCCGCGCTCGCCGTCACGGCGCTCGTGCTCGCGCTGGTTTTCGTGGGCGTGCGCCGAAGCGGGCTCGCCTTCGTCGCCACCGGCACTGCGGCCATCCTGACGGTCGCCACGATCTTCACCGGCCTCTACCCCCGGGTGATGGTCTCGAGCACCTCGTTCGCGAACAGCCTCACCGTCGACGGCTCCGCGTCGGCTCACTACACGCTCGTGGTGATGTCGGTCGTCGCGTTGATCGTCGCGCCGCTCGTCCTGCTCTACCAGGGTTGGACGTACCACGTCTTCCGGCAGCGCCTCGGCGCAAGCGAGTAGTGCTCGACCGCCGGCTTGTCCGCCGCGCCCGGCCGGTTCGCGTTCTGCTCGGGCTCGACGTGGCGCTCGGGCTGGCGACCGCGCTGCTCGTGCTCGTCCAGGCGGTGCTGATCGCGCACATCGTGGTGCGCGCCTTCGACGGCGCCTCGCTGCGCGAGGTCGTTCCCGAGCTCCTGGTGCTCCTGGCCGTCTTCGGCGGGCGGGCGCTGTTCGGCTGGGCGTTCGAGGTCGCGGGGGCCCGTGCCGCGGCGGACGTCCTGTCGGGGCTCCGCCTCGAGGTGGCCGCGCGGCGGCTCCAGGCCCACCCGCTCGCGCTGGACGGGGTCGAGGCCGGCGAGCTCGCCGCCTCGTCCGTGCAGGGCCTCCAGGGGCTCGAGGCCTACTTCGGCCGCTATCTGCCCCAGGCCGTGCTTGCCTGCGTCGTGCCTCCGGCGGTGCTCGTGTGCGTGGGCGTCGTCGACCCGCTCACCGCACTCGTGATGCTCCTGACCCTGCCGCTGGTGCCCATCTTCATGTGGCTGATCGGCCGCTACTCGCAGGACCGGGCTCGCGAGCGCTGGCAGGCGCTGCGCCTGCTCTCGACCCACTTCCTCGACGTCGTCCGGGGGCTGCCCACGCTCCGGGCCTACAACCGCGGCCGGGCGCAGGCCGTCGTGATCGAGCAGGTCGGCGACCGCTACCGGCGGGCGACGATGGGCACGCTGCGGGTCGCGTTCCTCTCGGGATCGGTGCTCGAGCTCGCCTCGACGCTCGGCGTCGCGCTGGTCGCGGTCACGGTCGGCGTCAGGCTCGACGAAGGCGGGATCGGCTTCCAGGCGGCGCTGACGGTGCTCCTGCTCGCGCCCGAGCTGTATGCGCCGCTCCGGCAGCTCGGGACGCAGTTCCACGCGAGCGCCGACGGGCGGGCGGTCGCCGAGCGACTGCTCGCCCTCGCAGACAGCGAGCCCGAGACGCCCGCGGCAGGCACCGCGGCGCCGCCGAGCCCGGCCCGGTCGCCGGTCAGGCTCGAGAGCCTCGTCTTCTCCTTCCCCGCCCGCCCCGGAAGGGTGCTCGACGGACTCGACCTGACGCTGCACCCGGGCGAGACGGTGGCGCTGGCCGGCCCGAGCGGCGCCGGCAAGAGCACCGTCGCGAGCCTCCTCCTGCGCCTGGCCGAGCCCGACGGCGGCCGCATCACGGTCGGCGGCGTCGACCTCGCCGGGTGCGACTCCGAGGCGTGGCGGCGGCTCGTGGCCTGGGTTCCTCAGCAGCCCGTGATCTTCCGCGGTACCGTCAGCGAGAACATCGCGCTCGGCGATCCGGACGCCTCCGCCGAGCGGGTGCAGCGGGCAGCCGTGCTCGCCGGCGCCGACGGCTTCGTCCGCGGCCTGCCGGAGGGCTACGCTACCGAGGTCGGGGACGGTGGGCGGCCCCTCTCCGCCGGCGAGCGCCGGCGGCTCGCTCTGGCGCGGGCGTTCCTGCGCGACGCGCCGCTCGTCGTGCTCGACGAGCCGACCGCCGACCTCGACCCCGAGAGCGCGCTGATCGTCCGCGAGGGGGTCGCGCGGCTTTGCCGGGACCGGACGGTGCTCCTGATCGCGCATCGCCCCGAGCTCGTGGAGACGGCGGACCGGGTCGTGCTCCTCGAGCGCGGGCGGGCCGCCGTCCCGGAGGCGGTACCCGTATGACGACCGCCAGGCGCCTGCTCGCGCTCACCGGCGCCTCGCGCGGCAGGACGCTCGCCGCCGCCGGCCTCGGCGCGGCGACGGTTCTCTGCGGCGTCGGCCTGCTCGCCACGTCCGGCTACCTGATCTCGCGGGCCGCCGAGCATCCGGCGGTGCTGTCGCTCACCCTTGCGATCGTCGGCGTCCGCTTCTTCGGCCTCGCCCGGCCGGTGCTTCGCTACCTGGAGCGGCTCAGCTCGCACGATCTCGCCCTGCGGGCGCTCGCCCGCGCCCGCGTCCGCAGCTACGAGCGGCTGGAGCCGCTCGCTCCGGCCCGGCTGGAGGGCTTCCGGCACGGCGATCTTCTCTCCCGGCTGGTCGCGGACGTCGACGCGCTCCAGAACCTCCATCTGCGCGGCCTCACGCCGCCGCTCGTCGCGCTCGCGGCCGGAGCCGTCTCGGTCGCCGTCACCGCCGCGTGCCTGCCCGGCGCAGCGGCCGTGCTGGCCGCGGGCCTCGTCGTGGGCGCGACCGCGGTGCCCGCGGCGGCCGTCCTGCTCGGCCGGCAGTCGGCCCGGCGCGAGGCAGCCGACGCCGGCCACCTGTCCGCGGAGCTCGTCGAGCTCGTGCGCGGAGCGCCCGAGCTCGTCGCCTACGGACTGCACCGGCGAGCGCCTCGAACGGCTCCGCCGGGCCGATGCCGCCCTCGTGGCCGGCGCGCGGCGGGCGGCGCTGTCCGAGGGTGCGGCCGAGGCGATCCGCGTGCTCGTGACCGGGGCGACCGTGGTAGGCGTCCTTGCGGTCTCGGTGCAGGCTCACACCGAGGGGCGGCTCGACCGCGTGCTGATCGCCGCGCTCGCGTTGCTCGCGCTCGCCTCGTTCGAGGCCGTCCAGCCGCTCGGCCAGTCCGCGCGCGAGCTCGTGGAGACGCTCGCCGCCGGGCGCCGCGTGCTCGAGCTCACCGACCGGGAGCCGGCGGTCGCCGACCCCGCGGATCCCGTTCCGTGCTTCCGGGGCACGCCGCCGCTCGCGCTCGAGTCGGTGCGCGTCCGGTACGGCCCCGGGGAGCCTCGTGTACTCGACGGCGTCAGCCTTCAGCTCGAGCCCGGCGCGAAGGTCGCTCTCGTCGGCCCGAGCGGCGCCGGGAAGACGACCGTGACGAACCTGCTGCTGCGCTTCCTCGATCCGGAGTCGGGCCGGGTCACCCTCGCCGGCCGCGATCTCCGCGAGTACGCGCAGGAGGATGTCCGCCGGCTGATCGCCGTCGCCGGCCAGGACTCGTACCTCTTCTCGACGAGCATCCGCGAGAACGTTCGGCTCGCCCGTCCGGAAGCGACGGATGCGGCAGTCGAGGACGCCTTGCGCCGCGCCCGGATCTGGGACTGGGTCGAGGGGCTTCCCGGCGGGTGGGACACGCTCGTCGGCGAGGAGGGCCGTGAGCTCTCCGGCGGCCAGCGGCAGCGCATCGCCCTCGCCCGCGCGCTGCTCGCCGGCGCGCCGATCCTCGTGCTCGACGAACCTACGGCGCACCTCGACGTGCCGACCGCGGAGGCGCTGCTCGACGACGTCCTCGACGCTGCGGCGGGACGCTCGGTGCTGCTGATCACTCACCGTTCCGAGCGGCTGGAGCGCATGGACGCGGTCGTCGCGCTTCCCGCTCGCGACTAGGAGATGATTCGCCCCGGTGGGCTGGATCACGACAGAGCTCGTGCTGGTGTCGCTCGCGGCGATGATGTCGCCGACGACGCTGACGTTCTCGGTGCTAACGGTGGTCCTCGGCGACCGGCCGCTGCGGACTGCGATCTTCTTCTTCCTGGGCGCCGCCGGCGCGACGCTCGCGATCGGTGTCATCGCCGCGTTCGTGATCGGCGACGTCGCCTCCGCGTCGCATCCCAACAACCCGAAGACGTGGGTGGCGATCGTCGACATCGTCCTGGCCGTGCTGATCGTCGGCGTCGTCGTCCGCATGCTGAGAAAGCCGCCCGACCCCGAGAAGACGGCGAAGACCGTCGCCCAGATGGGCAAGGTCGCCTCCTCGCCTGCGGTCGCCATCATCGGCGCCGGCGCGGCGCTGGCCAACCCGGGCGCCTTCATCCCGATCGCGCTCAAGACGATCTCCGAGCTCGATCCGAGCACCGGCGGAGTACGTCTTCGACTGGGTCTTTTTCACGCTCGTCTCGCTGCTGCCGTTGCTGACGGCGATCGTCCTGCTCCTCGTCGCCCGCGATTGGACGCTCCGTATCCTCGGGCGCGTGCGCGGCTGGCTCGAGCGGCATGCGCTCCAGATCTTGGCCGTGCTCCTCGTCCTGCTCGCAGCCGCGCTCCTCCGGAACGGAATCGCCGGGTTGACCTCGTAGAATCGGGGCGTGGCCGGCGCCGGCGATCCCCCGCGCAGCCGGCTCGTCCTCAAGCTGATCGCCGCCGAGCGCTTCGTGCGCGGCTTGCTCCTGCTGGCCGCGGGTACCTACCTCCTGACCCACCAGAGCAAGGACTTCGGGAAGATCGCCGAGCGGGTGCTCCGCGCCGTCTCCCTCGACCCGCGGCGGCCGTTCTTCCATCGCGTCGTCGACTACCTCCACCACCTCCATGCGTCCGAGATCAAGGTCGCGGCGCTCTTCGCGCTCGGCTACGGGGTGCTCGAGCTCGTCGAAGGCACGGGGCTCTGGCTGGACAAGCTGTGGGCCGAGTACCTGACGGTCATCGCCACGGCGCTGCTCCTGCCGCTCGAGCTCTACGAGCTCGTCCGGAAGCCCACCGCGCTGAAGGCGGGCGGGATCGCCGTCAACGTCGCGATCGTCGTCTACCTGATCCTGGTGCTGCGCCGGCGGCTGAGGCGGGCGCATGCGGCCTGACATGCGGGGGCTGCGCGGCCTCGGCCGTAAGCTCGCCCGCGTCTTCCCGGAGGCGGGGCAGGAGTTCTACCACGACCACTGCCCGCAGCAGGCCGCCGGGATCGCCTACCGGGTGCTCTTCTCGATCGTCCCGCTTGCGATCTTCCTGGTCTCGATCTTCGGGCTCGTCCTGCAGAACGACGCCCTCCGCGAGGACGTCGTGAACGCGATCGTCGAGCACCTTCCGGTCACGGTCGGGGGCCGCAACGACGTCGAGGACGCCCTCACGTCGATCGCGACGCCGTTCAGCGCCGCCGGGCTCGTGAGCCTCGCCCTCTTCGCGTATGCCTCCACCGGGATGATGAGCGCGATCCGCTTCGGGCTCGAGGCGGCGATGCACGTCACCCGCTCGCGGCCGACCGTCCGCGGCAAGGCCGTCGACCTGCTGCTCGTCGTCGGCGCCGGGTCTGCTCGTGCTCGTGATCGCGGGGCTGACCCTGTTCGGCGGCTTCGTCCAGCGGACGTCGGCACGCGTCGGCGACGCGCTCGGGATTGGCACCGGCACGCTGGCCGACCTCTTTCTCCGGCTGGTCTCGTTCACCGTCCTCGTCGGGGTCGTCCTGCTGCTCTACCGGTTCGTGCCCGCCCGCGGGCTCCGGATCCGGGACGGGGTAGCCGGCGCGCTGGTCACGGGCGTTCTGCTCGAGCTGATCTCGCTCGCGTCCGGCTTCGTGTTCGACAAGGCGACGAATTTCAGCGTGATCTACGGATCGCTGACCGTGGGGCTCGTGTTCCTCTACTCGATGTACCTCTACGCGTCGGCGCTTCTCTTCGGCGCGGAGATCGCGGCCGCATGGGCGCGGCCCGAGCCCACCGAGCCGGGTCTGCCGGTGCTGACGCAGATCAAGCGCGGCGTCCTCGGGCTGTTCGTGTCGCAACCCGACCCGGAGCCCGAGCGCCGTCAGGAAGACTCGAGGTAGTGCGCCGCGTCCTCGCCCTCACGAGCTCGATCATCCTGGTCGACACGCTGTTCTTCGCAGCGCTGGCGCCGCTCTTGCCGCACTACGCCCACGAGCTCGGCCTCGGCAAGGCGGGCGCGGGCGTCCTCTCGGCCGCCTATCCGCTGGGCACCTTCGTCGGCGCGATCCCGAGCGGGATGGTCGCGGCGCGGCTCGGCGTGAAGCGGACGGTGCTGATCGGTCTCGTCGGCGTCGCCCTGACGACGGCGCTCTTCGGCCTCGCCACGTCCGCCTGGCAGCTCGACGTGGCGCGCTTCGCACAGGGCCTCTCGAGCTCATTCTCCTGGACGGGGTCGCTGGCGTGGCTCGTCGCGGTCTCGTCTCGCGACCGGCGCGGCCAGGTGATCGGGCGGGCCTTCGCGGCGGCGGTCGCAGGGGCACTGCTCGGGCCGGTGCTCGGCGGGGTAGCGACGCTGACCGGCCCGGGCTGGGCATTCGGCGCGGTGGCTGCGGCCTCGCTCGGCCTCGCGGTGTGGGCGCTGCTCACGCCTGCGGCCCGCCCGGAGGAGCCGCAGCCGCTCCGGATGCTCGGCGCCGCGCTCCGTGACCGCCGCGTGCTCCTCTCCGTCTGGTTCGTCGTGCTACCGGCGCTCATCTTCGGCACCCTGGCAGTCCTCGGCCCACTGCGCCTGTCGGCGCTGGGCGTCGGCGCGATCGGCATCGGCGCCGTCTGGCTGACCGCGGGTGCGCTCGAGACGCTGAACAACCTGCTCGTCATCGGGCGGGCCTCGGATCGCCACGGCCCGCTCGTCCCGATCCGGGCGGCGCTGATCGGGACGATCGCCGGCACGGTGCTCCTCCCCTGGCCGCAGAACAAGTATGTCCTGGCGGTCCTCATCGTCGTGAGCGCGGTCGCCTTCGGGAGCTTCTATACGCCCGGCATGACGATGCTCACGCACGCGGCCGAGGACCGCGGGCTCGACTACGCCTACGGCTTCGCCCTGCTCAATCTCGCCTGGGCGCCGGGCCAGAGCATCGGGTCCGCGCTTGGCGGCGCGGTCGCCGAGGCGACGCACGACGCGGTGCCGTACCTGACGCTGGCGCTGCTCGCGCTCGTGACGCTGGTCGGCCTCAGGCCGTGGCGTGAGCCAGTTCGGCGTTGGCGAGCTGCAGCGACGCCGAGGCAACCTTGAGCAGGTTCCGCAGCAGCTTGGCGTACAGCACCGGCTCGGCCCGCGCGAGGTCGTCGAGCAGCGTGTAGGAGAGCGTCCCGCACTCGACCGCCGAGTCCGCGAGCACGTTCGCGGTCCGGCGCCGCTCGCGCTCGACATAGCCAAGCTCGCCGAACGTCATGCCCGGCGAGAGCGTCGTCAGACGGCGGGCCCCGCTGTAGACGCTGAGGCGGCCGGAGAGCACGAGGAAGAGCTCGCCCGCAGGGTCGCCGGCCCGCGCAAGCGCCTGGCCGGGTTCGGCCACGGCCGTCCCCACACGTGGCAGAAGGCTCTCGAGCTCCTCGGCAGTCAGCCCTTGCAGGAGGGGGTGCTTCTCGACCGGAGCCGACAGGGCCTCGTCGTCGAGGCCGAGACGCCCCAGCAGCTCGTCCTCGCACCACTCGAGCGCCTCGTCCAGGTGGTCGAACGTTGCGATCGCCGAGCCGCCGGCCCCGAGCTCGAGGCGGCCGCCCGCGAGGGCGAGGCGGCCGCCCTCCTCGGCCAGGGTCGACGCGAGCGCCGGCAGGAGCTCGAGCCCCGCGCGGTCGGCGCGGATCACCCGCCGCAGGTCGATCACCACCAGCTCGACCTTCGCCGGCCGCGCGGCGAGGCTCCGCGAGACGGACTCCGCCGCCACGAACCCGAGCTCCCCCTGGAGCTCGAAGATCGCCGTGAGCCGCGAGCCGCCGCGGATCGCGTCGCGCTGGGCCGCGGTGCGCTGACGCTTCGACGCCCGCTCGCCGAGCACGTACGAGGCGCGAACCGGCGCCGCCGCCTGCTCACCGGGGCGCACGAGATGGAGGGCGAGATCGTGCGAGAGGTCGCGGCAGACGCTCACGCCGCGAACGCTGTTGCCGCGCTCGTCGAGCCGCGGCGAATAGACAGCGATGCCCAATCGACCAGGTAGAACGCCGAGCACGCCGCCGGAGACCCCGCTCTTGGCCGGAATGCCGATCGACACGAGCCACTCGCCGGCCCCGTCGTACATCCCGCACGTCGTCATCACGCTGAGGACGCTCCGCACCACGTCCTCGGACACGGCGCGCTTCCCCGTGATCGGGTTGACGCCGCCGTTTGCAAGCGTCGCCGCGATCCCCGCGAGGTCGCGGCAATCGACAGCGACCGCACACTGGCGGAAGTAGAGGTCGAGCGCGGCCTCCGCGTCGCCGGTGAGGACGCCGAAGCTCCGCAGGAGGTGCGCGATCGCCCGGTTCCGGTGCCCGGTCGACGACTCGGAGCGGTAGACGCTGTCGTCGAGCCCGAGCGGCCGGTCGGCGTAGGCGGAGTACGTCCGGAGCAGCAGGTCGAACGGGTCGCCGGCCGCCTCGAGCACGAGCCCGGCGCAGGTGATCGCGCCCGCGTTGATCATCGGGTTCAGCGGCTTTCCCGTCGAGGGGTGGAGGCTGATCTCGTTGAACGGGTCGCCGCTCGGCTCGACCCCGACGCGGGCATGCACCGCCTCCGGGCCGCAGAGCTCGAGCGCGAGCCCGTAGGTCAGCGGCTTGGACATCGACTGGATCGTGAACGGGTGGCGCGTGTCGCCGGCCTCGTAGACGGCGCCGTCGACGGTCGCGAGGCAGATGCCGAAGAGGTCGGGGTCGACCCCTGCGAGCTCGGGGATGTAGGTCGCGACCTCGCCGGCGTCGGTCGCGGCGTGCCGTTCGAGCAGGTCGCCGAGGTACGCGGCGATTGGCGACCGCACGTCCCGAGCCACTGTCAGCGACATCTGAGCCCACCTCCTCGTTGCGGTCCACGACCAAGATCCCGGACACTCGACGGATCGAGCTTCCGGGCCTCTCTGCCCTCGCGGCCGGCCCACGATGGCCGTCCCCTGCAGCCAAACGTATCAGTCGAGGAGCTTGCTCAGGCGGAGAGCCGGATCCCCTTCCCGGCGGCGATCGAGCCGATCCGGGCAAGGAACACGCCACGCGCGCCCGCGGCCTGCTCGAGCGCGGCGGCGCGCTCCTCCGGGAGCGAGACGAGCAGACCGCCCGCCGTCTGCGGGTCGAACGCCAGCGCGACCTGCCCGTCGGTCGCGCCGTCGACCGTCACGGACGCCCCGGCGAAGTCGCGGTTGCGGCTGTCGCCGCCGGTGCGGACGCCCGCCGCGGCGAGCTCGAGTGCGCCCGGGAGCGCGGGGAGCGCGGAGGCGTCGAGCTCCACCGCGACGCCGCTCCGCTCGGCGAGCTCGTAGGCGTGACCGAGAAGGCCGAAGCCCGTGACGTCGGTGACCGCGTTCGGGGCGAACGCGCGCAGCGCATCGGCGGCGCCGGCGTTCAACATCTGCATCCACCGTGTCGCCTCGGCGAGATGCGCGGGGTCGGTGCGGCCTTCCTTCTGCCCGTGCACGAGGAGGCCGGTGCCGAGCGGCTTCGTCAGGTAGAGGACGTCGCCCGGCTGGGCGCCGGCCTTCGTCCAGATCGCATCGGGCGACACGGTGCCGACGACGGCGAGGCCGTACTTCGGCTCCTCCTCGCGGAGCGTGTGCCCGCCGGCGAGCAGGCCGCCGGCCTCCATCACCTTCGCCGCCGCCGCCGTGAGGATGGCCGAGACCGCGTCGCGCGGCAGCGACTCGGGAAACGCGGCGATCGAGAGTGCCACCAGCGGCCGGCCGCCCATCGCGAACACGTCGTTGAGCGCGTTGGCCGCGGCGATCGCGCCGAACGTCGCCGGGTCGTCGACGATCGGCGGGAAGAAGTCGAGCGTGAAGACGAGCGCGCGCTCGTCGTCGAGCCGGTAGACGGCCGCGTCGTCGGACGGTGCCAGGCCGATGAGCAGGTCCGGGTTGGAGTGCGGCGCGATGCTCGTCACGAGCTCCTGGAGCAGCGCGGCCGAGTACTTCGCGGCGCAGCCGCCGCAGGAGACGAGCTCGGTCAGCCTGATCTGGTCCTGGGTTGCAGCCATCTCCATAGACTCTAGGGATGGAGCGACGAGAGCTGCCGTCGGTGGACAGGCTGCTCCGCTCGCCGGAGGTTGCTGCCCTGCCGCGCGAGGGAGCGGTGGCGGCGGTGCGCGAGACGCTGGCACAGGCCCGCGAGGAGATCGCGGCCGGCCACGACCCGGGCGATCTCGTCCAGCGCGTGGTCGAGGCCGCCTGGGCGCGGAACGAGCCGCGCCTGCGCCACGTCGTCAACGCGACGGGCGTCGTCCTGCATACGAACCTCGGCCGCGCGCCGATCGCGGAGGAGGCGCTCGAGCACGTCCGCCGCACCGCACGCGCCTACTCGAACCTCGAGTACGACCTCGGCGACGGGCGGCGCGGCTCGCGCCATGACCATCTCGCCGCGGTGCTCCGGCAGCTCACCGGCGCCGAGGACGCCCTCGTCGTCAACAACAACGCCGCCGCATTGCTGCTCGCGGTCTCGGCCCTCGCGGACGGCCGCGAGGTGGTCGTCTCGCGCGGCGAGCTGATCGAGATCGGCGACGGCTTCCGGATCCACGAGGTGCTGGAGCGCTCAGGCGCGCGCCTGGTCGAGGTCGGGACGACGAACCGGACGAGGGCCGCCGACTACGAGGCGGCGGTGGGGGAGGGGACGGCGCTGCTCCTCCGGGTGCACCAGTCGAACTTCCGGACGGTCGGGTTCACGGAGCGGCCGGAGCTGAAGGAGCTGGTCGCGCTCGCGCGGCGCCACGGTTTGCCGCTGCTCGACGATCTCGGCTCGGGCAGCCTGGCTCCGCTCGCGGACGAGCCGCTCGTGCCGGAGAGCATCGCCGGCGGCGCCGACCTGGCCACCTTCTCCGGCGACAAGCTGCTCGGTGGGCCGCAGGCCGGGATCATCTGCGGCCGGGCGGAGCTGATCGGACGGCTGCGGCGTCACCCGCTGCAGCGGGCATTGCGTCCGGACAAGCTGACCCTCGCGGCGCTCGAGGGGACACTGCTTCTCTATCTCGATCCCGAGCGGGCGCAGCGGGAGATCCCGGTGCTGAGAATGCTGAACGAGGACATCGAGGTGATCAGGTCGCGGGCCGAACGGCTCGCAGCGGCGGCGGGCGGAGAGGTCGTCGAGACAGTGGCGCGGGTGGGAGGCGGCGCGCTACCTCTGCTCGAGCTGCCGAGCGCGGCCTGTGCGCTCGAGGGCGATCTGTCCGCCCCGCTGCGCGCTGCGCCGACACCGGTCGTGGCCCTTGTCCGCGAGGGGCGGACGCTCCTCGACTGCCGCACGATCGCCGAGGAGGAGGTCACCGCGGTCGCAGAGGCGGTCGAGAGCTGTCGAGCCTCGTGACGGCCGCCCGCCGGCTCACGCTGGGGACGGCCGGACACATCGACCACGGCAAGACCCGCCTCGTCCAGGCGCTGACGGGCACCGACACGGACCGGCTGCCCGAGGAGAAGCGGCGCGGGATCTCGATCACACTCGGCTACGCGCAGCTCGAGCTCCCGGACGGGACGCGCCTCTCGGTCGTCGACGTGCCGGGGCACGAGCGATTCGTTCGCACGATGGTCGCGGGCGCGACGGGGATCGACCTCTTCCTGCTCGTCGTCGACGCGGGGGAGGGGCCGAAGCCGCAGACCCATGAGCATCTGGAGATTCTGCGCCTGCTCGGGATCGAGCAGGGTGTCGTCGCGCTGACGAAGGTGGACGTCGTGGACGGCGCGCGCGTGCAGGCCTCGGAGGCGGCTGTCCGGAGTCTGCTCCCGGGGCATGAGGTGGTGCGCGTGAGCGCGCGTCGAGGGGACGGGCCTCGAGGAGCTCGTCGTCGCGCTCGGATGCGCGGCCGCGGCGGTCGACCTCCGCCGCCATGAGGGTCGCGCCCGACTGTACGTCGACCGGTCGTTCAGCCTGCCCGGCGCCGGACGGATCGTCACGGGAACCCTCTGGTCGGGAAGCATTGCGCCCGGCGACCGGCTCCAGGTGCTGCCGGACGACTACGAGGTGCGGGTGCGGAGCGTCGGGGTGCACGGAGACCAGGTCGAGTGGGCGGCGGCCGGCCAGCGGGTGGCCCTCGCCGTGACGTCCGAGCGCAAGCGCCGCCCCGAGGCGGGCGACGCGATCGTGGCGCCCGGCTCGGTCGTTCCCTCGTTCCGGCTCGACGTGGTGCTCGACCCGCCCGAGGGGATCGAGGGCGACGGCGGCCTCACCGTCTGCCACGGCACCTCCGCGGTGCCAGGGCGGCTCGTCCGCGCCCACGGCGGGCTGGCCCAGCTCCGCCTCGCGAAGCCGCTCGCGGCCGCGCGCGGCGACCGGGTCGTCCTGCGCCGGCAGACGACGGTGGGCGGCGCGCGGGTGCTCGATCCCAACCCGCCGCGGCGCATCGACGAGCACCGCCTCGAGCTTCTCGAGCGGGCCGAAGTCGCAGCCCTCGTCGAGGCACTCGTCGACGAGCCGGTCGAGAGCGCGGCCGTGAAGACGCGCCTCGGCCTCAGCGACTCGGATCTTGACGGCCTCGACGGCTTCGTGCGGGTCGACGGCTGGCTGCTCTCGCAGGCGTGGCTCGAGACGGCGCGAGCAGGCGCCTGGGAGGCGGTCGAGGCGCGGGCCGGCGAGGTCGACCCCGGCCTGACCGCCGCCGAGCTCCTCGGCGCCAAGCCGTGGGCGGGCCTCGTCGCGCCGCTGCTCGGCCTCGAGCCGCACCTCGGGAAGCTCTACGTCCCCGGCCGGCTACCCGACGCGAGCGGCCACGGCGGCGAGCTGGCCGCCCGCCTCGCCGAGGCGGGCCTCGAGCCGGTGGCCGTCGAGGACGCCGACCTCGCGCGCCAGCTCGAGCGCGAGGGTCGCCTCGTCCGCCTCGGCGACGGGCTCGCGATCGGTCGCGAGGCCTACGACGAGTACCGCCGACTGCTGATCGAGGAGTTCGACGCCGCGGGCACGATCACGCTCGCCGCCTTCCGCGACCGCGCGCGCATTTCCCGCCGCGTGGCCCAGCTCGTCCTCGAGCGCTTCGACGCCGACCGGCTCACCCTGCGCATCGGCGACCAGCGCCGCCTCCGGCGCAGCGCCCGGGGGGCCTAGGGCGAGCCCGAGCCGCTCGTGAGGGCGCCGACGGCCAAATACGCGACTCCCGTCTTGGTGCAGGCCCGCAGGGGGAACGGGACGACCTTCGACGCGCGCTGGTTCGGCGGGTACACGAGCAGCCCCGCGGCGGTGGTCGGGTTGCACCTGGACGGTGGGTAGTTCCCGGCCGCGACGATCCGCAGCACGGCGCTCGCGGTTCCGCCGGTGGCGAGCCTGATCGGGCGGACGAGCGAGGGGCTCCGGGAGGCCGGGTTGCCGAGCCCGCGCCCGGCGAGGTCGACGGCGGAGACGCCCGGGTAGCCGCTCAGCGAGCATGCGCCGCCGGAGAGGTTGGTGAACTCGAGGTGGTAGTAGACGCTCCCCGCGGCGCCGTTCCCCGTCGTGTTCAGCCAGACGACGAGGCCCGGCGTGGTGCAGGCGGGCGCCGCCCGGTTCGCCGCCGGTGTGGCGGCGGCGAAGAGGGCCGCTGCGAGCGAAGCGGCCGCCAGTGCAAGGAGACATCTCCGCATCTGACAACCACGATACGGGCTAGCGTGCGACGCGGAGCGGCGGGGGCCGGTGCCCCAGCCGGCCTTCAAAGCCGGTCAGGTCGTGTAGCCCACGGCTGGGTAGGTTCGACTCCTACGCCGCTCCGTTGAGGCAGAGTCACGGAGGATCGAAGTGAGCGCAGAGAACGTCGCCATAGTCTGCAAGCTGTTCGCCGACTTCGAGGCGGGAGACCTCGGTGCTGTTTTCTCGGCGTTCGACGAGGACATCGAGTGGGTCGAGCCGTACGGCTACTTCGCAGGCGCCGGAGGGGTGCGCGGGCTCGTGGCCGTCGAGCAGGTTCTCGCGGCGTACCCGGAGACGTGGAGCGAGTTCGCGCTCGTGCCCGAGCGCTTCATCGACGCCGGCGACGACGTCGTCGTCACCGGGGTGCAGCGAGGAGTCGCACGGGCGACGGGCGCGCCGTACCGCGGCAGGTTCTGCAACGTCTGGACGCTCGCTGCCGGCAGGGTCGTCCGTATGGAGGCGTTCACGGACACGGCGATGATGTGGAAGGCGTTCGGCGGCCACCCGCCGGATGCTGCGGAGTGAGCAGGGTCGCCGTCGCGGGCGCCGGCCAGGCGGGCCTCCAGCTGGCGCTCGGGGTCGTCGCGTCCGGCCACCAGGTGACGCTCGCGACCGACCGCTCCGCCGCGGACATCGCCGCCGGCCGCATCCTCTCGACCCAGTGCATGTTCGACGACGCGCTTGCGACCGAGCGCGCGCTCGGGATCGACTACTGGCAGCACGAGTGCCCCCAGATCGACGGCGTCCAGTACAGCCTCGGATCACCCGACGGCGGGCGCGTGATGTGCTTCTCCGGGAGGCTGTCGGCACCGGCCCAGTCCGTCGACCAGCGGCTGAAGATGCCCCGCTGGCTCGACGATCTCGAGGCGGCGGGCGGACGTGTTGTTCACGGTGCGCTTGATGTCGCCACGCTCGAGCAGCTCGCCGCCGAGCACGACCTGCTCGTCGTCGCCTCGACCAAGGGGCCGATTGCGCGGGAGCTGCCGACGCTCTTCGCCTGCCTCGCCGAGGAATCGCCGTTCGATACCGCCCAGCGTGCGCTCGGGGTTGCCTACGTCCACGGGATGGACCCGTTGCCCAGTCCCGGCGAGTTCTCGATCTCGATCGTCCCCGGAGTCGGCGAGTACTTCGCAGGGCCGGCGCTCACGCTTTCGGGCGCGTGCTGGACGATGTGCCTCGAGGCGATCCCGGGCGGTCCGATGGACGCCTGGAGCCACGCCTCTCCCGACCAGCCGGAGCAGTGGCTGGCCGCGCTCGTGGGCGTCCTCGACCAGCACTTCCCCTGGGAGGCCGAGCGGTGCCGCTCCGTCGAGGTGACCGACGCCAGGGCGACGCTCGGCGGATCCATCGTGCCGGTGGTGCGCGAACGGGTCGGCCGGCTGCCGTCCGGACGGCTCGTGCTCGGGATCGGGGACGCGGTCGTCCAGAACGACCCGCTCGTCGGCCAGGGAGCGAACAACGCGGCCAAGGGGGCGACCGCGGTCGCCGCCGCGATCGACGCGCGGACTCAGGGATCGCTCGCCGACGAGGACTGGCTGCGAGGGGTGGGGGACGGGTACTGGCTCGCGGTCGCGGCCGCCACGCACTTCACGAACACGATGCTCTCACCGCGTGCGCACATCGGCGCGCTCTTCGAGGCGGGCGCCCAGTCGCCCTTGGTCGCGGACGCGCTCGCGAACGCGACCAACGACCCGCGCACGCTCACCCCCTACCTGGGCTCCGCGGAGGGGATCGCCGAGTTCGCGGCGCTTCACGATCCGACGATCTGGCAGCGCCCGGGAGCCGGGTAGCCGTCACGCGCGAGCCCCGAAAAGAGTTACTCCGTCAACCGCTTTCTCAACCGCTTTGCCGAAAGGGGCGAGTTGCGCCTCGATCTCGTCGGAGAGCAGCTGGATCTGCTCGTCGAGGAAGTCGAGGTGGGCGAGGATCGCCGACACGATCAACGCGTGCTGGCGGTCGAAGCGGCCGACCAGCGCCTCCTCGAGCGCCGGGATTGTCGCGCGCAGCTTGCCCTTCGCCAGCTCGGCGAGCACCTCCGAGTCGGTGGGGAGCCTGAACCGCCGCATCTGCGCTTGATTGTTTGCACAGCGGCGGCTGGGCCGTCAACCGGTGTCGGCATCGGCGGAGCGGGTTCCTTTCTCTTTGAGCCATCCGATCACGTTCTCCTGGCGGGTGCCAAGGCCGCTGGCCGCGTTCAGCGGGGTGCCGTGGGCGTAGTCGGGCTCCCAGTTCAGGTCGGCGCCGGCGGCCAGGAGGCGTTCGGCGGCGCGGCGCTGCCCGCCTGCGCAGGCGTGCCAGAACCCCTGGGATACCTCGTCCGGAGTCGGGTGCGCGGTGTCGAGCAGCTTCTCGAGGCGGTCGAGCATGCCGAGCGCGCCGGTGTGCCACAGCTTGTCGACCCGGGCGCCGCGGGCGACCAGGAGGCGGGCGACGTGCCAGCAGGCGTACCCGATGGCGTAGTCGAGGGGGGTGCCGATCGACCCGGTCAGGGACTTCGATGTCGGCGCCGCCGTCGATGAGCGCGGCGGCGACATCGACGTCGTCGCTGCTGGCTGCCCAGTGCAGCGGCGTCTCGGAGCCTGGCTCAGAGTCACGGTAGTTGGGGTCGGCGCCGGCCGCGATGAGAAGCGGAACGACCGGCTAGGTCCCGCTGGTCAGTCGAGACAACGGTGACGTGCCCCACGGTGAGCGAATGCCATCCATGAGGTCGCTTGGATCGTGGCCGCAGCTGGCGCGGTCAGCTCTCGATGCGGAAGACAGGGTGGTCGGGGGCGATCCGCGCGAGCTCGTCGGCGGGCGCGTCGGGCCCGACACCGCCAAAGAACTGCCCGACCTCCCACTTCCATCGGCGAAGGTACTCGCGCAGGATCGGCTCCTTCTCAACGTCCGGGACCTCGAGCGCCGAAAACGGCTCGCTCCGCCGCCCGAGCAGCAGGTTCCCGCGGCCGGCGACGCGAAGGTTACGAACCCACTGCGTGTGCCCGCGAGGCGCGACGAGGTAGCGATTCCCGTCGAACGCGAGCAGGTTGACTGGCGTCCGTCTGGGCTCGCCGCTCTTCCGACCGGACACTTCGAGCACACGCGACCCCGCAACGCTGATCCCGAGGCGGGTGAGCCATGCCACCGCGCGGTTGAACACGTTACGGGTGAACCAATCCGGCTTGCGGTAATGCGGCTGAGTCACCGTCCTGCGCACGGTACCGCCCGGCGAGTGGCCGGCGAACGTGCCCTGACTTCGGGCGGCCGCGTCGAGCGCAACGACCATCGGCTGCGCCAGAGCGTTCGGGAGTCACCCGAGGCCGCTGTCGGGGTCATTCGTCGTCGTGGTCGGCGGTAGCGGTTGCATAGTGCGGGCGTCCGGTGGGCCGGTAGACCTGGATCGTTACGCCCTTCGAGTCGGCTCGCGAGTCGACGAGCTCAAGCGCAATGTCCGGGCCCGCGTCGGGGAAAAGTCGCATGCCCTGGCCGACGACCACGGGGACAATGAGCAGGGTGATCTCGTCGACGAGATTGTTATCGAGCAGCCACCGGATCAGGGCGCCGCTGCCGTGCACCTGCAGCTCGCCTCCCGGCTTTGCTTTCAGCTCGCCGATGGCAGGCGCGACGTCGCCGGAGAGGACGGTCGTGTTCGCCCAGCGCGGTTCGGTGAGCGTGTTCGAGACGAGGTACTTGGGCTTTGTGTTCAAGGCATCTGTGATCGGGTGGTTGCGCGGATCTTCCGCTGCGGCGCGAGCCCGCTCCTCCGCGCCCCAGTAGCCGGCGAAGAGCTCGTAGGTCCGACGGCCGAACAGGAACGCGTCGGCGCTCTGGTAGGTCTGGTTGATGAAGGTCATGGTCTCGTTGTCGCCCACCCCGATGGCCCATCCGCCGCGCTCGAATCCGTTCCTGCGGTCCTCATCCGACGCACCGCCGTTTCCCTGCATCACTCCATCGACGGTGACTTGCGTCATGGTGGTCAGTTTCATGGTCGCGGCTCCCTTCTCTCTGGGTTCTTGTCGTCGTGTGATTCGACAGGACCGCGGCGCCAATCTCATCGGTCGCAGAGTCGTCTGGCGAATTCGACCCGGAGGATCTGGAATGAGAAGCGAACTAGGGCACGTCTGTGCGACCGACCTTACGCCTGAGCACTCGGTCATTTCGTCATGCCGACGAGGCCCCTGCACGCTCGGCAGCGCCGCTTCTGATGTCCGGGGACGTCATGTCGCGGTTCCGCGGAACCGCCGCACTCCACGGCGGGCTGGGGCCGAGTCGGCGGTCGGGACATGTCCAAGCAGGCCGGTTGTCGATATTGTCAACATTCTCTGAATGCAGCGGTTGTTTCGGACGGCGACTGAAGCGTGGGCGCCGACCGCGTCCACGTGTCGCCGCCCGGGCTACCGTGTCCGGCATGTGGGCGACGTTCGAGAGCAGGGGTCTTCCTGGGGATGACCTCGTGAGGAAGGGCATCTCCGATCTCGAGCGGCGCACCGTGACCGCGCAGTCGCTACTCGTATCGATCGGCGCGCCGCGCCTACAAGGGCTCGGCATTGCTCTATCCGAACCGTTCGACGAGCCGGAGCGCCGGCTGTACGAGCTTCTCCGCGATCAGTTCGGCGACGCGGCGCACTCGCGGTACAACGCGCTCGTTCGACGGCTGGTCAGCTTCGAGCGGGCCGCTGCGTCGGTTGCACGTGCGTGAATCCGCGGATGCCGGGCGGATCGGCCGCTTCATGGTCGCGCTCGGCGCCTCGGCGGCTCACGACGGGGTGTGTTACCTCGTCGGCGGTGCGACGGCTGTGCTGATCGGCTGGCGGGCGACGACCATCGACGTCGATCTGAAGCTGGAGCCGGAACTGGACGAGGTTCTGCGCGCGCTCCCGTCGATCAAGAACAGCCTCTCGGTGAATGTGGAGCTTGCGTCTCCGGGCGACTTCATCCCGCTGCCGGAGGGCTGGCGGGAGCGGAGCCCGTCGATCGGACGGGAGGGGCGCCTGGACTTCCGCCATTTCGACCTCTACTCGCAGGCCCTGGCCAAGATCGAGCGAGCGCACGCCCAGGACCTCGAAGACGTGAAGGAGATGCTCGAGCGGGAGCTCGTCGATCGCTCGCGGCTGCGCGCGTTCTTCCGCGAGATCGAGGCCGAGCTCTATCGCTTTCCCGCGATCGACCCGGCGGACTTCGCGGGCAGAGTCGCCGACGCAGCCGGTTGACGAGAGGCTCGCTACGGCAAGCGACGTTCAGCGACGGCGAAGCTCGTACTGCCTACCCATCTTGCTTGCGAGCCCGAGTCAGATCGCTTGCCAGCGGAAGGTTGTCGAACCGGTGACCGTAATGAGCAGGCGCCCGGAGACGACGACGGGGCCCGTCGGATTCGCGTCGTCGTAGACCGTGATGCGGCACTGGAACACGCTGAAGCGCCTGCCGGTGCGGTCCGGGGCGCCGCCGCCCTTGCACCGCGCGGTGCGGACTGGGAAGCCTTTCCGAACGTACGTCTCGTTCGTGCTCGGCCGCGCCGCCGAGGCCACTCTGCAGCCGCCGGCCGAGCGGACGCTGGCACACGGGAGCCGCAGCTTGAGAAGCAGCACTGCATCGGCCTTGGTCTCCGTCCAGAGCCGCGCAGGCACGGGCGCCGCCGGCGCAGGGCCGGCGAATGCGAGGACGCCGCCCGCAAGGAGCGCCGGTACGACGAGTCGCAGTCTCACCGCTTGATCATCGGCAGCTACTGCCGGTGGAGTCAAGACCTCTCGCACGAAATGCAGCGCTGGGAGCTGACATCCCCTCCTTTCGTCCGAGCGGCGCGGGCGCCCCGGTCGGCGGAGCACGGTCGTTGATGCGCGGGACGCGCCGGCTCAGCTCGGCCGGCTCGAGGATCCGCACGCGCCCCCGCTGAGCGCGACCGTGCCGCGCTTCTGCTCGTCGCGGAGGCCCGATTACCGTCGGCCGGGTCTCGCCGCGAGCTCGGCGATCTGCTCCTGGGTCAGCGGAGACGATCGAGCCGTGGCGCGGAAGTGCGGCTCAGGGCGGCGCGCGCCGAGCGGCCGCGCCGTCCTCGGCAGGGTAGTGCGCCCCGACGCGCTCGCCGGAGCGCCGTGCACGTCTGAGGAGCCCCGCCTGGCCGAGCGGAGTCAGCACACGTACCGCGAAGTGGCGCCTTCGAGACGAGAATGCATCGCGTCGGCGGGGTCGCTCTCGCGGCCGAACACGACTCTCGTCGCCGCGCGGACCACGCCGCCTCGGGCACGTTCGCGAGCTGGCTGAACGTCATCGCCAGAAGCCTCGCAGTAGGAGGCTGCCTGGCGCGCGGTGTAGCACAGTACGGCGCGTGGCCGCGCCGACAGACGGATCGCGCGGCCCGGCCTACGCTCGTCTGACTAGTCCTCCGGGGCGAGTGACCAGACAAGGCCCGTCTCATAGGCGGGCCTTTTCTCTTTCCCTGCGTTTCCGACCCTTCGGCAGCGGGAACGTTGCCGGACGTGACTGCGATCGTGCCGCTCGATCGGCTCGACTCAGAGGCCGGCAGGCTGATGGAGGGCCTCGTCGTCGCCCACCACCGCCGGCGGCTGACGCGGCTCGGCCATGGCCCGAGCCTCGATCCACCGCCGGGCGGATGGGCTGCCGCCGCGCCGCCGCCCCGGCCGGGGAACGCTGTCGACTTCTACGTCGACGGGGCGGAGATGCTGCCGCGCGTGGCCGAGGCGGTCGAGTCAGCCCGTGAGTCGGTGTGGCTCGCCGGCCTGTTCTTCACGCCGGGTCTGCGGCTCTCCCACGAGAGGCTGCTGACGCTGCGCGAGCTCCTCGCGAGCGCCGCGCAGCGGGTGGACGTGCGCGTGCTCGCCTGGGCAGGCGCACCGCTGCCGCTCTTCCACCCAGACCGGAAAGAGGTCCGCGCGATGCGGCACGAGCTCATGCGCGGCACGCGGGTGCGGGTCGCGCTCGACTCGAGGGAGCGTCCGATGCACTGCCACCACGAGAAGCTCGTGGTCATCGACAGGGAGGTCGCCTTCGTGGGAGGCATCGACCTCACCACGTACGCCGGCGACCGGCTCGACTCGAGCGAGCACCCGGCGCGCGGCTCGATCGGCTGGCACGACGCCGCCGCGCGCATCCGCGGCCCTGCGGTCGCGGACGTCGCCGACCACTTCCGGCTCCGCTGGGAGGAGGTGACGGGCGAGCCGCTTCCCGCTGCGCCGCCGCCCCCGCCCGCGGGGGACGTCGAGCTGCAGGTCGTCCGCACCGTGCCGGAGCGGATCTACGAGCGGCTGCCGCGCGGCGAGTTCGGAATCCTCGAGTCGTACCTGCGCGGGCTCCATGCCGCCCGGCGCCTGATCTACCTCGAGAACCAGTTCCTCTGGTCGCCCGAGATCGTCGCCGTGCTCGTCGAGAAGCTCCGGCGGCCGCCTGACGACCGCTTCCGGCTCGTCGTGCTGCTCCCGGCGAAGCCGAACAACGGCAACGATGACACGCGCGGCCAGCTCGCGCTCCTCGTCGAGGCTGACGACGGCGCAGGACGTTTCCTCGCCTGCACGCTCTACCAGTCCGGCGACGGGCCGAAGCCCGTGTACGTGCACGCCAAGATCGGGATCGTCGACGACGCGTGGCTGACCCTCGGCTCGGCGAACCTCAACGAGCACTCGCTCTTCAACGACACCGAGATGAACGTCGTCACGCACGATGCCGTGCTCGCGAAGGCACTCCGCTTGCGGCTCTGGAGCGAGCACCTCGCGCGGCCCGCCGCCGAGCTCGACCGCGATCCCGCCGAGGTCGTCGACGAGCTCTGGCGCCCGCTCGCCGAGCATCAGCTCGCGCGCCGCACGAGCGGCGCGCCGCTGACCCACCGGCTGCTCCGGCTGCCGCACGTCTCGCGGCGGAGCGCCGGCATGCTCGGCCCGGTCAACGGGCTGCTCGTCGACGGCTAGACCCTTCAGCACCGGGTTCGGGTTGATCGCGAGCGCGACGCCCCAAAGACAGATAAATGACAGTGTCAAGAGCGAACGCGTCGATCGCGGCGACGCTGGACGAGTACGCCGCGCTGCTCGAGCTCGCGGGCGCCGGCTTCTACTCGGCCCGGGCCTATCGGCGGGCGGCCGAGCTGATCCGCGCGCTGCCCGTGCCCGTCGACGAGCTCGTTCGTGCGGGACGCGTGAAAGAGTTGCGCGGTATCGGCTCCGGGATCGAGGCGAAGCTTCGCGAGCTCGTCGAGACGGGCCGGATCGCGGAGCTCGAGGAGTTGAGGAAGGAGACCTCGCCCGAGCTCGCGGCGCTCGGGCGGATGCACGGCTTCGGCGCGCGGCTCGGCTCGCAGATCGCGACCACGCTCGGCGTTCGTACCGTCGACGAGCTGCGCGCCGCGGCCGCGGCGGGGCGACTGCGGGAGGTTCCCGGCATCGGCCCCCGCACCGAGGAACGGATCCGGGAGGCGCTCGAGCGCGGCGGTGCGGCCGCCGAGCGGCCGCTGCTCCTCCACCGCGCCCGCGCGCTCTCGGAGCAGCTTGCGGCGGCGCTCGGCGGCATCCCGGCGGGCGACGCGCGGCGCTGGCGCGAGGCGAGCACCCGGCTCGCGATCGTCGTCGTGACGGAGCGCCCGGACGAGGTGCGCGCCCGTTTCCAGGCGCTGCCCGAGATCGTCACGCTCGCGGCCCCCGACCTCGGTGTCACGCTCGAGGGCGTCCCCGTCGAGCTCGTCCTCGCGCAGCCCGAGACACTCGGCACCGCGCTCCTCCGCGCCACCGGCTCGCCCGAGTACGTCGCCTCGCTCGGCCCGCTGCCGGAGGCGCCCGACGAGGAGACCGTCTACCGCCTGCTCGGCCGGCCGTACCTCCCGCCCGAGCTCCGCGAGCTGCCCCCGCCGCCGGGCGAGCCGCCGGCGCTCGTCGAGGTCGAGCAGATCCGAGGCGACCTCCACTGCCACACCGTCTGGTCGGACGGCAAGGCGACCGTGCTCGAGATGGGCGAGGCTGCCCGGGCGCTCGGCTACGAGTACCTCGCGATCTGCGACCACACGAGCAACCTGAAGGTCGTGCCGGGCCTGACCGCGGACGACCTCCGTCGCCAGGGCGAGGAGGTCGCCGCCGCCAACGAGCAGCTGGCGCCGTTCCGGGTGCTGCGCGGCACCGAGTGCGACATCCTCCCCGACGGCTCGCTCGACCTCCCCGACGACATCCTCGCCGAGCTCGACTGGGTGCAGGTCTCGCTGCACGCGGGACAGCGCGCGCCGCGGCGGGAGCTGACCGCCCGCGTGACCCACGCGATGCGCCACCCGGCGGCGCGCTGCCTCAGCCACCCGACCGGGCGCCTGATCGGGCACCGTCCCGAGAACGCCCTGGACCTCGACGCGACGATCGAGACCGCACTCGAGACGGGGGTCGCGCTCGAGGTGAACGGCCTGCCCGACCGGCTCGACCTGAGCGGCGAGCACGTGCGGCGCGCGCTAGAGGCAGGAGTCCGCATCGTCTGCTCGACCGACGGGCACGCTCCCGCGAGCCTCGGCTACATGCCGCTCTCCGTGCACACGGCCCGCCGGGGCGGGGCGACGGCCGCGGACGTGCTCAACACGCGCCCCCTCAGCGAGATTCTTTCGGGATGAAGCTGACGTCGAGGAGTGCGAGGATCGCGATCGCGGTCGCGGCGATGAGCCGCGCCGCCACCAGACCCCGGTGGAGCCGATGCCTTCGAGGTCGCGGTGGCGCTCGAGGACGACGAAAACGCGGTGGAAACGGGTCAGGCGTTACTGGAGCGCACCCAGAGGTTGATGTCGGCCTCGGTCGCGTAGCGGTCGATCTCCTCGAGCTCCTCCGCCGTGAAGTCCAGCTGCCCGAGCGCGCCGACGTTGTCCTCGAGCTGCTCGACGCTGCTCGCGCCGAGGACGGTCGAGGTCATGCGCGGGTCGCGGAGCACCCACGCGATGGCGAGCTGCGCGAGCGTCTGGCCGCGGCGCGCGGCGATCTCGTTCAGGGCCCGGATCTTCGCCATCGTCGAGTCGTTCAGCTGCGACTGCGACAGCGAGCCCGGGTGGCTCGCGCGCGAGCCCTCCGGGACCCCTTGCAGGTAGCGGCTCGTCAGCAGTCCTTGCGCGAGCGGCGAGAAGGCGATGCAGCCGATGCCCTCGTCCCCCAGCACGTCGAGCAGCTCGTCCTCGATCCAGCGGTTGAACATCGAGTAGGACGGCTGATGGATCAGGAGCGGGACGCCGAGCCCGCGCAGGATCGCCGCCGCCTCCCGCGTCTTCGCCGCCGAGTACGAGGAGATGCCCACGTAGAGCGCCTTCCCCTGCGCCACGGCCGTGGCGAGCGCGCCCATCGTCTCCTCGAGCGGCGTCTCGGGATCGAAGCGGTGGGAGTAGAAGATGTCGACGTACTCGAGCCCCATCCGCGCAAGGCTCTGGTCGAGGCTCGCGAGCAGGTACTTGCGGGAGCCCCACTCGCCGTACGGCCCCGGCCACATGTCGTACCCCGCCTTGGTGGAGATCACGAGCTCGTCCCGGTACGGCGCCAGGTCCTCGCCCAGCACCTGCCCGAACACCTCCTCGGCCGAGCCGTAGGGCGGGCCGTAGTTGTTCGCCAGGTCGAAGTGGGTGATACCGAGGTCGAACGCGCGGCGGAGGATGGCGCGGCTCGTCTCGAGCGGGCGCTCGTGGCCGAAGTTCTGCCAGAGGCCGAGCGAGATCGCGGGCAGCTTCAGGCCGCTCCGGCCGCAGCGGTTGTACACCATCTCCTCGTAGCGGTCGCCGCGCGGGTGTGTACGTCATGGCTCCTCCTCCGTCGTGGGCAGTCTCGCCGATGTGATCAGGCGCGCGCCGCGGCCGTGCGTGAGGAAGCTGAACGACCAGCGCACGAGCACGATCAGCCGGTTCTGGAAGCCGACCAGGTACCAGAGATGCACGACGAGCCACGTGACCCAGGCGATGAAGCCGCTCAGGCGGAGGCCCTTGATGTCCGCGACCGCCGCCGCGCGGCCGATGGTCGCCAGGTTGCCCTTGTCGTGGTAAGTGAACGGCTTCGTCTCCTTGCCCGCGAGTCGGGCGCGGATCACGCCGGCGACGTAGCGGCCCTGCTGCATCGCGACCGGCGCGACGCCGGGCAGGGGGACAGCCTGCCCGTCGGGCCCGCGCACCGAGACCATGTCGCCGAGCGCGAAGACCTCCGGGTGGCCGGGCAGCGTGAGGTCGGGCTCCACGGCGACGCGGCCTGCTCGGTCGACCGGCGCGCCGCTCAGGCGCCCGAGCTCGCCGGCCAGGCTCGATGCGGCCACGCCGGCGGCCCAGATGACCGTCCGGGCGTCGAGGTGCTCTGACGCTCCGTCCGCGTCCTCGATCGTCACGCCGTTCGCGTCGACCATCGTGACGCGATGGTCGACGACGACTTCGATGCCCAGCCGCTCCAGCGAGCGGACGGCCCTCGCCGAGAGGGACGGCGGGAAGCTCGTGAGCACGCGGTCGTTCGCCTCGACGAGGATGATGCGAGCCGTGCGTGTGTCGATCACGCGGTAGTCGCGGCGGAGCGTGTCGCGCGCGAGCTCGGCGATCTGCCCCGCCATCTCGACGCCGGTCGGGCCGGCGCCGACGACCACGAACGTGAGCCAGGTCGCCCGCCGGGCGGGGTCGTCGTCGAGCTCGGCCGCCTCGAAGGCGGCCAGGATCCGGCTGCGCACCGACAGCGCACTCTCGAGCGACTTCACCTCGAGCGCGTACTGCCGCCAGTCGTCGTGGCCGAAGTAGGAGTACATCGAGCCGCCCGCGACGACGAGCGTGTCGTACGGCGTCGCGGCCGGCGCCGGCACGTCGCCGATCGAGCGGAGCCGCACCTCGCGCTCCTCGAGGTCGAAGCCGGTGACCTCGGCGAGCACGACGTGGACGTTCTTGCGCCGCTTGAAGACCGCCCGCAGCGGATAGGCGATGTCGCCGGCCGAGAGCGACCCGGTGGCGACCTGGTAGGTGAGCGGCTGGAAGAGGTGGAAGTTGCGGCGGTCGACCAGGATCACCTCGAGCGAGGTGCCGCCGAGCTTCAGCGCCGCCTGCAGGCCGCCGAACCCTCCACCCACGATGACAACGCGATGCGGGCCGTCGTCCACGCGCTGAAGCTATCTACGGATCAGCAGGCGCGGACGTAGGCTCCGCGGCATGCCCTGGGCCGTGCCGGCGATCGCGGTCGTGATCCTCTGCTTCGCCGCGGTGTCGCGGCTGCTCGAAGGCACCGTCGTCACCGCTCCCATCGTCTTCACGGCCGCCGGGCTGCTGCTTGGCGCGAGCATGCTCGACGTCGTGCACACGGATCCGAACCACGAGTCGGTCAAGCTGCTCGCCGAGTCGTCGCTCGCGCTGATGCTGTTCGGCGACGCGGCGCGGATCAACCTGCGCGCTCTCCGGGACGAGTTCCGGCTGCCCGCCCGCTTGCTCGGCATCGGGCTCCCGCTGACGATCGCGCTCGGCTTCGCCGTCGCGCTGCTCCTGTTCGGCTCGCTGGGCTGGCCGGAGGCCCTCCTGCTCGCCGTCGTCGTTGCCCCGACCGACGCCGCTCTCGGACAGGCGGTCGTCACGCTCCCGAGCCTCCCGTCCCGGATCCGGCAAGGGCTGAACGTGGAAAGCGGGCTCAACGACGGCCTCTGCGTGCCGGTGTTCGTGACGGTGCTGGCCGTCGCGTCGACCGAGGCGGGGCTCGTGGGCGAGAGGCATGCCATCCGGCTCCTCGTCGAGCAGATCGGGTACGGGCTGCTCTTCGGCGCAATCGGCGGCGCGCTCGCCGCGGCGGTGATCGTGCTGGCCGTGTCGCGCGGCTATGTCGAAGGTTCGTGGCTCCAGGTGGTGCCCGCGGCCGGGGCGGCGCTCTGCTACACGGCTGCCGCGGCCGTCGGCGGGTCCGGCTTCATCGCCGCGTTCGTGGGCGGCTCCGTCTTCGGAGCGCTCCGCCGCCGGATCGGCGGCGAAGTCAGCTACTTGCTCGAGGAGGTCGGCGCGCTCCTCGGAGCCGCCACGTTCGTGGTCTTCGGAGCCGTTCTGCTCGAGCCCTCGCTGTCGGACGTCACGTGGGCGGTCGCCGCATACGCGGCTCTCAGTCTCACGCTGATCCGCATGCTGCCGGTGGCGCTGTCGCTGATCGGCACGCACGCGCGCCGCCCGACGGTCGCCTTCCTCGGATGGTTCGGGCCGCGCGGGCTCGCCTCGATCGTCTTCGCCATCCTGCTGATCGAGCCGAGCGGCGATCTCCCGCATGAGCACGTCGTTCTCACGACCATCTTCACGACGATCGGGTTGTCCATTCTGGCGCACGGTGTCACCGCGGCGCCCCTCGCCCGCCGCTATTCCGCGTGGTACGCCGCCCATCCGCGGCCGGCGCGGGTCGAGTCCGGCGAGGTGCCCGAGGTGCGCTGGCGGGTGCCTCAGTCACCGCAGGCCTGACATTTCGGCGGCGGACCAAGTGGCATCGAAGTCGAGACAGTCTCTGAGCCGACTTCGTCCTGATCGGACGATGCGCCCCCGCCGAGCGTCGACGATGCTCGGCTCGACACGGAGATGGTTCTCGACCCTGGACCCGCAACCCCGGCTCCGGCCGAACGGTCGTCGAGGCCGCGGCGGCTGTACGAATCCGCCTACGGTCGCGGCACGGCCGTCTACGACCACGGCCGGCTGTGGATCGAGAACCAGGATCCGGCCTCGCGGAAGGGAGCGACGATCGGCTGGGTGCGGCGCTACCAGGCCGCCGACGGGCAGCTCTACGCGGTTCTGCTCGCCGCCTACTTCTTCCTCACCGTGATCCCGCTCGTGCTCCTCGAGTCGAGCTACATCTACAACGACCCTCACGCGCTGTCGCACCGGATCGAGCATCGGCTCGGCCTGGAGGGAGCCACCTCGCAGCTGCTCGACAGCGTGCTGGCCGGCGCGTCCGGTCACAAGCTCTCCGCGGCGCTGATCGCGGCGGTCGACCTCTTCTTCTTCGGGCTCGGATTGGGCCGCGTGCTGCAGCTCGTACACGCCCGCTCGTGGGGGCTCGACCTGCGGAAGACCGTCGTCGCCGACCAGGTCCGCTACGTCGAGGTGCTCGGCGCCTTGTTCGTGATGACGGTGCTCTTCGTCTTCCAGACGAGGGCGCTCCAGGGAGATCCGTCCTGGATCGGCTGGGCTCTCGACCTCGGCTGGGTCGCGGTCGTCCTCGGCTTCTTCGTCTGGGCGCCGTGGCTCCTTCTCCACCGTCGCGTCCCCGTACGCGCTGTCGTTCCGGGAGCTGTCTTCACCCTGCTTGCGCTCGTCGGCCTGCGGCTGATCTCGGGCCTCCTGCTGAAGCACTGGCTCGAGTGGTACTCGAAGACCTACGGCGCGCTCGGGATCGTGATGGCGATCTTCTTCTGGATCATCATCCTGGGGACGGTCCTCGTACTCGCCGCGGCGCTCTCGCCCGCGCTCGCCGCCCGTCGCGATGCCCTGCGGGAGGCGCAAGGATGAGCCCCGTACCGCGCGATCGCCTCGCGAGCGCCGGTCGCCGGGTGCGCGAGGCGCCACGGCCGAACCTGGTCGAACGGCGAATGACGAAGTTCCTGCGCCAGCCGCCGTCGGTTCGCACGGCAGCGAGCGTGATCGTGACCGCGACCGCGCTCGTCGTCGTCGCCGGTGGCGTCGCGATGCGTCTGCTCGACCACGCCGAGTACTCGAACATCTGGGTGGGGCTGTGGTGGGCGATCCAGAGCGTGACAACGGTCGGGTACGGCGACGTGACCCCGATGCACCGGAGCGGCAGGATCATCGCCTCCTTCGTGATGCTCGAGGGAATCGCGTTCGTGGTGATCACCACCGCCGCGGTCACATCGGCCTTCGTCGCCCGCGCCCAGGAGGCCCGCGGTAAGGCCGGGGCGGAGGCTGCCGAGGAGGAGCTCGAAGGGCTCGAGGCGCAGGTCGCAGAGCTCACGCGCCGGTTCGACGACTTCGAGGCGCTGCTCCGGCGATCCCGAGATGCTTAGACTGCTCCGGCGTCGGGGGGTAAGCCGGTGCGATTCCCGTAGTCGTTGCCTCAAGGCAAGCCTTCACGCGGGTCGGGCTCAACCGAGCGGTCTCGGCGGCGGCAACGGGACTGGAGGTGCGCGACATGAGTACGACTCAGGAGACGACGGAGAAGCGCTCGAGCCCGGCGGGGAAGGTTCCACACTTCACCCCGGCGGAACGTGCGGCCCGCGGGAAGGCGGCGCGCGCCGAGGTGACGCGCCGCTCGCACGGCGAGTGGGAGCCGTCGAAGAAGCGGCCGGACACGGTCGGTCTGCTCGAGGAGCAGGCTGCCACGCGCGTGCCGGAGCTCGTCCCGATCCGGTACGGGCGGATGCTCGTCTCGCCGTTCACGTTCTACCGGGGGCCGCCTATCTGATGGCGTCCGACCTGTCCGACGGCCCGCGCTCCGGACTGCACGCGCAGCTCTGCGGCGACGCCCACCTGTCGAACTTCGGCGTCTACGCCGCACCTGACCGGCGGCTCGTCTTCAGCGTGAACGACTTCGACGAGACCCTTCCCGGGCCCGTTCGAGTGGGACGTGAAGCGCCTGGTCGCGAGCTTCGCCGTCGCGGGGCGCGACCGGGGCTTCGACACGAAGCTGCGGACGAAGATCAACATGGCGGTCTCGGCCGCGTACCGCGAGGCGATGGCGGGCTACGCGGCGATGCGGAACCTGGACATCTGGTACGACCGCATCGACGTCGAGCAGGTGATCGCGAGCTTCCGCGCGATGGCCAGCGCCGAGCAGACGAAGCGCATGGACAAGAACCTGGCCAAGGCGCGGACGAAGGACAGCCTTGCGGCGTTCAACAAGCTGACCGAGATCGTCGACGGCGAGCCGCGCATCGTGAACAACCCGCCGCTGATCGTCACGATCGACGAGCTCGCCGGCGACGGCGCGCCGGCCGCGCGTGAAGCGATCCAGCAGCTGATCCGCGACTACCGGCGCTCGCTCGCCGGCGACCGCCGCAAGCTGATCGAGCGGTTCCGGGTGGTCGATCTCGCGCGCAAGGTCGTCGGCGTCGGCAGCGTCGGCACGCGCGCGTGGATCGTTCTGATGCTCGGCCGCGACGGCGAAGACCCGCTGTTCCTGCAGGCCAAGGAGGCGCAGGCCTCGGTGCTCGAGCCGTTCGTCGGCAAGAGCGAGTTCGCCAATCACGGCCAGCGCGTCGTCGAGGGCCAGCGGCTGATGCAGGCCGCGAGCGACATCTTCCTCGGCTGGATCCACACCGACGAAGGCCTGGACGGCCAGCCGCGCGACTTCTACCTCCGCCAGCTCTGGGACGCGAAGGGCTCGGCGATCGTCGAGCTGATGGAGCCGAACGCGCTGCTGGCCTACGGCCGGCTCTGCGGCATGACGCTCGCCAAGGGCCACGCCCGCTCCGGCGACGCGATCGCGATCTCGAGCTACCTCGGCACGAGCGACGTCTTCGACCGCGCGATGGCGGCGTTCGCCGAGACGTACGCCGACCAGAACGAGCGCGACTACGACACGCTCAAGAAGGCTGTCGCGTCGGGCGCCGTCAAGGCCGAGACCGGCCTTTGATCAGGAGATCACGACCGCCGTTGCTGCCGCCGAGGCCTCGGCCTCGGCGGCCGCTTCGGTCGGCGCCGCGCTGCGCCTCCGCACGGCCGTCACGACGAGTGCGCCCGCCACGAGGTAGCCCGCGAGGACGACCAGTGACCGGCCGATCGCGTTGCCGCCGAAGTAGACCGTGTTGCGGACGAGCGTTGTCCCGGCGCCGGCCGGGAGGTAGGGCCCGAACGTCCGCCAGAAGTCGGGCAGGAACGGCGACGGGACGGTGCCGCCCGAGGCGGGCGCGCCGAAGATCACGAAGAGGACGACCACGACCAGCGTCCCCGCGGCGCCGACACTGCCTGCAGGCCGGCCGTCGCGAACGAGACGGCCATCATCACGAGCACGAAGACGCCCCAGAGCTCGAGGAACTTCGAGCTGGGAAGCGCGCCGAGCACCGGCCCGGCGATGACGTCCGTGAGCAGCGCCCCGACGACCGACACGAAGGCGAGCGACGCCAGGCGGCGCCGCCGGCGGGTCGGCGGCCCGCCGAAGGCCATGCCGATCGTCGACGCGAGGTAGCCGCCGATGATCAATGCCATGGCGACCAGGAAGGGGACGTTGCCGGCGGTGTCGCCCTTGGGCAGCGGGTGTACCTGGACGACGGCGATCTTCTGGTGCACGGCCGCGCCGGCGGCCGTGAAGACGTTGGCGAGCGCCGTGGCCATCGACGAGCCGGCGGCCGGGGCGACGATCAGCGTCGCGCCCTTCGGACCGCCGACGAACGCGGCGTCGACCGTCCGTTTGTCGATCGCCGTTCGCGCGCGCCGGCTCGGTCAGGTACGACTTCGAGCCGCAGCGAGAACTGCTTTCCGACCGCGGCCGGCAGCGGCGAGGTCCCGACGACGGCGAGCCGGACGCCGTGCGGCTTCGGCTCGTGCAGGGCGCCGACGTAGGAGAGCACGAAGGCCGCCTGGACGAAGAGCACGACGCAGAGCGCCACGGCCAGGAGCGGCAGTCCCGTGAGCTTCGGCTTTCCCCTTGCTTTCGGCCATGCGCGCCGAGCATCCCACGGCGTGAGAGCCGCGACGTAGTCCAAACGAGGTGAACTCCGTCGGTCGCGCCAGGGCAGAATCGCGTCCCATGAACCTGCCTCTCACGGCCGCGATCGTCCTCGCCTCCGTCGTCGTCGCGGTCGGCGTCTTCCTGCTGCTGCGCCGGCTTGCCCCTTCCGGGGGCTTCTTCGCCGACGGCGATCGCGCGGCCGGCGTCTTCGGCGTGCTCGCGACGGGCTTCGCCGTCCTGCTCGGCTTCGTCGTCTACCTCGCCTTCACGACCTACGACACGGCCCTCAGCGGCGCGCAGAGCGAGGCGACCGATGTGATCCAGCAGTACGAGACGGCGCAGCTGATGCCGAAGTCCGCCTCGGCGCTGCTCTCCGGCGAGCTCGATCTGCTACGGGCGCAACGTCGTCAACCACGAATGGCCCCAGCTGCGCAACGGGCACGACGCTCGGCCCGAACCCCTGGGGCGTCCAGATGTTCCAGACGCTGCACGACAGTGGTGCCGAAGACGGCGGTCGAGCAGGCCGCGTACTCGAAGTGGCTCGACCAGACCTCCGACCGGGAGCAGGCGCGGCTCGACCGGATCTCGCCGGGAGCCGGCGTGATTCCCGGGCCCCTGTGGCTGATCCTGTTCGTCACGGGCGGCCTGGTCGCGCTCTACGCGTTCCTGTTCGCCGATCCGGACGAGCACTGGCTGCCGCAGGCCGTGATCGCGGGGAGCCTGGCGGCCATGCTGGCGGTCAGCCTGCTCGTGATCCAGTTCCTCAACAACCCGTACACCCCCGGAACGGGCTCGCTCAAACCGACCGAGATGCAGCATGTCCTCACGGAGATCGCGGGAGCATCGGCCAAGCTCGGGATCCACCCGCGGATCCCGTGTGACGCGACCGGCTTGCCGCTCTGACGGCCTTTCACATCCCGAACCGACATCGGCACGCCGCATCGATTCGACGCAGTATCGCGAGCGTCCGCGATCGCCACGCCGAGCAAGCAAGCAACTAACAAAACCAAGCGCCGAAACAGCCCGCTCAACTACCGAGATCGTCGACGGCGAGCCGCGCATCGTGAACAACCCGCCGCTGATCGTCACGATCGACGAGCTTTCCGGCGACCGTGCGCCGGCCGCGCGTGAAGCGATCCAGCAGCTGATTCGCAACTACCGGCGCTCGCTCGCAGGCGATCGCCGCAAGCTGATCGAGCGGTTTCGGGTGGTGATCTCGCGCGCAAGGTCGTCGGCGTAGGCAGCGTCGGCACGCGCGCGTGGATCGTTCTGATGCTCGGTCGCGACGGCGAAGACCCCCTGTTCCTGCAGGCCAAGGAGGCGCAGTCGTCGGTGCTCGAGCCGTTCGTCGGCAAGAGCGAGTTCGCCAATCACGGCCAGCGGTCGTCGAGGGCCAGCGGCTGATGCAGTCCGCAAGCGACATCTTCCTCGGCTGGATCCACACCGACGAAGGCCTGGACGGCCAGCCGCGCGACTTCTACCTCCGCCAGCTCTGGGACGCGAAGGGCTCGGCCATCGTCGAGCTGATGGAGCCGAACGCGATGTTGGCCTACGGCCGGCTCTGCGGCATGACGCTCGCCAAGGGCCACGCCCGCTCGGGCGACTCGATCGCGATCTCGAGCTACCTCGGCAAGAGCGACGTCTTCGACCGCGCGATGGCGGCGTTCGCAGAGACGTACGCCGACCAGAACGAGCGCGACTACGACACGCTCAAGAAGGCTGTCGCGTCGGGCGCCGTCACGGCCGAGACCGGCCTTTGATCAGGAGATCACGATTGCCGTTGCTGCCGCCGAGGCCTCGGCCTCGGCGGCAGCTTCGGTCGGCGCCGCGCTGCTCCTCCGCACCGCCGTCACCACAAATGCGCCCGCCACGAGGTAGCCCGCGAGGACGACCAGTGACCGGCCGATCGCGTTGCCGCCGAAGTAGACCGTGTTGCGGACGAGCGTTGTCCCGGCGCCGGCCGGGAGGTAGGGCCCGAACGTCCGCCAGAAGTCGGGCAGGAACGGCGACGGGACGGTGCCGCCCGAGGCGGGCGCGCCGAAGATCACGAAGAGGACGACCACGATCAGCGTCCCCGCCGCTCCGAACACGGCCTGGAGGCCGGCCGTGGCGAACGAGACGGCCATCATCACGAGCACGAAGGCGCCCCAGAGCTCGAGGAACTTCGAGCTGGGAAGCGCGCCGAGTACCGGCCCTGCGATCGCGTCCGTGAGCAGCGCCCCGATCACCGACACGATGGCGAGCGACCCCAGGCGGCGCCGCCGGCGGGTCGGCGGCCCGCCGAAGGCCATGCCGATCGTCGAGGCCAGGTAGCCGCCGATGATCAGGGCCATCACGACCAGGAACGAGACGTTGCCGCCGGCGTCACCTGTTGGGAGCGGGTGCACCGGGACGATCGCGATCTTCTGCCTCACGGCGGCCCCCGCCGCGGTGAAGACGTTGACGAGCGCCGTGGCCATCGGCGGGCCTCCCGCCGGGACGACGATCAGGGTCGATCCCGACGGGCCGCTGACGAACGCCGCATCGACCTTCCGCTTGTCGATCGCCGCGCGTGCATCTTCCTCGGTCGAGTACGACTCGAGCCGCAGGGAGAACTGCTTCCCGACCGCCGTCGGCAACGGGGACGTACCGACGACGGCGAGGCGGACGCCGTGCGGCTTCGGCTCGTGGAGCGCACCGACGTAGGAGAGCACGAAGGCGGCCTGCACGAACAGCACGACGCAGAGGGCAACCGCCAGGAGCGGCAGCCCCGTGAGCTTTGGCTTTGCCCCTGGCTCGGCCATGCTCCCCGAGCATCCCACGGGACGACCGCCGCGACGTAATCCCGACGGGGTGAACTCCGACGGCGCAAACCAGGGCAGAATCGCGGCCGATGAACCTGCTCCTCACCCTTGCGATCGTCCTCGCCTCCGTCGCCGTCGCGGTCGGCCTGTTCCTCCTGCTGCGCCGGCTCGCCCCGTCCGGGGGCTTCTTCGCGGACGGCGACCGCGCGGCCGGGGTCTTCGGCGTGCTGGCAACGGGCTTCGCCGTCCTGCTCGGCTTCGTCGTCTACCTCGCCTTCACGACCTACGACACGGCCCTGAGCGGCGCGCAGAGCGAGGCGACCGACGTGATCCAGCAGTACGAGACGGCGCAGCTGATGCCGAAGTCTGCCTCGGCGCTGCTCTCCGGCGAGCTCATCTGCTACGGGCGCAACGTCGTCTACCACGAGTGGCCCGAGCTGCGCAAGGGCACGACGCTCGGCCCGAACCCCTGGGGCGTCCAGATGTTCCAGACGCTCACGACGGTGGTGCCGAAGACGGCGGTCGAGCAGGCCGCGTACTCGAAGTGGCTCGACCAGACCTCCGACCGGGAGCAGGCGCGGCTCGACCGGATCTCGCCGGGAACCGGCGTGATCCCCGGACCCCTGTGGCTGATCCTGTTCGTCACGGGCGGCCTGGTCGCGCTCTACGCGTTCCTGTTCGCCGACCCGGACGAGCACTGGCTGGCGCAGACCGTGATCGCGGGGAGCCTGGCGGCGATGCTGGCGGTCAGCCTGCTCGTGATCCAGTTCCTCAACAACCCGTACACGCCCGGGACGGGCTCGCTCAAACCGACCGAGATGCAGCATGTGCTCGCGGAGATCGCGGGCGCGTCGGCCAAGCTCGGCATCCATCCCCGGATCCCGTGTGACGCGACCGGCTTGCCGCTCTGACGGCCCTTTCATCGCGTCAGGCTACGAACCACTCGCCCGCCCGGTCGGCGCCGGCATCGACTGACGTCAGGCGGGCGAGGCGGCGGGGCGCGGGCTCGCGGTATTTCGTGGGACGAGCCTGGCTGAAGCGACGTAGGCGACGACGACAGCGACGATGACGAGTGGCATCAGGGCGAGAGCGTCGGCCTCGAACAAGACGCTGACGAGGAGGACGGAGGTCAGAGGCAGCCTCAGCATGGTCACGGTCATCGCTCCGATACCCATGCCGGCGCCGGCGATCATCGGCAGGCCGGGTGCGTGGGAGAGTGCGATGCCGCCGGCGGCACCGATGAACAGGGCCGGGAAGGTAGGGCCGCCGCGGAAGCAGCTCAGCGAGAGACCGTAGGCGAGGCCTTTGCAGGCGACGAGCAACACGAGCGCCCCCACCGACCAGCCGGCGGCGCCCTCGATCAGCGAAGGGAGCTGGTTCTGGCCGGAGAAGAGCACCTCCGATGAACCCCTCCCTGTTGCTTCGGCGAACGCGATCGCTAGCCCGGCGACCGCCAGGCCAACGACCGGGGTCAGCGGCAGCGTTCGACGCTCGACGACCGGCTGCAGGAATAGCCCGACGCGCTGGATGGCCGTGCCGAGCACGGCCGCGACGCCGCCGATAGCGATAGCCCAGAGGAACTCAGCGCCCGTGGGGCTGCCGAAGGGCGGGATACTCGGGATGGCCAGCGAAAATGTCCCGAACCCGGTCCAGGCGTCCAGCCCGACGAAGATGAGCGAGCCGATGCCGGCGGCGAGCAGGCCCGGCACGAGCACCACCCCCAGCATCGGGCCGGCGAGACCGGCGATCTCCATCAGCAGGAACGCGCCGACAAGCGGCGAGCCCAGCAGGGCGCTGATCGCAGCGAAGCTGCCAGCAGCAGCGATCACAGCGATCGCCTGCGTGGGCAGCGTCCTTCTTGGCCAGGTGCACGGCCAGAACGCCGAGGCCGCTCCCGATCGCTATCAACGGCGCCTCGGGCCCGAGCACAACACCGAGACACAAGGTCGCCAGCGACGCGAGCACGATGCCGGGCAGTTCGACCGGCAACACGGGGCCACTCGTCTTGAACCCCTCGGCCGGCTTATGCCCGGCGCTCCCGGGCAGATAGCGGATCGTCAGCGCGACGAGAAGCCCCGCCAACGGCGGCCAGGGGAGCGGCCACCACACAGGCTCGGCGCTGAACCCGACCTCCTGCGGCAGCGTCGCGAAAACGTACTCCTGAGCCTCAGAGACGCCCTTCAAGAAGAAGTAGGCGACAAAGGCGACGACCACTCCCACGACCGCACCCAAACACCAGAAGCGCCAGATAGCTCCGGCTGCGGAGAAGCTCAACCGGGTCGGGACGACCGGCCGAGGGCGATGATGGCGGATCGGAGCTGGTCATGGCCTCTTCGCGTCTTCAACGCTCTGGCGTCTCACCCGCGGCGAGCCCATACTAGGGGCTGTCCGGGATCGTGTAACTCGCGCCGTGCGAGCGAGCGGGCGCAAATGCGACGGGCATCCGCCTCACCGATCACCAACTCGGGCGGGGTCGCGCGACTGACGACGAGGCGCACGGTCGACACCACCGCCGGCGACCGCCCCTGCGCTGTGGGCACGTTGTCGGCGTTGAGTGCTCGCGCGATCTAGCCTCGGCCGGCCCAGTGCTCGTCAAACCAGGAGCGCGGCGTCGATCGCTGCCAGAGGGGACTGCAGCGGCCGGGCCGTGGCCGACGACGAGGACGCCGCGCTCGAGCGCGCGGAGCGTGTGCCCCGACTCGAGGTCCCGCCGCCCGTCCCACGTCGCCATCGCCACGAACGGGAAGCGGAGATAGAAGTGGTTCGTCACCGCGAGCTTGCCGTAGGACGTGAAGACGTCCCCCGCGATGACGGTACGGTCGCGTGTGTCGAGGTACGAGACGTGGCCGGGCGAGTGGCCGGGCGTGGCGATCACCTCGAGGCTGCCGACGCGGTCGCCGGGCTGGAGGCGCACGTCGGGCAGGGTATGCAGTGTCGGCCAGCTGCCCGGGAGCTTGCCGTCGACGACCTTCTCGCCGCGTGGATCCGGGCGTCGAGCTCGGGCATCAGCACCTCGACCGAGTCGCCGAGCTTCTCCTTCAGCGCATCGAGGGCGCCGACGTGGTCGCCGTGGCCGTGGGTGAGGGCGATCCGCCGGATCGGGCCGCCGGCTGTGGCGGCGGCCGCGACGAGGTCGTCGGCCGCGTTGCCCATCGTCGTGTCCACGAGTGTGAAGCCGTCGTCCTCGCCGACGAGGAAGGCGTTCACGAAGCGCAGGCGGGTGAGCTGGATCAGGTTGGGGGTGATGGTCTCGCTCTTCACGGCATCCTCTTGTCATGGCTAACAGTGTTACGAATCGTCTCGAGACCCGACGAAAGGACGAGCGATGCCGACGACGATCTCCGACCAGCTCACCGCCTACCTCTCGGATGCCCACTCGATCGAGGAGCAGGCTCTCGTGCAGCTCCGCACCGCGCCCGACCTCGCGGCCGGCGAGCGGATGAAGCAGGCGTTCCGCGACCATCTGATCGAGACGGACGACCACGAGCGCTCGACGAGGTGGCTGCTCGAGGGGCGCGACTCGTCGCCGTCGTGGTTCAAGGACTTCCTGATGAAGGTCGGTGGGAAGGGTTTCATCCTCTTCGCCCGCGTGAATCCCGACACACCGGGGAAGCTGCTCGCCCACTCGGTGTCGTACGAGGGGCTCGAGGAGGCGTCGTACGTCCTGCTGGGGACGGTCGCGCGCGAGGCGGCGGAGGCCGAGGTCGCGGAGGCGGCCGAGCGCATCCGGGCCCAGGAGACCGCGATGCGCGAGCGCCTCGAGAGCTGCTACGACGAGGGCGTCGACGAGTCGCTGCGCGCGCTCGGCGAGGTCGACCTCCAGGAGCAGGCGGCCAAGTATCTGGCCGATGCGCACGCGCTCGAGGAGCAGGCGATTCAGCTGCTCGAGCGCGCTTCGGACCGCGACGACGGCAATCTGACGGATGCGTACGCCGCTCACCTGTCCGAGACGCGGGCGCAGGCCGAGGCGGTCGAGGCCCGGCTCGACGCGCTCGGGCGTAACCCCTCGACGATGAAAGACGCCCTGATGCGCATGGGTGCGATGAACTGGACCGCGTTCTTCGAGGCGCACCCCGACACGCCCGGAAAGCTCGCGGCGTTCGCGTACGCCTTCGAGTGGCTCGAGATCGCGGGCTACGAGCAGCTCAGCCGCCTCGCGACGCGCGCCGGCGACACCGAGACGGTGCAGCTTGCGCAGCGGATCATCGCCGAGGAGCGCGCGGCGGCCGAGCAGCTCCACGGCCTCCTGCCCGAGGCGGCGCGGCTCTCGCTGATGGTCAGCCGCTGACGGGCAACCGAATCCGTTGCCCGTCGGGGCGCGTAGCAACCCACCAGTGGATCAGACTGCCGTGCTGGATCTCATCAACGACCTCGACTTCGTCGCAGCGGAGACGGCGGCCGTCTACGCTTGCCGGGTGGAGCTCCTCGAGCGCGAGGAGGCGCTGGCAACCCTGATCGATGCGCACGACTCCGCGGCCCGCGGAATGGGCCGCGTCGTCTTCGTGACCGGCGAGCCGGGGATCGGCAAGACCTCGCTCGTCACCCGCTTCGTCGAGAACCTCGGCCCCGCCACCCGCGTGCTCACGGGCACCTGCGACGACCTCTCGATTCCGCGCCCGCTCGGCCCGCTCCGCGACCTCGCCGGCAGCGTGTCGCCGGCCCTCGCCGAGGCGATCGCAAACGGAGCGCCGGCCCACGAGGTGCAGGCGCTGCTCGTCGAGGAGCTCGAGCTGCCGCCGCGCCCGACCGTGCTCGTGCTCGAGGACGTCCACTGGGCCGACGACGCGACGTTCGACTCGATCACCGTGCTCGGCCGCCGGATCGGCGCCCTGCCCGCCGTGCTCGTGCTGACCTTCCGCGCCGGCGAGGTGCCGCCCGGGCACCCGCTCCACGCCGCGCTCGGGGCGATCCCCGCGGGCCACTCCCAGTTCGTCGAGCTGGCGCCGCTCTCCGAGGGCGCGGTGGCCATGCTGGCCGGCGCCGACGCGCAGAAGGTGTACGCCGCGAGCGGCGGCAACCCGTTCTACGTCAACGAGCTCCTCTGCTCGCGCACCTCGAGCGCGCTGCCGCCGTCGGTGACGAACGCCGTGCTCGGGCGCGCCGCGCGCCTCGACCCGGACTCGCGGCGCCTCGTCGAGCTCGTGTCCGTCGTTCCGAACCGGATGCCGGCGTGGCTGCTCGATGCCGTGCTGCCGGGCTGGCCGGAGGCGGCGGAGGAGCCCGAGCGGCGGCAGCTCCTCTCCGTCGACGCGAAGCACGTCCGCTTCCGGCACGAGCTCGCGCGCAACGCGATCGCCGCGAGCCTGCCCGCTGCTGCAGCCCGTCGCTTCCATGTGGAGATCGCGGAGGCGCTCGTCGCCGAGAGCGCCGACCCGTCGCTGATCGTGCACCACGCGGAGCACGCGGGCCTCGACGACGTCGTCGCCGATCACGCGCTCGTCGCCGCACGCCGCGCCGCCGCACTCGACTCCAACCGCCAGGCCTACTCCCACTATCGCCGCGCCTCCGACTTCGCCGACCGGCTCGAGCTCTCGGAGCGCGCGAGCATGCTCGAGGAGCTCGCCGAGGCGGCCTACCATGTGAACCGCCTCGATGAGGCGTTCGAGGCGATCGACGGCGCGATTCGCATCCACCGGGAGCTCGGCGACGTGGAGGGGGTCGGCCGCTGCACGCGCATCTTCTCGCGGCTCCACTGGTTCGCCGGCGACGGCGACATCGCGTGGGCGAAGGCGCTCGAGGCGATCGAGATCCTCGAGCCGCTCGGGGAGTCGGCCGAGCTCGCCCGCGCGTACAGCGGCTTCTCGCAGCACGCGATGCTCGCCCAGGACACCGGGCAGGCGCTCGTCTGGGGGCACCGGGCGCTCGAGCTCGCGACGCGGCTCGGCGACGACCGCACCCGCGCGCACGCGCTCGTGAACCTCGGCACGGCGCGCACGCAGGTCGACTTTGCCGAGGGCGCGTCGCTGCTCGAGGCGCACGCGGTCGCACATGCCGCCGGGGAGCGCGAGGAGGCGGGGCGCGCGCTCGGCAATCTGGGCTACGTCCTGATGACGTGGGTGGAGCCCGAGCCGGCGTGGCGGTACGCGGTCGAAGCCCTTTCGTACGCACGCGAGCACGAGGTGCAGAACCTCGTGTCGTACATCGAGATGATGCTCGCGTGGCTGCGCCTCCGGCGCGGGGAGTGGGCGGCGGCCGAGCGCGCCGCCCGCGGCGAGCTCGAGCGCGGTACCACGGTCGCGCAGCTGCTCGCGAAGATCGTGATCACCGAGCTCGCGGTGCGGCGGGGGGACGCCGACGCCGTGGCCCGGCTGGCCGATCTCGCCGAGCATGCCGACCGTGCAGGCGACCTCCAGCGCCTGACGCCCGTGCTCGAGCTTCGAATCGAGTGGGCGCTCACCCGCGGCGGGCCGATGCCGCTCGAGCGCTTCGACCGCCTCGTGGAGAAGTACGAGCCGCGGGGCGGCATGAGCGGCTGGGGCGGCGCGCGCGTCGCGGCCTGGGCGGCGGTCGCGGGCTACGACATGGCCGGCGACGACCGCTCGCCGGTCTTTGCCGCGATGGCGCGCCGCGACTGGGCGGCGGCCGCCGACGGCTTCGGCGAGGTGGGCTGGAGCTACGACCGGGCCCTGATGCTCTCGCTCCTCGACGACGAGGAGTCGCTCGCGGAGGCGATCGACATCGCGCGCGGCCTCGGCGCCGAGCCGCTCGTCCGGCGCGTCGCGAAGCGGATGCGCGACCTCGGTCTGAGCGTCCCGCGGGGTCCTCGCGACTCGACGCGCTCGAATCCCGCCGGGCTGACCTCGCGCCAGCTCGAGGTGCTCGCGCTCCTGGCGAACGGGCTCGCGAACGCCGAGATCGCCGACCGCCTCGTCGTCTCGCCGCGGACCGCCGAGCACCACGTCGCCGCCGTGCTCGCCAAGCTCGGTGCCGCCAACCGCTGGGAGGCGGTCAGGCGGGCATCCGAGCTCGGCCTCACGGGTTAGTCGTGTCTCTCAGCGGCGCACCGCAACCGTCTCGAGCCAGGCCGCCGGGATGGTGACCGGCCCCTCGCTGCGGCCGGTGTACGCGTCGACGAGCGCGACCAGGTCGGCGTGGAGCGCCTGCTCGCCCTCGGGGCCCACGGCCTCGAAGGCCTTGAACGTCGGGCCGTAGTAGGCACGGAAGAAGTCGACCCAGGCCTCGGCGGAGCGGAAGCGGAAGACGAACGTCTGCTCCTGGCACCGGATCGACTCGATCGCGTCTCCGAACAGCTTGCTCAGGTAGGTCTCGGTGCCCCAGAGGATCGGCGAGGCAACGCCGGCGGCAGGCGGCACGTGCTGCGCGACCGCCCGCAGCAGCTCGCCGATGAAGCCGTCGGGCGTCCAGGTCGCGAGCCCGATCTTCCCGCCCGGCTTCACGACGCGTACGAGCTCCGCGGCGGCCCGCTCGTGGTCCGGGGCGAACATCGCGCCGAAGACGGACGTGGCCGCGTCGAACTCGCCGTCGCCGAACGGGAGCGCCTCGGCGTCGCCCTCGACGAGCACGACGTCGAGCCCCTCCGCCTCCACCCGGCGCCGGCCGCGCTCGAGCAGCGCCGGGACGTAGTCGACGCCGACGGCCTCCGCCCCGAGCCGCGCCGCCGAGAGCGCCGCATTCCCGCTCCCCGTGGCGACGTCGAGGACGCGCCAGCCGGCCTCGATGTCGAGCGCCGCCGCTACCTCGTCCGCGACGGACTGGATCAGCGCCGCGACCTGGTGGAAGTCGCCGCTCGCCCACATCTGCTGCTGCCGCTGCTTGACCTGCGCCAGATCGGGCGCCGCCTGCTGTGAGACCGCCATCTCTCCTCCTTCGCTCGGGGCCCATCGTGGCCCGGTTCGTCGAAGGTAGGAGCAGCCCAGGGCGCCCGGCATCGGCACGCATACCCACGTTGACGGAGCCGCCTACCCATCTCGACTGGATGGCGGTGGCTTGGATCGTGGAAGCCAGACTTCTCTGAAACGACAAGACCCGCCGGGAAGGCGGGTCGAGCCGATTCGTGGGTGACGAGCCCACAACCGGTTGAGAGCCAACACGGATGATACCGCGGTTGGACCGGTGGCTCGACCTGCCTTCCGACGACGGTTGGCGCGGAAGGCGGGGGACTCGATGCGACGAGCAGAGCCCATGAGGGCGATTCAGCTCCTCGCCGAGCAGATCGCCTACTACCGGGCGCTTGCACCCCAGTTCGAGGCCACGCCATGTCCTGGGACCGGCGAGGACGAGTTCACTCGCCGCGATCGAAGCGTTCCTGGCCGATCGGCGGACTTAGCTCGAGCTAGCTTGCGGTCGCGGAGCGTGGACGGAGCGGCTGCTCCACTATGCGACGAGCGTCACCGGCGTGGACGCGGCGGCGGAGATGCTCGCCCGCGCAAAAGCACGCGTCGGGGCCTACCGCGTGCGCTTCATCCAGGCCGTCAACCGTCCGGAACCGAGAGGAGCGGCACGTGCGCGTGGAAGTGGACGTACGCGTTCACGCTCCCGAACAGCCCCTCCTGAGCCCGCCCCCGGCCGCGCGACCCCAGCACGACCAGGTCGTAGCCGCCGCGCTGCAGCTCCTCCACGATCTCCGGCCCGGCGTGCCCGCGCCCCTGGACACGGTGCGCGATCACGTCGTCCGGGATGGTCGCCGCGGCCGCCTCGAGGATCCTGCCGGCCCACCTGTCGAGGTCTTCCTCCATCTTCTCGGGGCTGATGCCCGCGAGCGTGACGTAGCTCGAGACCGGCGGTGCGACCGTCATCAAGGTCAGCCGGGCGTTTCCGGCCCGCGCGAGCCCGACCGCGTGCTCGAGCGCCCGCTGCGAGGACTCGGAGCCGTCGAGTCCGACGAGGATGTTCATGAACACGACACGAGTCTGCTGGAATACGCCCATGCTGGGGCTGCCGGACGGGATCTCGGCGTGCCTGTTCGACCTCGACGGCGTCCTCACGCCGACGGCGGCCGTCCATGCCGCGGCGTGGAAGGCCATGTTCGACACGTTCCTGGCCGATCGCGCGACCGCCTGCGGGAAGCCGTTCGTCCCGTTCGACGAGCACGACGACTACGACGAGTACGTCGACGGCAAGCCGCGACTCGCAGGTGTGAGGGACTTCCTCGCGTCGCGCGGGATCGAGGTGCAGGAGGGCGAGCTCGAGGCGTTGGGGAACCGCAAGAACCAGCTCGTCCTCGAGCTGCTGCGCACACAGGGGGTCGAGCCGTACGAGGGCTCGTTGCGCTACCTGCAGGCGGCCCGGGATGCCGGCCTGCGCCGCGCCGTCGTCTCGTCGAGCCGCAACTGCCGCGAGGTGCTGCAGGCGGCCGGCATCGACGATCTGCTCGAGGTGCGGGTGGACGGCAACGTCGCCGCGGACGAGGGGCTCGCGGGCAAGCCGGCGCCGGACACCTTCCTGGCGGCCGCGCGCAAGCTGAGCGTCGAGCCGGCGGCGGCAGCGGTCTTCGAGGACGCACTCGCCGGCGTCGCCGCCGGCCGGGCGGGCGGGTTCGGCTGCGTCGTCGGCGTCGACCGCGTCGGCCAGGCGCAGGCGCTTCGCGACCATGGCGCCGACGTCGTCGTCCAGGACCTCGGGGAGCTGCTCGACCGGTGATCGCGCACCGCTGCTTCACGGTCGAGCCGTGGTCGGTGCGCGAGACCGGCCTCGACCTCGACGTGCTCGCGCAGACCGAGTCGATCTTCGCGCTCGCGAACGGGCACATCGGGCTGCGGGCGAACCTCGACGAGGGCGAGCCGTTCGGGCTCCCCGGGACGTACCTGAACTCGTTCTACGAGATCCGGCCGCTGCCGTATGCGGAGGCGGGCTACGGCTACCCCGAGTCGGGCCAGACGATCGTCAACGTCACGAACGGCAAGCTGATCCGGCTGCTCGTGGACGACGAGCCGTTCGACGTCCGCTACGGCGAGCTCCGCAGCCACGAGCGCACCCTCGACCTGCGCGCGGGGCTGCTCCAGCGCGATGTCGAGTGGGTCTCGCCCGCCGGCGCCGGCATCCGGCTGCGCAGCACGCGCCTCGTCTCGTTTGCGCAGCGGGCGGCGGCGGCGATCCTCTACGAGGTCGAGCCGCTCGACGGGCCGGTGCGCGTGGTCGTCCAGTCCGAGCTGGTGGCCAACGAGCCGGCGCCGCCGCACTCCCGCGACCCGCGCGCGGCAGCGGCGCTCGAGTCGCCGCTCGAGTCCGAGGAGTTCTCCGACCACGACCTCCGGGTCGAGCTCGTGCACCGCGCGCGCCGGAGCGGCCTGCGGATGGCGGCCGTGATGGACCACGTCGTCGAGGCGCCCGGCGCGGTCGACGCGCTCGCCGAGAGCGCCGCGGACGTCGGCCGCGTCACGATCGCCACCGACATCCCGGCCGGCGGCTCCGTTCGGCTGGTCAAGTTCCTCACCTACAACTGGTCGAGCCAGCGCACGCAGTCCTCCGTGCGCGACATGGCGATCGCCGCGTCGGCCGAGGCGCGGCACACCGGCTGGGACGGGCTCGTCGAGGCCCAGGCGGAGTACCTCGCCGACTTCTGGGACCGGGCGGACGTCGAGATCGAGGGCGACCTCGAGCTGCAGCAGGCGGTGCGGTTCGCGCTCTTCCACACGCTGCAGGCCGGCGCCCGCGCGGAGCAGCGCGCGATCGCGGCCAAGGGCCTCACCGGGCGCGGCTACGACGGCCACACCTTCTGGGACACGGAGCGGTTCGTGCTGCCCGTGCTCACGTACACGGCGCCCGACGCCGTCGCCGATGCGCTCCGCTGGCGCCACTCGACCCTCGACCTTGCGCGCGAGCGCGCCGAGCCAGCTCGGCCTCGGCGGCGCGGCGTTCCCGTGGCGGACGATCCGCGGCCAGGAGTGCTCCGGCTACTGGCCCGCCGGGACGGCGGCGTTCCACGTCAACGCGGCGATCGGCGACGCCGTCGCGCGCTACCACGCCGCGGTCGGCGACGAGGCGTTCGACCGGGAGATCGGGCTCGAGCTCCTGGTCGAGACCGCGCGTCTCTGGCGGTCGCTCGGGCACCACGATGCCCGCGGCCGCTTCCGGATCGACGGCGTCACCGGCCCCGACGAGTACAGCGCGATCGCCGACAACAACGTCTACACGAACCTGCTCGCGCAGAAGAACCTCCGCGCCGCCGCCGACGCGGTCGCCCGCCACTCGCGCCGGGCCGCCGAGCTCGGGGCCGACCTGGAGGAGGCGGCGACCTGGCGCGACGCGGCGCGCGACATCGTCGTCCCGTGGGACGACCTGCTCGGCGTCCACCCGCAGTCGGAGGGGTTCACCGACCACGAGCTCTGGAACTTCGAGCAGACGGGCGACCGCTACCCGCTGCTTCTCCACTTCCCGTACTTCGACCTCTACCGCAAGCAGGTCGTGAAGCAGGCCGACCTCGTGCTTGCGCTCCACTGGTGCGGCGATGCCTTCGGCGACGAGCAGAAGGCGCGCGACTTCGAGTACTACGAGGCGATCACCGTGCGCGACTCGTCGCTCTCGGCCTGCACGCAGGCCGTGATCGCGGCCGAGGTCGGGCACATGGAGCTCGCCTACGACTACTTCGGCGAGGCCGCGCTGATGGACCTCGACGATCTCGAGCACAACACCTCCGACGGCGTCCACATCGCGTCGCTCGCCGGCGCCTGGATCGCGGCCGTCGCCGGCTTCGGCGGGATGCGCGACTACGACGGGCGGCTCAGCTTCAAGCCGCGGCTGCCGCCGCGGCTCGAACGCCTCGCCTTCCGCCTCGTCTTCCGCGGCCACCGGCTCGCGGTCGAGGTCAGGAAGGAGGAGGCGAGCTACACGCTGCTCGCGGGCGATCGCCTGGAGGTCAGCCACCACGGCGAGAAGGTCGAGGTCGTCTCGGGGCGGTCCGCCGTCCGGCCGATTCCGCCGCTCGTCCCGCGGCCTGCGCCGGTCCAGCCTCCCGGGCGCGCGCCGATCCGACGCAGGCCCGGGTAGCTGTTCCTCCCCTCTTGCCGCACCAGAAGATGCCGTTTAGAAACCGTGTCTCCCCGCTTGGCGAGCTGATCGCGGATCCGGCGCGGGGCCTCGTCTACGGCAACCGCGGCTGCCTGCACGACGACGCCGGCCACATCCGCCGGACCTACGCGGTCAAGCGCTGGATCTCCTGCCGGCTCGAGTTCAAGGGCCGCCGCCGGCACCCGCTGCTCCAGCCCGGCCGCTTCACGGAGCTTTTCTTCCTCGACGAGGCGACCGCACTCGCCGCCGGGCATCGCGCCTGCGGCGAGTGCCGCCACGAGGACTACGGACAGCTGAAGGCGTTCTTCGGCGGGCGCGGCGCAGATGCGATCGACGAGCAGCTCCATGTCGAAAGGCAGCGCCACCACGAGGCGCCGTACAGCGGCCTCCCGGACGGCGCCTACGTGCTGCTCGAGGCCGGGCCGCACCTCGTGCTCGACGACCGGCTGCTCCCGTGGTCACCCGCAGGCTACGGCGAGCCGCTGCCGCGCCCGCGCGTCGGCCGGGCCCGGGTGATCACGCCCCCCTCACTCGTCGCGCTGCTCGCAGCCGGCTGGCACCCGGTGGTGCCGCTCATCCACCCGTCTGCGCTCGGTCGAACGGGTCGGCGGCGGCGCCGGGCGGCGCCTCGGCCTCGAGCGCCTTCTTCGTCTCCTGGAGCTCCGCCTTCACGTCGTCGGGGACGGCCGGGTACTGGGGGTCGAGCTCGACGATGGCGTGCCGGATCACCGCGCCCGCGGCGAGGCGGGCGTACCACTTCCGGTCGGCCGGGATCACATGCCACGGCGCCCACTCGGTGCTCGTGTGCGAAAGCAGCTCCGAGTAGGCGTGCTGATAGTCGTCCCAGAACTGCCGCTCGCGGACGTCGGCGACCGAGAACTTCCAGTTGTGGTCGGCCAGATCGATCCGGCGCAGGAAGCGCCGGCGCTGCTCTTCCCTGGAGACGTTGAGGAAGAGCTTCACGACCTTGATGCCGTTGTCGGTCAGGTAACGCTCCCAGTCGTTGATCTCCCGGTAGCGTCGTTTCCAGATGGCGGGGCCGGCGGATCCGGGCGGCAGCTTTTGCCGCTCGAGCAGCTCCTGGTGGACGCGGACGACGAGGACCTCCTCGTAGTGAGAGCGGTTGAAGATCCCGATCTCGCCCCGCCGGGGCAGCCGCAGCGCGTAGCGCCAGAGGTAGTCGTGGTCGAGCTCCTCGATCGAGGGCACCTTGAAGCTGCTCACCACGACGCCCTGCGGGTTGACCCCGCTCATCACGTGGCGGATCGTCCCGTCCTTGCCCGCGGCGTCGAGTGCCTGCAGGACGACGAGGACGCCGTAGCTGTTGTCTGCGTAGAGCCGGTCCTGGAGCTCGGCCAGCTGCTCGATCCCCTGCGCGAGCAGCGCGCCGCCGTCGCTCTTCGACGTAACGCCGCGCTTGAACCGAGGATCGAAGTCCGTCTCGACCACGACCTGCGAGCCCGGCTTCACCCGGAACGGAGTGACGAAATCCGCGAGCCAGCTCTCGTCCATACGGCGGATTATGTCATCATACGAACATATGTTCGCATCGATCCTGCATGCCGACGCGGACTCGTTCTTCGCCTCCGTCGAGCAGCGCGACGATCCCGCCCTGCGCGGCCGGCCGGTGATCGTGGGGCTGGGCGTCGTGCTCGCCGCGAGCTACGAGGCAAAGGCCTACGGCGTCTACACGCCGATGGGAGGGCGGCAGGCGCAGCGTCTCTGCCCCCAGGCCGTCGTCGTGCCGCCGCGGATGAGCGCCTACACGGAGGCGAGCAAGGCGCTCTACGCCGTGTTCGAGGACACGACCCCGCTCGTCGAGGGGCTCTCGATCGACGAGGCCTTCCTCGACGTGCGCGGGATGGAGCGCAGCGCCGGCACGCCGCTCGAGATCGCCCGCCGCCTGCGGAGCTCGGTGCGCGAGCGCGTCGGGATCCCCGTCACGGTCGGGATCGCCCGCACGAAGTTCCTCGCCAAGGTCGCGAGCGCAGCCGCGAAGCCCGACGGGCTCCTGCTCGTGCCGCCCGACCGCGAGCGCGCCTTCCTGCACCCCCTGCCCGTCGAGGCGATGTGGGGCGTCGGGCATGCGACCGCCACGCAGCTCCGGAGCCGCGGCATCGCAACGGTCGGCGACCTGGCGCGCGTGCCCGAGGGTGCGCTCCAGGCGATGCTCGGCGGGGCGGCCGGCGGCCACCTGCACGCGCTCGCGAACCTCCGCGACCCTCGGCGGGTGGTCATGCGGCCGCGGCGCCGCTCGATCGGGTCGCAGCACGCGCGCGGCCGCGGCCGGCGCTCGCCCGAAGAGGTCGACGCGGACCTCGTGGCGATCGTCGAGCGCGTCATGCGCCGCGTCCGGGCGGCGCATCGCGTCGGCCGCACCGTCGTCCTGCGCCTCCGCTTCGACGACTTCTCGCGCGCCACCCGGTCGTGCACGCTCTTCGCGCCGACGGCGCGCACCTCGGTCGTTCTCGCCGCCGCGCGCGACCTGCTCGCGGAGGCGCAGCCCCTGATCGACCGGCGCGGCCTCACGCTGATCGGAATCTCGCTCGCGAACCTCGCCGACGACCTGCCGTTCCAGCTCGAGCTGCCGTTCGTTCCGGACGTTGCGTCGCTGCTCGATGGGGTGCTGGACGAGATCAGCGACCGCTTCGGCAAGACGGCGGTCACGCGCGCCGTTCTCCTCGGCCGCTCGGCGCTCTCGATGCCCCTGCTGCCGGATTGACCGTGAGAAGTACGGCTAACCGCACGCACAGGCGTCCCCGCGGCAGGCAGCCTTGGGGGCGTCTACGTGGCCGGCCGCGATGAGTTCCGGCTCGGGTGACGGTCTACGGGGAAACGGGTTCGACTGACGGAGGGGATATGGAAGCCACCAGACAGCAAGCAGCGGGCGCCGACGAGCTCGGGTTCCTCGGCGCGCCTCGCCCACGTGATCGCGCGCCGGCGCTGGTGGGTCATCGCGATCTGGATCGTGCTGACGCTGATCGGCGCGTTCTCGGCCGGCAAGCTCTCCAAGCGCTGGTACCAGAGCTTCTCGATCCCCGGCAAGTCGGCCTACGAGACGAGCCAGAAGACTCTGACGACGTTCGGCGTCGGCGTCCGGCCGCCGAACACCGTCGTGTTCCACACGAGCGGCGACGTGACGAAGAGCGCGCGATCAGGCTGGCGACCCGAGCGCGCCCAGGAGATCGACGCCCGGCTCGCTGATGAGCTCGTACTTCACGACGCACGACCTCGATGTACGTCTCGGCCGACCGCCACACGACCTTCGCCAACATCTACCCGGCCGGGTCGCCGAAGTTCAACTCGACGAGCGGCGCCAAGAAGATGCGCGTCCGCGGCGGCGCAAGGCCTCCCGGCGGGCATCACCGTCAACGTGACCGGGCACGACCCGCTCGAGGAGGCGAGCAGCCACGGCGGCGGCGGCAACTCGAGCGTCCTGCTCGAGGCCGTGGTCGGCGGCATCGGCGCGCTCGTCATCCTGCTCTTCGTCTTCGGGACGCTGCCGGCGGTGTTCATGCCGATCCTGGTCGCGGTCGGAGCGATCCTCAACACGTACACGCTCGTCCTGCTCCTGACCTACGTCACGAACGTCTCGATCATCGTGCAGTTCCTGATCGCGCTCGTCGGCCTCGGCGTCGCGATCGACTACGCGCTGCTGATGATCTTCCGCTTCCGTGACGAGCTGCGGGACGGCAACGACGTCGAGACCGCCCTCGAGCAGACGATGACCCACGCGGGCCGCTCGGTGATCGTGTCCGGCTCGACCGTCGCGGTCGGCCTGCTCTCGATGATCATCCTGCCCCTGCCGTTCATCCGCTCGATGGGCATCGGCGGCATGCTGATCCCGCTCGTCTCCGTGATCGCGGCGATCACGCTCCTGCCGGCGATGCTCGCGGTGCTCGGCACCGGCATCAACCGCGCCCGCGTGATGCCGAAGCGGTTCATCGACCGCGGCCATCCGGAGGACGGGGCCTGGGGCCGGTATGCCCGCTTCGTCCTCAAGCGGCCCTGGGTCGTGGCCGGGATCGGCGTCGCCATCGTCGGAACGCTCGCCTTCATCGGCACCCGCCTCAACCCGAACGAGTCGCAGCTCTCGCGCTTCCCCGGCAGCGGCACCGCGATCGCCGGGCGCGAGCAGCTCGCGGCGGCCGGCATCAGCCCCGGCGTGATGAAGCCGCTCCTCGTCTACGTGACGAACGGCGGCGACGCGCACGCGATCGCCGCCAAGCTGCGGACCGTGCAGGGCGTCGTCGGCGCAGCGGTCCCGGAGGGCTGGCACCGCGGCTCGTCGTCGCTCGTCGAGGGGTTCGCGAACATCGACGGCGCCGCGCCCGGGATCCAGGGGATCATCAACCGCGTCAACGACCGGCTCCAGGGCACGAACGGGACGCTCACGGGCACCGCGGCCGTCGACCGCGACTTCCTGCACGCGCTCTACGGCAGCTTCCCGTACGTGCTCGCGTTCGTGATGGTGCTGACGCTGATCCTGCTCACGCGGGCGTTCCGCTCGATCATCCTGCCGATCAAGGCGGTGATCCTGAACCTGCTCTCGCTCGCGATGGCGTTCGGGATCGTCGTCTTCATCTTCCAGTGGGGCCACGGCTCCTCGCTCTGGAACATCGACGCGACGCAGGCGATCACCGCCTGGATCCCGCTGATGATCTTCGCCTTCCTGTTCGGCCTCTCGATGGACTACGAGGTCTTCCTGCTCACGCGCATGAGGGAGGCCTACGACGAGACGGGCGATACGAACAAGTCGATCGAGCTCGGGCTCGCCCGGACCGGCAAGCTCGTGACGAGCGCGGCGCTGATCCTGATGTTCGCGTTCCTCGTGCTGTCGTCGAGCCCGGGCTTCGAGATCAAGGAGTTCGCGATCGGCCTCGCGGCCGGGGTCATCTTCGACGCGACCGTGGTCCGGGCGATGCTCGTGCCGGCGCTGATGTCGATCCTCGGCGGCTGGAACTGGCTGATGCCGAAGTGGACGAGCACGGTGCTGCGCGTGGAGCGCGAGCGGGTGCCGGGAGAGATCGCGACCGAGTCGCTGTAAAGACGTTGTCGGCGGCGCGATGGGCATCGTGTGGGGCGGTGCTCGTCGCGGCCGCCGCGGCGGGCGGATGCGGCGGCAAGAGCGGCTCGAGCGCGTGCGCGAGCCCCGGCAAGGCTGCATTCGTCTTCGTGGAGACGCCGCGCAGCGGCGATCGGGTCTCGAGCGGCTTCACGGTCAAGGGCTGCTCGAGCACGTTCGAGGGGAACGTGATCTGGATCCTGCGCTCCCGGACGGGTCGCGTGCTCGCCCGTGGGCACACGCAGGGCGGCAGCCAGGCGCCCGGCTCGTTCGAGTTCACGGTGAGCTACACGGTGGCGGTGCAGCAGATCGGGCAGCTCGAGGTCGACGAGCCGCGCGTCACGTCCGAGGGCTACCCGCCGACCCGGAACGTGCTGCCCGTGCTTCTTACGCCGTGATCGGGAAGTCCTCGAGCCGCGCCGCGACGTCCACGGCGAGGTCGATGAACAGGCCCGCCGTGCACGTGCGGAGCCGGTCGCGGTGCCACGCGATCGCGACGATGCGCGGTGCCAGCCTCGGCTCGACCGGGATCGCGATCAGCGGCTTGCCGTCGATGTCGGCGGCGAGGCGCGGCACGAGGCCGAGCCCGAGGCCGGCCTGGACGAGCGCGAGCAGGGTGCCGGTGTCCTCGACCCGACGTGCGATCCGCGCCGTCAGCCCGTGGAGCGCAAAGGCCTCGGTCACGCGCGTGCTGGTGCGGCACTTGAACGTGATCAGGGGCGCCTCGGCCAGCTCCTCGAGCGTGAGCGGACGGTCGAGGAGCGCGAACTCGTGCTCCTCGGGGACGATCAGGACGTACGGATCGTCGAGCAGGCGCGTCGCCTCCAGCGTCCCGTCGGGAAGCGGCAGCTCCGTGAACGCGACGTCGAGCTCGCCGCGCTCGAGCAGCTCGAGCAGGATCAGGTCGTCGCTCGACTCCTTGAGGTCGAAGTCGACCTCCTCGGAGTCGCCGCCGAGCTCCTGCAGGATCAGCGGCAACATCGTCCGCGCGACGCTCTGGTAGGCGCCGATGCGGATCGGGTTGCCGCAGTCGTCCACGCCGAGCGAATCGAGGTCGATCCGTGCTGCGGCGAGCCGGGACATGATCGTGTCCGCATGGCCGAGCAGCAGCTCGCCCGCCCGCGTCAGCTGCACAGGCCGCGAGCCGCCCGGCCGGTCGAACAGCCGGTGGCCGACGTAGCGCTCGAGCGCCGCGATCTGCTGGCTGATCGCCGACTGGGCATAGCCGAGCCGCAGCGCGGCAGCGCCGAAGGTGCCCTCCTCGGCGACCGACTTCAGGGCCGCGAGGTGGCGCACCTCGACGCCGAGCCAGAGATCGTGCTCCGAGCGGTCAGCCGCGGGGCTCATGGGCTCATTGTTACGCCTCGCAGGGCCGAGGCGCCGCCGCCTCAGTGCGGCGGCGCCTCAGAAACCCCAGCCGAGCCCGGGACTCTGTGCCCCTGGGCTTGCGCGGCAGCTGGCGCCGCCGCGCGGCCTCGTGATCGAACTCGCTCAACCACTGCTTGTGCACCTCGAGCATGATCTCCTCGTACACGACTGCCTCCCTCGCTCTCATGTGTTTCCACCATGGTCGCGGGGGCGCCCCGGAAACTCCACAGCGGCTCCTGATACGCGCGATTCAGGATCGTGATCGCACGGAGCAGCTCACGGGTTGGCCTTGAAGGTGTCGCAGGCCTCGGGCGAGCCGCTCGTGTCGCCGACCGTGAACCAGTGCTGCGCGCTCAACGGAGGAACCATGCGTCCACGTCTCCGGATCGACCTGTCCCTGCGTCTCCGACTGGATGCGGTCGTCGCCGACCGCCGCCGCGGCGTCGAGCGCGTCCGCGATGTCCGCCTTGGTCAGGCCGACGATGTATCCCGTCTTCCCGGCGTTGTGCGCCCAGACGCCGGCGTAGCAGTCGGCCTGGAGCTCCGTCCGCACCGAGCCGCCGGTTGCGCCCTGCTGGCTCGAGCGCTTCGTGAGGTCGCCCAGCAGGTCCTGCACGTGATGGCCGTACTCGTGCGCGAGGACGTAGGCCTGAGCGAACGGCCCGCCCCTGGCGCCGAAGCGGCTGCGGAGCTCGTCGAAGAAGCCGAGGTCGATGTAGACATGCTTGTCGACCGGGCAGTAGAAGGGGCCGACGTCCGTGTCTGCGGCGCCGCACCCGGTGTTCGTGGAGCCCGTGAAGAAGACCGTCTTCGCCGGAACGTACTGCCGCCCGCTCGCTGCGAACTCGTCCTGCCAGTAACGCTGGATGCTGTTGATGTCGCCAACGATCCGGCAGTCCTCGAGCCGGTTCGCGTCCGCACCCGTCTGGCACTCCTGGCCGAGCACCTGACCCGGCGGCTGGTTCGAGACCGTCGTGCCGTCCAGGTTGCCCAGCGGCCCGCCGACGCCGCCGCTCGAGTTGAGCACCACGGTGATCAGCAGATAGACGATGACCCCGACCACGCCGAGCCCGCCCCCGCCCACGACCAGGCCTCCGCCGGGGATGCCCATCATGGGCCCGCGGCCGCGAACGTCCTCGACCTGCGACGGGTCGAGCTTCGCATCGTCGCGAAATCGGACCATCAGTCCTTGTCCTGCTTCGGGCCCTTGCCGGGCTTCGGCCCCTTCGCATGGCCCGGCGGCGGCTTGGTGCACGCCGCCCGCAGCTCGTCGATCGGCGCCCGGTGGCCCTGAATCGCCTGTGACGCGTCGAGTAGCTGGAGCACCTGGCCGGAGCAGCCCTCGATCTTCGCCAGCGACAGCGCGAGGTTGAAGTCGTTGTAGGCCTCGCCGAGCGAGTGCGTGCCCTGCAGCTGCTGAGCGGCCTGCTGGAGGAGGCGGAGCGCGCCGGCGTAGTCGCCCACTTGCATCCTCGCGTAGCCCGCCGCTGCGGTCGAGGCGCCGCTCGTGCCTGTCGTCGTGCCCGCGGTCGTGCCCGTGGTGGCCGGCGGTCCGGTCCGCTGCGTGGTGACCGTGCGAAGCACGGTCTTGCCGGACCGGGTGACGGTCACACGCACGACCCTGGCCGGGCTGCCCGAGTCTCGATTGGCAACGATGATCGCCGCGGTCGCGCCCGCGGCCGCGAGCAGGAGCGCGATCAGGAGCGGCAGCAGCAGGTTCCGGCGCCGCCGAGGGACGGCCGGGGGCGGCGCGGCGACGACGCGTGTCGGCGTCGCCGTTCGGACGAACGCGGCGTGGAGGGCGGCCGTGAACTCGCGGCAGCTCCGGAACCGCGTTTCAGGGTTTTTCGCGAGGGCCCGGGTGAACACGGCGTCGACGCGCGGCGGGGCTCCGGGCAGCGGGGGGACGGGGCTCCACACGTGTGCCGTGGCCTCGGCGGCGACGTTCATGTTCTGGAACGGCCGCCCTCCGGCCAGCAGCTCCCACGCGACGACGGCAAGCGAGTAGCGGTCGCTCGCCGGCGTCGCCGCCGATCCCTGCGCCTGCTCGGGCGAGAGGTAGCCGGCGGTGCCGATGACCGTGCCGGTGGCGGTGAGCGAGGCAAGGCCCGCGGCGCTCGCGACGCCGAAATCCGCAACCTGAAGGCGGCCGTCTGCGCCGAGCAGGAGGTTCGCGGGCTTGACGTCACGGTGGACGACGCCGCGCGCGTGGGCGCGGTCGAGCCCCTCGGCGGCGTCCTCGAGCCAGCGGAGCACGCGCGGCGGCGGCTGCGCGCCCTCTCGCTCGAGCACCTCCTGCAGCGAACCGCCGGAGAGGAACTCCATGACGATGAACGGGCGGCCGTCGTTCTCGCCGACGTCGAAGATCATCACGATGCCCGGCTCCGACGAGAGCCGCGCCGCGGCGAGCCCCTCCCGGGCAAAGCGCTCGCGCACCGTCTCGTCCGAGGCGTACCGCTCGCTGAGCAACTTGACCGCGACGGTTCGCCCGAGGACGGTGTCGGTGGCGCGGTATACCTCGCCCATCCCGCCGATCGCGACGAGCCGGGCGTCCTGATAGCGCGGGGGGAGAACGCCCGTACGCAAGGCCATCGCGGAGGCGTACCCACGTATCCTCCGGCCCATGCTCCGTGTTTGCGTTGCAGGCGTGACCGGGTGGACCGGCCGCGCGGTCGCCGAAGCGATCCGGGCCGCCGACGATCTCGAGCTCGTCGCGGGAGTCTCGCGCTCCGATCCCGGGAGCCACTCGTCGGTGGAGGAGGCCCTCGACGCCGTGCCCGTGGACGTGCTCGTCGACTACACGCACGCCGGCGCCGTGAAGGGACACGTCCTGTCGGCGGTCGAGCGCGGGGTCGCGGTCGTCGTCGGCTCGAGCGGCCTCACCGCCGCGGACTACGACGAGATCGACGCCCGCGCCCGTGAGAAGGACGTCGGCGTCGTCGCGGCCGGCAACTTCTCGCTCACGGCCGCGCTGCTCCTGCGCTTCGCGGGGGAGGCGGCGCGCCACGTCGAGGCGTGGGAGGTCATCGACTTCGCGGGCTTCGGAAAGCCGGACGCGCCGAGCGGCACCTCCCGCGAGGTCGCCGAGCGCCTCGGCAGCGTGCGGCCGGCCGCGGTCGAGGTGCCGGTCGAGGAGACGCTCGGCGAGCGCGACGCCCGCGGGGCGACGATCGCGGGCACACAGGTGCACTCGCTGCGCCTGCCGAGCTTCACGGTCTCGACGGAGGTCGTCTTCGCGGCCGAGGGCGAGCGGCTGTCGATCCGGCACGACGCGGGGGAGAACGCGGCCCCGTACGTCGCGGGAACGCTGCTCGCGATCCGCGCGGTTCCGGCCCTCGTCGGCCTCACGCGCGGCCTCGACCAGTTGCTCGCTTAGGACACGACGAGGGTCGCCTTGCCGCCGGGCTCGGCGAACGCCTGCGCGAAGCGGTCGAGCGGGACTCGGAGGCGAACGAGTGCGTCGAGCGCGTCCGGCCAGCGGGCACGCACCTCGTCGAGCGCGGCGACGGCGGCGAGCCAGTCCTCCCGCCTGGCGTTGACGCTGCCGAAGAGGACGCGGTTTTGGAGGATCGTGTCGACGCCCAGCACGCGGCCGTCGAGCGAGACGTTCTGCTCACGGCCGTCGATCCCGAGCAGGCAGGCGACGCCGCCGCGCCGCAGGAGGCCGAGGCTCCCGGCCATCAGCTGCGCATTCCCCGCGGCCTCGACCACGAGATCGAACTCGCCGAGCTCCGCGAGCGGCGTCTCGGACACCTGGACGTAGCGGGCACCCGCGGCCTCGACCAGCTCGTTCGCCGGCTCGAGCGACGCCGTCCAGACCTCGATCCCCTCGAGCCGCAGCAGGAACGTCGTCAGCGTCCCGACCGCTCCGCCGCCGAGCACGAGCGCCCGCCGCAGCTCCCAGGGCTGGCGGCCGCCGATCGCCCGCGCATGCCGGAGCGCCCGGGCGCAGATCGAGGCCGGCTCCGCGAGGACCCCGAGGCGGCCGAGCGAGGCCGGGATGGGGACGAGCTGCGCCGCGTCCTCGGCGACGAGCTCGCGCGCGAAGCCGTGCAGCCGCGTGATGCCGCGCTCGCTGTAGTCGCCGGTGAAGCACGAGTCGGGTGAGTCCTCGGCGCATGCGAGGCAGTGGCCGCACGAGCGGCGCACGGTCGCGGCGACGAGCTCGCCCCGCACGAAGCCGTGGCCGTCCTGCTCGACGGTGCCGAGCAGCTCGTGGCCGATCACGAGCCGGTCCTCGTCCGTGGGTGCGATCCCGAAGAGACCGTGGTCGATCTCGCGGTCGGTGCCGCAGACGCCCACCTCGAGCACGCGCACGAGCACCTCGCCGGCGCCGGCCGCGGGCGCCGTCATCTCCTCGACGCGGGTCGAGTGCGGCACGCCGGGGGTCGTGACGAGCGCCTGCACTAACTCCCCTGGACGGCGCCGTCCGACGCGGAGCCGACCAGCCGGCGATAGCGCGCGAACACACCGTGGTCGAACGGGAGGTCGGGCAGACGCCACTCGTCGCGGCGCCGCCGGAGCTCGTCCTCGTCCAAGTCAATCGTGAGCGAGCGGCCGTCGATGTCGATGATGATCGTGTCGCCGTCGCGGACGAGCGCGAGCGCGCCGCCGCGCGCCGCCTCGGGCGCCACGTGCCCGACCATCAGACCCCGCGTCGCACCCGAGAAGCGGCCGTCGGTGACCAGTGCGACCGACTCGCCGAGGCCGGCGCCGACAACGGACGAGGTGACGCTGAGCATCTCGCGCATCCCCGGGCCGCCCGCCGGCCCCTCGTAGCGGACGACGAGCACGTCGCCCGCGGCGACCGCACCCGACCGAACGGCCTCGGCGCACGCCTCCTCGCTCTCGAACACGCGGCCGGCCCCTGCTGGTAGCGCCGCGGCGTGCCCGACGCCTTCACGAGGCTGCCTTCCGGGGCGAGGTTTCCGCGGAGCACGTAGAGGGCGCCGGTCGCCTTGTACGGCTCGGCGAGCGGGAAGAGCACCTCGCCGTCGGGAGACGGAGCGCCGGCGGCGGCGTCGGCGAGGGTCGCGCCGGTGACAGTCGGCGCGCTGCCGTCGATCTGTCCACCGGCGATGAGCTCGTTGATCAGCGTCGCGGTGCCGCCGGCGCGGTGAAAGGTCTCGGCGGGGTGGCGGCCCGAGGGGAAGAGGCTTGCGAGCACCGGCGTTTGCTCGCCGATCGCGCCCAGGTCGTCGAGGGTCAGGTCGACCTCCGCCTCGCGCGCGATCGCGAGCAGGTGGAGAACGCCGTTCGTCGAGCCTCCGGTCGCGGCGATCCCGGCGGCGGCGTTCAGCAGGGCGCGGCGGTCGAGGAAGGCGCGCGCGCCCGGCCCCTCGCGGGCGAGCCGGACGGCCGCTGCACCCGCAGCGCGGGCGGCGTCGTCCTTCGCCTCGCTCTCGGCGGCGGGCACGAGACCGTCGCCGATGCGGGTGAGCCCGAGGCAGTCGAGCGCGACGGCCATGGTGTTCGCCGTGAACTGGCCGGCGCACGTGCCGGGCCCGGGGCAGGCGGCGGCCTCGATCTCGTCCAGACCCGTGCGCGTGAGCAGGCCTCGCTCCTCGGCGCCGACCGCCTCCCAGACGTCCTGAATCGTCAGCTCGCGCCCGTCAGCCTTCCCGGCCCGCATCGGCCCGCTGTAGAGCACGATCGCAGGCTTGTCGAGGCGCGCGAGCGCCATCAGCGCGGCGGGGGTGGTCTTGTCGCAGCCGACGATGCAGACGAGCGCGTCGAAGTCGTGCGCGTGAGTCATCAGCTCGATCGAGTCGGCGATCACCTCGCGCGAGATCAGCGAGGCGCGCATGCCCGGCGTGCCCTGGGACTGGTTGTCGGAGACGGCGATGGTGTTGAACGGGAGCGGGACGCCGCCCGCGGCCGCCACCCCGTCGCAGGCCGCCGCGGAGAGCTCGAGCTGATTGAGGTTGCAGGGCATCGTCCCGGTCCACGTCGAGACGACCCCGACGATGGGGCCGTCGAGGCGGGCGGGGTCGATCCCCATGGCGCGAAAGTGCGAGCGGGCCCCGGCGCGCTCGGCGCCGGAGCGGAGGGCGGCCCGGGCGCGGGCGCGGAGGTCGTCCTGGTCCATGCTCGCGATACTAGGGCCGGTGGTCGGGGCCGTCCTGATCCTGGTGCCGGCCGCGACCGCGGCGCTGGTAGCGCTCTCGCTGCGGGTCCCGGGCCCGACCTCGACCCTCGTCACCGCGTATGTCGCCTGGGTGGCCAACCTCGCGTTCGTGACGCAGGTGCTGAGCCCGCTGCGCCAGGTCGACCGCAGCGGCCTCGCCGTCGTGGAGGGCGGGATGCTCGTCGGGGCTTTCGTCTGGTGGTGGCGGGCCGGGCGTCCGCGGCCCGAGGTCAGGGTGCCGGGCGTCGATCCGGTGACGGCGCTTGCGCTCGCCGCGGTGCTCGTGCTGCTCGGATACGAGCTCGTGCTCGGGCTGACCGTCCCGCCGGACAACTGGGACGCGGTCTCCTACCACCTGACCCGTGTCGCCGCCTGGCTTCACCACGGCGGCGTCTACTGGGTGCCGAACGCGCCCACCGACCGGATCAACGAGTTCCAGCCCCTTGCCGAGCAGCAGCTGCTCTACCTTTTCGTCGCCACCGGCAGCGGGCGGCTCTACGCGCTGCCGCAGTTCCTGGCCGAGCTCGCCCTGCTCGTCTGCGTCTACGGGTCGGCGCGGCGGCTCGGGTACGGCGTGCGGCCCTCGGCGTGCGCGGCGTGCCTCTTCGCCACGTTCGGGGTCGTGGCCTACGAGGCGACGACGGCCCAGAACGACCTGGTGGCCGCCTCGGTCGTGTCGGCGGCGGCGTTCCTGCTGCTCGGCTCGCGCGCGCGGGAGGACGTCGTGGCCGGCGTCGCGGCCGGGATCGGGCTCGGCATCAAGCTCACGACGATCCTCGCGTGGCCCGTTCTCATCGGTCTCGCCCTGCTGCGGGGCGGCCGCACCGCCGGCCGGGCGGCGCTGGGTGCCGCGGGTGCGTTCGTCGCGGTCGGCTGCTGGGGCTTCGTCCTCAACCTCTCCCAGACAGGGCACGTGCTCGGGCACGGCGGCGGCCGCGTGGGCGACACGACCACGCCCTCGTATCCGGGCTCGCTCGTGACGCTGCTCTCGATCCTCTACACGACGCTCGATCTCTCGGTGCTCTGGCCGCGGCTGATCGCGGCAGTGGCCGTCGTCGGCGGGACCGTCGCGGCGGTGCGTCTCGCGCGGCGCCGCCGGCGCGAGGGCGCCGAGGCCCTGGTTCCGTTCCTCGCGCCCTGCCTCGTCATTCTTGCCGCTGCGGTCGTCGCCGAGGCCACACGGCAGCTCGGAACGCCCGTGCGTGGGCCGGGCGGCAGCTACAGCCAACTGGGCTTCCTCGGCGGCCTGAACAACACCGCCGACGACGACGCCTCCGCCTTCGGGCCGCTCGGCGCGGTTGCCCTGTGGGGGCTGCCCGTCCTCGCCGGGGCGCTCGCCCTCCGCAGGCGGGTGCGTGCCGCGTGGCTCGTGCTCGCGGCGGCGCTGCCCACGTTCCTCCTCCTGCTGGCGCTCCAGGTGAAGTTCAACCCGTGGTTCTCGCGCTTCCTGATCATCCCCGCTGCGCTTGCGGCGCCCCTCCTCGCCGCCCTCCTGCGCGGGCGAATCGTCACCCTGGCGTACCTCACGGTGGGGTTCTTCGTCGTCGCGCTGGGCATCACGCGGCTCGACACCAAGCGCCTCGTCAGCCCGTACGGCGCGCCCTGGCACTTGACCCAGGTGGCGGCGCTCGCCGAGTCCGGCCACGCGGCGCCGGCCCGAGCGCTTGCGTTGTACGACACCATCGTTCCCGCGCGGGCCCGTGTCGGCGCCCTCCTCACCGACGGCGACCCGTCCTACCTCCTCGGCGGCCGCGACCTGCGCCGGCGCGTGCTCTTCCTGCCGCAGGACGGGGCGGCCGCCGTCGCGGCCGCCGCGCGTGACCAGCTCGACTATGTCGTGATCGCCGACCAGGTTCACCAGCGCCCGGCCGCCCGCCGGTTCGCCGCGGCCGGCTGGACGGTGCACCGCCTGGCGGGTTACTGGCTGCTCGCCGTTCGCTGATCCGCCCGGGCCTCTCCGCGCCCCTCACGACCCGGGGCGCGACCGGCAGTATTTTCCGGTCAACCAGATACCTCAACAAGCAGGACTGACGGCGGACGACGTCGTCGCGCGCCGGTTCGGCGCCCAGCTGCTCGCAGACGAGCGGGCGGCCGACGCGGCGGCGGTGGCAGGCCGCCTGCTCGCGGTGCAGGCGCAGGACCTGCGGAGCGCACGCCTTGCAGTCCGTGCGCGCACGAGCGGGCTCACCGCCGCGGAGGTCGACCGCCAGCTCGACGAGGGCCGCGTGGTCGTCGGCTGGCTGAACCGCGGCACGCTCCACCTCGTCTGTCGGGAGGACTACTGGTGGCTGCATGCGCTGACCACGCCGCCGCTCCTCACCGGCAACGCCAGGAGGCTGGCGCAGACCGGAGTCTCCGCGGCGGCGGCCGACCGCGGCGTCGCGGCGGTCGCGCGGGCGCTCGAGCGCGAGGGCCCGCTCACCCGGGACGAGCTGCGCGAGCGCGTCGAGTCGGCGCGGGTGCCGACCGCGGGCCAGGCGCTCGTGCACCTGCTGATGCTGGCGTGCCTGCGCGGGCTCGCGGTGCGCGGGCCCTTCAAGAGCGGCCGCCATGCGTATGTGCTCGCCGCAGACTGGCTGGGGCGGCCGCCGCGGTTCGACCGCTACGCCGCGCTCGGCGAGCTCGCGCGGCGCTACCTCCGTAGCCACGCTCCCGCCGATGACCGCGACCTCGCGAAATGGGCCGGCCTTCCGCTACGGGACGCTCGCGCCGGACTCGCCGCCGTCGCGGGGGAGCCGGTGGTCCCGGCCGACGGCGGGCCGACACGCCCGTGCCTGCTCGACCAGTGGGACCCGGTCCTCGTCGGCTGGGCCTCGCGCGCGCCACTTCTCGAGCATTACCCGCGCCGCGCGAGCCCGGAGGCGCACTTCAGGCCGTTCGCGTGGGTCGGCGGCGGCGCGGTTGCGACCTGGAGCGCTCGTGGCGGAGCGATCGAGCTCGAGCCGTTCGTGCGCCTGCGGCGCGTCGATGCGAAGGCCCTCGAGGCGGATGCCGCCGATGTGGCCCGTTTTCTGGGCGTCCGGACGGGGCGATACTGACGCGATGCTTCTGGTTCCGGCGGAGCGCCACCTCCTGCGGGCGCGCGACCTGGTCGACTCCTCGTACGCGAAGCCGCTTCGAGTGAGCGACCTGGCGCGCGCGGCAGGGCTATCGCCGGCGCATTTCAGCCGCGAGTTCCGGCGCGCCTTCGGCGAGCCGCCCCACGCCTACCTCCTCACGCGCAGGCTCGAGCGTGCTGCGACGCTCCTCCGCACGACGGACCGGTCGATCCCGGACATCTGCTTCGCCGTCGGGCTCCGGAGCGTGGGCTCGTTCACGACCAGCTTCACGCGTGCCTACGGGCGGTCGCCGGCGGCGTACCGCGCGGCGTTCCCGCCGGCGTCGAGCGCGGCGCGGATCCCGGCGTGCATCCTGCGCGCCTACGGCCGCCCGCAACACCGCACGTTTCGAGAAGACGCCGCGACAGACGCTCCATAGCATCGGCCTCGACAACTGAGACGAAAGGGGAAACGATGATCAGGATCGCCTTTGCAGGCGTGTGGGTGCACGACCAGGACGAGGCGCTCGCGTTCTACACCGAGAAGCTGGGGTGGGAGCTTCGGGCCGATGTGACGCTCCCGGAGCTCGGGAATTACCGGTGGCTCACCGTCGGTCCGCCCGAGCAGCCGGACATCTCGGTCCTCCTCAACGCGATCCCGGGGCCGCCGGTTATCGACGAGGCAACGGCCGAGCAGATCCGGAGCCTGATGGCGAAGGGCTGGGCGGGCAACGTCCTACTGACGACGGATGACGCGCAGCGGGCGTACGAGGAGCTCTCGGCCCGCGGGATCGAGTTCACCGAGACCCCCGAGGAGCGGCCGTACGGGATCGACGCGGCGTTCCGGGACCCTTCCGGCAACCAGTTCCGCCTCACGCAGGTGCGGGAGGGCGTCGCCGTCTAGGGACTGCAGCCCGCGTTCCACTCCCGCATGACCCGACGCTCGTGCTCGTAGCCGAGCACGCTGATGGTCGCCGGGTCGAGGGCGAAGAGGCGGCCCGCGTCCGGTTCGAGCCCGAGCCAGCGGGCCGTGAGGACGCGCAGCAGGTGGCCGTGCGAGAACACGAGCAGGTCGCCGGCCGCCTGCTGCGCTTCGGCGACGACCCGGTCGGCGCGGGCCGCGACCTGCTCGATCGACTCGCCGCCGGGGATCGGGCCGTCCCAGACCGTCCAGTCCGGGTGCTCTCGCCTGACCTCGCGGGTGGTGATTCCCTCGTACTCGCCGTAGTCCCACTCACGGAGGTCGTCGCGCACCTGAGCCCCCGCGCCGTAGCCGGCGAGGCGGCACGTCTCGCCGGCGCGCCGTAGCGGGCTCGTAAGGACGAGGGGGAACTGCCGCCCCGCGAGCTCCGCGCCGACCGCTTCCGCCTCGCGCCGGCCCAGCTCGGACAGCGGGACATCCGTGCGTCCGGTATGACGGCCGGACCGGCTCCACTCCGTCTCGCCGTGCCGCACGAGCACCACCTCGTGCACTGCCGCGGAGCTGTTCACCGCCGAACCGTACTTCCAGCCATGTCTCCGCGAGCCACGGCCGGGGCCGACGGCTGTTCCGGACCTGTCCCTCGGGGGCGCGAGGGGGGACTGTCCCCGGGCGTGTCCGGGGCGGACAGGGCCCTAGTGGCTTTCGTCCCTCAGGTAGGCGAGCACTGCGAGCACGCGGCGGTGGTCGGCGTCGTCGGCGGGGAGGCGGAGCTTCGCGAAGATCCTCGCGATGTGCTTCTCGACCGCCCCGACGGTCAGCACCAGCTGCTCGGCGATGCCGGCGTTCGAGCGGCCCTCGGCCATCTGCCCGAGCACCTCGAGCTCACGCGGCGTGAGGTCGTCGAGCGGCCCGCCGGCCCGGCGCCGCGCGACGAGCTGCGCGACGACCTCCGGGTCGAGTGCCGTCCCGCCCGCAGCGACGCGGCGGACGGCATCGACGAAGTCGTCGACGTCCATGATCCGGTCCTTGAGCAGGTAGCCAACGCCTCCCTCGCCGGACGCAAGGAGCTCCGCGGCGTAGGCCTGCTCGACGTACTGCGAGACGATCAGGACCGCCGTCTCCGGCGCCACCCGCCGGAGCTCGAGCGCCGCCCGCAACCCTTCGTCCCTGAACGTCGGGGGAAGCCGGATGTCGACGATCGCGATCTCCGGCCGCTCTCGCAGAACGGCGTGCACGAGCGCGTCACGCTCCTGCACTGCGTCCACCACCTCGAAGCCGTTGTCGCGCAGCAGTCGCGTGAGCCCGTCGCGCAGCAGCGCGAGATCCTCGGCGATCACCACCCGCACGGAATCACCGCCCGGACCGTGGTCGGCCCGCCGCCCGGGCTCGTGACGACGAGCGTTCCGTCGAGCGCCTCGACGCGCTGGCGCAGCCCCCGCAGTCCGGCGCCTCCGGGATCGGCCCCGCCGTGCCCGTCGTCGGTGATCGCGATCGCGAGTGCGTCCCGCTCGCGGCGCGCGCTGATCGCGACCGTCTCGGCGCCGGCGTACTTGCCGGCGTTCGCGAGCGCCTCGGCGGCGACGAAGTAGGCCGCAGTCTCGACCGGCGGCGAGGGGCGCGCGGGCAGCTCGACGCAGAGGTCGACCTGGAGCGGCGAGCGGTCGGCGAGCGCGGAGATCGCCGCCTCGAGCCCGCGGTCGGCCAGGACGGGCGGGTGGATGCCCCGGGCGAGGTCGCGCAGTTCGGCGAGCGCCTCCTGGGCGCCGACGCGCGCCTCGGCGAGGAGCGCCTGCGCGGTGGCTGGATCGCTCGCGAGCTTCTGCTCCGCCATCCCGAGGCTCATGCCGAGCGCCACGAGTCGGGCCTGGGCGCCGTCGTGAAGGTCGCGCTCGATCCGTCTCAGCTCGGCGTCCTGCGCGTCGACCGCGCCGGCACGCGTCGACTCCAGCTCCGCGATCCGCCGCGAGCCGCCGTCCCGCCAGGTGAGCGCCGCGTGTCCCCCGACGACGGCGACCAGGGCGAGCATCGCCCAGGCCGGCCAGAAGTAGCCGCCGCCGCCGCCGCCGCCGCGGCGGCCCACACGCCGACGAGGAACAGGCAGAGCAGGAGCGCAAAGCCGGCCTCGATCGCGACCGCCGGCGTCAGCCGCTCGCGCCGGATCTCCTCCTGGTGTTCGAGCACGGCCACGACGCACACGTGGAAGCCGAGCACGAGCGCGAGCGACAGGAGCACCCACTCGGGCCAGAAGGTGCCGGCGCCGGTCGTGCCCCAGACGAGGACGACCACCGCCCCGATCGCGGCCGAAAGGAGAGCATGTGCCGCGAGCGCGCGCCGGCGGCGCCGGCGCGTCTCCGAGGCCGTCGCGGCTGCGGTCACCGGGCGGAGGAGCACGTCCGCGAGCTTGCGGAAGAGCGTCCCCAGCGGTCCGAGCAGGTAGATACCGAGCGCCAGCGCCGCGAGCCCGAGGGGGAGAAACACGAGCGCGCGACCGAGGGTGTCCACGTGCCACGAGGCGATATCCGGGCTGCTCCAGCGGTAGTAGATCGGCACCGCCGCCGTCCCGATTGCAGCGGCAAGCAGGGTCAGCTCGGCCATCGCGACAGCGCCGCGGAGCACGGAGGCCTGAAGCAGGAAGACCTGTTGGCGCCAGAAGGCCCCGTCGGCACCCACCCCGGCTGCGCTCCCCCAGAAGCCGCGGCCCGGCGACCGCAGGGGAGGCTCGACGTCCGCCCCGAGAAGCGCGTTCGCGAGCCGCGCCTCGAGCCAGGCGAGGCCGCCGGTCGCCGCGCGGAACGCGAGCAGCGCCGGCACGACGAGCGGCGTGATCGCGAGACACGCGACGACGATCCAGCCCGCGAGCAGAACCGCCGCGTCCGCCACGCCGAGGGGAAGGCCGGCGAGGAGGTACAGAAGGACGCGGAGCCGTCTCGACAATGCGCCCAGTTTCACGTATCGGTGCGCTCGACCGCAGCGCGGTTTCCCGGCGTCCCGGGGTGGGGACAGCACCGCCGTTACACCGGCCACTCACCGCCCAGCAGGCGAGGCAGCAACGCGTCGAGCAGGCGCAGCGTCAGACCCCAGAGCGGCGGGTCCTCCCCGAGCAGGATGCACTCCACGAGACGGCTCTCGAGCTCGCGCTCGACTCGGGTGTCGGCGGCAGCGAGCGCGACGAGCGTCGGCGTGATGATGCCGCTGATCTCCCCGGCGGCGAGGCGCCATTCGGCCGGCGGCGTGATCCGCGCCAGGAACGGGTGGACGAGGAAGCCGGTCGAGCGCGTCTCGAGCGCGTCGAGCTCGGCGACGACCTGGACGTCCGCGCGCGGCAGGCCGATCTCCTCCTCGGCCTCGCGCAGCGCGGTCTCGAGTAGCGACCCGTCGTCGGGCTCCCATCGCCCGCCGGGCAGGCCGAGTTGGCCGCCGTGAGGGCCGCCGGGCGCGCGCCGTACGAGCACGAGCCGGAGCTCGCCCCCGGCGTCGCGGAAGACCGGCACCAGGACCGCCGACGGGGTCGGCACGGGCGAAGACTAATCGACGTACCTGAGGCCCTTCTCCTCGAGCCCCGCTCGCATCCCCATCACGTCGAGGCTCAGCTCGCCCGCGGCGAACCGGGAACGGGAGACGAGCTCTTTCTCCTCTCGGTCGCGGCTCGCCTTCAGCACGTCCGCCACCCGCGCGCGCCGCACGACGACGACGCCGTCGTCGTCGGCGACGACCACGTCGCCCGGCTCGACCCGTTGCCCGGCGCAGTCGATCGGCACGTTGACGCTGCCGAGTTGCTGCTTGGCCGTCCCCAGCGCCGACACGCACGCCGACCAGACGGGAAAGCCCATCCTGCGCAGCTCTGCGCTATCGCGCACGCCGCCGTCGATCACGAAGCCACGGACGCCGCGCGTCTGGAGGGCGGTGGCGATGAGCTCGCCGAGGTAGCCGTGCTCCGATGGGGCTGCGGGGGAGACGACCATGATGTCCCCCTCGCGGCACTGCTCGATGGCGACGTGGACCATCCAGTTGTCGCCGACGGGTACAGCGACGGTAACCGCGCTCCCGGAGACGTGCGCACCGGGGAGGACGGGCGCGATCCGTGCGGCCAGCAGCCCCGTCTGCCCCTGGGCCTCGTGCACCGTCGCGACGCCGAAGACGCCGAACGCGTCGACCAGCGCTGGCTCCGGCCGCTCGTACGAGCGGACGACGACGCCGTTTGGCTCCTGCTCCCCCATCGAGTGCCACCCTATCCCGGCACCGAGGGTGCGCGCCTCACGCCACACCCGTCCGTGCGCTAGCGTCGGTCTGTGCGCGAACCCGGCGAGCTCGTCGAGTACCTCTCCCGGCCGGAATCGGGCCTGGTGCTGGTCGAGGCGCTCGAGGGCTTCATCGACGCGGGCCATGCCGTCCGCCTCGCCCGCGAGCACCTCACGGACACCTTCGATCCCGAGCTCATGGTGCGCTTCGACGTCGACGAGCTGCTCGACCACCGCTCCCGGCGCCCGGTGATGATCTTCGACGCCGACCATTGGGAGACGTACGAGGCGCCGAGCATCGCGGTGCACCTGCTGCAGGACGACGACGGTGCGCCGTTCCTGCTGCTCGCCGGCCCGGAGCCCGACCTGCAGTGGGAGCGGTTCGTCGCCGCGGTGCTGCAGGTGATCGAGCAGCTCGGGGTTCGCCTCACGATCGGGCTCCACAGCGTGCCGTGGGCGGCGCCGCACACCCGGCCGATGGGGATCACGACGCACGGCCGCCCGCGGGAGCTGCTGACGACGCCGCCGGTGGGCGTCGGCAAGGTGCAGGTGCCGGCGAGCGTCGGCCACCTGCTCGAGTACCGGCTCGAGCAGGCCGGCCGGGCCGGGATCGGACTCGCCGCCCACACGCCCTACTACCTCTCCGCCGTCGAGTACCCCGCCGCGGCCGAGAAGCTCCTCGAGACGGTGGAGACCCTGGCGGGCCTCTCGCTCTCGCTCGAGCCGCTCCGCGTGCGAGGCCGTGAGGTATTCGAGACGGTCGATGCCCAGCTGGCCGAGGACGAGCAGGCGCAGGCGGTGATCGACGACCTCGAGCGCCGCAACGAGTCGGAGGACCTGCCGACGAGCGAGGAGCTCGGGGCCGCGTTCGAGCGCTTCCTGGCCGAGCGCGCCCGGCGGCCCGACGATCAGCCGCTGTAGTCGAAGGTCGTCCCGTACCCGCAGACGCCGCGGTAGCTGAACGCGAGCGGTCCGTCCTCGACCACGAGCTCGTCGGCCACGAGCTCCTCGCCGCTGCGGTCGTGCCCCGGGATGACGCAGGTGACCGTCTCGTCCCCCTGGTAGCGGTCGCGAATGCGCACGCTGATCCGGTCGCGGATCCGGAGCCGCTGGCGCCGGCGCGTGTGCTCGACCTCGAAGGCGACGGGCCGCACCGCAACGAGCTCGCTCGGCTTCCAGGCCCACGGGAAGTGCGTCTCGGCGTCGCCGCCCAGACCGCCGGTGAAGATCTCCTCGAGCGCCGCCCGCTGCTCGTCCGCTGCGGCGGCGTCGAGGTAGAGGATCCACGTCCACGGCGAGCCCGGCTCGTCGTCGCTGTAGCGGATTGCCATCGCGACCGGGAGGCCCGCCAGATCGACCTCGTCCACCGCGCCGTCCTCGATGATCCACGAGAGGACGCCCATGCACTCACCGTGCGTCGAGCGGCCGCCGGGCATGCCGTCGATCCGCCGGCAGGGGCAGATCGGGTCGCAGTTACAGGACTCGAAGTACGACCCGCGGACGTGCCAGCTCACGGGACCAGCACCACCTTGCCGAAGACGTCGCCCTCCGCGAGCGCCTCGAGCCCGCGCCGGGCCTCCGCCAGCGGCAGCGTCTCCTCGATCAGCGGGCGCACGCCGCTCGCAGAGAGGAACCCCGCCAGGAGCTCGAGCTCCTCGCGCGTCCCCATCGTCGAGCCGAGCACGGCAATCTGGCGGAAGAAGATGTGGGCGAGCTCCGCGGGCGCCGCGTCACCGGAGGTCGCACCCGAGACGACGACGGTGCCGCCGTCCTCGACCGCGCGGATCGAGTGCCGCCACGTCGCGCGGCCCACGGTCTCCATGACCGCGTCGACCCGCGCCGGGAGGCGCGCCCCGGGCTCGAACGGCGAGCTCGGCCCCGAGGGCGAGCGCTCGCCGGCGCTTCTTCTCCGACCGGCTCGTCACCCAGACGCGCAGACCGGCGGCCGCGCCGAGCTGGATCAGCGCGGTCGAGACGCCGCCACCCGCGCCCTGCACGAGCACGGTCGAGCCCGGCGCGACGCGCGCACGTGTGAACAGCATGCGATACGCGGTCAGCCACGCGGTCGGCAGGCAGGCCGCCTCCTCGAACGAGAGCGCCGCCGGCTTCGGGACGAGGTTTCGGCGCGGTACGGCGACACGCTCGGCGAGCGTCCCGGGATAGAGCTCCGAGAGCAGCGTGCGCTCGGGGTCGAGCGTCTCGTCGCCGTGCCAGCCGGGGCTCGCGATCACGCTGTGGACGATCACCTCGCTGCCGTCCTCGTCGACGCCGGCGGCGTCGCAGCCGAGGATCATCGGCAGCCGTTCCGCGGGCAGTCCGACCCCCTGGAGCGACCAGAGGTCGTGGTGGTTGAGCGCGGCCGCCCTGACCTCGACGAGCGCCCAGCCTTCCGCCCGCTCGGGCTCGGGCCGGTCTCCGAGCTCGAGGCCCGAGAGCGGGTCGGACTCCGACTGGCGGACTGCGGCCGCCGCCAGCAACTACCCTGCCTCCGCAAGCACGCGCCGGGCCCGCTCGACCACGGGCAGGTCGACCATCTCGCCGCGGACGGCGAGCGCCCCGCGCCCCTCGGACCTCCGCGCGCTCGAACTCGTCGATCAGCTCACGCGCCCACGCGAGCTCGGCCTCGGTCGGCCCGAAGCCGCGGTTGACCGGCTCGAGCTGCCGGGGATGGATGCACATCTTCCCGCGCATACCGAGCGAGCGGGCGAGTGTCACCTCCTCCTCCAGTTGCTCGACGTCGTCCAGCACCGTGTTCACCTGGTCGATCGGCGCCCGGAGTCCCGCGGCGGCGCTTTCGAGCACGAGCTGCGACCGCGCGAGCAGCACCTCCTGGCCGTCCCGCCGCGACTGGATCCCGATCTCGACCGCGAGGTCGATCGCGCCCAGCGCGAGGCAGGCCGCGCGTCCGGACTCGGCGATCTGCCGCACGTCCCGGAGACCGCGCGCCGTCTCGACGATCGCGATCACCGGGGGCACTCCGTCGGGAAGCCCGGCAAGCGCCTCCGGGGTCGACTTCGGCAGCAGGATCGCGTCGAGCGCGAGCCTGCCCAGGGCCGCGATGTCGTCGCCGTGGAACGGCGTCCCGGCGGCGTTCACCCGCACCGCGCGCGCGGGCCCGCCGGGCGGCGTCTCGGCGTAGATCCGCGCCGTCAGCTCGCGCCCGGCCGCCTTCTCCGCCGGCGGCGTCCCGTCCTCCCAGTCGGCGATGACCAGGTGCGCGCCGGTCGTGAGCGCCTTCCGCAGCCGCTGCTCGTCGTTGCCCGGCACGAACAGCACCGAGCGCCAGCGCTCGAGCGGAAGCACTAGACCGTCCAGTCGGACTGCGGCGTCGGGAACTGCGGCATCGCGTTCGCCGCGCCCCGCTTGTAGATCATGAACGAGCGCTTGAACTCGCAGACGACGACGCCGTCCTGGTTGAGCCCGCGGGTACGGATGCTCACGATCCCGACGTCCGGGTTCGACCTCGACTCGCGCTTGGAGAGCACCTCGCTCTGGGCGTAGAGCGTGTCGCCGGCGAAGACCGGGTGCGGCAGCTTGATCTCGTCCCACTCGAGGTTCGCGGCCGCATGCTCGCTCGCGTCCATCACCGAGAGGCCCGTGATCAGCGCCAGGGTGAAGGTGCTGTTCATCAGCAGCTTTCCCCAGCGGTTCGTCTTCGCCCACGCCCCGTCGAAGTGGAGCGGGTTCGTGTTCATGGTCAGCGCCGTGAACCAGATGTTGTCGGTGTCGGTGACCGTGCGGCCGAAGCGGCTCGAGAAGACGTCGCCGACGTCGAGGTCCTCGTAGAACCGCCCTTGCCAGATCTTCGGTGCGCTGCTCGTCATGCAGCGCGGGCGCCTGCAGCGCTCGCCCGGCGCCAGATCGCGTCGTTGCCGCACGGGATGCGCACGACGTCGCCGGCCGCGGCGCCCTGGACGAGCCACCGTTCCGCTGCCTCGCGGTCGGAGACGTAGTCCGGACCCGGGGCGATCAGCGCCGCGACCTCGGCGGTGACGAGGCCGTCCGGGAACCGGTCGAGCAGCTCCGCGGGCGACTCGGGCGCCGGCCGCCGCGCGAGGCCGGGGTCGAGGTTCGCAAGCAGGACGTCGTAGGCGAGCACGTGCTGCCAGCCGCCGGCGACCAGCCGCTGCCCGTCGCGCTCGAAGACCACCGACGGCGCGGTGTAGCGCACGGGCCCGTCGGAGGTCGACGTCTTGCCCTGCACCTCGGCAGGCGTCCCTGCGGCGCTGCGCGTCTCGGCCTTGTCGCGCTCGTAGGCCTCCGCGACCTCGGGCGCGTCGAGGTGCGCGACGATCTCGTCCGCGTCGAGCCCTGGCACGCCGCGCAGCGCCTCCCGGATCCGCTCGTCGTCGTCGAGCAGGAGCTGCGTCGTGAAGTTGCCGAGCGCGAGCGCGCGGAGCACGCGCCACTCGCTGCCCGGGTGCAGGAGCCGCGCCGCGACGATCGCGCGGCACCCGCGGCCGGTCCCGGCGGGCCGCTCCTTGGGCGCGATCGTGAACGGCATGCCGTAGAGGCGGTGGAAGACCGCGTAGCGCGCCGCCGAGCGCGCTGGATCGAAGCTCGCGAGCAGGCCCGAGTTGTCCTCGCGCAGGCCGATCGTCACGAGCCGCCAGTCGAGCCCGTCGCCGAAGCGCCACTCGAGCACGCGGAGCGCCGGGTTCGCGGAGTAGGCCCAGGGGCAGGCCGGATCTGTGTAAAGCGTCGCCGTGATCACACCCACGAGACTATCCTTGCTCGCGCAAGCGCGGAGGGTCGGATTTCGAACGAGTCAGGAGGCGAACGATGGTCGCGCAGCAGGACACGAGCAGGTACGGGCTCGAGATCGGGAGGCCGGCGATCCAGTCGGCTGGGCCGATCACCTTCAGTCCGGACGGCATTCTCTTCGTTGCGGACAACGCCGGCGCCGCGATCTACGCGATCGACGTCGCCGACGACGAGACGGGCGGAGCGCCGGCCGAGATCGAGAACCTCGACTCGCGCCTCGCGGCCTATCTCGGCTGTCCGCGCGAGGACGTCTCCGTGCGCGACATGGCGGTTCACCCGCTTTCGGGCGCGCTCTACCTCTCGGTGCGCCGCGGCAGCGGCGACGCCGCGCTCCCGGTCCTGATCCGGGTCGGCGCCGACGGCGAGCCCGCAGACGTCCCGCTCGAGGAGGTGCCGTTCGCGCGGGCCGAGATCGCGGACGCGCCGGCCCTCGACGACGAGCGTGTCCACCGCCGGCTCGCCGAGAAGAGCGAGGAGGCCGACGAGGAGCTCGAGGTGCGCGGCGTCCACCTGCGGCTCAAGAGCGAGCCGATGCGCACCCAGACCATCACCGACCTCGTCTACGACGACGGCGTGCTGCTCGTCGCCGGTGCGTCGAACGAGGAGTTCCTGTCCACGCTGCGGCGGATCCCGTTCCCGTTCAACGGCGGCGCCGAGTCGAGCTCGCTGGAGATCTTCCACGTGTCGCACGGGAAGTACGAGACCCATTCGCCGATCCGCACGTTCGTCGCGTACGGCGACGGCGCCGGCGTCCTCGCCGCCTACACGTGCACCCCGGTCGTGCACTTCTCGCTGGCCGATCTCCGTGCCGGCGAGCAGGCGAAGGGCCGGACGGTCGCCGAGCTCGGCGCCATGAACTCGCCGATCGACATGGTCTCGTACCGGAGCGGCGGCGACGAGTACCTGCTCGTCTCGAACCTCCGGCACCCGCTGATGAAGCTGAGGGCCGCGGACATCGACACGCAGGAGGGCCTCACGACCCCGATCGAGCCCGTCGGCGTGCCGCGCGAGACGCTGCCGCAGGAGGGCGTGGGGCACCTGGCGGTTGCCGGCGACCGGATCCTGATGCTGCAGTCGATCGACGACGCGCTCCACCTGCGATCCGCGGACGCAGCCACGATCTGACGCTCGAGTGGTCGACCCGCCGCGGGCGCGACTGCCTCGTCGCCCGCGGCTGGGTCGGCGACCCGTCGCGTGCGGTCGTGCTGCCCGACGGCCTCGCGGTCGAGGGGCCCGGGACGCCCGGCGTCTTCGAGCTCGAGGACGGAAACCTCTTCTTCACGCCGCGGTTCCCCTTCGTCGACGGAGCGCGCTACGTGCTGCTCGTCGACGGGGAGCGCTGGCCCCTCGATCGCCCGGCCGCAGCGGGCGACCCGACGACCGAGGTCGCCGCGATCTACCCGACGGCGCGCCGTCGTGCCGCTCAACCTGCTCAAGCTCTACCTGCTCTTCTCGGCGCCCATGAGCGAGGGCCGGGCGCTGCAGGCGGTGACGGTGCGGCGGGCCTCGGACGGTGAGCCCGTGGAGGGCGTCTTCCTGCCGATGGAGCCGGAGCTCTGGGACCCGCGCCGCACGCGGCTGACCATGCTGCTCGACCCGGGCCGGATCAAGCGCGGGCTCGCCCCCAACCTGGAGGCCGGCTACCCGCTCCGCGAGGGCGAGGCCGTCGTCGTCAGCGTCGACCCCGATTGGAAAGACGCCGCGGGCCGCCCGCTCCGCCGCGCCGCCGAGCGGCGCTTCGACGTCGGCCCGCCCGTCCGCGAGCCCGTCAACCCGGCGGCGTGGGCGCTCGAGATACCCGCCGCCGGCTCGACGGCTCCGCTGACCGTGCGCTTCGAACGGCCGCTCGACCGCGCCCTCCTCGAGCACTGTCTGAGCGTCGCCGGCGTCGCTGGAGAAGCCGCCGTGGGCGAGGGGGAGGGCTCCTGGAGCTTCGTGCCCGACGCGCCGTGGCGGGCGGCCACGCACGTGCTCGCGGTCGAGACCCGCCTCGAGGACCTCGCCGGCAACTCACTCGCCCGCGTCTTCGACCGCGACCTGACCCGGGCGGAGGACGATCCCCGCCCGGATGGGACCACGGCGCTCGTCTTCGAGCCGAAGAACGCGTTTTCCCCCAATAGCGCTCGGTAGCTACTCCGGCTCGAGGACGCCGGTCTGGTACGCCAGGACGACCGCCTGCACCCGGTCGCGGAGGTGGAGCTTCTGCAGGACATGCGTGACGTGGGTCTTGACGGTCGTCTCGCCGATGTAGAGCTCCTGCCCGATCTCCGCGTTGGAGAGGCCCTGTGCAACCAGGCGCAGGACGTCGCGCTCGCGGCCCGTCAGCTGGTCGAGTCCGCTCGGCTGCGCGGGCCGCGGGATGCGCGTGAACTGCTGGATCACGCGCCGCGTCACCGCTGGTGAGAGCAAGGCATCGCCGGCGGCGACCGTGCGGATCGCCGCGATCAGCTGCTCGGGCGGGTCGTCCTTGAGCACGAAGCCGCTCGCGCCCGCCTGCAGCGCTTCGTAGATGTACTCGTCCAGGTCGAACGTGGTCAGGATCAGGATCCGCGCGGCGGGGTCGGCCGCGAGGATGCGCCTCGTCGCCTCGAGGCCGTCGAGCTCGGGCATCCGTATGTCCATCAGCACGACCGCCGGCTGGAAGCGCGCCGCCTTGTCGACCGCCTCGAGCCCGTTGTCGGCCTCCGCGACCACCTCGATCCCGTCCTCGCCGGAGAGGAGCATCCGGAAGCCGGCCCGCACCATCGACTGGTCGTCGGCGACGAGGACGCGAATGCTCATGAGGTCTTCACCGGCAGCCGCGTGCTGAGGGTGAAGCCGCCGCCGTTCGCGCTGCCGGCGCTCATCTCGCCCCCGAAGATCGTCACGCGCTCGCGGATCCCGACCAGGCCGTGACCGAGCCCGTCGGTTGCCGCGGGGCCGCGCCCGTCGTCGTGTACGTCGATCCGTACCTCGCCCGGTGCATAGCGCACGGTGACGTCCGCCCGTCCTGCCCGCGCGTGCTTGAGGGCGTTCGTCAGGCCCTCCTGGACGATGCGATAGGCGGAGAGGTCGAGTGCGGCCGGCAGCGCGTACGGCGCGCCCTCGACGTGGAGGTCGACCGCGAGACCGGCGTGCCGGACCTCGTCCAGGAGTGGATCGAGGCTGCCGAGCCCGGCCTGCGGCGCGAGCTCGAGATCGTCGTCGTCGCTGCGCATCGCTCCGAGCAGGCGGCGCATCTCCGTCAATGCGGTGCGCCCGGCCCGCTCGACGTCGGTGAGCGCCTCGCGGTCCTGCGCGAGCTCCGCCGGCAGGCGGTGCCGCACGGCGCCGACCTGGAGCACCATCACGCTCATCGCATGCGCGACCACGTCGTGGAGCTCGCGGGCGATCCGCGCGCGCTCCTCGGCGACGGCAAGGCGCGCTGCAGCCTCGCGCTCGCGCTCCGCCTCCGCTGCGCGCTCCTCGGCAGCCTCGGCCTGCTGTCCGCGCTCGCGCAGGGCGAAGCCGAGCAGCCAGCCGATCGAGAAGACGACCGGAATGAAGGCGAGCTCGCCGGCAGTGTGGGTCGGATCGTTGTAGGCGATGGCCGCCGCGCCGCCGAGCACGATCAGGAGGCCCAGCCGTTCCTGCCTTGCGGCCCGGACGTTGCCGAGCATGACCGCCGCAGCCAGCCCGGCGACGTATGCGCCGCTCGTGAACTCGAGCAGCCGGCCGTCCGCGAACGAGAGGGCGCCCCCGACGAGCCAGAAGACCGCGGGCGCGCCGAAGGGATAGCGGTGGCGGCCGAGCAGCAAGAGGATCAGTGCGGCGAGCGCCGCGGCGGCGAGCCACGGCGTCGTGTTCGGCGCCTTGCTGTCGTCCTGCCGGAGCAGCACCTGGAGCGCGCTCTCGAACGCAGCGACCACGATCAGGGCGTCGATCCCGTAGCGGCGGGAGAGGGCCCGGAGCCTGCTCATGGAAGCGACCGTACTCCTCCCGCCGGGCAGGCGCCTCCTCCCTGGGTAGGAGCGGGGAATCGTCGCGGCGGACGAGGGCGATCACACCCTGGCGACGAGGTCGCGGCGCCGCCGCGCTCCTACGGTCGGGCCATGAGCTCGACGACCCAAAGGAGACCCGTCATGTCCCGCACCACGCACCCGCGCAACGTGGCGGCCCGCATGGGTCGCTGGAGCGCCGCCCACTGGAAGACCGCGACCTTCGGCTGGCTTGCCCTCGTGCTCGCCGCGTTCTTCGTCGGCGGCCAGCTGGGCACCAAGCAGGTCGACCCGAACGCCTCGGGGCCCGGACAGTCGGGCCGGATGGACAGGATCCTCGAGGCCGGCTTCAAGCAGCCGGCGGCCGAGAGCGTCCTGATCCAGAGCCGCTCGCTCCGGGCGGGCACGCCCGCCTTCACCCGCGCGATCCACGACGTCGTCACGGGCGTCTCGAAGGTCGCCGTGGTCCGGCACGTCCGCTCGGGCCAGGTCTCGAAGGACGGGCGGTCGGCGCTCGTCGACGTTCGAGATCCAGGGCGACAAGGCCAAGGCCGGCGACAAGGTCGAGCCGGTCCTGAAGGCCGTCGCCGCCGCCCAGGCGGCTCATCCGGGGTTCTTCATCGGCGAGTTCGGCGACGCCAGCACGGCGAAGGCGATCGACTCCGCCTTCGCGAAGGACCTCTCGAGCGCGGGCGCCGTCTCCGTCCCGCTCACGCTGATCATCCTCGTTGTCGCCTTCGGGGCGCTCGTCGCGGCCGGCATTCCGCTGCTGCTCGCCCTCACGGCCGTCTTTGCGACGTTCGGGCTGGTCGCGCTGCCGAGCCACCTGATGCCGCTCGACCCCTCGGCGCCCGCCGTCGTCCTGCTGATCGGGCTCGCGGTCGGCGTCGACTACTCGATGTTCTACCTCCGGCGCGAGCGCGAGGAGCGCCGTGCCGGGCGCAGCGAGCGCGCGGCGATCGAGGCCGCCGCCGCGACCTCAGGCCGGTCGGTGCTGATCTCGGGCCTGACGGTGATGGCGGCGATGGCCGGCATGTTCCTGACCGGCGACGCCTCGTTCGCGTCGTTCGGCTACGCGACGATCATCGTCGTCGCCATTGCCGTACTGGGCTCGCTGACCGTGCTGCCGGCGCTGCTCTCGAAGCTCGGCGACCGTGTCGACCGGCTCCAGGTCCCGTTCGTCCGCCGGCTCCGCCGGGACGACGGCCAGGGCCGGATCTGGGGCGGGATCGTCGACCGCGTCCTGCGGCGGCCGCTGCTCTCCGCCGTGCTCGCCGGAGGCATCCTCCTGGCGCTGGCCGCGCCCGCGCTCCAGCTGCGCCTGGTCAGCCCGGGCCCGGACACCTTCCCGAAGTCGCTGGCGGTCGTGAAGACCTACGACCGCATGCAGCAGGCCTTCCCCGGAAGCGCGCTCCCGGCGAACGTCGTCGTCAAGTCCGCCGACGTGAAGGCGCCGGCCGTGCACGGCGCGATCGCGCAGCTCCAGCGCAGGGCGCTCGCGACCGGCCTCGCCCGCGAGCCCATCACGGTCGAAACGAACGCGGCCGGCACCGTCGCGAACGTCACGATCCCGATCCTCGGCACGGGGGTCGACGGGCAGGCGAACGCGGCGCTCGCCGCGCTGCGCAACGAGGTCGTCCCGAAGACCGTCGGCGCGCTGCCGGACACGCAGGCCGGCGTGACCGGGATCACGGCCGAGTGGAAGGACGCCCAGGACGAGATGAAGTCGAAGCTCCCGCTCGTCGTCGCGTTCGTGCTCGTGCTCGCGTTCTGCCTGATGCTGGTCGCGTTCCGGTCGATCGTCGTGGCGGTCAAGGCGATCGTGCTCAATCTGCTCTCGGTCGCGGCCGCCTACGGCGTGCTCGTGCTCGTGTTCCAGCACGGCGTCGGCAAGGGACTGCTCGGCTTCAGCTCGACGGCCGGCATCGCCCCGGTCGTGCCGATGCTGCTCTTCGTCATCCTCTTCGGGCTCTCGATGGACTACCACGTGTTCATCGTCAGCCGGATCCGCGAGCGGTTCGATCGCGGCGCGAGCATGGACGAGGCGATCTCGGACGGGATCAAGTCCACCGCCGGCGTCGTCACGAGCGCGGCGGTCGTCATGGTCGCCGTCTTCTCGATCTTCGCCACCCTCTCGATGCTGATGTTCAAGCAGTTCGGCGTCGGGCTCGCGGCGGCGATCCTGATCGACGCGACGCTCGTCCGCGGCGTGCTCCTGCCCGCGACGATGAAGCTCCTCGGCAGCCGGAACTGGTACCTCCCGTCCTGGCTGCAGTGGCTGCCCAAGCTCGAGTCAGGCAGCCTGGAGCCGGTCGATCTCGAGCCGGTGGCGGCGCCGGAGCCGGAGCCGGTCGAGCCGGCCCCGCGGCGGCGCGTCTACACGCCCGCCCGGATCACCGGCCTCGCCCTGGTTGCACTCGCGGTGCTCGGGCTCGGGTACCTCCGGTTCGCCTCGGCGGCAGGCACGGTCTCCGTGCCCGCCGGCGCCCACGCCGGGCAGCTGACGCTCCACCCGTGCAGCTACGGCACCGAGAGCGGCAGCCTCGCGGCCGACTGCGGCACCCTCGTCGTGCCCGAGAACCGGCACGACGCGGACAGCCGCCTGATCGCCCTTCCCGTGACCCGGATCCACGCCCGCTCGGCGCACCCGGGACTGCCGATCTTCCGGCTGCAGGGCGGCCCCGGCATCACGAACATGGCGTTCCCGGCGGCCAGCCGGTTCACGGGCACGCACGACGTCGTGCTCGTCGGCTACCGCGGGGTCGACGGCTCCTCGCGGCTCGACTGCCCCGAGGTGACCGCGGCCCGCTCTCAGGCCCGGGACTTCCTCACCACGGAGGCGTACCGCGCGGACGCCGCGGCGTTCCGGGCCTGCGCCGAGCGCCTTCGGGGCTCGGGCGTCGATCTCGCCGGCTACACGCTTCCCGAGCGGGTCGACGATCTCGACGCCGCCCGCCGGGCGCTCGGGTACGACCGGATCGACCTCGTGAGCGAGAGCGCGGGCACGCGCACGGCGTTGATCTACGCCTGGCGCTACCCCGAGCGCATCAACCGCTCGGTGATGATCGGCGTCAACCCGCCCGGCGGGTTCCTCTGGGATGCCCGGACGACCGGCGAGCAGATCGACCGCTACGCCGCGCTTTGCGCGCAGGACCCGGGCTGCCGCACCCGGACGCCTGACCTGTCCGCGGCGCTTCGCCACTCCCTCGGCGACCTGCCGGATCACTGGTGGTTCCTGCCGGTCAAGCAGGGGAACGTCCGGGCGGCCTCGTTCTTCGGCCTTGTGAACGCAACCAAGAACGGCGCCGGCCCGCTCGCCGGGCCGATGACGATCGACACTCTGCTCTCGGCCGAGCAGGGCGACGCCTCCGGCGCCTGGCTGCTCTCGGTGATGGCGCAGCTGGTCTTCCCGCACGCCCAGGTCTGGGGCGACGTGGCGGCCGTCGGCCGGAGCGACGCCGGCTACGCGCGGCGGTTCTTCGCCGGGCACCGCGACCGCGGGTCGGCAATCGGCAGCCCCGGAACCGACCTGATCTGGGCCGGCGGCCGGCTCCTCGACGCGTGGCCGGCGAGCCCCGACGAGGACGAGTACACGACCGTCCGCGACTCGAACGTGAAGACGCTCCTCGTGGGCGGTGCCCTCGACTTCGCGACGCCGCCGCAGAATGCGACGCGCGACCTGCTGCCGCACCTTCCGAACGGCCACCAGGTCGTGCTCCGGGGCCTCGGTCACGCCGACGACTTCTGGGCCTCCCAGCAGGCAGCCGGGACGCGCCTGATCGGCACGTTCCTCGACACCGGCCGGGTCGACACCTCGCTCTACAAGCCCGGCCGGCTCGACTTCTCGCCGAGGATCAGCCAGGGCGTGCTCGCGAAGATCGTCCTCGCCGTGATGCTCGGGCTCGCAGGGCTGACGGTGCTGTCCCTCGCCGCCCTGGCCGCCCGCCGCGGCCGGATCGGCCGCAAGAAGGCCGCCTTCCTGCGATCGCTCTACCCGATCGTTCTCGGCCTCGGGGGCTGGTTCACGGGCGTGCTGATCGCCCTGATCTGGATGCCCACGGTGCCACTCGACAGCGACCTGCTCGCCGGCCTCTTCGTCGGCCTTCCGGTCGGCCTCGGGATCGCCTTGGCGGCCGGGGCGCGGCGAATCGGCTTCGCAGGCGCACTCGCCGGCGCGGTCGTGGGGGCCTGGCTCGGTTGCGGGGTCACGGAAGGCCTGCTCGCAGTGCTCACCGCAGCCGTCGGCGCAACCGCGGGCGCGAACGCGCTGCTGCTCGTGCTCGACGTCCTGCGCGACCGGTCGGCGCACGCCGTGGCGACGGCGCGCAGGCCCGCCGCCGCGCCCGTCGAGGCTTGACGCCAATGAGGCGCCTCCTCCTCGAGGAGGAGGCGCCTTCGTCGGCAAGGTGGAGAGCGAATCAGGCGCCGCGACGAGGCCCGTCCACCGGCGCCGCCTTAGCCCGGATCCACGAAAGCGCCGGACAACCGGCATGAAGAAGGGAATGGAAGAGTCCTACATCGAAGATCTAGCGAATCGCGATGGCCCCGTCCATGCGTTGGCGACCTGTGAGGGCGCAGCGAAGCGTTGGTTTCGGGGTGCGCGCAGGCCGGCTATGCAGCCTCGAAATAGGCAATTCCGGGGTGCCGACGTGCTGTGGATCAGCGGAAGGCAACATCGGTGGCGGCGTTTTCGCGAGCCGTCAGCGGACCCCGCGGGGTCGGAGAACCCGTGCATGCGCGTGATCTCTTCATGCTGAGAACCGGGAGATCTCACGGTCACCCGCCTGTCGTGATGGAGGGGCGGGTCGTGCGGGGAAGGCCGAGGCCGTAATCCCGTGATGGACGATCGTGAGAAGTCGGACGGTCGCGTAGTACCTGAGAAGCTGCTGAACGATGCCCGGGGCGGGGCGGCGGAGGCGGTGGAGGGAAGGCGACCGGCCAAGGGGAACACGACCGGCGAAACGCGCCCCGGACTCAGTGCCGGGCAGGGCGCGCTCAGTGCGCTTGGTCGTGTGCGCCGAGTGGCAGCAACGGACAAGGAGGCGCGGTTCACCGCGCTCCTGCATCACGTCGATGTCGATCGTCTGCGGTTGGCGTACTTCGCGCTTCGGCCGAAGGCCGCGCCGGGGGTGGACGGCGTGACGTGGGAGGGCTACGGCGTGGATCTCGAGGAGAACCTTCGGGATCTTCACGCACGGGTTCATAGGGGCGCGTACCGGGCGAGACCGTCGCGAAGGGTGTTCATCCCGAAACCAGACGGGCGGCTGCGGCCGCTCGGGGTCGCCACGTTGGGGGACAAGATCCTTCAGCGGGCGGTGGTCGAGGTGCTGAACGCCATCTACGAGACGGACTTTCTGGGGTTCTCCTACGGGTTTCGGCCGGGGCGTAGCCCGCATCACGCGTTGGATGCGCTCGCTGCCGGGATCGTGGGCAAGAACGTGAACTGGGTGCTCGACGCTGATTTCAGCGATTACTTCTCCAGCCTCGACCATCAATGGCTGATGAAGTTCTTGGAGCACCGGATCGCGGACAGGAGGGTCCTGCGGCTGATTCAGAAGTGGCTGGCCGCGGGAGTCATTGAGAAGGGGTCCTGGACGGCGTTCGAGGAGGGCGTTCCACAAGGGGCATCGGTTTCTCCGTTGCTCGCGAACGTCTACGCGCACTACGTCCTGGATCTGTGGGCTCACCAATGGAGGACTCGGAACGCGCGCGGTGATGTGATCATCGTCCGCTGGGCTGACGACTTCGTGGTGGGGTTTGAGCATCGGGAAGACGCCGAGCGGTTCTCGATCGAGCTTCGCGACAGGCTCGCGAAGTTCGGTCTGGAGCTGAACGCCGAGAAGACACGGCTGATCGAGTTCGGACGGTACGCCGCCCGGGATCGTGCAGCGCGTGGGCTCGGCAAGCCTGAGACGTTCCGGTTTCTCGGCTTCACGCATATCTGCGGGAAGACGCGGAAGTCCGGGCGGTTCAAGCTCAGGCGGATCACCGACTCAAAGCGAGTGCGCGCCAAGCTGCTCGCGGTCAAACGCGAGATGGCGAAGCGGATGCACCTGCCCATCCCAGAGCAGGGTCGCTGGCTCGCCAGCGTCCTGTCGGGGCACTACCGCTATTACGCGGTGCCCGACAACATCGAGGCGCTCGCCGCCTTTCGCAAAGGGATCGTCCGGCACTGGCTCAAAACGCTTCGGCGGCGCAGCCAGCGACACAGGCTGACCTGGAAACGGATGGGGCTCCTCGCTGACCAATGGCTACCTCAACCGCGGATCCTGCACCCCTGGCCCGAGCAGCGATTCGCCGCCATCACCCAAGGCAGGAGCCCAGTGCGGTAGTCCCGCACGCTGGGATCCGCGCGGGGGGCGGCCGGCAACGGCCGTCCCTACCGCAACCGAGATCCGTGACCGCGGGGCGTTCGGCTCGGCCGGGGAGCGGCCTGACGAGCCCAGACGGACGACCCGCCCGCGCAGATCGGTGGATCCGGGCTGAGCGTCGAGTCATGCACTCGACACCAAAAGGAGGGGTTCCGATGGACGTTGCAATCCCCCTGACCGAAGGGGTCTCCGGTCACCGCGCTCACACCGCGAGCGCCGCGATCGAGATCCCGCAGTACCGGCGGCGCACGATCTTCGCGATCTGGGCGGCCGCCGCCCTGCCGATGGCCGCGCTCGCCTGGATCGTCGCGCCGGCCCTCGCCCACCACCTGGCCGGCGAAGGCAACATCCCGCTCGCGAAGGCCCTGATCGCGCTGCTCACGATCGGCCTCGTCTGGCAGTTCGTCCTCGTCGCGATCATCGTTTGGCGCGAGCAGCGGAGCTTCCGCTGGTCGGTGCTCCGCGAGGCGCTCTGGCTCCGCGCTCCGAGGAGCCCGCGCAGCGGGCGCGTCGGCGGCCGGCTGTGGCTGATCCTGATCCCGCTCGTCGCCGCCTTCGGCCTCGAGGAGATCATCCCCTCACTGCCGTACCCGGCGAGCCACGACATGGGTTCGCTGGTCAGCTCGCACGCCGGCCACGTGTTCTTCCACGGGGCATGGGGCTGGTTCGCCGTGCTGCTCGCCCTGTGGATCTTCAACACCGTGCTCGGCGAGGAGCTGCTCTTCCGCGGGCTGCTGCTGCCGCGAATGAACGGTGCCTTCGGAAATCGCGACTGGATCGCGAACGGCGTGCTCTTCGCGTGCTACCACCTGCACATGCCGTGGGTGATCCCGACCGCCCTGGCCGACACGTTCATTCTCGCGTACCCGACGAAGCGCTACCGCAGCGCCTGGATCGGGATCGCCGTCCACAGCGCGCAGAGCATCGTCCTCGCAGCGCTTGTGCTCTCGCTGGTGATCTGATGCTCGAGCTCGACCACGTTGTGATCGCGGCCGCCGATCTCGAGGCGGCCGCGGTCGTGCTGGAGGAGCGCTACGGCCTCCGGTCGCTGGAGGGCGGCCGGCATCCGGGCTGGGGCACCGCGAACCGGATCGTCCCGCTCGGCGGCGCCTACCTCGAGCTGGTCGCAGTGGTCGACGATCAGGAGGCGGCGGGGAGCGCCTTCGGGCGCTGGGTCGCCGCCTCCCGCCCTCAGCCGCTGAAGCTGCTCGGCTGGGCCGTCCGCACCGACGAGCTCGATGCCCTGGCACAGCGGCTCGACCTCGACGTGATCGCCGGGTCGCGGACGCGGCCGGACGGCCGGGTCGTGCGCTGGCGCCTGGCCGGCGCCGACCGCGCGGCGGTGCACCACGAGCTGCCGTTCTTCATCGAGTGGGAGCCCGGAACGCCGCTCCCAGGCAGTGCTGCGGAGACCGAGACGCGGATCGAGGCTCTCCGTCTGAGCGGCGACGCCGAGCGCCTCGCCTCCTGGCTGGGCCCGCACGACCTGCCGCTGGAGGTCGTTGCCGGCCCGCCGGGGGTCGCCGGCATCGTGCTCGCCGGGGTGTCGTTCCCTTAACGTGGATCCAGGCTTAGGCGAGGCTTAGGCGGCGAGCGCCAGCGCCGGCGGCGCGTCGAGGTCGCGCAGCCGCCGGATCCGCTCGGCGAGCGGCGGGTGCGTCATGAACAGCGTCGTGGCGCCCGTGGCGGCGGCGGCGGGTTGAAGCTGAGCGGGCTGTCCTCGTCGTCGCCGCCGAAGAGGCGAGGTTCAGCGCGACGGCGAAAGCTGCGAAGAGGAAGAGAGCGCCGCCGCCGATCGCGGCGCCGGTCACCACGAGCAGGCCGGTCGGGCCTGCCATCAATAGCCACGTGCGGATACGCGTGCTCATACTCTGTCCGCTCAGTTTTTGGGGAGTCTCCTTTCGACTCGGCGCCGGGGGTTGACGGTCAGCCGAAGGTTTCTCCCGCCCTTTGCGGGGCCGGTGCGCCCGGGCCGTTGCCGGCCGTACTGACGAGCCACACCCGTTCGGGGATACTGCCCCCGGCAGGATCCATCATCCGGTCGGTCGTGGTGCCGTCCGGCATCAACGCTTGAATCGGCGTCCGTCCAACGTGAAGGAGAGGGTAATGGCTTTGACTCAGACGCAAGTGGCCGACGCGGTCGCAGAACGCGCCGGACTGTCGCGGAAGCAGGCGAAGGAGGCGATCACGGCGCTCGAGGCGGTCGTGCTCGCAGAGGTCGGCAAGGCCGAGAAGGTCAAGATCGGCAACCTGGTGCAGCTCAGCGTTCGCGTGAAGCCGGCGACGAGGGCGCGCAAGGGCCGCAACCCGGCAACGGGCGAGGAGATCACGATCGCGGCGAAGCCCGCGTCGGTCGTCGTGGGCGCCCGCCCGCTCGCGCGCACCAAGGCCGCTCTGCCGTCCGTGCGGAAGGCCAAGAAGGTCCTCGGGTAGCAGAGGTCTCGAGAGCGGCCGCCGGCACGGGGGTGCAGTAGGGCCGGCGGCCCTGAGTCGCCGACTACAGAGCCACGACCGGCGAGGTCGCGAGCGGTGTCCCGCTCGCGTCGAGCGCGGTGACCGCGGCGTACGCGGCGGTGGCGGGCGGTGTCAGCACGGTCTCGAACCGCCGCTTCGGAGCCGTCGAGACCGGCGACAGCGCGGAGCCTGTGCTTCCCGCCCGCAGCTGCCAGGCCTTCGTCTCCGTCGTGCCGTTCCAGCTCGCGTACAGCTTGCGGTCGCGCGCGACGAGGGCCGGCGCCTCGGCGGGCCGGCCGCTCCACGGGAAGCGGAACGTCCGGTAGCTCTCGCCTCCGCGCGGCAGGGTCGCGTCGTAGAGGACGCGGCCGTCGGGGGCGTACTCGGTGAAGTACGGGCCGGCGCCCCAGCCGACGAACACGTTGCCGTTCGGCTGGGTCTGGACGCTGCCGAAGATATGCGCCGATACGGGTGGCGAGTGCGTGTAGGCCTTCGTCAGCGTCGCCTGCATGCGGCTCGTGTCGAGCGCGAGCGCGATCGCCCTCGACTGCGGCTCGACCTCCGGCGAGGTGCCGTTGTCGAAAATGGTGACGAGATTTCCGTTTCCGTGGTGGCGAGCATCGTGCTGCCAGGCGAAGTGGGCGCCCTGGCCGAGCGCGAAGTCGCTCTTCTTGCCCCCGAGCCGCCACACGACACGGCCGTCCTTCTTCGCGATCTTGTAGACGGCCCATGTGTTACGCGCCGAGACGAGCAGGTCGCCGTCGGCGTCGATGTCGATCGAGTTGATGTGGAAGTAGTCGAAGAGGTTGCCGACGCCGGCGTAGGTCTCGGTCGTCGGCACGTGGTCGAGGCTGCGCCATTCGAACAGCACCTTCGCGCTCGGAACCTCGAGCTCCTGGACGATCCCCTCGACGACCTGCTTCGGGCCGCGGCCCTGGCCGGTCTTCGAGAGGTCGACGGTGCGCAGAGCCCAGGCGGCCACGAGCGCCGTCCCGTCGGGCGTGAGGAAGAACTCGTGCAGGTCGGCCGCCTTCCCGCCGCCGGCCGGGAACCTCGCGACCTCGCGGTAGGACTGGTCGAAGATCACGTGGTCGCCGTCGCCGAGCCCATGCTCGGTCTTGCCCTCCCACCAGGTCAGCACCGGCTCGCCCTTGTAGAGAGCGGCCTGGAAGTTCGTCGCCGCCTTGTGCGGGGTCGGGTGGAACCACACCGGCTCCCCGTCGTCGTCGAGGATCAGCGCGCCGCGCTGGCCGGGGCCCGAAGACGGCGCGATGAAGATGCGGCCGGGGGCAGTGCCCGCCGCCGGGTGGAGGACGGTCACCTTCGGCGGCTGCAGGTCCGGCCGCGACACGAAGTGATGCGTGTCGCGTGCGCGAGCAGCGCGCGTCCGGGCGCTCTCGAGCGTCCGGGGCGCGCTCTCGCCGCAGCCCGCCAGGAGCAACCCGGCGCCGGCCGCCAGTGCTCCCGAGAGCAGCCGGCGACGGCTGATCGTGCCGTATGGGTGTTCCTGGTGCAGCCGAGCCACGGTAGCGTCCCGGCATGGTTCTCCGTACGCCTATCGCTCTTGTCGCTCTCTGCCTGGTCGCCACCGCCGCTGCGAGCCCGCCGCCCGGGCCGAACGACCTGACGTGGGTCAAGCCGCAGCCGCCGCTCCCGAACTGGCAGGTGGCCGTGCCGGCCTCGGGCACCTCCGTGCTCTGGTATCCGCCCGCGATGAAGCCGACCCCGGGCGACAACTACTCGGTGACGACGGAGCTGCGGAACAAGAAGGGCGACACGATCCTCGTCTTCCTGAACGCCGGGCCGAAGACGGGCAACGAGCGCATGGACAACTGGCCGAGCTTCCGGCTCAACCACCTCCGCATCGAGGGGAACCACGCCGTGCGGAAGGACGCGGAGGCCTCGGGGCTGCCCTTCCACGGCGGCACGGGGCGGTGCCTGATCGACGATTACGTCACCCACCACGCCGGCCACCACTACAAGGAGATCACCTGCTTCGTCCGGGGCAAGACGACTGCGAGCGTGATCGTCGCGGCCGCTCTCGAGAGCGCCTGGCCGAAGTACGGGGCCTGGCTCGAGCGCGCGGTCAACGCGTGGGAGGTTCGCTGAGCTACTAGGCTAGGCGCGTGGATTTCGACCTTACTTCCGATCAGCGTCTGCTGCAGGAGACCGTTCGCGCCTTCGTGGATGACCGGATCTTGCCGGTGGCGGTGGAGAACGACATCGAGCACCGCCTCGACATGGATGCGATCGCGGGGATGGCGGAGCTGGGGATCCTGGGGGTGGTGATCCCGGAGGAGTACGGCGGTGCGGGGCTCGACTTCGTGTGTGAGGCGCTTGCGTGCGAGGAGATCGAGCGGGGGGAGGCGGCGTTCCGCACGTTGATCTCGGTGCACGTGGGGTTGAACTCGCTATCCCTCTTGCGGTACGCCTCGGAGGAGCAGAAGCAGCGGTTTCTGGTGCCGCAGGCGCGCGGGGAGAGGCTTGCGTGCTTCGGGCTGACCGAGCCGGGGGCGGGGTCGGACGTCGCCGCGATGCGCTCGTCGGCGCGGCGCGAGGGCGACGTCTACGTGCTGAACGGGCAGAAGAACTGGATCTCGTATGCAACGGTCGCCGACCACGCGCTGGTGTTCGCGAAGACCGATCCCGCGGCGGGGCACAAGGGGATCACCGCGTTCGTGCTCGAGAAGGGGATGCCCGGCTTCAGCGCGCGCGACACGGAGAACAAGCTCGGGATCTGGGCGGGCTCGACCGGCGAGTTGTTCTTCCAGGACGTCGAGGTGCCGGCCGAGAACCGGGTCGGGGACGAGGGGCAGGGGTTCGAGATCGCGATGTACTCGCTCGACCACGGCCGTTTCACGGTCGCCGCGGGAGCCTGCGGGGTCGTGCGGGCCTGCCTGGAGCGCTCGACCGAGTATGCGCGAGAGCGGGAGACGTTCGGGAGCGAGATCGGCCGTTACCAGTTCGTGCAGGACATGATCGCGAAGATGGTGCTCGGCTACGAGACCTCGAAGCTGCTCGTCCTCCAGGCGGCGTGGATGAAGGACCAGGGCAAGCGCTCGACCCGCGAGACCTCACTGGCGAAGTGGCACGCGACGGAGTCGGCATTCGAGGCCGCCCATCTGGCGATCCAGGTGTTCGGCTCCTACGGCTACAGCGCCGAGTACGGGATCGAGCGCTACTTCAGGAACGCCCGCGCCCCGATCATCTACGAAGGCACGACCCAGATCCACAAGATGATGCAGGCCGAGCACGCCCTCGGCTACCGCCGCCTCAACGGCTCTGCCGGCGAGATGTCGCCGGTCGTCGCGTGGGCGCCCGCGCTCTCGCCGGTCCAAGCGCGAGCTTGACTGTGTTGCACGATTGAGGGGCCTCGAGCGCCGCGCGCAGGACCTCCTCGATCCGGCGACGTACGCGTTCTTCGCCGGGGGCGCCGGAGACGAGCTCGCGCTCGCGGCCAACCGTGCCGCCTTCGCCGAGCGGAGGTTACGCCCGCGCGTGCTCGTCGACGTCGCGGAGCGGACGACTCGCACGACCGTCCTCGGAGGCGAGGTCGCGCTGCCCGTGCTCGTCGCGCCGGTCAGCTTCCAGACCCTTCTCCATCCCGAGGGTGAGCTCGCGACCGCCCGCGCGGCCGCCCGCACCGGAACGGTGATGTGCGTGTCGATGGTCTCCGAGGCCGCCCCGGCCGAGCTCGCTGCCGCCGCGCGCGGATCGCGGCTCTGGTTCCAGCTCTACTGGCTTCGCGACCGGGAGCTGATGGCCGACGTGCTGCGGCAGGTCCGGGAGGCCGGGTTCGAGGCGGTCGTGCTCACGGTCGACTCACCGGTGCTGGGACGTCGCGACCGCAGCATCGAGGCGGGGTGGCGCTTCCCTGAGAGCTTTCGCATCCGCAGCGCGGGGCTCGACCCGGCTGCGCTCGTGTCGCTGCTCGACCCGTCGGTGACCTGGAACGACCTCGAGTGGCTCGCTGCGACCGCGGGGCTGCCGCTCGTCCTCAAAGGGATCATGACGGGCGAAGATGCGGAGCTCGCGGCCGAGTACGGCGCGGTCGCCGTTGTCGTGTCCAACCACGGCGGCCGCCAGCTCGACGCGGCACCGTCGACGCTCTCTGTGCTGCCCGAGGTCGTCGCGGCCGCAGGCGACCGCCTCGAGGTGCTGATCGACGGCGGGATCCGGCACGGCACGGACGTCCTCACCGCGCTCGCGCTCGGCGCCCGGGCCGTCCTCGTCGGGCGGCCGCCGATGTGGGGGCTCGCCGTCGCCGGCGAGGAGGGCGTCGTCCAGGTTCTGCAGCGCCTCGCCGACGAGCTCGGTGGAGATGTCCAATGAGCCTTCGGGCGAGGCTCGAGCACGGCGACCGCCTCGTCGGCGTCTTCCTGCAGTCGCCGAGCCCGATCACGGCCGAGGTCGTGAGCGGCTTCGAGCTCGACTTCGTGTGCGTCGAGGCCGAGCACTCGCCGCTCGGTCGCGAGTCGGTGTATGCGCTCCTCGGCGCCGCCAGCGGGCCGGCCCTGGTGCGGGTCGCCGACAACGCGACCGTGCCGATCGTCAGCGCCCTCGACGACGGCGCGGCGGGCGTGATCGTCCCGCGGGTCGACTCGGCGGAGGAGGCGCAGGCCGCGGTCGACGCCGCGCGCTTCCCGCCCCTGGGGCGGCGGGGCGTCGGTCCGGGACGCGCGTCCGGCTACGGGCGGACGCTCCCGGACTACTTCGCCCACGCGAACGAGCAGGTCGTCGTCGGCGTCCAGATCGAGAGCGGCGCCGCAGTGGCCGACGTGGTTCGGATCGCCGCCGTCGACGGCATCGACCTTCTCTTCGTCGGGCCCGGCGACCTCGCCGTGTCGCTCGGCGTGCCGTTCGGCGACGATCGCGTCACCGAGGCGGCGCTCTCCGTCCTCGAGGCGGCCCGTGCCGCCGGGCGCGCCACCGGCACGTGGGCCCCGACGGCCGCCGGCGCCCGGCGCTGGTTCGACCTCGGCTTCCAGCTCGTGATCGTGAGCTCCGACCTCGCGCTCCTCGCCGAGGGGGTCGAGCGGCTCCTCGGCGAGCTCTCGTCGTAGACTGCCCGCCGTGAGCGATCGCTACGAGCGCGGCCTCGACGCTTACGCGAGCCAGTTCGGCATCCCCCGCGAGGACGTGCCCGCCTGGTTCGCCGAGCGCTTCGGCGAACGGTTCGGCGAGGAGGCGATCAACACCGCCGGCGGCGCCTGGCCCGACGACTGCCTCAGCCTCCGCGACCGGAGCCTGATCGTCCTGGCGTCGATGATCACCCAGGGCGGGCTCGACGCGCGCATCCGGGGCCACGTTCGCTGGGCGATCGAGCACGGCTCGACCCGCGAAGAGCTCGAGGCCACGGTGACGCTGCTCGCGGTCTATGCCGGCTTCCCGAGGGCATCGGCGGGCATGGAGGTCGTGCGCGACGAGCTGGCGCGACTGGAGGCGGTATGACCGACCTGACTCTGATTGCAGGCTCGACGGGAAAGGTCGGCGGCAAGATCTGCGCGCTCCTCGCCTCGCAGGGGCGCGCCGTGCGGGCGCTCGTCCGGCCGATGTCCGACCCGGACAAGGTCGAGCGGCTCCGGGACCTCGGGGCCGAGGTGGTCGTCGGCGATACGGAGCAGCCCGAGACGCTCGGCCCGGCGATGGAAGGCGCGACGCACGTCATCACCACCGCGAGCACGTTCCCGGCCGACCAGCGGCCGAACGCGATCGACCTCGTCGAGCGCGGCGGCACCTGCAACCTCGTCGACGCGGCCGCCGCGGCAGGCGTCCGGCGCTTCGTCCACCTTTCGCTGCTCGAGACGCCCACGACCTACCCGCACCAGCAGGCCAAGCTCGCCGCGGAGGCGTACCTGAAGCAGTCGGGGGTGGAGTACGCGATCATCAAGCCGGGCCTGTTCGTGGACGTCTGGTTCAGCCCGAAGCTCGGGTTCGACGTCGCCGGCGGGACGGTTCAGGTCTTCGGGGACGGCAGCGCGACTCATACGTGGATCTGCACCGACGACGTGGCCCGCTTCTGTGTCTGGGCCCTCGACGCCGACCAGGCGCGAAACGCGTCGATCGAGCTCGGGGGGCCGGACACCGTCTCCCAGCTCGACATCGTCGAGATGTACGAGGAGCTGCTCGGGCAGCAGCTCGAACGGCAGGTCCTGCCGCGGGCGGAGCTCGAGCGCATGCACGCGGAGGGCCGGACGCCGCTCGAGGTGTCGATCGCGGGAGTGATGCTGAACGCGGCCCGCGGCGGCTACGTCGACGCATCCGAGGTCGCGTCGGAGAGCGGGATCCGGCTCACGCCGATGCGTGAGTTCGTGGCCGGCCAGGTGGCGTGAGTCTCGACGGGCGCGTTGCACTCGTCACGGGGGGCGCGCGGGGAATCGGCGAGGCGATTGCCCGGACGCTGCGCGACCAGGGCGCGTCAGTCGTGGTCGGCGACCTCGCAGGCGGCGACGTCGAGCTCGACGTCCGGAGCGCGGCGTCGTTCGACTCCGCCGTCGCGAGAACGGTCGAGCGATACGGGACCCTCGACATCCTCGTCAACAACGCAGCGGTCGCGATCCGGCGGCCGTTCTTCGAGATCGGCGAGGCGAGTGGGACGAGGTGCTCGCGGTGAACCTGCGCGGCGTCTTCTCGGCTGCCAGATCGCCGGCAGTGATGCGCGACGGGCTCCGGCCGGATCGTAACCTCTCGTCGCTCGCCGGGCAGGCCGGCAGCCTGGTGAACGGCGCCCACTACGCGGCGTCGAAGGCGGGATCCTCGCGCTGACCAAGGCGTCGCGCGCGAGCTCGCGCCGCACGGCGTCACCGTGAACGCGGTCGCACCGGCCGCGATCGACGGGCCGGTGATGGCGGGCTGCCCCCGAGCAGGTGAGTCGCTCCGCGCTCCATTCCGGTGGGCGGCTCGGGACGCCGAGGAGGTCGCGGCCTCGTCGCGTTCCTCGCCTCCGACGAGGCCGCGTTCATCACCGGAGCGACCTTCGATATCAACGGCGGATTGCTGATGCGCTGAAAGGAAGGAGAACGAGATGCCACGCACGATCTCGAACCCGGAGGGGATCCATCCGCCGCCGGGCTACAGCCACACCGTCATCGCCACCGGCAGCCGGCTCGCCTTCGTCGCGGGCCAGGTGGCCCTCGACCCCGACTTCCAGCTGGTCGGCGGCGACGACCTCGGCGCGCAGACCCGCGCCGCGATGGAGAACCTGCGGATCGCCCTCGACGAGCTCGAAGCCGGCTGGGATGACGTCGTCAAGGCGACCGTTTACACGACGCGGCCGCACGACTTCGAGGAGATCGGGGCCGCCATGGCCGAGGCGATGGGCGGCGCGGCGCCGCCGGCCCAGGTGCTGCTCGGGGTCACGAGCCTGGCGATGCCCGAGCTGCTGATCGAGATCGAGGTCGTCGTCTCGCTCCCGTGAAGGCGGTCCGCATCCACTCCCAGGGCGGCCCGGAGGTACTGCAGGTCGACGAGATCCCCGAGCCCGAGGCGGGCCCGCACGACCTGCTCGTCCGCCTGCGCGCCACGTCGGTCAACCACCGCGACATCTGGATGCGCAAGGGGCACCCGCACCCGGCCTACCAGGTCGACCTGCCCGCGATCCTCGGGATCGATGTCTGCGGCGAGGTCGTCGAGGCGGGCTCGGAGGTCGACGGGTTTGCCCCCGGCGATCGGGTGACGGCGAACCCCTACATGCACTGCGGCCGCTGCCCCTGGTGCGTCCGGGGCCGCTTCCAGTACTGCCCGCGCTTCAGCGTCTACAACGGCACGTACGCCGAGCTCTTCCTCGTCCCGGCGGCCTTCGCGGTGCGGGTCGAGCCGTCCGTGCCGGACGAGTACGTGGCCGCCTTCCCCAACACGTACATCACCGCGTGGCAGATGCTGGTCGGCAAGGCGCAGGTTTCGGCCGCCGACACCGTCTTCGTCTGGGCCGGCACGAGCGGCCTCGGCAGCGCCGCGATCGAGATCGCGAAGCTCGCGGGCGCCACGGTGATCGCGAGCGCGGGGAGCGAGGAGAAGCGGCAGCGGCTCCAGGGGCTACCGGCCGACGCGATCCTCGACCATAACGCGGCGGAGCTCGTCGAGCAGGTCCTCGGGCTGACCGACGGGCAGGGAGCGACAGTCGTCTTCGAGCACATCGGCCAGGCGACCTGGGAGCGCTCGCTCGAGCTGTGCGCGCCGGGCGGCACGATCGTCAGCGCCGGCGCCACGAGCGGCGACGACGCCCGCATGAACATCACCTACATGTTCGCGAAGCAGATCCGGATCCTCGGCTCCCGCCTCGGGACGATGACCGACACGATCGACGCCGCGAAGCATCTGAGCGCGGGCCGCTTCCGGCCGCTCGTCGACCGCGAGCTCCCGCTCGAGGAGCTCGGCGAGGCCCACCGCCTGATGGACGAGGGTCAGCTGATCGGCAAGGCGATTATCCGGCCCTGATGGTCCTCGAGTGCGACGCGGCTGCCCGGCTCGATGCCGTCGGCGCGGGCGACGACGAGCGGCCCGGCGTCGAGCGCGACCGAGGCGATGCGGCCGCCCGCGCGGTGCGACGTGACCTGCTCGGCGGTGCCGGGGCCGGCGGGCGCCTCGTGCCAGTCGGGCGAGCCGCAGCGGGGGCAGAGGGCGCGGGGCGGAAACGACGGCGTGGCCATTCGAGCAGACGGTGACGTTGAGCTCGGTCATGCCTCGAGCACCACGGCCGCGGCGCAGGCGCCGTAGCGGTAGAGAACCATGCCGTAACCGGTGACGAGTGCGAGGCGCGCGTCCGGCACCTGCCGCTCCCCGCCCTCGCCGCGCAGCTGCGTCACCGCCTCGACCAGGCCATGCATGCCCCCGGCCGCGCCGGCCTGACCTGCCGAGAGCTGCCCGCCGGAGGTGTTGAGCGGCCAGCCCTCGTCGATCCGCGCCAGCACACGACGCTCGTCGCCGAACCCGAGATCCGCGAGCTGCACGAGCACCATCGCCGGGTAGTCGTCGTAGATCCAGGCAAGGTCGACGTCGTCCGGGCCGATGCCCGCCGCCTCCCACAGCTCGATCCCCGCGAGCCCCGTGCGGAGCCCGTCTCCCTCCTGCCCGTCCGGGTTGTGCGAGGCGCGAATTGCCCGGATGCGGATGCCGTCCGCGCGCTCCGGCGACGTGACCACCAGCGCGTCCGCGCCGCTCACGACCGGCACGCAGTCGTAGCGGCAGAGCGGCTCGGCCACCACGGGCGCAGCGAGGTACTCCTCGAGCGTCAGCGGCTCCCGGTACACGGCGACCGGGTTGCCCGCAGCCCAGCGACGCTGCGCGACCGGGATCCGGCCGTAGTCGGCCCGCGAGAGCCCGGTCGCCGCCATGTGGCGCTGGGTGAGCAGGGCGAAGTCCGTGTTGGGCCCGTCGATCGGGAGCGGCGCCAGGTACGCCTGGGTCGCACGGTTGTAGCCGTCGACGAGCGCGGAGAACTCCTCGCGCAGCAGCCGGTCGCCTGCGAGCAGCACGATCGTCTCCGCGTCGCCGGCCTCGATTGCCCGGACCGCGTGCTGGAGCATGTTGATCCCCGCAGCGCCGCCGTTCGCGTCGTCCATCAGCCATCGCAGCCTCACCCCGAGCCGCCAGGCAAGGTCGATCGCATGGTCGGGCGCCAGCGTGAAGGACGTCACGCCGAGGCCGTCGACCGCGGCGCGGTCGATGCCCGCCGAGTCGAGTGCGCGCAGGAATGCATCGGCGAGCAGCGACTCGGTGGTCGTCGTGGCCGGATCGGGGTGGCGCGTGTAGGGCGACTCCGCCGCGCCGGCGATCACCGCGGCCATCAGCGGCGCAGGACGTACCCGGCGGCCTCGCGATCCCAGGCCGCATCCGTGACCCCGCGCTCGCGGAGCACGAACTTCCGCACCTTCCCGTTCTCCGTGAGCGGCAGCTCGTCGAGGAACTCGAGGTAGCGCGGCACCGCGAAGTACGCGAGCCGGGGCTCGCAGTGCCGCATCAGCTCCTCGGGCTCGGGCGAGGCGTCGTCGCGCGCGACGACGAAGGCCATGACCTCGTCCTCGCCGAGCTCCGACGGCACCGGCACGACGGCCGCGGCGGCGACGTCTGGGTGGCTGATCAGTACCTGCTCGACCTCCCACGCCGAGATGTTCTCGCCGCGCCGGCGGATCGCGTCCTTCATGCGGTCGAGGAAGCGGAAGCTCCCGTCGGGGTCCCGCACCGCACGGTCGCCGGTGTGGAACCAGAGGTTGCGCCAGGCCTCGACCGTCTTCTCCGGCATCCGCCAGTACCCGGTCGCGAACGCAAACGGCTCGTCGGCGCGCAGCACGAGCTCGCCCGGGGTGCCGTCCGGCACCTCCTCGTCGAGCTCGTCGACGATCTTCGCCTCGTAGCCCGGCATCACGTAGCCCATCGTCCCCGGCCTCTGCTTGCCGTCGAGGGCGCCGATCACCGCGTTCGTCTCGGTCATGCCGAACCCGTCGCGGATCGTGACGCCGAAGCGCTCGCGGAAGACCTCGTGCAGCTCGGCCTGCGTCGCCGGCGCGAGCGCCACGCGCACGCGGTGCGCGCGGTCGTCGGGCCCCGGCGGCCGCTTGGCGAGGATCGACACCATCGCCCCGAGCAGGTACGTGACGGTCGCGTCGGCCTCGGCGATGCGCGACCAGAACGCCGACGCCGAGAAGCGCGGCCCGACGACGATCTGGCCCCCGTGGATCAGCGCCTGGATGCACGAGTTGAGCGCGTTCGTGTGGAAGAGGGGCAGGCACGTGTAGAGCACGTCGTCCTCCGTCAGCCCGCCGAGGATCGCCGCCGTCGAGAGCGCCCACCAGTAGAACTGCGCCTGAGGGCACATGACGCCCTTCGACGGGCCGGTCGTGCCGGAGGTGTAGAGGATCGAGACGGTCTCGTCCGCGGTCACGGACTCCGGCGGTAGGGCGTCGCCGGGCTCCGGGAACTGCTCGACGGGCAGTCCCCGCCACGGCCCGTCACCGCCTCCGTCGAGAAGCCAGATCCGCTCGAGCTCGGAAGGAAGTGACTCGACGACCTCCAGGTGCTGGAAAAGCCCAGTCTCGAGCGCGAGGGCGCGGGGGCCCGAGTTGCCGAGCACGTGCTCGAGCTGCGGCCCGCGCGTCGCGGTGTTGAGCGGCACCAGGCTGGCCCCGAGCCAGGCGCAGCCGAACCAGGCGTCGAGGAGCTCACGGCGGTTCTCGCACATGATCGCGACCCGGTCGCCACGCCTGACGCCGGCTGCGGCGAAGCTTCCCGCGGTACGCGCGACCGCGTCGCGCATCTCGGCGAACGTGCGCGACGTTCCGCCGACGCTCAGGTACGGACGGTCGGCAAAAGCCGCCGCTCCCCGCTCGAGCAGCGCGGGAAGCGTGCGCTCGGCGGCGCGAACGTCGGTCATCGAGGCGAACCTACCATCGCCGCGGCGAGGGCGGCCCAGGCCTCGTCGGCCTCGGCGGCGATCCGCCGGATGATCTCCGCCGCCGGGCAGAATCTCATCCACGAGCCCGGCCGCAGGCCCGGCGTACAGCGCCATCTCGCCGACGGCGCCCTCGTCGCCCGCGTTCGGCGTGTCGACGAACCAGCGCGGCAGCTCGAGCTCGCCGCGGTGGGCGATGATCTCGGGCGGCCGGTCGACCGGGCGCACCCGCGGCTCGGGCTCGCGCTCCCAGGCCTCGGTCGTGGCGTTCCGGAGCGCGCGCTCGGGGCGGCCGGGCCAGCCGATCTCGAAGATGTCGGTCGTGATCGAGTCCTCGGCGGCGGCGGCGACGATCCCTTGCTTGTAGACCTCGTGCGCGCCGGACTCGAGCGAGGCCACGAGCCGTGTCCCGAGCAGGACGCCGTCGGCGCCGAGTGCGAGCGCCGCGACGAGGCCGCGCCCGTCGGCGATGCCGCCGGCGGCCAGCACGGGGATCCCGCCTGCTGCGTCGACGACCTGGGGCACGAGCGCGAAGGTCGGGACGATCCCGGTGTGGCCGCCCGAGTCGGAGCCCTGCGCGATCACGGCGTCCGCGCCGGCGGCCGCGGCCCGCCGCGCCTCCTCCGCGGTCTCGCAGCGGTGGAAGACGCGCGCGCCCGCCTCGTGCGCGAGCGCGATCGCCGCCTCCGGCTCACCGAAGCCGGTCGCGAGCACCTCGATCCCCTCGGCGAGGATCGCCTCGATCGCGTCGAGCGGCTGGAGCTCGAGGATCACGTTCACGCCCGCCGGGCCCCGGGTCAGGCTGCGGATCTCCCGGATCCGCTCGGCGACCTGCTCCGGAGGGTCTCCGGCCGCTCCGGTCATGCCGAGCCCGCCCGCGTTGGTGACCGCCGCGGCGAGCCGGGCGGTCGCGATCGAGCCGGTGCCGGCTCCGATGATCGGCAGCTCGATGCCGAGCATCGTGCAGAGACGTGTGATCGGCGGCACGGGTGGTTTAGGTTACGAGCTTCACCGGAACCGATCGACAGGAGCCGAGATGTTCAAGGATTCGCTGGGCAAGCTGACGCGGGGAGAGAGCCTGTCCGATGCCGAGGTGACCGAGTTCATCGAGAACATGCGCGACGACGTCGTGAGCGAGGTGCAGATCGCCGGCTTCCTTGTCGCGCTCCTGATGAAGGGCCCCAACGTCGACGAGGTGGCCTCCATCGTCCGTGCGATGCGGGCCAACTGCGTCCAGATCAACCCGAACGTCGAGGGGAACCTCACCGACATGTGCGGCACGGGCGGCGGTCTCACGACGTTCAACGTCAGCTCCGCCAACGCGATCATGACCGCCGCCGCCGGCGTCCCGGTCGCCAAGCACGGCAGCCGCTCGATCTCGGCGTCGTCGGGCAGCGCCGACGCGCTCGAGGCCCTCGGGATCAACGTCGAGCTGACGCCGGAGCAGGGCGAGAAGCTGATCGAGGAGATCGGGATCAGCTTCCTCTACGCGCCGAACTTCCATCCGCTGATGCTGAAGGTCTTCTTCCCGGAGCTCGCGCTCGGGATCAAGACGATCTTCTTCACGATCATCGGGCCGCTGATCAACCCGGCCGGCGCGCCGCACCACCTGATGGGCGTCTACCAGCCCCACCTGGTCGACCTCGTCGGCGAGGCGGTGACGCAGCTCGACATGAAGCACGTCGTCGTCGCGCACGGCGTCGACGGGCTGGACGAGGTCTCGATCATCGGCCCGACGAAGATCGCCGAGATCAAGGGCACGCAGGTCGAGAAGTACGAGATCACGCCCGAGGACTTCGGCTTCGAGCGGGCGACCTTCGACGACATCAAGGGCGGCGACCCGGCGTTCAACGCGCACACGATCCGCGAGATCTTCGAGGGCCGCGACCAGGGGCCGCGGCGCGACTTCCTGGTGATCAACAACGGCTTCGCGCTCTACGTCGCGGGCGCCGCGGCGAGCCCGCAGGAGGGAATGGCGAAGGCGCAGGAGACGATCGACTCCGGACGCGCGACCGAGAAGCTGGGCGAGTTCGCGCTCGCGTCGCACAACCTGGCAACCGTTTGAACCTCAAAGAGTCGATCCGGCAGCGGCAGGCGGAAGGACGGCTCCCGGTCCTCTCCGAGATCAAGGTGCGATCCCCGAAGGAGGGCGACCTCCTTCGGGGACGCGACCCCGTGGAGCTGGCGCGGACGTACGCGTCGCGTTTCGTGGCGGGGATCTCGGTCGTCACCGAGCCCCAGGACTTCGGCGGGTCGGTCGGCCTGCTGCGAAGCGTCGCCGCGGCGGTGGACGTGCCGGTGCTGCGCAAGGACTTCGTCAGCGACCGCGCTGGGCTCGAGGAGACGGTCGCGGCGGGGGCGGCGGCGATCCTGCTCACCGTCTCGATGATCGGCAAGGACGTGTTCGCCGACCTGCACGACACGGCCCAGGAGCTCGGTCTCGAGACGCTCGTCGAGGTGCACGACGCCGGCGAGCTCGAGTGGATACGTGTGCAGGAGCTCGAGCCCGACATCCTCGGCATCAACAACCGCGACATCGTCGTGCGGGAGGTCGACGACGGCGACGTGACGCTCACCGAGGACCTGGTGCAGTTCGTCCCGAACGGCTGGCTCGTGCTCAGCGAGAGCGCGATCGCGGGGCCCGACGATGCGCGGCGGGCGCGCGAGGCCGGGGCGGACGCAGTGCTCGTGGGCACCTCGATCCTGCAGGCCTCCGATCCGGCGGCCGCGATCGACGCGCTCGTCGCCGTCGGCTGGTGACCCGCGTCAAGCTCTGCGGCCTCACGTGCGAGGCCGACGTCGCACTGTGCGCGGATGCGGGAGCCGACGCGCTCGGGTTCGTCGTCGAGTACCCGCTGCCCGTTCCCTGGACGCTCGACCGCGCGCGGGCCGCCGAGCTGATGCGCGGCGTGCCGCCGTTCGCGACACGCGTGGCCGTGGTGGGCGGCGACACGGCCACCCTGCTCGCGATCGCCGAGGCGACCGAGCCCGATGCGCTGCAGCTCCACCTCGACGAGGACGAGGCGACGGTCACGGCCGTGAAGGAGGGGCTCGCCGGGACCGGCACGCGGATCGTCAAGGCGATCCGGATCCGGGCGGGCGAGACGCCGCCCGCCGACGAGGTGGTCGCGACCGCCCGCCGCTTCGTCGACGCCGGCGCCGACGCGATCCTGCTCGACTCGAAGACGGAGGGCCGCGCCGCAGGCACCGGCATCCCGGTCGACTGGCAGCTCGCCCGCGACGTCGCGGCGGGCCTCGGCGCCCCGCTCGTGCTCGCGGGCGGGCTGGATCCCCGAGAACGTGGCCGGCGCGATCGAGACTGTCCGCCCGCACGCGGTCGACGTGATCTCGGCGGTCGAGGACGCAGAGCACCGCAAGGTGCCCGAGCGGGTGTCGGCGTTCGTCGCGGCCGCGAGGGCAGCAGGGTGACCCGGGCCATCGACCTCGTCGGGCTGCCTTTCACCCGCAGCGTGCGCGACGGGATCTACGCGACGAACGCCGAGCTGCGCGAGGGGTTCGAGCGGAGCGCGATGTGGGAGCGCGCGTACGAGCCGCACGACCTGATCGCCGAGATGGATGACGCGGGCGTGGAGCGGATCCTGATCGCGGCGAACACCGGCGGCGAGTGGGAGGTCCCGTACGAGGTCGTGGTCGACCTCGTCCAGGCATATCCGGAGCGGATCTCGGGGCAGGCCGGCATCGATCCGCGAGACGTGATGGGAGGCCTCCGTCGGCTGGAGCGCGCCGTGAAGGAGTACGGCTTCGTCGGCGCGCACAGCTACCCGCACTGGTTCCAGCTGCCTCCGGACGACCGGCGGTACTACCCGTTCTACGCGAAGTGCTGCGAGCTCGGCATCCCGGTGCAGATCCAGGTCGGCAAGGCCTGGCAGCGGTTCAAGGTCAACATGGGCCATCCGGCGTCGATCGACGCTGTCGCCGTTCACTTCCCCGAGCTGAAGGTGGTCGGGATTCACATCGGCTACCCGTGGGAGCGCGAGATGATCGCGGTCGCCGCGAAGCACCCGAACGTCTTCATCGGCGCGGACGGGCACCATCCCGACGACTGGTCGGCCGAGCTCCTCGACTACCTCCGCGGCACGTGGCGCGACCCGATGATGGACGGGGCCGGGAAGGTGCTCTGGGGCACGAACCATCCCGCGCTCGGGATGCGCGATGCGCTCGAGGCAGTGGAGCGGCTCGGGCTGCCCGCGGACACCCGGCGGAAGGTGCTCTACGGGAACACGAAGGAGGTCTACGGGCTGTGAGCGGCGTGAGCTACCTCGAGGGACGGTCCGAATACGACGCCGGGCAGCTGGTCGACATCGGCGAGGTGCGGGTGTGGGTCCACGACACGGGCGGCGGCGGTGAGCCGTTGTTCCTCTTCGGCGGAACAACGGCCGGCCACTTCCCCTTCGATTTCGCACGGCCGTACCTGACGCACTACCGGCTTCTGACCTGGGAGTGGCGCGGCCTCGGGCCCTCCGACTGCCCCGACCCTGCGACGCACCCGTACGACCTGGACGTGTGGTCGGCCGATCTGCGCGCGCTCCTCGACACGCTTGGGATCGAGCGGACGCACCTCTGGGCCGGCGGCTTCGGCAGCTTCGTCTCCCACCGTTTCGCGGCGACGCATCCCGAGCGTGTCGGCGCTCTCGTTACGTACAACGACGTCTGGTCGGGCGATCCGGTGATGGCATACGACCGGATCTGGAACGTCTACAAGGCGATCGTCGACAACTTCGGGACGACCGGGATCGGCGCTCGGATGCTCGCCGGGATCTTCGGCGTCTCCGACCCGCCGTGGTTCCTCGACTGGGAGGCGCGCAACGTCGAGCAGGTGTCACGGCTCGAGACGGTGGAGGCGACGACCGGCTTCGGCTGCCTGAACGCCGACAACCGTCCCGACCTCGCCCGGATTCAGGCGCCCACGCTCGTCCTCCGCGGCGACCGGGCGTGGGACGGGTCGCGGCTCGACGAGGCGGCCGATCCGTCGCTCCAGCTCATGCTCGAGCGCGTCCCGAACATCGGCGTCGCCACGGTCGAGCACGCGCATCCCGCCTACTGCATCGTGCAGAAGCCGGAGGAGTGCGCCGCGATCGTCGACGCGTTCCTCCGCGAGCATCCCCTCACCTGAGGAAGGCGCGCAGTTCGGCTGCGAGCGCCTCGGGCTGCTCGACCGGCGCGAAATGGCCGCCCGCAGGCATGCGCGTGTAGCGGCTGCAGATCGAAGTACTGCTCGCAGAAGCGGCGCGGCACCTGGCTGTTCTCCTTGGGGAAGGCCGCAACGCCGGTCGGGACGCGGATCACGGGCGAGCCGTCGTGCGCGGGCTGCCACGGCCGCTTGAGGCTCTCAGCGTAGAACCGCGCCGACGTGCCGAAGGTGCCGGTGAGCCAGTAGAGCGAGAGGTTCGCGAGCAACTGCTCGCGCGGGTAGGCATCGCCGTCCGTCCAGGCGTGCACCTTCTCGAAGATCCAGGCGCCGAGCGCCACGGGCGAGTCGGTGAGGTACGCGAGCGTCTGCGGGCGCGTCGCCTGGAGCTGGAAGTAGGCAAAGCCCTCTGTTGCCCACTGCAGCGTCCGCTCTGCGAAGGGCTGCTCGTCCTCGGCCCAGAGCTCCTGGGCCGGCGGCGCGAAGTCGAGCGGGAAGGGCATCGAGACGTGCAACGCCGACACGGAGTCCTCGTGCGCGTGTGCGAGCTGCTCGGCGACGAGCGCGCCCCAGTCGAAGCCGTAGACCGCGTAGCGCGTGTGCCCGAGCACGTCGGTCATGAGCGCGTGCATCAGCTCGGCTGTCTCCAGGTAGCCGATCCCGGCGCGTGCGAGCGGCGAGAGGCCGTAGCCCGGCAGGTCGGGGACCACCAGTTCGAGGCCGTCGAGCTGCGGTAGAAGGCGCGCGAAGTCCCAGTGCGTGGACGGCCAGCCGTGGAGCAGCAGGAGCGGCAGCTCGCCGGCCCGCCGCACGTGGAGGTAGTGGATCGTCTGGCCGTCGAGCACCGCGCGGTAGTGCGCGTAGGCGTTCATCGCCGCCTGGTGTGCCCGCCAGTCGTCGTCGTGCCAGGCGAGGGCGAGCTCCTGCATTGCGGGCACGCTCGTGCCCTCGTCCCAGGTCGCGGCCGTGGGCGTGGCGGGCCAGCGCGTCCGGGCGAGCCGGTCGCGCAGGTCCGTCAGCGCGGTGTCGGGAAACGCGATCTCGAAGCGCTCGGCACTCATCGGCCTGCGATTCTCGCAGCGGGCTGACATACTCGCCGGCCGATGCCGCGCAGCACCGACCGACTGCTCACGACCCACGCCGGAAGCCTCCCGCGTCCCGACGCCCTCGTCCGGATGATGTGGGACCGGATCGACGGCAAGCCGGTCGACGAAGCAGCGCTCGAGGCCGCGATCGCCGACGCCGTGGCCGACGCCGTTCGCCGTCAGCGCGACGTCGGGCTCGACTTCGTCAGCGACGGCGAGATGAGCAAGATCGGTTTCAGCAACTACATCTTCGAGAGGCTCACCGGCTTCGGCGGCCGGGTGGCTATCGAGAGCGATGACATGGCCGACTTCCCCGGTGTCGCCGAGCGCCTGTTCGGCAACGAGGCCGGCGCCCACATTCTGATGCTGAGCTGCGAGGGGCCTGTCGAGGTTCAGGACGCGGAGGCGGTCCACCGCGACATCGCGACGCTCAGGCAGGCGCTAGGCAATGCTTCGCTTGAGGCCGCCTTCATTGCCGCGCCGACGCCGGGCCAGATCGCATTCAACAACCCGAACCGGTACTACCCGTCGCACCGCGAGTACATGGAGGCGGTCGGCGCAGCGATGCGGCACGAGTACAAGGCGATCACCGACGCCGGGCTCCTGCTCCAGCTCGACTCGCCCGACCTCGCGATGTCGCACCACTTCCGTTCCGCCGGAACGGACATCGAGGACTGGCGCGCCCACCTCGAGGGCGCGATCGACGTCATGAACGGGGCGCTCGAGGGCATCCCGCCCGAGCGTGTGCGCCTGCACGTGTGCTGGGGCAACTACGGCGGGCCGCACAACCACGACATCCCGCTCGCCGACATCATCGGGCCGGTGCTGCGTTCGAATGTCGGCGCGATCTACGTCGAGGCCGGCAATCCGCGCCATGCGCACGAGTGGGAGCTCTTCGAGGACGTCAAGCTTCCCGACGACAAGGTGCTCGTCGCCGGCGTGATCGACGTCACGACCCACCGCATCGAGCACCCGCGCCTGGTGGCGCAGCGCCTCCTCAACTACGCGCGCCTGCTCGGCCGCGAGCAGGTGATCGCCGGGACCGACTGCGGCTTCGGCACCTTCGTCGGCTACGGCATCGACCCCGGCGTCGCCTGGGCGAAGCTCGAGTCGCTGGTCGAGGGGGCGCAGCTCGCCTCGGACGAGCTCTGGTAGCCAGCTCAGCTGTTGCCGAAGAAGAGCTTCCGGCCGACGCGCGCCTCGATGCGCATGTAGCGCCAGAGCCGGTGCGGTCCGACGGCCGTCTCACGGACGAGGTTGCAGACCGCGACCACAGCGTCGAGTGACGGCGCGTCGGCGAGGATGTAGGCCGTCCAAGGCCAGCCAGGCGACGGCCCAACCATCAGCTCGTCGTCGTCGATCGTGCCGAGGACATCGATCCCGAACCGGCCGTGGAGATCGTCGAATGCCTCCTTGATCGCAGGAATCAGCTCGGGCAGCCGTCCCGCCTCCTCGTCGAAGAACGTCTGCGAGACCCCGATGCAGAAGAGCACCCGGAGGCTCCCGTTTTCTCGTTCGCGGTAGCTGCTCATCGCTCTATGACCGATGTGCCGGCGGCCGCTCTCGAGCGGCCGCCGGCCCACCCGGCGTTCCTAGACGCCGAACTCCTTCTTCCACTTCGTCATGAAGAACGTCTGGTAGTCCGGCCCGAACACCGGGATCGCGGTGCCGGAGCCGACGTTGCTCTTGGTGATCAGGTAGGGCTCGAAGAACTTGAGCGGGTACTTCGAGTACACCGCGGGGCCCCGCGCGATCGCCGTCTTGCGCGTCCAGTTCTGGAGCACCTGGTCCATCGCGACCCACACGGAGGCCTGCCAGGGAAGGTCGGACACGGCACTGATCGTGCCCTTCTTGATCCCGCTCACGGCCGCCCCGTTCGCGTACTGCGCGCCCACGATCGCCTTGCTCCCCGCCGTCTGCGCCTGCTGCGCCATCAGTGGGGTGCAGAAGTCGCAGTACGTCCACAGGCCCCCGAGGTCCGGGTTCTGTTGGAGCGCCTGCTTCGTCGAGCTGATCGTGTCCTGAACCGCGTTCGAGAGGTCGAGGTTGTGGAGCGTGAGCTTGACGCCGGCCGCCTTCGCGTCTTTCGCCACCTGCTTGCTCGCATTGGAGCTCGCGATGCCCACCGTCGGCGCGTCGACCCCGAAGACCGTCCTCGACCCCGTCATCTGCTTGAACATGTAGGCGTCGAGGATCTTCGCGAGCTTGAAGCCGTCGTTGCCGTAGTTGTAGAGGCCCTTGGCCGGCACGGCAGCGCTGACGACGTCGAACCAGGGGATCCCCTGGGAGACGGCCTGGGTGAAGCCCGAGCCCATCGACCCCGTGTTGGTGCTGACGGAGAAGACGACCGCCGGGTGCTGTGCGACAATCGAGGTCGCGCACTGCACGACCTTCTGCGGATCGAAGTTCGGATCGCAGGTGATGACCTTGTAGCCGAACATCTTCGCGATCTGCTTCGCGGTCGCGACGACGCCGAGGCTCTGTGCCGACGTGCCCGAAAGCAGGATCACGCCGATCGTCTTCCCGGTCGGGGCCGAGACCTTGGCTCCGGCAGCCTTCGCGCCGAAGGCTGCCGCGGCCTTCGTGTCGGCCGCCGTGCCTGCGTAGACGTAGCCGCCGACGTTCGCGTTCGTGCGGGCTGCGGCAGTCCCGGCGACGGCGAGAAGTGCGCAGGCGGCGGCGAGGCCGAGGACGACTCTCGTGCGCCTGATGAGGTTCCTTCGCATACGTATCTCTCCTCCTGGTGTGGTGAATGGTCCGGCTCGAAGGTGTGGGCGGCTCACCGGTTGACCGGGCGGGTGAGCCGGGACACGAGGACGGCTCCGGCGAGGATCCCGCCCTGGATCATCTGTACCAGCGGCCCGCTGAGGTTCAGGATCGTCAGCCCCGTTCCGACGATCTGCAGGTAGAGCGCCCCGAGCGCGGTCCCGATCGGCGTGAAGACGCCGACACGGAACATGCTGGAGCCGAGGAAGGCGGCGGCGTAGGCCGGCAGGAGCAGGCCGAGCCCGGTGTTCGGGTTGGCCGCGGCGGCCTCGGAGTTGATCAGGATTGCCGCGATCGCAGCGGAGACGCCGACGAGCCCGAAGCCGATCGTGCGGAGCAGCCGCACACGCAGGCCGGACAGCCTCGCCGCCTCGGGATTTCCGCCGATCGCGTACATGTGCCGCCCCCATTCCGTGTGCCGGAGGAAGAGGTGGGCGAGGGCGAGGACGCCGAGCCCGATGAAGATCTGGTGCGACAGGCCGAGCCAGCTCCCGGTCGCGAGGTTGATGAACGACGGCGAGATGCCGAGGTAGACGCTCTGGCTGTTCACGATCTGCAGGCCGAGCCCGCCGAAGATCGTCCCGGTCGCGATCGTGAGGATGAAGGACGGAAGGCCGACGTACGCGATCAGCACTCCGTTCCCGACCCCCAGTAGACCGCCGATCGCGATCGTGAGGACGATCGCGAGCACCCAGTTGAGGCCCACCCACTCCGTCGAGAGGAACACAACGACTAGGACGGCGCAAAGGCTCGTCAGTCCGCCGACCGACAGGTCGTAGTCGTTCATCGCGAGCACGACCGTGATGCCGAGGGCGACGATCATCAGGGGCGCGCAGTCGCGCAAGATCCCCTTCAGCGTCAGCGCGGTGAAGAACGAGTCCGGCCGGAGGATGCTGAAGGCGGCGAACGTGGCGAGGATCGCGAGCACAACGCCGAAGCGCGATAGCCCCTTCTGCACGGCGGCGCCGACCCTGACGCCCGGCGCGACGGTCCCCTCGGTCGTCACGCGCCCTCGATTGCCGCGAGCGCCGTGCTTTCGCTCTCGCCGTGGGGAGCGTAGGCCAGTCGGACGAGCTCCGTCTCCGTGATGCCGGGAGCCTCGACGACGCCCGTGACTCGTCCCTCCCGGAGGCCGATCACCCGCGTGCACACCGTTGCGAGCTCCGCGAAGTCCGAGGAGATGAGGATGATCCCGCGGCCCTGGGCTGCGAGCTCCTCGATCAGCCCGAAGATCTCGGCCTTCGCCCCCACGTCGACCCCCTGCGACGGCTCGTCGAAGAGCAGCACGCGGTCGGGTCGCTGGAGCCACTTCGCCAGCACGACCTTCTGCTGGTTCCCTCCCGAGAGCCGCCGCGCCTCCTGCTCGATGCCCGCCGTGTCGATCGAGAGCCGCTCGATCATCGCGGTGGCCGCCGCCCGCTCCTTCGCGCGGCTCGGCATCGGCACGAGCCGGTGGCGTCGCAGCTGGGGGAGGGAGGCGAGCGTGATGTTCTCCCGGGTGCTGAACCCGAGCACGAGACCCTCGTGCCGCCGGTCCTCCGGCAGGAGCGCGATCCCGTGGGCGATCGCGTCGACCGGGCTGCGCAGGCGCACGAGCCGGCCGTCGACCTCGATCGACCCGGCGGTCGGCGTGTCGGCGCCGAAGAGCAGGCGCGCCAGCTCCGTCCGTCCCGAGCCGACGAGCCCGGCGAGCCCGAGGATCTCGCCTGCGTGGAGCTCGAAGGACACCCCCTTGACGGCGGGTGGCCGCGAGAGACCGATGACGCGCAGGAGCGGTCTTGCCGAGTCCCGGGCAGGTGCTGTCGAGCGGGCGCGCGCACGGATCGGTGCGTCGCCCGCGATTGCCTTGACGAGCGCCGGCTCGTCGATCGCGCTCGTGGGCTGCTCGAGAATCACCTCGCCACCCTGCATGACGACAACGCGGTCCGTGAGGGCAACCACCTCGTGCAGGCGATGGGAGACATAGACGACGCTGCGTCCGAGCTCCTTGAACCGCCGGACGATGGCATGGAGGTGGGCGATCTCGTCGATCGTCAACGAGACGCTCGGCTCGTCGAGGACGAGTACACGGGCGTCGTGGTAGAGGGCGCGGGCGATCATCACGAGCCGCTGCTCGACCGCGGTGAGGTGCGTGAGGTGGGCGGCCGGATCGATGCTCGACTCGAGCTGGGAGAGCACCGCCTGCACTCGCCGCCGGAGCTCGCGCTCGTTGACGAAGACGCCGAGCCGGCGGGGGAAGCGAGTGCCGATCGCGACGTTCTCGGCGACCGTCAGGAGGGGGAAGTTGCCGAGCTCCTGGTGCACGAACGAGAGCCCGAGCCGGTGCGCAATGTGGGGGGCATAGCCGCTCGGAACCGGGGTGCCGTCGACGGTCAGAGTTCCCTCGTCAGGCTGCTCGACACCCGCGAGGATCTTGATCAGGCTGCTCTTGCCGGCGCCGTTCTTGCCCACGAGCCCGACTATCTCGGCCGGCTGGATCGTGAAGTCGACACGACGGAGCGCTTCGACCCCGGGATACCGCTTGGCGGCGCCTCGTACCTCCACGATCGCCCGCGCCACTCAGGAGACGTAACACAACCTGTGAAAGGAATGCAACATGTAACGTTCCGCGGCGTGCCGAAGGGGAACCGTTGAGCGAGGTCGCTCCCTACCGGACGGACAAGACGCTGCGGGTGTTGTTCGCGTTCGGGCTGACGCAGGACTTCTTCGCCACGACGCGCACGGCGATCCCCGCGATCATGGAGGCGCTCAAGCAGGGATTCGCAGACCTCGACGACCGCTACGGGGTCCGCGTGCTCGGCACGCTCGACGACGACGAGACCATGGTCGGCGCGACGGACACCTGGCCGTGGACGTGCTACGTCCTCGCCGAGGCTCGCGACCGCGAGGGGATCGCGGCGGTCTGCGGCCTCCTCCGCGAGCTGCAGGCGGACGGGGTGCCGCTCTGGAAGTACCTGAAGGTCGAGGCTCGAGTCGGCCGGCCGCTCTTCTTTGCCGAGCCATGACACGAGTCGCCGTCGTGACCGGCCCGGGCAGAGGGCTGGGCGAGGCAATCGCCGGCCGGCTCGTGGCCGACGGGTACCGCGTGGTCTACGCGGATCTGAACGCCGCCGCCGGCGGCGCCGCCGCGGCCGCTGCCGATCCGCGAGGCGAGAGCACGCTCGCCGTCGCCACGGACATGCGCGACCTGGCGTCGGTCGAGGGCTGCCTCGAGGCGGCGGTCGATTGCTTCGGCGCCGTCGACGTGTGGGTCAACAACGCCGCCCGCACCGAGGCGACCCCGTTCTTCGAGATCGATCCGGAGGAGTGGGACGACGTGCTCGCGACGAACCTGCGGGGGGCGTACTTCGGCTGCCGCGTCGCCGGGCGCCACATGCAGGAGCGCGGATCGGGTCGGATCGTCAACCTCGCCTCGCTCGCCGGCCAGTGGGGCCGTAGCCTCACGGGCGTCCACTACGCCGCCTCCAAGGCCGGGATCGTCGCGCTCACACGCTTCGCAGCAACCACGCTCGCCCAGCACGGCGTCACCGTGAACGCCGTTGCGCCCGGGCCGATCGACGGCCCCTCGGTGGCCGCGATGCCACCGGAGCGGGTGGCCGCGTACGTACAGCAGATCCCGGTGCAGCGGCTCGGCCGGGCCGAGGAGGTCGCAGCGCTGGTCGCCCATCTCGCATCCGAGGCGAGCGGTTTCGCTACCGGCGCGACGTACGACCTCAACGGCGGCATGCTGATGCGTTGATGGTCGACCCGATCACGCTTGCGGTCGTCCGCGGCGCGCTCGAGACGGCGCAGCGCGAGATGACCCTGACGATGGAGCGCACCGGACGGTCGAGCGTCCTGACGGTCTCGCGTGACTTCTCGAACGCGATCTTCAACTGGGAGCCGGCGATGATCGTCCAGGGCCAGGACCTGCCGATCCACCTCGGCTCGCTCATCCTCGCGACCAAGGCGGTCGCGAAGTATTTCGCCGGCGACGTGAACCCCGGTGACGTGATGTTCCACAACGACCCCATGTGGGACGGCAGCCACATCGCCGACTGGTGCATGTACAAGCCGGTGTTCGTCGGCGACGAGCTGCTTTTCTGGACGGTGAGCAAGGGCCACATGGCCGACTCGGGCGGGCCAGCGCCGGGCAGCTACAACCCGGAGGCGCGCGAGATCTACGCCGAGGGCCTGCGGATCCCGCCGATCAAGCTCCACGAGGCGGGCCGCGAGCGGAGCGACGTGCTCAACCTCCTGCTCGTGAACACCCGCACGCGCCGCAACCAGGCAGGCGACCTCCGCGCGCAGCTCGGTGCCGTCAACGTCGGGGCGCTGCACCTGCAGGCGCTCGTCGACAAGTACGGGCGCGACGAGATCCGCGCCTGCGTCACGCACCTCCTCGACCTCGCCGAGCGGCAGATGCGGCAGCGGATCGCCGAGCTCGAGGATGGCACGTTCGAGGGCAGCCGGTTCGTGGAGGACGTCGGCCACGGCCTAGGCGAGCAGGAAGTGCGCGTCAGGATCGAGGTGGCGGGCGACCGGATCCGCGTCAACCTCGACAGCCCGCCGCAGATCCCCTTCTACACCAACTCGTACCGGGCCAACACGACGAGCGCCGTGTACCTCGGGCTCGTCATGTTCCTGCAGCCGGAGGCGCCCTTCAACGAGGGCATGTACCGCCCGGTCGAGATCGACTACGGGCCGCCCGGGACGCTCGTGAACGCCGTCGAGCCGGCGCCCCACGTCGCCTCGACCACCTGCCCGGCGGAGACGATCACCGACGCGGTGCGCGACACGCTTAGCGCGGCCTACCCGGATCGTGCGGTTGCCGGCTGGGGGCACTGCGCCGCCGTCAACTGCTCGGGCCAGGATCCGCGCCACGACCGCGAGTACGTCCACATGATGGTCTCCTGCCTGATGTGCGGCGCCGGCGCCGTAGGGGGCGTGATGGACGGCTGGAACGGCTGCGGCCCGCAGGCCGGCCTCGGTGGCGGCGCGGCCGGCGACATGGAGCTGATCGAGTACCAGTTCCCGCTGCTCGTCCACCGCTACGGGTTCACGACCGACTCGGGCGGTGCCGGCGCGTGGCGCGGCGGCTGCGGCCTGACGCACGAGGTCGAGGCGCTCGACCACCGGATGACCACGGTCGTCTGGGGCGAGGGCCGGACGTACCCGGCCTCGAGCGTCGGCGGCGCGCGTTCCGTTCGCGAGGGCGAGAAGGTCGCGCGCGTCGAGATCGTGCGGCGCGACGGCACGGTCGAGTCGATCGAGCGGAACTGCGTGCTCACTCTCGAGCCCGGCGAGCGCTTCATCACGCGCAGCGCGGGCGGCGGGGCCGTGGGCGCGCCGTTCGAGCGCCCGCCGGAGAAGGTCGTCGAGGACGTCCGCGAGGGCTTCGTCTCCGGCGCCGCCGCGCGCGAGGAGTACGGCGTCGCGCTCGACGAGGAGACGCTCGAGGTCGAGCTCGAAGCGACGGCACGGCTGCGCAGGTAGTGGGCTACCGGATAGGCATCGACACCGGCGGGACCTTCACCGACCTGGTGCTGGTCGACCCGGCCGGGCGCGTCGAGCTGTTCAAGACGCCGTCGACTCCCGACGATCCGCCGGCGGCGATCCGCACCGGCATCGAGCTGATCTCCCAGCACCTCGGGCGCCCGGTGCCGGAGTTCCTCGGCGAGTGCGAGATGATCATCCACGGCACGACCGTGGCCCTGAACGCGCTCATCCAGCTGAAGGGCGCGAAGGTCGGCCTGCTCTGCACCCGCGGCCACGAGGACTCACTCGAGATCCGGAACGGGCACAAGGAGGACGGGCACCGCTACGACTTCCACTACCCGGCGGCGACCATGCTCGTGCCGCGGCGGCTGCGGGTGCCGGTCACGGAGCGCGTCCTGAGCGACGGCCGCGTGCGGACGCCGCTCGACGAGGACGACGTGCGGCGCGGAATCGAGCTCTTCCGCCGCGAGGGAGTCGAGGCGGTCGGCGTCTCGTTCCTCTGGTCGTTCCTCCACCCCGAGCACGAGCGACGCGCGGGTGAGCTCCTCGACGAGGCGCTTCCGGGCGTGCACGTGACGCTGTCGGTCGACCTGCTGCCGCAGATTCGCGAGTACACGCGGACGAGCACGGTCGCGGTGAACGCGTACGTGCAGCCGCAGCTCGCCGGCTACGTCGGGGCAATCGAGGAGATGCTCGCCGGGCTCGGCTACCGGAACCCGCTCCGGTACGTGCAGTCGAACGGCGGCCTCACCTCGGGCCGCACCTTCGTCCAGCGCGCGGTGAGCGCGCTCAACTCAGGGCCCGCCGCCGGGCCGAGCGCGAGCCTCCACTTCGCGACCAGGATCGGCCACCGCAATCTGCTGACGCTCGACATGGGCGGCACGAGCTCGGACATCTCGCTCGCACCCGACGGGCGCGTCGATCTCGTGAAGGACGTCGACATCGGCCGCTACCGCGTCGGCATCCCCCTCGTCAACGTGATCAGCATCGGCGCCGGCGGCGGATCGATCGCGTGGCTCGACCGGCAGGGGATGCTCCACGTCGGCCCACAGAGCGCAGAGGCTGTGCCCGGGCCGGCCTGTTACATGCGCGGCGGCAATGAGGCGACGGTCACCGACGCCCTCGTCGTCCTCGGCTATCTCGACCAGAGGGCGCTGCTCGGCGGCCGGATGCCGATCGACGCCGATGCCGCGCGAGCCGTCGTCGAGGACCGGGTCGCGCGGCCGCTGGGACTCCCGCTCGAGCGCGCTGCGCACGGCATCGTCGAGGTCGTGAACGCGAACATGATCGGCGGTATTCGCTCCGTGTCGGTCGAGCGGGGCCACGACCCGCGTGACTTCACGCTCGTCGCGGGCGGCGGCGCGACCTCTGCGCACGCGGGAAGGCTCGCGGCGGAGCTCGGCATCCGCGCGACGATCGTGCCCCGTGTCGCCTCCGGCCTCTGTGCGTTCGGCGAGGCGGTGGCCGACGTCAAGCACACCTACCTCGCGTCGTACACGACACCCCTCCGCCGGCTCGACCCGTCGCGATTGAACGAGCTCTTCCTCGAGCTCGAGCAGCGTGGGCGCGAGGATCTCGCCGAGGAGGGCTTCGCCGACGGGGACATCGGCGTCGAGCGCTCCCTCGACATGAAGTACATCGACCAGGTGCACGAGTGCAGCGTCTCGATCCCGTCGTTCGAGGTGACCGCAGAGCGCCTTCCCGAGATCGAGGAGGCTTTTCACCTCCGGCACGAGGCGCTCTACACATACTGCGAGAGGGACAACACCCCGGAGCTGATCAACGTCGAGGTGAACGTCTACGGGCGTTCGACGAAGCTCACGCCGCCGGAGGCCGCGGAAGACGGCGGCGGCCCGCCTGCGCCGGACGGGGACCGCTCCGCGTACTTTCCCGAGCTCGGCGAGTTCCGCCCGACGCCGGTCTACGCCGGGTCGGCCCTGCGACCGGGGCACACGGTGGCCGGGCCGGCGATCGTCCAGGAGGAGACGACGACCATCATCGTCTACCCCGGCTCGAGGCTCGACGTCCCGTCGTCCGATCTCTTCGTCATGAGCCCGGCCCGTGGTTGAGCTGCTCGCGACTGAGCTCCTCGAGCCTCGCGCGTACGACCGACCACTCCGGCGCTTGGGGGTCGACGGGCTCGAAGTGCCCGGCGCCATCGAGCCCGAGCAGCTCGACGTCGTCGCCGGCCGCGAGCGCGTCGGTGGCCGTCGCGCCGTTCGGCCCCCAGTGGACGTCCTCGGTGCCGCACCCGAGTACGTATCTGAAGCCGAGCGGCAGGAGCGCGCGCGGAGAGGCCTCGCGCCACCGGTCCGGCGCCTCGTCCGGACCGGCACCGAGCAGACGGCGCACGAGGCCGTGGTCGTCGCCGATCCGGTCGATCTCGTGCAGGTCGACCACGCCTGCCAGGGAGACGACGCCGCGCAACGGCGACGTCGTCTTCCGCGCTGCGAGAAGAGCGAGGTGGCCGCCCGCCGAGTGGCCCATGAGGACGACCCGCTCGAGATCGAGTGGGTACTCGGCGGCGAGTTCCTGCACGTGGTCGACGGCCCGCACGACGTCGTCGAGCGGCCCCGGCCATTCGCCGCCCGGGTCGCCGAGCCTCCGGTACTCCACGTTCCAGCTTGCCGTCCCATGCGCCGCCAGGTCGGCGCACAGGTGGCCCGCGTGCGTGAGGTTGTAGATCGCCTGCCAGTAGCCGCCGTGGATGTTGATCACGAGGGGGAACGGCCCCTCTCCCTGCGGCAGCCGCAGGTCGCCGAACTGGAGCGGCTCCGTGCCATAGGCGATCCGGGCGTCGGCCGGGCGGGGCGGCGGCTCGGTAAGGATCTCGACGCTGGGGCGCATGAGCGCTGATCCTACGATGCCGTTGCGCTTCGCGGTGGACACCGGCGGGACCTTCACCGACCTCGTCGTCGAGGGCAGCGGCCCGCTGCTCCGCTTCTACAAGCGGCCAACCACGCCGGCGGACCCGGTCGAGGGCCTGCTCGACGTACTCGCTGCTGCTGCCGCCGACCACGAGCTCTCGCTGCGAGAGCTGCTCGGGCAGGGTGACCTGCTCGTCTTCGGGACCACGCGTGCGACGAACGCGGTCGTCACCGGCACAACCGCCCGGACGGCGCTGCTCTGCACGCAGGGCCATCCGGACGTGCTGCTCTTCCGCGAGGGCGGCGGCCGCACGACCCTCTTCGACTACACGCAGGAGTACCCGGCTCCATACGTGCCGCGCTCGCTGACCTTCGAGCTGCCGGAGCGGATCCTCTCGGACGGCTCCGTCTCGCTTCCGCTCGACGACGACGCCGTGCGCGCAGTTGCCGCAGAGCTTCAGGAGCGGGACGTCGAGGCCGTCGCCGTCTGCCTGCTTTGGGCGATCGTCAACCCGGAGCACGAGCGCCGGGTCGGGGAGATCCTCGGCGAGCTCGCGCCGGACCTGCCGGTCACGCTGTCGCACGCGCTCAACCCGAGCCTGCGCGAGTACCGCCGGGCGTCGTCGGCCGCGATCGACGCGTCGCTCAAGCCGCTGATGGCGAGGTTCTTCCGCGAGCTCGAGGGTCGGCTGCGGACGGAGGGGTTTGGCGGGCGCCTTCTGATCATGACCTCGGCCGGCGGCGTGCTCGACGCCGCCGAGGTCGCCGAGCAGCCGATCCACTCGATCGGCTCCGGCCCAGCGGCAGCACCGGTTGCGGGCCGCCACTACGCGCTACTAGACGTCGAGTCGGACACGGCCCTCGTGACGGATGCGGGCGGTACGACGTACGACGTCAGCCTCGTCCGCCGCGGCCGGATCCCCTGGACGCGCGAGACGGTGGTCGGCGACCCCACCTACGGCTACATCACGGGCTTCCCGTCGGTTGACGTCCGTTCCGTTGGTGCGGGCGGCGGCTCGATCGCCTGGGTCGACGAGGGAGGGCTACTTCACGTCGGACCGCAGAGCGCGGGCGCCGAGCCCGGGCCGGCCTGCTATGGCCGGGGCGGCACGCGGCCGACCGTGACGGATGCTTGCCTCGTGCTCGGCTACATCGACCCGCAGTACTTCCTCGGCGGCGAGATGGCCGTCTCGCCCGAGCCGGCGCGGACGGCGATCGAGCGTGACGTCTGCGAGCTCCTCGGGCTCGACCTGCACGACGCCGCCTCCGCGATCCTGTCGGTGGCGGTGGAGCGGATGGTAACGGCGATCGAGGGCATCACTCTGCAGCAGGGCATCGACCCGGCCCGGACCGTGATGATCGGCGGAGGTGGCGGCGCCGGCCTCTACTCGGTGGCGATCGCCCGGCGGCTCGGCATCCCGCGTGTGGTGGTCCCGGACGTGGCCGCCGCGCTCTCGGCGGCCGGCGCCACGTTGTCCGATCTCCAGGCGACGTACGCGCGCACGGCGGTCGTCTCGACCGCGACGTTCGACGCCCGGCAGGCAGGCTCGATCCTTGGTGAGCTCCGCGCAGCAGTGCAACGCCTTCGTCGCGCGTGCGGGCGCCGGCCTCCGTGCCGCGGACGTCCAGTTCTCGGTCGAGGCCCGCTATCCCCACCAGGTGTGGGAGATCGAGGTGCCGCTCCGCGGCGAGTCACTCGGAACGCCCGACGAGGTTGAGCAGCTGCGTAGGGACTTCCACGCCGTCCACGACGAGCTCTTCGCCGTGCGCGACGACGACTCTCCCGTCGAGATCGTCACCTGGCGCGCGCACGTCCGTTGCGCCCTGCGAGATGACCCGCCGGGGCGCGCCCAGGCGGCTGCGTCCGCGCGCCGGAGCGGCGGGCAGCGCCGTGCCTACTTCCCGGGGCTTGGCCTCGTCGACGTCCCGATTGTCGACTTCGACGAGCTCGCACCGGGTACCCCCACGGTAGGCCCGCTGATCGTCGAGTCTCCGGTGACGACCATGGTGATCGACCAGGCCGCGCGCGTGCAGCGGCTCCCGAGTGGGTCGCTTCTCCTCGAGCCAGAGCAGTCCGTTGGCTGAGACGTCGTCGCTCGAGCTGGCACTCCTCAGCAACCGGTTCGAGGGGATCTCGCGCGCGATGATGAATACGCTGCTGCGCACCGCGCGCTCGGCGATCCTCAACACGGCGCGCGACTTCTCCTGCTGCATCCTCACGGGCGGCGACGAGATGCTGGCGATGGCGGAGAGCCTGCCCATCCACGTGATGAGCGGGCCGGACCTGATCGCCCGCTACCTGAAGGAAATGCACCCCGAGCTCCGCCGTGGCGATGCCTTCCTGCACAACTCGCCGTACCACGGGAACTCGCACGCCGCGGACTGGTGCGTGGTCGTCCCCGTCATCGACGACGAGGGTCGTCACCGCTACACGGTGCTCGCCAAGGCGCACCTCGCCGACTGCGGCAACGCCGTGCCGTCCACCTACATCGCCGATGCGAAGGACGTCTACAACGAGGGCGCGCTGATCTTCCCGTGCGTCAAGGTGCAGGAGGGCTACGAGAGCCGCGAGGACGTACTGCGGATGGCGCGGGTGCGGATCCGGGTGCCGGAGCTCTGGTACGGCGACTTCCTGGCGCTGCTGGGCGCCGCGCGAATCGGGGAGCGGCGCCTGCTCGAGCTGATCGGCGAGGTCGACGGCGGCGCCCTGGAGCGCTTCGAGCGGGATTGGTTCGCCTACAGCGAGCAGCGGATGATCGCGGCGATCCGGCGGATGCCCGCGGGGACGGTGCGCCGCGAGGGGCGCCACGACCCGATCCCCGGCATGCCGGACGGCGTGCCCGTGAACGTCGACGTGACCGTCGATCCGGCCGCCGCAATGATCGATGTCGACCTCCGCGACAACCTCGACTGCCAGCCCTGCGGGCTCAACCTAACCGAAGCGACCGCGCGCACCGCCGCGATGATGGGCGTCTTCACAGGACTCGGTACCGTCGTGCCGCCGAACGCGGGGAGCTTCCGCCGCCTCCGTGTGCATCTCAGGGAGAATTGCGTCGTCGGCATCCCGAGGCATCCGACCAGCTGCTCGGCGGCGACGACGGATCTCTCGGAGCTCACCGCCGGGCTGGTCGCGCTCGCGCTCGGCGATCTCGGCGAGGGGTTCGGGCTCGCCCAGGTCGGCCGTGCCCAGCCCGCGTCGATGGCGGTCATCTCCGGCACCGACCCGCGGCCGCAGGGCGGGGCGTTCGTCAACCAGCTCATCCTCGCGGTCACGGGTGGCTCGGGCGCGCCGGCGGCGGACGGCTGGCTGACGATCCTCGGGATCGGCGCCGCAGGCTTCCTCTACCGCGACAGCGTCGAGATCGACGAGATGAAGTACCCGATCGTCGTCCACGAGCAGCGGATCGTCCCGGACAGCGAGGGCGCCGGCCGCTTCCGCGGCTCACCGGGCGCCCTGGTCGAGTTCGGCCCGATCGACGGGTGCGAGCTCGACCTGATCTACCTCAGCGACGGAACGTTCAACGCCTCGGAGGGCGTCCGCGGCGGAGGGCCCGGCGGGAAGGCGTCGCAGCGGAAACGCTCCGCCGACGGCTCAGTATCCGACGAGCTCGGCTCGTACGCCCAGCTGCGTCTCGTTCCGGGCGAGCGGATCGTCGGCCACACCTGCGGTGGGGGCGGGTACGGGCCGCCGCACCTTCGCGAGGTTGCGCGCGTGGTCTCCGACGTCGCCGAGGCGTGGATCACGAGCGAGCGCGCGTACGAGGTGTATGGAGTGCGCGTCGATGCAGATGGGAGGGTCGACGAGGCGGCGACCACCGCGCGGCGGCAGGAGCTCGGTGACGTGTTCGAGGATAGGCTCCGCTAGCGATGCGCCGGATCCTGGTGGGTTATGACGGCTCGGAAGGCGGCCGCCGCGCGCTCGACCGCGCGATCGCGAAGGCTCACGAGTCGAAGGCGCACATCACCGTGATCAGCGTCGAGAACATGCCGCTCGATCCGGAGGCGCCGCGGAACTTCGGCACCCTCGGCGACATCTCGGCTGGAGAGGGCGCTGCCTTTGCAGCCCCGCCGGACGTCGTCCAGCACCTCCAGGAGGCCAACGAGCGGCTGAACAAGGCCGGCGTCGTCGCCGACCTCACCTGGGCGGCCGGCGAGCCGGGCACGGAGATCGTCGAGGCTGCGAAGCGCATCCGAGCCAACGTGATCGTGGTCGGCGAGCACCACCACGGGTTCCTCTCGAACCTCTTCGGCGGGAACGTCGACGAGGAGGTTCAGCGCGAGGCCGGCTGCGAGGTCGTGCTCGCGTAATCAGGGCGTCCGCGGGACGCGGAGGTGGCTCCGGTAGAACGTGCGCGAGCCCTGGGCGACGGGGCACGCGAGCAGTTCTCCCTGCCGTACGGGCAGAACCCAGGCTCGTCCGGCAGCGGTTCCGCGGAACGGCGTGGCGAGCTCAGTTCCAGAAGCCCTGATGTACTGCGGCTGCCTCCTCGCTGAGGTGCGGCCCGCTGACATCGACGGCACGCCCACCACGGGCGAACACCTCCCGGCATGAGATCGCCAAGGTCGGGACTCCGGGGACGTCCTTCACGATGGCCGTCAACTCCTCGCTCCCGAGCGCATAGACGACCCGGCCGACGCCGGCCCAGAAGATTGCGCCCGAGCACATCGCGCAGGGCTCCGTGCTCGTGTAGAGCGTCGAACCCTCGAGCGTCACGACATCGAGCTGTGCTCCGGCGGTCCGGACCAGGTTGAGCTCCGCGTGTCCGGTGACGTCGTGTTCGGTGACGACGGAGTTCTCTGCCTCGAGCACGACCCGGCCTGAAGCGTCGACGAGGAGCGACCCGAAGGGATGGTTGCCGTTCGCTCGTGCGAGGCGCGCGAGTTCGATCGCCCGTCGGAGATGTCTCTCGTCCTCGGACTGAAGAGCCATCGATCGCAACCCTATCGTTTGGCGGGGACGAGGCCGGTCGCCCTGGAGCGGTGCTCCGCGAGGCTCGTCGGCGGTGACGAGGACCGTTCGACTTGCAAAATGACGGAAGGTGAGCAGCAGGCGGGGGGCGATCATCGCACTCATCACGGCGGCGGCGCACGGCGACGGGGGAGTAACCGTGCCTCGATGCCGGACGCTGAGCTGGGCGACCGACCGGATGCGACCCGTCATCTGGGGCCAGGCCGACGATGCGGAGAACGTGGGCGAAGGCGACAGCGCGCGAGCTGCGCGCGAGTCCTCTCCGCCGTTGACGAAGCTCCCGCCGTTGATCGGACGACGCCCCGGCCAGGTAGCGTCCTTCCGCTCGACTCAGCCGCTGCGCGTGTGCCGTGCGCCGCGCGAGCGCCATGATCGTGAGCATCGGGTTCACGCCGGGCGCAGTCGGCAGCGCGGAGGCGTCGCCGATCCACACGCCGGGGACGTCGTGCAGCTCGCCCCACGGGCCCGCGACCGAGGTCGCTGGATCGGCGCCGAGGCGGCAGGAGCCCATCTGGTGGGCCGAGTACGCGAGCCCCTCGTACGGCGCGGCCTCGAGCCGGGCGACGTACGCGTCGAAGTCGTCGCCCTCGCGCCACGCGGGGTCGTCCCAGTGGAAGGTGAAGATCTCGCGCGCGCCCCGCGCGCGGTGCAGCCGGGCGAGCTCGACGTGGGCGCGCGCGGCGACGGCGCGGTCGATCGGATCGTCGAGCGCCCAGCGCACGACCGGCTCGCGCGTCGTCGTCGAGCACGACCTCGCCGCTGCCCGTGTCGTGCGAGACGGCGTGCCAGGTCGCTGCGTGTCGGAGGTCGAGCATCCGCTCCTTGTGCGCCGCCCCGCTCGTGAACGGCCATCGCCGAGGCCCAGAACGGCAGGCTCAGGTTCACCGACTCGACGAGGAAGCCCGAGCCCTGAACGGCCTCGGCGAAGGCGAACGACACCGCTCGCCTGGAACTGGCCGTCCCACGAGCGCACCTCCTCGTCGTAGAGGCCCGTGACGAAGTAGGTGGGGTGAAGGCGCAGGTATCGTGCCGACCGCCGGGCCGCCGATTCCGCTGCGGAGAAGCAGCGCCGGCGACTCGAGCCCGCCGGCGGCGACCACCACGACCGGCGCCTCGACCGTCAGCTCGATCTCCGAGCCGTCCTCGCCGCGCGCCGTGCCGGCAACGCCTGCGGCCCGGCCGTCGCTGCACGAGCACGCGGTCGACGGCGCAGCCGACGACGAACCGCGTGCCCGCGTCGGAAGCGTCCTGGAGGTACGTCTTGAGCGTCGACTGCTTGCACCCCTGCTGGCAGCCGGCGTTGCAGTAGCCGCAGTAACTGCGGGTCGTCGTCGAGCGACGCGTTGCGCGGCAGGATCTCGCCGGGCAGGCCGCGGACGCCTCGAGCGCCTCGAGCATCATCTTGTTCACCCGGTTCGGCTTCGTCGCCTCGGTGTTGACGTTGATTCGCTGCGAGACGGCGTCGAGGTGGTCGTCGAACTCCGGCCGTGTCGATCCCGGGCAGCCCCAGTCTTCGCCCACTCGGCGCGGATCCGGTCGGGCGGGCGAAGGCAGACCATCGAGTTGATCACGGTGCCGCCGCCGAGTGTCGCGCCGGCGAGGAGTCCCATCGAGCCCGTCTCGGAGAAGAAGAGCCCGCCGCGGAGGAACAGCTCCTGTGCGCCGACGAGCCTCGAGCTGACGGAAGTCCGCCTCGTTGCGATAGGCGGCACGCTCGAGCACGACCACGCTCCGGCCGGCACGCTGCAGCTCGGCCGCGATCACCGAGCCGCCTGCGCCCGAGCCGACGATGCAGACGTCGGCCTCCAGCGTCGCGCGCGGGCCCGCAGAGCGACTCGACCCGGATGGTCTTCGGCGCCTCTTCGGCCGACGGTGCAGCCGTCACGGGCCCCGGGTAGCCGAGCGCCGGCCAGCTCGGGTTCTCGGGCAGCGCGTAGAAGAGGCCCATCACCGCGCCCTTGAGCTCGCGCAGGAGCTGTCGCGTCTCGCCGCCGCGGGCGCCGAGCTCGACGAGGAGCTGCGTCCGGGCGTCGATGTCGAGCGACACGAACCCCGCCGCCTCGAGCTCGGCGAGTACCGGCTCGTGACGCGGGCGGCGCGATCGCCGCCAGAACGTCGGCCGGCACGAAGTCCGACGCCGACCGGCGCAGGTACGCCGCTGTCTCGGCATCGGCACCGTCGCGCTCAACACGGGGGACGAGCGTGTCCGCGAACGCACCGAGCAGTGCGGCGCGGTCGCTCAGAACGGCAGCGGATCCGGCGAGGACACGTTCCACGCCTTCGTCACCTGCTCGTGGATCACCCACTCGACCTCGAGCCCCTTGCGCATCGTGATCACGTCGCCCGCCTTCACCTCGACCGTCCGCCCCTCGGCGGTGATCGTCATCCGGCCGGCGACGATCACGCTCACCTCGTCGATGAGGAACTCGCCCTGGATCGTCCCCGGTGTGCACGTCCAGACCCCGCTCGCGGCGCGCCCGCTCTCGGAGCGCCACATCACCTGGCCGGTCATCGTCGGCGGGTCTCCGACGAACCGCTCCGACGTCACGGGCCATGGCCCGAGCGGCACCTCGAGCGCGCTGTAGTTGGAGAAGAGCTCCGCCACCCGCGCGATCCTAACCGGCGATTGCGCGCGCCACCGCCAGCACCTCGTCCTCCCGTCCGCGGCGCCCGACGATCTGCACGCCGACCGGAAGCCCCTCGGGGAGGTCGAGACCGGCACGACCGCGGCCGGCAGGCCGAGCGCGCTCGCGAGCTTGCAGTGGTGGAAGAGGTCGAAGACGTCCGGCTCGCTGTAGCCGGCCTCGAACGCCGGGGTCGCCGCCGCCGGGCAGAGCAGGATCGGCCAGTCGTCGAGCCAGGCGAAGGCGCGCGCCTCGAGCTCAGCCACGACGGCGCCGTCGAACGCGACAGGCGGCGCGTCCCGCACGAGCTCCCAGATCGACCGCAGGTGCGGCGAGGCCTCCTCGAGCGGGCCCAGCCCCTCGATGATCTCCCGGGTCTCCGCCGCGCTCAGCCGACTCGTACAGCCGCTCCGCCTCGAGCTGGAACGGCGGCGTCGCGTCGGCCACCTCGACCGCCGAGGCGCGACGCGGCCTCCTCGACCGCCTCGTCGCAGCAGCGCTCGACCGGTCGGTCGAGCGCGTCGCGGTAGATGCCCACCCGCCGCGGCAGCTCGGCCCCGCCGAGCGGCTCGCCGACGAGCACCGACAGCACCAGCTCGAGGTCGGCGACCGTCCGCGCGAGCGGCCCGATCGTCGACCAGTACCGCCGGGCCGGCGGCTGGACGTGCGGGAGATGCCCTTCGGTCGGCACGCGGCCGACGCCCGGCCGCATCCCCGCGATCCCGCAGAAGTGCGCCGGCCCGCGGATCGAGCCGCCGTAGTCCGACCCGATCCCGAACGCCGACATCCCCGACCCGACCGCCGCGCCCTCGCCGCCGCTCGATCCACACGGCCGAGCGCGACGGATCGACCGGGTTCCGGGTCGCGCCGTACACGAGGTTCGAGGAGTCCGGGTGCGCGCAGAGCTCGGAGATGTTCGTCTTGCCGACCAGGATCGCCCCCGCCTCCCGCAGCCGGGCGACCACCGGCGCGTCCGCCGCGGGCATCTCGACCGGCGCGCAGCCGCGACGCCTCGCACGCCGGCAGCCCCGCGGTCGCGATCGCCTCCTTGACCGTGAACGGCACGCCCGAGAGCGGTCCCGGCCGCGGCGAGGCCGCCTCGTCGCGAGCCCGCTCGAGGTCGAGCACGACGATCGCGTTCAGCTCCGGGTTCCGTGCCTCGATCCGTCTCGATGTGCGCGTCGAGCAGCTCGAGTGCGCTTACTTGCACGTGAAGCCGCCGTCGACCGGGAGCGCGATCCCGGTCACGTACCGCGCCGCCGGCGAGCTGAGCCACAGCACGGCCTCGCTGACGTCGCGGACGTCGAGCGCGTCGAGCCCCGGGAAGACCGTCGAGGCGCCGCACAGCCGCCCGACCTCCTGGAAGTACGCCTGGCCCATCCCCATCAGGTAGTCGAGCATCGGCGTGTAGACGACCGTCGGGCAGACCGTGTTGACGGTGACGCCGAACGGCGCCAGCTCGAGCGCGAGCGTCCGGGTGAGCCCGACGACGCCGTGCTTGGACGACTGGTACGAGGCCTGGTTCGGGATCCCGACGAGCGCCGACGTCGACGACACCGTGATGATGCGGCCGCCGCCCTCGCGGCCCTTCATGTGGCGCGCCGCGTGCTTCGAGCAGAGGAACGGCCCCTTGAGGTTGATGTCGACGGCGGCGTCCCAGGCCTCCTCGGTCAGCTCGGTCACCGGCGCGCCCGTGAAGACGCCGGCGTTGTTGACGAGCACGTCGAGCCGGCCGAAGCGCTCGACCGTCTCGTCGACGAGCGCCGCGACCTGCTCCTCGTCGCGCACGTCCGCCGCTACCGCATGCGCCTCGGCGCCGGCGTCGCGGATCCCGGCCACGGTCTCCTCGAGCTCGGGCGAGTGGGCGGTCTCGTAGCCGAGCGCGTCGACGTGGCCGGCGACGTCGCTCGCGACCACGGCCGCGCCGAACCCTGCGAAGCGGCGGGCGATGTCGCGTCCCATCCCGCGCGCGGCACCCGTCACGAGGACGACGGCGTCGCTGAAGTCGTACGTGACGCCGGCGCCCCCATCGTTGAGGACGGCTGTCGCTTGCGTCGCGTGCTCTGTCATGTTACATGTCACCTCCATGCCGGATTCCACCTCGACCGTCCTGGCGCGCACCGATCTCCACGACCAGGTCTATGCGAGCCTGAAGGAAGCGCTCGCGACGCGCAAGCTGGCACCGGGCGAGAAGCTCAGCCTGCAGGAGCTCGCAACCGCCTACGGCGTCTCTCGCAGCCCCGTTCAGCAGGCGCTCACGCGGCTCGTCACGGAGGGGCTCGTCGAGGTCAAGCCCCACCTCGGCCACTTCGTCAAGCCGCTCACCGTGGCGTCGGTCTGCGAGGCCTACGACGTGCGCGAGGCGCTCGAGCTCTGGGCCGCCGACCACACGGTCGGCCGCGTCGCCCCGGGCGAGCTGGCCGAGCTGCGCCGCCTGATGGAGCGCACGCTCGCGATGCTCGAGCGCCGCCGCATCGTCGACTACTCGGGCTACTTCGCGACCAACCAGGCCTTCCACGACTTCCAGGTCGGCCTCGCCGGCAACGAGCTGATGCGCGAGAGCTACAGGCGGCTGAGCGTCAACGCCCTCATGGCGCGGGTCCTCACCGGGCACGGCGAGCGGCAGAGCAACCTCGCCGAGGAGCACGTGGAGCTCGTCGAGGCGTTCGAGGCCGGCGACCGCCGCCGGGCTGCGCAGGCGATCAAGGCGCACGTCGCGACCGGCAAGGAGCTCGCCGTCGCCGCGATCGAGCAGGCGGGAGGGGTCTTGTGACCGGTTCTCTGATCGATCAACCCGGCGCCCGGTCGAGCAAACCGCTCTCGGCAGACGTCGTCACCGGGCGGAGGCACCGGCTTCGCCCGGGCGGCCCTTCGCGCCTCTCGCCCGCGGAGCGAATGCGCCGCGCCGAGGCGCTCCAGGGCATCGTGCGCGAGCTCGAGCTCGACGTGCTCCTGCTCGCCGGCAACGACTACCGCGGCCACAAGGGCGCGCTGCGCTGGGTCGCCGACTACAACCTCGCCCACCGCTACGGCTACGCGGTCGTCCCTGCGGGCGGCGAGCCCGAGCTGCTCCTGCCGCTGAACCTGGCCGCGGGTCGGGCCGGCGGCTGGAACGTCAAGGTCCGCTACGCCCGGGACACGAGCTCCGGGATCCCCGAGCGGCTGCGCGAGCTCGGGCCGCTGCGCAGGATCGGCGTGGTCGGCCTGGCGCAGGTGATGAAGGTGGAGGACTACCTGGCCCTGCGCGCGGCGTTCCCGCAGGCCGAGCTGGTCGACGCCCAGCAGGCGTTCGAGCGGGTGCGCGCCCGCAAGAGCCCGGAGGAGCAGGAGGGGCTGCGCGAGAGCGCCGCGGATCGCCGACGCGTGCTTCGAGCGGCTGCTCGAGCTCGTGCGGCCCGGCGTCTCCGAGCGCGAGCTCGGCGCGGCGATGTACGAGCGCTGCTACGCGCTCGGCGGCGAGGACCCGCTGTTCCTCTCGATGTACCCGGAGTCGCCCGGCGACGGCACGGTGGCCGGCAAGTTCGGGCCGCCCGGTGACCGCGTCCTGCGGCCCGGCGACGTGCACATCTTCTCGTTCGAGCAGATCGGCCCTCGGGGCTACTGGGTCGAGCTCGCGCGCATGATCGTGCTCGGCGAGCCCGGCGAGCTCCAGGTGAGGATGAACGCCGCCGTCACTGCCGGCCTCGAGGCGGGCCGCGCCCTGATGCGGCCGGGGAAGCGGCCAGACCAGGTGCAGCGCGCGATCCTGGACGCCGTCGCGGCTCATCGAACGTGGTCGAGCTACTGGTCGGGGCACGGGCTCGGGCAGGACGTGATCGAGGAGCCGTGGCTCGGGCTCGAGATCGTGCAGGACGGCGACGTCGCCTCGGCGTGGACGCTCGAGGAAGGCATGGCGCTCTCCAGCCACCCGTACGTCGTCGACCTGGATGAACGGGCCATCGGCTACATGGCCGACTCCTACCTCGTGCGCGAGGACGGCGGCGAGGTGCTCTCGAGGCACCCGCTCGACCTCTACGTCGTCTGAATGGCGGAAGCCGCGGACCCCATCCTCGCCTCCGTCCTGCAGCGGCGCGTGCACGCGATCACGCAGGAGATGGCGACGGTGCTGATGCGCTCGTCGCGCTCGCCGATCTTCAACGAGATCGGCGACCTCGTCACCGTCGTCTTCGACCGCCGCGGCCGCACGCTGGCGCAGACCGAGTACGCGTCGATCATCGCCAACGGGGCCGGGCCGCCGCTGCCGTACATCCTCGAGCGCTTCGAGGGCGACCTGCATGACGGCGACGTGATCCTCCACAACGACGTCTACACGGGCGGCAACCAGAACGCCGACGTCGGCGTCTACATGCCGGTCTTCCACGGCGGCGAGCTCGTCGCCTGGCTCGCGAGCAAGGGCCACGTCGCCGACATCGGCGGCATGACCGCCGGCGGCTACGACCCGAACGCGCGCGAGGTCTGGCAGGAGGCCTTCCGCATCCCGCCGCTCAAGCTCGTCGACCGGGGCACGATGCGCCCGGACGTCTGGGAGCTCGTCCGGGCGAACATCCGCCTCGACATCGTCACCGAGGACATCAAGTCGATGATCGGCGCGTGCACGATCGGCAAGCGCCGCGTGCTCGAGGTGCTCGACCGCTACGGCGTCGAGAGCTTCGAGCAGCACATGGACTTCGTGATCGACGCCTCCGAGCGGCTCGTCCGCGCCGAGCTCGAGCGCTGGCCCGACGGCGTCTACCACGGCGAGAGCTGGATGGTCTCCGACGGGCTCGACCCGACGAAGCGCTACCGGATCGCCGTCAAGGTCACGGTCGCGGGCTCCGACATCACCTTCGACTTCTCCGACACCGACGACCAGGCGCCCGGCTTCACCAACATGCCGCCCGCGTCGGCGACCGGCGCCGTGCGGATCGCGTTCCTGATGCTGATGAACGCCGGCGGCATCGACGTCCCGACGAACGAGGGCCTGTTCGCGCCGGTGACGACCGTCTTCCGGGAGGGCTCGCTGCTCAACCCGCGCTTCCCGGCCTCGTCGATCTTCGGCAACCAGATGTGCGACGAGGTGCTCGAGTCGATCATGCTCGCGCTCGCCGACGCGCTGCCCGACCGCGTCACGGCCGGCTGGAACCAGCTCCTCTGCACGGCGCTCGCCGGCGTCGACCCGCGCACGCAGGAGCCGTCGGTCTCCCTCTCGATCTTCATGCGCGGCGGCCCCGGCGCGATGAAGGGCGCCGACGGCTTCGACGCGCTCGGCTTCACCGGCACGCCCGGCTCGATGCGCTCGCCCGACATGGAGATGTTCGAGCTCTCGACGCCGCACTTCATGGAGCAGTACGAGTACCTTCCCGACTCGGCCGGTGCGGGGGAGTGGCGAGGTGGCCTCGGCACGGTCTCCCGCTGGCGCTTCTACGGCGTCGACGAGCTCGGCGTCACGATCGGCGACGACGTCAAGGCCGAGGGCGCCGACCCTGCGCCCGGGCTCTTCGGCGGCGAGCCGGCCGGCCTGAACGAGCTGCGGCTCCACTACCCGGACGGCACGGTGAAGGACTGGGGCTCGAAGGAGATCGTCTTCGGCATCCCCGAGGGCACGATCTGCGAGGCGCTGAACGGGGGCGGCGGCGGCTACGGCGACCCGCGCCGGCGCGACGCGCAGAAGGTCTGGGAGGAGGTGCGCGACGGGCTGCTCACGCCCGAGAAGGCGCGGGCGAGCTACGGCGTCGCGATCCTCGCGGACGGCAGCGGCGTCGACGAGGCCGAGACGGCGAGGCTCAGGGCATGAGCTACCGCGTCGGCATCGACGTCGGCGGGACGTTCACGGACTTCCTCGTGCTCGGCGGCGACGGGACGCGGCTCGTACACAAGACGAGCTCGACCCCCGGCGATCCCTCGCTCGGCCTCGTTACCGGCCTCGAGGAGATCGCCGGCCGCGCCGGACGCCCGCTCGCCGAGTTCCTGGCCGAGGTGGAGCTGATCGTGCACGGCACGACCGTCACCACGAATGCGCTCCTCACCCGCCGCGGCGCGCCCACGGGCCTCCTCTGCACGCGAGGGCTTTCGCGACGCGCTCGCGCTGCGCCAGGGCACGCGCGAGGCGCCGTACGACAACCGCCTGCAGCCGCCCGAGCCGCTCGTCCCGCGCTACCTGCGCCTCGGCGTCGCCGAGCGCACCGACTACAAGGGCGACGAGGTCACCCCGCTCGACGAGGAGAGCGTGCGCGAGGCCTGCCGGCGCCTCCTCGCCGACGGCGTCGAGGCGGTCGCGATCTCGTTCCTGCACTCGCCGACCGGCCCCGCGCACGAGCGTCGCGCGCTCGAGCTCTGCCGCGAGCTGATGCCCGACGCCTACGTGACGGCGTCGAGCGACCTGCTCTCGCAGGTCCGCTACTACGACCGAACGTCGACCACCGTCCTCAACGCGTACGTGGGGCCGATCATCACTCGTTATCTGGAGGCGCTCGTGCGCCGCCTCGACGGTCTCCGCTTCGGCGGCGTGCTGCTGGTGATGCAGTCGAACGGCGGCGTCGCGACGCCCGCCGAGGTGTCCGAGCGCGCCGCGCTCTCGCTGCTCTCGGGCCCGGCCTCGGGCCCGACCGCCGGCCTCTGGCATCTGGCGCCGCACGGCGAGCACAACTGCCTGACGATCGACATGGGCGGCACCAGCTTCGACGCCGCGCTCGTGAAGGACGGCGCGCCGCTCGTGATGACCGACGCGGTCGTCGACCGCTGGCGGCTCGCGCTGCCCACGGTCGACATCCACACGATCGGCGCCGGCGGCGGCTCGATCGCACGCGTCGACGACGGCGGGCTGCTGCGCGTCGGCCCGCAGAGCGCCGGCGCCTCGCCCGGGCCGGCATGCTACGGCCGCGGCGGCGTCGAGCCGACCGTCACCGACGCCGACCTCGTGCTCGGCTTCATCCACGAGACGACCTTCCTCGGCGGCGAGATGCGGCTCGACCGCGCGGCCGCCGAGCAGGCGATCGAGAGCCGCCTCGCCGGGCCGCTCGGCATCGGAGTCGTCGAGGCGGCGGCCGGCGTCTACGACGTCGTCAACGTCGCGATGGCGACCGGCGTCCGCGAGGTGAGTGTCCGCCGCGGGCTCGATCCGCGCGACTTCCCACTGGTCGTGGCCGGCGGCGCCGGCCCGGTGCATGCCGCCGCGATCGCGGCCGAGCTCGAGATCCCGATGCTGCTCGTCCCGCGCGAGTCGTCGATCTTCTGCGCCGCCGGGATGCTGATGTCCGACTTCAAGCACGACTTCGTCCGCGCCTACAAGGCGACGCTCGACAACGCCGACATGGGCCGGATCGCGCACCTGCTGGCCGAGATGGGCGATCAGGGCCGGCAGATCCTCGCCGGCGAGAAGGTCGACCCGGCGGACATCGAGGTGCAAGCCGCGCTCGACCTTCGCTACGTCGGCCAGTGGCACGAATTGACGCTTCAGATCGGCGAGCTCGACCCGGCTCGGATCGCCGAGGCCTTCAACGCCGAGCACGACCTGCTCTTCGGCTACTCGACCGCCGAGATGCCGGTCGAGGTGCTCGCCTGCCGCGTCACCACGACGGGCACGACCCAGAAGCCCGGCCACGGCGCCCTCGTCGACGCGAGGGCCGACGCCGAGGCCGCGCAGATCGGCGAACGGCCCGTCTGGTCGCCCCTCGAGCGGAGGCTGGCCCCGACGCCGGTCTACGACGGGCCCGTGCTCGGTGCGGGTGCAGCGCTTTCGGGCCCCGCGATCGTCGAGCTCGCCAACACGACCATCGTCGTCCTCGACGGCTTCGAGCTGCTCGTCGACCGCTTCGGCTCCTTCGTGCTCTACGCCGGCGAGCGCGGACGCGAGCGGAGCGCGGCCCTCGCGGCCGGCGTGCCGGAAGCGCGTTGACGCTCGCATGCGGGGTCGTCGGCGCCGGCGCGATCGGGCGCGGCTTCGCGGTGAGCCTGGCACGGGCGGGCTTCCCGGTCGAGGTCTACGACATCGATGCCGAGGCCGCCGCGGCCACGGGCGTCCCGGTCGCGGACTCCCTCGAGGCGCTCGCCGGGAAGGCCGACGTCGTGCTGCTCTCCCTGCCCGACACGCCGCAGATCGAGGACGCCCTCGCGGGCGGGCTCGAGCAGGGATTGCGCCCCGGCTCTGTCCTGATCGTGACCAGCACCGTCTCCCCGGAGACGCCGGTCGAGCTCGAGGCCCGGCTCACCGGCGTGCACGTGCTCGACGCGCCCGTCAGCGGCGGCCCCGTCAAGGCCGCCGCCGGCGAGCTCGCGATCATGGTCGGCGGCCCCGCGAATGTCTTCGAGCGCTGCCGCCCCGTGCTCGAGGCGCTCAGCGGCCACCTCGTGCACGTGGGCCCGACCGGCCACGGCGAGCTCGCGAAGCTCGTCAACAACCTGATGGGGGCGGTGATCGTCTCGGGAATCGCGGAGGGGCTCAGCCTCGCCGCCAAGGCCGGGGCGGACGTGCGCACCGTCTGCGAGGCGATCGCCGGCGGCAGCGGCTCGAGCTGGATCCTGCGCGAGTGGATCCCCGAGACCGTGTTCCGCGGCGACTATGCGCGCCGTTTCTCGCTCGACCTGATGCTGAAGGACATGGGCCTGATCGAGGCGCTTGCAGGCCCGCTCGGCGTGCCGACGCCGGCGCTCGACGTCGCCGCTGCGCGGTTCGAGCGCGCCGTGGCCGAAGGGTACGGCGGGTCCGACTTCAGCCTGATCGTCGCGCTGAGCGCGCGCGACGCCGGTGCCGAGCTCCCGGCCGACATGCAGCATGAAGAGTGATAGGTTCGGCGCCATCGTGGAGGCGCCCGCGCTGTCTCGGTCTCGTGTCGACCTCAACGAGCAGGCGTACCAGTGGGTGCGCGAGCGCCTGCTCGCGCGCCACTTCGGGCCCGGGGAGAAGCTCGGGCTCCAGTCGCTGGCCGACGAGCTCGGCGTCTCGCGCAGTCCGGTCCACCAGGCGCTCACCCGCCTCGTGAGCGAGGGGCTCGTGACCACCACCCGGGGGCAGGGCTACCGCGTGCGGCCGCTCACCTCGCGCCTGATGGCCGAGACGCACGATGCGCGGGCGGCGCTCGAGTTATATGCGGTCGAGCACGCGATAGGTCAGATCGGGCCGAACGACCTGGCCGCGCTCCGCAAGGCGCTGGAGCGCACGATCGCGCCGGTCCGAGACGGCGAGCTGCTCGACAAGCTCGAGTACCTGCGCGCGAACGAGGCCTTCCACGAGCTGATCGTCGACCTGCCGCGGAACTCGGTCGTCTCCGAGCTGTACCGGCGCCTCAACGCCCACCGTCTGATGGAGCGTGCCTACCTCTCGCTCGACGTGTCGGCCGCCGGCAACTCCTCCGCCGAGCACACGGAGATCGTGGCCGCGATCGGGGCCGGCGACGCCGACCGGGCGCGCGCCGCGGTGCGGGCGAATGCCGACACCGGGAAGCGCCTCGCGATCGAGGCGATCGAGCTCGCGGGAGGGGTCCTGTGACGCGTGCTGGTCGAGATGGAGGGGATCGGGAAGGCGTTCCCGGGCGTGGTGGCGCTCGACGGCGTCGACTTCGAGCTCCAGGCCGGTGAGATCCATGCACTGGCCGGCGAGAACGGCTCCGGCAAGTCGACCCTGGTGAAGATCCTCTACGGCGCGCACCAGCCGGACGCGGGGACGATCCGCATCGACGGTGAGCCCGTGAGCTTCTCGAGCCCGCGGCAGGCGATCGAGCACGGGATCGTCGCGATCAGCCAGGAGCTGACCCTTGCCCCGACTCTCACCGTCGCGGAGAACATCCTCATGGGGCGGCTGCCCCGGCGACGCGGCGCCATCGACTGGGTGAAGACGCGCCGGCTGGCCCGCCAGGCGCTCGACGAGCTCGGCGTCCACGTCGACGCGCGCCAGCGCATCGAGGACCTGCCGCTCGAGCTCCAGCAGGAGGTCGAGGTGGCCCGCGCCGTCTCCGCGAACTCGAAGGTGCTGATCCTCGACGAGGCGACGAGCGCGCTCTCCGAGGCGGCGACCGAGCGGCTGATCGAGCGCATCCAGCAGCTCCGTGACCGCGGCGTCGCGATCGTCTTCATCTCGCACCGGCTGCGCGAGGTCTACAGCTGCGCGTCGCGCGCGACCGTGCTGCGCGACGGCCGCCTGATCGGCACCGTGCCGCTGCCCGAGACCGGCGAGTCACGGCTCGTGCAGATGATGGTCGGTCGCGAGATCGACGACCTCTTCAACAAGCGCCGGATCGAGCAGGGCGAGCCCGTGCTCGAGGTGCGGAAGCTGACCACCGAGGACGGCTCGGTGCTGGACGCGACCTTTCAGGTGCGGAGCGGCGAGATCCTCGGCATCGCCGGCCTCGTCGGCTGCGGCAAGAACGAGCTCGCGCTCGCGCTCGGCGGCGCCGTGCACTCGACGCGGCGACGTGCTCGTGCGCGGGCGCAACGTCCGGCTCCACTCGCCCGGGGTCGGCGATGGGCGCAGGGATCAGCCTCGTGCCCGACGACCGGAAGCGGAACGCGATCCTCCCGACGCGGTCGGTGCAGCACAACCTGTCGGCGGCCTGGATGACCCAGCTCTCGCGGTTCGGCGTCGTCAACCCGCGCCGGGAGCGCAGGCTCGCGGCCGACGCGGTCGCGCGGTTCGGGGTCAAGACGGCGTCGCTGTCGACGCCGATCGTCAACCTGTCGGGTGGCAACCAGCAGAAGGTCGTCCTCGCGCGCTGGTTCGCGCTCTCGCCCGGACGTGATCGTGCTCAGCGAGCCGACGCGCGGGATCGACGTCGGGCGCCAAGAGCGAGGTCTACGGGCTGATCCAGGAGATGGCGGACCGCGGCGCCGGGATCGTCATGATCTCCTCGGAGATGCCGGAGCTGCTCGGGCTCGCCGACCGGATCCTCGTGATGTTCCGCCACCGCATCTGCGCCGAGTTCGATGCGGCCGGCGTGCAGGAGGAGCAGATCGCCCATGCCGCGCTCGGGGGTGAGGCGGCATGAGTGCGGAGCGAGGCCGCGCCGGCCGCGGCATCCGGCCGGTCCGGCTGGCACAGCGCTCTCGGCGTCGCACGCCGGCTGACCCGCGGCCGCTACACCGGCGTGCTGGCGGGGCTGATCCTCGTCTGCATCTACCTCGCGGCGACCGAGCCGATCTTCCTGCACTGGGCCAACTGGCAGAACATCATCCGCACGGAGTCCGTCGTGCTCACGCTCGGGATCGGCATGACGTTCGTCGTCCTCACCGGCGGCATCGACCTCTCGATCGCGTCTGCGTCGGTGGCGGCGGGAATGATCCTCGGGCTCGTGGTCGAGCACGGCGGCTCCTGGTGGCTGGGTTGCCTCGCGTGCATCGGCTTCGGGATCCTGCTCGGGCTCGTCAACGGGCTCGGGGTCGGCATTCTCAAGATCCCGTTCTTCGTCTTCACGCTCGGGACGCTCTCGATCTACCAGAGCATCGCGCTGCTCACGACCAACGGCGCGACGATCTCGCTCTTTCTGTACCCGCGCTTCAACGAGGTGCAGAACATCGCCAACGGAAACGTCGGGCCGTTTCCGACGATCCTGCTGATCGGGATCGGGATGTACGTGATCGGCTCCTTCGTCCTGCACTTCACGGCCTTCGGCCGCTCGATCTACGCCGTCGGGTCGAACGTCGAGGCGGCCCGGCTCACGGGTGTGAAGGTCACGCTCGTCCTGGTCAGCGTCTACACGATCTCGGGGCTTACGGCCGGGCTGGGCGCGATCGTGCAGACCGGCCGCCTCACCGGCGCCGGGCCGCAGGTCGACCCGAACCTGCTGCTCACGGTGATCGCGGCCGTGCTGATCGGCGGCACCGCGTTCACGGGCGGTGACGGCGGCCTGCTCGGCACCGCGATCGGCGGCCTCTTCCTCGGCGTGATCCAGAACGGGCTCCAGCTCAGCAACGTCTCGACGTTCTGGCAGGGGACGGTCAGCGGCCTGATCCTCATCTGCGCGGTCGGCCTCGGGGTCCTCCGTAACAGCAACGCCCGCATGTGGCTCGCCCGCCGCCGGCGCGCCCGCGCGGGCAGCGAGGAGTCCGCATGAAGCTTGCAGCTCATCGACTGTCGTGTTACATGTCGCATGTCCCGTCGCCCCCTCATCCCCCGCGTCCACCTGGAGGTAGAACGCATGCCCAAGCACAGCCGAATCCCGAGCGCGCTGGTGGCGGTCGCCGCCCTCGCCGCTCTCGTCCTGGTCGTCGTCGCTCCGGCGTCCGGCGCCAAGTCGGCCCCGGTCCAGCTCGGCGAGTCGAGCCCGGTTCTCTCGAACCCGAACCAGCAGGCAATCGCCCACGGCGAGGACCTCGCCGCGAAGCAGGCGGGCTGGACCGTCAAGCACCTCGACGCGAACCTGTCCCCGAGCAAGCAGGTCTCCGACGTCGACACCTTCATCAACCTGGGCGTGAAGGGGATCATCACCTGGACGCTGGATCCGGGGACGGTCGCCGCCGCGTACAAGCGCGCGCTCGCCGCGAACATCCCGATCGTCGACTTCGGGTCGACGTCGAACGTCACCTCGACCGTCTATGACGAGCGCGGGTACGGCTGCAGCATGGGCCTGAAGGCCGCGAAGTACATCAGCAGCCGGATTCCGCACGCGAAGGTGCTCGTGGTCGGCGGGCCGCCGGTGCCGTCGATCACGAACTACACCAACTGCTTCATCAAGGCCGCGAAGGCGCAGGGGCTGCGGTCCTGCAGGAGGTGCAGAAGAACGTCAACGACACCGCCGCCACGGCGCAGCCGATCGTGCAGTCGATGCTGACCAAGTACCCGGACACGCCGAGGCGATCTGGTGCTACAACGACCCGAGCGCGCTCGGCGCCGGCGCTGTCGTCAAGTCGGCCGGCAAGACCGTCTGGAGCGGCAGCAAGAAGGGCATCATCATCGAGGGCGCCAACGGCTCCGCCGATGCGGCCGCGGGCATCAAGCAGGGCGTGATCACGAACACGTGGGATCCGCAGGCGGACCAGATGGGCCTCCTGTCGGTCGAGTTGCTGGCGATGAAGCTCAAGAACCAGACGCCGCCCAAGCTCGTCGTCGTGCCGATGAAGGTCTGGGACGCGTCGAACATCGCGAGCTACGTCGATCCGCTCAAGCGGACGGTGAAGCTCGGGACGATCCCGCCGATCTGGATCATCAAGAAGGGCTGACAGCATGACGCCGTCCGGCCGGGACCTCGTCGGTTACGGAGAGCATCCCCCCGACGCGGCCTGGCCGGGCGGCGCGCGCGTCGCCATCAGCTTCGTCCTCAACTACGAGGAGGGCGGCGAGCGCTCGCCGCTCGACGGCGACGCGCTGACCGAGCCGATGATGCACGAGATCGTCGGCTCGCCTCCCGTCGAGGCGCGGGTGCCGCACATCGAGTCGATGTTCGAGTACGGGAGCCGGGCCGGCTTCTGGCGCGTCCACCGGCTGTTCACCTCGCGCGGCCTGCCGATGACCGTCTACGCGGTCGGCCAGGCCCTCGAGCGGAATCCGGAGGCGGCCCGCGCGATGGCCGCCGCCGGCTGGGAGGTGATCGGCCACGGCTGGCGGTGGATCGACTACCTGGACGTGCCCGAGGAGGTCGAGCGCGACCACATCCGGCGCACGAACGAGACGATCGAGCGGCTCACCGGGCAGCGGCCGGTTGGCTGGTACACGGGGCGCATGAGCGAGCGCACGCGGCAGCTCGCGGTCGGCCGAGGGCGAGCTCCTCTACGACTCCGACTCGACCTCGGACGAGCTCCCGTACTGGGTCGAGGTCGAGGGTAAGCCGCATCTCGTCGTTCCGTACACGCTCGACTGCAACGACTTCAAGTTCCTGCTCCCGGGCGGATTCGCCGACGGCGGGAGCTTCCACCGGTACCTGATGGACACGTTCGAGCAGCTCCACGAGGAGGGAGGGCGGCTGATGAACGTCGGGCTGCACGCGCGCATCGTCGGGCGGCCGGGGCGGGCTCGCGGTCTCGCGCGCTTCCTCGACGAGATCGCCGCGCGGCAGGACGTCTGGGTCGCGACCCGTGCCGACATCGCACGTCACTGGGTAGCGATGCACCCGTAGGTCGATTGCTGTTGTCAGTCGAGTGTCCCGCGAGGCGCGAGCCAGCGGGTTCGTTGAGTCGTAATGGAGGCTATGCGGTCGTAGTCTTCGTCGTAGTGGATGACGGTCACGCCGGCTGACTCGGCTGCGGCGGCGATCAACAGATCGGGGTGGCGAACGGAGCGGTGATGAAGGCCGCCCTTCCGGGCGAGCTGTTCGTAGACCTCTAAAGCTCGCTGCCACTCATCGTTGCCGATCGGGCAGTTCGGTAGGGCTTCGAGGTCGAGGCGAAGGGTCTGGAACTCGGCGGCGTTGCGTGCGCTGTAGAGGAGCTCGAGGCGAACCATGTCGCAGGTCGCGATCTCGCCTTCGATCAACCGATCGTCGAACTCCTCGCGTAGCTGTCCGCCCGCGCGCCGTGCCCAGATCCAGGCACTCGTGTCTGCGAGGTCCACCTAGGCAGACGTGCGTGGTCGGCGGATCTCGTCGAGTGTTTCCGGGCTCAGGTCCGGGAAGTCGCAATTCGCCAGGCGTTGGCGGGCTGCCCGGTCGACCACCTCGCGCAGAGCTGCGTGAACGGTCTCGGTTATCTGGGCCGTACCGAGCACGGCCGCGGCCGACCGTACGAGCTCGGTGTCGAGATTGATGTTCGTCCGCCTGATCGTTCTCCGAGACACAATCGTCAGCATACACCTGGAAGGCTCCTGTTCATACACATCAGCTCGTGCCGGTCAGTTCGCTGGTCATCCTTGCGCTCTGTCTCAGAAGGGCAGCGGCACCTCCGAGTGGATGACGAAGAGCTTCACGTACGTCTCCTCGATCTCCCAGACGTCCTCGACGCCGGGCGGGAAGTAGCAGTAGTCCCCGGCCTTCAGCCGGTACGGCTCGCCTCCCGGCGGCTTGCAGAGGATGCTTCCCTTCAGGAAGTAGAGCGTCTCGCCGCTGTGCGTCCCGGCGAGGAGCGACGGCCCGAGCCGCTCGATGCCGACCGCGACGCGCTTGTCCTCCGAGAGGTAGAGGAACTTCCCCGCGTACTCGACGTTCTCGCCGGTGACGGTGACGCCCCATTCGCCGGTCGGGAGCTCCCACGGGTCGAGCTCGAGCGCGTCGACGTCGCCGATGGACTGGACGTAGTGCGTGAGCAGCTGGGTGCTCACGACCGGGACAGGTAGTCGGTGACGATCCTCGCGAACTCCTCGGGCAGCTGGTCGGGGGCCGGGATCATGCCGCCCGGGAGGTCGACCATCTCGGCCTGTGGGAGGTGCGGCGCGAGCTTCTCGGCCTCGGGCGCCGCGAACGGATCCTCGGTCGGCTTGATGATCAGCGTCGGGCACGTGATCAGCGGCAGCTTCGGCTCCATGTCGTAATGCGCGACCGTGAGGTGGCCGCCGCCAGAGCGGTCGCCGGCCTTGAGCGCGTCGGCGACGAAGCGCTCGAGCAGGTCGATGTCCTTCGGGTAGAACGGCGCCCGCATCTGCCAGAGCTCGACCAGGTGGGAGCCGTCGAGCTTCCGCTCCACCTCGTCCACCGGCGGCTTGTCGCCGTACAGGCGCCGGTGCTCGTCGTCGACCATCGCCGGCGCGGAGAGGATGAGCTTGTCGACGCGGTCCGGGAAGCTCGCCGCGATCTCCATCGCGATCACCGCTCCCGTGTGATGGCCGACGATCGACGCCCTCTGGACGCCGAGCGCGTCGAGCACGCTCACCGCCACCTCGGCCCACATCTCGATCGTGTCCGGGCCGTCGCCGCGCGGCTTCGAGGAGTCGCCGAAGCCGATCGTGTCCATCGCGATCGCGTGGAAGCTCTCGCCGAGCAGCGGCACGACGTCGCGGTACTCGTCCCACGAGCGCGGCGTCTGGTGGAGGAGCAGCACGGGCTTGCCGGTCCCTGCCTGCGCCACGTGGATCGTGCCGGCCGGAACGGTGACGAAGGAGCGGGTTACGGTGCTGGTTGCGACGGCCATCGGACTCCTTTCTCTGTGAGAGCGCGCGTAGCGCGACACTACACTTGCGCCCGTGACCGTGAGACCTCAGGATCTCGGTGGGCGCAAGGGCTTCGGCGCCGTCCCGATCGAGCAGGACGAGCCCGTCTACCACGAGGACTGGGAAGGCACGGTGATCGCCGGGATCCTCGCGACGATCATGGCCGGCCTCTACAACGTCGACCAGTTCCGCGCCGGCCACGACGACCTCGAGCCGCTCAGCTACATCAGCATCGGCTACTACCGGCGCTGGCTGCACACGCTCGAGGTGAACTGCGTCAACGCAGGCGTCTTCTCGCCGGAGGAGCTCGAGGCGCGGATCGCCGAGATCGCCGAAGGGCGCGCCGCTTCCCGTGCGCGACGATCCGCGGCTGAAGCAGGCGCTCGAGGAGCTGGTCGAGCAGGGCGCCTCGAACGCGCGCTCCGTCCCGCGTGAGCCCCGTTTCCGGACGGGCGACCGCGTGCGGGGCCGCGTGTTCCCCGACGCCCGCCACGTTCGCATCCCCGGCTACGCGCAGGGCAAGGTCGGGACGGTGCAGGTCGTCCACGAGGCGTTCGTCTTCCCGGACACGAACCTGCGCGACGAGGGCGAGAACCCCGAGCACGTCTACGCCGTCGGCTTCCGCGCCCGCGACCTCTGGCCCGACGCGGACGAGGACGCGACCGTGCTCGTCGATCTGTGGGAGAGCTACCTGGAGGAGGCCGCATGAGTGTCCAACCGAAGGTTGGCCAATGAGCGATGTGACGACGAGCTATGCGGGACTGAGAGCGCGGGCGATCGAGTCGCTGCTGATCGAGAAGGGCTACCTGACCGAGGAGGCCGTCGACTACGTGGTCTCCGCCTACGAGCACGACATCGGCCCGATGCGCGGCGCGAAGCTCGTCGCGCGCGCGTGGAGCGATCCGGGGTTCAAGGCGCGGCTGCTCGAGAACGCCTCCGAGGCGGCGAAGGAGCTCGGCGTCCAGGGCTTCGTCGGCGAGAACGTGATGGCGGTCGAGAACACCGCCGAGGTTCACAACGTCGTCTGCTGCACGCTCTGCTCCTGCTACCCGTGGGCCGTTCTCGGCCTGCCGCCCACCTGGTACAAGTCGCCCGAGTACCGCTCCCGGATCGTGCGAGAACCGCGCGCCGTGCTGGCGGACTTCGGCCTCGACGTTCCGCAGGGCAAGGAGATCCGCGTCTGGGACTCGAGCTCCGACATGCGCTACATGGTCGTCCCGGAGCGGCCGGCGGGCACGGATGGGCTGTCGGAGGAGCAGCTCGCCGGGCTGGTCACGCGAGACGCGATGATCGGCACCGGCCTGCCGAAGGCGCCGTGAACGTCGATGTCGAGGGTCCCGCGGCGCCTCCGCGCTCGAACGGCGAGCTGGTCTTCGAGGAGCCGTGGGAGAGCCGCGCCTTCGGGGTCGCCGTTGCGCTGTCGGACAAGGAGACGTTCGCGTGGGAGCGCTTCCGGCAGGAGCTGATTGCCGAAATCGGCGCCTGGCAGCGGGAGACGACTGGAGCTACTACGAGCGCTGGCTCGCCGCCCTCGAGCACGTGCTGCTCGCCGACGGCGTGCTCGACAAGGCCGGAGATCGAGGCGCGCATGGCCGAGATCGAAGACCACGACCACCACGACCACGACCATTGATCACGGTCGACCTCGCGACCGCGTCGCCCGTCGTCCTCGTCATCGACATGCAGGTCGCCTTCGTCTCTCCCGACGGCGCCTTCGGCAACGACGCGGGCGAGCTGATCGAGCGCCTGAACCCGTTCCTCGACCGCTGTCGCGAGCTCGACGTGCCGGTGATCTTCTCCAGCTACCTGCTGCGCGGCGACCTGAAGGACGCGGGGCTGCTCACCGGCAACGACGCCGCGGCGCACTTCGCCGACACGGCGCCGGGCGCCCGTGTCGACCCCCGCATCAGGCGCGCCGACACGGACATCGACGCACGCCACAACCGCCCGAGCGCGCTCTTCCGCAGCGATCTCGAGGCGCTCCTCGACGGCCTCCAGGCCGACACGCTGATCCTCACCGGCGTCAGCGTCAACAACGCGATCAGCTCGACCGCGCGGGACGCCTTCGCCCGCGACCTGCCCGCGCTCGTCGTGCGGGACCTGGTCGGCGCGACGCCGTGGGAGCCCGAGGAGCTGCACGCCTCGTACTTCGACACGCTCGCCACGTGGACGGCCGAGGTGGCGGACTCGGCAGACGTGTTAGCCCGCCTTCAGGCGCGGTAGAGGACACTGTCGAGCCGCGACAGCCGCTCCGGCGGCCCCTCGCCGATCACGTAGGTGTCGGCGACGCTGGCGCCGAGGCGCTCGTCGGCGGTCGAGAAGTTCGGGTGCACCGAGATCACCATCCCGGGAACGAGCGAAGTCGCGTCGGCCGCGGTGATCACCGGCGGGTCGTGGTCGACGCCGACCCCGTGGCCGTGCCAGATGCCGACGCGCAGCCCGGCCGCCTCCGCCACAGCGTCGATCGCGCGGGCCGGGTCGCCCGCCGTTCGCCCGGCGACCAGCTCGCCCTCGGCGGCCCGCGCGGCCGCGAGGCAGGTCTCGGCCAGCTGCTCGCGCTCCGCGTCGAGCTCGCCGACGGCGACGAGCCGCCCGAGCTCGATCCAGTACCCGGTCGGGCCCACGATCTCGACGAACACCGTGAGCAGGTCGCCCGGCTCGATGGGATCGGCGGTCGGCCGCTCCAGGAAGTAGGCGCCGGCGCTGATGAAGACCAGCGCGTCCCTCGTGCCGTGGGCGCGGATGACGTGCTCGATCTCGCCCGAGAGCTCCCAGCCGCTCGCACCGGGCCACAGCCGCTCGAGGAACGCCTCGAACGCCGTGTCGGCGATCGCCGCCGTCGCCCGCAGCTCCTCGACGTCCTCCGGATCCTTGACCGCCTTCACCGACGCGACCTGCGCGCTCACGTCGACCAGTTCCGCGAGCGGCAGGACCGCAGCCAGCCGCTCGGCCTCCCAGCTCGACATCACGTGGCGGAGCCCCGCGACGCCGATCCGGCCGGTCTCCGGAACGAGCGCGGCGACGCCCGAGGCCGGGTCGTCGTACTCGGAGAGGATGTCGCCCTGCCCGGCCACCCGAACCGCGCGCGAGGCCGGTGTTGCGGCGCGCGTACCAGGCGTCGGCGGCGGTGGTGACGACGAGCGCGGGCTCGGCGCCGGGGGTCAGCACGGCGTAGGCGCCGCGGACGACGGGCACGTACCCGGCGCACCACTCGAGCGCGCCGTACTGGCCGATCAGGCCCTTGCCCGCGACGACGAGCGCGTCGAGCCGCTCGTCCGCCAGGGCCGCCCAGAGCCGCTCGATGCGCCGTTCCCGAAGCGTCACGCGCGCATCCTCACAGATGCGAAGATCCTGCCGGGATGCAGACGCCGTCCGGGTTCACGCACCACCTGCTGCAGCTCCCGGAGGTTCGGCTGCACTACGTCCGCGGCGGGTCGGGGCCACCGCTCGTCCTGCTCCACGGCTGGTCGCAGACCTGGTACGAGTGGCGCCTCGTCATGCCGGCGCTCGCCGAGCGCTTCACCGTGATCGCGCCCGACCTGCGCGGGCTCGGCGACTCCTCGAAGCCCGCGACCGGCTACGACAAGCGCACCGTCGCCGGCGACATCCGCCTGCTCGCGGAGGCGCTCGGCTTCGACCGGATCAGCGTCGTCGGGCACGACCACGGCGCGGCGGTGGGCTACGCGCTGCCGCCGCAAACCGCGACCTGGTCGACCGCCTCGCGATCGTCGAGATGCTGCTGATGGGCGCGGGCGGCGAGCTCGGCCTCGACCACTCGCAGGGCGGGGGCCTCTGGCATCTCTCCTTCCACGCGCTGGGCGGTGAGGTTGCCGAGGCGCTGATCAGCGGCCGCGAGCGCACGTACCTGACCTGGTTCTACTGGAACTTCGCCTACGACCGCTCGGCGATCGACGACGAGGCGATCGACGAGTACGTCCGCTGCTACTCGGCGCCCGGCGGGCTGCGGCTCGAGTACTACCGCACCTTCTTCGAGGACGCCGCGCACACGCGCGAGTCGATGCAGCAGAAGCTCACGACCCCGGTGCTCGCCCTCGGCGGCGACGCGTGCCTGGGCGAGCTGCCGATCGGGTGCATGCAGCTCCTCGCCGACGACGTGCGCGGGGCGTCGATCCCGGAGTGCGGGCACTTCCCGCCCGAGGAGCAGCCTGCCGCCCTCCTCGAGCACCTGCTGCCCTTCCTCGAGGCGTGACAGCCACAGTCGCCTGGATCGGCCTCGGCGAGATGGGCCTGCCGATGGCGGCGAATCTCGCCGCCGCGGGCTACCGCGTCCTCGGCTTCGACCTCGACCCCTCGCGGTCGGCGCCCGGCGTCGAGGTGGTTGCGTCGGCGGAAGAGGCCGCGGCCGCGGCAGATGTCGCCGTCACGATGGTGCGCACCGGCGCCCAGACCGAGGAGCTCCTCGCGCGGCTCCCCGATCCGCTCGACGTCCTGATGATGAGCACGGTCGAGCCCGAGCTGGCGGCCGAGGTCGGCCGGCGCCACGCCGGCCGCCTCACGATCGTCGACGCGCCGGTGAGCGGCGGCGTGCGCGGCGCGGAGGCGGCGACGCTCGCGATCTACGCAGCGGGCCCGCCCGACGCGCTGGCCCGCGTGCGGCCGCTGCTCGAGGTGCTGGGCGGCTCGATCTTCGTCCTCGGCAGCGAGCCCGGGCTCGGCCAGGCGGCCAAGGTCGCGAACCAGGTGATGATGGGCGCCGCGCTCGCCGGGACGATGGAGGGGCTCGGGCTCGCCCGGGCCTACGGCCTCGAGGACGACGCCGTCATCGACGCCGTGCTGGCGGGCACCGGCGCGAGCTGGGTGCTCGACCACTGGCCGTGGATGCGCAGCCTGTGGGAGCAGTACGAGCCCGGCAACGCGCTCGACATCCTGCTCAAGGACCTGCGCGCCACCGCCGAGGCGGGCGAGCGGCAGGGCGTGCCGCTGCCGTCGACCGCGCTCGCGCTCGAGCGCCTGCTCGAGCGGATTACATGACGTACTCGATCGGCATCGACGTCGGCGGCACCTTCACCGACCTCGTCCTGCTCGACGAGGAGAGCGGCCGGCTCCTGCAGCACAAGACGCCGAGCACGCCCGACGACCCCTCGCGCGGCGTCGTCGCCGGGCTCGGGGAGCTCGGGATCGGCCTCGACCAGGTCGGGCTGATCGTCCACGGCACGACCGTGACGACCAACGCGGTGCTGACCGAGAACGGCGCGAAGACGGGCCTCCTGACGACCGAGGGGTTCCGCGACGTCCTCGAGATGCGCCGCGGCGTGCGCAGCCGCAAGCACCTCTACGACAACAAGTACGTCGCCCCGCCGCCGCTCGTCCCCCGCTACCTGCGCCTGCCGGTGCACGAGCGCGTCGACGTGCGCGGCCAGGTGCGGACGCCGCTCGACGAGAGCACGGTGCGGGACGCGCTCGCCCTCTTCCGCCGCGAGGGGGTGGAGGCGGTCGCGGTCTGCTTCATGCACTCCTACGCCGAGCCCGCCCACGAGCGCCGCGCGGCCGAGCTCGTGCAGGAGCTCGCGCCCGAGCTCTTCCTCGCCGTCTCGTCGGAGATCCTGCCGCAGGTCCGGCTCAACGAGCGCGCCGGTACGACGGTGATGAGCGCGTATGTCGGGCCGGTGCTCCGCACGCTACATCGAGCGGCTGATCGCGGCGCTCGCGGAGGCCTCCTTCGCCGGGACGCTGCTCGTGATGCAGTCGAACGGCGGCGTCGCGACGCCCCGAGGTCGCGGCCCGGAACCCGGCGTCGACCGTCCTCTCCGGGCCGGCCGGCGGCCCCGTCGCCGCGCTCGCCTTCACGCGCGCCCGCGGGTCGGACGACTGCATCGTCGTCGACATGGGCGGCACGAGCTTCGACGCCACCGTCGTGAAGGACGGCGAGGTGCAGGTCACGCGCCACGGCGAGATCAACCGCCACGCGATCGCGCTGCCGATGATCGACGTGCACACGATCGGCGCCGGCGGGGGCTCGATCGGCTGGCTCGACGACGGCGGCCTGCTTCACATGGGGCCGCGCAGCGCAGGCGCCAGCCCCGGCCCCGCGGCCTACGGACGCGGCGGGGAGGAGCCCACGTGCACCGACGCCGACCTCGTGCTCGGCTACATCGACCCCGACTACTTCCTCGGCGGCCGGATGCAGCTCTCGCTCGAGCGGGCCCGCGAGGCGGTCGAGCGCCGCATCGCGGGGCCGCTCGGCCTGGGCGCGGTCGAGGCGGCCGCTGCGATGGCCGAGGTGATCGACCTCAACATGGCCGCCGGCACGAAGAACGTCTCGATCCAGCGCGGGTACGACCCGCGCGAGCTGCCGCTGGTCGCCGCCGGCGGCGCCGGGCCCGTCCACGCGGGCGCGATCGCCGACGAGCTCGAGCTCTCGACGATCGTCGTGCCGCGGCTCTCGTCGGTCCTCTGCGCGCTCGGCATGCTGCTGGCCGACCTGCGCCACGACCTCACCCGCAGCTACTCCCGCCACTGGGAGGACGTCGACGCCGCCGAGGCGCGCGCCGTCGTCGACGAGTTGGCGCGCCAGGGGCTCGAGGCGCTCGCCGAGGAGGGCGTGCCCGAGGAGCGCCGGAGCGTCGTCGCCTCGGCCGACCTGCGCTACGCCGGGCAGCACCACGAGGTGTCGATCAGCTTCCCACCGGGCGACCTCGACCACCTGGAGCGGATCGAGCAGGCTTTCCACCGGCGGCACGACGAGCTGTACGGCTTCTCCTCGCCCGGGAAGCAGATGGAGATCGTCAACCTCCACGCCACCGTCCTCGGCCGCCGGCAGCCGTTCGTGCTCGAGCCGCCGGGCGGCGACGGCACCGAGGCGCCCCGGCGCGGCCGGAGGCGCATGTATCTGCGCTCGACGCGCTCGCTCGAAGAGGTCGAGGTGCTCGACGGCGACCTGATGGCGCCCGGCCACGCCGCGTCCGGCCCGGTCGTCGTCGACACCCGCACCACCACCATCGTCGTGCCCGAGAGCTTCGACGTCGCCTTCGACGCCTCGGGAAGCTTCGTCCTGACCAGAAGATGAACGATCCGATCCTCACCTCCGTCATCGCCAACCGCCTGAAGGCGATCGGCGAGCGCATGGGTCTCGTCGTCGAGCGCAGCGCCCGCTCGCCGCTGCTCGTCGAGGGCCGCGACTTCTCGCTCGGGATCTACGACGCCGACGGCGTGCTGCTCGAGCAGACCGAGTACATCCCCGTGCTCGGCTACGCGACCGCGCCCGGGATGCGCGCGATCGCGAACGCGTTCCGGGAGACCGTGCAGGAGGGCGACGTCGTCCTGCACAACGACCCGTTCACGGGCGGCAACCAGCTCTCGGACTGGAAGGTCGCGAAGCCGGTCTTCCACGAGGGCGAGCACTTCGGCTGGGTGGTGATCGCAGCGCACCAGGCCGACGTCGGCGGCGCCGTCCCCGGCTCCTACAACCCGAACGCGACCGACCTCTGGCAGGAGGGGCTGCGGATCACGCCCCTCAAGCTCTACGAGGGCGGCAAGCGGCGCGACGACGTGTGGGACTTCGTCTTCGGCAACGTCCGGCTCGACGTCGTGGCCGAGGACGTGAGCGCGATGATCGGCTCCTGCACCGTCGGCGAGCGCGAGCTGAAGGCGCTGCTCGCCCGCTACGGCACCGGGACGGTGCGCGCGGCGGCCGCCAGCCTGCTCGACGCGGCCGAGCAGGCGGCGCGCGCCGTGATCGAGCGGATGCCCGACGGCGTCTACCGCGCCGAGTGGTACGTCCACGACGACGGGATCGACCACGACCTCGAGGCGACGATCCGGGTCGAGATCACGATCGAGGGCCCGCGGATCCGCTTCGACTTCAGCGAGACCGACCCGCAGGTCACCGGCTACGTGAACGCGCCGCTGGCCGTGACGATCTCGTCCGTGATGATCGCCTTCTTCATGATCGCCGACGAGGAGCTGCCGCACAACGACGGGATCATGCGCTGCATCGAGGTGGTCGCCCCCGAGGGGAGCCTCGTCAACCCGCGCTACCCGGCCCCGACCGGCTTCGGCAACCATCTCTCCGACCAGATCGCGGCGGTGATCATGCTCGCGCTCGCCCCGGCCGTGCCGCGGCAGGTCACGGCGTGCTGGAACCACCTGCTCGCGACCATCGTCGCCGGCTGGTCGACGCGCGCCGACGCGCCGTACGTCGACATCCTGATCAACGCGTGCAAGGGCGGCGGGGGCGGCACCTACGGCGCCGACGGCTACGACCACATCGGCCTCATCACCTCGGGCGGCGCGATCGCCGCGCAGGACCCCGAGATCTTCGAGCTCGTCAACCCGCACTTCCTGCACCGCTTCGAGTACCTCGCCGACTCTGCGGGCGCGGGACAGTGGCGCGGCGGGCTCGGCGTCGAGACCGTCTTCACGTTCGAGGACGGCGGCGTCCAGGCGAGCGTCTTCGGCGACGGGGGACAGCCCGAGACGGCGGCCTTCGGCATCCTCGGCGGCGGCCGCGGCGCCCCGAACGAGGTCGAGTTCCGCTACCCGGACGGCTCGACCTACCGGCCTCACCTCAAGGATCTCGTCTCCGGGATCCCCGCCGGCACCGTCTACCGCCAGGTCGCGGGCGGGGGAGGGGGCTATGGCGACCCGCACGAGCGGCCGGTCGAGCGCGTGCTCGAGGAGGCCCGCAACGGCGTGATCTCGCTCGAGAGCGCCCTGCGCGACTACGGCGTCGCGATCGACCCGGAGACGTGGACGGTCTACGTCGCTCGACCGGCGCGGGACTGCCTGAAGCGGTCGATCAGGACGCTCAGGACGAGCACGGCTCCCGTGATCACGTTCTGGTAGTAGATGTTGATGCTCGAGATGATCAGGCCGTTCTGGAGGACGCCCAGGAAGAGGACGCCCAGGAACGTGCCGAACATCGTCCCGACGCCGCCGACGAAGCTCGTTCCGCCGAGCAGCACGGCCGCCGCGGCCGTGAACTCGATGCCCGTGTCGGTGTCCGGCGCTGCCGCCGCGAGCCGTCCGGCCTCGAGGAAGCCCGTGAATGCGGCAAGCCCGGCGCAGACCGCGTAGGCCGAGATCCTGATCCAGACGACGTTGATCCCGGCGAGCCGCGCCGCCTCGGCGTTCCCGCCGACCGCGTAGACCATCCGCCCGTAGCCGGTATAGCGCGTCACGAGGGTGGCCACGAGCAGTACGCCGATCGAGATGAAGATCAGGTAGCCGAACTGGCCGATGCCCCCGTTGCCGATGGTCTGAAGCTTCGTGTACTGGTAGAGGCCGATCGAGGAGCCGTTCGTCATCACGAGCGCGATCCCGCGCGTCGCGAACGACACGCCGAGCGTGATCATGAAGAAGTTGGCGCCGAACTTCGCGATCGGGATGCCGTTGAAGACGATGCCGACGGCGATCCCGCCGAGGATCACGATGATCATCGAGCCGTAAGTGCCGACGCCCTGCTCGAGCAGCTTCGCCACGCACACGCCCGCGAGCGCGAGGACGCCGCCGATCGAGAGGTCGAAGCCGCCGACGAGGAGCACGAAGGTGAGCCCGACGCTGAGGATCAGCAGCGTGGCGTTCGTCTCGAGGATGTTGAGGAAGTTCGTCCACGTGTGGAACTGCGGCTGCAGGTACGAGAAGATCCCGATCAGGATCAGCAGCACGGTCAGGACGCCGACGTACTGGAGCGTCGCCTCCTTCAACCGGACCGTGTGGCCGTGGAGGCGGAGGATGTGCTCGCTCGGGCTTCGCCTCTTCGCCGGCTCCGGCGGCGGCGCTTCGACGGGAGTCTTGGTCTCGGTCTCAGGCGGCTGCACCGACTCTCCTCCCTCCGCCCGCGCTCAGGAATGCGATCCGCTCCTCGGTCGCCTCGTCGCGCGACAGCTCCCCGACGATCGCCTGCTCGTGCATCACGAAGATCCGGTCGGCGAGGCCGAGGATCTCGAGCATCTCGGATGAGACGAGCACGATCGCCATCCCGTGCTCGAGCAGCTCCGCCATCAGCGCGAACACCTCGGCCTTGGCGCCCACGTCGATCCCGCGCGTCGGCTCGTCGAGGAGCAGCACCTTCGGCTCGTGCACGAGGCAACGGGCGATCACGACCTTCTGCTGGTTGCCGCCCGAGAGGCTCCGGATCGGCGCCTCGATCCCGGCCGTCCGGATGCGGAGCCGCTCGAGCAGATGCTGGCTCGAGCTGCGCTCCTGGCGGCGCCGGGCCAGCCACAGAGACCACGTGCCCATCGTGATGTTCTCGCGGACGCAGCCGGTCATGTTGAGGCCCTGGCGGTGCCGCTCCTCGGGGACGAGCGCGAGCCCTCGCTCGAGCGCATCCTTCGGGGATCCCGGGTGAACCTCCCGGCCGTCGACGAGCACCCGCCCGCCGTGCGCCCGGCGGACGCCGAAGATCGTCTCGAGGAGCTCGGTCCGACCGGCGCCCACGAGGCCGGCAAAGCCGACGACCTCGCCGGCGCGAACCTCGAACGACACCGGCTCGCGCGCGCCGGGCACGAGCAGCTCGTCCACCTGCAGGGCCGGCGCGCCGAGGTCGACCTCGCGCTTGTGGTAGTAGCTCTCGAGCTCGCGCCCGACCATCATCGCCGCGAGCTTCTCCTCGGTCAGCTCCTCGCGCGCGATGCCCCCGACGAGGCGCCCGTCGCGCAGCACGACCGCCCGGTCGGCGAGCTCGACGATCTCGGGGAGCCGATGGGTGATGAGGACGATGGACGTGCCGCGCTCGCGCAGCCCGCGCAGGACGCCGAAGAGGCGGGCGACGTCGGCCTCGCCGAGCCGGCTCGTCGACTCGTCGAGGATCAGGACGCGCGGATCCGCCGCGAGCGCCTTGCCGACCTCGACGAGCTCGCGGTCGCCGGCGCGCAGAGAGTCGAAGCGCGCGCCCGGATCGACGTGGACGTCGATCAGCTCGAGGATCGGCCGGGCCAGATCGTTGTAGCGGCGCCGCCGAAACGGCGACAAAGCCTTCGGGAGGCGGGTGAGGAGCAGGTTCTCGGCGACGCTCATCGACGGGCACGCCGTCGGCTCCTGGGTCACGAGCGCGATCCCCGCGTCGAGCGCCTCGCGCGGCATCGCGAACGAGCGCGGCCCGCCGTCGATGAGGATCTCGCCGCTGTCCGAGTGGATCGCGCCGGCGAGGATCTTCGCGAGCGTCGACTTGCCCGAGCCGTTCTCGCCCGCGAGCGCGACGATCTCGCCCTTGGCGATCGAGAAGTCGACGTTCGAGCAGCGCCTGAACGGGCCCGTAGCTCTTCGATATGCCTCGTGCTTCGAGCAGGTGGGGGTCCCTTTCGATTGGAGAGGTTGCCGAGGGGAAGGTGTCCGGGGTCGCGCGGCGCGCCGCGCGACCCCGGACGATAGTGCGATCAGCCGCCGAAGTTCGGCGTCGTCTGAACGAACGTCTTGCCGCCCTGCTTCACGAACGCGATCTTGAGCGGGCCCGCCGCGAGCCGGTCCGCCCACGGCTTGTAGGAGCCCACGTTGTCCTTCGTGATGACCTCGAAGTTGAACCAGATGGTCTTCGGAAAGGCCTTGTGGGCCAGGGCGAGACTCGCCACCTGCGCCATGGCCTCGCCGAGCTCCACGTTCGGCACCGCGCCGGTGGCGAACATCGAGCCGTTCTTGACCGCCGCGAGCCCGTCCGGGTCGCCGTTCATGCCGGTGATCAACGGCTGGAAGTCTCCGCTCCGGGCCGCGATCGCGCCCTCGGCGCTGGGGTCGTTGTACGCGAGGATCGCGGTCATCTTCGAGCCGTACTTGGTCTTCCAGGCCTGCACGATGGGCAGCGCGCCGGAGTTGTTGTCCTGCTGGTTGACCTGCTTCTCGAGGATGGTGCAGCCCGCCGCCTTCGCGCCCTGCTCCATGCCGACGTTGCGGGCGTTGAGGATGTTGACGACCGGGATCCCCTGGATGATCCCGACGTTGCACGGCTTGCCTTCCTTCTTCAGCTCGGCGGCCGTGTCCTTCGCGATCTGCGCGATCGCTGCCTGGTCGTTGTACTGGAAGTTGGCCGCGATGTTCGGTACGCCGGGCGACCAGATCGCGAGGATCGGGATGCCGGCCGCCTTCGCCTTCAGGAAGGAGGGCTGGATGCCCTTCGGGTCGAGCGGCCAGATGAGGATCATGTTGACCTTCTTCTGGATGGCCGCGTTCATGGCGACGATCTGGGCCTGCGGGCTGTACTGGCCGCCGATCGTCTCGAAGTTCATGCCGAGAGCCTTCGCCTTGAGCGCGATCCCGTCGTTCAGGGCCTTGATCGCCGGGTTCGCGAGAACGGGCGGGATGAAGCCGATCGTGAACTGCGCGTTCGGCTTTGCCGCACCGGAGCCGGCCAACGCCGCGCTGGCGATAAGCGCCGCAAGCGCCACGAGGACGGCCGCTCCTTTCTTCATCTGAGTCCCTCCTATCTCTGCCGGTCATGTGACATGTTGGTGGGGCGCGAGGTGCGCGACCGTAACACGCTCCCGCGTCCTCTGACAACTGCCCCCGACGGGCCGCTCATGCTGCGGCGACCGCCGTTCTCTTAGACGCCTTTTCCGAAGCTTCGTCGAGCATCGGCCGAACTTTCTTCCAGAACAGCTCCTGCGTCTTCATCGCCTGCCAGCGCCGCGTGCCGCCGTAGTGGCAGATGAGCAGGAACTCGTCGAAGCGGAACTGGTCCCACAGGTCGACGAGCTGCTTGCCGACCTTCTCCGGCGAGCCGGCGTACACGATCTCGTACTCGAGCAGCTGCTCGTAGCTGAGGTTGCGGGTGTTCGGGAAGTCGTCCGCGGCGTAGAAGGCGTAACCGGCGTCGATCAGGCGCTGCTTCTCCTCCGGGGATGTCCGCGGGAGCGAGTCCATCGGGTCGACGTTGAAGTGGATGAAGTTGATCAGCGCCTCGCGTCCTTCCTCGATCGCCTTGTCGTTGTCCTCATCCAGGTAGACGGCCTTCGAGTAGCCGAAGTTCGACTTCGTGCCGGCATCGGCAACGGCGGCGTGGTACTGCTCGATCGCGTCGGTGAAGGCGATGTTCGGCGCCGGGCCGCCGAGGCAGATCCCCCAGCCCTCCTTCACCGCCCGCGGCACCCACTTGGCGCTGGTGCCGACCTGCCAGATCGGCGGGTGCGGCTTCTGCACCGGCTTCGGCACGACCTGCAGGTCGTGGCACTGGTAGTACTTGCCCTCGAACGTGAAGCGGTCCTCCGTCCACGCCTTGAGCAGGATCTCGAGGCACTCCGGGTAGCGCTCGACGTTCTCGAACAGGTCGATGTTGGCCGGCTCGTTGAGCCACGCGTGCCCGCGGCCGACGCCGACGTCGAGGCGCCCGTTGAGGAGGATGTCCGCCTGCGCGATGATGCCCGCGAGCACCATCGGGTTGTGGAGCGGGAGGGTGTGGCAGAGCGTCCGGAACCGGATGTTCCTCGTGCGCTCGGCGAGCGTGCAGAAGACCCCGAGCGGGAACGCGTTGAGCGCGAACTTCTCGAAGAACGGGTGCTCGAGGCAAGTGAACGTGCCGTACCCGAGCTGATCGGCCTGGACGCCCACCTCGATCACGTCCCAGATCAGCTCGGCGTGGTCGCGGCCTGGCGGCCCCTGGAACTCGGTGTACGTTCCGTACCGAAGCGACATCGACTCTCCTTCCGTTGTTCCGTCCGAACGTCGGCGCGGATTCTCCCATAGCCTCGGAAAGACTGCTCAGAACCCGAGCTCGAGCCGGCCCTTGATCATGTGGATCTCGGTGTCGAAGGCCGAGCAGCCGCGCCGCCACGCCACGTCGTCCTCCGCCGGGCCGCGCCACTTCGTGAGCGCGATCAGGCATGTCCCCTCGGGACGGCCGACGGCGGGCCCGGGGACGATGCGCGCGGAGTTGACGCGGAGCAACCGATCAGGTGCCGGCCCCACCTCGTAGTCGACGAGCAGCTGCTCGGCATGGGCGGTGATGCGGACGAACGTGTCGGCGCCGTCGAAGAGGGACGTGCCGCGGAAGAGCCCGTCGCCGGCGTTCTCGCGGTTCCAGCTGCCGAGCGTCCAGTCGCCCTGCTTGAGGCCGTCGGAGAGGTAGGCGAAGGCCGTCTCGGCCGGCACCGCGACCTCGATGCTCGCGGCATGGAAGAGTCGTTCATCGGCCGAGCGTGAAGTCGCGGATGACCTCGCAGAAGCGGTCGGGCTCCTCGTAGTGCGGCGCGTGGGCGCTCTCCTCGAAGACGACATGGCTTCCGTTGGGCGTGGTGGCGGCGATGAACTCCGCGAGCGCGATCGGGTAGTAGGGGTCGTAGCGGCCGTACGCGGCGAGCACGGGGATCTGCAGCGTCGGCAGCACCGGGATGTGGTTGATCCTCACCTGCTCGTCGACGATCCGCATCGCCATCTCGAGCGGCGTCTGCAGCGCGACCTGGTAGTAGAGGTCGGCATAGGCCGACTTCGGGTCGCGCAGCGCGCCGCGGCTGAAGGCTTCTTCCGAATCCGGCCAGCCGCGCGCCGAGATCGTCGAGGTAGCCGCGCAGCTGCTCCTCGGTCATCGTCCAGGGGAACTCGGGCGTCTGCGTGAGCTTGAGCGGGCCGTTCATCAGCACGAGCCGGCCGACGCGGCCGCCGCCGCGCGAGAGGTACTCGAGCGAGATCGTGCAGCCCATCGACCAGCCGACGAGCGTCACGTCGTCGGCGCCGAGCGACTCGAGCACGAAGCCGAGATCGGCGGCGAGGACGCCGAAGTCGTAGCGGCCGGCCGGCTTGTCGGACTCGCCCATGCCGCGGTTGTCGAACGCGATCACCCGGAACTCGCGCATCAGCCGGTAGACCGCGGGGTCCCACATGCGGTGGGAGCCCTTCCAGCCGTGCACGAGCACGACCGTGTGCCTGCCCTCGCCGCGGTCCGTGTAGCGGAGGCGCACGCCCTCGGGGGTGGTGAGGAAGCTCACGAAACCGTGAACTCGCCGGCGAGGTGGGAGGCGACGGCGCGCGTGCCAGTCTCGCGGAGCCCGGCAAGCACTGCGCGGCGGGTCTCGAGTGCGAGCGCACGGTCGTCGTCGGCCGGCCCGTCCCACTCGGGGTGCTCGATGTGAGCGTGGTGGTGGAGCGTGTCGGCGATGTGGACGAGCGGGTGCTCGCCGCCGACCTCGATGCAGACATGGCCGGCGCGGTGGCCGGGGGCGGAGCGCGCGGTGACGCCCTCGGCCAGCTCGCCCGGCTCGAACAGGTCGAGGACGCCGTGACGGCGCATCGCGGCGAGCCACTCCTTCCGCTCCTCGATGCCGACGGGCAGCCCCTCGCCGGCCTCGATCGGGGCGATCCCCGCCGCGGGCGCGGCGATGCGTGCGTTCGGGAAGGCGAGCGTAGAGCCTTCTAGACCCGTGCCGTCGAGGACGCCGCCGATGTGGTCGTCGTCGAGGTGCGTGAGGACGACGAGGTCGACCTCCTCGGGCGCGGCTCCGGCGGCAGCGAGCGCGGCCGCGGCATCGGAGTGGATGCCCTCGAACGCCCAGAGGTGGATGAGCACGCCGGGGCCGGCATCGACGAGGATCGTCTGCCCGGGCCGCCGGAGGAGCAGCCCGTTCATCGGCGTCCACATCATCTCGGGGAAGCCGGGACCGACCCACTCGCCGGGGTGCTCGGCCTCGCCGAACTCGAGCAGGTCGAGCTGCCACCCGCCGGTCGGGTCGAGACGGGTGCTACCGGCCACGGGAGAGGTTGGTCAAGAAAGCCGCGTAGGTGCGGACGCCGCCGGCGAACACATCGAGGCGGATGAACTCGTTCGGCGCGTGCATGTTCTCGTCCGGGAGCGTGAAGCCAAGCAGAACCGACTCGAGCCCGACGATGCGTGCGAACAGCTCGACGATCGGCACCGAGTAGCCGGCGCGATAGACGGCGGCGGGAAGCCCGAATCCCTCCTCCGCTGCCGCGAGAGCCGCGCCGACTGCCGGGTCTCCGTCGAGACGACCGACCGGCCAGCAGCCTGGCAGCCGCCAGTCGATCGTCAGCGCCGCGCCTGCCGGCGTATGTGCCCGGAGGTGGCGCTCGAGCAGGTCGAGTACCCGCTCGGCGTCCTGGTCCGGCACGAGCCGGCAGGAGATCGTGGCGTGCGCCTCGGCCGGGATGATGGTCTTGAGGCCCTCGCCGGTGTGCCCGCCCCACGCGCCGGTGACGTCGAGCGTCGGCCGGCCCCACATGCGCTCGAGCGCGGTGAACTCCGGCTCCCCGGTCAGGCGCGGAACGCCGAGCTCGGCCGCGAGCTCCGCGTCGTCGTGGGGCAGGTTCGCCCAGGCCGCCCGCTCCGCCTCCGGGATCGGGAGCACGTCGTCGTAGAAGCCCTCGACCAGGATCGTGCCCGCTCTCCGGGTCGCGAAGGGTCGCCAGCAGCTGTGCCAGCGCGAGGACCGCGTTCGGGACGGACGCCGCCGTAGACGCCGGAGTGGACATCCGAGGCGGCGGTCCGCAGCGTGAACGCGATCGCGGCCATGCCGCGGAGCGCCGTCGTGACGCCGGGCGTCTGCTCGTCGTACATGCCGCAGTCGGTGATCAGCGCCAGGTCGGCCCGCAGGAGCTCGGAGCCGGTGTTCGCGGTGAGGAACGCGGTGAGGTTCTCGGCGCTCAGCTCCTCCTCGCCCTCGATCAGCACCCGGACGTTGCACGGGAGCGACCCGTCGACCGCGAGCAGCGCCTCGATCGCCGCGAGCGCCGCGAAGATCTGGCCCTTGTTGTCGGTGACGCCGCGCGCGTAGAGGCGGCCGTCGCGCACCTCGGGCTCGAACGGCGGCGAGGCCCAGAGCTCGTCCGGCGCCGAGGGCTGGACGTCGTAGTGGCCGTAGACGAGGACGGTCGGCGCGCCCTCGGCGTGGAGCCACTCGCCGTAGACGATCGGGTTGCCGCCGGTCTCGAGCAGCCGGACGTCCTCGAGGCCGATCCGCTCGAGGTGGCCGAGGAGCCACCGCGCGGCGGCCTGCATGTCGGCGGCGTGCTCGGACGCGGTGCTGACGCTCGGGATGCGCAGGAGCTCGCTGAGCTCGTCGACGTGCCGCCGGCGGGCGCGGTCGAGATAGTCGGTGACGGCGGTTTCCATGGTCGCGATTATGATCGCGCCGCGATGGGGTTCTCGAGGGAGGAGCGCGACCGCCGGTGGGAGCGCGCCCGCGGCCTGATGGACGAGCGCGGCTGGGAGGCGCTGCTCGTCTCCGGCGAGGACGGCCTCTGCGGCGGCAACTTCCGCTATCTCGCGGACTTCCGGCCGGTCAAGGGCCACACGCTGCTCCTGCTCCCGCTCGAGGGCGAGCCCGTGCTGTGGGTCGAGCACCGGGTGCACGAGCAGGCGGCGCAGAAGCTCTCGTTCGTCGCCGACGCCCGGTACACGCTCGACTGCGGAGAGGCGGCGGCCGACGAGCTCGCCGAGCGCGGGCTCCACGACGGGGTCGTCGGCAGCGAGGAGCTCACGCTGCTGCCGGCCGCCTGGTACATGACCTGGGCCGATCGGTTGCCCGGGCTGCAGCTCGTCGACGCGAGCCCCGAGCTCGCGCAGCTCCGCCGCGTGAAGAGCGCCGAGGAGATCGACGCTCTGCCGCCGCTCGTGCGAGATCGCCGACGGCAGCTACGAGCACCTGCTGCCGAAGCTGCGCGAGGGCATGACCGAGCTCGAGATCGACGCCGAGCTCGAGTACTACTGCCGGCTGAACGGCGCCGACCGCCTCTTCAACGTGTACGCGACCTCGTCGTTGGCCGAGCTGCCGTGGTCCGCCTCGGCGCGGCCGCTCGAGCGCGGCCGCGCCGCGCTGCTCGAGATCTCACCGCAGCTGGGCGGCTACTGGACGCAGCTCGTCCGGGTCGTCTCGATCGGCGAGCCCTCGCCGATCCTGGCCGAGATGCACAAGGTGACGATGGCCGCGATGGACGAGGCGCTCGACGACCTCGCCCCGGGCGTCGTCATCGGCGGCCCGCTCGGGAAGATGGAGCGCATCATCGAGGACGCCGGGTTCGAGGTGATGGCGACCGACACGGGCCACGACCTCGGTTGCACGCTCGGCGAGCACGTCACCTGGCTCACGCGCGAGACGGCCTTCGAGGCGGAGCCGGGGCAGGTGTTCGAGATCCACCCGGTCGTGATGCATCCGGACGGCGGCTGCCTGCTGATCGGGGACACCTACCTGATCACGGAGCACCGGGGTGGAGCGGATGAACCGCTCGCCGCGGGAGCTCGCGGTCGTCTGAGCGCCGAGGCGGCCTCGGGCGTCACGGCGTCGTGCAACCACATCGCTCGCGGGTCGCGAGTAGAGTCAGCCCCATCCGACCAGAGAGGACCACCGTGAGCATTCTTGTCCGCTTCACAGGGGCGCCGAGCATGACGGCCGAGAAGTACGACGAAGTGTTGCCTCGCATCGAGGACTCGGGCGAATTCCCGCCCGACGGGCTCGCTTACCACGTTGCTTTCAGCTTCGGAGGAAGCTTTCGGGTCAGCGAAATCTGGGATTCGAAAGAGCAGTTCGAGGCATTCGGTCAACGACTGATGCCAATCCTCACCGAGGGCGGCGTCGAGCTCGCCGGACCGCCCGAGTTGATCGAGGTTCACAACATCATCGAGCGGTAGTCGCGGTCAGCCGCCTGGTGCGCCGAGGTGGCGTTGCTCCGCGCGACGCGTCGAACATCGGCGAGTTCGTGCCCTGGGCGGAACGGTGAATCTCGCCGACTTCCTCGAGCACCACGCGCGCGTGCACGGAGCGCGGGCGGCCGTGCTCGACGGCGACGTGCAGCTCGACTACGCGACGCTCAATCGGCGCGCCGACCGGCTCGCGAACGCGCTCGCGGGCGCGGCGCGGGTCCGGGGATCGGGTTGCCGTGCGGCTGCCGAACGGACACCGCTACCTCGAGAGCCTCTTCGCGTGCGCAAAGGCAGGGCTCGTGCTCGCGCCGATCGACCGCAACCTGGCCGCCGACGAGATCGAGCATGTCCTGCTTGACAGCGGCGCCGGCGCCTACATCGACGGGGTCGAGAGCTACGACGAGCTCGTCGAGGGGGCGGGCGAGGAGCCGCACGGGCCGCGGGCCGCGGACGACGACCCGCTGCTCCTGATGTACACGTCCGGGACGACGGGGCGGCCCGAAGGGGGTCGTGCTCTCGCACCGCAGCGTCCTCTTCACCTCGTTCAACCAGATCCTCGGGCTGGGGGCTGACCGCGCGCGACCGGGCCCTCGTCGTCGCGCCGTTCCACCACGTCGGCGGCCTCGTCGTGCTCGGCCTGCCGTGCCTTCACGTCGGCGGGGCTGTCCGCACCGGTGCGCCCCGATCCACGCGCTGTGGTCGAGACCGTTGCCGCGCGACGGAGCGACGGCTCTCTTCCTCTCGCCGCACCTCTGGCGCCGGGTCGCCGAGCTCGACGACCTCGAGTCGCTCGACCTGTCGCGCGTCCGCCTCTGCGCCTCGGGCGGCGACCCGGTTCCGACGGCGGCCCTCCAGCGGCTGCTCGCCGCCTTCGGCGCCGCGCTTCACCGACGCCTACGGACTGACGGAGGCGGCCTCGGTCTCGACCCTTCTGCCGCCCGAGGACATCCTCAGGAAGGCGGGCTCCGCGGGGCTGCCGTGCACCCACAATCGTCTTCGCGTGCTCGCCCCGGACGGCAGCGAGGCGTCGCCCGGCGAGACGGGCGAGCTCGTGCAGGCGGGCCCGACGGTGATGCGCGGCTACTGGCAGCGGCCCGAAGAGACGGCCGCGGCGCTCCGCGGCGGCTGGCTCCACACCGGCGACCAGGCGCTTTTCGACGAGGAGGGCTACCTGTACATCGCGGGACGCAGTAAGGACATGATCGTGTCGGCGGGGGCGAAGATCTACCCCGCCGAGGTCGAGCGCGTCCTGCGCGAGCACCCGGCGATCGCGGAGGCTGCGGTGATCGGCATCCCGGACGAGCGGCTCGGCGAGGCGGTCGCCGCCGTCGTGATGCCCGTCGCCGGCGCGGTGCTCACCGGTGACGACGTCGTCGCCTTCTGCCACGGGCGGATCGCCGACTACAAGCGCCCGACGCAGGCGTTCCTCGCCGACACGCTGCCGCGGACAGGGAGCGGGAAGGTGCAGAAGGCGAAGCTGCGCGAGACGTACGGGGTACCGTCGTGAAGCGGACGCAGCTTCGACGAAGGCCGCCTCGTCGACGTCGGCGTAATCGAGCTCTGGTGCCACGACGACGAGAAGGCCGGCGAGCCGCTGCTCCTCCTCGGCGGTCCGTCGGTCGGGCACTTCCACTTCGACTTCGTACGGCCGTACCTCGCGGACTACCGGCTCGTCACCTGGGAGCCGCGCGGCTTCGGCCCGTCGGGACGGGACGGGCCGTACTCGGTCGACGTCTGGGCGAACGACCTCGAGCGACTGCTCGACGCGCTCGAGATCGAGCGGGCGCACGTGTGGGCCAACGCGTTCTCGTCGTACATCGGCTTCGCCTTCGCCGCCGGGCGCCCGGAGCGGGTCGGGGCGCTCATCACCTACACCGACGTCTGGGCCGGTGATCCCGTCAAGGCTATGCGCCCGCCTGGGATGCGTATCGCAAGATCATCGCCGCGCACGGCACGAGCGGCGAGGGCGCCGTGCAGCTCGCACGCCTCTACGCCCTGACGGATCCGGCCTGGTTCACGGACTGGTTCGAGCTCTCCGTGGCCGAGGTGCTGCACGCCGACACGGCCGCCGAGACGATCGGCTACTTCTGCACCCAGGCCGACGTTCGTGACCGCCTGGCGGCGATCGAGGCGCCGGTGCTCGTGCTCCAGGGTGACCGCAGCTGGGACGGCACGAAGCTCGACACGAGCGTCGATCCCTCGCTCGACCTGATCCGCGAGCGGATTCCGCACGTCCAGGTCGCGACGCTGGACGCGCATCCCGTTCACCTGATCCTGCAGAAGCCGGAGGAGGCCGCGGCACGCGTCGCCGCATTTCTCGGGGCGCACCCGCTCGGCTGAGCCCGCCGCGGTTCCGCGGAACCGCGGGGCCACTGAGCGGGACACGTCCCGTATCCTTGTCATGGACATGGCCACGTTCCAGAAGGAAGCGCACCCCGCCGCCGTCGCGGGTCTCGCGGCTCGTGTCGCGAGTCAGCCGCAAGAAGCCGGAGCCGGCGCGGTCGCGCGCGATCGTCGCCTGGCTGACGCGCGGCCGCATCCCGGCGGCGCCGCGTTAGCCATTTCCCGCCGCCGGCGAACGACACGATGCTCGCCATGGCCGACCCGTCTTGCAGGTTGGAAACCGCACGACTACGGTTGGTCTCATGAAGATCGCCGTGCTCGGGCTGATGGATACGAGCCACCTCGCGCCGCACGCGCCCGAGGGTGTCGAGCTCGTGATCTACCCGCCGCGGATCGGGGCCTTCCCGCACACGCCGTACGACCGGCTGCTCGTCGACCTCGCGCACGTCGATGCGGCCGAGCGCGCGGCGGCCGACGGCGTCGACGCGATCCTGATCGACTCGACCTGCGACTGGGGAATCGAGGCGATCCGCGCCGCCGTCGACGTCCCGGTCGTCGGGGCCGGGGAGGTCGGGATCACCGAGGCCTCGGCCGGCGGCCGCCGGTTCGGGATCGTGACGATCTGGCCGCCGGCGCTCGAGTTCCTCTACACGGAGCGGGCCCGCATGGTTCCGGGCGGCGAGCTCTGCACGGGGATCCGCTACGCCTCCGGCGACCACGAGCTCGCCCGGCTCGGCGAGGACGAGAGCGTGATCGCGCGCATGGACCGACGCGACGAGTCCGGTTCTGGAAAGACTCCTCGACGAATGCCGCCGGTCGGTCGTGGAGGACGGCGCCGAGTCGATCCTGCTCGGGTGCACTTGCATGGCGAAGACGGCGCCGCTGATCGAGGAGCGCTTCCAGGACGTGCCGGTGATCGAATCGGCACGCTCGGCGCTCAGGGTGACGCTCGACGCAGTCCCCGCCCGGCGAAACCGCAGCGGGATCGCCGGGCTCGTGCCCGCGCTCGTCGACACCTGGGTCGGCGGCACGCCCGTCGCCGGAGCTCCCGGACGCCGAGGAGTGCAACGTGTGCGCCGAGATCGAAGCGGCGGCGCGCTAAGCCAGCAGCTCGACCGCGTCCGAGAAGCTACCGATCAGCGCCGGGAAGTCGAACTCCGGCAGCTGCGACAGCGACTCCACCGGGAAGTGCCCCTCGTAGAGCGGGTAGTACCCGCCGGGCGGCGAGGGGAGCAGGTGGATCCCCGTGAGGCCGGCCTCGCGATAGGCATCGATCTTGCCCCGGACGCGGTCGACGCTCCCGGCCATCACCATCGCCGCCGCCATCTCGTCCGGCACGAGCGCGACCGCGCCGCGGAGGTCGCCCGCGCGCACGCGCTCGCCGATCGCCTCCGCGTCGGCGCCGAAGCCGGCGGCCTTGACGCTGTCGAGGTAGGACGGTGCGGAGTCGAGTGCCGTCGCGAACATCATCACGAGCCCCTTCGACTTCTCGATGCCGCTGTCGTCGCGCGTCACGACCGCCGGGAAGCCGACGGTCACGTCGAACCCCTCGAGCGACCGCCCCGCGCGCTCGGCGCCTCGACGGATCGCCGGCATCGTCACGTCGCGGACGTACTCGAGGGAATGGAACCAGCCGACCGTGCCGTCAGCGACCTCGCCGGCCAGCTCGGCCATTCGCGGGCCGTTCGCGGCGATGTAGATCTTCAGCGGCGCCTCCGGCAGCTCCATGTCCAGGTGGAAGTTCTGGACCGAGAAGACCTCGCCCTCGTAGCTCGTGAGCTCGCCCGAGAAGATCCGCCGGAGGATCGTGACGAAGTCGCGCATCGCCGTGACCGGCTTGCGGTACTCCTGCCCGTGCCAGGCCCGCACGTAGCCGCGCGCCTGCACGCCGAGCCCGAGGATCAGGCGCCCGCCCGACAGCTGGTGCAGCGTCGCCGCCTGCAGCGCCATCGTCACCGCCGACCGCGACCAGACGCCCACGACGCCGGTGGCGATCCCGATGCGGTCGGTCTGGAGTGCGGCGGCCGTCGCCGGGCCGAACGAGTCGCCGAACGTGATCTCCGGGAACCAGGCCGCCTCCCAGCCCGCCGCCTCCGCGCGGCCCGCGAAGTCGATCGTCAGCGACGGCGGCAGCCCCGTGAGGAAGAGCCCGAGCCCGTTGCCAGCCACGCGGCGGACACTACGCGGTTAGGATCCCGCGCGTGGAGGCAGGCAGTGTCCGTCACGACAGCACCCGTACCGATCGAGATCCCGGTCGTCCCGCTGCGCGACGTCGCGCGCTGGGCGATCTTCGTCGCGGCGCTCCTCTTCGTGCTGATCTACCTCGTCGGCATCGAGGAGGGCGCGACCTCGATCATCTCGAGCCGCTACCTGCACGAGTTCGTGCACGACGGCCGGCACCTGCTCGCCTTCCCCTGCCACTGACGCGATGATGAGCCGCCTCCTCGGCCGCGGGCTCCTGGCCGGGCTCGCGGGTGGGCTGATCGCGTTCGTGTTCGGGCACGCCGTCGGCGAGACCTCGATCAGCCAGGCGGTCTCGTTCGAGGACGCACGCCATGCGGGTATGGCCGCTGATCCCGTGCTCGTCAGCCGGGGCGTCCAGAGCACGGCCGGCCTCCTCACCGCGACCTGCGTCTACGGGCTCGCACTGGGCGGCCTCTTCGCCCTGACCTTCGCCGCAGTGCAGGGCCGCGCCGTCCGGCTCCGCCCGAGCGCCACCGCCGGGCTGCTCGCCCTCGCCGGCTATCTGATCGTCTTCGCCGTTCCGTTCCTCAAGTACCCCGCGAATCCGCCGGGCGTCGGCGACCCCGAAACCATCGGCCGCCGGACGGCGCTCTACCTCTCGATGATCGCCGTGAGCATCCTGGCGGCGGTCGTGGCCGTTCGAGTCAGGCGTCCGCTGCTCGGGCTCGCCGTCTACGTCGTGCTCGTCACCGCCGCGGCCCTCATCCTCCCCGGCGTCCACGAGGTTCCGAAGGGCTTCCCCGCGGACACGCTGTGGCACTTCCGGCTCGCCTCGCTCGGGACGCAGGCGTGCATCTGGGCGACCCTCGGCCTCGGCTTCGGCGCGCTCGCCGACCGGCTTCTTCTCAGTCGTAGTACTCCGGCAGCAGCCGGTAGTCCGTCGACCAGTGGTCAGCGTCGTGGTTGAGCAGTAGCGTCGCGTTCTCGGCGTCACGGATTCGCTTCAGCTTCCGGATGCTGGCCAGCATCGTCTCGACCGTCTCCTCATCCTGCGTCGGGTCGCGGCGCTCCTCCTCGAACTCGACGTGCGAATGGGCGGCGTCGGACGAGAGGATGACCGTGCCCGTGTTCGGGAGCCCGCGGACGATCAGCGACTGGTGGCCCGGCGCGTGCCCGGGGGTCGTGACGAGCTCGATCCCCGGCAGCAGCTCCTGGTCGCCGTCGATCAGCCGGTAGTTCAGCTCGGGCAGGTCCCAGTCCTGGGCGAAGCAGCGCTGCGGGCGTCGCCTTCGCGTACTCGTACTGCTCCCGCTGGACGACGAACTCGGCGTTCGGGAAGAAGCGGTTCCCGCCCGCATGGTCGAAGTCGAAGTGCGTCATCACGACGATGTCGATGTCGTCGGGCTCGACGCCGATCAGGCTGAGCTGGTGACGGATGTCGTCCTCGGGCGTCATCGTCACCACGACGTCCGGCTTCGGGATGCGGCACTCGGGGTCCTCGATGTGGTCGGGCGAGAGGCCCGTGTCGACGAGCACGTTCTTGCCGTCGTCGGTCTGGATCAGGAACGCGGCGACGGGGCCCGAGTAACGCTCGCCGCGCTCGGGCTCCCAGGCCATGAACTTCGCGACGTCGACCTCGACGGTGCCGAGCGGGATCACGTAGAGCCTCACAGCCGACCTCCTTCGGCGCCGACACGGAACAGGCGGAACGTACAGCTCGTCAGCACGCGCGTGCCGAGCGAGCCGGAGACCCAGAGCCGGCCGGCGACCTGCGCGTCGACGGGCCCGATCCGTCCCTCGACGAGCTCCTCGAGCGTCTCCAGGTCGCACTCCACGCGCACCGTCATCAGCCGTTCGCCCGGCGCCGGGCCCGGACACGACCTCGGTGCGGCCGTGGTCGATCGCGACGTGGCAGGTCTCTCCCGCCGGCGTCGCGAGCTCCACGTTGAAGCGGTAGAGCCCGAGCACGTAGCGCCCTTCCTCCGTCCGCTCGATCCCCGCGACGAGCTCGGTCAGCAGCTCGAGCTGGCGGTCCGAGCGGCCGTCCGAGCGCTCGACCGGAGGCTGCGCGAGCGACGGTGGCGCCAGCGTCACCCACTCGTTGCCGAGCTCGACCGCGCCCGACTCCGACACCTCCGCCATCCAGTCGGGTGTGATCGGGAAGCGCTCGCGCAGCAGCTCGTCGGGGTCGCCGAACCGCGCGGCGAGCTCGCGCACCTCGGGCAGGTCGAGGACGAGCAGGTGACCGTCGGTCATGATCGGCTCGCCGTCGAGGAAGATCGACGGCTTGATGATCAGCCCGTCGAGGTGCAGCCGGCTCGTCGTCCGGCTGCCGAAGATCGGCGAGGGCCCCATGCCGACGTGGACGGTTCCGGCGTGCCGCTCGGCGTCGATCGGATTGCGCTCCGTGTCCAGCGTCAGCGTCTGGTGCGGGTTCGTGCCCCACGCGAGCTCGGCGACGTCGGTCGCGTAGCTCGACGCCGTCCACGATCGACGCCAGCTTCTCCGCGCCCTCGCCCTGAGCGCCGACCGTTCGCCCGTACTCGTAGCGGACGGCGAGGTGGCTCGCGACGGGCCCGACGCCGACGTGGTGCTCGAAGACGGCAACGCCCTCGACCGAGCGCGGGTCGGGATAGGCGAGCACGACTCCGGGCGGGAAGGTGTTCGAGCCCTCGCCCGGCGTCCGGCCGATCACCCGGCCCGGTCCCCACGCCTCGAGCCAGCCACCCGGGTCGGCGGTGCAGTTGCGCGGGTCGAGCAGCGCCCGGAAATCCGTCCCGCGCCGCGACGTGATCCGGATCTCGCGCGCAGCCCGCAGCCGCAACGCGCACTGGCGCCCGATCTCGGCGCAGAGCTCGATCGGGAAGTACGACGCAGGCCCGAAGAGCGTCGCCGGCACCGGCGGCAGCAGGAAGAACATCGCCATCCCGTGCTCGCGCCGGGCGATCGTGGTGCGGCGGTCGTGGTAGACGAGCGCGAGGCTGAGGCACTTCTGCGCCTGCTTCATCGCGCCGAGCACGACCTCGCTGGGCTCGGCCCACGCCGAGTCCGGCCTGGGCATCTCGACGAACGTCACGTCGGCCCCGGTCGCCCGGGCGGCCGTCGAGCACCGCCCGCGCCACCTCCGGGTCGGTCTGGTCGTCGGCGAGCACGAGCACCCGCTCGCCCGGTTCCACCTTCGCCCACTGCTCGACGAACACCCGGGCACGCTCGACGAGCTCGCTCACGTCCGCGAGTCTAGGCTGCGACGCGTGCCGCTCATCCTCGACCGCGCCGCCGTGGAGCAGCTGCTGCCGATGGGCGAGTGCATCGAGGCGATGCGGCAGGCGCACCTCGCCTTCTCGGCGGGCCGCACCGTGATGCCGGTTCGCCTCACGGCGACCTTCGGCGACGTCGGCCTCCTGCGCGCGATGCCGGCGTGGCTCGACGACGGCCCGGCGCTCGGGATGAAGAGCATCACGAACTTTCCGGGGCACAACGCCGCCGATCCTCGCCACGATGCTGCTCTACGACCCCGGCACCGGCGCGCTCCTTGCAGTGATGGACGGCGTGCACCTGACGAACGTGCGCACCGCCGCCGCCTCGGCCGTCGCGACGCAGGCGCTCGCCCGCGCGGATTCGAGCCGGCTCGCGCTGGTCGGCGCCGGCGTCCAGGCCGCCGGCCACCTCGAGGCGATGGTCGCACGTGCTGCCGCTCGAGCGGGTCACCGTGACGGCGCGAACACTCGAATCGGCGGAGCGATTCGTAGCCGAGCAGGCGCCGCGCTACCCGCAGCTCGAGCTCCGCGCCGACGGCTGCGCTGCCCGGCGCCGACGTCGTCTGCACGGTCAGCTCCGCGCGCGACCCGGTGGTGACGGAGGGAATGCTCGAGCGGGGCACCCACCTGAACGCCGTCGGCTCGCACGCACCCACCATCCGCGAGATCGCCGGCGAGGTCATGCGCGACGCCCGCGTCGTCGTCGACTCGCGCGAGGCCACGCTCAGCGAGTGCGGCGACTGCGTGCTCCCGATCGCGGACGGGCTCTTCGGCCCGGAGCACGTCTCCGACGAGCTCGGCGAGGTGCTGGCCGGTGCCAAGCCGGGCCGCAGCTCGGCCGCCGAGATAACGATCTACCAGTCGTGCGGGATCGCGGTCCAGGACGTCGCCGCCGCGCAGCTGGTCTACGATCGCGCGCGCTCCCTCGGGATCGGGATCGACGTCGAACTTTGATGGACCTCGAAGCGATACGCGCCGAGCTCGGCGTCCTCGACCGCCTCGTCTGGCTCAACACGGGCACCTTCGGCCCGCTGCCGCGGCGCACGCTGGACGCGATGGCCGCAGCCGACCGGCTCGACTACGAGCGCGGCCGGACGGGCGCCTGGTACCCGGCGGAGATCCTCGAGCTGCGCGAGCGGCTCCGCGCCGCTCTTGCGGCCGTCGTGTCCGTCCCGCCCGAGACGCTCGCCCTCACCCGCTCGACGACCGAGGGCTGCTCGATCGTCTGCGCAGGGCTCGGGGTCGGCCCCGGCGACGAGGTCGTGACGACCGACGTCGAGCACTTCGGGCTGCTCGGCCCGCTGGCGGCATCGGGCGCGACGGTCCGCCCGGCGAAGCTGCGCGGCCGCCCGCCGGAGGCGGCGCTCGACGCGATCGCGGTCGAGGTCGGCCCTGCGACGAAGCTGATCGCCGTCTCGCACGTCGCCTGGACGACCGGGCAGCTGCTGCCGCTCGACGAGCTCGCCGGGCTCGGCGTGCCCGTGCTCGCGGACGGAGCGCAGTCGGTCGGGGCGATCCCGGTGACCGCGACCGGAGTCGACTTCTACGCCTTCTCGGGGCAGAAGTGGCTGCTGGGCCCGGGCGGAACGGGCGGCCTCGTGATCGCGCCCGAGTGGATCGAACGGCTCGCCGTGGCCGCACCCTCGTACTACTCGCAGGACGGCTACGACGAGGCCGGCGCGTTCACGCCGAAGGCCGGCTGCCGCCCGCTTCGACTGCGGCTGGCTCAACCGCGCGCAGCTCGAAGGCGCGCTCGCCTCGCTCGCCTTCCTCGACGAGGTCGGTCCGGGGCGCTTCGAGCGCGCCCGCACACAGGCCGAGCGCGGCCTGGAGCTGGTCGCCCCGCACGTCGAGCTGGTGAGCGCCCCAGGGCCAGGCGACGCTCGTCACGTGGCAGAGCAGCGACGCCGCGGGGGAGTCGCGGCGCCTCGCCGAGCAGGGCGTGATCGTCCGGCACCTGCCGACGCTGCCGTGGGTGCGCGCGTCGATCGGCTTCTGGACGAGCGACGACGAGCTCGAGCGGCTCGCCGCCGCGTTGTAACGTGCCGGGGAATGGCTGTCGCGACCGAGAGCCAGACCTTCCGCCTCTACGAGGGCCGCCGCCCGTACCCGCTCGTGATCGGGGGCGAGGAGGTGTCGACCGGCGAGAGCTTCGCGGCGATCGACCCGAGCACCGGCACCGAGTGGGCGCAGGTCGCCCAGGCCACGGACGCGAACGTTGCCGCAGCCATCGCCGCAGCCGCGCGCGCCTTCGAGAGCTGGCGGACGACAGGGCCGGCTCTCCGCCAGCAGCTCCTGCTCCGCTGCGCCGACGCAATCGAGGCCGCCGCCGAGAAGTGGGAGCAGCTGCTCCCGACCGAGAACGGCCGGCCGCGCCGCGAGGTCGCGATCGCCGACATCACGGCCGCGACGGCGATCTTCCGCTACTTCGCAGGCGTCGTGCGCGGCTCGGGCGGGATCACCGTGCCGACCGGGACGAGAACTCACACGTCTACACGGTGCGCGAGCCGCTCGGCGTGATTGCGGCGATCATCCCCTGGAACTCGCCGCTGATTACGAGCGCGCAGAAGATCGCGCCCGCGCTCGCGGCCGGCAACACGCTCGTCCTCAAGCCGTCCGAGTTCGCCTCGCCGAGCGTGGTCGAGGTGGCCACGATGCTGGGCGAGATCCTGCCGCCGGGCGTGCTCAACGTGGTCACGGGCTTCGGCCCCGAGGTGGGCGCCGCACTCGTCTCGCATCCGGGCATCGCGAAGATCAGCTTCACCGGCGGCGGGGCGGCGGCGCGGCGGATCATGGCCGCGGCCGCCGAGCAGCTGACGCCGTCGCTGATGGAGCTCGGCGGCAAGAGCCCGATGCTCGTCTGCGCCGACGCCGACCTCGAGACGGCCGTCCAGGATGCGCTGCTCGGGATCTTCCTCGCGAACGGCGAGGTCTGCTTCGCCTCGTCGCGGCTGCTCGTGCACGAGGACGTCTATGACGCGTTCCTCGACCGCTTCCTCGAGGCCGCGGGCACGGTTCGCGTTGGCCATGCGCTCGACCCCGAGACGCAGCTCGGCCCGCTCGTCACCGCGGCGCACCGGGACCGCGTCCTCGGCCATATCGAGCGCGCGAAGGCCGAGGGTGTGGAGCTCCGGCTCGGCGGCGAGAAGCTCGAGCTGCCCGGCGAGCTGGCGAACGGCAACTTCGTCGCTCCGACGATCTTCGCCGACCCGGAGAGCCGCGCGGCGATCACGCGCGAGGAGGTCTTCGGCCCCGTCGCAGTCGTCGAGCGCTGGCACGACGAGGAGGACGCTGTCTCAAGGGCGAATTCGACCGAGTACGGCCTCGGCGCGGGCGTCTGGACGACCGACCTCGCCCGCGCGCACCGGATCGCCCGGCGTCTCGACGCGGGGGTCGTCTGGGTCAACAAGTGGTTCGACACGCCGCCGGGGTCGCCGATGGGCGGCGTCAAGGCGAGCGGCTTCGGGCGCGAGCTCTCCGCGGAGACGCTCCACGAGTACAGCGCGCCGAAGACGATCAACATCGGGCTCTCCAACGAGCGCCCGAAGTTCTGGGGTTGATCGCCCCATGTTCCGCGAGGAACTAACGTAGGCCCATGGCCCGCTTGCCCGGGATCGTCGACGCCGACGTGCACCACATGCTGTCGTCGAACGACCTGCTGACGCCGTACCTGCCCGAGCGCTGGGCCCGCTACAACGAGCAGTTCGGGCTGCGCTACCCGGACTCGATCGGCTATTTCGCGACCCGGCCGCGCCACTTCGCCTGCCGCACCGACGCGTGGCCCCCGAACGGCGGCGTCCCCGGCGGCGATCTCGACTTCATGCGCGAGCAGCTCCTCGACGCGTGGCCGATCGAGGCGGTGATCCTCAACCCGATCAACCAGACGACCTGCGGGAGCCAGTTCGTCGAGTTCGCCGCCGCGCTCACGCGCGCGCTGAACGACTGGACGCTCGCCGAATGGCTGGAGCAGGACGACCGCCTCTACAGCTCGATCTGCGTGCCGTGCGAGGACGCGGCGCTCGCCGCCGCCGAGGCCGAGCGGCTCGCGGGCAACCCGCGCTTCGTTCAGGTGCTCGTGAACGTGCGGACGCGCGAGCCGCTCGGCAACCGCAAGTACTGGCCCCTCTACGAGGTCGCCGAGGCGCACGGCCTGCCGCTCGCGATCCACGTCGGCGGCCACGGCGGCAACACGATCACCGGCGCCGGCTGGCCGTCGTTCTACTTCGAGGACCATTGCGGCTACCCGCAGGCCTTCCAGGCGCAGGTGCTGAGCCTCGTCGTCGAGGGCGTCTTCGAGCGCTTCCCGGGACTGAAGGTCGTGCTGCAGGAGGGCGGCTTCGCCTGGCTCCCGTGGCTGATGTGGCGCACCGACATGGCCTTCGACCTGCTCCGCGACGAGGTAGCGCACCTCCAGTGCAAGCCGTCGGAGACGATGCGGGAGCACTTCTGGTTCACGACTCAGCCGATCGAGGAGCCCGAGCGCGCCGAGTGGCTACCCCAGCTCCTCGACGAGCTCGCCATGCCGGACCGGGCGCTGTTCGCGACCGACTACCCGCACTGGGACTTCGACGCGCCCGACCAGGCGTTGCCCGCGTCACTTGGCGATGAGCGGCGTGACGCGATCTTTGCGGGCAACGCTAGAGCGCTCTACCCGGCGTTGAATTGACGCTCATCGATTGCGACGTGCACGCCCCGACGCCGGACGTCGAGATCGTGGGTCCGTATCTGGACGGGTACTGGCGCGAGTACGCCGCCGAGGCCGGGTTCCGCGCGCCGAGCTCGGTGGCGACCGTCTACCCGCCGAACGCGCCGACGACGAGGCGCGCCGGCGCCGACGACTCGCCCGCCGGGCTGGCGGCGCACCTCGACGCCGAGGGTGCCGCGTATGCGGTGGTGAACTGCTTCTCCGGCGTCGAGGCCCTGCGGAACGTCGACTTCGCGAACGCCTACGCCGCGGCCGTCAACGACTGGGTGGGCGCGGAGTGGCTGGCGCGGGACGAGCGCCTCCGCGCCGGCATCGTCGTCAAGCCCGACGACCCCGCCGGCGCCGCAGCCGAGGTCGCCCGGCTCGCCGGCGACCCTCGCTTCGTCCACGTGCTGCTGCCCGTTCGCGCCGACCGCCCCTACGGCAACCGGTTCTACTGGCCGCTCCTCGAGGCCGCCGTCGAGCACGGCCGGCCGCTTGCGCTGCACTTCGGCGGCTCCTCCGGCAACCCGCCGACGCCGGTCGGCTGGCCGAGCTACTACCTCGAGGAGTACGTCGGTATGGGCCACATCTTCGAGGCGCAGCTGACGAGCCTGATCGCCGAGGGCGCGTTCGAGCGCTTCCCGGAGCTGCGGGTGGTCCTGCTCGAGAGCGGCTTCGGCTGGCTGCCGCCGCTCCTCTGGCGGCTCGACAAGGAGTGGAAGGGGCTCCGGCGCGAGATCCCGTGGGTGAAGACCGCCCCTTCGGAGACGATCCGCGAGCGGGTCCGCGTGGCGGTGCAGCCGATCGACGGGCCGCCCGACCGCGAGGGCCTCGCCCGCCTGCTCGAGCGGCTCGGCAGCGACGAGCTGCTCGTCTACTCGAGCGACCATCCTCACGCCCACGCCCGCACCTACGAGGAGGCGCTCGGCCCGCTCGTGCCGCCGGAGCTCGACCGGCGGATCCGCTTCGACAACGCGGCCGCGCTCTATGGCCTATGAAATATGTGGTCGCCCAGGAGGGCGAGATCGAGCCTTGTGGCCACAAGCTCGTGACCGTCGCCGGGCGGGAGATAGGCGTCTTCTTCGTCGACGGCGAGTACTTCGCGCTCCGTCATCGCTGCCCGCACCAGGGCGGCCCGCTCTGCGCCGGCCACCTGCTGCGGCTCGTCGACTCGGACGGCCCGGGCAGCTACGCCGCCGGGCCGAAGCGCCTGCTCCAGTGCCCGTGGCACGGCTGGGAGTTCGACATCCGCACCGGCCGCTCGTGGTTCGACCCCGCGAAGCAGCGCGTCAAGCGCTATCCGGTCACACTCGAGGCCGAGACCTACCCCGTGGAGGTCGACCGCCGCGCGGTCGTCGTGACGATTGCGTTAAGGCGCGCAGTGCGCTGCCGGCGGCGGCACGTCGAGCGAGGGGTTGCGGTCGAAGAACCCGTGCGGCTTGAGGACGAACCCGAGCCGGGCCACGGGCATGATCGGCCAGTCCTCGGGCCGCGGCACATGGTGGTGCCCGAGGGTCACCCACAGCACGACGTCGGTGTTCTCCAGTGACCTGTCCTGCGCCTGGAACTCCGGGAGGCCCGCGCCGCCTGCGTGCTGGTTCGGGTAGTCGCCCGCGGCGAACCGCTCGCGTGGGTGGTACTTCGTGAACCAGACCTGGTGCTGCGTGAACGCGGCGCGCTTCGTCAGCGGCGAGCCGGGCAGCGCGAACGGCAGCGTGACCTCACCGGGGATCAGCCGGTAGGCGGTGGGCTGGCCCCAGGCGTTGCGCTTGTTCTCGTTCACCACGTACCAGGTGCGCGAGTGCAGCGGGTTGACGTCGCGGGCGGCCTCCGACTCCCGCCGCACGGGCGTGCGCACGGTCTCGAACGCGTTGCCGTACGGGTTCCGCTCCAACGGCGTCGACACGGTCTCGACCTCGTAGACGGAGTTCTCGGGGCCGTCGACGTCGAGGTCGAGTCGCGCCGAGAAGAAGTGCTGGTGGACCATCGCGTTCAGGCCCTCGTCGACGAGCCACCCATGGCGTGGCGTCTCGCCCGGAGGCACGGCCGCGGTGGACATGATCCCCGTGGCCTTGACCTCCGCCTCGATCATGCCGTCCTGGTAGAGGTACCAGTAGAAGCCGTAGTCGTAGTTGCCGACGGTCGAGATCATCGAGATCACGAAGCGGCGCGAGCGGCGCACCTCGGTGCCGCCGTTCCGAAAGTCCCAGTGCTTCCAGAGCAGGCCGAAGTCCTCCTCGTGGATGCAGATCGCGTTCGGCATCCGGACCGGCTCGCCCTTCGAGTTCACGACCCATGCGTCCAGGTAGCGGATCTCGCCGAGGCAGTCGCAGCCGAGCTCGAGCGCGTTCGCGAGCGTCCCGATGTTGTTCTCGCCGATGTCGAACGGCCCCTGGATGTAGCGGTTCGGGCTCGGGTCGCCGTACGGCACCGCCATCTCGCAGAACGACGCGCGGTGCATCACCGGCCGGCCGTCGTAGGCGAGCGTGTGCAGGACGAGCCCCTCCCGCGCCGTGAATCCCGCGCGGAACGACCACTTCTGCCAGCGGATCAGGTTGCCGTCGATCGTGAAGCTCGGCCCCTCCGGCTGGACGATCTCGAGCGGCTTGAGGTCGCCCCGCATCGGCCCCACGTGGCCGTTGCGGAACTCCCCGGTCCCCGGCGGAACCGGGACGATCCCATTGTCCTCGATCCGGAGCACCTCGCCCTTGTGCAGGTCGACGAGCCCGACGATGCCCTCGACCGGCCGCGCATACGAGTTGCCGTCGGGGTAGGGCCGGATCCACGCGAGGGCGCGGCAGACGCGCCGGCCGCGCTCCTCCTCGTAGCCGAAGTTGCCCGGCGGCACGGGGTCGATCGTGACCAGGTCGAAGTCCTCCTCCGGGATGCCGCGTGCGAGGAGCGCCGCGCGGAAGTCCGGGTGCGCGCGCACGAGTGCCTCGCACAGCTCGTACTCCTCCACGGCGATCGCCGGCTGCACGCCGTCCGGCAGCCGGTCCCAGCGGACGAGCTCGGCGCGGTCGACGTCGACGACGCCCTCGTAGGCGCCCTCGGATCCCGGGTCGAGCGCCACGACCTCCGCGAGCCGCGGGAGAGCATCATTCGCCAACTCGCTCTTCTCGGGCTCGAGCAGCGTCACGGTCACGAACCGGAAGCGGTTCTCGGGGTCGTGTGCGCCACGGACGGCGGCGACGGCGGCGGCGATCTCCTCGCCGGAGAGCGGGTCGAGCGGGTGCATGGTCCGGGTCTCGGTCGTGGTCAAAGGATCGCCAGCGGGTTTACCGGGGAGCCTACGGCTCCGGTCAAGGGCAGCGCGGGGGCCACGAAGAGGAACTCCCACCGCCCGGCCCGCTCGCACGCCTCCGCCAGCCGGTCGAGCGCGAAGTTCTCGCCGAGCGGCAGTCCCATGTGCACGACCCCGACGGCGTGCACCGGCAGCGGCACGACCTCCGTCTCTGCCGGTAGGACGTCGACCGCCCATGTGTCCGCGGCGATCGCCGCGACGCCGTGCTCATGGAGCCAGGCGAGCCCGTCGAGCCCGATTCCCGGCTCTGAGTCCTCGACATACCGCTCCCAGCCGCCGCCCCGCCGCGCGCGCTTCATGTTTCCCGTGCGCAGGATGAGCACGTCCCCAGCGCTCACCTCGACCCGCTGCTCCTCGAGCGCCCGCTCGAGCTGGGCCGGCGTGATGCAATGCTCGATGTCGAGCCACTCGACCCCGGCCGACCGCGCGACGTCGACGAGGACTCCACGCGTCACGATCGCCTCGGCGAGGTTCGCGATCGAGTTCACGGGTGCGCCCCGCGCGGTCACCAGCCCGCAGTCGCGGTCGTTGTACATCTTGAAGTCGTAGAAGACGTGCGCCAGCGAGTCCCAGTGCGTGGCCGCGTGGGTCGACATGCAGAACATGTCGTCGGAGCCGCCGAAGCCGCCGACGCCGATCGGCTGGCGTCGCTCCTTCAGATCGGTACCCGTGTCGAGCATCGTGTGCTGCGGGTTCAGCCGCCGGTGTCCGTGCGGCTGTGGCCCGCTGCGGTCGAAGGGAATCGCGAGCGACACGGGCTCCCCGTTGCGCACGAGCTCGGCCGCCTCCTGCCGCTTCCGCGGCGTGATCAGGTTGATCGTTCCGAGCTCGTCGTCCGGGCCCCACCGCCCCCAGTTGGAAAGAAGCCGGATCGCCTCGTCGCACTCTCGGATCGGTCACGCGAGCCCGGAGCGAACCTCGACCGTGGCACCGGATCGCTTCAGGAGCGCCGAGAAGGGGCAGCCCTCGTCGGCGAGCCGCGTGGCTTCGGCCAGAACGGCCTCGTCGAGACCCGGCGCGGCGACGGCGGTGGTCACGACGGAGCCGACGATCTGGTGACCCTGCCCCTCGACCTCGTCCATGACGATCCGGCAGGAGGTATCGATCCGTCCGGGCGGGTGGCCGAGGCCGGTCAGCTCGCCGGCGAGCGACATCGTGAAGCAGCCGCCGTGCGCGGCCGCCAGTAGCTCCTCGGGGCTCGTCTTCCCCTCGGGGTTGCCGATGCGGGTCGCGTTCGAGTACGCGAGCGCGTCGAAGGCGCCGGAGGAGCCGGCCGAGATCCGGCCCTCGCCGCGGGCGAGGTTGCCCTCCCAGCTGACATCCGCGGTCCGCTCTATACGGGGCATCAGAATTTGGGCCTCTCAGCTCGGGTACACGGCGGGCGTGCCGTCGGGATAGTAGGCCTCGGCCGGTGAGCCCGAGGGCCGGAAGACGCCGAGTAGCCGCATCTCCGAGTCGCCCGTGTTCTCCAGGCAGTGGACGAGCGTCGCAGGCAGATGGACGCACACGCCGGGCGCCAGCGGCGCCTCCTCGCCCCCGATGTGGAGCGTCCCCTGGCCCTCGAGGACGTAGAGCACCTCGTCGTAGCGGTGGAAGTGGTCGGGCGCGCGGCCCGGCGGGACGAAGCCGATGAATTGCGTCACGGACGGGCAGCCCGTCTCCGCGGTGACGCCGAGCACGAACTGCCGGGCCGCCGTCGCGTCGCGCCGCTCCTCGCCGGCGAGGTCCACGGCGGCGTACGGGCCGGGCGCCGGCTCCGGATCGCGCACGAGCACCGACACGAGCTCGAGCGGCCCGTCGGCCTCCACCGACCACGCGGTGTCGCCACGCACGAGCGCGCCGACGCCGGGCCGTAGCGGTACCTCGGTGCCGCCGACCCTGGCCGTGCCGGTGCCGTCCAGGACGTAGAGGATCTCGTCGTCGGCTCCGGCACTGCGCTGTCCTGACGTGCCGGCCCGAAAGCGCAACACGCGCTGCGCAAACTTCTCGCAGCCGTGGGCGTCGTCGAACAGTGGAAGGACGGCAGCGGTGTCGCTGTTCAACCAGTTGTCCACAGTGCGAATCTAGTCGTAATAGGATCCAACGCCGCTTCTCAAGTGTGAACACAGTCAAGGAGGCTTCATGGTCAAGAAGGCAATCACGATCGCGGTCGGGGGCGCGTGCGCCACGGCGGCGCTCGTGCTCGCCGGCACGGCGACGTCCGCCGCCAGGTCGCACGCTGCGGCTCCGGCGGGTGCCTCGTGCAAGAACCCGATCCAGATCGGCCTGGAAGGGCCCTTCACGGGGCCGGTCGCGTCGATCGGCGACGACCAGCTGCACTGGGCGGAGTTCTTCACCACCGAGTGGAACAAGACGCATGCGCTGAAGCTCAACATCGTCCAGGGCGACACGCAGCTGACGCCGTCGCTCGCCTCGACGGTGTCGCAGTCGTTCGCGTCGAACTCGAGCATCGTCGGCGTCATCGGCCCCGCCGGTAGCTCGGAGGTCTCCGCTGCGGCTCCGATCTTCAAGAAGGCGGGCCTTGCCTTCGTCTCGGGCTCGGCGACGAACCCGGCGCTGACGAACGGCTCGTCCAAGGGCTACTTCTTCCGCGTCGTCCCGAACGACTCGGTCCAGGGCCCGACGGACGCCGACTACATGATGAAGCACCTCGGCGTCACCAAGGGCTCCAAGGTCATGATCGTCGACGACCAGGAGTCGTACTCGACCGGCCTCGCCGGGATCGTCAAGTCGGCGCTGACGAAGGCCGGCGTCCAGGTCGACTCGGAGTCGATCACCCAGAAGGACACCGACTTCTCGGCGCTCGTCGGGAAGGTCGACAGCAGCACGAAGGTCGTCTTCACGCCGTTCCAGCTCGCGTCGCAGACGCAGCTCCTGGCGCAGCAGCTCAAGGCCCAGGGCAAGAAGGCGATCGTCTTCGCCACGGACGGCAGCTTCGACTCGTCGAAGTTCAATCAGTCCGGGAATTACATCTCCTTCTTCGCAGCGGACGTCACGACGCTCCCGGCGGACAAGGAGCTCGTGGCCGCCTTCAACAAGGAGTACCCCGGCGGCACGAGCCCGTTCGGAGCCCCCAACTACGTGGCGGCCCAACTCTACGCGCAGGCTGCCGTCAAGGCGTGCGCCGGGGGTAAGGGCACGATCACGCGGACGTCGCTCCGCACCGCGCTCGCCAAGGAGCGGATCGCCCGCTCCATCCTCGGCACGCCCATGTCGTTCACGGCGAACGGCGACGTCCAGGGTGCCGCGTTCCACATCTTCAAGATCGTCAACGGCAAGTACCAGACGATCTCCTAGTTCCTGCCTCGGGGGAGCGCGGCTCCGGTCGCGCTCCCCGAGGTAACGCCTCGCCCCCGCGGATGAACTGGAATCTCTTCGTCACCGAGCTGGTCGCCGGAATCGTCCACGGAAGCGTGTACGCCCTGATCGCCCTCGGCTACTCGATGGTGTACGGGATCCTGAAGCTGCTGAACTTCGCGCACGGCGACGTCTACATGGTCGGCGCGTTCATCGGCTACGGCGTCCTCACCGCGCTCGGCGGCCCGACCGGGTTCTCGATCCCGATCGCGCTGCTCCTCTTCCTGATGTTCGCGGCCTCGATGCTGGGCGGCGGCTTCCTCGGCGTCGCGATCGAGCGCTTCGCCTACCGCCGCCTGCGCGATGCGCCTCGAATCGCGCCGCTGATCACGGCACTCGGGGTGTCCTTCTTCCTCGAGAACGCGACCGTGCTGCTGCTCGGCGCCGACTACCGCAGCTATGACACCTTCAGCTGGAACAACGGGGTGCTCTGGTCGACGGAGATCACGCTTCCGGGCGGCGTCCGGCTCGCCCTGGCCCAGATCATCGTCATCGTCGGGACGATCGTGCTGACGATCGTGCTCACGTACTTCGTCTCCCGGACCCAGCTCGGCAGGGCGATGCGGGCCACCTCGTACGACCGGCAGGCGGCCGAGATGATGGGCATCGACGTCAACCGCGTGATCGCGGCCACGTTCTTCATCGGCTCCGCTCTCGCAGGGGCCGCCGGTGTCTTCAATTGTCTGGTCTACCAGCAGCTCAACCCGTACATGGGCTTCCAGGCGGGGCTGAAGGCTTTCACCGCCGCCGTGATCGGCGGCATCGGCAACCTGCCGGGGGCCGTCGTCGGCGGGCTCGCAATCGGGCTCGCCGAATCGTTCACGATCGGGTACGTCTCGTCCACGTTCTCGGACGCGATCGTGTTCGTGCTCCTGATCGGGATCATGATCGTGAGGCCGAGCGGGCTGCTCGGGCGGGCGGCGGTACAGAAGGTCTGATGGCCGAGACCGAGCCCAAGCCCAGGATCGGCGTCGACGAGTGGGTCGCCTCCCACGAGGGGCGGCGTGAGCAGGGCACCGGCGTCACGGGCCTCGCCCGCACCTCCGTGCAGCGCGTCCCCACCCCGGCATGGTTCCTGGCCTTCATCGTCGTCGCGGCGATGCTGCCCTTCATGACGAGCAACGGCTACGTGCTGCGGGTCGGCTTCGACACGCTGATCTTCATGCTGCTCGCCCTCGGCCTGAACACGGTCGTGGGCTTCGCCGGGCTGCTCGACCTCGGCTACGTCGCCTTCTTCGGCTTCGGGGCCTACATCTACGCGATGCTCGCCTCCAGCCAGTTCGGCCTGCACTGGCCGACGCCCCTGATCCTGATCGTCGTCGTGCCGGCGACGATCCTGCTCGGGCTGCTCGTCGGCCTTCCGTCGCGGCGCCTCGTCGGCGACTACCTCGCGATCGTGACGCTCTTCTTCGGGCAGCTGTTCGTCACCGTCGCGAACAACGGCAACCGGATCTCGATCCTCGGCTTCACCCACGGCTTCAACATCACGAACGGCCCGAACGGGATCACGAACATCGACGCCTTCCACCTCTTCGGGCACTACCTCGAGTCGCTCAAGAGCTACTACTGGATCGCGCTCCTGTTCTTCCTCGGGGTCTTCGGGACGATCTACCTCGTCAGCAACTCGCGCACGGGGCGCGCCTGGCGCTCGCTCCGCGAGGACTCGCTCGCCTCGGAGATGATGGGCATGCCGGTCAACCGGCTGAAGCTGTTCGCCTTTGCGTTCGGTGCGGGGGTCGCGGGCCTGACCGGGACGCTCTTCGCCTCACTCCAGACCGGTGTCTACTCGGCCGACTTCGACACGCCGATCCTGATCACGATCTACGCGATGGTGATCCTCGGGGGTGCCGGCAGCCTCGGCGGAATGATCCTCGGCGCGATCGTCGTCAACGTCTCCCTCGAGGTGCTGCGCACGCCGAACCACGCGACCTGGGTCTTCTTCGTCCTGATCATCGCGACGCTGCTCGCGAAGCTGCGGCCGTGGAAGGTGCTGGCGGCGGTGTTCTTCGGGACGATCGCGTTCGGCTTCGCGGCCTACGGGGTGATCACGGCGATCTGGCCGGCCGCGAACGACGGGACCGGCGCCGTGAAGGGCGCGCTCGGACGCGCGCTCGAGCACTGGGTGCCGATCCCGGCCGACCCCACCCAGGCCGGCAACTGGGGCTTCGTCGCCCTCGTCGTGCTGATCCTGGTGCTGACCACCGTGCGCCCGTTCTGGCGCAACATTCTTCTCGTCCCGACGCTCTACCTCTCGGTGTTCGTCTGGGACGCCCGCCTGGCGTTCGAGCCGAGCATCACCCGACTGATCATGATCGGCGTCATCCTGATCGTGCTCATGAACGCGCGCCCCCAGGGCCTCGTCGGCGCGAGCCGCGTGGAGGCCACGGCATGACCGATCGCCTCCTCGACCTGCGCGGCGTCTCGAAGAGCTTCGGCGGCCTCGCGTGCATCCAGTCCCTCGACCTGCACGTCGACGAGGGCGAGATCGTCAGCGTGATCGGCCCGAACGGCGCCGGCAAGACGACGCTCTTCAACCTGATCACCGGCGTCTATCCACCCGACGAGGGCGAGATCGACTTCGCCGGGAAGAGCCTGCTCGGGCTCGAGCCGCACCAGATCGTCGGCCGCGGGATCGCACGGACGTTCCAGTCGCTCCGGTTGTTCCTCAACATGACCGTCAAGGAGAACGTGATGGCGGCCGCCTACTCGCACACGAAGGCGGGCATCTTCCGCTCGATCCTCCGGACGCCCGGAATGCGGCGAGAGGAGCGCGAGATCTCGCAGCTCGCCGAGGAGCGGCTCGCCTTCTTCGGCGACCGGCTGATGGGCTACCGCTGGAACCAGCCGGCCTACAGCCTCTCGTACGCGAACCGGCGCCGGCTCGAGATCGCGCGCGCGACCGCGACCCGCGCGCGCCTGCTCCTGCTCGACGAGCCGGCCGCCGGGATGAACCCCGTGGAGACGCACGAGATCACCGAGCTGATCGCACGCCTGCGGAACGAGGGCGGTTACACGATCCTCGTGATCGAGCACGACATGCACGTCGTCGAGGGCATCTCGGACCGCGTGGTCGCGCTCGACCACGGCGTGAAGATCGCCGAGGGGACCTACGAGCACGTCGCGACCGACGAGGGCGTCGTCCAGGCCTACCTCGGGCTGAAAGGGCAGGCCACCAAGTGAGTGACAACGGCGCCCCGCTTCTCCGCCTCGCGGCGGTCGACACGTACTACGGCCCGATCCACATCCTGCAGGCCGTCGACCTCGAGGTCCGGCCGGGCGAGCTCGTCTGCCTGCTCGGCGGCAACGCCTCGGGCAAGTCGACCACGCTCAAGACGGTTCTCGGCATCGTGCGCCCACGCCGTGGCACCGTCGAGTTCGCCGACGAGAACGTCACGGAGAAGGCGACCAACTACCGGATCCGGAAGGGGATGGCGATCGTCCCCGAGAACCGGCGGCTGTTCGCTCCGATGACGGTGTTCGAGAACCTGAAGATGGGCGCGTATCTCCGCGGCGGCGGCGAGCCCGAGGACTTCGAGCGCATCTACGAGCTCTTCCCGCGCGTCTACGAGCGCCGCGAGCAGCTGGCCGGGACGCTCTCGGGCGGCGAGCAGCAGATGGTCGCGATGGGGCGGGCCCTGATGTCGCGGCCGAAGCTCCTGCTGATGGACGAGCCGTCGATGGGCCTCGCGCCGATCCTGGTCGAGAAGAGCTTCGAGATCATCAAGCAGGTGAACGACGCGGGAGTCGCGGTCCTCGTCGTCGAGCAGAACGCGAACGTCTCGCTCTCGATCGCCGACCGTGGCTACGTGCTCTCGACCGGCCGCGTGGTGCTGGAGGGCAAGGCCGCAGAGCTGCTCGTCCACGACGACCTGCGCAAGGCATACCTGGGTAGATGATCTGCCTCGGCTGCGGCAACTTCGGCGGCATCGGCTCCGCGCCCGCATTCTTCGGCCGCGGGACCGGGGAGGAGGAGGCGCGCGCGATCATGGACGCGGCCTGGGCGGCGGGCATCCGCTGGTTCGACACCGCCGACGCCTACGGGGGCGGTGCAAGCGAGTCGTTCATCGGCCGCTGGCGGGCCGACCGTGCGCCGGTCGGGCTGGCGGTCACGACGAAGGTCTTCAACCCGCTGTATGAGGGCGACGCGCACGGGCTCTCGCGCGACCGGATCCGCCGCAACGTCGAGGGCAGCCTCGAGCGCCTCGGCGTCGAGCGGATCGACTACTACCTGGCGCACGACCGCGACCTCGAGACGCCGCTCGCCGAGACGGTCGCCGCCTTCGAGGAGCTGGTCGCCGAGGGGACGATCGGTGTCTGGGGCTTGTCGAACCACGACGCCGAGTCCGTCCGCGAGGCGCTCGGGCACGGCCGGCCCGCGCTTGTCCAGAACGGCTACTCGCTGCTCAACCGCCGCGACGCGGCGGACGTCCTGCCGCTGTGCGCCGAGCACGGGATCGACTACGTCCCGTTCGGACCTCTCGAGGGAGGCTGGCTGGCCGGGAAGTACCGCCGGGGCGCCGGCTATCCGGAGGGCTCGCGGATGACGATGCGCCCCGAGCCCTACGAGCATCTCGTCGGCGACAGGCTCTTCGACGGCCTCGACAAGCTCGAGGCGGCGGCAGGCGAGCGCCGGGTGAGCATGGCCGCGCTCGCGTTCGCGTGGGTGCTGTCGAACCCGCAGATCGCCGGCGCGGTGTGCGGCCCCTCGCGCGCCGCCCACCTCGAGCCGGTGCTCGCGGCCCGCGAGCTTCCCCTCACGGACGAGGAGCGCGACCGCATAGGCTCGTTCTTTCAATGACCGTGAGGGTGCTGAGCGAGCACGACGTGTACCGGCTGCTGCCGGTGGCCGACTGCATCCAGCCGATGCGGCAGGTGCTGGCCGCGCTCGCTCGCGAGGAGCTCCACAACCCGCTCCGGTTCGTGATCCGGCCCCCGGGGGCGGGGACGCTGATGGGGCTGATGCCGGCTCACCGCTCGGCCCCGGCGCCGGTGTACTCGCTGAAGGCGATCTGCATCGTCCCGGGGAACGCCGCGCGCGGCCTCGACAGCCATCAGGGGTTCGTCGCGCTCTTCGACGGCGAAACCGGGCAGACGCGCGCCCTCGTCAACGCCGGAGCGATCACGGCCATCCGGACGGCGGCCGTGTCGGCCGTCGCCACCGAGCTGCTGGCCCGGCCCGAATCGAGCACGCTTGCGATCCTCGGCTCTGGCACACAGGGGCGGTCGCATCTCGAGGCGATGCGCGCAGTGCTCCCGTTCGAGCGAATCCGCGTCTGGAGCCGGACGCCGGGCAACGCGTCGAAGCTTGGTGGGATCGAAGAAACGGCGTCCCCGGAGGAGGCGGTTCGCGGGGCCGACGTGGTGGTCACGGCGACCTCGTCGCCAGAGCCGGTCGTCCGGCGCGAGTGGCTCGCCGAAGGCGCCCACGTCAACGCGGTCGGCTCGAGCATCCCGACGGCGCGCGAGCTCGACACGGCGACCATGGCCGACGCCGCGCTGTACGTCGACCGCCGCGAGTCGACGCTCAACGAGGCGGGCGACTACCTCTTTCCCGCCCGGGAGGGCGCGATCGGCCCCGACCATATCCGCGGCGAGATCGGTGAGCTGCTGATCGGCGCCGCCGAGGGCCGCCGCTCCGCCTCGGAGCTGACCGTGTTCAAGTCGCTCGGGCTCGGGGTCGAGGACCTCGCCGCGGCCGAGGCGGTGCTGGCACGCGCCGAGGCCGAGGGCGCCGGCGTCGAGGTCGACCTCTGATCCCGCTCGAGGAGATCCTCCGCGCCCGCGAGGTGCTCGCCGGAACCGCGGTACGGACGCCGCTCGTCCGGCTCGACGTGGACAGCGACGCGGAGGTGTACGTCAAGCTGGAGACCCTCCAGCCGGTCAACTCGTTCAAGATCCGCGGCGCGGGCAACGCGATCCTCCAGGCGTCGGATGAGGAGCTCGCGGGAGGCGTTGTCACCGCGAGCGCGGGGAACATGGCGCAGGGCGTCGCCTATGCCGCGCGGCTGCGCGGGGTGCCGGCGACGATCGTCGTCCCGGAGGGCGCACCGGCGACGAAGATCGCCGCAGTCGAGCGCTTCGGCGGTCGGGTGGTCGCGCTGCCCTACGACGACTGGTGGCGTGCGCTCGTCGACGGGTACTACGAGGGCGCCGCGTCGAGCCTGTTCGTCCATCCGGTGGCCAACCGGGAGGTCATGGCGGGGAACGGGACGATCGGCCTCGAGCTGCTCGAGGACCTGCCGGATCTGGACGCAGTCGTCGTGCCCTACGGCGGCGGCGGACTGGTCACCGGCATCGCGAGCGCGGTGAAGGCGTCGCGACCCGGCGTGCGCGTCTACGCGGCCGAGCCCGAGACCGGCGCGCCGGTGACGGACGCGCTCCGCGGCGGCCCGGGCGAGGTCGAGTACACCCGCTCCTGGGTCGACGGCGCCGGCAGCCGCTCGCTGATCCCGGCCGTCTGGGAGCACGTCGCCGGGCTGATCGACGGCGCGGTCGTCGTGTCGCTCGCCGACGCCGCCGCGGCGGTGCGGCTGCTCGCCGAGCGTGTGCGGGTGATCGCCGAGGGCGCCGGGGCGCTCGGGGTCGCGGCGGCCGTCGCGGGCAAGGCCGGCGGCGGGAAGGTCGTCTGCATCGTCTCGGGGGGGAACATCGACCCGGGCGTGTTCTCACGGATCGTCGCCGGCGAGACGCCGTAGGCGTTCCACGCCGGTCCAGAGCTCTGCGTAGCTCGTCGTGAGCGGCGAGCATCCGAGCCGGATCGTGTCGGGCATCCGGAAGTCCGTGATCACGCCCGCGGCGGCGAGCGCCTCACAGAGGTCGCTCGCGTCGTGACGACGAACCGAGACGTGGCCGCCGCGGTGCGCGGGGTCGCGTGGGCTGCCGACCGTGAAGCCGAGCGGCGCCAGGCGCTCGTCGTGGAGCTCGATCGCGTACTCGGTCAGCGCGGCGGCCTTCGCGGCGATCGCCGGGATGGTCGCCTCGGCCGCGAGCCGCGCGCCCTCTTCGACCGCGCTCAGGCCGAGCACGTTCGGGGTTCCCGAGAGCCACGCGACGATGCCGTCCGCCGGGTCGAAGCTTTGCTCCATCAGGAACTGGTCGCGGCGCCCGAACCAGCCCCAGACCGGCTGGCGGAGCTCCTCCTGGAGGCCGCGGCTGACATAGAGGAACGCGGGCGCTCCAGGGCCGGCGTTGAGGTACTTGTAGGTGCAGCCCACCGCGAGGTCGGCGCCCGCCGCGTCGAGCCCCACCGGCAGTACTCCGGCGCTGTGGCAGAGGTCCCAGAGGACGAGGGCGCCGGCGTCGTGCACGAGGCTCGTGATCTGCTCGAGCGGGGCGATCGCCGCGGAGCGGTAGTTGACGTGCGAGAGGACGACGAGCGCCGTTCGCGGCCCGACGAACGCGGCGACGTCCTCGGCCGCGACAGGGTCGGCGTCGAGCCAGCGGAGCTCGAGCCCGCGAGAGCCCGCCAGGCTCTCCAGCACGTAGCGATCCGTAGGGAACTCGTTGCGCGCGACGACGATCTCGGTCCGGCCGGGGTCGCGATCGAGGGCAGCCGACGCCAGCTTGTAGAGGCACACGGTCGTCGAGTCGGCCACGACGACCTGGCCCGCGGCCGCCCCGATGAGCTCGCCGATCAGGTCGCCGACGCGCACCGGCAGCTCGAGCCAACGCTCCCACCAGCCGCGGATGAGCCGCTCGCCCCACTCCTCCGCCACGACTTGCCGGAGCCGCTCGAGCGTTGCCAGCGGCAGGCGGCCGAGCGAGTTGCCGTCGAGGTACACGAGCTCGCGGTCGCGAAGCACGAACCGTTCACGGAAGGATGCGAGGGGGTCGGCGCGGTCGCGGGCGAGCGCGTCGTCGCGTGTCATCGCAGGTCGTCGCGCACGTCGTGCTCCCACAGCCGCTGGCGATGACCCCAGGGCTGCGTCTCGTGCAGCCGGGCGTACTCCGCGTCCCGCGCCTGCTGCTCCTCACCGTCGGGGAGGTAGAAGATGTTGGCGGCGGTCTGCGACGAGGCCTGGAGCGTTCCGGCGCGGCTCGTCCGGACGCGCTCGTAGCGTGCCAGCGCGGCCGGGAGGTCGTCCGGCTCGTCCCCGACGCACTCGGCAACGACGATGGCGTCCTCGATCGCCTGGGCCGCGCCCTGCGCCTGGAAGGGCGCCATCGCGTGCGCCGAGTCGCCGAGCAGGGCGACCCGCCCGAACGCCCACTGCTCGATCGGCGGCCGGACGTACACCGCGCCCCGGAGCACCGTCCGGCAGCGGCGGAGGCGCTCGAGCAGCTGCGGGCTCCAGCCCTCGACCTGGCTCACGGCTTCCTCGGCCGGCACCTCGAGCGTCCACGACTCCTGCGACCACGCGGCGTCCTGGACGGCCACGGTGGCGGCGAGCAGCCGCCGGCCCGACAGCCAGTACGAGACGCCGTGGCGGTACGGCCCGAGCCAGTAGAGGTTCGTCCAGGCGAGGTCGAGGTCGGCGACCTCCTTGGCCGGCACGACGCCGCGGTAGACGACGGTTCCGGAGAAGACGGGGTCGTCGCCGCCGGTCAGCTGCGCGCGGAGGGGCGACTTCAGGCCGTCGGCGGCGATCGCGGCGTCGGCGCGGCGCCTGGTTCCGTCCTCGAGCACCACCCAGACGCCGTCGTCGTCCTGCTCGACCCCGGTGACGCGCGCGCCGAGGTGGAGCGCCCCGGTTGGCGCCCGGGCCGCGAGCACGGCCAGCAGGTCGGGGCGGTAGAAGTCGAGCTGGGGCGCCCCGAAGTGCTCCTCCATCGCCGGACCGAGCTCGGTGCGGAGGAGCACGGTGTCGTCGTCCCAGCGCCGGAGCTCGACGGCCGGCGTCAGGACGCCGATGTCGCGCAGCACCGGTAGCAGGCCGAGCGGCTCGAGCAGGCGAACGGCGTTCGGACCGAGCTGCAGCGACGCGCCGACGGTGGTGAGCTCCGGCGCCTGCTCGAGCACCTCGACCGCCACGCCCTTGCGCGCGAGCGCGATCGCGGCGGTCAGCCCGCCGATGCCGGCGCCGACGATGGCGATTCTCGGGCGCATCCCGCGGGCAGCGTAGTTAGTCTCTCGCCGGATGACCGAGATCCAGCAGAGCCCGCCCGTCCCGCTCGTCCGCAACGAGCCGGTCGAGATCGCCGACGGCGTCGTGGGTGATCCCGGACGGCGGCGTCCCGCTCGTGCCGAACGTCGGCTTCGTCGACGGCAAGCGCTCGCACGCTCGTCGTCGACACCGGCATGGGCGATCCGCAGCGGCCAGGTCGTGCTCGAGCACGCGCGGCGGCTCGCGAACGGGAAGCCGCTGATCCTCACGTGCACGCACTTCCATCCCGAGCACGCCTACGGCGCGCAGGTCTTCGCGCGCATCGTCGACGATCGTCTACAACCGCTCCCAGCTCGACGAGCTGCACGAGAAGGCCTACCCCTACGCCGATCTCTTCCGCACCTTCGGCGAGACCGTCGCGGAGGAGCTCGAGGGGTTCGAGATGGTCGAGCCGGACATCGTCTACGACGGCGAGGCGGACATCGACCTCGGCGGGCGCATCGTGCAGCTTCGAACCTACGGCGGGACGCACACGAAGGGCGACTCGTGGGTCTTCCTGCCCGAGGAGCGGATCCTGTTCACCGGCGACCTGGTCGAGAACAAGGGCTTCGCGATCTTCCCGTACTTCCCTCCGGACGACACCGACGTGAACGGCGACCGGTGGATCGTCGCGCTGGAGATGATGGAGCGGCTCGACCCGGCGATCGTCGTCCCGGGCCACGGCGACGTCGGCGACGTCGGCGTCGTGACCGCGGCGCGCGAGTACCTGGTGCAGCTCCGCGACGAGACGCGGCGGCTCGCAGCCGAGGGCATCGGCATCGACGACATCGTCGCCCAGCTCGAGCCCGAGTTCCAGCAGCGCCACCCGGACTGGGTTCAGCCCGAGTGGATCGGCCTCGGCGCGCGCAGCTTCCACGCCGCCGGCTGACCCTTCGTCTCCACCGGCGCTGTCCCGTGCAGGCACGAGTGGGGACTGTCCCCGGCCACGGCCCGGGGGGACGTGTCCGAAGTGGCGGCCGGTCAGAGCGGGTGGCGGCGGAGGAAGTCGAGAACCGTCTCGGCGCAGTCCTGCGGACGCTGCGCGAGCACGTAGCCCGCATGGGCGCCGGGGATCACCGCCACCTCGAGCTGCGGCATCGCGTCGCGCATCAGCGCGAGTGACGGGTCGTCGTCCGGGTCGACGCGCTCGCCGGCCCAGCCGACGTCGCCCTGCACGACGAGGAAGGGCGCGCGCACGCGCGGCAGCTCCGCCCGCACGTCGGCCTTCGTGAGGCAATACCCCACCGTCCGCGTCGCCGTGTCCACGTGAACCACCTCCTCGACGTTCCGCGCCTCCCACGCCGGGAACCACGGCAGCGGCACGTCGAAGATCCCGGTCAGCATCCGGGCGCCGAAGCCGGTGGTGCCGAAGTTCTGGATGATCGCGCGGTAGACCTCCCAGATCCGCCCGTACGCCTTGGCGGGATCGCCGGCCCAGACGTCGGTGTAGCCCGCGATCGCGCCGACTCGCTCCGGGTAGGCCGCCGCGAAGCGCACGGCGATGTAGTTGCCGAAGCCGCCCGCCCAGAGGTGGGTGCGCTCCACGCCCAGGACGTCGAGCAGCAGCGCCAGGTCGTCCGCCCAGAGCTCCACCGAGTAGTCGCCCGGCGGCCGCGCCGACCGGCCGAGCCCGCGCGGCTCCCAGGTGATCGTCCGCAGCTCGCGCAGATAGGGCCGCGCGAAGTCCCAGACGTGGTGCCCGGCCGTGAAGCCGCCGACCAGGAAGAGCGCGTCGCCGTCGCCGAGGTCGGAGCACCAGAGCTCCACCTCGCCCGTATCGACGATCCGCCCGGGGTCGTCGAGTGCGGGCGGGATCTCGGTCACCGCAGCGACGCCGCCGCCGCGATCACGGCGTCCTGGTGCGGCTGCAGCTCCTGGTAGCCGTAGCCGGTGAAGATCGGCAGGAACGGATCCTCGACCCCGGTCGAGGAGCCCGACAGCTCCTCCAGCACCGCGAGCCCGCAGAACGGCGTGTAGCCCGGTGCGTAGCCGCCCTCGTGGATCACGACCAGCCGCCCGCTCGCATGCCGGTCGGCGACCCCGAGCAGCGCGCGCGTGAGCTCGCGGTATGCCGCGCTGTGGAGCATCAGCCGCGCGTGCGGGTCCCACGCGCTCGAGTCGAAGCCGCAGGCGACGAGCACCAGCTCGGGCCGGTGCCGATCGAGCGCCGGCACGACGACGCGGTCGAAGGCGGCCGCAAAGGCGCCGGTGCCCGAGCCCGGCGGCAGCGGGAGGTTGATGTTCGAGACACCGCCCTCGTCCACTCGACCCGACTCCGGCGGGAAGCAGTCCGCCTGGTGCAGCGAGATCGTGAGGACGTCCGGGTCGTCGAAGAACGCGACCTGCGTGCCGTTCCCGTGGTGCGCGTCCCAGTCGACGATCCCGACCCGCGACACCCCGTGGGCGGCACGGGCATGCATCGCCGCGAGCGCCGTGTTCCCGAACAGGCACCCGCCCATGCCCTTGTCGGGCAGCGCGTGGTGCCCGGGCGGGCGGACGAGCGCGTAGGCGTTGTCGACCGTCCCCTCCACCACCGCGTCGACCGCGACCAGGCAGCCGCCCGCCGCGAGCGCCGCGATCTCGAAGCTGCTCGGCCCGACGGGCGCGAACTCGCCCGCGTCGCCGAACCCGGCGGCGCTCAGCTCCTTCACCCGCTCGACGTACTGCGGCGTGTGGAACCGCTGCAGCTCCTCGTCCGTCGCCGGCCCGCGGGCGCAGGCGGACGAGCTGCTCCTCGAGGCCGCTCACCTCGATCAGGGCGAACATGCGCCGGACCCGCTCGGGCGACTCCGCATGCGGCCCCGGCTCGACCATCCCGCCGGCCGGGATCACCGACGCCGCCGGCCCCGGGAAGTGCCAGAGAAAACGCTCGTGGTAGACGAGGCCGGTCCGTTTTGTGCCGGTCACCGCGCGACACTAACATGCGACATGTTGGACGAGCTCACCGCCGTGGAATGCCTCCGGCGCCTCGAGGCGGGCGAGCTTTCCGCGGTCGAGCTCGCCAGGGAGACGCTCTCGCGCATCGAGGCGGCGAGCGACCTGAACGCCGTCGCCGCGCTCGACGAGGAGGCCACGCTCGCCGCCGCCGCCGACGCCGACGCCGCCCGCGCCGCGGGCTCGGAGGCACCGCTGCTCGGTCTTCCGCTCACGATCAAGGACACGATCGCCGTCGCGGGCATGCCGTTCCGTTCGGGCTCGCTGGCCCGCGAAAACAACATCGCGCACGAAGACTCGACGGTCGTCGCGCGGCTCCGCCGCGCCGGCGCGGTCGTCGCCGCCAAGACGGCCGTGCCCGAGTACGCCTGGTCGTACGAGACCGAGAGCGCGCTCCAGGGCCGGACGCTCAACGCCTTCGACCCGGCGCGCACGAGCGGCGGCTCGAGCGGCGGCGAGGGCGCGCTGATCGGACGCGGTGCCTCGATCGCCGGGCTCGGCACTGACGGCGGCGGCTCGATCCGCGTCCCGAGCCACTACAACGGGATCGTCGGCCTGCGCCCGACGGCGGGGCTCGTTCCCGAGACCGGCGGCTGGCCGACCACCCGGGACACGGGGATGCTCGACATGGTCTGCATCGGCCCGATGGCGCGCTCGGTCGACGACGTCGCGCTGCTGCTCCGGACGATCGCCGGCCGCGACGGGCACGACCCGTTCGTGTCGGTCGACGGCTACACCGGCGACCATCGCGCGATCGACACAGGATCGCTCCGCGTCGGCTTCTACGCGCAGGACGGCGTCTGGCCCGCGAGCGCCGAGACCGAGGAGACCGTCCGGCGCGCGGCTGCCGCGCTCGAGGACGCCGGCGCCGCGGTCGACGAGGTCGTCCCGCCGCCGCTCGAGGAGGCCGAGGACGTCTTCTTCCGGATGATGGCCGCCGACGGCGGCGCCCGCGCGCGCGCCGACCTCGCCCCGGCGGGCGGGCGCCACATCGACCAGATGCTGTTCGTGCTCGAGATGACGAAGGACTTCGCCGTCGACGCGGAGGGCTTCTTCGAGCTGCTCGGCCGCTGGGAGTCGCTGCGCTCCCGGATGCGGCAGTTCGTCGGCGGCTACGACGTCGTCCTCTCGCCGGTGACCCCGGCGCCCGCGCCGCTCCACGGCTGCCAGCCCGGCGACGAGCCGCTCGAGTCGTACCGGCCCTGGGTGAACGTGATGGCGTACTCGATCGCCGGGACGCCGGTCGCGGTGGTGCCCGCCGGGACGGAGCAGGGGATGCCGATCGGCGTCCACATCGCCGCCAACCCGTTCGCCGACCACGTGGCGCTCGCGGCCGCCGCCGCGGTCGAGGCCGCCCTCGGCGGCTATGCCGCGGTCAGCGCTCCGCTCCATTCAGGAGCACCCAGTTGAAATTCGCGCCGCCCTCTGCTCACAATCCGCGTCTCATTCTCTGCCCCCGCCGCTCCCTCTCACACAAGGAGGATCGTCTTGCGTAGTTCGTCCAGATTCACCACCGTCGGGCTGGCCGTCACCGCCCTCGCGCTCGGGCTCGGGTGCTCGCTCGCGCTCGCGAAGTCGACGGCGTCGATCCCGGGCTACACCGGCGCCGAGTCGTCACTCCCCAACGCGTACGGCAAGCCGACCGTCAAGTCGGGCACGTCGTGCACGGTCGGCTTCCAGAACCCGCTCGCCGCCAACGAGAGCCTGCAGTGGTTCCAGAAGGCCGCGATCGCCCAGGCGAAGGCGTACGGCTGCAAGATCATCGTGCTCGACGACGCCCTCAGCCCCGACAAGCAGGTCAGCAACATGCAGCAGCTGCTGGCCCAGGGAGCGCAGGCGATCATCTTCTACCCGCTCGACCCGAAGGCGACCCTGCCCGTGCTGGCGCAGGCGAAGAGCAAGGGCGTGCCGGTGATCGCGATCGACGCAACCTTCGGCAACCCGAAGCTGCCGGTGGCGCCCGGCATCGTCACGCAGGTCTGGCAGGGCCGCGACATCATGGCCTTCCTGCAGGTACAGGCCCTCAAGGCGGTCGACCCGCACGCGAAGGTCGGGCTGGTCGGCATCGGCGCCCCGGTGCCCGCCCTCAAGTACCTCAACCAGCGTGAGGCGTACTACGCCAAGAAGGCCGGCATGACCGTCCTCGGCACGCAGGACAACCCGACCGACGACGTGACGGGCGGCGAGAAGGCCGGCAACGGCCTCATCCAGCGCTACTCGAACATGGACTCGGTCATCGGCTACAACGATCCGAGCGCGCTCGGCACGGTCATCGCGGCCCGCGGCGCCGGCCGGAAGCTCATCGCGATCGGCCTCAACGGCACGAGCGACGGGATCGCGGGCGTGCGGAGCGGCCAGCTCGCCGCCACCGTCCAGGGCGCCCCGATCGATCTCGGGATCCAGTCCGTGACGGCAGCGTACGACCTGATCACGAAGCAGCACCTGCCGCTTCCGAAGATCGTCGTCGAGCCGCCGCGGATCGTGACGAAGGCGAACATCGACAAGATCGTCGACTGGAAGACCCAGCTCGCGAACATCTCCGGCTAACTCGATTCGATTCCTTACGGGGCCCCGGCTCGTCCGGGGCCCCGCGTCTCATGTCAGCAACCGAGATCCTCCGCGCCGACGGCGTGCACAAGCGCTACGGCGGCGTCCATGCCCTCCGCGGTGCGCACCTGCACGTGCGCCCGGGCGAGGTGCACGTGCTCGTGGGCGAGAACGGCTCCGGCAAGTCGACGCTGCTGAAGATCCTCTCCGGGCAGGTGCAGCGCGACAGCGGCGAGATCATGCTCGGGGGCAAGCCGATGCAGTGCCGCAACGCGATGGAGGCGCTGCGGCAGGGCATCGCGACGGTGACCCAGGAGACGACGCTCGCTCCCGATCTCTCGATCGCGGAGAACGTCTTCCTCGGGCACCGCATGGTCGCCCGCCGCGGCTTCATCGACTGGCGCGGCACGCGCCGGCGCGCGCGGCGAGGCGCTCGCCCGCCTCGGCCTCGACCTCGACCCGTCGCTGCCGGTGCGGCGCCTGCGGCCCGACCAGCAGCAGATGGTCGAGATCGCGCGCGCTCTCTCGATCGACGCGCGCGTTCTCATCCTCGACGAGCCGACGAGCTCGCTCACCGACGACGAGGTCGAGTCGCTCTTCCGGGTCGTCCGCCGGCTGCGCGAGGAGGGCGTGGCCGTGATCTTCGTCTCGCACCGGCTGAGCGAGATCTTCCAGCTCGGCGACCGCGCCACCGTCCTGCGCGACGGCCACACGGTCGGCGAGGGGCCGCTGTCCGAGCTCGACCGGCCCAGTCTGATCGAGCTGATGGTCGGCCACGCGCTCGAGGATGTCGTGGACCAGGGGCAGCGTGAGGGCACGGCGACCGAGCTCGCGCTCGAGGTTCGCGGCCTTACGCTTGCGGGCGCGTTCGACTCGGTCGACCTCGACGTCGCCCCGGGCGAGATCGTCGGGCTCGCCGGGCTCGTCGGCGCCGGGCGCAGCGAGCTGATGGAGGCGATCTTCGGCCTGCGCAAGCCGCAGGGCACCGTCAAGGTCGCCGGTCGTCCCGTCAGCTACCGCAAGCCGCAGCAGGCCGTGCGGGACGGCGTCGCCTTCGTCCCGGCGGATCGAAAGCGGCAGGGCCTGGTGCTGCAGATGACCGTACTCGAGAACCTGATGATGGCCTCGACCTCCCGCGTCGCCCGGCTGCGGCCGCCCCGAGCGGGCGAGGAGCTCGCGGTCGCGCACGCGGACGATCTCCGAGCTCCGGATCCACACGCACTCGCCGCGCTCGCCGGTCTCGACGCTCTCGGGCGGCAACCAGCAGAAGGTCGTGCTCGGGAAATGGCTGACGACGAATCCGAAGGTGATGATGCTCGACGAGCCGACGCGCGGCGTCGACGTCGGCGCCAAGGCCGAGATCTACCGCCTGCTCTTCTCCTCGGCGGAGCAGGGGATCGGGATCCTCGTCTCGTCGTCCGAGGTGCCGGAGCTGCTCACGCTCTGCCACCGCATCCTCGTCTTGTTCCGAGGCCGCGTCGTCGCGACACTGTCGCGCGACGAGGCGACCGAGGCCCGTATCGCCCACTTCGCAGGAGGCCATCATGAGGCGCTAGGCTGCCGACGCAAGCGTCGCGTCCGCGCGCTGGAGCGCGCCGAGGGCGTCTGGTCGGCAGGCAACCGCTACGCGGCGGTGCTCGTCCTCCTGATCGGCCTCTTCCTCTACTTCTCGTTCACCCAGACGCACTTCTTCACCCACGCGAACATCGAGAACATGCTCACGAGCGTCTCGATCCTGTGGGTCGTCTCGATGGGCATGACGTTCGTCGTCATCACCGCCGGGATCGACCTGTCGGTCGGGTCGCTGCTCGCGCTCTCCGGGATCGTGCTCGGGAAGCTCTTCAACAACGCGGGCGTGCCGATGTGGCTCGCGATCATCCTCACGATCCTGATCGCGGGGATCATCGGCGCCGGCGTCAACGGCGTCCTGATCGGGCGCGTCGGCCTCTCGTTCTTCGTCGTGACGCTCGGGACGCTCTCGATCTACGAGGGGATCGTGAACATCTGGTCGAGCACGCAGACGACCTACGTCAGCTCGCCGCTCCTCGACGGCATCGGGTTCGGCCACGCCCTCGGGATCGCGACGCCGATCTGGATCATGATCGGCGTCTACCTGGTGGGGTTCGTCGTGCTGCGCTGGACCTACCTCGGCCGGGACATCTACGCGGTCGGCGGCAACATCGAGGCGGCGCGGCTCTCCGGAATCAACGTGTCCCGCACGCTCATGTCGCGCGTACGGGATCGTGGGTCTCTGCGCCGGGCTCGCCGGGGTGATCCAGGCCGGACGGCTGGGAGCGGCGAGCCCGCAGGTCGGCGCCGACATCCCGCTCAACTCGGCCGCGGCGGTGCTGCTCGGCGGCACGAGCTTCATCGGCGGCGTCGGCGGCGTCACGGGCACCGCCGTCGGCGTCCTCTTCATCGGAACCCTCCAGAACGGGCTCTCGATCGCGGGAATCTCGAGCTTCTGGCAGGAGATCGTGACCGGCGCGATCCTGATCGCGGCCGTCTCGTTCGACAAGCTCCAGCAGGCCCGCGGCGGCCGGCTGTTCCGGCCGCGCACCGAGGCGCCCCAATCTGGATCAGCTCAGTCAGCCCTCGAACACGTCGAGGGGCAGCAGGGCTGAGACGAGCGGGTTCGGCCCGTCGACGACCTCGGAGATCCGCAGGTCGGCGGCGACGCTGCAGAGGATGTAGGCGGCCTCACGGGTGAGCCCGCGCTCGAGCTCGAGGTAGTCGATCAGCTCGAGCAGCGCGCGGCGGGCCGCAACGTTGAGATCCATCGCGACGTTGGTCCCGTCGTCCGCAAGCGGGATGCCCGCCGTTGCGAACGACGCCCGCTGCGTCACGGCCGGCGTCTCGAAGGCCGCGAACCGCGGCAGCCAGCGCGGGCTCTTGCGCACGGCGAAGCGAACGGTCACAGCACCGGAGATCTCGATCGCGCTGATGCACACCTCGCCGTCGCCCTGCGCGTAGTGCAGGTCGCCGGCGGAGAAGAGCGCGCCCTCGACGTCGACCGGCAGGAAGAGCTTCGAGCCGGCTACGAGCTGGCGGATGTCGAGGTTGCCGCCGTTCTCGCGCGGCGGGATCGTGCGGAGCCCGCCCGCCGCCTCCCGAGGCCACGCGTCCTCGGGGGCGTCCGGCGCGCCGAGGCCCACTTCGCGCGCCCGCATCCGCTCCATGGACGCGAGCGACGGCGCGACGCCGAGCACGCCGGCGAACGGGTCGGCCGGGATCGCGACGCCCGGCAGCGCCGGGGTGCGCGCGAAGCCGTCGTCGATCTCCCAGACGACGAGGTACGGATAGTCGAACACGTCGGCGAGGAAGCCGACGCCGGGGACGAAGGCCGTGATCCCGTAGTCCGGCACCTCGTAGCCGAGGATCTCCACCTCGAGCAGGTCGCCGGGCTCGGCGCGCTCGACGTAGACCGGCCCGGTGAGCGGATGACTGCGGCCGAACCGGACGTTGGCGAGGTCGGCCGCCGTGCTCGAGCGGTCGAGTTGGCCGTCGAGGCCGTCGCGCGTCTCGAGCGTGATCTCCTCTCCCGGCGCGACCCGTGCGATCGGCTCCAGGCCGGGGTGCCAGCGGTTGTGAGTGAGCTCGCTGCCGATCCTCATAGCGCCCTTGCGACCTCCTCTGCCTCGTGGATGACGGCGATCGTCGTCCGGGGAGCGCGCGCGTCGCCGATGGCGCGCACGTCCGACACCGCCGCCCGCAGCTGCGGGAGTAACTCGTCTCGGGGCAACCGCTGACCGGCCAGAACGACGGTCCGGTCGTCGGTCGAGCTCACGTCGTATCGCGATGTGAGCTTCACGCCCAGCCGGTCGAGGCGCGGCAGCACATGGGGGAGCTCGAGCTGCTCCGCCGCGCGCCAGCCCACGGACGGCGCGGAAGTCGCGAGCTCCACCTCGACGCCGGCCTCCGCCAGCGCCTCGGCGAGCCCGAGCGGCGGATACGTGCCGGTCTCGTCGACGATCAGCACCCGCCGCCCCAGTGCGCCGGCATCCGCGCGGCAGCGCTCGAGCGCGGTGCCGAGGTCGAAGGCTCCGTCCGGTGCGAGCCACGAGGCTCCGGTCGCGAGCAGCACGACGTCCGCCTGGATGGACTCGGGATCCGGTGCGCTTCCGAGCCGCAGCTCGCCGCCGTTCCGCTCGACGGCGGCCACGAGATCCTCGACCGCGCGCAGCCAGGCCGACCGCGTCGGAAGCCAGGCCAGGTCGCGCAGATGTCCGCCCGGCTCGTCCTCGCGCTCGTGGACGACCACGCTGTGTCCGCGCGCGGCCGCGGTCGCCGCCGCGCGCAGCCCGGCCGGCCCGGCGCCGAGCACGACGACCTGCTTCGGCGAGGCCGCCGGCTCGAGCGAGCCCTCGCCCCAGTACGCCTCCCGCCCGGTCGCCGGGTTGAGCACGCACGCCACCTCGACGCCGCGGAGCGCGCGCCCGACGCAGACGTTGGCGCCGACGCAGCGCGTCGTCTCGCGCCCGCGCTTGCGCACCAGGTGCGGATCCGCGAGGTGCGCCCGCGTCATGGCGACGACGTCGGCCGCTCCGTCCGCGACCGCCTGCGCCGCCATGGCGAGGCTGACGACGCGCCCCGCCACGAACACGGCGGCGCGGTCGCCGACCACGCGCTTGGCCCGCAGCCCGAACGGCAGCGCGTAGCCCTCGGGGATGTTCATCGGCGAGATCGTCAGGTGCCCGGAGTGGGGCGCGCCGATCGAGAGGTCGAAGAAGTCGTAGACGCCCGCCGCCGCGAGCACCTCGAGCTGGCGCTCGGTGTCCTCGGGCGTGATCCCGGCCTCGCCGATCACCTCGTCGTAGGTGAGGGCGATCCCGACCGGGAAGTCCTCGCCGACCTCCGCCCGGATCGCGCGCCCGAGCTCGAGCGCGAGCCGGCAGCGGTTCTCGACGCTGCCGCCGTACGCGTCCTCCCGATGGTTGTAGAAGGGGCTCAGGAACTGCCCGACGAGCCAGCCGTGCGCCCCGTGCACCTCGACGCCGTCGAGGCCGCCCGCCTTCACGATCGCTGCCGAGCGCGCATGGTCGGCCGCGAGCTGCGCCAGGTCGGCCTCGTCGAGCGGCAGCGGCGGCTCGCCGCCCGGCGCCGGGACGCGCGAGGGCCCGCGCAGCGGCCCCCAGCCCTCGAGCCCGCCGGTGCTGTCTCCCTTTGCGCCTCCCGCGACGAGCTGGGCGAAGAAGCGCGTCTCGTACGGCTCGAGCTCCGCCGCCAGGGCCCGGAAGCGCTCGACCTGCCGCTCGTCATAGGCCCGGATCGAGCGCGGGAACGCCGTGTCGGAGAGCGGCGAGGCCGCGAGCTGCTCGCTGAAGAGCAGCCCCACGCCGCCGCGGGCCCGCTCGCGGTAGAACGCGAGGTGGCGGTCGGAGATCAGCCCTTCGCGCCCGTACTGCAGCGTCGTCGCCGAGCACATCACTCGGTTCGGGAGCGTGACCCCGCGGATCTGCAGGGGTTGCCAGAGCGGCTGGAGGTCGGCGTCCGGCGGCAAAGCGGCACGCATCATGCAACACGACAGCGCCGTTTGCGCTAGAACCTCCCTCGTGCTTCCGGCAGAGATCGGATACGCCAGACCGGCCTCTCTGGCGGAGGCGCTCGAGCTTCTCGCGGCGAACGAGGGCGCCCGCATCCTCGCGGGCGGACAGACGCTCGTCAACGTCATGAAGGCGCGCGCCGCCTCGCCCGAGGCGGTCGTCGATCTCGCCGCGCTCGAGGATCTGAGAGGGATCGAGCTCGGCATCGACGGCAGCCTCGACATCGGCGCGATGACCACGATCTCCGACCTGATCGAGAGCTCCGAGGCGCGCGCCCGCCCGATCATCGGCGAGGTCGCTGCGCAGATCGCCGACGTGCAGGTCCGCAACCGCGGGACGATCGGCGGGAACATCTGCGCCAACGACCCGACCAACCACCTGCCGCCGCTGCTCGTCGCGCTCGACGCGACCATGACGATCGCGAGCGCGGGCGGCGAGCGCACTGTCGGCGCCGACGACTTCTTCCTGGGGGTGTACATGACCGCAGCCGGACCGGGCGAGATCCTGACCAACGTGCACATCCCTCCGGGCCGCCGGGACGGCTTCGCGTCTGTCACGATCGGCCGCGACGGGACGTGCATCGTCTCGGCGGCGGTGTCGCTCGAGGGCTCGCCGCGGATCGCGATCGGCTGCGTCGACGCCGTGCCGCACCGCGCCACGGAGGTCGAGAGCAAGCTGAACGGCGACGTCCAGGCAGCCGTTGCGGGGCTGGGCGCGACGCTCGACCCGCCGAGCGACGTCCACGCGCCGGCGGAATACCGCCAGCAGGTCGCGGAGGTCGTCGTCGCGCGGGCGATCGAGCAGGCGAGGTCGCGATGACGGCCATAGAAACAGGACGCCGCATCACCGTCGAGGTGAACGGCACGAGCTACGAGCGCGACGTCGAGTCGCGCCGCCTGCTCGTCCACTTCATCCGCGACGACCTCGACCTGACCGGCACCCACATCGGCTGCGACACCGGCAACTGCGGCGCCTGCAGCGTCACCGTCGACGGCCTGCTCGTGAAGAGCTGCATGATGCTCGCCGTCCAGGCCGACGGCGCCGACATTGCGAACGGTCGAGGGCCTCAACCCCGACGGCGAGCTGACCCCGCTCCAGCAGGCGTTCACCGACCATCACGCGCTCCAGTGCGGCTACTGCACGCCGGGGATGCTCATCGCGGCGACCGCGCTGCTCGAGCGCAACCCGCGCCCGAGCGACGACGAGATCCGCCGCGCGCTCCAGGGCAACATCTGCCGCTGTACGGGCTACTGGAACATCATCAAGGCCGTGAAGGCGGCCTCGGGGCAGGAGGTCGAAGATGAGTGAAACGACTATCGCCCCGGAGCGCGTCGAGGTCGAGGCGCCGGCCGAGCCCCAGCGCTGGGCCGGGCAGTCGCTGCCGCGGAAGGAGGACGGGCGCCTCCTCCAGGGCCAGGGCGTCTTCGTCGACGACATCAAGCGCCACAACATGGGCTACGCGCATTACGTGCGCTCGCCGTACGGCCATGCCGTCATCAAGTCCGTCGACGTCTCCGCGGCGCTGGCGCTGCCCGGCGTCTACGGCACGCTGACCGGTGACGAGGTCGCGACGCTCACCGATCCCTTCTTCCAGCTCTCGACGCCGCCCGGCAACGAGATCAAGGACTACGCGCTGGCCGTCGGCCGGGTGCGCTTCGTCGGCGACCCGGTGGCGATCGTCGTCGCGGAGACGCGCGAGCTCGCGCGCGACGCCGCCGAGCTGGTCGAGGTCGAGTACGACCCGCTGCCGCCGATCACCGACGCGCGCCACTCGCTCGACAGCGATGCCCCCGTCCTCCACCCGGACGCCGGCTCGAACCTGGTCTGGGAGGGCGTGTACGAGTGGGGCAGCTGGGACGACGCGGTCGCCGAGGCCGACCGGATCGTGAAGATCCCCGAGCTCCACTTCGACCGCTTCAACTCGACCCCGCTCGAGTGCGACGGCGCCCTCGTCGAGTACAACCGCGGCATCGGCCAGTGGACGATCTACTGCAACAACCAGTTCCCGGGCTTCGCGGCCATCATGATGGGCCCCGCGCTGCGCACCGGCCTGGACAGGATGCGCTTCGTCACCCAGGACATCGGCGGCGGTTTCGGCAACAAGATCACCTCTCATCCGCAGCTCGTCGCCATGTGCCTGCTCGCGCGCAAGCTCAACCGCGCGATCCAGTGGACGGAGTGGCGCACCGAGTTCCACCTGACCATGTCCCACGGGAACGAGCGCTGGTTCCAGGAGACCGAGATCGCGGTCAAGAACGACGGCACGATGCTCGGCTTCAGGACGAAGGCGCTCGACGACGCCGGCGCGTTCACGCGCTACGAGCCGCTCGGCGGCGTCATCTGGGCGCAGGTCACGCCCGGCGTCTACCGCTGGAAGAACGTCCGCCTCGACTTCACGCAGGTCGTGACGAACAAGGCGCCGTGCAGCCCGAACCGCGGCTACTCGCGCATGCAGCACCTCTGGTTCACCGAGCGCATGATGGACATCGTCGCGCACGAGCTCGACCTCGACCCGATCGAGGTCCGCAAGCGCAACTACATCCGCGCCGACGAGATGCCGTACACGACGCCGAACGGCTGCGTCTACGACTCCGGCGACTACGAAGGGATGCTCGACATGGCGCTCGGGCTGCTCGGGCCGCTCGACGGGCACCGCGCCGAGGCCGAGCGCAAGGGCAAGCTGCTCGGCGTCGGGATCGGAACGACGCTCGACAGCGGCACGAACAACTTCGCCCAGTCGCGCCTGATCAACCCCGAGCTCCAGTTCTCGGGCAACAACGAGGTCGCGACCGTGAAGCTCGACATCTTCGGCGAGATCGTGGTCACGCTCGGCACGACGCCGCAGGGCCAGGGCCACGAGACGACCAGCTCGATGGTCGTCGCCGACATCCTCGGCTGCGACCCGAGCGCGGTCAACGTCCGCACCGGGCACGACTCGTACTGGAACTCGCACGCGGGCTTCTCGGGCACGTACGCGAGCCAGTTCGCGGTCACCGGCCTGTCGGCCGTGAAGGGGGCGACCGAGGCGCTCGCCGCGGACATCAAGGCGCTCGCCGCCGGCGTACTCGGTGCCGACGGCCCCGACCGGATCGTGCTCGAGGGCGGCTTCGCCAAGCGCGACGACAACCCGGAGGCGGCGCTGCCGTTCTTCGCGGTCGGCGCGATCATCAACGCGAACAACGCCGTCCTGCCCGAAGAGGCCCGCGGGCTGACGATGAACAAGCGGTACGTCTACGTGCCGCCGTTCGAGGTCCCGGACGTCGAGAAGAAGTACGGCAACCTCACGCTGACGTACGCCGCGCAGGTGCACGTCGCCGTGATCGAGCTCGATCCGGAGACCGGCAGCTACGAGATCGTGGACTACGCCGCCGTCGACGACTGCGGCACGCGGATCCACCCGCAGATCGTGGAGGGCCAGGTCATGGGCGCGCTCGCCCACGGGCTCGGCGCCGCCACGCACGAGACGTTCACCTACGACGAGGACGGCAACCTGTTGACCCCGAACTTCTACGACTACCACGTGCCGCACGCACTCGACGTGCCGCCGCTCAAGACCGGTGCGATCGAGTCGCCGTCGCCCTTCACGCCGCTCGGCACGAAGGGCATGGGCGAGGGCGGCGGCGCCGCGATCCACGCCGTCTGCGCCGCGCTCCAGGACGCGCTGCGACCGCTCGGCTCGCCGATCATCTCGGACTCGTGCAACCCGCCGTTCCGCGTGTGGGAGCTGATCCAGGATCCGGCCGCGAGCCGGCAGGGGCTGGAGGTCGTGGAGGCATGAGACGTAGGCTCGACGGAGTCTCCGACAATGCCGCGAGTTGCCAGGTCGCATGCGCGCGGACGGAGGCGCCGGCTTGGCCGGCGCCGGAGCAACCGGAGGCCACGCGATGAAGGTCGAGGGGGATCGCCAGTTCGACGTCGACCGGAAGGTCGTCTGGGAGGTCATGAACAACCCGGCCAAGATGGCCGCGCTCATGCCCGGCGTGCAGTCGTTCGAGATCCAGGACGACAAGCACTGGGAGGCGAAGGTGAAGGTGCCGCTCGGGATGGGGCTGCTGAACATGACCGTCGCGTTCGAGAAGACCGAGGAGCGCGAGCCCGAGTTCTCGTCGCTGAAGGCGAAGGGGAGCGGCGTCGGCGCGATGATGAACATGACGACCTCGTTCACGCTCGAGCCGACGGACACGGGCACGAACATGCGCTGGGTCGCGGACGTGAAGATCCTCGGCCCGGTCGGCGCGATGGGGCAGCGGATCCTGCAGCCGGTCGTGAAGCAGCAGGTCGACCAGGTCCTGACGGCGCTCGACAAGCAGGTGCACGAAGCTGCAGCCGGCGCCTGATGGCGCCCCCCTTCCGCATCGGGCTGATGCAGCTCACCATGGAGCCGCTCGGCGAGATGCTCGAGACGGCCCGCACCCTCGACGAGGCCGGCCTCGACACGATCTGGCTGGCCGAGGCCTACCCCTGGTGGCGAAAGCACGGCATGGAGGCGAAGTCCTCGACCGTGCTCTCGGCGCTGATGGCGCGCGAGACCGAGCGGCTGACGATCGGCTGGGGGATCATCTCGCCCTACACGCGCCATCCGGTGCAGGTGGCGATGGACGCGCGGATCGTGCAGGAAGCCGCCGGGCCCGGCCGGTTCATCGTCGGCTTCGGCACCTCGAAGATCTTCCTCAACAACACGAAGCAGGGCGGGCCGCCGAAGGAGACGAAGCCGCTCGGGCACATGCGCGACTCGGTCGCGATCGTGCGCGGCGCGCTCGGCGGCGAGCGGTTCGAGTACGACGGGAAGGTGTTCAGCGCCGACCTGCCGGCTGTCCAGTCGGAGGCCCACGCGCCCGACTGGAACGTGCCGGTGTACGTCGCCGCGACCGCGCCGCAGATGCAGCAGCTCGGCGGCGAGATCGGCGACGGGCTGCTCACCCCGTCGATCACCACGCCCGCCTTCGTCCGTTACACGCGCGAGAACGTCTCCGCCGGCGCCGCCAAGGCGGGCCGCGACGGCACCGACGTCGACGTCGGCTGCACGATCGTCGCCTCGATCCACGCCACGGACCGCGACGCCGGGCGCGACGGAGCCCGCGAGATCGCCGGCATGTACCTGGCGAACAAGTTCCAGAACATCAAGGGCTCCGCCGACACGCTGCTCGACCTGGCGGAGATCCGGATGGAGGAGCTCCAGCCCGTGGCGGAAGCAATGGAGAGCGGCGGCCGCCTCGCCGCGAAGGCGCAGGTCACCGACTCGCTGCTCGACCGCTGCAAGCCGATCGCCGGCACGCCCGCCGACTGCATCGCGCGCGATCGAGGAGTACCGCGAGGCCGGCTGCTCGCACATCATGCTCGAGCTCTGGGGAGCGAACAGACACGATCAGATCCGTCTCTTCGGCGAACAGGTGTTACCGCACTTCCGAGAATAGGCATACTGCGGCCCACTTCGATTCGGTCAGAAAGGAAACGAATGGCTTCAGGCAGGCGCTTGATGTTCGGAACGGCGAGCGTGCTCGTAGCAGCAGTCGCGACCGCGACAGCGATGGCCGGTCACAGCAAGTCCTCGGCGGTGACGCCGATCAAGGCCGTCGCGAGCATGCCGAAGGTGGTGGTCAACCGCTACATCCAGGACAACTTGCGGTGGGACAAGGACGTCTACAAGGTGAAGTCGGGCGGGACGCTGCACGTCGTCAACGAAGCGGCCGACGAAGGCCCGCATACGCTGACCGTCATCGCGAGAAAGGACGAGCCGAAGACCGCTCCGGCGATCCTGCGGTGCTCGATCTGCGAGAAGCTCGGGAAGGCGCACGGCGCGGATCCGAACAGCGACGCGCCGCCGAAGTTCCAGTACCTCGAGAACGGCGTCGGCCAGAAGACGCCGCCGAAGGTGGACAGGCCGGGTGACTCGGGCGTGACCGGGGCCGGCAAGAAGGGCGAGTCGATCGACCTGACGGTCACCGCGCCGCCAGGGACGAAGCTCTACATCATTTGCCTCATCCACCCGTGGATGCAGGCGGAGGTCGACGTCACCTGAGAAATGCCCTTCGGGGCCGTCGGGGAGCGGCGGCGCTCGCGGTAGCGGGCGTCGTCGCCCTCGGCGGCGCAATCGGGATCTACGCGGCGACGAAGGGGAGCGCGGGCGGCCCGCGGACGATCGACTACTGGGTCGCCGCGGTGCCGATCTCGTGGAACATCACGCCGAACGGCCGCGACGCGATCATGGGCGAGACGGTGCCGCCGTCGAAGTCCGTGATCCAGACTGTCGTCTATCGCCGTTACAGCGCGCACTGGAAGAAGCCGGAGCCGAACGCGCCGGAGTCGAGCGCGGACGGGCTTCTCATCCCGGGCCCGCTGCTCCAGGCGCGCGTGGGCGACACGATCCGCGTCCACTTCAAGAACATGGACACGCTGCGGCATGACCCCCACTCGATGCACTTCCACGGCGTCCGCTACGCCCCGAGCTCCGACGGCGCCTTCCTGCCCGGCTTCTCCGGCCGGGATGCGGATGTGCTGCCGGGTCACTCGTACACGTACGTGCTGAAGGCCGGCGACGATTCGGCCGGCGTGTGGCCGTACCACGACCACTCGCCGTCGATGGAGGACTCGCTCGAGGGCGGCATGTACGGGATGCTCTCCATCCTCGGCCGCCATGAGCGAACCCCCGACCGCGAGTTCGAGGTCGTCTTCTCCAACATGGGAAAGGACTTCATGACGATCGACGGGCGCGCGTTCGTCGGCAACACGCCCGTCTTCCGGGCGAAGGTGGGGCAGCGCGTGCAGTGGGACGTGATGGCGATCGGCTCCGACTTCCACACCTTCCACGTCCACGGACACCGCTGGATCACCGCCGACGGGCCGCGCGACACGCGGACGGTCGGTCCGGCCGAATCCTTCCGTGTCCAGTGGGTCGAGGACGCCCCGGGCACGTGGCTCTACCACTGCCATGTCGAGGATCACATGATGCGCGGGATGATCGGCATCTACCCGGTGTCGAGAGTCGGGCGAAATGAGGCGGCTGTGGATCCTGGTCGCCGGCGCGGCGCTGCTCTGTCCGGCGGCCGGCGCGGGCGCTCGGGCGAAGCCCGCGGAGGTGTTCGTCCAGTTCTCGGCCTACGGGCCGTCGCAGCTCGACGTCCTGCCGGGACAGACGGTGCTGTGGTCGAACGTCAGCTCGCGCACGCACACCGTCACCTCCGACACGGGGCTCTTCGACTCCGACGACATCCGTCCCGATCAGAGCTTCACGTTCACGTTCAACCGGCCGGGGACGTACCAGTACCACTGCACGATCCACTCGAGCATCACGGGCGAGGTCGACGTCCGCCGCGTGATCCTCGACGCTCTGCCGACTGCTGCCGTGCCGGTCGGCGACGCCGTCGAGTTCGCCGGCCGCACCGCAAACCCAACTCGCCCGATCGACATCGAGCGGAGCCAGGACGGGAAGCACTTCGCGACGATCGGCCGTGCGAGGCCGCATCGCGACGGCAGCTGGAGCACCTCCATCGAGGTGCAGGTGACGGGCGACTACCGCGCGACGTCGGGCGGCTCGGTGAGTGAGACGCGGAGGCTCCTGGTCGGGATCCGCCGCGTGCACGTGCAGCCAACGCGCACGGGCATCAGCGTCTCCGTCACGCCGAGCCTTCCCTATGCGCCGATCCTCGTCGAGACGTACCGGCGGGAACGCTTCGGCTGGTGGCCGCTGCGACGCATGGAGCTCGACTACGTCTCCGAGGCCGAGCTGCATCTGCGAGGCCCGGTCCGGGTCCGCGTCGTCCTCGTCGACAAGGACGGCTGGACGCCGATCGCGACCAGCGCGCCCGTGACGCTCAGGAAGTAGTGGTCGCGAGCAGCAGCCGGACGTCGTGCAGGATCGCCGGCGGCCTGGCGAGGGCGTCGAAGAGGATGCGCGCCTGGCCGCTGCGATCGACGACGAGGGTGTAGAGCGTGTGGTCGGGGTCCGGCCCGTTCGGGCGCAAAGGCGTGACGTTGTACGCCTTCCAGATCGGCTCCAGCTCGCGGCGCGTACCAGTCAGGTAGTGGAACTGCGGGAGGAGGCGGTGGTTGCGAACGAAGTTGTCGACCGCTCTCGGCGTGTCGCCACTCGGATCGACCGAGAGGGCGAGCACGATGACGCTCTGCCGTTTGGCGCCGAGCGACGTGAGCACGGAGTTCAGATTCTGCGCCGTCAGGGGGCAGAGGTCGGGACAGTGCGTGTAGAGGAAGGTGACGAGGGTGACCTTCCCGCGCTGGCTCGCGAGCCGCACGAGGCGCCCGTCCTGGTCGCGCAACGCGAACGCGGGCGGCGTGCCCGGGTGCTTCAGCGTCGGACCCAGGAACTGCGGCTGATTCGCCGCGGCCGCGACCGTGACCGAAAGCGCCGCGGCAGAGGCGGCGACGCAGAGACCCCGGAGCACGCGCTCCAGGGTAGCGGTTGAGTGGGTTCCGCTAGCCTCGCGAACCGTGACGGCTCAGATTGCGATCAACGAGGAGCGCCTCGTCGACTGGGCCTCGCGGGCGATCGGCACGCCGAGCTTCACCGGCAGCGAGGAGGCGATGGGCGAGCTGATGGCCGAGACCTTCGACGGCATGGGCCTGCAGGTGCAGTGGCAGCAGGTCGAGGAGGGCCGCCCGAACGTGCTCGGCACCTGGGCGGGCACCGGCGGCGGACCGAGCCTGATGTTCAACGGGCACATGGACACGTCGTACTCCGGGCGCGAGCCGTGGCTGAAGGGCGTGCGCGGATTCCAGCCGAGCGCGTTTGTGAAGGACGGCCGGCTGTTCGGGCTCGGCATCTCGAACATGAAGGGCGCGCTGGCGTGCTATGTCGAGGCCGTCCGCGCTTTCCAGGACGCGGGCGTGCGGCTGAAGGGCGACGTGCTGATCGCCGCCGTCTGCGGCGAGATCGAGAAGACGCAGTGGGGCGATTCTCAAGGGGCACAGTTCCGTGGCTACGCGGCGGGCAGTCGGTACCTCGTCTCGCACGGTGGGGTCGCCGACATGTGCATCCTCGGCGAGCCGACGGAGGGGAAGCTCGTCCTCGGCCACTACGGCTCGATCTGGCTGCGCATCTCGACGAAGGGCAACTTCATCCACACCGCCTTCAGCGAGGGCAAGCGCAACCTCAACTCGATCCTCCGCATGCGCGAGGTGCTCGACGCGGTGCTCGAGTGGATCCCGACCTGGGAGAACGACCCCGCGAACGGCTACCGCGGCGCGAAGGCGATCGTCAACGTCGGTGCGATCTCCGGCGGCTTCGGCTGGCGCGTCTCGCGTACGCCGCACCGGACCGATCTCTTCCTCGACGTCCGCGTGCCGCCGACGAAGCCGATGTCGCAGGCGCGGACCGAGGTGCTCGACATGGTGCGCGGCCTCGCGCAGCGGTTCCCCGACTACGGCGTCGAGGGCGAGGTGTACGTCACCGCGCCCGGGGCCGAGATCGAGGAGTCGCACCCGCTGGTCGCGGCGATCTCCACGTCGCACGCCGAGGTGTTCGGAGAGCCGCCCGGGCAGGACGTGACCCGCTGGTTCTCGGACGCCTCCGCGCTCACGCGGGCCGGGATCGCGACGCTCAACTACGGGACGTCGACGGGGCTGCTCGACACCACGGACGGCGAGAACCTCGACATCGAGGGGCTCGTGAAAACGGCCAGGGTCTACGCTCTGGCGGCACAGGAGGTGTGCGGGGTCGCATGAAGCTTGTTACCTACGACGGCACCAAGGTGGGGCGCATCGACGGCGAGGAGATCGTGCGCCTCGACGTGCCCGACATGCGGACGTACTTCGAGCGCGGAGGCGCGAACGACGCGGCGGAGCGCGCGGCGCTCGCCGACGTGAAGCTGCGCACGCCCCTGATCCCGAAGAAGTTCTTCCACACGGCGGGCAACTTCCGCGAGCACAAGGAGGAGTCGGAGCAGGTCAACTGGTCGCACGACATCGCGCCGTGGATCGTCTTCTTCCAGAACGTCGACGCGCTGATCGGCCAGGACGACCCGGTGATCTACCCGGAGCACCTGACCGAGGAGCTCGACTACGAGCTCGAGCTCGCTGTCGTGATCGGAAAGCCCGGCAAATGGTTCTCGCCCGAGGAGGCCGCCGACTACATCGCGGGCTACGTGATCTTCAACGACATCACCGCGCGCGACATCCAGCGGCGCGAGATGCAGTCGGGCGTCTTCTCCTTCTGCAAGGCGATCGACACCTTCTGCCCGACCGGGCCGTGGATCGTCACCCCGGACGAGATCCCGGACCCGCACGACCTCGCGATGGCCCTGCGTGTCAATGGACAAGCCCGGCAGATCTCGCACTCGAGCAAGATGTCGGTGACGATCCCGGAGATCCTGAGCCACTACTCCGCGCTCGGCTACAGCGCGGGCGACATCGTCTCGACCGGCACCGTCAGCGGCGTCGCCGGCTTCAGCCCCGATGCCGCCTCGCTGTACCTCAAGCCGGGCGACGTGATGGAGGCCGAGATCGAGCGGATCGGCGTGCTGCGGAACCCCGTGATCTCCTGGGAGGAGGGACACGGCGAGCCCGCGCCGCCACGTGTTCGCTGGTGAGCTGGGAGGTCGACTACCAGAAGCTGGACCGGGTGCGGGCGCTACTCGAGGAGCACGAGCTCGACGCGATCGTCGTCCGCGCCCCCGACAACGTCCTCTACCTCACCAACTTCTGGGGCATGAAGGGCTACGACGCCTGCGTGTTCCCGCGCGAGGGCGAGCCGGTGCTGATCTGCCTCGAGGCCTCGGCCGAGGACGCCGACCGCACCGCCTGGACGAAGGACGTCCGCCTCCTCCGCGGCTACCATCCGTCCGATCCGCGGCCGCCGACGGCGCGGACGCTGGAGCTGGCGCTCGAGGCCTCCCGCGAGTACGGGCGCGTCGGGGTCGAGCGCTCGCTCGGCACTCAGGCCTCCGACCGGATGGTGGGCGAGCCGACCACGTTCACGTCCGCCTGGTTCGAGGCGTGGCCGGGCGGGCACGACGCGACGCCCCTCCTCGTCGCTGCACGTGCAATCAAGACGCCGCAGGAGCAGGAACGCGTCCGGCTCGCGAACGAGATCTGCGCGGCGGCGATGGAGCACATCCGCCTGCTGCTCCGGCCCGGCATGAAGGAGAGCGAGGCGGCGGCGATCTGGCAGGGGTTCGTCCACGGCCAGGGCACCGGCTGGAATGGGCAGGTGGAGCTGGCGCTTCCCTTCTCGCTCGTCTGGTCGGGCCGGGGCATCAAGACCTTCACCGCCACCGGCGACCGGCCGGTCGCCGAGGACGAGCCGACCCTGTTCGAGATCTGGGTCTGCGCCGACGGCTACTGGGCCGACCACACGAAGCTCCTCTGCCCCGGCGAGCTGCGCGCGGACTACCGCGAGCTCGAGCGCGGCCTGATGGAGGTCTACTGCCGCGCGATCGACCACTGCAAGCCGGGCGCGAGCTTTGCCGAGCTCGACCGCCTCGTCCGCGCGGGCATTGCGGAGATGGGCTACCCGGAGCAGCCGACCCATCCGATCTGCCACGGCGTCGGGGCCCGCGCCCACGAGCCGCCGTATGCCCACCAGGCCGGCGGCGGCGAGGTCGCCGAGGGCATGGTGCTCGCGATCGAGCCCGGCTGCTACTGGGAGGGCGGCGGCGGGCTGCGGGTCGAGGACAACTTCCTGATCACGGCGACGGGGGCGGAGAAGCTCTCGTCCTTTCCCGACGGGGTGGTGCGAACACATGACTGAGAACTTGATCTGGACCGGTTCCCTGAACGAGCCGTACCGGCTCGGCGGGCACGTCGGGCTCTACGACACGACCCTCCGCGACGGTGAGCAGACCGTCGGCGTCGTGCTCGACCCCGAGCAGAAGCTCGAGATCGCGCGCCTGCTCGACGAGCTCGGCATCGACCGTATCGAGGCCGGCTTCCCTCGCGTGTCGGCGGACGACTGGAACGCCGTCAAGCTCATTTCCGAGGCGGGTTTGAAAGCACAGGTCTGGGCGCTTCTCGCGGGCGGTGCCGGCCGACCTGGAGGCGCTGGTCGAGCTCGGGGTCGGCTACTCGGTGATCGAGTCGCCGATCTCCGACCTGAAGCTGGACGCGATCGGCGTCTCGCGGGAGAAGATGCTCGACCGGATCACGAGCGCGATGCGCTTCGCCGCCGAGCACGGGATCCACGCCGCGTTCTTCGGCGTCGACTCGACTCGCGCGCAGCCGGACTTCTACCGGCAGGTGTACGAGAGCGCGATCGAGGCCGGGGCCAAGGAGGTCGTCGTCGTCGACACGCTCGGCATCGCATCGCCCGAGGCCGTCGCCGACCTGGTTGCCTCCACCGTCGAGCTGGCCCGGGGCGTCCCGGTTCATTTCCACGGCCACAACGACTTCGGCGTCGCGACCGCGAGCGCGGTCGCCGCCGTCCGCGCCGGCGCGTCCTACGTCCAGGGGACGATCAACGGTATGGGCGAGCGGGCCGGAAACGCCAACCTCGGCGAGGTCGCGCTCGCGCTCAAGGCGCTCTACGGCGTCGACACGAACCTCCGGCTCGACCGCATCCGCGCGGTGTCCGAGCGTGTCCGCGAGCTGTCGGGCTACGAGCTCGAGCCGTGGAAGCCGGTGACCGGCGAGACGCTCTACCGGCGCGAGAGCGGCGCGGTCGCGAGCCAGTTCCACGACCCACCGTCGATCGAGCCGTACTCGTCCGAGCTCGTCGCGACCAGCCGCTCGATCGTGCTCGGCAAGAAGAGCGGCGTCGACTCGATCCGGATCAAGGCGGAGGAGCTCGGGCTCGACGTGCCCGAAGACCAGTATCCGGACCTGCTGAACCGCGTGAAGGAGACCGGCACCGCCAAGCGCGGCCTCGTCACCGACGAGGAGTTCGTGGCCCTCGTCCAGGGAAGCGGCGTGACGAACGTCTGCGTCGCCGGCGCGGGTGTGATCGGCAGCCTGTTCGCCGGCCATCTCGCCCAGGTTGCCGACGTGTCGGTGCTCGCCCGCCGCGATGAGCACGCCCGCGCCCTGAACGAGGATGGCCTGCGCGTCTCCGGCCGCTCCGACCTGCAGTCCCACATCACCGCCGCGACGGATCCGGCCGCGCTTCCGGAGCCCGACCTCGTGCTGGTCTGCTCCAAGGGCACCGACCTCCCCGATCTCGCCGCGCGGATGGCCGGCCACTTCGGCGGCGCGACGATGATGACCGTCCAGAACGGCCTGGGCGCCGACGAGATCGTGGGCGCGCACGGGTCGTGGCCGATCCTCTCGTCGGTCACGTTCATGAGCGGCACGCGCCACGCCGACACGCACGTCGAGTACATCCTCGACACCGCCACGTGGATCGGGCCCTCGCGGGACACGTCCCCGGCCGACGCCGAGGCAGTTGCCGTCCTCATCCGGTCCTCCGGTTTGAAGGCGCAGTCCTTCGACGACCTGCGGCCGGCGCAGTGGTCGAAGCTGATCTTCAACGCGACCGTCAACACCGTCGCGGCGCTCACCGGCCTGCCGCACGAGCCGCGATTCGCGCAGCTCGACGAGCCGGGCGACCTCGGCCACCTGGTGCTCGCGCTGATGGACGAAGGCAAGGCGGTTGCCGCGGCGGCTCGGCGTCGAACTCCGCGAGGATCCCTGGGAGATGAACGTCCACGCGACCCGGCGCGGCTCGCGCCACTACCCGTCGATGCTCGAGGACGTCGAGGCCCACCGCCCGACCGAGATCGAGCTGATCACCGGCTCGCTGATCCGCGAGGGCCGGCGCGTCGGCGTCCCCGTCCCGCTCCACGAGACCATGTACCGGCTGATCAGGGCGAAGGAGGCTTCGTGGCAATGAAGGTGTGCATCGTCGGCTGCGGCGCGGTCGGCTCGCTGTTCGCCGCCAATCTCGGGACGCTCGACGACGTCGAGGTGTGGGCCTACGACCTGATGCGCGACCACGTCGACGCCGATCAACCGCGACGGGCTCCGCCTCACGGGGGCGGGCGAGGTCACGGGCAAGGTCCGCGCAACGGCGGACGCGGCCGAGCTGCCGCAGTGCGACTTCGGGATCGTCGCCACGAAGGCGATGCACACCGACGCCGCGATCGCCGCCACCGCGCACGCATTCGCGAACGGCTCCGTCGCCACAGTGCAGAACGGGATCGGCAACGAGGAGGTGCTCGCCCGGCACGTCGAGCGCGTGATCCGCGGCACGACGTTCCCGGCCGGCAAGCTCACCGCGCCCGGGGTCGTCCAGTGGGACATCAAGGGCGACACGACGCTCGGGCCTTTCGAGCCGAAGCCGGCCGCCGCTCGAGGAGGTCGAGCGGCTCGCCGAGGCCTGCACCCGCGCCGGCATGCCGACGAAGGCGGTGCCGGACGCCCGCGGCCCGCAATGGCGGAAGGTGATCTTCAACTCGGCCACGAACTGCCTCGGCGCGCTCACCGGCCTCACTCACGGCCGCGTCTGCGAGCAGCAGCCGCTGCGCGCGCTCGCCTCGCGGCTGGTCGACGAGGGGAAGGCGGTCGCCGCCGCGCAGGGGATCGTGCTCGACTCCGATCCCGAGGACCTGATCGATTACGCGGCCCGCCCGGAGGTGGGCTACAACCACAAGGCGTCGATGCTCCAGGACGTCGAGGCGCGGCGGCTGACGGAGGTCGACTCGCTGAACGGCGGCATCGTGGACTTCGGGCGGCGGTACGGCGTCCCGACGCCGGAGAACGAAACCATCTGGGCACTCGTGAAAGGGGTGGAGGCATCGTGGCAGCAGTGATGGAGACCTGGACCGTCCCGGCCGAGGATGTCGCGCGGCGCTATCGCGTCGTTCGCGAGGCGATGGAGCGCGACGGGCTCGACGCGGTGATCGTCTCCGGCTCCGAGTACACCGGCTTCGAGGGGTCGGTCACCTGGATGTCGGGGTTCGTGATCGTCCACCGCTACGCCTACGTGCTGCTCCCGCGCGAGGGCGACCCGACGATCGTGTTCCCGCGCGAGGCCACGTACGTGGGCGAGCACGGGACGACGTGGATCGAGGAGAACGTCTTCGTCGACCGCCCGGGCGAGTGGCTCGCGGACAAGGTGCGCGGCCAGAAGGTCGGCGTCTACGGGCTCGACTACGCGATGACCGTTCGCGACTACCAGCCGCTCGCAGGCGCGGCCGAGCTCGTGACCTGGGACGTCGCCTTCGATCACGCCCGCGCGGTGAAGAGCGACTATGAGATCGCCTCGGTCAAGGAGAGCGTCCGCATCAACACGGAGGGCTTCTGGGTCTTCCTCGAGAACTTCGCGCCCGGGAAGAGCGAGCAGGAGATCCTCGCCGAGTGCGAGCGCTACTTCGTCGAGCAGGGCTGCGGCAGGCAGACGATGGACATGGTGCTCACCGGCCCGAACGGCGCCGCCCTGCCGGAGTTCCGGATCGCCGGCCCGCGCCGCATCGGCGCCGACGAGATGGTGCTGCCCTCGCTCGAGGTCGCGGCCCTCGGCGGCCACTGGGTCGAGGTGAGCCGCGCGATCTGCCCCGGCGAGCCGAGCGACGAGACGAAGCAGATGATGGAGGCCTACCACGAGTACTTCGACGCCGCGCGCAAGACGATGCGCGAAGGCGCCACCGCCCACGACGTCCACATGGCCGTCTCGAAGGGCTTCGTCGACCGCGGCTTCAAGCTCGGCCACGTGACCGGCCACTCGATCGGGATGACCATGATCGAGTTCCCGAAGATCGGCGAGGGCGACGAGACGGTGCTGCGTGAGAACATGGTCATGTCGATGCACCCGCACGCGATCTCGCAGGACGGCAAGGCCTGCCTCTACATGCAGGACACGTGGCTCGTGACCGCCGACGGCGGCGTCTGCCTCGACGACCTTCCGCTCAAGATCTACGACGGGACCGAGAAGAGGAGATGAGCGAGACCGGCCCCGAGCTGAAGGACCCGATCCTTCCCGGCGAGGGCGCGTCCGACTACGAGCGCTACCTGCGCACGGACGAGCTGCTCTCGCTCCAGAAGACCCCCGAGGAGTGGGTCCACCGCGACGAGCTCCTCTTCCAGACCGTCCACCAGTCCTCCGAGCTCTGGCTGAAGCTGGCCGCCGCCGAGGTCGAGGAGGCGACGCGCCTGATCGGGGCCGGCGACCACTGGGCGGCGATCCGGCTCCTGCGCCGGGCGGTCGACTGCGTGAAGATCGTCACCGGCGCGCTCGACATGCTCGAGCACATCGACCCGTGGGAGTACCAGGAGGTGCGGAAGGTGCTCGGACACGGGAGCGGCTTCGACTCGCCCGGCTTCCACGGCGTCCACCAGGGCTCGCGTGGGCTCGGCGCCGCCTTCACCGCCGCGGTCGGGCGGGCCGGGCTCACGCTGGCCGACGTCTACGTCCACGGCCGCGAGCACGAGGACCTCCACCAGCTCGCCGAGCTGCTGATCGAATGGGACGAGCGCGTCGTCGTGTGGCGCGCCCGCCACTTCGTGGTGGTCGAGCGGATCATCGGCGGCGGCGTCGTCGGCACGCAGGGCACGCCGGTCGAGGTGCTCGGGCGGCTGATCCACCAGCGTCACTACCCGGAGCTCTGGGAGCTGCGCAACGAGCTGACCGCGCTCGCGGGGGAGGAGGAATGACGGACGAGCTTGCTGCCCTCGCGTGAGCCGATTCGACGCCGTCATCGTCGGCAGCGGGATCAACTCGCTTGCCTGCGGCGCGTTGCTCGCGAAGGGCGGGTGGAGCGTCTGCGTCCTCGAGCGGAACGACTGGCTCGGCGGTGCGATCAAGACGGCGGAGATCACGGAGCCCGGCTTCCAGCACGACGTCTTCTCGGCCTGGCACCCGCTCTGGGTCGGCGGTGCCGCACACGCGCAGCTGGGAGAGGAGCTCGCCGGGCACGGTCTCGAGTACCTGAACACCGACTACCCGACCGCCACGATCTACCCCGACGGCGAGGCGGCCTTCCTGCTCCGCTCGACCGAGGCGAACGCGGCCGAGTTCGACCGGCATGCGCCGGGCGACGGAGGTGCCTGGCACCGCGTGGTCGACGAGTTCATGCCGAACGCCGACCTTTCGTTCGGCCTGCTCGGCACCGAGCTCTGGTCGCGGGCGGGCGCGAGCCTCGGCGCGAAGGCCGTCCGCCGCTTCGGCCGCACCGGGTCGGCCGAGTTCGCGGGAAACGTGCTGATCTCGAGCCGCGACTGGCTCACGTCCACGTTTGCCTCTGAGCGCGTCCACGGCCTGCTCGCCCCGTGGGTGCTGCACACCGGGCTCGGGCCCGATCAGGCCTCCTCCGGCTTCATGACGCAGGTGATCGCCGTCGCGGTGGAGCTCGGCGGGATGCCCGTGCCGAAGGGCGGCGGTGCCCGCCTGGCCGACGCGCTCCACAAGCTGATCGAGGCGAACGGCGGCGTCTGCCGCATGCGGGCGGAGGTCGAGTCGGTGCTCGTGCGGGACGGCAGGGCCGAGGGAGTCCAAACCGCCGCCGGCGAGACCGTGGAGGCCGAGCGGGCCGTGATCGCGAACGTCACCCCGACCCAGCTCTACGGCCCGCTGCTCGGCAACCCGGACGACCCGGTCGCGGAGGCGGGCCGGCGGTTCCGGTACGGCCGCTCGGAGATGCAGATCCACTTCGCGCTCTCGGAGCCGCCGCGCTGGGAAGGCGACGAGCGGCTCGGGCAGACGGCGATCGTGCACGTCACGCCCGGCCTCGACGGCGTGTCGCGTGCGGTGAACGAGGCGGAGCGCGGACTGCTGCCTGCCGAGGCGACGGTCGTCTGCGGCCAGCCGCTGACGATGGACCCGAGCCGGGCCCCCGACGGCAAGGGGATCCTCTGGATCCAGCTCCAGGAGCTGCCGTGGCACGTGAAGGGCGACGCCGCGGGTGAGCTCGACACCGGCGACGGTACGTGGACGGAGTCGCTGCGCGAGCGCTACGCCGACCGGATCCAGGCGCGGCTCGCGGCGCACATCCCGAGCCTCGAGTCCTCGATCATCGCGCGAACCTGCCTCTCGCCGGCCGACCTCCAGGACGCGAACCCGAACCTCTTCCACGGCGACCCCTACAGCGGCTCGCTGGCGCTCGACCAGAACTTCCTCTGGCGCCCGTTTGCGAAGCGGCCCGGCCACAGGACGACGGTCGACCGCCTCTGGCAGATCGGCGCCAGCACCTGGCCGGGGCCGGGGCTCGGCGGCGGGTCGGGGACGATCGTGGCGCAGGAGCTGCTCAAGGTTCCGGCGACCGAGCGAATCCGGCGGCGGCTCCGCCTGTGAAAGAGTATGGGGCAGCTCGCCCCTCGTTCAGCCCATAACAACCTCAAGGAGAGGGAATGAGACTTGCAAGACTCCTCTCGGTCACGCTCGTCGCGGGCGCGGTGCTCGCGCTCGGAGCGGCAGGCGTGACCAGCGCTGCGCACAGCAAGAAGGCCGCCGGGACGCCGATCATCATCGGCGCGACGGTCGACCTGACGAAGGGCATGGCGCCGTTCGACGCGCCGGCGCTGACTGCGGCCCAGATCGAGATCAAGAAGATCAACGCAGCCGGCGGCGTCGACGGGCATCCGCTCGAGCTCAAGTACATCAACGACCAGCTGGATCCCGCAGCAGACCAAGCAGGCGGCGACGAAGCTGATCAGCCAGGGGGCGGTGATCGGGTGGGTGACCTGCGACGTCGACTACTCGACGCCGTCGATCCAGGTCTTCCTGCAGGCGAAGCTCCTGACGGTGTCGCCGTGCATCGGCACCGACCAGATGGGGCCCTCGCGCTTCGGCTCGGCGGGCGATCTCGCCTTCTCGTTCGGGAACGCGGCGCAGGACGAAGGCTCCGCGATGGCGGAGTGGGCCTACGCGCACGGCTGGCACTCGGCCGACGTCGTCACCGACAAGCTGCTCGTCTACTTCCAGAACGTCTGCCAGGCGTTCACGGAACGGTTCAAGCAGCTCGGCGGGTCGATCGTCGACTCCGAGTCGTTCAAGCAGGGCGACCAGACGATCAACAACGTCGCCACGCGCATCAACGGCAAGAAGGCCGACATGATCGCCTTCTGCACGTCGTTCGCGGGCGACCAGCCGGCGTTCGTCTCCTCCCTGCGCACGCTCGGCAACAAGACGCCGATCATGAACAGCTGGTCCGGTGACGGCGCGTACTGGTGGTCGAAGAACCCGAAGGTCACGAACTACTACTTCGTCACGTACGCAGGGGCGGTCGCGAAGGATCCCGACCCGGCCGTGCGCGCGTTCGAAGCGAAGATGGCGGCGCTCGGCAAGAAGTATGCGGCGCAGACCGGCGGCTTCATCACCGGCGCGGACGCGATCGACGCGATCGCCTACGCGATCAAGAAGAACGGCGGGTCGACCGACGGGGCGAAGCTCGCGGCGACGCTGTCCCGCCTGTTCAAGTTCAAGACGCTCGGCGGCCCGATCAAGTTCACGCCCGAGCTCCACAGCGTCACCGGGCGTCCCTACCGGATCGTCGTGGTGAACAACAACGTCGCGAAGGTGATCGGGGAGCACACGACCAAGGTCGTCCCGAACATCCACTGACGAGCGTTGGCGGTCGAAGCTAGCGGCCAGGCCTCGCACGTGCGGTGCGGGGCCTGGCCCGACCCTGCGCGCCCGAGGCGTCTCGCGGGCATTCGAGGGGATTCACGCGCTCGAGGGCGTCGACCTCGAGCTTGCGCCCGACGAGGTGCTGGGCCTGATCGGCCCCAACGGGGCCGGGAAGACGACGCTCGTCAACCTGCTCACCGGCTTCGACCTGCCGTCGGCGGGCCGCATCGAGCTCGGCTCGACGGAGATCACGCGCTGGCCTCCGCACAAGCGGGGCCGAGCCGGGCTCGCGCGCACGTTCCAGCACGGGCGGCTGTTCCGCGGCCTCACCGTCCGGGAGAACGTCGAGGTCGCGGCTCTGGGAGGCGGAGTCTCGCCCGCGGAGGCGCGGCGGCGGGCCGACCGGCTGCTGGAGCTGCTCGGCCTCGCGGCGCGCGCCGACCAGCGTGCCTCGGTCCTGCCGCACGGCGACGAGCGCCGGCTCGGCGTCGCGCGGGCGCTCGCGCTCCAGCCGCGGTTCGTGCTGATGGACGAGCCGGCGGCCGGGCTCCACGAGGCCGAGATCCCCGCCTTCGCCGCCGTAATCCGCTCCGTCCGCGACGACTTCGGCGCGGGCGTCCTGCTGATCGACCACAACGTGCCGCTGATCATGGAGGTCTGCAACCGCGTCCACGTTCTCGACCGAGGGCGCACGCTCGCGGAGGGGACGCCGGAGGAGATCCGCCGGAACTTCGACGTCGCCACGGCATATCTCGGGGCCGGGCTGTGACCGCTGTGCTCGAGTTGCGCAAGGTCGACGTGCGCTACGGCGGCGTGCCGGCGGTGCGCGGGCTCGACCTGAAGCTCGAGCACGGCGAGATCGTCGGCCTGATCGGCCCCAACGGCGCCGGCAAGTCGAGCACGCTCCACGCGATCATGGGCGACGTGCCGCGTGGCGGCGGGCGAGATCCTGCTCGACGGGCAGCCGCTCCGCGGCCGGCCGGAGGACATTGCCCGCGCCGGCGTCGCCCTCGTTCCCGAGGGCCGGCACATCTTCGCCTCGCTGACCGTCGACGAGAACCTGCGGCTCGGGCTGGCCGGGCGCCGCTCCCAGGAGGGCGCGGCCGACGACCTGGCCTGGGTGCGCGGGCTCTTCCCGGTCGTGGCCGACTTCGCGAAGCGCCACGCGGGCGCGCTCTCCGGCGGCCAGCAGCAGCAGCTCGCGATCGCGCGCGCGCTCGTCGCCCGGCCCGACGTGCTGTTGCTCGACGAGCCGTCGCTCGGGCTCGCACCGACGATCGTCGAGACCCTGTTCGAGACCCTGGGCCGGATCCGCTCGGGCGGCGTCACGATCCTGCTCGTCGAGCAGCGCGGGCTCGTGACCGTCCAGTTCGCCGACCGGACGCACGTGATGTCCAACGCCGAGCTGCGGCTGACGCTGACGCGCGACGACGCTACCGACGCGGACGAGCTGACGCGCCGGCTCAGTCAGGCCTACCTCTCATGAGCTTCCTCCAGGCCGTCATCGACGGGATCGGGCTGGGCGCGGTCTATGCGGTCGTGGCCGTCGGGATCGGGCTCGTCTTCGGCGTGCTGCGGCTCGTCAACCTCGCCTACGGGGAGCTGATCACCGCCGGCGCCTACACGCTCGCCTACATGAGCGGCAAGCCGGGCATCCTCGCGATCCTCGCCTGCTTTGGAGTGGTGATCGCAGGCTCCCTGGTGATGGAGCGGGTCGCGTTCCGGCCGCTGCGCAACGCCTCGCCCGCGACGCTGCTCGTCACGAGCTTCGCGATCAGCTTCCTGCTGCAGAACGTCTACCTGCTCGCCTTCGGCCCGCGCGGCAAGACGGTCGGCCTGCTCGGCGGGCTCAACACCGCGATCTCGCTCGGAAGCCTGCGCATCCGCTGGATCGTGATCGTGGCGGTGATCGTCGCCGCCGTTCTGCTCACGGCGCTCACCCTCCTCCTCAACCGGACGACCGTGGGCCTGCATTTGCGCGCCGCCGCAATGGACTTCCGAACGGCGCGGCTGCTCGGCGTGCGCGCCGGCCGGGTGATCGCCTTCTCGTTCGCGATCTCCGGCGCGCTCGCCGCGGCCGTCTCGGTGCTCCTGACCGTCCAGCAGCCGCTCGTCACGCCGACCTACGGCGTCCAGGTGACGATCTTCGCGCTCGTCGGGGTCGTCGTCGGCGGGCTCGACAAGCTGACCACGGCGACCATGGGCGGGTTCCTGATCGGCTTCGCGACAGCGTTCGTCGGGGACGAGCTGCCCTCGTCGAGCAGCGTCTACCTGCCCTCGGTCGTGTACGGGCTGGTGATTCTCGTGCTGCTGCTGCGGCCCGGCGGCCTGTTCGCGAGCGGCCGCGCGCTCAGCGTGGAGCGAGTATGAGGACTCGCGCCGACTCGCTGCTGACGCTTGCGGCGCCGGTGGTGCTCGTGCTCGCCGTGGCCGCGCTCGGCGCGAACGCGAGTGCGGTGCGGCAGCTCGAGTTCAACGACGCGCTCGTGAACACGGCGATCGTGGTCGCGCTCTACGTCTTCATCGGCAACTCGGGCGTCCTCTCGTTCGGGCACATGAGCTTCGTCGCGATCGGCGCCTACCTCTCCGGGATCCTGACCCTCGGCGCCGAGCAGAAGAACTTCGTGCTGCCGGGCATGTTCCCGGTGCTCCGGCACACGCACGTCTCGACGCCGACGTCGCTCGCGCTCGCGGCGCTCGCCGGCGCCGTGTTCGCGCTGCTGACCGGGATCGCGCTGATGCGGCTCTCCGGCCTGCCCGCCGGCATCGCCACGTTCGCCGTGCTCGGGATCACCACCAACGTCATTGCCTACTGGGAGAAGATCGGCCCCGGCGTGACCGCACTCGCCCTCGTGCCCGAGAGCGGGACGTGGACGCTCGCCGTCTGCACCGTCATCGCGATCGTGATCGCGTTCGCCTACCAGCGCAGCCGCTACGGCCGGCGGCTCCGCGCGACCCGCGAGGACCCGCGCGCGGCCGAGGCCTCCGGCATCCACGTGCACCGCGAGCGGCTGGTGGCGTTCGTGATCAGCGGCGCGCTCGCGGGCTTCGCCGGCGCGCTCCTCGTGCACGAGCTGGGCTCGATCACGGTCGACCAGGTCTCGCTCGAGCTCACCTTCATCACGCTCGCGATGCTCGTGATCGGCGGGATGCAGAGCATCTGGGGCGCCGTGTTCGGCGCGCTCCTGATCAGCGGGCTCAACTCGTTCCTCAACGAGGCGGAGCAGGGGATCCACATCGGCTTCTACGTGAACCTCCCCGACGGCTCGCGGCTGGTCGCGCTCGGCGCCGTGATGGCGCTGGTGCTGATCCTGAGGCCGTCGGGGCTCACGGGCGGGCGCGAGGTTACGCTGGGCGGGCTGCGGCGGGCCGCCAGGCTCTGGAGATAAGGAGGACGGACATGGCAATGACAGAGAAGGACCGTGGCGTCCGCGAGACCGTTCCCTTCACGGTCCGCACCGCCGACGGGACGACCGTCGAGCTCGACTACTCCTCGCCGCGGCCGGCGGAGACCCACAACGAGCTCGAGCTGCTCGAGACGCTGCCGTGGTTCGAGCCCGGGAAGCCGCTCCGCAACTACATGCTCCACGAGACCGACTTCTACGACGAGGTCGAGCAGATCTGGGGCCGGCGCTGGGGCGCCGAGGGGATCGGCACCCTGCGCGAGGTGCTCGTGTCCCGGCCGACCGAGAACGAGACGCGGCCGGAGTACGCGCAGGAGTGGCAGTACTACTACTCGAGCTCCGCCGGCAACGCCGACCTCGGCCGCCTCCAGGCGCAGTTCGACGAGTACTACCAGGTGCTCGCGGACAACGGCGTGCGCGTGAACTACATCGAGCCGCCGGTGCCGGCGATCGGCGCGTACGGCTACATCAAGAACCTCGTGACGCTCGCCGGCGGCGGGCTCGTCGTCCACGGCGGCGCCGTCCTCCACCGCTACGGGCTCGGCTCCTGGCAGCGCGGCCGCGAGGTGATCTGGGAGAAGGTGCTCGCCGCGCTGCAGGTGCCGATCTACCTGACGGTGCACGGCAAGGGCATCTGCGAACCGGGCGCCGGGCGCTGGCTGGACGCGAAGACGTTCGTCTTCAACGAGTCGGTCGTCGCGAACGAGGAGGGGCTGCGGCAGCTCCAGTTCGTACTCACGAACCTCGGCATCGAGTTCATCGTGTGTCACAGCCCGGGCTGGTACGACACGACCGGTCACGGGAACATCGGCACCTCGCACATGGACATGGTCATGCTCACCGTCGACCACGGGAAGGTGCTGCTGGCCCCGCACCTGGTCAACTACGGCTTCGTCCGCGAGCTCGTGCGCCGAGACTTCACGATCATCGAGGTGCCGGTCGAGGAGTACTGGGACCTGGCGCTGAACGGCGTGACGCTCTCGCCGGGCAAGGTCGTGATCAACGCCGGCTCGCCGACGGTGGTCAAGGCGCTCGAGCAGCACGACGTCGAGGTGATCCAGGTCGACTTCTCCGAGAGCCACCGCTTCGCGATCGCCGGGCTGCACTGCGCGACGCTGGAGCTGGTACGCGACCAGGATTAGGGTGCGCCTGCTCAACCAGATGCACGGTGAGGGCACCGCGCGCATCCGAGGGCGCTTTCCCGAGGTCGACGTGGTCGAGGTTCCCGTGGAGGGCGAGCCCGACCCGGAGCTACGCGGCGACGCGCTGCTGGCCCGACCCGGTGCGAAGACGACGGCCGAGCTGGCCGGCCGTGTGCACTGGGTGCACAACCACGGCACGGGCCTCGACACGCTCCCGGACGAGGCCTTCGCCGCGCCCGTCCTGACCTGCTCGCGCGGCGCCGGCGCGATCCCCATCTCCGAGTTCGTGCTCGCGACGATGCTCGCGTTCGAGAAGCACCTGCCCGACGTCTGGCTGAGCGAGCCGCCGGCCCGCTGGTACGCCGCCGAGCTCGGCAGCCTCGCCGGCAAGACGCTCGGCCTGATCGGGATCGGAGGCATCGGCGGCGCCGTGGCGCGCCGCGCGCTCCCGTTCGGGATGGAGGTCGTGGCGCTCCGCCGGCACGACGCGCCGCCACCCCTCCCCGAGATCCGGGTCGTGCGGTCGCTCGAGGAGCTGCTGCCCGTGAGCGACCATCTCGTCGTCGCGGCGCCGCTGACTCCACGCACCCACCACCTCCTCGACGCGGAGGCCTTCGCGCTCGTCCGTCCCGGCGTGCACCTCGTGAACATCGCCCGCGGCGGCCTCGTCGATCAGGACGCGCTCCGCGCCGCGCTCGACGACGGCCGCGTCGCCCGGGCCAGCCTCGACACCGTCGACCCGGAGCCGCTGCCGGCGGGCCACTGGCTCTACTCGCACCCTCGGGTGCGCCTCAGCGCCCACATCTCGTGGAGCTCCCCTGCGAGGTCGGAGCGGATCATGGAGCTGTTCCTCGAGAACCTGGGCCGCTACCTCGCGGGCGAGCCGCTCGAGGGCGTGGTCGATCCCGCCGAGCGCTACTGAGAGCTAAGCTAAGCTCGCCCCGTCGTGGAGCTGGCGCCCGAGGACTACATCGCAATCCAGCAGCTGTACGCCCGCTACGCCTTCGCGGTCGATACGGGCGACAAGGAGGGCTGGCTCGCGTGCTGGATCGAGGACGGCGCGCTCGAGACCTCGACCGGGCAGATGAACCAGGGCCCCGAGGCGCCGCGCCGACCACGAGGCGTCGAGACCGGGTGGGGGGCGTGCATGGCCGTCCCCCACCCGGCCCAGCCTCAGTTGGCCATCGCGGCCATGGCCGCCTTCGCCCGCTCCTCCATCTCCGCGGGCGGAACGTCCTCGACGTGGGTCGCAATCGACCACACGTGGCCGAACGGATCCGTGATCGTGCCGAAGCGGTCGCCCCAGAACTGGTCGGCGACCTCCATCGTACCGTCGCTCCCGCATCGACCGCGCGCTGCACGACGGTGTCGACGTCCGGGACGTAGAGGAACACGCTCCCGCTCGTCCCACCGAGCTCGCTCGGCGCGCGGGTGGGCGCCTGGGGGAACGGATCGGAGAGCATGATCATCGAGTCGCCGATCGCAAGCTCGGCGTGACCGATCTTGCCGTCGGGGCCGTCCATGCGGACGCGCTCCTGCGCGCCGAACGCCTAGCGCTCGGCCAGTGACCGCCAGAGCGTCACGTGGACCGCCGGCCGGGAGCGCGCCGAGGTCTGGCCGACGCGGCCGGCGGCCATCGCCTGCGTCGCCTCGGGCGTCGTGGCGAAGCGCTGCAGCGCGAGCGCGGCCGGAAGCGCGCGGTCGAGGCCGAGCGTGCTCGCGTACCAGAGCTCCGTCAGCGGCGTCCCGAGCACGTCGAGCCGCGACGAGCGAATGGTGGCGGAGCTCGTTGACCACCGAGTGCACGAGCGTGAGCGCGATGCCCTCGCCCGGCGGCCGCCGCCGCCAGCGCCGCCGCGTGGCTCGTGAAGGTCATCGTCGTCGCGCCGGCTCGAGCTGATTGCGCTCGAAGAAGTGGCCGACGCCTTCGGTCCGGTCGACGCCGTGGCGGCCCGATCAGCCAGCGCTCGGCTGACGAGCTCGGAGGGCGGGATGCCGTGGGCGGAGACGAGCGGATGGTCCGGCGCGGCGACGACGACCGCCAGCCGGCAGCGGAGGAACGGCACGGACGCGATCGTCGCCCGCGTCCGTGCCGGGGTGCGGGCCGAAGGCGATGTCGGCCCGCCGCTGCTCGAGCAGCTCGCCGAACCGTCTCGCCCTCGACGGCCTCGACCGCGATCTCGATGCCGTCGTCGCGGGCCGCGAACGCGTTCACGAGCGGGCCGACGTGCTCGGCCGACGACCGGCGTCGCCGCGACCTGGATGCGGCGCGACTGGCCCGGCGAGTCGTGGACGGAGCGCCGGGCCTGCTCGGCGAGGCCGAGGATCTCGCCCGCCAGGGCGGCGAGGCGCCGCCCGCCGGCCGTGAGCGCGATCCCGCGGCCCGCGCGGACGAAGAGCTCGTCGCCGAGCTCCTTGCGCAGCGCGGCGACCGCGACGGACACCGCCGGCTCGGTGACCCCGAGCTCGGCGGCGGCGGCCTTCACCGAGCCCAGGCGCGCGACGAGGACGAACGACTGCAGCTGAGCGAGCGTCACCGCAGGGCCACTCTAAGCAATCGCTTCACTCCGTTTGACGCGAGCATCCAGCGTAAGCGACGAGCCAGTGCTCGCTGGAAGCGACAGAGGAGGACTCCGTGCAGGTTCCTGCACCGTTCGAGTACGAGCGGGCGACCAGCGTCGAGCACGCGCTCGAGCTGCTGCAGCGTCTCGGGCCCGGAGGCCCGCCTGCTGGCCGGCGGGCACTCGCTGCTGCCGATGATGAAGCTGCGCCTGGCCGACGCCGGAGCACCTCATCGACATCGACGACCTGGCCGGCGAGCTCGGCTACATCCGCGAGGAGGACGGCGAGGTGCGCATCGGCGCGATGACGCGCCACCGCGAGCTGCTCGAGTCCGAGCTGCTCGGCCGAGCGGCTGCCGATCTTCACCGACGCCGAGCGCGTGATCGCCGACCCGGTCGTCCGCAACCGCGGCACGATCGGCGGCGCGCTCTGCCAGGCCGACCCGGCCGAGGACCTCTCGGCGGTCTGCGCCGCGCTCGACGCGCGGCTCGTGATCCGCGGCCGGGGCGGCGAGCGCGTCGTCGACATGCGCGAGTTCCACCGCGGCCCGTACGAGACGGCGGTGGGCGACGGCGAGATGCTCGACCGAGGTCCGCGTCGCCGCTGCGCGCCGCGCGTCGGGCAGCGCCTACGAGAAGGTCGAGCGGCGCGCCGGCGACTGGGCGGTCGCCGCCGCGCGGCGCCGCGGTGCAGTCTGCCAGGGCGGCGATCGTCGAGCGCGCCGGCGATCGCGCTCGACGGCGGTCGGCGCGCGACGTCACGTCGCGCCGAGCGCCGAGGCCGCGCTCGACCGGCAAGCCGCCGTCGGAGGAGGCGTTCGCGCGAGGCCGCGCGGCTCGCCGCCGAGGGCTGCGACCCGTGACCGACCAGCGCGGCTCGGCCGAGTACAAGCGCCATCTCGGCCGGGAGCTGACGCACCGCGCGCTGCGCCGGGCGACCGCGCGCGCGCTGCGAGAGGAGGCGCTGATGCAGGTCACGATGACCGTCAACGGCGAGGAGCACGCGCGCGACGTCGAGCCGCGGCTGCTGCTCGTGCACTTCCTGCGCGACGACCTCGGCCTGACCGGCACGCACTGGGGCTGCGACACGTCCAACTGCGGCGCCTGCGTCGTGCTGATGGACGGCGAGCCGGTGAAGTCGTGCACCGTGCTGGCGGCGACGGCCGCCGGGCACGAGATCCGCACCGTCGAGGGGCTCGAGCGCGACGGCGTCCTCGACCCGGTGCAGCAGGGCTTCATGGAGGAGCACGGCCTGCAGTGCGGCTTCTGCACCCCGGGCATGATGCTCACCGCGCGCGCGCTGCTCGACGCGAACCCGCGACCCGACCGACGACGAGATCCGCGAGGCGATCTCCGGCCAGATCTGCCGCTGCACCGGCTACGCGACCATCGTCCGCGCGGTCCGCTGGGCGGCCGAGCACCACGCCGACAGCGAGGAGGTGACGGTCTGATGGCCGCCGTCGAGGAGAGCGCAACCCGATCGGCTTCGGCCGCATGAAGCGCAAGGAGGACCCGCGCTTCGTCCGCGGCCAGGGCAACTACGTCGACGACGTCCAGCTGCCGGGGATGCTGCACGGCGCCGTCCTGCGCAGCCCGCTCGCGCACGCGCGGATCGTCTCGATCGACACCTCGGCGGCGCTCGCAGCACCCGAAGGTGCCGCGCCGTCATCACCGGCAAGGACCTCGAGGGCGCTGGGGCTCGCCTGGATGCCGACGCTGTCGGCACGACACGCAGGCGGTGCTCGCCACCGACAAGGTGCGCTTCCAGGGCCAGGAGGTCGCGTTCGTCATCGCCGAGGACCGCTACGCCGCCCGCGACGCGCTCGAGCTGATCGACGTCGAGTACGAGGACGCTGCCGGCCGTCGTCGACGCCCGCAAGGCGCTCGACGCCGACGCGCCCGGTCATCCGCGACGACAAGGAGGGCCAGACCGACAACCACATCTTCGACTGGGAGGCCGGCGACGCGGCGGCGACCGACGCCGTCTTCGCCCGCGCCGACGTCGTCGTCGAGCGAGGACATGCTCTACCCGCGCTGCGCACCCGGCGCCGATGGAGACCTGCGGCGCGGTCGCCGACTACGACCCGGTCGACGGCAAGCTCACGCTGTGGTGCACGACCCAGGCGCCGCACGCGCACCGCACCGTCTACGCGCTCGTCGCCGGGCTCCCCGAGCACAAGATCCGGGTCATCTCGCCGCGACATCGGCGGCGGCTTCGGCAACAAGGTGCCGGTCTACCCCGGCTACGTGTGCGCCGATCGTCGGCTCGATCGTCACCGGCAAGCCGGTGAAGTGGATGGAGGACCGCTCCGAGAACCTGATGTCGACCGGCTTCGCCCGCGACTACGTCATGCAGGGCGAGATCGCGGCGACGAAGGACGGGAGGATCCCGGCGTCCGCGTCGACGTGATCGCCGACCACGGCGCGTTCAACGCCACCGCGCAGCCGACGAAGTACCCGGCCGGGTTCTTCCACATCTTCACCGGCTCCTACGACCTCGAGGCCGCGCACTGCAAGGTCACCGGCGTCTACACGAACAAGGCGCCCGGCGGCGTGGCGTACGCCTGCTCGTTCCGCGTCACCGAGGCCGTCTACCTGGTCGAGCGCATGGTCGACGTGCTCGCCGCCGAGCTCGGCATCGACCCGGCCGAGCTGCGGCTGAAGAACCTCATCCGCCCCGAGCAGTTCCCGTACCAGTCCAAGACCGGCTGGGACGTACGACTCCGGCGACTACGAGGTCGCGATGCGCAAGGCGCTGGACATCGCCGGCTACGACGAGCTGCGCCGCGAGCAGGCCGAGAAGCGCGCGCGCGGCGAGCTCATGGGCATCGGCGTCTCGTTCTTCACCGAGACCGTCGGCGCCGGCCCGCGCAAGCACATGGACATCCTCGGCCTGGCATGGCCGACGGCGCCGACCTGCGCGTGCACCCGACCGGCAAGGCGCGTGCTCGGCATCAGCGTGCAGACCCAGGGCCAGGGCCACGAGACGACGTTCGCCCAGATCGTCGCCGAGGAGCTCGGCATCCCGCCCGAGGACATCGAGGTCGTCCACGGCGACACCGACCGCACGCCGTTCGGCCTCGGCACCTACGGCAGTCGCGCTCGACGCCGGTGCAGCGGCGCGGCGACCGCGCTCGTCGCGCGCAAGGTGCGCGAGCAGGCGCGGCTCGATCGCCGCCGGCGATGCTCGAGGTCGTCCCCGACGACCTCGAGTGGGAGAAGGGCCGCTGGTTCGTCAAGGGCGACCCGACGCAGGGCAAGACGATCCAGGAGATCGCGCATGGCCGCCCACGGCACGGTCGAGCTGCCCGAGGGCGTCGAGGGCGGGCTCGACGCCGAGACTGCGTCTACAACCCGCCGAACCTGACGTTCCCGTTCGGCGCCTACATCTGCGTCGTCGACGTCGACCCGGGCACCGGCGAGGTCAAGGTGCGGCGCTTCATCGCCGTCGACGACTGCGGCACGCGCATCAACCCGATGATCATCGAGGGCCAGGTCCACGGCGGGCTGACCGAGGGCGTCGGCATGGCGCTGATGGAGCTCATCGCGTTCGACGAGGAGGGCAACTGCCTCGGCGGCTCGTTCATGGACTACCTGATCCCGACCGCGCTCGAGGTGCCCGACTGGGAGACCGGCTTCACGGTCACGCCCGTCGCCGCACCACCCGATCGGCGCGAAGGGCGATCGGCGAGTCGGCGACCGTCGGCTCGCCGCCGGCGATCGTCAACGCGATCATCGACGCGCTGCAAGCCGCTACGGCGTCGACCACATCGACATGCCGTGCACGCCCGTGCGCGGGTGTGGGAGGCGATGCAGGGAAGGGCGGCGCCGCCGCAATGATCGCGGCAGCCTCGCCAGGCGGGCGGACGAGCTCGCCGCCGCGCGCGTGCGCCTTCGTGCACGCGACGGTCGTGCGCGCGCAGCGCCCGACCAGCGTGCGCGCCGGGCGACACCGCGCTCGTGCTCGCCGACGGCACGATCGAGGGCTTCGTCGGCGGCGCCTGCGCGGAGGACATCGTGCGCCTGCACGCGCCTGCGCGTGCTCGAGACCGGCGAGCCGCTGCTGCTGCGGCTCGTGCCCGGGCGCCGGCGACGACGAGCGACGAGCGAGGGCGCGGTCGTCGCGCACAACCCGTGCCTGAGCGGCGGGCGCTCGAGATCTTCCTCGAGCCGCAGCTGCCCGCGCCGCGCCTGGTCGTCGTCGGCGACGCGCCCGTCGCGCGGGCGCTCGCCGAGCTCGGCCGCGCCGCCGGCTACGAGGTCGTGCGCGGCGACCCGCGGAGCTCGACCCGAGCGACGACGCCGCGCGTCGTCGTCGCCTCGCACGGGCGCGACGAGGAGCGCGGCGCTCGCCGCCGCGCTGGAGCGGCGGCGTCGCCCTACGTCGGCGCTCGTCGCCAGCCGACGCGCGGCGCGGCGGTCCGCGACGCGCTCGACGTGCCGCGACGAGCTGCGGCGCGCGCCTGCACACGCCGGCCGGGCTCGACATCGGCGCGCGCACGCCGGCGGAGATCGCGCTCGTCGATCCTCGCCGAGCTCGTGGCCGAGCGCGCGCGCAGCCGGCGCTGCGGCCGAGGCGGCGGCGACCGCGATCGACCCGGTCTGCGGCATGGAGGTCGCGGCCTCGGACGCGACGCCGCAGCTCGTCGTCGCCGGCGAGACCGTGTACTTCTGCTGCGACGGCTGCCGCGCGGCTACTCGGAGCGGACGCTGGTCACCGGCCTCGTGCTCGCCGCGGGCGGGTCGCGGCGGCTCGGGCAGCCCAAGCAGCTGCTGCCCTACGGCGGCGCGACGCTGCTCGACCACGTGCTCGGCACCGCCCGCGCCTGCGCGTTCGACCAGCTCCTCGTGCGCGCTCGGCGGCGGCGCGGACGGCGTCCGCGAGCAGCGTCGACCTGCGCGGTGTGGAGGTCGTCGTCAACCGCGGGCTTCGGCAGCGGGCTGCTCGTCGTCGATCGCCGCGGCGCTGCGGCGCGGTCGACCCGCGCTCGGACGTGCTCGTGCTGCTGCTCGGCGACCAGCCGGGCGTGACGGCCGGAGACGGTGCGCGGCGCTGCTCGCCGGCCGCGGCGACGCGCCGCTCGCGGTGTGCCGCTACGACGACGGGCGCGGGCACCCGTTCGCGTTCGCGCGCGGCGCTTCGGCGAGCTGCGCGCGCTGCACGGCGACAAGGCGCGTCTGGAAGCTGCTCGACCAGCGGCGGACGACGTCGTCGAGGTGCCGGTCGCCGGGCCCGGTGCCGCGCGACGTCGACACCTGGGACGACTACGACGGCGGTGCTCGCGGAGGCATGACGCGGTCGGCGCCGACGCGCGCGGCGCGCCGCGAGGCGGTGCGGGCCGCCGTCCCGGACGTCGCGACGCTCGCGCGCCGGCTGGCCGAGCGTGGACTACCTCGCCGACGAGGGCCTGGCCACCGCGCTGTTCTTCGCGCTGCGCCTGCCCCAGCCGCTGCTGCTCGAGGGCGAGGCCGGCGTCGGCAAGACCGAGGCCGCCAAGGCGCTGGCCGCCGTCGCTCGGACACGCCGCTGATCCGGCTGCAGTGCTACGAGGGCATCGACGCGGCCGAGGCGCTCTACGAGTGGAACTACCCGCGCCAGCTGCTGCGCGATCCGGATCGCCGAGGCGGCCGGCGGCCTCGCTCGCCGAGGACGAGCCTCTTCGCCGACGAGTACCTCGTCGCGGCGGCCGCTGCTGCGAGGCGATCGAGCACCCGGGCCCGCTGCCGGCCGTGCTGCTGATCGACGAGCTCGACCGCGCCGACGACGACTTCGAGGCGTTCCTGCTCGAGCTGCTGGCCGAGGCGAGCGTCACGATCCCCGAGCTCGGCACGATCCGCGCGGCGCACCCGCCGATCGTGGTGCTGACCTCCAACCGCACGCGCGACCTGCACGACGCGCTCAAGCGGCGCTGCCTGTACCACTGGATCGACTACCCGGACGCCGAGCGCGAGGTCGAGATCGTCCGCCGGCGCGTGCCCGACGCGGCGCACGAGCTGGCGGTCGACGTCGCGGCCGCGGTGCGGCGGCTGCGGGCGACCGACGTGCAGAAGCCGCCGGGCATCGCCGAGGCGATCGACTGGGTCGCCGCGCTGCGGCTGCTCGGGGTCGAGCGCCTCGACGCGGCCGCGGCCGAGCGCACGCTCGGCGCGGTGCTCAAGTACCGCGAGGACCAGGAGCTCGTCCGCGCGCGGGGGCTCGAGCGTCTGGCGGTGACGCTGCGGCGTCGTCGAGCCCGCTGCGCGCCTTCGGCCGCGCGCTGCACGACGCCGGCCTCCCGACCACGCCCGACCGCTCGGTGCGCTTCGCGCGCGCGCTGCAGCTCGCGCCGCCGCGACGCGCGACCGCGCTCTACTCGACGGCCCGCACCGTGTTCGTGTCGTCGCGCGACCAGGAGGAGCGAGTTCGACGCGCGTCTTCGCGGCTCGTCTTCGACGGCCTGGCCGATCCCGCCGACGCCCGCGGCGACCCCAACGCGCCGCAGCTCGAGGGCGCGAGGAGCGGCGCCGGCCGAGGCCCGAGCCGGCGCCCGACCAGCGCGCGGGCGGGGCCTCGCCGTCGCGTCTCGCTCACGCCGCCCGAGCGAAGACGCGGACGAGGAGCGCGAGGTGCCGCTCGCGGCGGCCAGCGCCGACGAGCGCCTCGCCGACCGCGACTTCGCCGAGCTCGACGCCGGACGAGCTGCTCGCCCTGCGCGCGCTGATGCGCGAGCTCGCACTGGCGCCGCCGCTGCGGCTGACGCGCCGCCGCGCGCCGCGATCCGCCCGGCGACGGCTCGACGTGCGCGCGACGCTGCGCGCCAGCCGCCGGACCGGCGGCGACCCGTCGCGCCGGGTCATGCGCCGCCGGCGTCGAGCGGCCACGGCGGCTCGTGGTGCTGTGCGACGTCTCGGGCTCGATGGAGCCCTACACGCGGGCGTTCCTGCAGTTCCTGCACGCGTGCGTCGGCGGCACGACGGCCGAGGCGTTCGTCTTCGCGACCCGGCTGACGCGGCTCACCCGCGCGCTGCGCGCCCGCCGCCCCGACCTCGCGCTCGAGCGCGCGGCCGCGGCGGCGCAGGACTGGTCGGGCGGCACGCGGATCGGCGACGCGCTCCGCCGCTTCAACGACGCCTACGGCCGGCGCGGGATGGCGCGCGGCGCGGTCGTCGTGATCCTCTCCGACGGCTGGGAGCGCGGCGACCCCGAGCTGGTCGCCGGGAGATGCAGCGCCTGCGGCGGCTGGCGCACCGCATCGTGTGGGTCAACCCGCGCAAGGCCGCGCCGGGCTTCGAGCCGCTCGTCGGCGGCATGGCGGCCGCGCTGCCGTACTGTCGACGCGTTCGTCAGCGGCCACAACCTGCGCGCGCTCGAGGAGGTCACCGAGGCGATCGCAGGGCGTAGGTCCTGATCGCCGTCCCGCCCAGAACGTGTTCGTCCGCCACCGACGATTTCGAGCGCTTCCCCGTACCCGGCCGCGAGGAGGCAGACCGGCCAGTCCGACCCGAAGAGGCAGCGCTCGGGGCCGAAGCGCTCGAGCGCGTACTCGACGGTTCCCGCCGGGTCGGACTCGGTGAAGAGCCCCGACAGCTTGCAGCGTACGTTCGGCAGTCGCGGCCAGCGCCGCCACGCCCTCCGGCCCACTCGCCGTCTGCTTCGGGGCGCTTGCCCGCGTGGTCGAGCACGAACGTCAGCCCGGGTTGCCGCCTCGCCGTCTCCACAGCGGCCGGCAGCTCGCGCGTGCGCACGAGCAGATCGTAGACGAGCCCCGCCGCGGCGACCGCGCCGAGCCCGCGCTGGACGTCGTCCCGGAGGAGCCAGGCCGGGTCGGGCTCGTCGTGCACCTGGTGCCTGATGCCGACGAGTGCCCCGTCGAGCTCCACGAGCTGCCGCTCGACGTCGCCGGTCAGGTCGACCCAGCCGACCACGCCGAGGACGAACGGCGTCGCCGCCGCGATCGCGAGCAACTCCCGCGTCTCGTCGAGGGAGTGGCGCGCCTGCACGACGATCGTGCCGTCGACGCCGTGGGCGCGCAGCAGCGGCTCGAGGTCCTCCGGCCCGAAGCGGCGCCGGAGCGGCGCGACCTCGTCGGTCATCCAGGGATAGTCGGCGCGGGCCGGGTCCCAGAAGTGCTGGTGCGCGTCGACGATCACCCGATTTCGTCCCAGAGGGCCGGCGGCAGGTCGAGCGTGAACAGCCGCGCGTCCTCCTCGACCTCGTGGGCGCTGCGGCAGCCGACCAGGACACAGGCGACCGCCGGATGGCGCAGCGGGAACTGGATCGCCGCCGCGGGGAGCGGCACGCCGTGCCGGGCGCAGGTCTCCCGCAGCCGCCCGACGCTCGCGAGCACGTCAGGGCTTGCCCGCTCGTAGTCGAACGTGTCCCCGCCCGCGAGCACGCCGCTGTTGAAGACCCCGGCCGCGATCACGGTGATCCCGCGCTCGAGGCAGAGCGGCAGCAGCTCATCGGCGGCGCCGCGGTCGAGCGCGGTATACCGGCCGGCGACGAGAAAGCAGTCGGGATCGGCCTCCCGTGCGAAGCGGCAGAGGAGCTCGGTCTGCTTGATCCCCACGCCGATCGCGCGCACGACGCCCTCGTCGCGCAGCCGCTCGAGGGCGCGGAACGCGCCGGCGAGCGCCTCCTCGTAGTGGTCGTCGGGGTCGTGGACGAGGGCGATGTCGACGCGGTCGAGGCCGAGCCGCTCGAGGCTCTCGTCCAGCGAGCGCAGGGCCGCGTCGTAGGAGAAGTCGAAGTACGCCTCGAGCGGCGGAGCGCCGTGCCAGCCCGAGTCGCCCGGACGGAGGAGGCGGCCGACCTTGGTCGAGACCACGAGCTCGTCGCGCGGCCGCCCACGGAGCGCGTTGCCGAGCCGCCGCTCCGCCAGGCCGGAGCCGTAGTACGGCGCCGTGTCGAAGCTGCGGATGCCGAGCTCCCACGCACGCTCGACGACCGCCTCGGCCTCCTCGTCCGAGACGGCCTCGTAGAGCCCGCCGATGGGCGCGGTGCCGAGGGCGAGCCGCCCGAGCTCGATTCCATCGTCTAGGGAACGTCGTCGGCGGGGTCGAGGTGGTCGCGCAGCCAGGTCTCGTTGGTCGCGATGTGGAGGAGCGTCGCGGCCCGGGCCAGATCGGCGTCGCCCGCCGCGATCGCCTCGTAGATGCGCGCGTGCTCCTCGCGGGCCAGGTCGAGCGCGCCGCGGTCGGCGATCCCGTGCCACAGCCGGGCACGCACGGTGTTCGTGGAGAGGCTGCGCAGTAGGGCCTGCAGGACGCCGTTGCCGGGCGCGCGCGCGATCACGTCGTGAAAGGCGGCGTCGGCCTCGACGAGGTCGTCCGCGCGGTCGCCGGCGGCGACCTGCGGTCGAGCCCGTGCCGCAGCGCGGCGATCACGCCGGCGTCCGCGCGCTGCGCGGCCATCGCGGCCGCCTCGGGCTCCAGCATCCGCCGCACCTCGAACAGCTCGAGCACGGTGCGGCCCTGCAGGAGGTGGGTCGCCGACAACGTCGGCTCGAGCAGCTCGCCCGGCTCGAGGCTGCTGACGTACGTGCCGTCGCCCTGGCGTACCTCGAGGACGCGCGCGAGCGAGAGCGCCCGCACCGCCTCGCGCAGCGAGTTGCGCGAGAGGCCGAGCTGCTTCGCGAGGTCGGCCTCGCGGGGGAGACGCGTGCCCGGCCCCCACTCGCCCGACGCGACGAGGTCGCGGATCCGCTCGATCGCGTCGTCGGTGACCCCGGCGGCCCGCGGCGGCCGCCTGCAATCGTCTCCTGATCCATCCTATGTCTCCTTGCAGAGATCGGGTGAAAGCCAACCATATCCTGGACGAATGGCGGATATGCGCGGAAAGGCTTGACAGACATCCGATCTTTGCTGTAGAAACATCCCCTGATGCCGGTGAGGATCGTCAATGCGGTGACCTACGACGTCCGCTTTCCGACCTCGCGCAGCGGCGCCGGATCGGACGCGATGAACCCGGACCCGGACTACTCCGCGGCCTACGTCGCGCTCGAGACCGACGATCCGACGGGCCTGGAGGGGCACGGGCTCACGTTCACGATCGGCCGCGGCACCGAGGTGTGCGTTGCGGCGATCGACGCACTCGCCCCGCACGTGGTCGGCGCCACGGTCCACGAGCTCGTCGCAGACCTCGGAGGGTTCTGGCGGCGCCTCGTCACCGACTCGCAGCTCCGCTGGCTGGGGCCCGAGAAGGGCGTCATCCACCTCGCGACGGCGGCGATCGTCAACGCCGTCTGGGATCTCTACGCGAAGCTCGAGGGCAAGCCGCTCTGGAAGCTTCTCGTCGACCTGACGCCCGAGCAGATCGTCTCGTGCGTCGACTTCCGCTACATCGACGACGCGCTCACGCCTGACGAGGCGCTCGCGATCCTCCGCCGCAACGAGCCGACCAAGGCGGAGCGCGAGGGGCTGCTGCTCGCGCGAGGGCTTCCCCGCGTACACGACCTCGGCGGGATGGATCGGCTACCCGGAGGAGACGCTGCCCGAACGGGCGAGGGAGGCACTCGCGGCCGGGTTCACGCACCTGAAGCTGAAGGTCGGCGGCGACCTCGAGAGCGACCTGCGGCGCGCGCGCCTCGTCCGCGAGGCGATCGGTCCGAACACCGGCTATCGCTCGACGCCAACCAGGCGTGGGGCGTCGACCAGGCGATCGACGCGATCGGGCGCCTCGCGGAGGTCGACCCGTTCTGGATCGAGGAGCCGACGAGCCCCGACGACGTGCTCGGCCACCAGCGCATCCGCGACGCCGTGGCGCCGGTGCGCGTCGCGACCGGCGAGCACGTGCAGAACCGCGTGGTCTTCAAGCAGCTGCTGCAGCTCGGGCGCGATCGACGCCGTGCCAGCTCGACTGCTGCCGGCTCGGCGGCGTGAACGAGGTGCTCGCCGTCGTCCTGCTCGCGGCGAAGTTCGGCGTTCCCGTCTGCCCGCACGCCGGCGGCGTCGGGCTCTGCGAGTACGCGCAGCACGTGTCGATGTTCGACTTCGTCGCCGTCGGAGCGTCGCTCGACGACCGCGTCTGCGAGTTCGTCGATCACCTGCACGAGCACTTCGTCGACCCGGTCCGCGTTGTCGGCGGCCGCTATCTGGCGCCGACGACGCCGGGCTACAGCATCGAGATCCGCCCCGAGTCCCTCTCCGAGTTCGCGTTTCCGGACGGGCCCGGTTGGTGGCAGCAGGAGCAGAAGGTCCCAGCGTGAGAACTTTCTCGATCGACAAGGAGGAGGACGTGAAGAATCGCTTGTTCGGCGTGCTCGCGCTCATCGGGCTCGCCGGTGTGCTGACGGCGACCGCGCTCGCGGCCGGCCAGGGGCACGCCACGAAGGGGGCGACCATCACGATCGGCGTCTCGCTCGCCGGCTACAGCACGGACTTCTGGAGCTCGTACGTCGCCTTCGAGAAGGCCGCGGCGACGAAGTACGGCGTGACAGCTCGTCGGCCCGATCTCGTCCGACGGCGACGCCGCGAAGCAGGCGACGCAGATCCGGACGCTGATCGACCAGGGCGTGAGCGCGCTGGTGATCAACCCGGTGGACAGCGCGGCGATCGCGCCGACGCTCGCGTACGCCGCCAGCAAGCACATCCCGGTCGTGAGCGTGGACGTCGCGCCGACGAAGGGCAACGTCTACATGATCGTCCGGGCCGACAACGTCCTGTACGGCCAGAACGCCTGCAAGTACATCGGCTCGCACGTGAGCGGCTCCGGGCACGTCGCGATGCTCGAGGGCGACCTCGCCTCGATCAACGGCCTCGACCGCAAGAACGGGTTCCTCAACTGCATGAAGGCCAACTACCCGAAGCTGAAGGTGGTCGAGTACGCCACGAAGTGGGACACTCCGACCGCGGTGAACGACGCCAAGACCGCACTCAGCGCCTACTCGGACCTGAAGGCGATCTACGTCCACTGGAGCGGGCCGGTGCCGGGGATCATCGCGGCCGAGAAGGCGGCCGGGAAGTTCACGCAAGGTCGGCACGCCGGGCCACATCGTCCTCTTCAGCGACGACGGGACGCCGCAGGAGCACGGCTGGATCCGCGCCGGCGAGGAGGACGCCACGATCTCGCAGCCGGCCAACCTCTACGCGCAGCTTCGCCGTCTACTACGCGAAGCAGGCGGTCGAACGGCGCGAAGTACAAGCGTCGGCATGACGACGGATCACGGCAGCAAGATCGTGAACCTGCTCGGCAACCTCGAGGACGCGATCGTCGCGCCCGTCGTGACGCAAGGCCAACGTCAACGATCCCGAACCTTTGGGGCAACTACAAGCAAGTGAGCGCTCGAACGGAGAGCGGGCGGCTGCGACGCGGCCGCCCGCCGCGGAGGCGGAGGCGATCTCGAAGTCCTTCGGGAAGACGAAGGCGCTCCAGGACGTCTCCGTCTCCGTGCTGCCCGGCGAGTGCCACGCGCTCGTCGGGCGCAACGGGGCCGGCAAGTCCACGCTCGTCGGGATCCTGACCGGGCTGCTCGAAGCCCGACCGCGGCTCGGTTCGGCTCTACGGCGAGCCCGCGCCCGGCCTCGGCGACCGCGCGGCCTGGCAGGCGCGGGTCGCGTGCGTCTACCAGCGTTCGATGGTCATCCCCTCGCTGAGCGTCGCGCGAGAACATCTTCCTCAACCGCAGCGACGCGGTCGCTCGTCCGCTGGCGTGAACTGCGCCGGCAGGCGCGGCGCGCTGCTGCTCGAGTGGGGCTTCGACCTCGACGTCGACGCAGCCGGCGTCGCGAGCTCTCGGTCGAGCAGAAGCAGATCGTCGAGATCGCGCGCGCCCTCGCGATCGGCGCACGTTTCCTGATCCTCGACGAGCCGACCGCGTCGCTCGAGTCGCACGCGCGATCGAGCGGCTGTTCGAGCGCGTGCGGCGCGTCAAGGCGAGCGGGGTCGCGATCCTCTACATCTCGCACCACCTCGAGGAGATCTACGAGATCTGCGACACGCACGACCGTGCTCCGCGACGGGAGGCACATCCTCACCGCGCCCGTCGCGGAGCTCGACCACGAGCGGCTCGTCGCGGCCATGGTCGGCGCGGAGCTGGCGCGCGCGAGCCGCGAGCAGAGCGCGCTCGCGCGGCCGAGGGCACGACCGCCGGCTCGCCGTCGCGGGCTCTCGGTTCAGACGCCGCTCGGCTCGGTCGCGGACGTGAGCCTGGGCGTGGACGCCGGCGAGTGCCTCGGCCTGTTCGGCCTGCGCGGCTCCGGAACCGCGGCGATCGCCGATGCGGTTGCCGGGCTCGTGAAGCCGGCCTCCGGGACGATCGAGCTCGACGGCGTGCTGCTCAAAGGGGGAAGGCGGGCGCCGCCCTCCAGCGTGGAGTCGGCTATGTGCCCGAGGACCGGCACGCGCGCGGCTTCGTGCCGACGCTCGGCGTCGCCGAGAACCTGACGCTGCCCGTGCTCGACCGGCTGACGCGGTTCGGCCTCGTCTCGAGCGCGCGCCGGCGCGAGCGGCCGAGACGCTCACCCGGCGGCTGCAGATCGTCGCCAGTGGGCCCGACCAGCCGGTCGCGGAGCTCAGCGGGGGCAACCAGCAGAAGGTCGCGGTCGGGCGCGCGCTCGCGTCCGACCCGAGCCTGCTCGTCGTCGTCAGCCCGACGGTCGGCGTCGACGTCGCCTCGAAGGAGGTGCTGCTCGGCGTCCTCGACGCCGCGCGGGAGCAGGGCACCGCGGTGCTGCTCGTCTCCGACGACCTCGAGGAGCTGCGGATCTGCACCCGCGTCCTCGTCGTGCACCGCGGCGCGATCGTGAAGGAGCTCAGCGAGCCGCCGTGGGACCGCCACGAGCTGATCGCGGCGGCCGAGGGACTGGAGTCCGCCGCGTGAGCGACGCGGCGATCGAGCGCCCGGAGGTGGACGTGGTGCGGCGTCCCGCCCGGCGCGTCCTGCTCGGCTCTGTCCGCGAGCTCGCCCTCGTCCCGGCGATCGCGGTGCTGCTCGTCGCCGGGATCTTCACGAGCCCCGCGTTCTTCACGACCGCGAACTTCTCGAACACGGCGCAGTTCTCGGCGGCGCTGGGGCTGGTCGTCGTTGCCGAGGGGCTGATCCTGCTGACCGGGAGCTTCGACCTGTCGCTGCAGTCGATCTACGGGCTCGCGCCGATGATCGGCGCGTGGCTGATCGTCCCCAAGGACGGGCAGGGGCTCGGCACGGACTGGAACCCGGCGTTCGGGATCCTCGTGGTGGTCGCGATCGGCGCCGCCGTCGGCCTCTTCAACGGCTTCATGATCGTGAAGCTCAAGTTCAACGCCTTCATCTTCACGCTCGCGATGCTGATCCTGCTCGCCGGGCTGCACCAGGGCATCGTCAGCGGGCGGACGATCTACGAGATGCCGCCGTCGTTCATCTACCTCGGCTCGGCCTACTGGCACGGCTTCCCTGCGTCGGCCTGGGTCATGGCAGCGGTGTTCTTCGCGCCGGGCTCTTCCTGCGCTACCACCGCACCGGTCGCGCGATCTACGCGATCGGCGGCAACCTCGAGGCGGCGCGCGCGGCGGGCATCAAGGTCGACCGTATCCGCATCGGCGTCTTCACGATCGCCGGGCCGCTCTCCGCGCTCGCAGGGCTGATGATCGCCGGCCAGGTCGTCGCGGTGACCGCGAACCAGGGGAACAACCTCATCTTCACCGTCTTCGCCGCGGCGGTGATCGGCGGCATCGCGCTCGAGGGCGGCCGCGGGCGGATGCTCGGCGCGTTCACCGGCGTGGTGCTGCTCGCGCTCGTGAACAACGTGCTCGTGCTGCGGAACACCTCGACGTTCTGGATCGATGCCGCGAACGGCGCGATCATCCTGATCGCGCTCGGGCTCGGCGCGCGGTGACCCTCGTCCGCACCTGATCGATGCGTTTCGCGCGCCCGTGGCGTCTCTATCCCCGATGACCGCTCTTCAGGACCTTTTCGGACCGCCGTCGCCGAGAGGACGTGCCGGGCGCCGCGGCGCTGGTCGCGCGTGGCGACAACGTCGAGATCTGCAGCGCCGGGGAGATCGAGCCCGACTCGATCGTACGGATCGCGTCGATCACGAAGCCGATCACCGCGGCCGCGATCATGCTCCTCGTCGACGAAGGGCTTGTCGAGCTCGACGAGGCGATCGCGCGCTGGCTGCCGGAACTGGCGTCGCCGAAGGTCGTACGTACGCCCGAGAGCGCGCTCGATGACGTCGTGCCAGCTGCGCGTCCAGTCACGGTCGAGGACGTCCTCACCTTCCGCGCCGGCTGGGGGTTCCCCTCGGACTTCTCGCTCCCGGCCGTCGTCGAGCTCTTCCAGAAGCTGCCGGTGTTCGGGCCGCGCGAGACGCCGGACGAGTGGCTCGCGACGCTCGCCCGGGTGCCGATGCTTTGCCAGCCGGGCGAGGCGTGGCTCTACAACACCTGCTCCGACATCCAGGGCGTCCTGATCGCACGCATCTCAGGACGGCCGCTGCCGGAGTTCCTGGCCGAGCGCATCTTCGAGCCCCTCGGCATGTCCAACACTGGCTTCCACGTCCCGACGGAGAAGCTCGACCGGCTGCCGCCCTACCACGGCCCCGACCTTGCGCCGATCAACGACGCCCTCTGGATGGAGCCGCCCATCTTCCCGTCTGGTGCCGGCGGCCTCGTCTCGACGCTCGCCGACTGGCACCGCTTCGGGCGGATGCTGCTCGCAGACGGCGGCGGGCTCCTGTCGCCGGAGTCGGTGCGGTTGATGACGACAGACCACCTGACTCAGCAGCAGCGCGATGCATCAAGGTTGTTCCTCGAGGGAGCCGGCTGGGGCTTCGGCGGCGCCGTCGCGGCCGACGGCCGCTACGGCTGGGTCGGCGGCACCGGCACGACGGCGCACGTCGCGCCCTCGACCGGCACCGTCGGGATCCTCCTCACGCAGGTGCAGATGGCGGGCCCGACGCCGACGCCGCTCATGCGTGAGTTCTGGCAGTACGCGTTCGGCGCCCCCTGACCCGAGCGGCGGTGTTTGTGGACCGCTTCTTTTCGCTCACGGGCCCTCCTTCTTGGGGTTAGTCCTTGACACGAAAAAGGTTAGTGGTTTTCCTGCCCATTACACAATAGCTTTCGTCGCAGGACGACCCGAGAGAGGGAGGAGCAAATGCATACTGCAAACATCGACGTTTTCAACATCGCCTACGAACTGCGCCGGCGAGGGGGAGCCGGTGGCCCTGGCCCGGGGCGGCCGTTTCGACATGGACACGGCGAGGACACGCGAGCTGGCACAGTCGCTCGCCGTGATTTTAAGCCGGTGCTGATCTGGGACAGGCCCAACACCGGGCGGTCGTACATCCGCCTCGACACCGACTTCGAGTCCACCATGCACGCCGACACGCTCGCCGCCCTGATCGAGGAGCTCGGCCTCGGCAAGACGACGATCATCGGCGGTTCCGCCGGCTCACGCGTCTCGCTGCTCACGGTCGCCCGCCACCAGGAGATCTCCGCAGAAGCTCGCGATCTCGTGGATCAGCTGCAACGCCCTTCGGCCTCGTCCTCCTCGCGACGTCTTACTGCGCGGGCAGCTTCATGGCCGCGAAGAAGGGCGGGATGGAGGCCGTCGTCGAGCTGCCGATGTGGCAGGAGACGCTGACCAAGAACCCCGTCCAACCGCGAGAAGATGCTGGCGCTCGACCCGGAAGAGTTCGCCCAGCGGATCGAGACGTCGGCCCGCAACTTCTACCCGCCGGACGACTGCGCCTGTGCCGGGCATGCGCCCCGGCGATGTCCGCGAGTGTCCAAGTGCCCACGCTCGTCTTCCGAAGCAGCTCGACCGACCAGGCCCACACGCGCCGCACGAGCGAGTGGGTCGCGGAGCTGATCCCGAACGCGAAGCTCGTCGAGCCGCCGTTCGGCGAGAACGAGTGGAACGAGCGCTCCGAGGAGACTACGGCAAGACCGGCGTCGACGACCTGTTCGCGAACTGGCCGAAGCTCGCCCCCACGCTGCTCGAGTTCATGAACGCACCCGTTCCGGCAGCGGTCTGACGAAGCGCGTGAGCGCCATCACCGTCGAATCCAAAGCCGCGGGCTGGATGACAGTGCCTGCTCGTGGCGGTGATGGCGTTCTCGCTCGGCCAGACGGCGCTCTACCCGGCCCTGCCGGCGATCGCCGACCAGCTCCATGTCTCGATCGACGCCGCGACCTGGTCGATCACGGCGTACCTGCTCTCGGCCGCAGTCTGCACACCGGTCGTCGGCCGGCTGAGCGACGTCGACGTTACCCTGGATCATGCCCAGGTCGTCCTCTGGATGCTGATCGTCGGCGGCGTCGTCGCGGCAGCGACCGGGACGCTCGCCGGCCTGATCTGCGGGCGGATCATCCAGGCGGGGCGGGCGGGCTGTTGCCCGTCTGCTTCGCCATCATCCGTCAGCTGAGCCCGGCGCGCCGCACAGGAACGCGGATCGGCCTGATCTCGTCGCTGACCGGGGCCGGCGCTGCGCTCGGCCTCGTGATCGGCGGGCTGCTGACCGACCACGTCGGCTTCGAGTCCGTGTTCTGGCTGGTGGCTGCGCTGGCCGCAATCTCGTCGGTCGTCGCCTGGAAGTTCGTCCCCGGGTCCCGCGGCCAGGGAGGCAGGTCGACGTCCGCGGCGTGCCGCTCCTCGCGATCGGGCTGGCTCTGCCGCTTGTCGCCGTCTCCGAGGGGAACACGTGGGGCTGGCTGGCGCCGCAGACGATCGGCCTCCTCGCCGCCGGTGCCGTGTGCTGGTGCTCTGGACGCAGGTCGAGCGGCGCTGCCGATGCCGATGGCCGCATTGAGCTGCTCTCCCGGCCGAAGGTCGCGATGGTCAACGCGACGACGCTCCTGATCGGGTGGGGATGATCGGCGCCTTCATCCTCACGCCCAGCTCCTCGAGGCGCCGAGTCGACCGGCTACGGCTTCGGTCTCAACGCGGCGCAGGCCGGGCTTCTGATGCTGCCGGCCACGCTGGCTGCGCTCATCTGGGGGCCGCTCTCGGCGAAGATCGGCGCCGCTCCGGGAACCGCGTGTCGCTCGCGATCGGCGCAGCGGTGTCGTGCGTCGGCTCACGCTGCTCGCGTTCAACCACCAGACTGCGCTGATCATCGTGCTCTTCCTCGTCGTCACGTCGAGCGGGAACAACCTGTCGTTCGCGGCGATGCCGAACGCGATCGTGGAGAGCGTCGAGCCGGAGGAGACCGGGCAGGCGACGGGCCAGAACGTTGTCGTGCGCCTCGTCGGGTCGTCGATCGGCGCCGCGGTGGCGACCGCCGTACTCGCCGGGCACCTCGCGCCGTCCGGGTCACCGACCGACTCGGGCTTCACCGCTGGCTACCTCGTCGCCGCGGCCGTTGCCCTGGCGGCCGGGCTGCTCGCGCTCGCGATTCCGTCCGGGCGCCCCGCAACCGCCGGCTCGTCCTTGCCGTGCCCAAAGCCAACCTCAAAGAAGGAGGAGGTCGATGACCGCCATTTCAAGCAGTCTGCCCGCCACCGAGCGAATCCTGATCCAGGATCTGTATGGACGTTATGCGATCGCCATCGACGACGGCGACGCCGCGGGCTGGGCGGCCTGCTTCACGGAGCACGGCCGGATGACCGTCGGCGACCAGTTCGACTTCAACGGCCGCCAGCAGCTCGCCGAGTTCGCGACCGGCCACCATGCGACGCCTCAGGGGGGATGCGGCACCACTTCACGTCGATTACCGTCACCGGCAGCGACGCCGGCGCGAGCGGCCGCGCCTACGCGCCGTGACGATGGGCGGCCAGGTGATGGCGGGCATGAGCTACGTGGACGAGCTCGTCAAGGAAGACGGGGCGTGGCGCTTCGCCAAGCGCACCGTCACGCCGGAGGCCGCCCCCGAGTAGCGCCGTACTTCGTTCGAGTGGCTAGGCCGCCCAGGTCGCGTTCTGCGACAGAAGCACGCGCGTGACCGGCGACGGCAGGAACTGCATCTCCTGGTCGAGGTCGGCCTTGAGGCCGGGCAGCCGGCGGTAGAGCGCCTCGAGTGCGATCCGCGCCTCCGGCGGCGCCAGACGGGCGCCGAGGCAGTAGTGGCGGCCGTGGCCGAGTGCGAGATGCTCCGCCGCGTTCTCGCGCCGGACGTCGAAGCGGAGCGGCTCCGGGAACTTCGCCGGGTCGCCGTTCGCCGACGCGAGGCTGATGACGACGTTGCTGCGCGCCGGGATCGTCACGCCCGCGAGCTCCGACTCGACCGTGCTGATCCGGAAGAGCTGGGTCGCGATCGCCGAGCGGCGGAGCCCCTCGAAGATCGCGTTGTCCCACAGTGACGGGTCGTCGAGCACGAGCTGCAGCTGGTCAGGGCTCTCGGTGAAGAAGCGCACCATGTTCACGATCAGGTTCGCCGTCGTATCCGTCCCGGCGGCGGTGATGCCGATCATGTGCGCGAGCACCTGGTCGCCCGAGAGGGTGGGGCTGCCGTCCTCCTCGGTGAGCGCGAGCATGGCGGAGGCCAGGTCGTCGCCCGGGTTCGCCCGCCGCTCCTCGACGAAGCGCGTGTAGATCTCGTAGGCCGAGTACAGCCGCTCGTAGGTGCCGGTCAGCTGGTCGTCCGGGATTCTGACGTCCTCCGGCTTGAGGTCGATCGGCGAGAGCACGGCGAAGACGTCGCCGATCCAGGCCAGGAAGCCGGGCTGCAGCTCCTGCGGAAGCGCGAGCATGGTCGCGACGACGCGCACCGTCAGCTGCGACGCGAAGTCCTGCAGCAGGTCGCAGCTCCCCCGGCCGGCGAAGCCGTCGATCAGTTCGTTCGCGATCGCCTCGATGTTCGGCTTCGCGTCCTCGACCGTCTTGTTCGTGAACGACCGCTGCAGCGCCCGGCGCTGGGTCGTGTGGGCGGGCGGGTCCATGTTGATCGTCTGGCCGCCCTGGATCACCTGGCCGACTCGCTCCCAGTGCTCGGGGATCCGTTCGCGCAGGTCGTCGCGCACCGGTGTGCCCTTGTAGGCATGGGAGGAGTACGTCTCGGAGTCGTCGAGGATGCGCCTCACGTCGTCGTAGCGCAGCACGACGTACGCGTTCAGCGGCTCGTAAAAGAAGACCGGCGAGGTCTCGAACAGATGCTGGACGGCTGCCTGCGGGTCGACGAGGTACTCGTGCGACAGCGGATTGAAGTCGGCAACTGAGGTCGGCGCGGCGGCGATGGCGCCATTCTCCCACCAACCGTTCGATTAGGCTAGTCCTGGTTGGCGAAGACGTGGTTCATCACCGGCGCATCGAGCGGGCTCGGCCGCGAGTGGGCCGTCGCGGCGCTGGAGCGCGGAGACCGGGTTGCCGTGGCCGCGCGGCGCGCCGAGCTGCTCCAGGAGATCAGCCACGCGTACGGCAACGCGGTGCTGCCGATCGAGCTCGACGTGCGGGACCGCGAGTTCGACTTCGCCGCGGTTGCGGCCGCGCACAGGCACCTCGGACAGCTCGACGTCGTCGTCAACGCCGCCGGCTACGGCCATTACGGCGCGGTCGAGGAGGTCACCGAGGAAGAGGCGCGGGCGATCATGGACACGAACTTCTTCGGCGCGCTCTGGATCACCCAGGCGGCGCTGCCGTTTCTCCGGGCCCAGGGCGGCGGCCACATCCTGCAGGTCTCGTCCGTCGGCGGGCTCGTCGCCGGCTCGTCGCTCGGCGTGTACCACGCCAGCAAGTGGGCGCTCGAGGGCATGAGCACGTCGCTTGCGGCCGAGGTCGCGCGGTGGGGGATCAAGGTCACGATTGTCGAGCCCACCGGCTACAGCACGGACGCCGAGGGCAGCTCGCGCCGCTCCACGCCGCATCCCGACTATGACTGGCTGCTCGAGGTGCGGGCCGAGCGCCGCACGCTCGTCGCGAGCCGCGAGGGCGACCCGCGCGCGACCCCGGCGGTGATCCTGAAGATCGTCGATGCAGACGGCCCGCCGCTGCGGCTCCTGCTCGGCGACGGCACCCTCCAGACCGTGGCGCACGAGTACGAGGCGCGGCTTGCCAGCTGGCGGGAGTGGGAGGCGGTCTCGCGTTCGGCACACGGGCGGCCGCTTCCGACGGCGTGATCGACCTGCACGGAAAGGTCGCCGCCGCCTTCGGCGCGCATCGAATCGAACGGTCGATTGGTATAGGCTCGGCCATATGACCGGCCGCATCGCCAGCATCCGAATGTTCTGGCACGACCCGATGCCGGTCGCGGAGGCCGCGGGCCTTGCAGCTCGAGGGTAAGCGCGTCATCGTCACCGGTGGCGCGTCCGGGATGGGCGAGTCGGCGCTGCGAGTGTTCGTCCGTGAGGGCGCGCACGTGGCGGCGCTCGACGTCCAGGACGAGCGCGGCGCCGGCGTCATCGCGGCCGCGAACGAGGAGGGGCCCGGACGGGCCTACTACCACCGCTGCGACGTCCGCAACCGCGACGAGGTGCAGACGGCGTTCGCCGCGGCGGCCGCCGACCTCGGCGGGCTCGACGCGCTCGTGCACAGCGCGGGCGTCGATGGCACGGCTCCGGCCGAGTCGATGACCGAGGACGAGTGGGACCGCCTGATCGACATCAACCTCAAGGGCACGTTCCTCGCCAACCAGGCCGCGTTTCCGTACCTGAAGGACGGTGGCGGCCGCATCGTCAACTTCGCCTCGTCAGCCGGCCTGATCATGTTTCCGACCCACGGCCACTATGTCGCCTCGAAGGCCGGGGTGATCGCGTGGTCGCGGTCGCTGGCGGCCGAGTGGGGCCCGCACGGAATCATCGTGAACGCGATCACCCCGTTCGCGCTGACGCCGATGCTGGCCGGCTTCCGTGACTCGCTGCCGGACGAGATCCGGAACGCGTTCGAGGCGAGCGTCGCGCACTCGCCGCTCGGGCGACTCGGCGACCCGGAGGCGGACATCGCGCCGGTGCTCGTGTTCCTGCTCTCGGACGCATCGCGGTACATCACCGGGCAGATCATCGGCATCGACGGCGGCGGCGTGCCCGTCCGCTGAAAGGAGGCTCATGAGCTCGGACGTCGAGTACCTGAAGGACCGGCTCGCGATCCAGGACGTCGTGATGCGCCACGCGCGCGGCGTCGACCGGCACGACGAGCGAGCTGATGAACAGCTGCTACTGGGAGGACGGGATCGCCCGCTACGGCCCCGCGATCATCGCGGGCCCCGAATACGGCGCGTGGTCGAACGGCGCCCATGACGGCCGCTTCAAGCTGCACTCGCACCACATCACGACGTTCAACGTGACGGACCTCCAGAACGACGTCGCATACGTCGAGAGCTACGTGCTGGCCGCATTTCTCTCGCCCGACCAGCAGCGGGCCTCGCTCGTCAGCGGCCGCTACTTCGACCAGTTGACGAAGCGCGACCGCGAGTGGAGGATCGCCGTGCGGCGGACGGTGATCGACGTCTCTGTCGAAGGCGATGCGTCGTTCCTCGGCGCGTTCCGCGGCACGGAGGTCGACCCGGAGGACTTCTGGAGCAAGAAGGACATGTCGTACCGGCGGCCGCTGGACGTCGAGACGCCAGTCCCCGGATGGCACTGAGCCCGGCCGGCACGGCCGAGCTACGCCGTCGCGCCCCACTCGTTCCAGAAGGTGACCTCCTCGACCGGCAACCGCGGCGGCGGCCGGAAGTCCTGCCCGATCAGGTGGGCAACCGGGATCAGCGCCACCTGCGTCACGTCCTCGGGGATCCCGAGCAGCGCGCCGACCTTCGCCTCCTCCGCGAGATGCATGGTCGTCCACGCCGAGGCGAGCCCGCGGCTGCGCAGCGCGAGCTGGAAGCTCCACACCGCCTGCAGGATCGAGCCGTACAGCGACGTGAGCATGATGTTGCGCGCCTCCGGGTCGGGCCGCTGCAGGTAGCACGGGATGACGTGGACCGGGACCCGGCCGAGGTTGTCGGCGAGGTGCCGGGCCGACAGGTAGACGCGGTTGGCCTCGGAGCCGGCGCGGCGCCTGCGCCCCTTTGCTCACCCGGGCGTGGAAGAGCCCGCGGTAGATCTCGCCGATCTGCGCGCGCTTCTCGGGGTCGGTGAGCACCACCCAGCGCCAGAGCTGCGTGTTCGCCGCGCTCGGCGCGTGCGTCGCCAGGCGCAGGCACTCGGTGATCAGCTGCGGCTCCACCGGACGCTCGAGGTCGAGCCGCTTGCGGACCGTCCGCGTGGTCGTCAGCAGGCGGTCGATCTCCGCGAGATCGAACGTGCTCTCGGTCGTGGCCATCGCTCCTCCTTCGTCAACGCGACAACCTACCGGGTGGTAGAACGCGCCGGTGGAGACGCGCGTCGCGGTCGTGACCGGAGCCGCCCGCGGCCTGGGGCGCGTGCTCGCGTGCCGGCTCGCCGAGGCCGGCTACGACCTGGCACTGGCCGATCTCACGCCGCTCGACGGCACGGCCGCCGAGGCCGAGTCGCGGGGCGCCCGCGTCGTCGCGGAGAGGGTCGACGTCGCGTCGGAGGCCGACGTCGCCCGACTCGATGCCGCGGCGCTCGGAACCTTTGGCCGGGTCGACGTTCTCGTCAACAACGCCGGCATCTCGCACCTCGCCCCCGCCGAGGAGACGGCGCCGAGGACTGGCGGCGCGTGCTCGACGTCAACCTCACCGGCCCGTTCCTGCTCTGCCGCCGGTTCGGCCGGGCATGCTCGCGGCGCGCTCGGGCTCGATCGTCAACATCGCCTCGATCGCCGGCCTCCGCGGCGTCTCGCACCGGGCCGCATACAACGCGTCCAAGCACGGGCTCGTCGGCCTCACCTCGACCCTCGCCGCCGAGTGGGGCGGACGCGGCGTCCGGGTAAACGCCGTCTGCCCGGGCTGGATCAAGACCGAGATGGACGACGAGGACCAGGCCGCCGGCGGCTACACCGACGACGACATCACCGGCCAGGTGCCCCTCGCCCGCTTCGCCGCGCCCGAGCGACGTCGCCGAGGCGGTCATCTTCCTCGCCGACCCCGACCGGAGCGGCTTCGTCAACGGCGTCGCGCTGCCCGTCGACGGCGGCTGGACGTCGGACGCGAGCTGGCTCAGCCTTCGCCTTCGTACCCGGGGTGGCTGACCGTGCTGAGCCCCTCGAGCTGACGTCGAGGTTCTCGCTGCGCAGTGTGCGACCATATCACCCGAACTCTTACGTAATCCTCGGTACCGCGCCACCTCGCACGTATCGCGCCTCGCAGACGGCGCCGTCGCCGCGTATCGCGCCGCCTCCCCGCCGGCGAGGAGCGGGCGCTCCGGCGGATCAGGGCGGAGTACCTGACGCGGCTCCCGCGCATCTGGGTGTCCCGCTGCCCGTTCACCGGCGAGGTGCTGCGGCTCGCCGTCGACGCGTTCGGCTTCGACGGCCCGTGGTTCGACCCGCTCGACCCGCTGCGTCCGCTCGATCCCGACCCGCCGGCGACGTTCCTCGCCTTCACGGGCGAGGTGCCCGTCGGAGCCAGTACGGCGCGGGTCGAGGCAGGCTGGACGCCGTCGCGGCCGTCGGTCCGCACCGACCTCCTCGGCGATCCACTCGGGAGTGCGGCTCGTGGCTGCACGTCGGCAGGACGGCGTTCTGGAACGTCGCCTTCTTCGCCGGGACCCCCGCGCCGGAGCTCCCGCTCGCCGCGGACTGGGAAGCGCGGTGGCGCGCGTTCGCTCCGCCGACGGCTCCTGGGGGTTCGAGGAGGCGCCGCTCTCGACCGCGATCGACTTCGACCTCGAGCCGTGGCTCGCAGTCCGGGAAGCTACAATGGATCAAGCCGTTCGACAGCGGCAGTAACGCTCGAGCACAGACTCGAGGGCTTCGCGCGCTGATCCCTCGATGAGCCGTGCGATCACGGCCCGTTGATGCGTCCCGCCCACAGAGCAACCTTCGCCCGGAGCCGCTCCGGAGACTTCGTCGTCACCTCGAAGACGAAGTCGCCGAAGGTGCCCTGGACGATGATGAACGACGCAGAGCGCTGTCTTCTTGACGGCACCAGAGGTTCAAATACGTCGAATCGAAGGCGGCGCGACCGAGGGAAGTCCGTGGGCCCCCGCGTGGCGTTGGATCTCGTCTCAGCTCAGTCCCGTCGGTCACGAGCTGGCCGGTGACGTTCCTCCACGGCTCGACCCTGAGCCTCTGTGTCGGACAAAGCAGTCCGCCACCGTCGATCCGAGCCCGTCGACTGCGATCGCGTCGCTTGGTCAGGATCCTTCGCACGCGGCAGGATGGCGACGGTCATGTACCAGTCATCCAACTCGAGAAACTTCAAAGGATTCACCTCCCCTCGAATCTGATTCGGCATTCTCCGCCGTCTCGTCAACCATCTCCTCACTAAGTCCCGCGTACGCGACCGCGTCCAGGCGGTCGCGTACGCGTGCAAGCGCGGACTTACCCAATAGGCTCGACCACGATCAGCGAGTTCCCGTCCGGGTCGCGGAGCCAGAACATCGGCGGCACCGGGTCGCCGGAGCGTGTCACCTCGGCGTCGACGTCGACGCCGGCCGCCTTGAGGGCCGCGTGATCCGCGTCCACGTCGGACGTGTCGAGGATGATGCCCGTCTCGGCGTCGCCCGCCTGCTTGCCCTCCGGGGGCGGGGCCAGCGCGATCGTCGTCTTGGCATCCCCGACCTGCACCTCCACCCAGCGCATGCCGGGGCCCATCGGGACGTCGACGACCTTCTCGAAGCCGAGGGTGTCGACGTAGAAGTCGAGCGCGCGATCGGTGTCGGCGACGGTCACGCACACGCGGCCGACGCAGTTGATGTGGAGCTGGGTCTGAAGCTTTGCCATCTCGAGTCTCCTCCTCGTTAGGGTCATCGTTCAGACCGGGCGGCGGCCCGGAAATCATCGCGCGAGAGGAGATGCTGATCCTCGAGTTCTTCCGTCAAACCGCCAGGGCGACCTCCGCCGGTTGCTCGTTCTCGCCGCCGGCCTCGGTCACGGCCGGCCCGACGAAGTCGCGCTCGCGGATCAGCACGAACGAGAAGACGGCAGCCGTGAAGGCGACCATCGCGCTGATCAGCAGGATCGTGTTCAGGCCGTTCGACGAACGCCGCGCGTGCGGTCTCCGGCAACGAGGCCGCGCAACGGCGGCGAGCGTGCGACGCGATCGCCTGAGGAGCCCCGCCTGTCGAGATCTCGTGCGCGAGCCCGTGCGCGTGCCCCGCGAGCGGCGTCCCGCTCAGGTCGCTGACGACCGAGCGTCCGCATGTGCGAGGCGAGGATCGTCCCCGAGCGCGGCGACGCCCGTCGCCACGCCGACCTGGCGGAAGGTCGTGTTGATCCCCGACGCCATGCCCGCGCGGGCCGGCTCCACCACGCCGACCGCCGTCGAGGCGAGCGGCGCGTTGACGAGGCCGGCGCCGATGCCGGCGACGATCATGCCCGGCGAGCAGGTGCGTCCAGCGTCGAGCTCGGCGTCAGGCCGCGCATCAGCAGCAGCCCGGCGCCGATCAGCAGCGAAGCCCGGCGCCGATCAGCAGCCGCCTCGGCACCTTCGCCGTCAGCCGCCCGGCGATCCCGGCGGTGACGAAGATCGCGCACGGTCAGCGGGAGGAAGCGCACGCCGGTCTCGATCGCCGAGTAGGCCGAGCAGGTTCTGCATGTAGAGCGACCAGGTAGGTCAGCAGCGCGAACAGCGACGCCGAGATCGCCCACGCCGGCGACCAGGCCGCCGACGAACGTCGGCACGCGCAGCAGCGCCGAGGTCGAACATCGGCTCGCGCTGGAGCGACTCGACGACCACGAAGGCGACGAGCAGCACGGCCGCGCGCGGCGAGCGAGCCGACCACCGTGCGCGGAGCCCCAGCCGTCGCGCTGGCTCCGGATCAGCCCGAACACGAGCGCCGCGAGCGCCGGCGCTGAACGTCACGAAGCCGAGCCAGTCGGGCCGGCGCGGCGTTGCGGGTCCCGCGACTCGTCGCACGCGCAGCAGCGTCACCGCGCAGCGCGACGATCCCGATCGGGATGTTCACGAAGAAGATCCAGCGCCACGACAGGCCGCTCGTGATCGCGCCGCCGAGCACCGGGCCGACCGCCACCGCCACGCCGGTGATCGCGCCGAAGAGCGCCGAAGCGCGACGCCGCGGTCGCGCCCCTGGAACGCCTGGCGCGAGCAGCGCCAGCGAGGTCGCGAACATGATCGCGCCGCCGACGCCCTGGCCGCCGCGGGCGAGCGCGAGGAACGGTCGAGCCGCTCGCGAGGCCGCACAGCAGCGAGCCGAGCGTGAAGACGACGATGCCGGTGGCGAAGACGAGCCGGCGGCCGACGAGGTCGGCGATCGAGCCCGCGGTCAGCAGGAACGCGGCGAGCGTGAGCGCGTAGGCGTCGATCACCCACTGCAGGTCGGACGAGCGACGCGCCGAACGCGCGCTCGATGTCGGGCAGCGCGACGTTCACGATCGTGATGTCGAGCAGCAGCATGAAGACGCCGGTGCACGACGGCCGCGAGCGTCCACCACTTGCTCTTTCGCATGTTTTTTTTATCGTCTATTATCCTTTCTATATCTAATTGGTTGTCCTAACTCTAGGACGACGTGCTATACGTAGCTTCGGTGTGACGTGTCACAGGGCGGTTATCCTACTCCTCCTCTTCTTGGGTGTGACAGCCCAAGAAAGGAGCCGACATGCGTGTGTTCGTTGCAGGCGCCGGCGGAGTGATCGGACGACGGCTCGTGCCGCAGCTCGTCGCCACAGCCACCAGGTCGTCGGGACGACCCGCGACCCCTACGGAGCGGCGCGCTGTGCGCGCTCGGTGCGAACGCCGCCGTGATGGACGGCCTCGATGCCGGCTCGGTCGGCGAGGCCGTGGCGCGCGCAGAGCCCGACGTGATCGTCCATCAGATGACGGCGCTCAGGGGCGCCGGCGATCTACGTCACTTCGACGCGGAGTTCGCGACGACGAACGCGCTGCGCACGCGCGGCACCGGACAACCTGCTCGCGGCTGCGCAGGCGGTCGGCGTGCTCCGGTTCGTCGCCCAGAGCTTCGCGGGGTGGCCCAACGAGCGCACCGGCGGCACGGTGACGACCGAGGATGACCCGCTCGATCCCGACCCGCCGGCCGCGCAGCGCCGGTCGCTCGCGGCGATCCGCCGCCTCGAGCACGCTGTCGTCTCGGCGCTCCGCTCGAGGGGCTCGTGCTCCGCTACGGCGCCTCTACGTCCCCGGCACGTCGATGGCGAACGCGTCCGCCGAGCTGATCCGCGTCCGCAAGCTCCCGCTCGTCGGCGGCGGGCCGGCATCTGGTCGTTCCTCCACGTCGACGACGCGGCGGCCGCGTCGGTCATCGCCGTCGAGCACGGCAGCCGCGGGCTCTACAACATCGTCGACGACGAGCCCGCGCCCGTGTCGCGCAGTGGCTGCCCTACCTGGCCGCGTGCCTGGGCGCGCCGCCGCCGCGCCACGTTCCCGTCGTGGCTCGCCCGTTTCGCGCTCGGCGAGCGTCGGGGTCTCGATGATGACCCGGATCCGGGCTCGTCGAACGCGAAGGCGAGGCGCGAGCTCGGCTGGGAGCCCGCTGTGGGCGACGTGGCGCGACGGCTTCCGCGTACGGCGATCGTCACAGCGCGCCCAGGTGGCCGCGTGATGTCTTCGTCGCGTGCGTGGCGAAGCATGGCAGCCGTCGAGGCTGACGGCTAGTGGGAGAGACGTTCGAGGAGCTGCGCCCGCTGCTCTTCTCGATCGCTACCGCATGCTCGGGAGCGTCGCGGAGGCGGAGGACATCGTGCAGGAGACCTTCCTCCGGTACCACCGGGCGCTCGTCGATCACGAGCGCGGAGATCGAGTCGCCCAAGGCGTACCTCTCGGCGGTCACGACCCGTCTCGCGATCGACCACCTCCGCTCGGCACGCGTGCGCAAGGAGAGCTACATCGGCGAGTGGCTGCCCGAGCCGCTGCTCACCGACGACCGCGCCGTCGAGCCGGCCGCAGCATGCCGAGGACGCCGACTCGCTCTCGATGGCCTTTCTGCTCATGCTCGAGTCGCTCTCCCCGGTCGAGCGGGCGGTGTTCCTCCTGCACGACGTCTTCGACTACGGCTACGGCGAGGTCGCGCAGATCGTCCACAAGACCGAGGACAACTCCCGGCAGCTCGCGGTGCGCGCCCGCCGCCACGTCGACGAGCGCAAGCCGCGCTTCGAGGTGTCGCGGGCCGATCGCGAGCGAGCTCGCGGCGCGGTTCTTCGACGCGGTCGAGGACGGCGACGTCGACGGCCTCGTCGAGATGCTGGCCGCGGACGTCGAGGTCCACGGCGACGGCGGCGGCACCAGCCCGTCGTTCCGGAACCCGATCTACGGGCGTGACCGCGTCGCTGCGCCTACATGCTCGTCCTTCGGCCGCCATGTGGGCGAGCGCGGCGAGACGATTCGCCGGGTCGAGGTCAACGGTCAGCCGGGCCTGATGTTCCTCGATCCCGACGGCAAGCTGATCTTCGTGATGACGATCGACATCGCGGACGGACAGGTGCAGACCATCCGCTCGGTCATCAACCCCGCCAAGCTGCGTCACCTCGGCCCGCTGTCGGATTTCCGCGCGCTGCAGCGCCGGTTCAGACGGCAACCGATGAAGACAGCATTATGACTTGACAATGACATCACAATGATGTCATACTGACGCCATGCAGATCGAGGGGCATCTCGAGGCCGTCCGCGAGGATCTCGCGCGGATCGCCGCCGTCGGCGACGAGTCGACCGGCCCGCGCGGCCGACGTGCTCGCCGTCGCGCTCGAGCCCGCGCTCGCCCGCCGGTTCCAGGAGGCGCTCGCCGAGGCCGCGCTCGAGCTCTCGGCGCAGCTCGAGCGCGGCCGGGTCGAGGTCCGGATCGCCGGGGGCGACCCCGAGCTCGTCTACATCGCGGAGCTCGAGTCCGAGCCGGTGGAGAGCGGCGAGGCGGCGTTCGACGCGCGCATCACGCTCCGTCTCCCCGAGAGCCTGAAGTCCCGGCTCGAGTCGGCAGCCTCGGCAGGCGGCGTCTCGGTCAACACTTGGCTCGTGCAGACGCTCAGCCGCCTGCTCACGCCCCGTCCTTCCGGCGGCGGAGGCCGCCATCGACTGACCGGCTACGGCCGGAGCTGAAAGGAGTCACGAGATGGTCCAGGAACGCTTCACCACGCCCGAGCCAGTCCGGCTCGAGATCAGGGTCCCGTCCGGCGACGTCGACGTCGCAACCACCGAGGCGGGCGAGTCGACAGTGACCGTCGAGGGCTCGCAGAAGCTCCTCGACGCAACGACGGTCGAGCTTACCGGCGGCCGGCTGCTGATCGAGTCGCGCCGCAAGTCGCTGCTCGACTGGGGCCACCGCTCGCTGCGCGTCTGGGTGCACGTGCCGAGGCGAAGCAGCGTCGAGATCGTCGCCGAGTCCGTGGACGCGACGCTCGACGGCACGTTCGCTGCACTCGAGACGAAGTCCGCCTCCGGCTCGCTCCGTGTCACCGGCGAGGTCGTCGGCGACGCGACGGTCAAGAGCGTCAGCGGGGACGTGCGGCTGCCCCGTGTCGGCGGCAACCTGGAGGTGCGAACGGTGTCCGGAGACGTGCTCGCCGACTCGGTCGACGGCTCCGTCTCGGCGAAGTCCGTCTCGGGAGACGTTCGCGTCGGATTGCTCCGCGAGGGGACCGCGAACGTGACGAGCGTCTCCGGCGACGTCGAGCTCGGCGTCGCCCCGGGCACGAACGTCGACGTCGATGCGACCTCGGCCTCCGGCCACCTGAGCTCCGAGGTGCCGCTTTCGGAGGTGCCGGGCGCGGAACCCGGTCCTACCCTCGTCGTGCGCGGCAAGACCGTCAGCGGCGACGTCCGGCTGGTCCGCGGGAGCTAGGAGCGTGAAGCGAGAGCGGGCTGACCCAGACCGGGGGAGGAGGCTCGACATGAGTGACGGGTTTCGCGTCATCAGGCCGGACGAGCTCGAGTGGATCACACGGCCGCACGAGCCCGGCGAGCCGGCGCGCCACGTCGCCGAGCTGAGCGACGCCGCCGGATTCGCCCACACCCGCGCCAACGTCTGGCGATACGAGCCGGGCGCGCAGGGGCGGCGCCATCGCCACACGGTCCAGGAGGAGACGTTCGTGGTGCTCGCCGGGACGCTCTCGATGTATGTGGGCGAGCCGCCGGAACGCCTGGACGTCCCGGCCGGCGCGCTGATCCACATCCTGCCGGCCACGCCGCGCCAGGCCGTGAATCACGGCGACGAGGACCTCCTGGTCTACGCCTACGGCTTCCCGCCCGAGGAGGAGAACGCCGAGCTGCTCGACTCGGCGCTGTAGGCTCCCTGCGCGTGGAGATCGACGCAGGCAGCGCGGTCGTCGTCGAGTCGGAGGAGTCGAGCGGCGACACGCGGCTCGCGATCCTGCTTGCGATGGCGATGTTCGTCCTCGTCGTCGACACGTCGCTGATGAACGTCTCGATCTCGGCGGTCGTGCACGACCTGGACACGACCGCGAGCGGTGTCCAGTCGGCGATCGCGCTCGAGGCGCTCGTCTCGGCGGCGTTCATCCTGATCGGGAGCAAGATCGGCGACCTGATCGGACGGAAGCGCGCCTACGTGATCGGCCTGCTCGGATACGCGGTCGGGGCGCTTTCGATGGGGCTCTCGCAGAGCCTCGTCCCGATCGTGATCTTCTGGGCGATCGTCGGCGGGCTCGGGGCCTCGCTGCTCCTGCCGTCGATGCAGTCGCTGATCCACGGGAACTTCACGGCGCCGATGCAGCGACGCGCCTACGCGCTCGTCGGCGCCGCCGCCGCGATCGCCGCCGCGGTGGGCCCGCTCGTCGGAGGCTTCATCACGACCTACCTCTCGTGGCGCGTGGCGTTCTTCGGCGAGGTGGTGATCATCGGCATCGTCCTCGTGGGGAGCCGGCGCGTCCACGACGTCCCGTACACCGGCGACCGGGGCGTCGACGTCCTCGGCGCGATCCTCTCCGCCCTCGGCATGGGCGGCGTCGTGCTCGGCATCCTCGTGTGGGAGGAGGGCGGCGGCGCCGTGCGGCATCCTGCTCGCGGTCGGCTTCGTCGCGCTCGGCTCGCTCGTGTGGTGGCTGAAGAAGCGCAAGCGCGAGCGGCAAGCCCGCGCTGCTCGACGTGGCCCTTTTCGACTCGAAGTACTTCCGCCTCGGGATCACCTCGCAGACCCTGCAGCAGATCGCGCTCGGCGGGCTGATGATCGCGCTGCCGATCTTCCTGCAGATGGTGCTCGAATACACGGCGATGGGCGCCGGTCTCACGCTCGCGCCGCTCTCGCTCAGCATGTTCGCGGTCGCACTCGTGGCGGGGAAGAAGGCGGGCAATCGGAGCCCCGAGCAAGATCATCCGCGCCGGCTTCCTGCTGCTCGTCGTGGGAGTCGCCGTGCTGATCCCGATCGTGCCTCACGCGCACTCGGGCTGGCCGCTCGTGCTCCCGCTGATGGTCGCCGGCAGCGGCCTCGGCCTGCTCGTATCGCAGCTGAACAACTACACCCTTTCACCGATCGAGGAGGAGCGCGTCAGCGAGGCCGCGGGCGTGAACTCGGCCGGCGGCTCGTTCGGCCTCGCCTTCGGGCTCGCGTTCGCCGGCGCGATCATGCTTGCTTCGCTGTCGCTCGTCTTCACGCACAAGGCGACCTCGAGCACCGTCCTCTCGCAGAGGCAGCAGAACCAGGTGAGCACGGCGCTCCAGAAGAACGCGGAGGTGCTGAGCAATACGCACCTCGAGGAGTTGCTGAAGGGCAACCCGCCCGCCGTCCAGAAGGAGATCCTCCGCATCAACACGGAGGCGCGCCCGATCGCACTCCAGATCGCGCTGCTCGTCCCGCTGCTCGCCGCGCTGCTCGGGCTCGTCATGGGCTTCCGGATGACGCGGCTCCCCGATCCCGAGCCGTCGTCCGCCGCCGAGAGCCTGCTCGCCGGCTGACCGTCGTCGCACGCGCAGGTCCGAGCGGCCCGCACTCTACGTTCCGCGCAGAAGCTCGGCGACCTCGGGGCTTCGGGGGCTTCGGGTCGTCGGGCGCAGCAGTGCGTGACGCTCTCCGCTCCCGACCATCGCCCACCCGAGCGGGGTGCTGTCCCAGCTCGTGTCGGGCGCTTCGAGGTCGGCACCCCGCTCGAGCAGGAGCCGGACGGTCGGCGCGCTTCCCGCATAGGAAGCGGCATGTAGGGCGGTGCCGCCGCCGTCGGCGCGCGTGTCGATCGGGAAGCCGAGATCGAGCAGCCGCTCGACCTCGGCCGCGTTGCCCACGCTCGCCGCGCCGACGAGTGCGACCGGATCGTCGCTCGACGTCCGGTTCTGCCACCGCGAGGAGCAGGCAGCATGCATCGGCAGCCATCCGGAGGCGGGATCGCGGCGCGTCGCGGCGCCGGGATCGCGGCGGAGCTCCTCCGACGCGAGCAGCGTCTCCGTAGCAGACGGCGGTGAAGGCACCGGCCTCGAGCAGCGGCCGCACGGACTCGGTGTCGCGTTGGCTGATCGAGGCGGCGAGCGCCTCCCGCTCGCGCCTGCAGGAAGAATAACTGCCGCAGGACGCGAGCTGAACCGGCGGCGCCCTCGGCGCGTAGCGTTCAGGTGCGATGAGACGTCTGCTCCTGATCCTCGCCGGGGCCGTATGCCTCTCGGCGGCCGCGGCCGCCGCTGCCGACGTCCCGCCGGTGCAGCTGCCGCGCGACCACTACGCCCATCCGGGCTCCGGGATCGAGTGGTGGTACTTCACGGCGATCGTCCGCGACCGGGCCGGGACGCGCTACTCGGTCTTCTTCACCGACTTCTCGAGCAACGGCTTCGTCGTGCCCGTCGCCCAGGTGCGGAACCTGGACACGGGAGCCCTGGTCGGCCATCTCGAGTCGCTTGCTCCCGCACACCTCGGCACCTCCTCGCTCGACCTCGCGGCCGGCGGCTCCCGCCTGCATTACCTGGCCGGTTCGAACACGTGGCAGCTCTCGGCCGCGGGCACCGGCTGGCAGGTCTCGCTCAGCCAGCAACCCGAGAAGCCCTATGCGCTCCACGGCGGCGGTACCGGCGTGATCCGGCAGTCGGTTGCAGGCATCTCGCACTACTACAGCGCCACCAGCATGCGGGCGACGGGGACGCTCCGCGCCGGCGGCAGGACGCTGGCGCTGACGGGCGAGAGCTGGTTCGACCACCAGTGGGGCGACTACGCCGGCAACCCGCGTGCCTTCAACTGGGACTGGTTCTCCTGTCGCTTCGACGACCGCTCCGAGCTCATGGGCTATCAGTTCCTCGACCGTCGCACCGGGCGGCCGCTGCCGGGGCTCGCGAACGGCACCTTCGTCGCGCCGAACGGCAAGGCGAGCGCGGTACACGGGTTCGCGGCGACCCATGCGGGGCGCTCGTTCACGGGCGCCGGGCACACGTGGCCTCTCGACTGGGAGCTCCACGCCTCGGCGCCGAAGCTCACCGAAAGCGTGACCGCGCTGCTGCCCGACCAGCTCGTGCGCAACACGATCGTTCCGACGTTCTGGGAGGGCGCCGCCGAGGCCAAGGGGACGCACTCCGGGCCCTGCTTCGTCGAGATCTCGTATCGTTAGCCGAACCGTCCGGCCTCGGGCCGGCGCACGCGTTGGGTCACGCGGGGCTGCTCGGCGGGCGGCCGCTCGGCAGCCCGTGCGCCCAGCGCTCGACGAGCTCCGATGCGGATGCCGTCCGGGCGTGCCGGTATCCGGTCCCGGCCCACAGGTTGACCCCGCCGGGGTCTCCCTGCTCCCGGGCGGCGGATCGGATCGGAGCGGTCACGTAGTGGATCTCGGGGTAGGCGCGCGGGGCGAAGGCGTCGTGCTCGAGCAGGAAGCGGTTGACGATCCCGCGCGCGCGGCGGCCGGTGAACGCCCGCGTGAGCCGGGTCTCGGCGTCGCCCGCGAGCGCCTGCCGGTGCACCGGTGACGTGCCCGCCTCGGTCGCGAGGAGCAGGGCGGAGCCGATCTGGGCGGCGACCGCCCCGGCCGCGAGCACGGCCGCGATGTCGCCGGCCGTCGCGATCCCGCCGGCGGCGATCACGGGCAGCGCGGCCGCGCGCTGGACCTCCTCCAGCAGCGCGAGCAGGGGACGCGGCTCGCGGTCGTGGTCATCGAACGAGCCCTGGTGGCCGCCCGCCTCCGCGCCCTGGGCCACGAGGGCGTCCACGCCGGCCACGGCCGCGAGCCGTGCCTCCTCGCCCGAGGTGACCGTGCACCAGACCCGGCAGCCGCAGCCGCGAAGCCACTCGACGAGCTCGCGTTCCGGGCAGCCGAACGTGAACGAGACGACCGCCGGACGGGCGCGCGCGGCGACCTCGAGCTTCGCCCTCCAGTCGTCGTCCGTCCAGCGCGGCTCGCCGGGCAGCGACGCCGTAGCGCTTACCCTCGCTCCGCATCCGCGCTGCATAGGCGGCGAGTGCGGCCGCATCGACCTCCTCCCGAGTGGGAAAGAACAGATTGAGGCCGACCGGCCGCCTCGTCAGCGCCTGCAGCCGGTCGAGCTCGGCCTCGACCGCCGCGGCGGACTTGTAGCCGGCGGCCAGGAAGCCGAGCCCGCCGGCCTCGGAGACCGCGGCCGCCAGCTCGGGCGTCGACGGCCCGCCCGCCAGCGGGGCGCCGACGACCGGCACATCGAACACCTCCCGGACGGCGACCTACCGGATCTCGGGCGCGAACTCCATGCTGATCTGGCCGTCGGCGACAAGGCGCTCGTAGTCCTCGTCGTCGATGCCGACCAGCTCGCGCCAGACGTAGTCGTTGTGCTCGCCGAGCAGCACGGGCGGCAGGCGCGGGCCGATCTCGGCGTTCGTGAACCGGTACGGCGCGCCCGGATAGCGATAGGTCCCGCAGTCGGCCTGCGTCATCTCCCAGAAGGAGCCGCGGTCGGCAAGGTGCGGGTCGGCGAACGCGTCCGCGTCGTCGAGCACCGGGCCTGCCGGCACACCGGCGGCGCGAAGCCGCTCGACCGCCTCCTCGCGCGGGAGCGGGCCCGTCCACGACGCGAGCAGGTCGTCGAGCTCGTCGTGGTGGGAGCGCCGCGATTCGTTGGTGGCGAACCGGTCGTCCGGGGCGAACCCGGTCGCGCGCAGGACGCCCGCCCAATCGTCGTCGTCGCGGATCGTCATGACGAGCCAGCGGTCGTCGCCGACGCAGGGGTAGCAGCCCTGAACGACGTCGAAGTCGCGGTTCCCCAGCGGCTCCGGCACGTGCCCCGTGGTCGTGTACTCGAGAAAGGCCGGTCCGATCAGGCCGAGGAAGTTCTCGACCATCGAGAGGTCGACGCACTGGCCGCGTCCGGTCCGCCTGCGCGCATAGAGCGCCGCCTGCGCGGCGAGCGAGATCGCGAGCGAGCCCGCGGCGTCGGCCGTCACCGTCCAGGAGTTCGAGTCGACGCTTCGGTCGGGGTAGTGCCGGAGCAGGTCGTGCCCTGCGATCGCCTCCATCTCCATGCCGTAGCCGCGCCAGAGACGGAACGGCCCGGTCACGCCGAGCGACGTCGCCTCGATGTAGATCAGCTGGTCGTTGATCTCGCGACAGGTCTCCCAGCCGAGCCCGAGCTTCTCGAGCGTGCCGGGCGTCTGGTTCGTGACCAGGACGTCGGCGGTGGCGACGAGTCGCAGGAACGCGTCGCGGCCGTTCTCGTCGCGCATGTCGACCGTCACGCCGAGCTTGTTGCGCCCGGTCAGGTTGAAGAGCGGATAACGGTTCCACGGGCGCTCACCCGGGTCGCGGTCGGGGTAGCCACCGCCCAGCGGTCCGAGCGATTTCGCCAGCTCCGGGGACGGCCGGGCGAGGAAGCCGCGGGTGCTCGGCGGGAAGCGGCGCGTCGACTCGACGCGGATCACCTCCGCTCCGAGGTCCCCGAGCGCCATGGCTGCGTACGGCCCGGCGAGGACGACGCCCAGGTCGATGACGCGAACGCCCTCGAGGGGAAGCTCGCCCGTCTGCGGCAGAACAGGCCGCGCCGGCTGGAGCCAGGCCGCGCCGTCGTGCTCGCCCAGTTGCGGGGCCGGTCGCGCGAGCCGGGCGGGCGTGTCCGAGAAGCGGGCGAACACACCGACGTGGCGGCGCCCGCCGACCTCCTCGAAGAAGTCGCGCGAGCTGAGGTGCGGATCGGTCGCGAGATCGGCGACCGAGTTGACCGGGGCTGCAGGGAGAGCAGCCTCCTGCAGCGCCTCGACGACCTCGAGCTTCGGGCGCGCCGCGGCCCACTCGATCCAGCGCTCGCGGAGCTCGTTCTGCGGCGTCTCGTCCTCCACTCCGATCATGGTGGCGAGCGTCGGCCAGACCGACGGGTTCGTCGTCATGTGCAGCCACCCGTCGGCGCAGCGGAGGTAGGCCGGCGGGCCGGTGCTCGGATCGCCGTCGCGTTCCTTCTTCTCTCCGCAGTAGGCGTAAGCGACGAGCGACTGGCCCCTGCGGTCGACGGAGACGAGCAGCGGCTCCATCACGGAGACATCGACCCAGTCGCCGCGACCGTCGAGCACCGCTGCCATCGTCGCGACGGCTGCCGTCTGGCCGGCGTAGCCGAGCGCCACGCGCGGCGCGAGCATCAGCGGCTCGGCGTCGGGCTGTCCGTTGGCGTACATCTCGCCGCCCATCGCATAGAGAACGATCTCGGTCGCGTCCACGTCGCGGTAGGGGCCGGTCTGGCCGAAGCTGGTGATCGACGTCAGCACGATCCGAAGGTTCGTCTCGCGGAGCACGTCGTAGCCGAGCCCGAGCCGGTCGAGCGCTCCCGGGCGGCCCGACTCGATCACCGCGTCTGCCCCGGCCACCAGGTCGAGGAACCGCTCGCGCTTGCTGCGCAGGTCGAGCTCCATCCCGCGCTTCCCGACGTTGAGGTCGAGGTAGGCGAAGGAGACCCCGGACGGGTCGAGCGGTCCGCAGCGCCGCATCGGGTCGCCCCCGGGCGGCTCGATCTTGATCACGTCGGCTCCGCACGTCCCGAGCAGCTTGGCGCAGTACGGGCCGGCGACGTGGGTCGAGAGGTCGAGGACGCGCAGCCCGTCAAGGGCGCCCGGGGACAGGGCGACGTCGGTCATGGGTCGGAAGCTTCGCGCGTGCTTCGAGGAATGTCAAAGCGTGCGTTGCGGCGCGCCGCGTAGCCGACGTTCACGGGGTTGCGGCAGTAGGGCGTTTCCCGGATGATCCACTCGATACGAGGGCGAGGCTGCGGCAGGGAGGTGAGGCCGGCGGATGCCTGCCTGTGCGTCGGTAGCCGCCGATCGCGGTGAAGCGTTCGACTTGACCACCCGCCTGACGAGCTTCGCTGGAGCTGATCCGAGGAGCGGACCATCCGCTCCCGGAGCGAACACGGAGGGAGCTCGTGAGGATGAAGTCACCATCGACGAAGCGGTTGGCGGCCGCTGTAGTGGTCTTGTTCGGCGGGGTTGCCGCGATCGCTGCAGCCAGCAACACCCCAACGCCAGGCGTTCACAACGGCGTCATCACGGCGTGCGTTGAGCCACCCACCAAGGGCAATAAGGCCACGTCCGGCGACCTGAACTTCTTGGTCTGCTTGAAAGGCGCGAGGAAGATCTCATGGAGCATCAGGGGGCCGAGCGGCCCGGCAGGCCCGGCAGGCCCGGCAGGTGCGCAGGGCGCTCAAGGGCCAGCAGGTGCAGCAGGTTCCGGTTCGCAGGGGCCCGCAGGCCCCGCCGGCCCGGCTGGTCCCGCCGGCGCGGCTGGGCCGCCCGGACAGAACGCCGCAACGTCGGAGTACGGCGTTGCCGCTGTGGATGTGACTCGCGGGAGTTCGACATCGACGTGGGCGGTGTACTCGACGCCGCTCGGATCGCCCGTCGGAGACACGACCGGCGGCTCATTCCGGTTGTCGTGCAGCGCTAGCCAGGCACCCTGCGCTGTTGCCGTGAAGGCGGCGGTGTTGTCGGACAACTCCGGCACGGTCACCTTCTGGCCGCGCCTCATGCTCACGCAGGACCAAAGCGTTGGTGCGCCAATTGACTTCTGCGAATACGGCGACGGCTCGACCGGTGCCGCTCCTGCGTCGTTGACCAAGCAGCCCAAGTCGGCCAGCCCCGCCTACCAGGCCGTGCAGCTGAACATCGGCGGAACGTACGACTGCCCGGGGGCCACCGGGACGGGCGGCGATGTCGACCGCATCTCTCTACCCGTAGGCCACTACGACGTGGCCGCGACGTTCTCCTTCACCATGGGTGGGGCGGTCGGCTTCGTCGCCGGTGACTAACGAGCCAAGACGGAATTTCGCCCGGACCGAACTCCGGAGCCTCTCGTTGACGGTACCCGGCCCAGGTCAAGTGGGCCGGGTACCGGTCACGCCCTCGGTGGGTTGGCCCGCGGGCGTCCGAGCGTCCCGAGTGCTCCGGGATCGACGCCGCTACGATGGCGAATCTCAGTCGTCGGACTCGCTCGCGTGGGCACCTCTGTGTAGAGGATGGGCTGCAGTGAAATTGTCAAGCGAGGCGCAAGAGCTGCAGCACGAGCGCTGCTCGCCAGCCAGTCGCGCTGAGTGAGCTCCGCGGCGCAGTGCCATCAAGAAGCTAGAAGGGAGCGAGCGTGCCGCAGATCGACGTAGACGGACTCACTATCAATTACGACGTGCAGGGGGAGGGCGAGCCACTCCTGCTGATCCCCTACACCTCTGCTGACCACGCCTGCTGGGCGTTCCAGCTGCCGGCCTACACCGAGCACTTCAGTTGCATCGCCCTCGATCTTCCCGGCTCGGGCGAGAGCGACAAGCCGCCCGGGCCGTACTCGACCGACGGCCAGGCCGACCAGGTCGCCGCCTTCCTCGGTGCCATCGGGATCGAGCGGGCCCACGTCGCGGGCATGTCATTCGGCGCCGCGGTGGGCATCCACCTGGCCGCCCGCCATCCGCGCCGCGTGCGCTCGCTGTCCTTGCACAGCGGCTGGCATGCCAGCGACGACTATGTGAAGATCGTCGTCGAGCAGTGGCGCACGCTCACGTCCACGCTGCCGACCATCGCGGACGTCGTGATCCAGGGAATCTTCCCGTGGTGCTTCACGCCCGAGATGTACGTCGAGCGGCCGGAGTTCGTCGACACGCTGGTGGACTTCGTGCGTGGCCGCCCCGTCCAGCCGGTGGACGCGTTCCTGGCCCAGACCGATGCGGTCATCGCCCACGACGCCAGCGCGGCATTGGGCGAGATCGACGTTCCGACGCTGATCACGTTCGGGGCGCGCGACCTCGTCTGCTCCACGCGCTTCGCCGAGCCGATCAAGAGCGGGATCGCCGGGAGCGAGCTGGTGGTCTTCGAGCATCTCTCGCACGCTGGGCTGCACGAGGACCCCGAGACGTTCAACGGCGCCACACTCGACTTCCTGCTACGTCAGCGCTAATGGCCATCGATCTGAGTGGTCGTCGCCCCTGCCCGTGCCTCGTCACGCTAAGGCTTCGGGCGTGAAGCAAGTTATGTAGTTGCGGTCTGTCCCACTTCTCCTGGAAGCGCTGGAGCCTCGACGATGGAAAGCGGGTTCTCCGCGGCTGTCCGTTCTCGAACGCAGCGGCCGAATCGTCCTGATCCGCGCGCGGCGCCGGACTCATCGGTGGGGGATGGTGAAGCCGCGCACGAGGGTCGTCAGCGCGTCGCGCCAGATCCGCTCCTCCTCGCGCTCCGGCAGGAGCGAGCGGTGCTCCATGGCCGCCAGGCCCTCGCAGAGGGCGTGGAACTCGCGGGTCGCGTCGCGTACAGCGCGTCCGCCGAGGGCCCCGGCGGCGTCGAGCCGGGCGACGCGGTCGCGGAGGCCTTCGAGTGCCTGCTGCGCCGCGTCGCGGAAGCCGGTGGCGAGCTGCGGGTCGGGCAGCGTGCCCCACTGGACGCCGATCCGGAAGAGCGAGGGGTGGTCGACCAGGAGCCGCCGGAAGACGTGCACTCCGGCTTCGACCAGATCCGCCGCGGGATCGTCTGTCGCCGGGAGGGCGTCGAGCCCCTCGCGGAGATAGTCGAACGCGCGCCGGCCGAGCGCGACCACGAGCCCATCCTTCGATCCGTAGATGCTGTAGACAGCTCGGGTCGACGTCCCGGCGCCCTCGGCGACACGGCGCACCGTGAGTGCCTCGAGGCCGTCGGTCTCGACGACGCGCTCGGCGGCTTCGAGCAACGCCGCCGCGGTCCGGTCTCCGTGCAGCTTTTTGCGTCCCACCGACTTGAAGAATAACGGAACGATGTTACGTTATGTGCTATAACGCAACGTCGTTACGAAAAAGGAGACGGAATGAGCCAGCAAGCAGAATCCCTCGCCACCCTCGACCTCGCCCGGATCCGCTGGGCCGGCCTCGCCGGACGGGAGCGCGGCGACCGGCAGGCGGCCGGCCCCGTGTTCGTGTTCCTCCACGGACTCACCTTCGACCGTCGCATGTGGTATCCGGTGCTCGACGCGCTCCCCTCGAGCCGGCATGCGATCGCGTTCGACCTTCCCGGTCACGGCGGCTCGCCCGCACTGCCGGAGGGCGGGCTCATGCCTGTGGTCGACGCCCTCCATGACGCGATTCTCGAGGCGGGCCTCGAGGCGCCGGTCCTCGTCGGACACTCGATCGGCGGCCCGATCGCCGCCGTCTACGCGTCCGTGCACCCGTCGTCCGGCGTCGTCAGCATTGACGCGCCGATTCGCTTCGAGCCGTTCGCCGACCAGCTGCGGGCGCTCGGCCCGAAGCTCGCAGGTCCCGGCTTCGACGAGACGTGGGCGCTCTTCCGGCAGAGCTGGGGGATGGATCGCCTCACCGAGGCCCAGCGGGGCTGCCTCCACGAGCGCGCCTCGCGCGAGCTCGTCCTCGCGTACCAGTCCGACCTGCTCGAGCGGCCGCTCGACGAGGTCGTCCGCTGGCGTGACGAAGGGCTGAGTCAGCTCGGTCGCGCCCGGACGCCGTATCTCGCGCTGCAGACCGCGCGGGTCGATCGAGAGGAGCGGGCCTTCCTCGCGGCACGCGTGCCGCAGGCCGAGGTGGTCGTCTGGTCCGTCGGGCATCACTTCCCGCACGTGTCCGAGCCCGTCCGCTTCGCGCGTCTCCTGGATACGGTTGGTGGGTGACCGGGGAGCACGTGCTCGACGTCGCGGGGCGGGAGATCACGATCACGAGCCCGGAGAAGGTCTTCTTCTCCGAGCGCGGCGAGACGAAGCTCGACCTCGTGCGCTACTACCTCGCCGTCGCGGAGCCCCTCCTCCGCGCGGCGGGGGGCCGGCCCACCCTGATGCAGCGCTTTCCCAACGGCGCGGAGGGCAGCTCGTTCTTCCAGAAGCGCGTCCCGGAGAATGCGCCCGAGTGGCTGCAGACGACGATCGTCAGCACCCCGAACGGGACGACGTCCCGGGCGCTCGTGCTCGCCGACATGGCGCACGTCCTCTGGGCCGTCAACCTCGCCTGTCTCGGGTTCCATGTCTGGCCCTACCCGTACGACCTGCCGGAGATCGCGGACGAGCTGCGCCTCGACCTCGACCCGCAGCCCGGCGTCGGCTTCGACGGCGTCCGGGCCGCGGCGGCCGAGGTCCGTCGTCTGCTCGACGAGCTCGGGCTCGAGGGCTATCCGAAGACCACCGGCAACCGGGGGCTCCACGTCTACGTGCGGCTCGAGCCGCGCTGGGACGCCTACCAGGTGCGGTCCGCAGCGGTCGCCGCCGCGCGCGAGCTCGAACGCCGCAACCCGGAGCTGATCACGGCTGCCTGGTGGAAGGAGGAGCGCGGCCGCCGTGTCTTCGTCGACTTCAACCAGAATGCGCCGCACAAGACGGTTTTCGGGGTCTGGTCGGTGCGCGCGCGGGCCGGCGCCCAGGTCTCGGCACCGCTCACCTGGGACGAGGTCGAGACTGTCCACCCCGACGAGCTGACGATCGCGACCGTGCCGGGGCGGCTGGCCGCCGAGGGCGATCCCTGGGAGCGCATCGGCGAGCGGCCGCAGTCGCTCGAGCCGCTGCTCGAGCTGCACGAGCGGGACCGGGCCGCCGGCCTGCTGGACGCTCCGTGGCCGCCCGTCTACCCGAAGCAGCCGGACGAGCCGCCGCGGGTCGCGCCCAGCCGCGCCCGCAAGGACAAGGCCTAGCGGACGTGTCCTGCGAAGTCGCGTCCGGGGACAGTCCCCAGTCGCGTCTCGGGCGGCCATGGCCGGAGGGATCCCCGCGCGTCGGCGAGGCTCCTGGGCCCGGATGTTCGGTCGCCTGAATCGGACTCGCTCGCCCGATGGTCGCCCTCGGCCGTGACGAGCTCGACTGCGACCTGGAGGATGGCGCGGAACCGGTCGCGATCTCTTCGGCGAGGCTAGCCTCGATTCCCCGTAAACCCTGCGCGGCGCGGGGCTCCGGGGTGTTGCCTGTTGGGATAGGTGGTTGTGGCGGCTTGTGTGTCGGTGCGGCCGGTGAGGCGGCGCGTTGTCAGTGCTGAGGCGGCGGCTCGCGAGCACGCCGCTGCCTGGGGCCTGCGCGAGAGCTCGCTTGTTTGCCGAGGTCCGGGGGGAGGCAGTCAGCCGGACCCGAGCGCGGCCACGCGCGCGAAGGCGGTGGTGAGCTGGTCGCGCCAGGGCCAGCTGTTGGGGAGGCGGAGGGTGCGTCGGCGTCCGGAGCGGGTGAGGCGGCCGGCGACGTGGAGGAGGCGCTGACGCAGCCGTTTCGGTTTCGCGAGCGCGAGGTCGCCTTCGAGGACGAGCAGCCTGAGCCAGGCGAGGAGGTCTTGGGCGAGCAGCGCGAGCTCGAACCAGGCCTGGTTGGGCGCGACCTTCTGGAAGGGTAGGCGGCCGAGTCCGAGCTCTTGCGATTCCTGGATCCGGTCCTCGACGCGGGCGTGCAGGCGGTGGCGGGCCTCGAGCGCGGCGATGTCCTGGTCGGGCTGGTCGGTGAGGAAGCACTGGTAGCGGTGCCCGTCATAGTCGGTGAAGCGCAGTTGCGCGCCCGGGTGTGGGATCTCCTTGCGCACGATCAGGCGTGTCCCTTCCGGCCAGCCGCTGAGGTCGAGCTGGTCGGTCAGCTCGGCGACCCAGGCTGTTTCCCGCTCCTCCCGTCCGTCGGCGTCGACCGCGGGCAGCCAGCGCCGCCTCGGCAGCGCCAGTGCTGCCTTTCCGACCCGCTCGTCGACGAAGTAGCCGAGCGAGAAGCGGATCTTGCGCTCGCGCAGCGCAGCGGCGAAGGCGTGCGTGCCGCCGGCCGCATCAGCGCGCGCGAGGATCGGCACCGGCTGCTCGTATTCGCGGTCGGCGAGATCGGCCGGCAACTGCGCCAGCGCCTCCTCCAGGACGGCGATATGGTCGGCGGCGGTATTCGCGCCCGCGTTCCCGGGCCGCAGCCGCCCCGCGAGATGCTCCCCGGTCTCGTCGAGGAAACAGTGCAGCGGGTGGAAGCCGAAGCCGCCCTTGCGGTGCGGCGCCGCCATCGCCTTCTCTGTGTGGCACTCCAGCAACTGCGCATCGAAGTCGAGCGTGACCCTCGCCGTACGCGCCCCCAACTGCCAGGCGCGCTCCCGCGCGACCCGCCGCGCCGCCCGCACCGCGGCCAGCTCCTGCTCGCCCAGCCCGTGCAGCAGCCGGCTCGCGGTCGAATGCGACGCCACCGGCCCGAACAACGCGGGCTGCTCGGCCAGCGCACCCAGATCCGAGACACAGTCGCCGCCGTCGATCAGCATCGTCGCCAGATCGACCAGCACCCGCCCCGGCGCATGCCGCGGCCGCCGCCTGAACAGATATCCCAGCCGGTGCGTCAACTCACGCTCGAGCCCTAGCTGCGCAGCCAACTCCACCACCAACGCCGAACCCGAACGCGAGACCAAGCCGCCCTGATCGGCCGCGACCCGAAGCGATCCGAGCCGGCTGCCATCCTTCACTCTCAAGGTGCGTCCTCCTTGTGCTGGGATTGGGTCGAGACAACCCACATCGTCCCTGCACAGGAGGACGTTTCCTTTCCCCCACCCTCAGCCCTCATGGGGAATCGAGGCTACGGAGGCGGGCCGGCGCCGTCGACCGCCCACAGGACGATCCCCGACCGCCGTCCACGCACCTCGACCTCCCCCACGGCTCGGAGGTCGGCCGGCGGCTGAAGAAGCGCCGCGCGCGTCGACTCCGAGAGCAGGATCGGGCCGCCGAGCGTCTTCGTCAGGCCTTCGATGCGCGAGGCCGTGTTGACGGTGTCCCCGTGCACGGTGTACTCGAGCCGCCGGAGCGACCCGACGTTCCCGGACATGAACGGGCCGCTGTTCAGCCCGACGCCCATGCGCACGTCCTCGCCGAGCCCGTTCGAGCGCAGCCACGCGTTGAAGCGCGGGAGCCGCACCTCCACCATGTCACGGGCGGTCGCGAGGGCGCGGTCGGCGTGGTCCTCCACCTCGATCGGGGCACCGAACGCCGCCAGGAAGCCGTCGCCCCGGTAGGCGACGAGCGTCCCGCCGTGCTCGAGGATCGCGTCGGTGGTCTCGTCGAAGTACCGGTTCAGCGCCTCCATCACGAGCTCGGGCGTGCGGGCCTCCGCGAAGGCGGTGAAGCCGCGGAGGTCGGTGAACATCACCGTGCCCACGGTCCGGACGCCGCCGAGGCGGAGGTCGTCGTCCGTCCGCTCCATCACGTCCTCGACCACGTGATCGGGAAGGAACCGGGAGAAGACGTCGTGGACGCGTGCCCGCTCGAGCTCGTGGAGCCGTTTCTTGACCAGCCCTGCGTTGATCCGCGCGCGCAGGATCACCGGGTTGAACGGCTTTGGAAGGTAGTCGTCGGCGCCGGCATCGATGCAGCGGACGACGCTGTCGGTCTCGTCGACTGCGGAGATCATGATCACCGGCACGTGCTCCGCGCCCGGTGTCGCCTTCAGGCGCTCGAGCACCGAGATGCCGTCCATCTCGGGCATGACGATGTCGAGCAGCACGACGTCGCTCGGCTCCTGGGCGAAGAGCTCGAGCGCCTCCGCCCCGTTCGCCGCCGCGCGGACCTCGTGGCCGTCCCGCTCGAGCAGGCGCCGGAGCAGCTTCCGGCTGACCGCGTCGTCGTCGGCGATGAGGATCCTCGCGGACATCTCCCGTGCGGATCCTCGCGGCGCGCAGCCACGCGGTCAACCCGGTTAGAGCAGACTTGGAAACACCAGGATGACGCGGTAGGCTCGGACGAGATGGGAGAGCTGCGGGGTGCGCTGGACCCGGCAACGCTGGCCGAGCTGCGCGAAAGCGTGGGCGACGATCCGGAGTTCGTCGCCGAGCTGATCGACGACTTCCTCGCCGAGGCCCCCTCTCAGCTCGAATCGCTCCGCACGGCCGCCGAGACGGGCGACGCAGCCGGCGCGCGGCGCGCGGCGCACACGCTGAAGGGCAACAGCCGGACGTTCGGAGCGGGCGAGCTCGCGGCGCTCTGCCAGGACGCCGAGACGGCGGCCGACGAGGGTGACCTCGATGCGGTGCTGTCCCGGCTCGACGTGATCGGCGACGAGTGGGCGCGCGTGCGTGCGGAGCTCGTGGCCTTCCGCGCGGCAGGCCGATGACGTCGAACGTAGGGGTCTCGCCGGAGCTTGCCGCTGCGCGGCGCCGGCTGGCCGAGCTCGAGTCGCTCGTCGAGAACAGCCCGGTGGCCGTGATCGTCATGGACACCGCCGAGCGGGTGACGGACTGGAACCCGGCCGCGGCCGCTCTCTTCGGCTACTCGCGGGAGGAGGCGCACGGGCGTCCCATCGACGACCTCGTGTTCGGCGACACGGGCCGCGATGAGGGGCGCGAGGTCACACGCGAGGCGATGACCACCGGACGGGCGCACCGGATCGGCCGGCGGAGGCGAAAGGACGGAACGGCCGTCGACGTCGAGCTGATGCTCGTTCCGCTCACCGAGGACGGCTCGCACGTCGGCTACCTCGGCATCTACCACGACGTCGGCGCTCTCCAGCGCGCCCGCGAGCACGCCGAGACCCTGTTGACAGTGACCCAGGCGATCGGGAAGACGCTCAGCCTCCAGGACACGATCGAGACGGTCCTCGACGAGCTGCTCCGCGTCGTGCCCTACGACAGCTGCTCCGTCCAGGTGATCCAGGGAGACCGGCTCGCGATCGTGGGCGGGCGCGGCTTCGACGACCTGGAGACGCTCCTCGGAAAGGGGTTCGCTCTCGACGACGCGACCAACCTCAACGCCCAGGTCGTTCGGTCGAAACGGACCCAGGTCTTCGCCGACGTCTCGGCCAACCCCCATTTCGCGAGCGACTTCCACGGCAGCAGCGGACGCATCCGCGGCTGGATCTGCGCGCCGATGATCGTCGGTGACCGCGTGATCGGCGTGATCAGCGTCGACAAGTTCGAGCCCGACTTCTACAACGAGGAGCTCGCCGAGCTCGCCACGGCGTTCGCGGCCCAGGCGGCGATGGCGATCGAGAACGCGCGGCTGCTCGAGACCGAGCGCGCCGCCCGCGAACAGGCCGAGACGCTTCGCGCGGCCGCCCATTCGCTCGGCAGCACCCTCGGCGTGCCTGAGGTCTTCGATCTGATCCTTACCGAGCTGCGCAAGGTGGTCCCCTACGAGAGCGCCAGCGTCCAGAAGTTCGACGGCAACGACCTGGTGATCGTCGGCGGCTATGGCTATCCGAACCTCGACCAGCTGATCGGGTACCGGTTCGACTGGCGTGGCGCCGAGGATCCTGCGCGTGAGCTGGTGGAGCGGCGGGCGACGCTGATCGTGAAGAACGCGACCGAGCGATTCGCGCACTTCGAGGACCCCTACGGGCCGGGCCACATCAAGGCCTGGATGGCCGTACCGCTCCTGGTCGGCGACCGGCTGATCGGCATGGTGACCCTCGACAGCTTCGAGGAAGACTTCTACACGCCGGAGCACGCACGGATGGCGGAGGCCTTCGGAGCGTTCGCCGCGACGGCCATCGACAAGGCCGACTTCGTCAGCGAGCTCCAGCGCGCCCGCGAGCACGCCGAGACGCTCCTGACCGTGACCCAGGTGCTCGGGAAGACGCTGAGCCTCGACCAGACGATCGAGACGATCCTCGACGAGCTGCATCGAGTCGTGCCGTACGACAGCTGCTCCGTCCAGGAGATCCAGGGCAACCGCCTGGTGATCATCGGCGGGCGCGGCTTCGACGACCTGGGCGGGCTGCTCGGCGTGACCTTCGACGTCAACGACGAAGCCAACCCGGCGATCCAGGTCCTGCGGTCGAAGCTGCCTCTCGTCTTCGCCGACGTCTCGCACCACCCGCATTTCGCGAGCCAGCTCCACGGCGGCGGGCGGATTCACGGCTGGATCTGCGCGCCGATGATCGTCGGGGAACGCGTCATCGGCGTGATCAGCATCGACAAGTTCGAGCCCGACTTCTACAACCAGGAGCTCGCGGAGCTTGCCACGGCGTTCGCGGCCCAGGCGGCGATCGCAATCGAGAACGCGCGTCTGCTCGAGACCGAGCGCGCCGCGCGCGAGCAGGCCGAGACGCTCCGCGCGGCCGCCCAGTCGCTCGGAAGCACCCTGGGCGTGCCCCGCGTCTTCGATCTGATCCTGTCGGAGCTGGGCAAGGTGGTCCCCTATACGAGCGCGACCATCCAGGAGGTCGACGGCAACGACCTCGTGGTCGTCGGCGGCCATGGTTTTCCGAACCTCGACGAGCTGATCGGGCAGCGCTTCGACTGGCGCGCGCCCGACGCCATCGCGCGCGAGGTGATCGAGCGGCGCGAGACGATGATCGTCCCTGACGTGTCCAAGTCCGCGAAGTTCATGGACGCCTTCGGAGAGGGTCACATCAAGGGATGGATGGCGGTGCCGCTGCTTCTCGGAGACCGCCTGATCGGGATGCTGACGATCGACAGCTTCGAGGCCGACTTCTACACGCCGGAGCACGCGCGGACGGCCGAGGCGTTCGCCGCGTTCGCGGCGACGGCGATCGACAAGGCGCGGTACCTGACCGAGCTGCAGCGCGCACGCGAGGAGGCCGAGGCGGCGACACGCGCCAAGAGCGCATTCCTCGCGACCATGAGCCACGAGATCCGGACGCCGATGAACGCCGTGATCGGGATGACCGGCCTGCTGCTCGGAACGGAGCTGACGCCGGAGCAGCGGGAGTTCGCGGAGGTCGTCCGGTCGAGCGGCGATGCGCTCCTCCGCGTGATCGACGACATCCTCGACTTCTCCAAGATCGAGGCCGGCAGGCTCGAGCTCGAGCGAGAGCCGTTCGACGTCCGCGAGTGCGTCGAGGGCGCGCTCGACATCGTCGCGCCGCGCACCTCCGAGAAGCGCGTCGAGCTCGGCTGCCTCATCGGCGACGAGGTGCCGGCCGGAATCGTCGGCGACGGCGCGCGGCTCCGGCAGGTGCTCCTCAACCTGCTCGCGAACGCAGTGAAGTTCACGGACAGGGGCGAGGTGATCGTCCACGTGGACGCCGAGCCCGCCGGGCGCGGCAGGCACCGCATCCAACTCGTCGTCAGGGACACCGGCATCGGCATTCCCCCGGACCGGATGGACCGGCTGTTCGCGTCCTTCAGCCAGGTGGACGCCTCGACCTCACGCCGCTACGGCGGCACCGGGCTCGGCCTCGCGATCTCCAGGCGGATCGTCGAGCTGATGGGCGGAACGATGTGGGCGGAGAGCGAGGTGGGGAAGGGGTCGGCGTTCCACATCGAGCTGACCGCTTCCGAGGCCAAGATCCCGACACGAATCGACGCCGACGATGCGGTGCCGAAGCTCGCAGCGAAGCGGATCCTCATCGTCGACGACAACGCCACCAACCGCGAGATCGTGAGCCGGCAGGTGCGATCGTGGGGAATGGAGCCCGTGGCCGTCGAGCGTCCGTCGGAGGCACTCACCCTGATCGAGCGCGGCGAGCACTTCGACGTCGCCGCTCTCGACCTGTTGATGCCCGAGATGGACGGGTTCGAGCTCGCCCGCGAGATTCGCCGGCATCAGGGCGGCCGCGAGCTCCCTCTTGTGCTGATCACCTCGGCCGCGGGCGTCCCGCGGTCACGCTCGGCCGAGGACTTCACCGTCCAGCTCGCGAAGCCGCTCAAGGCCTCGCAGCTCTACAACGCGCTCATGACGATCCTCGCGGCGCCCGAGGAGGACCGCGCGGTCGTGAGCGTCGAGGGCGATGGGTCACCCGAGACCTCGTCGTTGCGGATCCTGCTGGCGGAGGACAACGCGGTGAACCAGAAGGTGGCGCTCCGGGTCCTCGACAAGCTCGGCTACCGCGCCGACGTGGCGTCGAACGGCCTCGAGGCGCTCGAGGCGCTGGAGCGCGAGTCCTACGACGTCGTGCTGATGGACGTGCAGATGCCGGAGATGGACGGGCTCGACGCCTCGCGCCGGATCTGCGAGCGCTGGCCCGCCGAGTCCCGGCCCCGCATCATCGCGATGACCGCGAACGCGATGGTCGAGGACCGCGAGGCCTGCTTCGCAGCCGGGATGGACGACTACGTCGCCAAGCCGGTGCGCCCGGAGGAGCTCGCCGCGGCGCTGAGCCGCGCTAAGCGCTGAGCGCGTGGCGCGCGCATTGCGCGAGCCAGGGGGAGCGCCAGACGTTTTCCGGGTCGCCGGCCATGTCGGCCATCCAGTCCTGCGGGCCGCGCGCGGGTGACCCGCCCAGCTTCACGATGGCCGCCTGCTCGTCCGGCGTGAGGTCGCGCCGCACGAGCGGAAGCGCGATCGCCGCCTCCTCCCGCGTGATGATCACGTCGAGCGCCTCGACTCCGAGTGCGCGGCGCTGGCCGTCCGCGCGTTCCACGACCCGAACGGCGTTCCGGACGCGATCGCCGTGGCGGAGCGCGAGCACGGCGACGACGAGGCGGCGGGCGAGCTCGCTCTCGTCCTCGAGCGCTCGCCCTACCGGCCCGTCGGAGGCGCCGAGCGACATACGGGCGGCAAGTGCGCGGGCGGCGTGTGCGGCGGCGTCGTCGAACACTCCGTCGAGGAGATCCGGCGGGACGACCCCGCCGCCGTCCGCAGCGTCGAGCGCGTCGAGGGCCACGAGCACGACCACGCGGTCAGGGTCGCGGAGTGCGGGCTCGATGACGGCGAGGCCGTGCTGGGTCGCGGCGTGCGCTGCCGCACGGATGAGCGCCGGGCGCCTCGCCGCCCCATCGCGGGTGAGCGCGGCGGCGAGGAGAGGAACGGCCGCGTCTTCGAGCCGTCGGACCGCAGCGGTCGCGCTGCCGGCAGAGCGAGGCTCGTCGAGCGCCGCGACGACGCGGCGGACAATTGCCGGGTCGGCGGCGTCCTCGGCCTGAACGGCATCGAGTGCTGCGGCCCGGACCGTCGGGTCCGCATCGTCGAGGAGCGTGGCGAGTAGACCGCGGTCGGCGGTGACCCTGAGGCCGGCCGCCGCGGCGCGACGGCCGGCGGGATCGGCGGAGTGCGTGAGGTCGCCCGCGAGCGCGGCGGCCTCCTCCGCCGCCTGCGCGTCGCCGCCGGCTGCGAGCTGGACGAGGGCCTGCATGCGGACCTCGGGATCCGCATGCTCCGACGCGTCGCGGAGGGCGCCCGCGGCCACCGGTGAGAAGCCACCGGGCAGCAGGTCGAGCGCGAGGCGAACGTCGCGCCCGTCGCTCGAGCGGAGCAGCGCCTGGAGCGCCGCGTCGTCCTCGGCGATCTCGGGCCCGCTCGCGTCGAGCAAGCGCCGCCGCATCTCGGCGGCGAGCGCGCGTGTATACGACCGGTACATCGCCGCGCCGCTCAGCGTCCAGATCAGGCTCAGGACGACGCCGAAGACGATCACCGCGCCGATCCCCAGGCCGGCCACGTTCATGAGCAGCAGGACGACGCCCATGGCCCCGATCGCGACGGGGACGCCGATCCCTTCCACGACCGCCTGCACGGCAAAGCGGTCGGCGACCGGAACGACCTGGAACGACGCGTTGACCGAGGTGCGGGTCGTGCCGTCGGTGAGGACGATGTCCGCGATTCGGACGAGGCCCGCGAGCGCGAAGAGGCTGTACGACGCGACGCCCGGGCCGGCGACCACGAGTGCCATCGCCGCGAGGAGCAGTGCAACGACGGCGGGGTTCAGCACCAGCCCGAGCCGGAGCCCGAACCGCCGCAGCAGAAGACCGGCGAGCAGAACCAGGAAGAGGATGTCGGCGAGGTTGAGCAGCGCCGTGTACCAGGACAGGAACCGCGTCAGGTCGTCGCCGCTGTAGTGGAAGTTGGCGCGGTTGAAGAGGACGTAGTCGAGGAGCCACGAGCCCATCGCGGACAGCACCTGGTAGACGAGCAGCAGTTGGACGAGGCCGGAGCCGAACAGGGTCCGCGCCGACGGACGGGCGGCGTGCGCCGCGGGCTCGGCCGGGGCCGAGCGCACCTCCGGGAATCGCCGCTCGGTCGCGAGCAGGAGGCCGAGGAACGCGAGCTGAGCGACGGTCGTCGCGATCAGTAAGTGCTCCGTGGAGCCCAGCAGGGCGAGGAGAGGGATGCCGAGCAGGCCGCCGAGGAGGAAGCCGACCGAGAACCCGCCCACGATGCGGGGGAACCGCTCCTTCATCTGCCGCACGTCGAGCAGGCGGCCTGCCTGTCCGCCGATGAACACGAACCCCATCTGGAGCGCGATCGAGAACAGGACGAGCAGAACCGCAGACACCCAGACGCCGTTCGCCAGCAGGATCAGCCAGGAGGCGAAGTAGAGGACGGCGAAGACCGAGAGGCTCACCGTCGCGACGCGGACGAGGCGGGTCCGGCGGGCTGCTCGCGCGACGAGCGCGGAGACGGCCGTGCCGAAGACGGCGATCGCGATGTAGGTTGCGGGCAGCCACTTCGCCCCGTACGCGTCGAGGAAGAGCGCGTTCGCCGGGATGACGAGGAGCGCGAGCATCACGCCGAAGGCGAGCGCCTGCGCGGTCAGCAGCGGGATGACGCCGCGCTGCGGCGCGCTACTCACGACGGCTGGCTGGCGAACCGGGTCGTCGCGCGCAGACGGGACGCGAGCTCGACGATGACTCCGTGGGCGAGCTCGGGCCACTCGATCAGGAGCTCGTCCAGCACCGTCTGGTCGACCCGCAGGACGAGCGTCGGCTCGAGAGCCGTCACCGACGCGGTGCGCGGCGCGGGGTCGAGCACCGCGAGCTCGCCGACCGTCGCGGCGGGACCGAGCTCGACGACCGTCCGCTCGCCGCGGTGCACACGCACACGGCCCTCCACGATCGCGTAGAGGTGGGCCTCGACGGCTCCCTCCTCCATGAGCACCTCGCCCGGAGAGAAGCGCTGCTCGACGGCCGCCTCGGCCACCGCGGCGAGCACGCGGCCCGGAGTGCCGGCGAAGAGCTGGACGCGGTGGAGCGCGGCGACGCGCTCGACGAGCCCGAGCGATTCGACGGCCGGGGACGATCCGTCCACCATCACCGGCGAACGTAATACATCTAAAGGTCGAGCACGACGTCTGCCGACGGCTGCGCGCAGCAGATCAGCACGCTTCCGTCGGCGGGCGGCTCGACCGGGCCGGGGCTGTAGCCGACGGTCCCCGCGATCAGCGTCGTCTCGCAGTTGTGGCACACGCCGGTGCGGCACGACCAGCGCACCGGTACGTCGCAGGCCTCGGCGAGCTCGAGCAGGCTGCCGTAGTCCGAGCCCCACGGAACGGCGAGGTTGCTCCTGGCGAACTCGATCGCCGGCCCGCTCCCGGGTTGGCCGGCGGGCGGGTGCGGCTTGCGCACCGACGTCGAGGCGATGCCCGGGGTCAGACCCGCCGCCGGCCCGAACGGCTCGGTGTGGATTCGTGCGGCGTCGAGGCCGAGTGCGGCCAGGCCGGCGCTGATCTCGTCCATGAAGGCTGCGGGCCCGCAGAGGTAGGCGTCGGCGTCCTGGGGCAGCCCGAGCCCGGCGAGGAGCGCAGCCGTGAGCCGGCCGGCGGTGTCGAATTCGCGGCCTTGGAGATCGTCCGGCCCGGGACGGCTGTAGAAGAGGTGGGTGTGCACGTTCGGGAGGCAGGCGAGGAGAGCGCGGGTCTCGGCGACGAAGCAGTCGTCGCGGCTGCTGCGTGCGCCGTGCAGCCACCAGATCTCGCGCACCGAGCCCGCGGCGGCCAGCGCGTTCAGCATCGCGAGAACCGGCGTCGCGCCGATGCCGGCGCTGATCAGCAGCACGGGCGCGTCGCCCGGCGTGAGGATGAACGTACCGCGGGGTGCAGCGACGTCGAGCTGGTCGCCGACGCGCAGGCGCGTGTGCAGGTAGCCGCTCACGGCCCCACGGGGCTCGCGCTTGACTGCGATCCGATAGGAGCCGGCAGCGGGAGGCCCGGAGAGGGAGTAGTTCCGGAGCAGGGAGCGCTGCCCGGGCCCGGGCTGGACGCGCACCGTGAGGTACTGGCCCGGGCGAGGCGCGGGGAGCGGTGCCCCGCCGGGGTCCTCGAACCGGATCGAGAGCACTTCGTCGCTCTCCCGCTCGATCGCCGTGACGGTCAGCCGACGGAAGCCGGGCCACGCGGGAGGCGGGCTCGTGACCGCCAGGCCTGCGTTGCCGCTGCCGGGCTCGCCGTCGAGGAGGGCGCGGAACGACGCCTGCCAGCCCGGGCTGAGGGTCGGGATCCGGAGCGCACGCAGCAGCTGCTGGCGCGGGTGCCCGGGGAGGTAGAGCAGGCCGTCGGCCTCGGCGACCGTCATCTGCTCCGGGCCCGTCGCGAGCTTGACGATCTCGTCTCCGGCCTCGACGTCGCCCTCCTGGAGGACGCGGAAGTAGAAGCCGGGCCGGCGGTGCGAGACGAGCAGGGCCGGGATGCGCGGGTCGTTGAGCCGGATCCCGACGCGGTAGCAGGTGACACGGGGCTGCGTGACCTCGAAGACCGCACCGCCGATCCGGTAGCGGTCGCCGATGCAGACCTCGTCGTCGCTCAGACCCTCGACGGTGAGGTTCTCGCCGAACTGCCCGTAGGTGAAGTCGTCCCGTCCGAGCTCCCGCTCCCAGTGGCGGTAGGAGCCGAGCTGGTAGACGAAGACGGCTCGCTGCTCGCCACCGTGCCCGCCCAGATCGCCCTGGCCGTCGCCCTCGACGTTCAGTCTGCTCACCCGCCGAGGACCGGCAACCGGATCCTTGAAGACGCCGGTGAAGACGGTTCTGCCCTGCCAGGTCACGTCTTTCGGCATCCCGACGTTGACCGACAGCACGGTGCCCACCCTCTCGCTCATCGCGGCAATCGATATCAGGAACTCGATCTCACGAACCACGCCGGTCGCGCGTTTAGATTCACGAGATGGCGCGCACGGTTGTCGACACTCCCATCGGGCCGCTCGGCCTCGTCGCCTCCGACACCGGTCTCGAATCGGTGCTGTTCGACGGACGGAGGATCCGCCCGGAGGGCTGCTCGCCCGTCCTCGCCGAGGCCGCGCGCCAGCTCGAGGCCTACTTCGCCGGCGAGCTCGTGACGTTCGACCTCCCGCTCGAGCTGGACGGAACCGGCTTCCAGCGGCACTGCTGGCTCGCGCTCGCGTCGATTCCGTACGGACAGACCGTGAGCTACGGCGAGCAGGCGCGCCGGCTCGGTCTCGGGCCCGAGGCGGCGCGGGCGGTCGGCGCGGCGAACGGACAGAACCCGCTGCCGATCGTGCTCCCGTGCCACCGGGTGATCGGCGCGGACGGCTCGCTCACAGGATTCGGCGGCGGGCTGCACGTGAAGCGCTTCCTACTCGAGCACGAGGGCGCGCTGCTGCCACTGCGCACCGACTGACGACCGGACCTCTGATGTCGCCGTCAGTTTCCCGCACGGGGCAGCGCACGGCATCGACCGGGGACACGCCCGGTTGCGTTGCGGTGCCCAGGCAGTAAGGCTGCCTCTACTCATCACCAAAGACGAGGAGGCCGCCATGCCTGTGCAGTCGAACCTGCGACCGAGATCCGCCCGTTCCGGGTCGACATACCCCAGGAGGCGATCGACGATCTCCGCCGGCGCATCGCGGCGACCCGGTCCTGCGATGAGCCTCTTCGGAACCCGGGACAGAAGCGATGCGCTCCCGGTCGAGGGTCACCTGCCCGACTTCGACCGTGCGACCGGCTGGCTCAACTCGGATCCGCTCACCGCGGATGACGTGCGCGGGAAGGTCGTGCTCGTCGACTTCTGGACGTACACGTGCATCAACTGGCTCCGCACCCTCGGCTACGTGCGCGCGTGGGCCGACAGGTACCGGAAGCACGGGCTGGTCGTGGTCGGGGTCCACACCCCGGAGTTCCCGTTCGAGAGGGACGTCGACAACGTCCGCGAGGCGGTGGCAGGCATGGACGTTCGCTATCCGGTCGCGCTCGACAGCGAGTACGACGTGTGGCGCGCGTTCGGCAACCGGTACTGGCCGGCCGTGTACATCGCCGACGCGCAGGGCCAGATCCGGCACCACCAGTTCGGTGAGGGCGGCTACGAGGAGTGCGAGCGCGTCGTCCAGCAGCTGCTGCGCGAGGCCGGCGGCGAGAAGATCCCCGACGACCTCGTCTCCGTCGCCGACGAGGGGTTCGAGGCCCAGGCCGACTGGGCGAACCTGAAGACGCCCGAGACCTACCTCGGCTACGAGCAGGGCAGGAACCTTGCGTCTCCGGATGACGCCGCGATCGACGAGCCGCGAACCTATTCCGTCCCGGATTCGCTGCGGCTCAACCAGTGGGCTCTCTCCGGGGACTGGACGATCAAGGGCGGGGCGAGCGTGCTCAACCGGGCCGGCGGGAAGATCGCGTTTCGCTTCCACGCCCGCGATGTCAATCTCGTCCTGTCGCCTCCGGCGCGCGGTACCTCCGTGACGTTTCGGGTGCTCGTCGACGGAGCGCCTCCGGGCGACGCGCACGGCCTCGACGTCGACGAGGAGGGCCGTGGAACGGTTGTGCAGCAGCGGCTCTATCAGCTGGTCCGCGAGCCGGGGGCGATCAGCGATCGCACCTTCGAGATTGAATTCCTCGGGCCCGGCGTCGAGGCCTACGTGTTCACGTTCGGGTAGGGGTTCGGGGCATGCTGCCGTCGCGGAGGCGCTCGAACAGTTCGCGTCGCCCGTCGCGAACTGCACGTATCGCCGCGCGTTGTGATCCAGGTCGCGCTTGTAGCCGCGTGCAAGCGCGAGCGCGCGCTCCCCGAACGGCGCGTCGGCTCCGGGATCGTCGTCCTCGAGGTACTTCTGGACGACGCTGTCGAGCATCGGGATCAGCCTCGGGCGCTTCGGGTGCAGTGCCTTCGTCATCTTCGCAAAGCCGACCCCGCGGATACCGCCGAACGCGTCGAAGAGCTCCCTCAGCGGGGGCCACGGCACCAAGCTCGCGGGGCCTGCCAGGGAAGCGGCGGGAGGGATGGCTCGCAACGCCCGCTCGATCGCGCGGCGCCGTTCCAGAATCGCCGCGATCTCGGCCGCCGAAATGCGGGCCCCGCCCCGGTTCGCGAGCCGGAGGTCCGGCTCGTCGAACGCTGCCGGTCGCGACTGGTCGCCGGCCTCGAAGCTCCAGGCCTCCAGGTAGCCGAGCACCACCTCGAGAGGGTCATCCACCTCGACGCCGTTTCGAAGGACGACCCTCACGCGGCTCGATGCCAGCTTCGCCAGACCAGACCCGCGAGCACCGGACTACTCTCTCCGAACGATGAGTAGCAGTACCGAACGGACCGACTTCATCCGTGAGATCGTTGCCGCCGACGTGCGCGAGGGGAGGGTCTCGGAGGTCGTGACCCGCTTCCCGCCGGAGCCGAACGGCTACCTCCACATCGGCCACCCGAAGTCGATTGCACTCAACTTCGGGATCGCCGAGGAGTTCGGCGGGCGCTGCCACCTGCGCTTCGACGACACGAACCCGATCAAGGAAGAGCAGGAGTACATCGACGCGATCCAGGCGGACATCCGCTGGCTCGGGTTCGACTGGGGCGACCATCTCTACTACGCCTCCGACTACTTCCACCAGCTCTACGACTGGGCTGTCGACCTGATCAAGGCGGGCAAGGCCTACGTCGACGACCTCTCCGCCGACGAGATCCGCGAGCACCGCGGCACCTTCACCGAGCCGGGTCGCAACAGCCCCTGGCGCGACCGTTCGATCGAGGAGAGCCTCGACCTGTTCGAGCGCATGCGCGCGGGCGAGTTCCCGGACGGCGCCCGGGTGCTCAGAGCCAGGATCGACATGGCCTCGCCCAACCTCAACCTGCGCGACCCGGTGCTCTACCGGATCCTGCACGCAACCCACCCGCGGACGGGCGACGCGTGGTGCATCTACCCGCTGTACGACTTCGCGCACGGCCAGTCGGATGCCATCGAGGGCGTCACGCACTCGATCTGCACGCTCGAGTTCGAGGATCACCGGCCGCTCTACGACTGGCTGATCGAGAACCTGCCGGTGCCGTCGCGCCCGTACCAGTATGAGTTCTCCCGCCTCAACCTCACGTATACCGTGCTCTCGAAGCGCTTCCTCGGCCGGCTCGTGAACGAGAGATATGTCCGCGGCTGGGACGATCCGCGCATGCCCACCGTCTCGGCTCTGCGCCGGCGGGGTTTCCCGCCCGAGGGAGTGCGCGAGTTCCTGGACCTGGTCGGGGTGGGAGGCAAAGGCCAGAGCGCCGTCGAGATCGAGATGCTCGAGTACGCGGTGCGGGACGTGCTGAACCGCGTCTCGCTACGGCGCTTCGCGGTTCTCAACCCGCTCAAGGTGGTGATCGAGAACTACCCCGAGGGGCAGGTGGAGGAGATGGAGGCCGTCAACAACCCCGAGGAGCCGTCGGCGGGGACGCGCAAGGTCCCCTTCTCGCGCGAGCTCTGGATCGAGCGCGACGATTTCATGGAGGATCCGCCGAGCAAGTTCTTCCGCCTCGCTCCGGGCCGCGAGGTGCGGCTCCGGTACGCCTACTTCGTCACGTGCACCGACGTCGTGAAGGACGCAGGCGGCGAGATCGTCGAGCTGCGCTGCACCTACGACCCGGAGACGCGCGGCGGTGATGCGCCGGACGGGCGCCGGCCCAAGGCGACGCTGCACTGGCTCTCCGCCGGGCACGCCGTGCCCGCCGAGGTCCGGCTCTACGACCGCCTCTTCACCCGCCCCGATCCGGGAGCGGACGGCGATCCCTTTGCCGACATCAATCCCGACTCGGAGACGGTGCTGACGGAGTGCCTGGTCGAGTCTGCGCTCGCCGACGTGCCGGTCGGCGAGACCGTGCAGTTCGAGCGCCTCGGCTACTTCTGCCCGGATCCCGACTCGACGCCCGGACGGCTCGTCTTCAACCGCACGCTCGGCCTCAAGGACACCTGGGCCAAGCTTCAGGGGTGACCGAAGACGAACACGTCGGGCCTCACCGCAGTGGGACGCTGAGGTCGCAGACCGGCGTGTCGGGCGAAGCAGTCCGCTGATCGGCGATCAGGAGCTGGCGGAGCGCCCCGGCGGGCTCGCGGCCGTTCTCCCTGGTCCAGCGTTCGAGCGCGTCGCAGGCAGGTAGGAGCTCGGGCCAGCCCATCTCCTTCAGGGTCAGGCGGATATAGGCCTCGTCGTGCGCCGCCTCGACGCGGTACTGGATGTCGCTGCCGGATGCCGCCGCCGCGACGTCGACCGGCCGGCAGAGCTCGATCGGGCCGTCGCTGTCCTCGCTCACCTCGCCGTAGAAGACGAGGAACGGCACGCCCTCGATGCCCTGGAGTCCGGGGCCGGCGGCACGTAGGCGGCTGAAGGCCTCGTCGAAGAACGCGCCGGTGCTGGGCGCGTCGACGTGGCGGTTGATCGAGACGAGCCGGCGCTCCGGCAGGCGCCGGACGTTGATGTCGTACATGGTTTGCTCCTCTCCTCGCAGTCGCGCTCGGAGGTAGGCGACCAGGCTGCGGCGTTCGGCGCCGACGGTCTCGACGCCGTCCCACCACTTCGCGAGCGCCTCGTCCGCCTCTGCGCCGTCGAGTGGGAGCAGCTCGCGGATAGTCGCGAGCGGCATGTCGAGGCGGCGGAGCAGACCGATGAGCCAAGCCCGCTCGATCTGGTCCTCCCGGTAGAAGCGGTAGCCCGAGTCGGGGTCGACCCGGGCGGGCGGGAGCAGGCCGAGCTCGCCGTAGAGCCGGAGCGCCTTCGGCGACAACCGGGTCCGCTGTGAGAACTCGCCGATGCTCAGGTAGGTGGTCACGCTCGATCCTCCAAGGCCGGAAGCTGATCCGGCCCCGTCATCGTGGAGGCTGCCCCAGGGGCAGAGTCAAGGGCGTCGCATGAGATAATCGACACGGGCGACGGATGACGGTCAAGCTGGAGGAGACGATGGCGTCGGACGCGTTGCAGCTCGGGAGATCTGGGTGACGAAGCTCGGTGTCGTCTTCACCTCAGACCGGCCACCTGAGGATCTGGCCGCGTTTGCGACCGCCGCCGAGGCGGGAGGCTTGGACGAGCTGTGGCTGTGGGAGGACTGCTTCCTCGCCGGCGGCATCGCTACGAGCGCGACCGCGCTCGGGGCAACGCTGGACATCACCGTGGGGCTCGGGGTGATGCCGGCGGTCTTCCGCAATCCGGTTGCCGCAGCGATGGAGGTTGCGACCCTGGGCCGCCTCCATCCCGGCCGGTTCGTCGCCGGGCTGGGGCACGGCGTGCCCGCCTGGATGGACCAGGTCGGCGCGCTCCCGGCCAGGCCCGTGCGCGTGCTCGAGGAGTCGGCCATCAGCATCCGGCGCCTCCTTGCCGGTGAACGCTTCAGCACCGAAGGCGACCACGTGAACCTCCGCGACGTCTACCTCGAACAACCACCCTCCGTGCCGCCACCGGTGGTTCTCGGCGTGCGTCGCCCGTTCGGGCTGCGAGCCTCCGGGCGCAGCGCCGACGGGACGATCCTCGCAGAGCCGTCCGCGCCCGCGTACATCCGCTGGGCACGCGAACGCATCGAGGAGGGCCGCGCCGCCGCCGGCCGCACCGACTCGCATCGAGTCACCGTCTTCGTGAAGGGCCGGATAGACGCCAACCGCAGTCACGCTCGCGAGGCCGTCGCCGGCATGGTGCTGAGCGAGAGCGTCGCCGCTCAGCTCGTGCCACTCAACCGCGAGCCGGAGATCGCCGAGCTTCGCGCGCTGGGCGATCCCGCGACGGTCGCCCCTCGGATTCCCGACGACCTGCTGGACCAGCTCACGGCCACGGGTACGACGGAGCAGGTCATGGCCTCGCTGCACGCGATCGCGGAGACCGGCGTCGACACGATCGTCGTTCGCACCGATCGGCCCCGACCCGAACGAGCAACTCCGTCTGCTCGCAGACACGATCGCTCCCGAGTTCCAGGACTGATTAGGCCGATCCGGAGAGCTCGTGTGCGCGGCTGCGCAACGTCGCCTCGGCGGTCGCTTGTCGCTCCTGTGCGCGTGCGCTCCAGGCGGCGTGGGCGGTGACCGCTTCCTCGATGTCGGCGAGCATCGCGTCCATCGCCGACTCGGCTGAGGAGCCGGTCTGCCGGCGGGCGGCGGCGCACGCGGCCGGGTCGAGCGCGCCGCGAAGCACGGCGTCATCGATCGTGACCGGCCGGCCAAGTGTGGTCTCTGCCGCGGCGGCGAGGCGCTCGGGCGTCAGGTTGGACGGCGAGGCGCCTGCGTCGACGAGGTCGCGGACGGCGCGGCCGACCACCTTGTGGGCACTGCGGTAGTCGAGCTCACCCGAGAGCGCGAGTACGTCGGCGACGTCGGCTGCGGTGACGAAGCTCTCGCGGGTGATCTCGGCGAAGCGTGCGGGCCGGAGCTCGATTCCCTCGAGCACGGATGCCGTGAGACGTGCGATCGCGACCGCCTCGTCGAGCCCGCGCGGGACCGTGCCGTTCAGTAGGTGGAAGTGGTCGGTTCGAGCCGAGCCGGTGTGCAGTGCCGTGAGCGCGGCGGCGAGGTCGCCGGCGGCCTGGCCGGCCTGGGTGCGGATCGCGGCGAGCGCGTACGGGTTCTTCTTCTGCGGCATCAGCGCGCTCGCACGGCTGTGCGCGTCGGCGAGCTCGACGAGGCCGAACTCCTGGCTGGCGTAGATCTCGAAGTCCTGGCCGAGTTGCGATTGGTGCGTCGCGGCGATCGCGAGTGCTGCGAGGAGATCGAGGTAGACGTCGGCCTGCCAGGCCGCATCCTTTGCGTGCTCGACGAGCGTCTCGCAGCCGAGAAGCTCGGCGAGCCGAGCGCGGTCGAGCGCCCAGCGGGAGCCCGCGCTCCCGCCGGCGCCGGCGACGCTCGCGCCGAGCGAGGCGTGCACGTTGCGGGCCCGGTCGGCGTCGCGAAGCGCCGGGTAGGCGTAGGCGAGCAGCAGGTGCCCGACGGTCGTCGGCTGCGCCGGTTGCAGGTAGGTGTAGTCGGTCGCCAGTGCGGTCTTCGTCTCGCGCGCATGAGCGGCGAGTGCCGCGACCTGGTCGAGAAGTGCGTCGTGGAGCTCACGAACACCCGCGCGTGCGGTCAGGCGGAGCCCGACGCGAAAGGCCTCGCGCCGGGGCCGGCCCGCGCTCAGCCAGCCGGCGGCGGAGCGGCCGACGCGGCGCTCGAGCTCGGCCTCGCGGGCGTTGAAGGCATCGCCAAGCGCGGGATCCCACGGGAACTCCTCACCCGGGATCGCGTCCAGCTCGAGCAGCCCGCGTAGAAGCGCCCGAGCGTCCTCACCCGCGAGGTCACCGCCCTCGACCAGAGCAACCGCGTGCGCGAGGTCAGCCAGAGACAAGCCGCGCGCGAGCCGAGGCCCGTGTGCGCTCTCCGCGGCGTGCGCCGCAGCCACCAGCTCACCCGCCGCGCCGCCGCGCAACCGCCCACCGCGGCCCAGCTCCTCCATCGCCTCCACCCGCCGGAGACTAGATAACCGCCGGCCAACGGTTCCTGGAATACGCACGCGGCCGCACGGGTGATCAGGCCGGCGAGGTCGCTACGGCCCAGGTGGCGCGCCCACCCGGCCGGCGTCCCAGTGTGGATGCGGTCGCGCAAAGCCGGGTCGGCGCCGCGGTGGAGCAGAAGCTTGATCGCCGGCGCGTGTCCGAACTGGACGGCGAAGTGAAGCGGCGTCACGCCGAGATACGGTGCGCCGTCGACGTTCGCGCCTTGCTCGAGCAGCCACTGGATGGCCTCGTCGCGTCCGTTCAGCGCCGCGAAACAGAGCGCCTCGTCGAGGACCGTTTGCTCGTCGTCGCCCGCCGGTGGGCCCGGCGGCCAGCCGACGTCGGCGAGGTTCGGCCTGTGTGCGACGGCTTGCGACGTTCCGAAGAGGCTGCGCAAGAGGTCGAGGCGACCGAGCGCCGCGGCCGACCAGAGCGCGAGTGGCGAGATGGCACGCTCGGCGAGCAGCTCAGCCGCTTCGCCGGAGCTGTGGTAGAGCGCCGCCTCGAGCGGCGTCAGCCCCCGCGCAGGGTCCGGCGCCGGGTCGGCACCACCCGCGAGCAGCATGCGCACGAGCTCGGCGCGATTGAAGCACGCACCGAGGTTCAGCGGCCCATCGAGGTCCGACCCTGCCTCGATCAGCAGCTCGACCGCGCGCGGATCGACGCCGAGCCGGACACCGAGATTGTCGCCGACGGCCTCGGGTTCCGCGATCGCCTCGAGCAACGTCGTCCACGCGCCGTGGTGCACCCGTCCTGCCAGGTCGGGGCGCTCGTCGAGGAGTACTCGCAGTCCCTCGACTCGCCGCGACGGATCGCCTCGAGCGCCGCAATCCCTCAGGCGATCCCTCGCGCTGACCCTCGTGGTCGGCCCGGACGCGCTCGACCGTCGCGACGAGCTCGCGCCAGGTCTCGAAGCCGTACTCCCGTGCGACCACGAGGCGCGGGTCTTCGAGCCCGCGCGGCACGTATGCCGTGGCACGGCGGAGTGCCTCCTCCTCGCCGGTGGCCATGCCCTCCGCGAGTTCCTCCGCCCGCTGCTCGTAGAACGAGACCGGCTGCAGACCGATTCGCACCGTCGGCCGCTCCGGCTGCGCCGCTTCCGCGGCCCGCTTCAGCTCGGGCCAGGTCCGATAGCCGTGCTCCACGGCCACGACGTGCTGCGCGTCGCTGAGCCGGAAACGCCGATGGGCCTGCGCGCCGAGCACCGTCGTCGCGCGTGCCAACGCCTGCTGGTCATCGACTCGGAAGGCACGGAGAAATGCTTCGCATCCTTTCCGCATCGCATGAGATCCCCGACTGCCCCCTTCGCCAGCCCGCCGCCGCCGTCGCAGGCCTGAAGAGAAGGTCGTCTGCTCGATTGCCGGCGATGCACCGAAGCGAGGTGGGAGCGTCCCTGCCCGCGGTCTGGATGCGCCCTCGCGCGCGCCTCGAAGTCTACGAGCCGAGGCCTCCGCAGCGCCGCGGTAGAGCAAGTGGTCATGGGTTAGGACGCGTCGGTGGCTCCGCCAGTGTCCCGAACCTCAGAGCCGCTGCATCCGTGAGCCTCCCCGTGCTTGCCACGGAGTGCGCGACGTGCATCGTCTAGGCTCCCGCCGTGCAAGGCTTCGAGGGTCTGGAGAGCGACGCGGCTCCGTGACGTTGGCGGATGAAGTCGACGCCATCCTTCGTCAGGCGGCGGAGAGGAACTCCACTATGCACCGCCTCGAACGCGGGGAGGCTGGTCCGGGCGCGACCGAGCGGGAGATGATCGAGCTTCTGATCTCGATGTCCAACGCCATGTCGACGGCACTCAGGAAGATCGCAGCGGAGGTCGACGCGCTTCGTCTTGCCATCGATTCCGGACCTCGACGATGATCTTTACCTAGGAGGGCTGTCGCTGGACAAGGAGGGCAGTCCGCGTTTGATCTCTTCGGAACCAGCCGTCCGGTTGGGGTGGTCACGACATCGTCCTTCAGCCTCCTGATCCCGACGCTCGCGGAGCAACGCCGGCCACCGGATGTGCCCTCGCGAATCAGCCTGCGGCGCGCGCGATCCGGCGTGGTCGCCGCGATAGCGCGAACGAGGTCGCGAGCCCGACGACAGCGGCGGTCGCTGCAGTGGTGCAGAGCAGGAGGCCTGAGGCGAGCCCAAAGTTGATCGCCTGCTCGCGGTGGACGCCGAGGGCGAGCAGCACCGCCGCGGTGGCGCTGACGTTCGCGATCGCGCCGCCGGAGGTGACCGGGATCAGCGAGGCGGCTGCGGCGAGGCAGAGGACGATCAGAGCGAGTGTGGGAGAGAAGCCGGCTCCGAGCGAGGCAAGGAGCAGCATGCTTCCGGTCGCGCGCGTGCTCCAGCACCCGAGCAGGAACAGCCAGGCGAGGATCAGGTCGGGCATGGATCCGCGAGGGCGCTCGGCTGCCCGCTGCGCGAGTCTCGACAGGCGCGCCCGGCGCGCGATGAACGGCAGCCTTGCGAGGTGCCGACCGGCGACGAGGACGCCGCAGGCCCCGACCCCGAAGAGAACAACGAGAAGGAGCGGCACCCGGAAGTCCGAGGAGCTCGTCGCCGTCGCGGAGATCGAGAGTGGCAGGAAGGCGACCGCGTCGACGAGTCCGAGCGAGATGATCGAGAGCGCGATCGCCTCGAGCCCGAGCTTGACACCCGGCATGCGCCGCAGGGTCGCGATCTTGACGAGGTAATCCAGCCGGAACGGCAGGATCACGCCGCTCGCCGCGGCGGCGCCGCAGGCGGTCAGGCAGCGGCTGCGTCTCGGCCGCCCGCCTTGGGGAAAGAGCTTCTGCCAGCCGAGCGCACGCAGCACGTAGCTCGCGAAGTACAGCGCGACAGCACCGCCCACGAGACCCATGTGTGCGCGCTCGAGCGGCCAGCTCGTGCTCGTGAGCCGGCGGGCGAGCAAAACGGATGTGCCCAGCATGACGGCGGCGAAAGCGACCCCGCCGAGCACTCGACGCCGGCTCGTCTTGCCCGTGCTCGCCGAAGGCTCGGCCGGCCTTTGGATCATGCTCTCGTGCGATCGGCGCGAGCCTGCTCGTCGGAGGCAGCTCGCTTGTCGACGCGCCGCTCCTTGAGCGTCTTCTGTGCCGCCTTCTTTTGCAGCTTCTTCGGTTTCTGTGAGCCCTTCAATCGAGTTCCCTTCTCTCTGTCGGGTGTCGGGATCAGGTTTCGCGCCGGCGTCGCCGGACGCCGGAGTCAGCGCTCCCCGGCCGAGCGGGGCGGGACAGCCGCGGCGCCGCAGGCCAGAGATGACCCCTCACCGCGCGGCGCCTCGTCGCCATGCGAGGTGTCTTTCGAGTTCCTGAATGTCCATGCTCGTCCTCACAGGTAGCGATAGGTGGCGGCCGATCGTTGTCGGCCGGTCGGGCATCTGCCCGGCCCACGCTTTGAGGGAGGACATCCGCGGCTCCGATCCCGATGCCGCGGTCTTCGCGGCGCGCCGTTCGATAAGGCGCGACCGATGGACCTCAAGTGTACCGGCTTCCGGTTCCGTTGGTGGCGATGCGCGAGGCCGGCTCGGACATGCCTGACGCCGGCGAGTGCTATCGTCGAGCTTGCAGTACCGAAATCCGCGTACTGCAGGAGCACGTGCCGGGCCCGAAAACTGCGCGGCCCGGCGTATCGTCCGCCCGCACGCACCGCGGGTTGGATCAGCTTCTTCCGATCCCACTCGTCGAGGTCGGCGACTACGCCTCGATCACCGGAGGAGACATGGCTGAAGCACTTGGATCGACATCTCTCGAAGACGAGGGAAGCAGCCGGTGCGCTGCTGATGGAGCACATCCGAGTCCGGCGACCGGTCCGAACGGGGAACGTGCGCACAGGTTCGACGGCGACGCTGCTCAGCATCTGCGTGTCCTGATCGCGAATGAGAAGCGCGATCGGCTCGAGCTGCTCGCCCAGGTCGTGATCGGGCTCGGGCATGACGTCATCGCCCGTGAGATCTATGTCAAGGAGGTAGGGTCGAGCACCGCGAGAGAGCGGCCCGACGTGGCCCTCGTCGGGCTCGGCCTCTCCTCCAAGCACGCGCTCGAGCTGATCGGAGAGATCGTCCGTGAAGCGGCCTGCCCGGTGATCGCGCTCCTGCACGCGAACGATCCGGCCTACATCCACGAGGCGGCCAAGCGTGGCGTGTTCGCCTACATCATCGACGGCTCACCCGAGGAGCTGCAGAGCGCGATCGACATCACGCTTCAGCGCTTCGCGGAGTACCAGAATCTCCAGGGGGCCTTCGGACGGCGCGCGACGATCGAGCAGGCCAAGGGGATCCTGATGGCCCGGCACGGGCTCACCGCAGACAGGGCGTTCGAGATGCTCCGCGCTCACTCCCAGAATCACGGCAGGAAGCTGATCGATGTCGCCGAGGCGGTCGTCGAGAGCCACCTCCTGCTTTCGTCCCCGACCACGATGAACGGCCCGGTGCATTCCGCTGCCGCTCTCGGCTCTTGATCGACGAGTGACATGAGCCCGCTGGTCCCGATGGTGGTCGAGCAGACCGCGCGCGGCGAGCGCTCGTTCGACATCTACTCACGCTTGCTCGCAGAACGCATCGTGTTCGTCGGCACTCCGATCGACGACGAGATCGCGAACCTGGTCATCGCCCAGTTGCTGCATCTGGAGTCCGACGATCCCGACAAGGACATCTATCTCTACATCAACTCGCCCGGCGGGTCGATCTACGCAGGACTTGCCATCTACGACACGATGCAGTTCGTCAAGCCGGACGTGCAGACGATCGGCGTCGGGGTCGCACTGAGCGTCGCCTCGCTGCTCCTCGCCGCCGGCGCGAAAGGCAAGCGCATGGCTCTGCCGAACACGCGCATCCTCATCCATCAGCTCTCCGGCGGCTTCGACGGTCAGGGCACCGACATCGAGATCCACGCCCGCGAGGTCATCGGCCTGAAGCGCCGGCTCGAGGAGATCTACTCCGCGCACACCGGAAAAAACGCCGCCGAGGTCTCCCACGACATGGAGAGAGACTTGTTCCTCGGCCCCTGGGAAGCGAAGGACTACGGGATCATCGACACCGTGATCTCCAAGCGGGAGACGCGAGCCGCGGTCGCGGCCTGACAGAAGGCCGGCTTTTCTGGCCGGCCCTCTGAGAGGAAACTGACCGCTGTGCGGTCTGTTGTTGCTCGTCTGTTACATCATTCCGCCCATGTCGCCCATGCCGCTGGGCATGCCGGTGGCGCCGTTCCTTTCGGGTGGTTCGGCGACGATCGCCTCGGTCATGAGGATGCTCTTGGCGATTGAGGCGGCGTTTTGGAGCGCGGCGCGGGTGACCATCGTGGGATCGATGATGCCGGACTTGACGAGGTCCTCGACTTCGCCCGTGTCGACGTTCAGGCCGTGGCCTTTGGGGGCCTTGCGCACCTGGTTGACGACGACCGAGGCTTCGAGGCCAGCGTTGGTCGCGAGTTGGCGGAGCGGCTCTTCGAGCGCGCGGATGATGATCTGTGCTCCGGTCTGTTCGTCGCGGTCGAGGCCGTCGAGCTTGATCGCCTTGGCCGCGTTCAGCAGTGCGACGCCGCCGCCGGGGACGATGCCCTCCTCGAGTGCGGCGCGGGTCGCCTGGAGGGCGTCCTCGACGCGGTGCTTCTTCTCCTTCATCTCGGTCTCGGTGGCAGCGCCGACCTTGACGAGTGCGACGCCGCCGGCGAGCTTCGCGAGGCGCTCCTGCAGCTTCTCGCGGTCGAAGTCGGAGTCGGTCGTCTCGATCTCGGCCTTGATCTGCTTGATGCGGCCCTTGATCGCCTCCGGGTCTTGCCGCCGCCGTCGATGATCGTCGTCGAGTCCTTGTCCACGACGACCTTGCGGGCGCGCCCGAGCTGCGAGAGCTTCGTGTTCTCGAGCTTGAGCCCCATTCCTCGGTGATCACCTCGCCGCCGCTGAGGATGGCGATGTCCTCGAGCATCCGCTTGCGGCGGTCACCGAAGCCCGGCGCCTTCACGGCGACGGCCTGGAAGGTGCCGCGCAGCTTGTTGACGACGATCGTCGCGAGCGACTCGCCCTCGACGTCCTCCGCCACGATCAGAAGCGGCTTGCCGTTCTGGATCACCTGCTCGAGCAGCGGCAGCAGATCCTTGATCCCGCCGAGCTTCTGGTTGGCGATCAGGATGTAGGGGTCGTCGAGGACGGCCTCCATCCGCTCGGCGTCGTTGACCATGTAGGGCGACAGGTAGCCCTTGTCGAACTGCATGCCCTCGGTGAACTCGAGCTCCAGGCCGAAGGTCTGGCCCTCCTCGACGTTCACGACGCCGTCCTTGCCGACCTTCTCGATCGCATCGGCGATCACGTCGCCGATCTCGCGCTCACGCGAGGAGATGCTCGCCACGCGGGCGATGTCCTCTCGGCCAGAGACGTCCTTCGATTGCGCCTCCAGGTTGGCGACGACGGCGTCGACTGCCTTCTCGATCCCGCGCTTGAGGGCGATCGGGTTCGCGCCGGCCGCGACGTTCTTCATTCCCTCCCGGACGATCGCCTGGGCGAGCACCGTCGCCGTGGTGGTGCCGTCGCCGGCGACGTCGTTGGTCGCCGTGGCGACCTCCCGCACGAGCTGTGCGCCCTGATTTTCGAAGATGTTCTCGACCTCGATCTCGCGGGCGATGGTGACGCCGTCGTTGGTGATCGTCGGGGCGCCGTACTTCTTGTCGAGCACGACGTAGCGGCCCTTCGGGCCGAGCGTCACCTTGACCGCGTCGGCGAGGATGTCCACGCCGCGCTCGAGCGAGCGGCGTGCGTCCTCGCTGAACTTCAATTCCTTGTGAGCCATGGCTCTTTTCCTTCCTGGTGGTGCTGCTAGGCGGTGGCGCCCGCGAGCTCGCGCTCGCTCCTACTCATGCTCGTCGGCGGCATGACCTTCGCGAGCAGGTCGGATTCGCGCAGGATCAGGACGTCGTCGGTGCCGAGCTTGATTCCGGTGCCGCCGTACTTGGCGAAGACGACCTCGTCCCCTTCGGCGACGTCCAGTTCGATGCGCTTCCCGTGCTCGTCGCGCGCGCCGGGCCCGATGGCCAGGACCCGGCCGCGCTGTGGTTTCTCTCTCGCCGTGTCCGGGATGACGATCCCGCTCTCGGTCGCCTCTTCCTCTTCGAGCACCTCGATGATCAGGCGGTCAGCAAGCGGTCGCAGGTTCATCGCGGATCCTGCACGGGGCCCTGGACAGGCCCGAGATTGTTTGTGGATGTGGGGCCCGCCTGCGCCTGGGGTGGAGACTTGATTCGTAGTGCTTTGGCGAGCCGGTCGATGAGGTCTTTGAGGTACGTCATAGCCGTCCTCCTGATTGAGGGCTCGAGACCATCGGGCCGTCCTTGGTTCTGGCTCCGGGTGTCGATGCAACGACTACTATACATACGAAGTAGATAACGTGTATTCTGTATCGCGATGTCAACTGACCGTCATTTCGCAAAGGCACACCGAGGGTTCACTGCCCGCGCCGGAGTTCTCCTTCCTCACCAGCCACGCGAAGACACTGCTACTGATCGCACACGACCCGCGGATCCGAATGCGCGACATCGCCGGTCTGCTCGGCATCACGGAACGTAGGACCCAGAGGATCGTCGCCGACCTTGCCAAGGCCGGTTACATCGAGCGCGAGCGAGAAGGCCGACGCAACCTCTACACGGTCAGCACCCATCTACCCCTCGGACTCCCCACCCAGCGCGACATCGACATAGGAGCTTTGCTCGCGATCCTGCCCACACCGGAAAGCTCTCCGTGAGCGGCAGGCAGCTAGCCGGGAGCTGGCTGATCGGCCTGGGTGTCGGGTCGATAGCACTGGCGGCGGTCCGCGGCGAGCTCGCAGGCGCGGTCTTCCCGCTCCTACTCGGCGCCGCCGGGTTCCTGCTGGTGACGCACTCGAAGCAGATGCTGCGATTTCCGAGCACGGACTTGGAGCGCGGCCTCGACCGGCTGTTCGCGCTCCTGCTTCCGATACGCAAGGCGACGTCGACCGCGACCGTCCGTGGCGCCATCGCGCAGCAGGCACGCCTGACGGGATTGAGGCGCGGCGCACGGCGCTGGGCCAAGGAGCTCCAATTGATCGCGACCGACGGCTATGAGACCGCCTCCCGTATCTCGGCGCTTCGCGAGTTGACAGGCGAGCAGAACGACCGAGCGCTCGTCGCGGAGGCCGTGAGAGTACTCGGAGCAGAGCGGGCACGTGCCGGCGCCGACCCGACGCTTACCAACGACCCAGTCTCGATCCTCGCCTACGGACTCGGTGCCCGACCCGCCGAAGCCGACCTCACCAGTCTCGACGATCTGCTCAGCGACCTCGGCCTGCCCGGAGAAGGGGACGAACTACGAACCCACTTCGACGAGATCGTCGCCGCACGAATCAGCACCGACCCTCACCTGAGAAACGGCCCGGAGCGCAGCATGTTCCGCGACCTCGCAGGCGCGTCCTTCGTCCTAGGCGCCGCGACACGAATCCTCGAGCTCGCATCGCCAAGCCCCGCAGCAGCAGCCGGCTCGGCATGAGGCTACAACGAGCACCTTCGCAGCGCCCGAACGCGGGTGGCCGGCAAGAGGACGGGTTGTCGCCCTAGGCGAGGATGTTCACGGCGCGGGCGGCGACGAGCAGCACTGTGACTGCGGAAAGCATCGATTCTGCGGTCATGAGCCCTTTGGCAGGGCGCGTGAGCGGCATCGCATCAGTTGGGCTGAACGCGATCGAGTTGGTGAGGGACACGTAGAAGTAGTCCCAGAGACGCGGCGCCCAACCATCTCGTGCGAGCTGAGGATTCTCGTCCTGGGGGAACTGGAAGTCGGGCTTGCGCGGCGTGCTTGCGAGTGCGCGGGCAACGGGCCCGCCGCAGTCCAGCTCCCAGAAGGCTAGTCCGAACGCGACCGCGTCGGTGAACCAGACCACGCCGCCGCTGAACAACAGCTGGCGTCCCGTTATGTGAACGCCCGAGTGCGCTACCAGCGAGAGGACGAGGACGCCGACGCCGAGGGCGTTGAACACCCAGACAAGACTGAGCAACGCGATCACGATCTCACGCCGGCGGTTGTGGCGGACGAGGCGGCCTACACCGAGGAGCAGCGTCGCTGAGAGGCAAATGTACGGGGCGGCGACTACCAGCCACCACCACCACAGCCGGTGGCCGAGCAATGTCCAGTGAGCCTGGCGGCTTACGAGTGCTAGGCCGACGAGGAGTCCTGCCGCCGTCAGCGCGAAGGGTGCGGCGTCGTTCCGCGCGTCGCGCACCGCCGCAGCCAACCGTTCCGGATCAGGTGGAACAGCCCTCGACTCGGTCGGCCCAGCTTCTGTAGCCATCGCTCGCCCAGCATGGAGACATCGGCGGATGGCCAAATCGGCTCGGCGCTGAGGATTGGAGATCTTGCAACGGAGAGCTCCTGGGTGGTGAGGCTGCAACTGGTTGGCCCGGCGTGGGAGGCCGAGCTGCTGTTGTTGTCGAGCGCTGGCTCGAGAGCTGTCCGCGTCCTTGTGCCACGATCGTTTGCGGCGGTCGCAGGTACATCGTTCGCTCGGCATCGACGCGCCGCGATGTCGGCGGGTATCGGTCGGAACGGTCGTGTGATGGCAGAGTCGATGGGATCGTCAAGAAGTGGTCCGGAGCATTTCCTGTTGCGACCTGCCCGCGCGTTCGGGCTCGGCATCGCGTTGCTCGGGGTCGTTGCGCTCATGGCGGTGTTCGTGCCCCGGGAGCCGCTCGGAGTCGACTTGCGATGGTCGTCGGTGATGCAGGACACACGTACCCCTCTGCTCACCGACGTGGCGCTCGTCTTCAACGCGCTCGGCCGTGGCCTCGGCTTCGCGCTGTCGGTCGCGGCTGTTGGGATCCTTCTGCTCGTGCGCCGGCGCTGGCTCGCGCTTGTCGCGTTCGCCGTCACCGAGACCTTGACGTCGCTCAGCTCAATCGTGCTGAAGGCCCTGGTCGGTCGCTCGCGCCCTCCCGACGGTCTCGTTCACCCTGTCGGCTCCTCATTCCCCTCCGGTCATTCCGCATACGCAGGGGCGACCTGCGTCGCGCTGGTCCTGCTGTTCACGGTCTCCGGTCATGGCCGCCGCTTGTGGTGGGCAGTGGCCACGCTGGGAATGCTCGGGATGGCGTGGAGCCGTACGTACCTGCAGGTGCACTGGCTCTCCGATGTCATCGGCGGAACGCTGCTCGGCGTCGGGATCGCCCTCGCCGTCTTCGGGGGCGCTCAACACGCGTTCCGCGTCCGAACCTGACGGTTAGCCGACGGCCCCGGCGCACGGCGGGGGCCGTCGGGCCGTTTGCTAGAAGCGGTCCGGGAACTGGTTGATGAAGCCCGTGCCGAGCATCTGTGACATATCGAGGATCCCGGCTTGCACCTTGTCGTAGGCCGCGGCGTCGGCGGCCCAATGGCCGGTGAGCGTGCGACCGCTTCGCCGGCAATGAGCAGGAGGTGACAAGCTGACCATCCACCAACTCGCACGATCCCGGGCAGCCTTGAGTGCCTGCAGTCACCTGCTCCCTCAGCCAGACCCTTAGCGAGCCGCTTCGAGCCCCGTTCGGGGTTCCGGTTGCTACGAGCTGGAGGCCGCTGGCGCCTCCGCGTCGAGCAGGTCCGCGAGGTCGGCGCTCACGTCGTTCACGACCACGCGCCGGGCCTCGACCACCTTCAGCAGCTCCTGAACCTTCGCGACGCCGTCGTCAGCGACAAGCGCCACGAGTGCACCCTCACCCTCAGACAAGTCCTCGCCGAGCCCCTTGAGCTGCTCGTCGGGGAAGCCCGAATCGCGAAGCTTCGCGACCAGCGAGCCCACTCCGGCGCCAACCGCGCCGCCGCCGATCACGCCGATCGGGCCGGCGATGATGCCAACCACAGCGCCTGCGAGCCCACCGATCTTCGCGCCCTGCCCGGTGTTCATGTCTTTCGTCTCGACGAACTTGATCTTCCCATCCGTGGCTTTGTGCACGATCGCGCCCTGTTTGAGAGCGCCACCGAGCGCTCCGGCGATGGTCGCCAACCCCTTGCCGGCCGCCTCGGCATCGGCGAAGGTGGCTGCGATGACCTGGGGCATAGCCGCTCCTCTCTGACATTGGGCTTTCGGTTCCTGGCCGCGAACACTAGTCACGCGAGAGCCCTGTCGGGCACACCTCCGACGTGCGTGCCAGGACTGACTCACAATGCAGCTCCGCCGATTCCCGGTCGCGGGGTCGATCGTGCTCGCAGTCACCGCATCGTCCGCTCGTGCGACTTGCCCGTGCGGGCTCTGGTGGATAGTAAGTCGGCGATGAGCTACGAGTGGCCGGTGATGCCGTTCGCGCAGCAGCACGCGGTACGCGGCTTCTTCGGCGACCCGCGCATCGGCGACGCAGGCGGGACGTCGTTCCACTTCGGCATCGACGTGTCCGTGCCCGACGGGACTCCGGTCTACTCGGTCATCGCGGAAACCGTGCACCTGGACGTCGCCGGCGGCCCGCAGAACATACCGCTTCCAACTCGCCGCCGCATTCGACACGCGCGCCCACTCCGACGGCTCCTACCGACTCGACGTCGAGGTCGGCGACAGCCGCGGCAACAGCGCACGAGGCCACCTTACGGTCCAGCTCGCCAACGCCGAGGTCTAGCTCGCTCCGCGCGAACAGGGTCAGCGCAGAGGGAACTCCTTCCCTCGGTCGCCCTCCGGCCGCGGCCCGAAAATCCGCCGTTCGCTCTCGTCGATCGGCACGTCGTTGATACTCGCCTCGCGTCGGCGCATCAGCCCGTGCTCGTCGAACTCCCACAGCTCGTTCCCGTAGCTTCGCCACCAGCGGCCATCGCGGTCATGGCTCTCGTACTGGAAACGCACAGCGATCCGGTTGCCATCGAAGCACCAGAGGTTCTTGCGCAGGGCGTAGTCGAGTTCGCGCTCCCACTTCTGCGCCAGGAACGCGACGATCTCGTCGCGCCCGGCGACGAACAGGTTGCGATTCCGCCAGACCGAGTCGACGGTGTACGCGCTCGCAACCCGCTCGGGGTCGCGGGTGTTCCATGCGTCCTCCGCGGCCTGCACCTTCTGCGCTGCCGTCTCCCGCGTGAACGGGGGCAGCGGCGGCTTGACCTCGGCCATACCGACTCCTTTCGTCTCGTTGCCGGGCAATGCTGCCGAAGCGCCCTGTACGCGTCGCCCGGCACGGTCTACAGTCCTCCCGAGAGCGGAACCTGGATGCCGCCGGATTGGAGTTGGGCATGTGGGCTCGGGGAATCGCCGGTGTGGTGTTGTGCGTCGTCGGGTTTGTCTGGATCGCCCAGGGAACGGATGTCCTGGGCGGATCCGGGATGAGCGGTCAGACACAGTGGGCCGTGATCGGCGGCGTCTTCGTCTCGGTCGGGTTGGCCCTGCTTGCGTGGGTGTGGCGCATTCGACGGAGTCGTCTCAAAGAAACCGTCTGACGCCTCGACCGCCATCCTCGAGACGTTCATCTCGGCTTGCTCGCCGGTTCGATCGGTAGGGTGACCGGGTGGTTCGGGTCCCTGCTCGGGGGTGGCAGGTTCGAGGCGGGGGGCGACAGCTTGCGGTTGATCTCGGGACTGCGAACACCGTTGTCTTTCGGCGCGGGGTGGGGGTTGTGTTGTTCGAGCCCTCGGTGGTCGCGATCGACGATCGATCGGGTCGTGTCCACGCGGTGGGTGAGGACGCGCGTCGAATGATCGGTCGGACGCCTGCGTATGTGCGGGCCGTTCGTCCACTGCGTCATGGAGTCATCTCGGACTTCGAGACGACCGAGCAGATGTTGCGATACTTCATCCGTCGAGTGCTCGGACGCGGAAACGGGCGAACCGACGTGATGCTTTGCATCCCGAGTGGGCTGACCCAGGTCGAACGGTCGGCGGTCGTCGACGCCGTGCTCGGCGCGGGCGCATCGCGCGCCTACCTCATCGAGGAGGCCCTCGCCGCGGCGATAGGAGCCGGCTTGCCGTTCTCGGACCCGGTGGGGTCGATGGTGGTCGACGTCGGTGGCGGGACATCGGAGATGGCGGTGACCTCTCTGGGTTCTCTGGCCGTGTCGAGCTCTCTGCGCGTTGGCGGCTATGACTTCGACGAGGCGATCGCGCGCTCTGTCCTGGACGAGGACGGGCTACTCATCGGTCTCGAGCAGGCGGAGGCGCTGAAGCTCCGGATCGGCGCCGCGCTGAAGGGGACGAGCGCCGCAGAGGACGATGAAGTGGCCGGTCGTGACGTCGGCGTGGGTCTCCTCCGGCGCACGTCAGTCCACGCAGACCAGGTGCACGCTGCGCTACAGCGGCCGCTTCAGCAGATCACGACTGCCGTGAGCGAGACGCTCGAGCGGACACCTCCCGAGCTCTCAGCCGATCTCGCCACCAACGGCGTCACACTCGTCGGAGGTGGCGCGATGCTACCGGGCTTCGACCATCTCCTGAGACGAGAAACCGGGCTCGAGGTCACCGTCGATGACGATCCACTGACAACAGTGGCACGTGGTGCGGGGAAAGCGCTCGGGCAACTCGAGCACCTCAGGCCGGAGGCCGGCTCCAGGCGACGGCGCTGACAAGCTTGCTCGCGATCGCGGAAAAGTCTCGGTCAGACGGTCAGCGCGGGTTCGGTGGCCCCGGCCTGCGGTTCGAGCGCGGTGGCGAGCTCGGCTCGGGAACTGATATTGAGCTTCTGGAATGCGTGCGTGAGGTGCGTTCGACCGTGCGCTGAGTCACGTGGAGGCGTTCTGCGATGGCTCGGTTGCCGTGGCCGCCAGCGGCCAGCTCGGCGACGCGATGCTCGGCCGGTGTGAGTGCGTCGGGGCCGCTCGAGCGCGCGCCGGAGCGGCCGGCGGGCATCCGCGCGCCGGTTGGCGCGCCGGAGCGCGCGTCCGAGCTCGACCAGCGCGCGTGTGTGCTCGAGCCGTGCCGGTGAGCCACCGAGCGTGTCCGCCAGTGCGTCGCGCGGCCGGTGCTGCGCCAGGGCCGCGACGGTCGACGCGGCGCCTGTGGGCTCCGTGCGCAGTAGGTGCAACCCGACGCGCTCCGGGTCGGCACGTTCGCGCGCGAGCAGCGCGGCGGCGTCCGCATGTCGCAGCGCCCGTTCGCCGGGCGAGAGGCTCGCGTAGAGCGTGCCCCGCGATCAACGGGTGCGCGAGCGTCAGCCCGAGCCCGTCTTCGAGGAGCCCAGCCGCGCGCAGGGTGTCGGCGGCGCGCGCCGCGGCGGCGACGTCGAGCCGCGCAAGGCCGGCGGCCTGACGCAACGTCGAGCCGGGCCCGAGGATCGCGGCCGCGCGCGCGAGCGCGCCCGCCCCTCGGGCAGCCGCGCGAGCTGGCGTTCGATGACGCGCCCGACCTGCTCGGAGTCGAACGTCCCGAGCCGCGCGGCGGTCTCGTCGTCCGGGGTGTTGCCGTCGGCGATGAGCTGGGTAAGCAGGGCACCGAGGACGAATGGATTCCCGCCGGTCACGGCATGGCACGCGTGGGCGAAGGCGCTTGCGCCGTCCGGGGCGACAATCGACAAGGACTGAGCTTCTACCAGGGGCGAACCTGGGCTTCGCCGACGAAGAGTCGGGGCGGCAGCCGGATACCGCTGCGGCGGCTGCGTCCTCGAGGTGGATGAACGACGAGACGCCGCCGCCGTCGCCAACGATCCCCCACCTGCGGTCGCGGATGGCGTTGACGACTCGGTCGTTCGTGGCGGTCGTTTCGTGGTTCGGTGATCAGCTGGCGGCTTTCTTCACGAGCGCGCGGATCTTGGCCTCGTCGGCGGCGGTCAGTTCCTTTAGTGCGAAGGCGACTGGCCACATGGAGCCTTTGTCGAGGTTCGCCCCGTCGTTGAAGCCCAGCATCGCGTAGCGCTCCTTGAACTTGTGCGCGCTGCGGAAGTAGCAGAGGACCTTGCCGTCCTTGGCATACGCGGGCATCCCGTACCAGGTCTTCGGCGAGAGGTCCGGAGCGCTGGCTTTGACGATGGCGTGGAGTCGCTTGCCGAGGGCGCGGTCGCGTGTCGGCATCTCGGCGATGGCGGCGAGAAGGGCGCTTTCCCCGTCGGCCTTGCCCGCCTTTACCTCTTTGGCGCGCGCCTTCATCGCGGCTTTTTCCTCGGCCGTGAATCCCTCGCTCTTCTTGGTGCTCTTGGCAGGCTGCTGTGCGCCCTTCTTGGTGGTGGGGCTCATCGTGCTCCTTATCTGTTCGTGGTAGAGGCAGATAGCACAGCGGGGCTGTGTTGTCTCCTTGAATACGCCCGGCGGCCCAGCCCGCCGAGTCGTGCGCCTGGCGGAAGGATGAATACCAGGACTGAACCCGGACGGGCGTGCCTCGCACTCGGCCGGGTCAGGGCTGCGAGGCGCGTGAGCGGGCTTCGACGCGTCGGGCGATGCCGATGATGTACGGCGCGGCTGTGACCGTCAGGGGCGATGAGGCATGGAAGCCGCGATCGAGCGAGACGAGCTCGAACCCGCATGTGGTGATCGTCGCCGCAGTGTCGCGTGTGGTGCGGCAGCCGCCCAGCGCGCGCGTCCAGAAGAGCGGGTCCAGCGCCCGTTGCAGCAGGCGCAGCGGCAGTTGGCGCGAGCGGACATGCTCCCAGAAGCGGAGTTCGCCCGTGGGCTTGAGCACGCGCCAGACCTCTGAGAGCGTGGCGGCGGGATCGGGGACGGTGCAGAGAACACCCATCGAGACGACGGCATCGAAGCTCCCGTCCTCCGCCGAGAGCGCCTCGGCCATACCGTAGACAACGTCGATCGGGACGGCGGTAGCGCGAGCGCGCTCGGCGGCGACGGCCCGTGCGGTCGGGTCGGGTTCGACCGCGACGAGCTGGATCACGCGCGTCGGGTAGTGCTCGAACGAGCGCCCGTCGCCGCAGCCGACCTCGAGCACCCGTCCGCCCAAGCCCGCCAGGAGCCGGCGCCGCAGCTCGCGAGCGACCTGGTCGGGTCGCTCCCGCTCGCGGCGCTCGAGGTAGCGGGCAAAGCGTGACTGGTGCGGGCCGTACAGCGTCGAACCAGTCTCCAACCGCTCCCCTTCGGGCTCGCCCATTCCCTGAGAATAGGAACTCGGCCCTTCGTTACCATCGGCCGCCTGTGCGCGGTCCCGTCCTCATCTCCCTGGCCGACCTGCTGCCGGCGCCGGCGCGGCGACGCTGAGTAGCTGTCCGGCTCTCTGGCGTCTGCACGGTCTACTCCTTTCAATCAGCAGCATGTTGCGCTTGCCGGTAGTGCGGCGCGAGGAGCCCGCTGGGCCCGCATTGCTGACCTGGAGGCTCTCGAGGTACGCGCTCTTGTCGATCTCGCGCGCAAGCGCGGCGAAGGTCTCGTTCAGGGTGCGATGGGATGATGCGCGCATGGGTGTCAGGATCATCCGCGATTGTTATGACAGGCGACGTTGTCGGGCGTGAGCGGCAGATCGAGCCCGTATACGCGTTCTTCGACCGTCCGGTCGAGGGACTTGTCGGATTGGTGCTCGAGGGCGACGCGGGGATCGGGAAGTCGACGCCGTGGTTCTCGGCGGTTGCGGCCGCGCAGGAGCGAGGATTTGTCGTTCTGTCGGCGCAGCTGGCGGAGGCTGAGCGCGGGCTTGCCTACGTAGGGCTGGGCGATCTCCTTGCCGACGACCTGCTCGACGAGGTGCTGCCGGCGTTGGCTGCGCCTCGGCGGCGCGTGCTCGAGGTCACGCTTCTCCAAGAAGTGGCAGCCGGCGACCCGGTCGATCCGCGAGCGCTCGGGGTCGCAACTCGTGACGTGCTGCAGTCACTCGCAGGAGATCGAGGCCTTCTCATCGCCATCGACGATGTTCAGTGGCTCGACGACGCATCCGCCCGCGCGCTCGCGTTCGCGCAGCGCCGGTTGGACGACGAGAAGGTCGTCCTCCTGGAGCGCCTCGTGCGGGGCCGGCTCGGCGATCTGAGCCCGGCGACGCGTGGAGCGCTGGCGCTCGTCGCGGCCGGCGGCCGTCTCTCACAGGCGGCGCTCGGTATAGCCGGGGTGGCGGAGGATGCACTCGCGCCGGCGTTCGACGCACGGGTGATCGAGCACTCAGACGGTTTCGTCCGCCTCACGCACCCCTTGCCCGGGCGCGCCATCTCGCGCTTGCCTCGAGCAAGTCCGATGCTGACGTCGCTGCGGAGGTCGACGAGGCCGTGACGGTCGCGGCGAACCGTGGCGCGAGCGTCACAGCCGCGGAGCTTGCCGAGCACGCGTTCCGCCTGACACCCGTGGGTGCGGGCGAGGACCGTCACCGACGGGCGATCACGTCTGCGCGAATGCACATGCTCGCGGGCGATCGACGCCGCGCCCGTTCGGACGTTCAGCGGCTGTTGACGACCGCCGCGAAAGGCCGGCAGCACGCGGAGGTCCTTATCGTCTTCAGTGACGTCGTCGAGAGGACCGATGTCGAACGCGCGATCGCGCTGCGCCGCGAGGCGCTTGTGGAGGCGGCGTCGGATCCTGTGCTGCAGGCCTCGATTCACCAGTGGTTTGGCTCGGAGGTCCGTCGGACTGAGGGGTTTGCGGCCGCTGAGCGGCACGCCCGCTCGGCGCTCGAGCTCGCCGAGCGGCTCGGCGACGACGCCCTGCGTGCCCGAGCGCTCGCGACGCTCGGCTTCCTTCGCTTCAACGCCGCCGAGCCGGACGCGCTCGAACTCGTGGAACGAGCCTACGATCTGGCCGACGGCATAAGCGACCCTCGGGAGCGTCTCGACGCGGCTTTCGTCTTCGCCTACGTGCTCACCTGGTCCGGGGGGACTCGCTCACGAGCTCGACGTCCGCCCCCGGCCCGCGCTGAGCGAGTGGCCCGGGGCGAAGGACACTCGAAGGACAAGCCCAGGACGTGCGCGACGGGTTCGCGAAGGCACTTCACGTCAGATGCGCGACCTGGCGCTGTCGAGGATCGTCTCGAGATCCGCGAGTCTCAGGTGGCCAGTGGGTACGGCGTTCGAGCGATTCGCAAGCAGGGTCATCGGGGTCTCCGGGTCGCCAAGGCTCGTCATCACGAGCGCTGCCTCGCTGAAGTCTTCGTCGCGTGTGTAATCGCTTTCGGTGATCACGCAGGCCAGCCCTGCGGCTTTGGCAGCGAGGAGCCCGTTCCGTGAATCCTCGATCGCGATCGCGTCGTCCCTGCTCGTCCCGAGGGTCGCAATCGCGAGCTCGTAGATCTCTGGGTCCGGTTTCTTGGACGACACGACGTCCCCGGCCAGGATGACGAGCGCTGCGGCAAGGGGCGCCCCGAGCGCACCTCTGACGACGAGCTGGACGGTTGCCTCCGCAGACGTCGATGCGACCGCGAGCTTCCAGCCGGCCCGGTGAGCTTCCGCGATGAGGCGAGGGACACCGGGTCGGGCCCGTGGCGGTCGTAAGGCGAGAATCTCCGCGGTGATCTCCGTCTTCCGGGCATGAAGTCGTTGGAGCAACTCCTCGCGGCCCTCTTCGCCGGCTGGTCCGCCCAGCGTGCCCGCGAGCTCGGGGCTGACCGATGTCGCCATCCGTTCCCTGCCTCCCGCGACACGGAGCTTCGCTGCGTACTCGTCATTCGACCAGTGGACAGGAACGCCGAACTCGCTGAAGGCCTGGTTGAACGCAGGGAGGTGCACATCGCGCTCGGTTTCTGCAAGCACACCGTCGCAGTCGAAGATCAGCGCTCTCACCGATTGACAGCGAGGCGGTAGATGGTCGTAGATCTGAAGGTGCGACCGGGCCGGAGCACCGTGGTCGGGAAGCTCTCGTGATGTGGTGAATCGGGAAAATGCTGCGTCTCGAGAGCGAGGCCCGCGCGTTGAGGGTAAGCGCGGCCGCTCGTGCCGACCAGGCTGCCGTCGAGGAAGTTGCCGCTGTAGAGCTGGAGTCCGGGCTCCGTCGTCTGGATCTCGAGCCTTCTACCGCATCGCTGCTCCTCGACCCATGCGACAGGGATGATCGATCGCCCGTCTTCGCGATCGATGACGAAGTTGTGGTCGTAGCCCCGGGCGATGCGGAGCTGGTCGAAGTCGTCGTCGATCCGGGCGCCGAGGGTAGTTGCAGACGTGAAATCGAAGGGTGTCCCGGACACCGGAGCGACCTCGCCGGTCGGAAGGAGTGCTTCGTCGACCGGGGTGTAACGTCGTGCGCGCAGGGTCAGGAGGTGATCGTCTGTCGTTCCTTCTCCCTCTCCGGCGAGGTTCCAAAGAGGATGAGCCGTCAGGTTGACGATCGTTGGCTTATCGGTGGTGGCGGTGAGGTCGACTCGAAGCGAGCCCGCGGTGAGCGTATAGGCGGCCTCGACCTCGAGCGTTCCCGGATAGCCCATCTCTCCGTCAGGGCTGGTATGGCGGAAGACGACGCGGCCCATGTCGGAGCGACGGACGCGGCCACGATCCTCCATACCTGTTTGTCGAAGCCGCGCGGCCCGCCGTGAAGGGAGTTCCCGCCGTCGTTTCGTGGGAGCTCATAGGCCAGTCCGTCGAGCGTGAAGCGGCCGCCGCCGATGCGGTTGGCGACCCGGCCGATGATCGCGCCGAAGTAATGGCTCGGCTCGCTCGTATAACCGTCGATATCGGCGAATCCGAGTACGATGTTCGCGCGCCGGCCGTCCCGGTCAGGTGCCCACAGTTCCTGGACGGCCGCTCCGTAGCTTATGGCGGAGAGCTGGATTCCGGCGCCGAATCCCAGCGTGACGCGTTCGACAGCCTCACCGTCCGGAGTGGTTCCGAACGGCTCCCTCGAAAGCGACAGTGCGTTGTCGGCGCGGTTGAGGCAATCCGTCAGTAGAAGTCGACGACCCGGCGCTTTACACGCGACCGGACGCGTCGAGCGTGCGATACTCGCCCGAAATGATCGTCCCCACAACGGGTGCGGTGCTGCGGCGTGACACCTCCGGCAGGGGCTTCCCCGACGCCGACACGTTCTGCGTCGGTGCGCGGGGTCACCCGCAGTTCGTGCCCGAGGAGGCGGTGGTCGTCGCCCGGGCGCCGGGACGCTTTGACGTCTTCGGCGGCATCGCCGACTATGCCGGTGGGCTCGTCCTCGGCTTCCCGATCGGGCAGGCCGTTCTGGCGGCCGCACAGGTCGCCGCCGACGGCTGGGTCATCGCAGTCAGCGGGCGTCGGCGCGTCGCCGTCCCGGCGGCCGACCTCGTCGAGGCGCCGCTCGACGAGCTGGCCGGCCGCTTTGCCGGCAAGGACTCGTGGGCCGCGTATGTGCTGGGACCGGTCGCGCTGCTGGCCAGAGAGGAGCGGCTCGCGATCACGGGGCTGCGGCTCCTCGTCTCCTCGTCGGTGCCGGAGGGCAAGGGTCTCGGTTCCTCGGCTGCGGTCGAGATCGCCGTCGCGCAGGCGACGGCCGGTGCGCTCGGCCACCCGCTCGAGCCGCGCCGCCTGGCGCTGCTCGGACACCGCGCGGAGCAGCTCGTCGCGCGCGCGCCGTGCGGATCGATGGACCAGATGACGGCAACGTACGGCGAGGAGGCGCACATCCTGGCGCTGATCTGCCGGCCGGCCGAGATCGTCGGCTCCTTCGCACTGCCCGCCGGGCTCACCGTCTGGGGGATCGACTCCGGCGCGCGGCATGCCGTCCGCGACGCGCCCTACCGGCGAGCGCGCTGCGCCACGTTCATGGGGAAAGCCCTGCTCGGCGTCGACGCCGACTACCTGACTGCGCTTCGCCCCGGGGACGTGGAGGCCGAGCGGCTTCCCGAGCGCATGACGGGCGCCGAGTTCCTGCGTCTCCGCGACGGCGTCGAGGACGAGATGAGCGCGATCGAGCCCGCGGTCGAGTACCCGGTCCGGGCTGCGACGCTCCACCCGGTCGAGGAGCAGGTGCGCGTCGAGACGTTCCTGCGGGTACTCGAGGAGCCCGTCACGAGACGTCGCGCGCGTGTCCTCGGTGACCTGATGGCGGCGTCGCATGCCGGCTACACGCGCTGCGGGCTCGGAACGCCGGCGACCGACCGCATCGTCGACGCGGTGCGGGTCGCCGGGTGGGAGCGCGGTCTCGTCGGGCGCGCGGGTGAGCGGCGGCGGCTGCGGGGGCACTGTCGTCGTCCTCGGGCGCGAGGAGGCGGAGCCGGTCGTCCGCCGGCTCGCGAAGAGGCTCGGCGCGGGGATCGTCGTCGGCACGTCGGCAGGAGCATCCTCGTTCGGAACGCGCGTGGTCTAGCCAACGACGCGAACCTCGCAGTCGCGTTCGCGCAGCGCCTCGACGA
>CAWBVD010000015.1:0-101838 GCA_963792135.1 uncultured Actinomycetes bacterium | reverse complement strand
GGCACTTGCCCGCGAAAGAACGGGTGCTCTGCTTTACGCACCACGCTGAAGCTGTACACCGTGCCGCGCCCCGACGCGGTGTGCCACGACAGATTGCTGCCGAGGCACGCCGTGCAGTGATGGCGCGGATAGAACACGACCGCGCCGCAGTCGACGCACTTCTGATACGTCAGTTTGCCGTCCTTCGTTGCCTGCCAGAACTCGCGCGTATCGTGTTCTTTCAGATTCGGCAGCGGTCGTTTGAAGTCAGCCATTTCAATCTCTCCCCAGAATCACGGTGCCGCCGCTGTGCCGGCTGCCCAACATGCCGCCATTGCCGTGCGCCACGGCGAGGCGAGCGTCTTTCACCTGCGATGTCGATTCGCCGCGCAATTGTCGCGTCGCTTCGATCAGCAGGAAGATGCCGCGCATACCCGGATGGTTCGACGACAGTCCGCCGCCATCGGTGTTCAGTGCGGGGCCGTCGTTCGGCCGATCGAAGCGAAGCCGTCCGCCGGTGACGTATGCGCCGCCCTCGCCTTTCTTACAGAAGCCGAGGTCTTCGAGCAGCGTCAGCACGGTGATGCTGAACGAGTCGTAGATCATCGCGATGTCGATTTCGCCGGGCTTCACGCCCGCTTCGCCGAACGCCGGCGGGCCCGACTGGCGCGCCGCGCTGACGGTGATGTCGCCGCCGTTCTCCGGATACTTGGTCGCTTCGCCGGTGCCGAGAATCCACACCGGCGTCTTCTTGCAATCGCGCGCGACGTCGGCCGCCGCGATGACGACCGCCCCGCCGCCGTCCGAGATCATGCAGCAGTCGAGTCGATGCAGCGGATCGGCGATCAACGGCGAGTTGATGACGTCGGCAATGGTGGTCTCGCGGATGTCGAGAAAGCCGAGCGCGGTCATCGCCGCGACCGCCTCCGGATTGCGCATCGCGTGCAGACGCGTCGCGATGCCGATCTCGGCGAGCTGCTCGCTCGTCGTGCCGTATTGATGCATGTGGCGGCGCGCCACCATCGCGTAGTTCGATACCAGCGTCATGCCGGCGAACGAATCCATGTTCTCCGCCGGGTGCGTGCCGAAGCCGCCGCGCCCGCCGGTACCGATCGCCATCGCCTGGACTGAGCGCATTCGAACCGTACGTCAGCAGCGCGACGCGCGCCTTGCCGGCGGCGATGTCGCGCTTTGCATGCGCCGCGTGAAATTCGTACGAGCTGCCGCCAACGGCGGTGGTGTCGATCACGTTCGGTTTCAGGCCGAAGTATTCGGCGATCGTCAGGCCGCTCATTCCGCCGCCGCCTTCGCCGGCATCGTAGATCGCGTCGACGTCTTTCCATGTCAGGCCGGCGTCGGCGAGTGCGCGCGCGGCGCTCGCTGCCTTGATCTGCATGGAACTGACTTTGCCGTCGACCTTGCGCGACGGATATTCGTGCACGCCGACGATCGCGGCGTCTCTCGTTTGACTCACCACTGTACTTCCCCCGGACTCGTTCTTCGCGTCAGTCTAAGTGCAACGCTCGCGACACCGCTACTGCAGCTTGCGCTTCACGATCACGATCGCCGCCGACATCGTGACGATCCCGATCACCACCAGCGGCCACGCATTCGCGAGGATCTCCGCCGGCGGCATCGCCTTCGTGAAGCTGCCCTGAATGATCACGAGAAATGCTTCAACGGACTCGCCTGCGCGACGATCTGCAGCCAATCGGCATGTTCTCCACCGGCGTTGCGAATCCGGACATCATAATCATCGGATATCCGACCGCGAACGACCCGAGAATCGCCTGCTGTTGAGTCGCGCAGATCGCCGACAGCATCAGACCCATGCCGACCATCGACAGGATGAACAGCATGACGCCAGCAACAGCAGCGGTATCGATCCAGCCAACGGGATGCGGAACACCAGCGCGCCCGACCGCGATCATCATGCCGCCGACACGTCGCCGACGATGAACGCCGGCATCGATTTGGCGATCACGATTTCGAGCGGCGACGACGGCGACACCAACAATTGATCGAAGGTGCCGAGCTCCCGCTCCTTCGGAATCGACAGTCGCCGTGACGACCAGCTGGTGAACATCACCAGGATGCCGGTCATGCCGGGAACGACGAACCAGGTACGTCAGGTTCTCGTTGAACCAGTGGCGTATCTCGGTGCTGCGGAATTCCGGCCCCTCGCGCGCCGGCGAGTTCGGCGCCGTAGTCCCTCGCGATCGTTCTGCAGATAGCTGAGCGCGATCTGTCCGGCGTTGGCGCGACGACCGTCGATCAGCACCTGCACGTCGCGGGCCGACCCGCGGCCACGTCGCGCGAGAAATCGGCGGCGAAATGTATGCCGACCAGCACCTTCGCGCCGATCGATCAGCTGCGCGATCGTCGTCTTGCCGATCCACCACGATCACCTCGTCGACGAAGCTCGCGGCGCCGATTCGCTCGATCACTTCGTGCGACGCGCGCCCCGTTCCTCGTTGACCACGGCGATGTCGACGTTGCGCACTTCGAGCGTCGCCGCGTACGACAGCATGAACAGCTGCATCAGCGGCGGCCCGATCAACGATATCCGCGTCTGCGGGTCGCGAAGTATTGACTGAGCAGCTCCTTGACGATCTGCGCGACGAGCCGCATCGTCAGTGTCCAGCCTCTTGCGGGTTTGCGCGCGACGAGGAGAAAAAAACGGCGCCGATCGCGAGCATCGCGAGGATGTTCGGCATGAACTGCGCCCAGACATCGCCGGCGAGGAACACGGTCTGCAACGACGCGACGAAATAGCGCGCGGGCACGATGTACGTGATCCCTGCAGCCAGCCGGGCATGCTGCCGATCTCGAACAGGAAGCCCGACAGCATGAACGCCGGCAGAAATCCGGTCATGCGCGGCGACCTGCGACGCGACGAATTGGCTGCGCGTGCCGGTCGAGATCAGCAGTCCCTGGCCGAACGCCGGCACCAGGAATGCCGACGACAGGACGAACAACGCGAAATACGAGCCGCGCAACGGCACGCCGAACGCATGCGTCGCGAGCATGCGCGCAGCCGAACGTGGCGACCAGACCGAGCCCGAAGTACGGCAGCAACTTGCCGAGCAGGATCTCGAGCACGCGTGGCCGGCGTCGACATCAACGCCTCCATCGTGCCGCGCTCCCACTCGCGCGCGACGACCAGCGCGGTCAGCAACGTGCCGATCAGCGTCATGATGATCGCGATCGCGCCGGGTATCAGGAAGTGGCGGCTGTTGAGTTCCGGGTTGAACCAGAAGCGCGCCTCGAGCGACGATCGGCGGCGCGCGCCGCGGCATCGTCGCGGCGGCTTAGCCACGTCGCGACGACGCCGCGCGCGTACGCAGCCACGAAGTTCGCGGTGTTCGGCTGCGACCCGTCGGTGACGATCTGCACCAGCGCTCCGCGGCTTGCCTCCTTCAAGCGCGTGTCGAAATCCTGCGGAATGACCACGAATCCGCGCATCTTCCCGCGACACGAGCTTGTCCGCGACTTCCCGTCGATCGCGCGCCGGCGTCACTTCGAAATAGTCGCGTGCCGGAAAACGCGGCGGCCAGCGATCTGCGCGTCCGCACCGTCGCTCTCGAGCACCACGCCGATCGGCACGCGCGTCTGATCCAACGACAACGCAAAGGCGAACACGAGCATCATCACCGTCGGCAACGCGAACGTCGACGAGAATCGCCGATGGATCGCGCACGACCTGCAGGCTCTCTTTGTAGACGAGCCCGTTGAGTCGACGAACGCTGAAGCCGGCCGCTTCACGCGGCGTCACGCTCGGCGTTTCGGCGCTTCGACCAGCCCGATGAATGCGTCTTCCATCGTCGGGATCGGGTCGGTCCGCGCTGGCTACCCGCGCCTTCAGCGCATCGGGCGATCCCAGCGCGATGACTCTCGCCTGATACATCAGTGCAACCCGATCGCAGTACTCGGCCTCGTCCATGAAATGCGTCGTGACCATCCGGTGACGCCTTTACGCGCGAGCCCGTTGATGTGCGTCCAGAATTCGCGGCGCGTAATTGGATCTACGCCCGACGTCGGCTCGTCGAGGAACAGCACCAGCGGTCGATGCATCAGCGCGCAGGCGAGCGCGAGCCGCTGCTTGAATCCTAGCGGCAGCAGATCGGGCGACGCCTTCAGTAGCGCTGCAGTTCGAACGCTTCGATCATTTCGTCGATGCGTTCGCGGCGGAGCTCTCCCGTCAGCCCGTATACGCCGGAATAGAACTCGAGGTTCTGTCGCACCGACAGCAGCCCGTAAAGCGCGAACTTCTGCGACATGTAGCCGATTCGTTCCTTCGCCGCGCTCGACGCCGGCGCAAATCGAGCCCGCCCACGCGCGCTTCGCCGGAGGTAGGCTTCAACAGACCGCACAGCATTTTGAACGTGGTCGATTTGCCAGCACCGTTCGGCCCCAGCAAGCCGAAGATTTCGCCTTTCGACACGTCGAAGTTGACGTCTTCTGCGGCGACGAAATCGCCGAAGCGTTTCGTCAGGTGTTTGCACGACACCGCGATGTCGCTGCCGAGGTCAGCGACGTCCATTCGCTCCGCGATGGCCGAGCGGCCGCCGGGACCGCCACCGAGCAGATCGATGAATGCGTCTTCGAAGCGGGCCGGCGCGGTGTCGAGAGGCCGCCGTGGCGCAACGCAAAGTCGCGCACCGGCAGCATCTTCCCTTCGTCGAGCACCGCCCGCATGGCGTCGCCCTGAATGACGCCGTCGCGTACGCCGGTAGATCGAGCATCTCCGACAGTATGCCGCGCCGGTTCTCGCGAAACCGACGAGGCGATAGGGACGGCCGGCGACGCGCGCGTGAGTTTCGCGGCGGCCCGTCGAACTCGATGCGGCCGTCGTTCAGCAACAGCACCGTGTCACAACGCTCCGCCTCATCGAGATAGGCGGTGGACCACACCACTGCCATGCCGTCGTGCGTGAGCGCCTTCACCATGCGCCACAGATCCTGACGGCTCACCGGGTCGACGCCGACGCTGGGTTCGTCGAGCAGCAGCACTGCGGGCTCGCCATCAGTGCGCACGCGAGACCGAGCTTCTGTTTCATCCCGCCGGACAGCCTGCCGGCGCGTCGTTTCGACGAACGGTTCGAGACGCGTGAAGCGCAGCAGCTCCGCGAACGTCGCATTGAGCTCTGTCGCATCCATGCTGCGCAGTCGCGCGTACAGCTTCAGGTTCTCCATCACCGTCAACTCTTCGTACAAACCGAACTTCTGCGGCATGTAGCCCGTGTCTTCGTGGACGCTGGCTGCGAGCCCCGACGGTGTCGTGGCCCGCGACGGCGACGGTGCCTTCGGTCGGTGAACGCAAGGCCGCCATCAGCTGAATCAACGTGGTTTTGCCCGCACCATCGGGCCCAACGAGTCCGGTGAGGCGCCCCGCTTCGATATTGGCCGAGATGCCTTTCAGCGCCTCCACGTCGCCGTCCCGTCTTCACGACGTCGCGGATCTCGATCGCGCTCACGTCAACGCGCCGTGGCCTGGATCGGAACGTTGACCGTTACCGGCATGCCCTGCCGCAAGCCTCGTCCGCATCCGCCACGACGATCCGCAACCGATAAACCAGATCGGTGCGCAGGTCGGTCGTTTCCACCGACTTCGGGGTGAACTCAGCACGCGGCGCGACATAACCCACCTGGCCGTGGTAACGCCTGTCGGACGAATCGGTTGCCACTTCCACCGACGCGCCCGGCGCGAACTTGCCGAGATCCGGTTCACCTACATATGCGCGCACGTACACCGGATCGCGCAGCGACAGGCTGTACACCGGCGCCCCCATCGGCACGATGCTGCCCGTTCGCGAATCCGCGACAGCACCACGCCGTCGCTCGGCGAGAACAGTTCCGTATCGGCCAGTTGCGTTTCCGCCTGACTGCGTTGCGCCACTGCTGCGGCGAATTCCGCACGGCTCGCGTTCTTTTCTTCGCTGCGGAATCCTTCGTTCGCCAGCGCGAGCGCTTTGCGTTAGCCGCCAATCCGGCGGCCGTCTGATCGCGTCGTGCTTGGGCGGCATCGCGCGCCGTCTCGCTCGTACTGCCGTCCTTGAACATGTCGAGCTGGCGGTCCTACTCGCGCTGTGCATTCAGATAGGCGGCTTCCGCTTCTTCGACCCGCGCCTGAGCCTGTTGCACTTCCTGCGGCCGCGAACCTTTTTCGAACTTCGCCATGTTCGCCTGCGCGAGCTGCACGCGCGCCTCTGCGAGCGCAACTGCCTGTCGATACGGCTCCGAATCTATCGCCGCGAGCCGCTGCCCCTTAGTAACGGCGTCTCCTTCATCGACTAACACGTCCGTGATCCGCCCCGGCACGCGGAACCCGAGTTCGACCTCACGTATGTCGACATTCCCATACAACGTAGCGTCGTTCGGCGCGACGTGCGCTTCCGCGTTGTACCAGTACCAGCCGCGCGCCGGCGCCGCCGCTACCAGGGCGAGCGCCGACCGCAATTCTTCCTTTCGCACTCATCAGCTACGCCCCCCTGTGAGCATCGCAGTGACATTTCGGCGAATCACCGCCTGGATCGTCATGATCTCCGCAGCGCCGATGTCTTGCCAATCCAGTTGCCTCAACACCGTCGCCCGCGCCGACCTGAATACCAGTGCCTGCCCAATCACCGTTTGCGTCATCACGCGTGTTTCCACGCGCGTCGGCTCGGTCGCACAGATCTGCGCGATCAGTCGGGAGATCAGCGACAGCATGCGGCCGATCATCCCGCCGTACAGGCGGTCGAACACCTAGACGGATTCTGCTGTTCGCGCAGTATCAGTCGCGCCCACGCCGCCGACTCCGGCGCCGGCAGTTGCTTTCGTGGTCGTCGAAGATCATCGCCGTCGGCACGGTCGAGAGCAGCCAGCGGATGTCGGGCTCCGACCACGACTCGCGATAGAGGCGCGTGTACTCCTCGAAGTCGGCGATCTGCTCGCCCGGAGGCTCGTTCGTGTCGCGGCGGCTGCGGATGAACTCGAGCGTCGCCGGCGAGACCTCGTCCGCGTAGACCTGGTCGCCGAGGAGCAGGAGCCCGTCCGGCCAGTCGGCCTCGCCGCGCTGCAGCAGCTTCGAGTACGTCCAGAGCGCGTCGACGTCCTGCTCGCCGGGCTCCGTCGGCTCCGGGCCGCCGAGCCGGCACGAGCCGAAGGCAAGCCGAACCCGGCGCTCGTGGTCGCGTGTGCGGACGACCGGGCGCGGCCTCCCGTCGTCAGGCGGCCACACGACGGCGCCGTCGAGCCGGACCTCGTACGGCGTCACCGAGGCGGGCTCGAGGTCGTCGACGAGGAGCAGCGCGTAGTGATGCCCCTCGACCGTGAACGTCCGCATCCGGTGGCCGAGGATCTCCAGCTCGCACGGCTCGCTCGTCTCGACCCAGAAGCTGGCGCTCTCGGTCCCGGCGTAGCGCAGGAGCGGGCCGAGCACGAGCTCGCTCATTCGGCCCTCGGAACGCAGATCGTCACGGCCTTCGGCTCGACGCGTACCTTGAGCTCCTTCGCCTTGAGCCGGTCGCCGCCGTCGAGCTCGTAGCGGACCTTGCGGTCGAGCTTGACGTCGAACTTGCGCCCGCTGCCGACGCGGACGAACGGCGAGCTCTCCGGGTTCCCGACGGCCGTGCGGGCGAGCGTCCGGCCCCACTGCATGACGCCGTCGGCGGTGACGACGCCGATGTCGAGTCGCCCGTCGTCCGGCTCGGCCCGGTCGAAGACCTCGACGCCGCCGAACAGGTGCCCGACGTTGCCGACGAGGATGCAGCTCGCCTTGCCCCGGAACCACGACTCGCCGTCGATCTCGATCCGTGCTTTGAACGGACGAGCGCGCAGGTTGCGTGCACCGGTCCACACGTAGGCGGCGCGGCCGAGGCGGTCCTTCAGCGCGCCGTCCGCGTCGTGGATCATGGACGCGTCGAAGCCTGCGCCGGCCATCACTCCGAACCGCTCACCGTTCAGGCGCCCGACGTCGAGCTGCCGCCGTTCGCCGCCGAGGCCGGTTGCGACCGCCTGCTCGATGTCCTTCGGGATCCCGAGATTCGAGGCGAGCAGGTTCGCGGTACCCGCGGGCACGATCGCGAGGGCCGCATTCGTCCCTGCAATCACGTCGAGGCAGCGCTGCACGAGCCCGTCGCCGCCCCACGCGAAGACCAGGTCGGCGCCCCACTCGAGCGCGCGCTCGACCTGCTTCGGCGCTTTTCGGCTTTTCGGCACCTCCGCCCAGAACGGGTCCGGCACGTCGCGCTCCTCGAGCGCGCGCCGGAGGCCCGGCAGCCCGTCGCCGAGGGTCTTGCCCGCATGGGCGATCACGGCGACCCTGCTCATCGTCGCGCGGCGCTCGCAATCCCTGCCGCCCGGCAGCAGAGGACGAGCGCGGCGAGCGCGGCGATGCCGATGACGACGCCGCCGAGGCAGTCGAGCGGGTGGTGCATGCCCCTGTACATGCGCGCGAAGGCGACGTAGACCGGGATCGCGACCGCGACCGACCAGACCGCGACCCGCTGCCAGGTCCGGGTCAGCCGCGAGGTGAGGAGCAGCGCGATGCCGCAGTAGACGGCGATCGAGGCGGCGGTATGGCCGGACGGGTAGCTCGCGTTCACGGGCAGCTGCTCCAGGCGATGCACCTCGGGACGGTGCCGGTGGACGACGAGCGTCGTCGTGCGGTAGGCGGCCGACTCCACCGCGAGCGCGAAGACGAAGAGCGCCGCGACGCGCCACTGTCTGAGTGCCGCGGCGGCGAGCGCCAGCACGCCCGCGACGATCGGGAGCACGACCCCGCCCGCCATGATCGAGGCGATCAGCGAGGCCTCCGTACCGGTGCCGTCGCGGTGCCGGGCGAGGAAGCCGACAGCGCGCTCGTCGGCGCCCGCGATCCCGTGGCTCCTGAGGACGACGTCCGTCACCAGCAGGCCGAGGAGGATCGAGAGCAGCGCGATCGAGACGTAAGCGATCACGATTCCGATGAAGAAGGTCCGTACCGGGTGCCCGCGGCCGAGACGCGCGAGCGTGGCGGCGAGCCGGCTCTCCGGCGCGTCCAGGACGGGCGCGATCGCCGCCCGGGGGCGCTGCACGCCGGGCGCCGTGCGCCGTTGTCTGATCAGAACGTTCGTCGTCGACATGGCGGTCTCTGTTTCCGATTTCCTGTAGATGGAAACCTCGAACCGGCCATGCCGTTGCCGCTCCTCCTGGATCTCTGCCTCGCCGCCGTCGCCGCGTTCGTCGCGCTGCTCGTGGCCGCCTGGGCGTCCGCTTCGCCGGCCGTTCCCGCGTCGCCGGCCCTGGCGCCGGCGCGCGAGGTGGGCGAGGCGATTCGCCCGCATCGGCGGTTGCGGTCGCTCCTGACGCGCCGGCTGGACCGCACGGTGGCGACGGGCTTCCTGCTCACGCTCGCGGTCGCATGCGCGCTCGCCGCCGGCTTCGTCCTCGGGGTGCTCGCATACCTCGTCCGGTCGTTTCCCGCGCTGAAGCGGGTCGACCGGTCGGTCGCCGCCTGGGGTTACAACCACCGAACGCCGCTCTCGCGGCACGGCCTGGACGCGATCACCCAGCTCGGCAACATCGAGGTCGTCGTCGTGCTCGCCGTCGTGCTCGCCGGCTTCGACCTCGTCCGCAGCCGCAACCGCAACCGCTGGTGCGGGCCGTTCCTCCTCGTCGTGCTCGCGGGGATGGAGCTGATCACGACCGGCGTCAAGGATCTGGTCGAGCGGACGCGTCCGGCCCTCGTGGCCGCGGCCGCGCACCTCGGGCCCTCGTTTCCGAGCGGCCACTCGGCGACCGCGGCGGCGTTCTACGCGGCGGCGGCGCTCGTCCTGGGTCGACGGCTCGGCGTCCGGGGGCGCCGGTTGCTCGCCGCGACGGCCGTCGGGCTCGCCGTCGCCGTGGCCGCGAGCCGCGTGCTCCTCGACCTCCACTGGCTCTCCGACGTCGTCGGCGGGCTGGCCCTCGGCTGGGGCTGGTTCGCCCTCTGTGCCGTGGTCTTCGGCGGCCGGCTGCTGAGGCCGACGGCCGCGGCCGACACGGCGGCAGCGGCCGCGACGCCGCCCGCCGGACAGAGAAAGAGAAGAGAGAGCGGGAACGTCCTCCGGGTACGGTGATCGGATGGCGAAGTGCGGGGTGCTGGTCGCCGTCGCCGTCCTGGCGGCCGCCGCGGCCCGCGCCTCGGCTCCCGCGCCGACGACGTACGCGGCGCTCGGCCGGCAGGCCCTCGCGACGCTCCTCGACGTCTACTACCACGGCGACGGTTTCTGGAAGGAGTGCAATGCGGCCGACTGTCCGGCGAGCAACACCGACTGGGGCGTCGACTCCCTGACGTACGCGCTCGCGCTGCGCTGGCAGACGGCACACGACTCGAGCATCCCGCCCGTCATGTCGGCCCTCACCGGCGCCGCGCCTCGCTACCCGGGCCCATGCACCGGCTCGTCGTGCGGCTCCTGGAGCGACGTCCCCGAGTGGGACGCGATCGCGGCTGTACGCGAGTATCAGGTCACCGGCGACCCGAATGCGCTCGCGAAGGCGGAGGCCGCCTTTGCCTTCGTCGAAGGCTCGGATGTCTATGCGCTCGGCGCCTGCCCCGACATCCGCTACCAGCAGCCGTTCGGGCAGCAGAACAAGCTGAAGACTCTCGAGACCGACGCGAACGCCGTCAAGGCTGCGATCCTGCTGCGGCAGGCGACCGGCGATGCCCGGTACCTGCAGTCGGCGGTCACGCACTACGCCGCCGTCCGCGCGCACTTCCTCGACCCGGCCCTGCCGCTCTACAGCGTGTACGTCTTCGACGACGGCAGCACCTGCACGCAGCTGCCGCACCGCTTCTTCGCGTCGGTCAACGGCGACATGATCTGGAGCGGGCTCGAGCTCTCGAAGCTCACCGGCGAGAGCGCCTACCTCGACCAGGCGCTCGCGACGGCGAAGGCGGTCGCCGCGAACCTGAGCGACCCCGCCGGTGTCTTCGCCGACCTGCAGGCCGAGAACGACATCGCGGAGCCGCTCGTCGAGGCGATGTACGCGCTGGCGACCGAGGCGGGTGCCGAATTCGCGCGCACGTGGATCCTCGACAATGCGGCGGCCGCCGTCTCGGCGAGAGCTGCGGACGGCTCCTTCGGCCGCTTCTTCGACGGCCCGCCTCCGCGCGCGACCGCGACCGCCTGGCAGACGAACGGCGGGCTCGCGCTCGAGATCGCGGCGGCGGCGCTCGACCCCCGCGGGTCCGTTCCGGCCGGCGACCGCTGGGCCGCCGCCCGCAGGGTCTCCCGCTCGCTCGGCCCGGCCGGTGTGATCCGCTTCACCGGATCCGGCATCGCGCTCCTCGGGACGCTCGGGGAGGCCTGCTGCGAGGCGGGTCACGCGCGCGTGCTCGTGGACGGGCGCGAGACCATCGACGGGACGGGCATCTGGCAGAACAAGTCGAGCCTCGGCCGCCGATTGCCCGGGACGGTCCTCTTCGCCTGGCGCTGGCCCCGCGCGGGCCGGCACACGATCAGCTTCGCGCCGGGCTTGCCGAACGGGAAGGAAGGGCCCTCGTTCCTTCACGTTCGCGCGTTCCTCGTGCTGCCCTGAGCGTCCCGGCCAGCCCGCCGCCGACCAGCAGGAGCAGTGGGACGAGGGCGGCGAGCGCGAGGTACGGCGCCAGCGCCTGCGTGCTGACCGTCAGGGCCGCGGGGCGCGCCGGCCCGTGCCCGAGCGCCGCCCGCACAGCGCTCGCTGCGGCACCGAGCTGGCTCTCGCCGAACGCCTTGCCGCCCGCCGCCTGCGCGAGGCTGCCGAGCGTGAGCCCGGCCGCCGGGTCCGGGTGGTAGCCGCTCTCCGGCTTCCCGCCCGAGTCGTAGACGCTCTCGTCCGAGCCTCCGATCCGGATGAAGATCGGCGTGACCTGCCCGAGAGACCGTGCGGTCTGCTGCTGGTCGAACGGCCGCGACTCGCCGTCGGTGAGCACGATCGCGACGCGGTGCTTGGCCGTCGGGGAGAAGAAGCTCTGCGTGCCGAGCGCACCGAGCGAGCCCAGGTTCGTGGCCGTGACGGAGTTCGTCGCCGGCGGGGGCTGGCCGACCGCGACCGCCCGGTTCACGGTCTGCTCGAAGGTGGCGGCATCGGGGACGGGCATCAGGTACGGCAGCACGTGGTCGGTCAGGGCGGCGACGCCCGAGGGGACGTCGATGAGGCTCTGGCGGAGCCGGATCGCATCGGCCCGCGCGCGGGCGATCCGCCGCGGCGACGACGGCGTCCGCGAGGCGAGCATCGAGCGCGACACGTCGATCACGAAGAACGCCTCGCTGTCGGTGCGTACCTTGACCGACGTCGTCGAGCGGAGCACCGGCTGCGCTGCGGCGAGGCCGAGGAGGCCCAGGACTGCGGCGACGAGGAGCGGCCGCACCCAGCGCCTGGCGGCCGCCGGAGCGCGCAGTCCGAGCAGCTCGCGCGCCCGGCGCTCGCGCCGCGCGGCGAGCGCGAGGGCCGCGAGCGGGACGACGGCCGTCAGCGCGAGCAGGGCGCCCCAGGGCGTGAGGAAGGTGAGCGACGCGGCGATCAATAGCCCCTCCCCGGGATGCCTCCGCCGGCGCCGCGGTGCCCGTGCCCTCCGCCGGTGCTGTTGTTCGGTCCCTGCCGGACGCCGTGGGCGAGCAGCTTGTGCAGCAGCAGCTCGAGGTTGAACTTCGCGTCGGTGTTGGTGGGCTCGAGCCGGATCGCCGCCTGGAAGTCGGCCACCGCCTGGTCGACCGGGGCCGGAGCGACAGGGCCGCTGCCCGTCGCATCGGCGAACGCGAGGATCCCGAGCAGGTTGTCGGCGGTCGACGCGATGACGTGGTCGTGGCTGCGGCCGAGCGCGGCCAGCTCCGCCTCGAGCTCACCGCGGGTGCGCGACTCGGAGAGCCCGTTGTCGTAGCCGCGGCCCGCCGCCTGCACCGCTGCGAAGCTCTGCTGCGCCGCCCGGAGCCGGAGCGCGTCGCCGAGCCCGAGGAGGCGGCGCGCGGGGTCCCAGGGAAGCGCCGAGTCCGAGCGCCAGGTCGCCGACGCCGGCGTGCGGGCGAACTCGCGGTCGCCGCTGCGCACAGCGTTGCGCCACCCGAGGACGTCGCTCGCGAGCAGCGCGAGCAGGGCCGCCACCGCGAGGAGCACCACCGCGCCGAGGGCGTAGCGCTTCACGCCGCGCTCCAGCGAAGTCGCGCGGCCCAGAGCTCGTGGCAGGCGAGGAGCAGCGCGGTGGCGACGATCGCCGCGATGAGCGTCCAGGCGAGCGTGCTCGCCGGGAACGCCGCGGGTGGGGAGGGCTCGGCCGGGCGCCGGCGTCGCGTCGGCCGCCGCCGCGTTGGCGACGCGGTTGAAGAACGCCTCGTCGTCCGGCGTCGCGTTGAGTGCGACGACCCGGAGCGGCGTGTGGTTCCGGCCGGAGCCGTACTCGTTGATCAGCACGTCGTTCAGGTTCTGCACGTCCTGCGGGTCGTCGGCGAGGTCGCTGATCAGGACGACGTGGGCATGCGGCAGCCGGTTCGCGAGCACGATCCGGTGGGCGAGGTCGAGACCGGCGGAGATCCGCGTGCCGCTCGAGAAGGAGAGCGTCCACGGGTTGGTCGGGAGCGCCGTTGCCCCACCGGGCGACGTGGTGCTCGGCACGGTGAAGAACCGGATCAGCGGTCGCAGCGCCGACGCGGGCGTGCCCGGCGGCAGTGCCTCGTAGGCGACGTTGGAGAAGACGACGAGGCCGTAGCGGCCGTTCGTGGACACGAGCTTGCGCAGCGTCTCGCCGATGCGGCTGAACGTGTCGGACGAGATGCTCGCCGAGAGGTCGAGCACGACGATGTCGCCCGAGCGCACGGGCAGGGCGCTCGGGTGCTCGACCGTCGGATGGCGCGCCGCCGCCGCTGCGGCCAGGACGAGTGCGACGAGCACGACCGCGAGCACCGCGCGCACGAGGGTCGTGCGGCGCGCGATCCGGCGGAGGCGGCCTGCGCCCGGTACGGGCAGGGCGGTCACGACCGTCCCTCCGCGCGGTCGGCGAGGTCGCCCGCACCCTCGGGTGTCGGGGGCTGCCGCGACCACGCCGCGTCGGCGGCAGTGAGCGCGAGCTCGTCGTCGACCGCCTCGGAGAGCAGCTCGAGTGCGCGCCGGCGATCGGGATCCGGCCTCCGGGCGGAGTCGCGGACGTAGGCGATGGCGAGCTCGAGCGGCGAGACGCGGCGCGTGACCGGCCGCCGGCGCCACCGCAGCAGGGCCGCTACGACGAGGGCGATCGCACCCAGGACGCAGATCACGGCGGCTGCGACCAGCGCGGCCGGCCCGACCCTGTAGTGCGGCTTCGGCGGGGCTGCCGGGCTGCGGAACGGCGCCTCGCCCCTGAGGTCGGAGGGGCGCAGACGGGAGTCGATACGCAGCGCCGGCCAGGCCGCCGTAGCCGAGAGGCGCCGGCCGCCCGCGAGTGCCGTCACGGTCAGCGGACGCAGGTGGAGCACCTTCGAGGCCCCAACCGGAAGGCAGCCTTCCGTGACACAGAGCAGCGAGTAGCGGATCCGCACCGTGCCGTTCCCCGCTTGCTGCACGACAGGCTTCGCGACCAGCGCGAACGGCGTCAGGGTCGGGACGGCGCGGATGCTCGAGCCGTCCACGCTGTCCGGGTCGTAGTGCACCTCGGCCACCGCCGTCACCGGGTCGCCGTAGTGGACGGTCGCCGGCGTGAACGCGGTCGTGACGCTGAGATCCGGTGCGGCCGCCGAGGCCGGGGCGGCCAGCGCGAGCACCACGGCGAGCAGCCTCATCGCCGCTGCCACCGCGCCTGCCGGCGCCGCTCGGCCCACTCGAGGAAGGCGCGGAGCACGCTCTCGGTGTCGCTCCGCTCGATCAGCACCGGGTCCAGCGACAGGGCAGCGAAGGACGACAGCAGCTCGGCCCGGGCCAGCTCCCGGCGCTGCCGCTCCTCCCGCGCCTCGCGCTTGCGCAGCCGCACGTCGAACACCCTCCCGGTCTCGGGGTCGACGAGCGGCACGACGACAGAGGGAAGGACCGGAAAGCTCGCCTCCCAGGTCGGGTCCTGCACGACGACCGGAACGAGCTCCCACCGTCGCGCGAGCCCGAGGGGCCAGAACGACGGGGGTGGGGGATCGAGGAAGTCCGACACCAGGAACACGAACGAGCCTGCGCCGAGCGAGCGGACCGAGCGGGCGACGTGCTCGAGCGCGCCGTCGAACGAGCGGGGGCCGGCCTCGAAGCCGGCCTCGCGCACGCGTTCCTCGACCAGCTCGCCCGGAGACCTCGACCTCGGCGGCAGCCAGAAGGGCTCGGGCGAGGCGAAGTCGAGATACGCAGCGGCCCCGCGCGCCGCGACGGCGCTCTCGACGATTGCCGCGGCCGCCTCCCGGGCTGCGTTGGGCTTGTCGAGCCACGGCGACCAGTCGGGGTAGAGGCCCATCGACGGGCGGCGGTCGAGGACGATGACGACCGTCGGCGCCTCGTCCGCGAAGTGCTCGCGGACGACGAACTCGTCGTCGCCGCGGGCCGTCGAGAGCCGCGCGCTCGCGCGCCAGTCGATCGTCGACACGGGGTCGCCGGGGACGTAGCCGCGGAAGCCGGCGAGGTCGCTGCCGCGCCCTCTCCGGGTCGAGCGCGCCGTGCCGAACGGAAGGCCCGTCAGCCGGTACCGCGGGACGAGCGGGAAGGTGGACAATTACTTCTTGGACGTCTCGACGCGCCAGTCCGGCCGCGGCGGCGGCACCTGCTCGAAGACGAGGTCGCGCACGCGCTCGAGGGCCGTACCGTACGACTCGTTCCGCGTCTCGGCGAGGAAGGCCGCCCGCAGGACGAGCCGGTGGCCCAGCACAGGGATGAAGAGATGCTCGACGTCCGCCGGCAGGACATGGTCGCGCGCCTGCAGCAGCGCCCAGGCACGCGCCGTCTTCGCCAGGGCGAGCGAGCCGCGGACGGAGGCGCCGACCTCGACCTGCTCGAGCTCGCGCGTCTTGCGGACGAGGCGGACGATCCACTCCTCGAGCAGACCGTCGAGATAGACGTCCTCCGCGGCCTCGCGGAGCTCGTTCAGCTCGGAGCGGCTCACGACCGGAGCCAGCTGGTCGAGCGGGTGGCCGTGCCGCTGCTCGCGCACGACCTGCATCTCCGCCTCCTGACCGGGGTAGCCGAGCGTCGCGCGCAGGAAGAAGCGGTCGAGTTGCGCCTCGGGCAGCGGGAACGTGCCCTCGTACTCGATCGGGTTCTCGGTCGCGATCAGCAGGAACGGGTCCGGGAGCTGCCGCGTGATCCCGTCCACCGTGATCTGGTGCTCGGCCATCGCCTCGAGCAGGGCCGACTGGGTCTTCGGCATCGCGCGGTTGATCTCGTCGACCAGCACGACGTTCGCGAAGAGCGGGCCGGGCTGGAACACGAACGCGCGCCGCTCCTGGTCGAAGACCGAGAGCCCGGTCGCATCGGTCGGCTGCAGGTCGGGCGTGCACTGGATGCGCGAGAACTCGATGTCCTCGACGCTGCCGGCGATCGAGCGCGCGAGGATCGTCTTCGCGGTGCCCGGGACGTCCTCGAGCAGGACGTGCCCGCCGGCGACCAGGGCCGACAGAACGAGGCGGATCTCCTCGCTCTTGTCGTGTACGACGGTCTCGAGATTCGCGACGAGTCTCCGGGCGATCTCGTTCACCGCGTCGAAGGAGCGCTCGCCACGCTCCGCAGGGACGGGGGACGTCACTCCGCCAATGTAAGCACTACAATGGTCGACCTGCGATCTGTTGCGATGGCGCCCGACCCCGTCCCAGGGTCGAGAGAGAGGAGCTAAATGATGCGCATGACCCTTGCGCGGGCCACCGGTCTCGTCGCGCTTGCGGCCCTCGTCACGCTTGGCGGCGCATCCGCCCATCGGACGGCGGCAACCACCCGCACGGCGGCGACCTCCGTGAACTGGCTCGACTTCGGCAACACCCCGAACCAGAACCGCTACTCCCCCCTGACCCAGGTCACGCCCGACAACGTCGGGCAGCTCGGGCGGGTGTTCACGTTCGATCTGAACAGGATCGTCCCCGGCATCAAGAAGGGGCAGCAGTCCTACCCGATCGTCGTCGACGGCACGATCTTCGTCACTTCGGGCGACGACCAGGTGTTCGCCGTCAACGGGACGACGGGCGCGCTGATCTGGCACTACGCGCCGGACAACGTCGGGACGTTCAAGAACTACGGCATCGTCGTGAACCGCGGCGTCACCTACTGCGACGGGAAGCTCTTCCTGCTCACGCTCGACATGACGCTCGTCTCGATCGACCCGGCGACGGGGAACCAGATCGGGCGCGTGGCGATCGGGCACGCCGTCCCGGGCGCCTACGCGAACTACGGGTACTCGGAGACGAGCGCGCCGATCTGCGCGAACCACACCGTGGTGCTCGGGGCCGCCGGCTCCGACTACGGCGTTCGCGGCTTCGTGATGGCCTACCACACCGATCTCACGCCGGCCTGGGCGAACCCGTTCTGGATCATCCCGCCGGAGGGCACGCAGTGGCGGAGCAAGGCGTCCCTCGTCGGCGGCGCGACCAACTGGACGCCCGAGACCGTCGACCTGACGACCAACACGCTGTACTTCGGCACGGCTGCGGCGTCGCCGGCGTACTACCCGTCGCTCCGGCCCGGGAACGATCCGCGCGCCGACTCGCTGGTCGCGGTCGACCTCGCGACCGGGAAGCTGAAGTGGTGGCAGCAGCAGCTGGCGTTCAACGAGTGGGCCTACGACACCTCGCAGCCGCCGATGGTCTACACCGGCAAGGTCGGCGGCAAGACGATGCGCGTCGTCTCGGTCGCGACGATGGAGGGCATGTGGTTCGCCTACGACGCGAAGACCGGCGCGCCGATCTACCAGCGGGTGAAGGTGATCGACAACGTCGAGCACCCGGCCCTCGTCCCGGGTAAGCCGGTCGCGGTCTACCCGTCGTCGCTCGGCGGCTTCAACTACTCGCCGGCTTCCTACGATCCGCAGACGAACTACGTCTACAACGCGGCGGCTGAGACCGGCTCCGCGCTGCAGCAGCAGACGCCGGCGCAGGAGAAGGCGCAGGAGCTGCTCGTCGGGAACACGTTCCTGGGCCTCGCCAACGGCGACTTCGGGCAGTACCTCCAGTCCGGCTGGAAGGACTACGGCTCGGTGAGCGCGATCGACGTGAACACCGGCAAGGTCGCCTGGAAGTTCCAGACCCCGCAGCCCGAGCGCGGCGGCGTCACGACGACGGCGTCGGGCGTCGGCTTCGTCGGCGGCGGCGACGGCGTGATGCGCGCGTTCGACGTCAAGAGCGGGAACGTGCTCTGGAAGTTCCAGACCGGCTTCCAGATCGCGTCGGGCCCGTCCGTCTACTCGGTCAACGGCGTCGAGTTCGTCGCGATCACGGTCGGCGGCACCACCACCTCCTCGAACGGCGGCACGGTGGCGAGCCAGCTGCAGGTCTTCAACCTCGGCGGCAGCCAGACGCAGTCGACCGGGCCGACGTTCTCGACCCTGAAGCGGTCGAGCGTGACGGAGGTGCACAAGGCCGCGGCGCCGGCGCATGTGGCCGCGAGTGGGAGCGCGGGCGCCGCGCGGATCGTGCCGCCCGGGTCGATAGCGATCCAGCCGTGGGATGCGAACACGTCGAACACGCAGGACGTTCAGGGCCGCCTGATGCTGGCCGGCAAGCCGGTCGCCGGCGCGCTGGTGTCGATCGGCGGCTGGGTCGCTCCCGCCACCGACAGCAACGGCCTCTTCACGTATCCGGTCGACAACACGATGCCCGGGCGCCACCTCGTCACCGTCGCGAGTGCGGCGCATGCGACCGTCGACGGCAAGCCTCTGAGCGCGGCCGAGCAGGCGCAGGTGTCGCGTGCGAAGAGCGGGATCAGCGTCGGGTACTCGATCTCCGACGTGACCACGAAGCTGGGCCCGGGGGGGACGATCGACGTCTCCGGCCAGGTCACCTACGGCAAGGGACTCGCGCCCCGACCGGTGTCGCTGTACAGCTACGAGCTGAGCGGCACGGTCACCAACGCGAGCGGCCAGCCGGTCAAGGGCGCGATCGTGACGACCCGCACGGGTGACCACAAGTTCTGGACGTTCTCGGCGCCGACGGGCGCCAACGGGAAGTACACCTCGTTCCTGGTCGCGGCCGACCAGGAGGGCGACGACCCGGTCCCGATGGCGGTCGCGGTGTCGGTCGGGGCCGACGCGTACACGGAGCCCGTGGTCGACACGGTGAACTTCGCCGCGCTCCAGAGCTCGAAGCTCGACTTCCAGCTGCCGTCCTCGCCGGGCGCGACGCTGGTGAAGAGCTCGCTGAACCCGTCGGCGGTCCCGGGCGCGCTCTACCGCGGCCTGCTCGTGGGCGTGGTCGGCGGCAAGGGCCGGGTGATCAAGCCGGTGAGCGCGACCTGGCCGGACGGGAACGGCCGCTTCCAGCTCGTCCTCCCGCCCTCGGCCCGCGGCCTCGTCGCCAAGTTCTGGGAGACGGACCGGCAGTTCTTCACGACCTCGTCGCCGAAGCCCGGCGGCAAGATCGATCCGTCGGTCTACCCGAGCTCGCTGCCGCAGGACGCCCCGCAGGCGCTCGGCACGGTCCAGCTGCCGAAGTAGTTCTCCGTCAACCCGTCGTCAGCGCGGCGAGCTCCGTGACGCCGCCGCGCTGACGCGCGATGCCCGCGGGCACGAGGAGCCACCGCGACGCGAGCGCCGGGCAGGCGTTGACGCCCGCCGGGAGGGACGTCTTCCAGAGCACCGAGCCGGAGCCGGCGTCGAGCCCGTACACCGTGCCGTCGAAGGTCGAGGTGAAGACGACGCCGTTGCCGACGGTCGCGCAGCCGAAGTCCGGCTGGGGCAGCTTGCGGCTCCACACCTGTTTGCCGGTGCCTGCATCGAGCGCCACGAGCTCGCCCGTCCCGCGCGAGGGGTCGACCGTGGAGAGGTCCTCGTAGCCGTAGGCGCTGCCGGGAACGCAGAGGTTGACGACCGGGAGATAGAGCCGCCCGTAGGCGTACGCCATCGGCGTCTCGACGCCGCCGAGCAGGCCCGGGCACACCGGCACCCGGTGGGGAGGGAGTGGGCCGCTGTCGTTCCGGTGCACCCCGACCTCGGTCTGCCAGAGCCGCTCGTGGGTCGCCCGGTCCCAGGCGACGGCGAGGCCGCCCTTGCCGGCGCCGAAGACCGCGGGGCGGCCGCCGCTCGAGCCGAGGATCGGCGAGAGCTGGAAGTCGTGGTCGCGGACGTCGTGCGGGGTCACCTGGTCGTACCAGGCGAGCGTGCCGCTCGCGCCGTCCACCGCGAGCAGCGAGTCCGTGTACAGGGCCGCACCCGCGAACGCGCTCGCCGTTCGGATGGCTCCGCGTGCCGCCGTACGGGTACGGGTTCGCGGTGCCCCAGAACACCGTTGCGCCGTCGACGCTCGGCGGGTACCACGCCCCGCCGCCGCCCGCCTCGCCCGGCACCGCCCAGCGGCCCTTGATCGTGTCGAGCTTCCAGCGCACCTCGCCCGACCGCGCGTCGATCGCATAGAGGACGCCGCGGCCGGCGGGCGGCAGGCCGATCGTGGCCGAGTAGACCGTTCCGGCCGCGACCTGCGGCGCGATGTCGACGAACCGCGCCGTCGGGGTGACGAGGTCCTGCGTCCAGAGCAGGCGGCCGTTCGCGGCCGAGAGCGCGAACACCGTCGTGTCGGTCGCCCCGTAGACCCGGCCGCCGGCAAGCGCGAGGCCGTTCGGGCCCGGGTTCGTGTCGCCGAAGCTGCGCCGCCACACGAGCCGCCCGCTCGCGAGGTCGAGCGCGTAGACGTTGCTTCTCATGTCCTGGACGTAGACCCGGCCGCCGGCGACCACCGGTGTCGCCGTCACCGCGCCCGAGTCCACGAGCGGGATGTGGAAGCGGAAGCGCCACGCAACGTGGAGCGAGGCGACGTTCGAGCGGCTGATCGCGCTGCTCGTCAGCGCGCGCGTCGAGCGCGAGGTCGAGGTTCGCGAGCGGCCATCCGCCCGCTCCCGCGCCGCCGCCGCCGCCGAGTGCGGCGAGCCCGAGAACGGCAAGCGCGATGCGGGTGAGCATGGGCGGCGGACAGCGTATTCCGGCTAGGTTGCTCGGGTGAGAGGGCGGCTGGGGCTTCCGCGTGGATTGCTCGTCGTCTGCGTCATCGTCGCCCTCCTGATCGCGCTCCCGGTCATCGTCACGATCATCCAGGCGCTCCAGGGCGGCTGGCCTGCCCTTCGCACGGCGCTCAGGGCATCGTCGACACAGACCCTGCTGCTCCACTCGATCGAGGTCGCCGCGGTGGCGACCCCGATCGCCTCCGCGATCGGCGTCGCGGCAGCGTGGTTCGTCGAGCGGACGCAGCTCCCCCTCCGCCGCCTCTGGGCCGTCCTGCTCGTTGCGCCGCTCACGATCCCGCCCTTTGTGACGAGCTACGCCTGGGCAAGTTTGGGCAACAGGTGGCAGGGCTTCTGGGGCGCGAGCGGGCTGATCGCGTTCACGTACTACCCGATCGTCTTCCTGCTCGTCGCGGTTGCCCTCCGGGGCCTCGATCCGGCGCTCGAGGAGACGGCCCGGTCGCTCGGGCTGAGCGCGTCCAGGACGTTCTTCCGTGCCGTCCTGCCGCAGCTCCGGCCGGCTGTGCTCGGCGGCGCCCTGCTCGTCGCGCTCGACACGCTGATCGAGTTCGACGCCTTCGTGGGGCTCCACTTCCAGACGTTCTCCTCCGACGTCTACGCGCAGTACAAGCTCGGCTTCAGCGCGTCGGGCGCCGCCGCGCTCTCGTTCGCCTCGATCGCCGTCTGCCTCGTCCTGCTCTTCGGCGAGGCGGCGCTGCGCGGCAACGCCAACTACACGCGCGTGAGCCAGGGCGCCCGGCGGGCCGCGCCGCGCTACAGGCTCGGCCGGGGCTCGGTCCCGGTGCTCGTCGGGCTCGCCGCGGTGCTCGTGGTCAGCGTCGGCATCCCGGTCGGAGCGATGATCGACTGGTTCTCGAGCAGCAGCCACGCCGGCCTCAGCGCGGCGAGCGGGAACCTCCAGTACCTCTGGCCTGCGACGCGCGAGTCGCTCGAGGTGAGCGGGTCGGCGGCCGTCGTCGCCGTCGTGCTCGCGCTGCCGATCGCCTTCGCAGCGGTTCGCGACCGCGGGCCGGTGGTCACCGTCCTCGAGCGCATGACGTATCTCTCGTTCGCGCTGCCGGACATCGTCGGCGCGATCGCGATCGCGTATGCGGCGACGCACTGGGCCCCCGGGCTGAACAACAGCTTCGAGCTGCTGGTTTTCGCCGAGGCGATCCTCTTCGTTCCCTTCGCGGTGGTCGCGCTACGTGCGACGCTCGGGCAGCTCGAACCGGCGCTCGAGGACTCGGCGAGGTCGCTCGGCGCAAGCGGGCTCGCGAGCTTCTGGAGGGTCACGCTGCCGCTCGCCCGGCCGGGGCTGGCCGCCGCGGCCGTCCTCGTCTTCGCGTTCTCGCTGGGCGACCTCTCGACGGCCCAGGTGCTCCTGCCCTTCGACAGCTACACGCTCGGCACCGAGTTCAACGCGAACAGCTCGAGCTTCGCGTTCGCCGCCGCGGCGCCGTTCGCGGCCGTCCTCATCGGTCTCGCGCTGGCCGCCGCGTACTTCGTCATGAGCCGGTTCGGCACGGTCCGCCGCTCGGAGCGGTGACCGGGCTCCGCTGCGAGGGCGTGGCGAAGTCGTACGGCGAGCGCGACGTGCTCGCCGACGTCGACCTCGACGTGCCCGAGGGAACGCTGACGGCGATCCTCGGTGCATCCGGCAGCGGCAAGACGACTCTGCTGCGGGTCGTGATGGGCTTCGTCGCCGCCGACCGGGGCATCGTCACCGTCGGCGGGAGGGTGGTCGAGGACGCGCGCGGTGTCCATGTCGCCCCCGGACAAACGCGCGATCGGGTACGTCGCGCAGGAGGGCGCGCTCTTCCCGCACCTGACGGTGGCCGAGAACGTCGGCTTCGGGCTGCCGCGGTCGGAGCGCAGGCGAGGCAGCCGGATCGACGAGGCCCTCGACCTGGTGGGACTCGACCGCGGCTACGCGGGGCGCCAGCCGAGCCAGCTGTCGGGCGGCGAGCAGCGGCGCGTGGCGCTGGCCCGGGCCCTCGCGCCGCACCCGGCGGTGGTACTGCTCGACGAGCCGTTCTCGGGGCTCGACGCCGCGCTGCGCGCCGAGACGCGCGCGGCTGTGCTCGAAGCATGGCGGGCTCCGGGGCGACCGCAGTCCTCGTCACGCACGACCAGGCCGAGGCGCTCTCGATGGGCGACCAGGTCGCGGTCCTCCGCGCCGGCAGGCTCGTCCAGACGGCGCCGCCGGCGGAGCTCTACCGCACCCCCGTCGACCTCGAGCTGGCACAGTTCGTCGGCGAGGCGATAGTGCTTCCGGGGCAGGCGCAGTCGGGCAGAGTCTCGTGCAGCCTCGGCACGCTGCCCGTTCGCGGCACGATGGAGGAGGGGACCGTGCGAGTGATGATCCGGCCGGAACAGATCCGCGTGACGACGAACGGCGACGGCGTGCCGGCGACCGTCGTCGGCCGCAGCTTCTTCGGGCCCGACACGGTGCTCCGCCTCGAGCTCGCCGACGGGGCTCCCGTGAGCGCCCGGCTGCTCGGCGAGGCGCTGCCGGAAGGAGAGCGGGGAGGTGCGGCTCCAGGTCGACGGGCCGGTGGCGGTGTTCCCGGAATGAGGCGTCTGGCAGGCGCCGCGGCCGGGCTCGTCGCGCTGCTCGCCGTCGCGGGCTGCGGCTCGAGCGGCGGCGGCAAGGACTCGATCGTCGTCTACAACGGCCAGCACCTCGAGCTGACGCAGGCGCTGATCAACGCGTTCGAGAAGCAGACCGGGATCAAGGTGCACGTCCGCACCAACGACGGCGTCGTGCTGGCCGACCAGATCCTGCAGGAGGGCCACTCCTCGCCGGCCGACGTCTACGTCACCGAGAACTCGCCGGAGCTGATGAACCTCGAGGAGCACGGGCTGCTCGCGCCGCTTCCGAAGTCGCTCGTCGCGCAGGTCCCGCGCCGGCGACCGCTCGCCGAAAGGCGAGTGGCTCGGGGATGGCCCTGCGCGTGAGCAGCCTCGCCTACGACCCCGCGCAGGTGACTCGCGCGCGAAGCTGCCGGCCTCGATCATGGACCTCGCCAAGCCCGAGTGGAAGGGGAAGGTCGCCGTCGCGCCGCTCGACTCCGACTTCCCGCCGATCGTCGGCGCGGTGATCGCCGAGCAAGGGCGAGAAGGCCGCGGCCGCCTGGCTCGCGGGGCTGAAGCGGAACGCACGCGTCTACCAGGACGAGGAGGCGGTCGTCGCGGCCGTCGACCGCGGGCGACGTGGCCGGTCGGGCTCGTGAATCAGTACTACTGGTACCGCCTCCGGCTCGAGCAGGGAGCCGAAGCGGACGAAGAGCCGCCTCTGGTACTTCACCGGCCGGGACCCGGGCTCGGTCGTCAACGTGTCGGGCGCCGCCGTCCTCGGCTCGTCGGACCGGCGTGAGGCAGCCGAGAAGTTCGTCGAGTTTCTCGTCAGCCCGGCGGGCCAGCAGATCATCTCCAAGGGTGACGACTTCGAGTACCCGGTACGGCCGGGCATCCGGCCGAACGCGGCGCTGCCCCCGCTCTCGCAGGTGCCGCACACGACCTTCAGCGTCGTGAAGCTCGGCGACGACCGCGATGCCGCGCGGCTGATCGCGTCGACCGGCTTCGGCGCCTAGCTCAGTAGCTCAGACGCAGGGGCTCGCCTTCGTCGGCGTCTGGCCCTTCTTGCAGAGGGGCAGGTCGGCGCCGGAAGGCAGGAACGACGGGATGTGGTACGGAACCGGGGTCATCTGCTGGATCTGGAGGTAGGCCCCGACGATCCCGTAGTACGTCCAGTACTGCCCGTTGAACGTCGGCTCGAGGCCGGTCGCCCTGAATGTGACGACGAGGTCGCCGCCGGCCAGGCAGGTGCACGTCGGCGGGGAGATCTTGCCGTTGCACTGGATGCTCCCGCCGACGAGCGAGCAGTGGCCGCCCTCGGTGCTCGTCACCGCGGTGACGGTCAGGCTGGTCGGCGGTACCCAGGTGAACTGGTTGATGTAGCCGATGCCGCTCGTGTTCTGGACGTCGAGCTGGTACATGCCGGGCGCGATCCAGCGCACGACGGTGACGGCGTCGGCCGCGCCCTTCCCCAGCGTGTTCGGGTCGGCGGCAGCAGCGACCTCGACGCTGAACGCGAAGAACAGGACCGCAAGCAGCAGAACCGCGGTGCGGCGGAGCGTCGAAGGGTAGGGGCGCCCGGCAGCCAGCACCTCCGAACATATTAGGGACAACTACTTACCGCCACAAGCTGAACCTGCACGTGCCCGATGCACGCGACCAGATCGAGCGCTCCGGATGGGCGATCGCGACGAGCGGCGCGACCTGCGCCGGGTCGGGCCGCGTCCTGTTGAACTTCTCGGCGAAGCCCGAGAACGAGTAGGACGTCGTGCCGAGCCCCGTCCCCGGGGCCGCCTTCTCGAGCTGCGCCACGTAGCCGGGCCCGTTGACCCAGATGGTCACCGGCACGCGTCTTGCGCCCCCTCTCTGGAGCTCGCTCGCGATCGCCGCCGCGACGGCGGGGCGCCCGGCGCGCTTTGCCCGTGCGAGCGCCCGCTCGAGATCGACCGTGACGCGGTACTCGTCCAGCGGGACGTGTCCACGACGCGCCGGCCGACGTGCGTCGCGTGCGTGCCGCCCCACGCGATCTCGGACAGGGCGAGCTCGGGGGCAAGCCCCTCGACCTGGGCTGCGAGCGGGTCGCCGGCCACGACGGGAACCGAGATCCACGTCTTCCCCGGGGAAGCAGCCCTGCCGGAGCGGGATACGGCGTCAGGTAGAACGACGCCGGCAGGAAGTCGAAGAACAGCTTGCGCGTGCTCCCGTCCGCGTTCTTCAGCGTCAGCGCCTCATACCCGAGCCCCGAGCGGAGGTCGTACGCGGCCCGGCCGCCGAGGAGGCCCGGGAACAGGCGCTGCCCCTTCAGCCGGAGGTCGTACGTGACGCCCGTGAGGCCGAGCGTCTTCTTCGCCGCCGCCGTCGCCTCGCCGAGCGGGTCGGGGCTCGAGCCGCAGCCGCAGACGCCGAGCGCCGCGACGGCAAGGACGAGCGCGAGCAGGAAGCGCGACCGCGGAGGTGCGCCGCACGCTACCCTCGCGTCGATGCGCCCGCGCATAGTGCTCGTGCTCCTGGCTCTCGCTCTGGTCCTGTCCCTGGTGGGCGGGCTGGTCATCGACGCGTCGGCCAAGCAGCCGGGGAATGCGGTCATCGGTAAGAAGCTGTACCTGCAGGCCGGGGTCTTCTGCGGCTCGTGCCACACGCTGAAGGCCGCCGGGAGCACGGGCCGGGACGGGCCGAACCTCGACAAGACGAAGCCGAGCTACGCGACGATCGTCGCCCTCGTGACGAAGGGCCGCAACCCGTCGAAGAAGTGGCCGACGGGAATGCCCGGCTACGGCCACAACTCGGAGCTCTCGAAGCTGGCGATCCGGGACGTCGCCGCCTTCGTCTACAGCGCCACGCACAAGTGACCGGCTCGGCTCCTCCTGCTGGTGCTCGCGTTCGGCGCCCTGTCGACCGTTGCGGCCGCCGCCGACGGAACCAGCAAGGAGATCGGCCACGCCGTCCGCCTCAAGGGCAGCACGAAGATCTACTACGCGCAGGGCAAGGCTGTCGCGCCGGCCTCGGTGTCCGCCAAGGTCGTCCCGACCCCGGCGCAGCCGGTCAAGGTGCAGTGGGCGCTCGCCTGCCAGAAGCCGAACACCTCCGATCCGGCGATCCAGATCAACGCCAGCGCCTCGTCGGGCCAGACCTCCTTGCGCGGTGCGGGCACGGTGAAGTTCAAGCTGCCGTACCCGAAGCCGGCGAACTGCATCGCGACCGTCTATGCGACGCTCTCGAAGAAGGGCAGCCTGGTGCTGCAGCTCCTCCAGACGTAGCCTTCACGAGATGAAGAAGCTTCTCGTGCTGTGCCTGTCGGCCTCTCTGGTCGTGACAGCCGCGGCGGCGGCGAAGACCCGCCCGCCGGCCGGTAACGGGATCGAGGCCGTCGGGATCGGCCGCGTGGCCCGCCGTGGCGGCGCAGCTCGCGAAGAACATCGCCAAGGACTCGTTCGCGCACGACTACGCCCGGGTCTGGGGCTACCTCCACCCCACATACCAGAAGGCCGTGTCGCAGTCGCACTGGCAGGCCTGTCAGAAGTCGCATCCCGCCGCTCCTCGCAACATCACGATCACGAGGGTGGCGGTCGCGCAGGCCAACGAGCTGCCGGTCGACCTCTCGCTCCTCGGCCATCAGAACGTGCAGGAGATCCAGGTCTACGTGCAGTACAAGACTCCGGCCCTGGCCGGGTCGCAGGTCGCGGTCCTGTACACGTTCTGGCTCAAGCAGGGCGGCAAGTGGCAGGCGGTCTGGCTGGGCGACGAGTACCAGGCGTACAAGTCGGGGTCGTGCTACCTGACGCCGCAGGGCCCGCCCCTCTACTGACCTCACTGACAAACGACAGCGGCTCCTCTTGCCGCCGTGTGGGGGTGTGACTATGATCGGGCGCGTCGGAAGGGATGAAGACTCCGGCTGTTGCTCATCGCTGAACCGTGTTTATTTCTGAAACACAGGGAGGAAGTGGCCGCATGCGAAAGTTCCCAGGTCTTGCCGTCGCCGCGATGCTTCTCGGAGCAAGCGTCGTCGCGATGGCGTCGGCCTCGAACCATGCATCGAGCCCGGCTTCGTGGCTCGCCAAAGGCGTGACGCCCGCCGGTGCCAACTGGATCAACGGCGAGGGAGACATCTCCAACTCCCGCTACTCGCCGCTGAACCAGATCAACTCGAACAACGTCCAGAACCTGCACGTGGTCTGGAACCAGCAGTTCAACACCCCGGACATCCAGTTCAGCCCGGAGGGACAGCCGATCTGCTGCCCGAACAACCTGCTCTACCAGGCGTACATCCAGGGTGTGGCCGCGATGGCCCCGGACACGGGCACGATCGCCTGGAACTACGCCGGGCCGGCGAGCCCGCAGCCCACGCAGCTCGGGCAGAGGCTCCGCGTCGACAACACGCGCACGACGTCGTACAGCTCGAAGCTGAACTACGTCTATGCGGGCCAGCAGGACGGCTCGGTCGTCGCGCTCGACGCGAAGACCGGCAAGCCGGTGTGGACGACGTCCGTGATCGGCGCCGGGACGTACGGCGATGTGACCGGTGCGGAGTCGGCCCCGTTCACGCAGGTCTATGACGTTCCCGGCACCGACGGGATCGTCCTCTCGGCGCCGAACGGCGGCGAGAGCCCGTTCCGCGGGCACCTGGACGCGTACGACGCAAAGAACGGGAAGCTGCTCTGGCGGGCCTGGAACCTGCCTGACCCGACGCAGATGCCGTACATCCTGTCGTGGGGCAACCCGGCCGAGGCCGCCGTCGGCGGCGCGGCCGACTGGTCGATCCCGGCTGTCAACCCGCAAATCGGGCAGATCTCCTACGGCACGGGCAACCCGTACCCGGAGACCGGACGCGCGCCGGGCGCGGATCTGTGGACCGAGTCCGTCATGTCCGTCGACTGGAAGACCGGTGCTCTGAAGTGGTTCTTCCAGACGACGCACCATGACTGGCTCGACTTCGACGTTCCGCACCCGCCGATGGAGCTCGGGTCCCGATCGACGGGAAGCCGACCCCGGTGGTGGCCGAAGGAAGCAAGGGCGGCTTCTTCTACATGCTGAATGCCGTCAACGGCAGCAAGGTTCCCCACTTCACGATCACCGAGACACCGACGTACGACCCGTCGGGGCAAGGCATCGCCTTGAACCACCTTTACAAGACGCAGCCGTTCCCGACCGGCGCGTCGTTCTGCATGGCGATGGTCGACTACTCGCCGGCGGGTCTCGCCAAGTGCAACTTCCCCGGCAACCCGCTGACCGACGAGTACGGGGTTGGCCTGGGTAACACCATCAACAGCCCGACCCAGGTGACGAACCTGTCGAACGGGTTCCCGATCGTCGGCGCACCCGAATCGGCGGCGCACTACTACGGGCAGTACCTCGTGTACGGCGGTGCCGGAGGCGGCGGGATCTTCGGGTATCCGCCTTCGGCGTACGACCCGCAGACGACCACGTACTACGGGTGCCTCCAGAACCAGTCGGGTGCTCACACCAACCAGGGACCGACGACGACCAACGTCAACACGGTCAGCGCACCGCTGACGAACGGCGTCATCGGCTGGATGAGTGCGATCAACCTGTCGAACAACACGATGCGGTGGCAATTCGCCGGGCAGGCCAACGGCCTCGGCGACTGCTACAGCGGGTCGCTCGCCACCGGCGGCAACCTCGTGTTCAGCTGGTTCAAGGGCCGGTCCGACGTCACGGGATTGCCCGACCAGGGCACGACGCAGCAGGGTGCTGCGACGCTCCTGACGCCGGGGGCGCAGCTCGACGCCTTCGACGCCACCACCGGCAAGATCGTGTGGGTCTGGGGCGTTCCGAACGACACCGGCATCTCGCCGACCGTCACGTACTCGTACAAGGGCAAGCAGTACCTCGCGAGCTACCACGGCGTGGGGATCGCCGGGCAGCCGGGCGCCACGCCCACGGGCCAGCGCGACCAGCTCACCGTCTGGTCGTTGTAAGAGCAAGAACCGAGTAGCGGCCGAAGGGAGGGAGCCCGGACGGGCTCCCTCCCCTTTCCCCGGGAGGCCCGATGACGAGAACGGCGCGATGGCTCATGGCCGGCGCGATCGCGCTCCTGGCCCTCGGGCTCGCGGTCGGCCTCTCGCTCGCATATGGCGGCGGTGACGGCACGACGCAACCGGCCACGCGCCCGGCGACCGTGTCGGCAGAGGAGCTTCAGAGCCTCTTCGAGCAGGCCGCGGTCGGGCAGAAGGAGTCCGACGTGCTGGCGAAGTTCCCGGCGGCCTACCAGCACTACACGGACAACCTGAGGGAGGACTGCTACGAGTGGCGGGGCGCAAGCCTCTACAACCTCTGCTTCCGAGCCGGCGTGCTTCGCCTCAAGACGACCTTCTGAATCGCGCCCGCTTCGCTACTGTGGGAGGGTGCTTCGAGTCCACCGTCTTGCCGGTCTCGTCGCCGCCTTGCTTGCGGCGGCCCTGCTGACGTCGTCGGCGTCCTTCGGCGCCCGGGCGACGACGGCCCCGGGGAACCACGTCATCGTCTACTTCGTCATCAACGACAAGAAGATCGCGTACGAGATCTACCGCACGAGCGCGGGCGGCGGCACGGACCAGCTGTTCCTCGAGAGGTACGTCGTCCGGGGCGACTTCGCCACCTTCTACGTGATCAACCGGGCCAAGAAGCCGCACGGCTTCGCCTTCTACGGTCACAAGATCGCGCCGCTGAAGCCCGGTCACCGCGCGCACTTCAACGCGACGCTCCTCAAGCGGGGCACGTTCGCCTTCGCGAGCACTCCTGCCGCCGGAAAAGCGTTCCGCGGCATCTTCCCTGTCTATTAGCGTTGCAACGCGCCGGAGCGCGTGGTAGAACCTGGGTTCTTGGGGTCACATTACGCCCCTGGTAAGCCAGCTTATTCAGGAGGGAGGCTCTCGACGTGAGAGAAAGCGCTTTGTCCCGGACGTCGCTCAAGCGCATGGCGCTCGGTCTTTCGCTGCTGGTCGCCGTCGGGCTCGTAGCAGCCGGCTCCGCCGGCGCAGTGACGATCACGAGCTGGGTCGGCGGCAAGGCTTCCGTGCCGCAGGTCATCACCGCGGCCGGCATCTGCCCGGGCACCGTCGTCACGATCAACGGCACCGGCTTCGTGAATGACGGCGGCATCACCGGCGTGTCGATCGGGGGCGTCCCGGCCGGGGAGATCACGATCGGCTCGGACTCGGTGCTCTTCGCGCGCACCGGCGCCAACGCCAATAACGGTGGCAGCGTCAGTGTCACGACCCGGGCGGGTACCGCCACTTCGAGCGTGCCCGTTGTCGTCTACCCGTGCCAGGCGACCGGCGTCGCAGGCGAGAAGCCCGCGGTCGACTCCCTCTCGCCGAAGACGGCGAAGGCAGGCGGGAAGCTGACGCTCAACGGCATCGGCTTCGTCGGCACCAAGACGGTGCTCGTCGGCACTGAGAGGGCGAACTACTCGGTACCCTCGGACAACCTGATGTACATCCGGCTGCCGGACGACATCAAGTCCGGCGCGGTGACCATCGTGATCACGAACACGCTCGGCGCGACGAAGACGACCGTCAACGTGAAGTAGAGAGCGCCCGTTCGATTCCCGTAGCATCCGGCCTCCCCGCAGCATGAGCCGCGGGGAGGCCGTTTGCTCTCGGTACAGTACGCGGGCGCTGCCGATACGCGCTTTGTTCATGCAGTCCCGGAGGGAGGCTTACACCCAAATGAGGCGTTTTCCTATGCGATTTACGGTGCCTGTCGGCGCCTTCGTCGCCGTGGCGGTGATCGCCGCTGTCGTCGCGGGGTTCGCCCCGGCGGCGCACAAGCGGACGGCCGTCGCGCAGACAACGGCAAAGCCGCACGCCGTTCCGACCACCATCACCGTTACGGCGGGCAAGCCCTCTGAGCTTGCGTTCAAGCTGTCGAAGACCTCGATGGTGACGCCCGGATCGATCACCTTCAAGGTGACCAACCAGGGCGTCGCGTTCCACAACTTCCGGATCTGCTCGAAGCCGGTCGCGAGCGCCGCCTGGTCAAGAACTCCTGCTCGGGCAAGACGACGCCGACCCTGCATCACGGCGACTCGGCCACGCTCACGGTCCTGATCTCGAAGACGGGCAAGTACGAGTTCCTCTGCGCGATCCCCGGCCACGCCGCGGCGGGCATGAAGGGGCTCATCGGCATCGGCGTCGCCGTCTCCGGCGCCGAGCAGAAGGCCGCAGCGGCCGTCGGCTCGTCCAGCAACACGAGCGGCAGCTCGAGCGGCAACGACCACGACCACGACCAGCAGCACCCCTGCAACGACCACCGCGCCGGCGACGACGACGACGCGGCCCAGCAGCGGCGGCGGCGGCGGCGCGAACGCCACCGGCTGTCCTCCGGGAGTCACCATCCCGACGTCGGGCGCCGCCGACGCCGACGGTGACGAGCTCGGCACCGAGCCGGACGACAACGACGGCTGCGTTTAGCGCGTAGAGGCTCCGAGGCGACTTCGTACGGGTGCTAAGCTAAGGCGAGAGCCGTTAGCTTAGACCGTCTTCATCTGGGCTCTGACCGAGCCCTTGCCGGCGAGGTAGGTGTGGCCGCAGATCTGCACCGCCACGGTCGGGGCGGTGAGGTACTGCACCGAGAGCTTCAGCTGTCCGGTCGCGCCTTTCGCGCACCCGGCCTCGTTCGACGCGAGCACCATGATGTGCGCCCGGAGGACGGCGCCGTAGCCGTGATGGAAGTCGATCGGCGTGCCGACGTGGATCTCGAGCGACCCCTTCGGCCCCTTGCCCGACACCTTGAGCCGGAAGTCGTTCGCCTGCAGGTTGCCGATCGCTCCGATACCGGGCCCAGCGTTCTCGGGCGTGGTGGTGAACGACCCGGTGGTTCCGCCGCTGCTCGTGACGCCCGACTGGGTCGTCTGGGCGTCGAAGCTAAAGGTCCAGAGCGCCTTGACCTCGGTCGGCTTGCCGTTCCCGGCCAGCTTGCAGTTGTGGGCGAACGGCTGGGCGTTCTGAAGCATCCTCCTGGCGATCCCCTCGAACCGCGGCACGTCGGCGGACGTGAGCTGCTTGAGGTCGTCGATGAACGTCGCAAGGCTCCACGTCTTCGTCCCCGACGATCCGATAGATGCGGTCCTTGTCGTTCCAGGTCTTGGCGCTCGTCGCCTCGTTCTGCGGGTGCCCCGTGCTCGTGCAGCCGATGTAGAAGTCGTTCCAGGGGTTCAGGTCCATCGGGAGCACGTAGCGGACGGCCACGTCGAAGTCCTTGCCCGCGTGGGTCATGTAGTGGCAGTCGACCTGGACGACCGGCGCGCCGAAGAACGTGGTCGGATCTGACGGGCCGCCGGCGACGGCCGTCAGGGGCGTCAGGACCGTACGGCCGCCGGTCGCCGCAGGAGGCAGAAACCAGCCGGACGGCGCCGCCGGGCATGGAATCTTCTCGGCCTGGTCCGCGTACGGGTCCCCCGACGCGCGCGCCGTGGCCGCGCCTGCGGCGAGGAGAAGGACAACCCCGAGGATCAACCAAGTGCGCACCGGCGTCGAGAACTATGGTACGCGCGCGCCGACCGAAGACGGGAGGGGTACACTCGGCTCGTGGCGCGGAACGGAAAAGCGGGCCGGTCGTGGCGTTGGTCCGTGGGGCCGCTCGCAGCCGCCGGTGTCGTCATTGCCGTGGCCGTCGGGGTGACGTATCTCGTCACGGACCACGGCTCGTCCGCCTCGACGTCGAAGACGTACGGGGCGCTGTCCGGCGTCTCTGCGAACCCGCCCATCTCCGAGCACCAGCTTGCGCTGTCGGGGCTCATCGGGCGGCAGCTGAGCAAGCCCGAGTGCCAGCCGGTCAAGGGGCCGCAGTGGGTCTACCCGGTCGCGCCGCCCGTGAAGGGCCTGCCGGCTCCGATCGCGGACATCAAGAGCAACCTCTACGAGGTCTTCGCGATCAACTACGACTGCAAGCAGGCGGACGCGTGGATCAAGAAGCTCTCGGTCCTCCACATCCCGGTCCGGCACAACGGCAACGTGACCGTGCTCAAGGGGCCCAAGGGCTGGTACTGCTCGGCCTTCCCCGACAAGAACGGCGTCGCCTACGCCGGCGGCTGCCAGTCCGGCGGCGGCGGCGGCTGCGTGGCGTCGAACAACTACGGCCAGGTCTACGCGAAGGGCCAGGGCTGCAAGCTCGAGGGCGGCAAGGAGGCCTTCGGCTGGAACTGGAACGTGGCCAACCGCCGGGTCGTGTTCGGCCACGACGCGAAGGGCGTCGTCCACCTCTTCCACGTTTCCGGCTCCGACACGAACCTGATCTTCCGCTATCTCAACGGCAAGTACCAGCTGCAGGTGCTGAACACGAGCGGCATCGGCTACCTCGACGGCTTCACGTGGGAGCCGTCCGCGGGCTGGAAGGTGACGGGGATCAAGTCGTCGAGCGGGGCCAGCTGTAGCGTCACAAGCGCGGGGAAGATCCACTGCGCCGGCCGCGTGAAACCGCCGAGCTGCCTCTGCACCGGCGACGGCGGCATCGTCACCGTCACGTTTACCGCCTCGCCCGCGACCAAGAAGTCGGGCTACCTGTTCGGCGGCGCACCGTGGCAGTTCAAGATCACGAAGATGACGCCGGTCCCGTACCTCATCCCCGGCACCCCTGACGAAGCCCAGAAACGCGAAGGCGTGTCAAGACCGCGGGGGAACCAACGAGGTTCCCTCACGAGCCCCCTCCTCCGGGCCGTGGCGGCGTCTTGTGGTGACAGCCGGCCGCATTGCTCTGGTCGCGGCCGTTGCACTGCTCCCGGCGGCTCCGGCGGCTCCGGCGGGCGCCGGCGGGAATGCGTCGATCAACTTCAGCAAGAACTGGATGCATTACGTCGTCTCGGGCACCCGTCCGGCGAAGGGGCTTCCGGCTGCCGTCACGCCCGGCTCGCCCGCGACGCTGATCTGGCGCCACGAGGTCGCCGGGTACCTGAAGCTCACCTTCGGCGCCGTCGCCCCGGGCACCGAGGTTCGCATCGCGTTCTCGGAGACCGCCGAGTACCTCGGGGTGGAGGGGACGAGCGACTGGTCGCGCACGTACCTCACCGACGATGTCGAGCCCACGAGCGGCGAGACCTGGGTCGACCGGCCGGGCTGCTCGGCGCCCGGCATCTGCGCGGACGGGTACCGCGCCTTCCGCTTCGCCCGGGTCTACGTCGAGCGAGGCTCCGCGAGCATCCTCGAGGCCGACGTCGTCCCCGTGCTCGCCGATCCGCCGCCGCAGGGCTGGTTCCTCTCGAGCGACGACCAGCTGAACCGCATCTGGTACTCGAGCGCCTACACGGCGCAGCTGATGCAGCTCCCAGCAGACCCGGCGCTCCTCGGGGCAGGGTGCGCGGTGCCGTCCGGGAACACGCTCGTCGTGGACGGCGCCAAGCGCGACCGCTGTCCGTGGGCCGGCGATCTGGCCGTCACAGGGCTCTCGCTGCTCCTGTCCGGCGGCGCGGCCGGCGCGACGCCGGTCGAGAACACGCTCACGCTCTTCGCCGGCACGCAGCGGCCCGACGGCTCGATCTCCTCCTCGCCGATGGCGACCGGGGTCCTGTTCGACTATCCCGCCTACTGGGTGCTCGCAGTGGACGATCTGATGCTCTACCGCGGCGCGGCCCCGGTCTCGGACTACTGGCCCGCAGTCACTGCCGTGCTCGATCGCTGGTATCCGGGCTTCGCCGGCGCGGACGGGCTTCTCGAGGACGCGTATCCACCCGGTGACTATGCGTACATCGGCCGCGCCGGCCCGCTCGTCGCCTACTACAACGCGCTCTATGCGCGGGCTCTCGAGGCCGGCGCGCAGCTCGCCGATGCCCTCGGCCACCCCGACGCGGCGACTCGCTGGCGCGCGCGGGAGGCCTCGCTGCAGGAGCCGTTCGAGGCGGCCTTCTGGGATGCGTCCGCCGGCGCTTTCCAGGACTCGTCGTCGGGGCCGGTCGTGCATCCCCAGGACGGGAACGCGTTCGCGATCCTTGCGGGGCTCGCCACACCGGCGCAGGCCTCCTCGTCGCTTGCCTACCTCGACCGTACGACACGGCTCCGCTGGGGCAACGCGCTCGCCGACTCGAACGCCTGGAGCGCCGCGCCCTGCAACAACGTGCCGTCGCAGTGCGTGTTCCCGTTCATCTCCTACTTCGACCTGGAGGCTCGGTTCGCAGCGGGCGCCGACCGCTCCGCGCTCGACGAGCTCCGCCGGACGTGGGGCTGGATGCTCTCCCCTGCCGCCGGGACGAGCGGCACCGACTGGGAGGCGATCGGCGCCGGCGGCTCGGTCGACGGCTACGAGCGCGCCGCCTCGAGCCTCGCGGCCGGCTGGTCGACCGGCGCCCTGCCGGCGCTCACGAACGACGTGCTCGGCATCCGGCCGACGGGCCCCGGGTTCTCGACCTTCGACGCGATCCCACACCCCTCGGGGCTCGCGTGGGCGCAGGGGGGCGTGCCGACGCCGGCAGGGCCGATCACCTTCGGCTTCAGGCGGATCGCCGGCGGCTACGTGCTCCGGCTCGAGGCGCCGCCGCAGCTCGTTGCGCGGGTCGGTGTGCCAGTCCCGCACCCTGATGTCCTCGTCGACGGCAAGCCTGCCGCAACTTCGTCCGATGGGACGTTGTTGCTCCGAGGCTCGCATGTGATCGAGGTTGTCGTTCATCGCACACCCTCACTGCTAAGCTCGACGGGAGTCACAGTTGCCTCGTAGCAGATCGGGAGGTGCCTGATGCGTCGCTCGCGCCTGATTCTGCCTCTCGTCGTCCTCGTAGGAGCTGCCGTCCCTGCGGCCCTCTGGGCGCATACGGTCTCCTCGAATACAACGATTTCGGTGACAGCCGGCGTGCCGCGGGAGCTCCAGTTCAAGGTCTCGCCCTCGTTCATCACGTCGCCGACCGTGGTGGTGCAGGTCGCGAACAAGGGCAAGCTGCCGCACTCCTTCAAGTTCTGCACGGCGTCGAGCGCGTATCCGAACGCGAACTCGTGTACCGGCGTGACGACGAAGCTGCTCGCGCCGGGCGCGACCACCACGCTGACCGTGACGTTTCCGGGGAGCGGAAACTACGAGTACCTCTCCGGCACGGCCTGGCAAGCCGCAGCGGGTATGAAGGGATTCGTGATCGTCAGACTGGGCGACACGTCCCCGGGCTCGGGCGCTTCGATCGGTTCGAGCGCAGGCACGCTCGACCTCGACGTCAGGCTCAGGCTCCGGCACCAGCACGGTCGTCTGGGGGCCCGATGGGCAAGCGAGTGATCCCGCGTGCCCGCCCGGCGTGTACATCGCGTTCACGGGGTCCGAGGGCCCAGGCGCCCCCAGCGACCAGGACGAAGACAACGAGGGCGGCTTCGTGAGCGACCATGACGGCTGCGTCTAGCCGGCTGTGAGCGGCTCGGCGTGACGACGCTCGCGACGCTCGACCGGGGCCACGATTGGAAACTCGGCTGACATGCCTGGAACGACAGTGACGCGGTACTGCTGGGACGACCTCCCCAGGGAGGAGCTGAGCCCACTCCTCAACCGCCGTCTGATCACCGGCGAGCGGCTGATGCTCGCCCACGTCTACATGGAGCAGGGCTGCATCGTCCCGAAGCACTCGCACGAGAACGAGCAGCTCACCTACGTCCTCGAGGGCGCGATGCGCTTCTGGATCGGCGAGGACGAGGCGGAGGTCGTCGACCTCGGCGTCGGCGACGTGCTCCACATCCCCTCATGGGTGCCGCACAAGGCGGAGGCGCTCGAGCGGACGCTGGACATGGACGTCTTCAGCCCGCCCCGGCAGGACTGGCTCGACGGGACGGACGCCTACCTCCGGAGATGAGTGCCGCGATCCGGGCTGAGATCACGATCGACCGCGGCGCCCTGCGCGCCAACCTGAGGCGGCTGCAGGCAGCCCTCGGGCGCGCCGAGCTCTGGGCGGTCGTCAAGGCCGACGGCTACGGCCACGGCGCCGACACCGTCGCCGGGGTCGCGCTCGAGGAAGGCGCCACCGTGCTCTGCGTTGCGACCGTGGGGGAGGGAGCCGAGCTGCGGGAGGCGTTCCCGGAGGCGCGAATCCTCGTCCTCGGCCCACCGGCCCCGGCCGAGTACCGCCGCGCGGCCGAGGCGAGCCTCGAGCTCGTCGTCGCCGACGGCCCGCTTCCGGAGGGGATCCCGCTCCACGCCAAGGTGGACACCGGCATGGGCCGCTGGGGGCTCGCCGACGCGGTCGCCGCGAGCCCGGACGTCGTCGGCCTGATGAGCCACCTCGCGTCCGCCGACGTCGACCCGGCGTTCACGGAGGCGCAGATCGCGCGCTTCACGGCGATCGCGGAGCAGCACCCCGGCGTCACGCGCCACCTCGCGAACAGCGCGGGCATCCTGCGCTTCCCAGCTTCCCACTTCGACGCGGGCCGGCCCGGCATCGCGTTGTACGGCCTGTCGCCGTTCGGCTCCGACCCCGCCGAGGACGGGCTGCGCCCCGCGCTCGCGTGGCGGAGCTCGGTCCGGCAGGTCAAACGGCTCGACGCGGGCGAGAGCACCGGCTACCAGCGCCGGTTCATCGCCGCCGAGGCGACCTGGATCGGCATCGTGCCCGTCGGCTACGCGGACGGCTTCCGGCGCGCGCTCACGGGCTTCGAGGTGCTCGTCGGCGCCGAGCGCTGCCCGGTCGTCGGGATCGTGTCGATGGACGCCTTCGCGGTGCGGCTCCCGGCGCCGGTCGAGCCGGGGACGCCCGTGACGCTGATCGGCGACGGGATCCTCGCCGAGGAAGTCGCCGCCGCGCTCGGGACGATCACCTACGAGATCGTGTGCGGGATCAACGCCTCGCCGGCGCGGGCCGTGCGTCAGGCGATCGCGTAGGTGACGGTCACGTCCTCCTCGACCTGAACCGTCCCCGGCTCGACCGGCGTCGCCGGCGCCGCGGCGGCGGCCTTCGGCGCCTCGCCGAAGGTGATCGGGGTGCTCGTGCCCTCCGTGACCGTGCGGACCGCGCCGAGCCGCACGTGCGCTGCCTGCGCGATCGCGAGCGCGCGGGCGTGTGCGTCCGCCACGGCCGCCTTCAGCGCAGCGCGCTGGAGCGCCGCCTGGTTCGACGGGCTCAGCGACGGGCCGCTGACGGTGTTGGCGCCTGCGGCGACCGCGGCGTCCACGATCGAGCCCGCCTGCGCGATCACCTTCGTCGTCACGGTCACCGAGTTCGCCGCCGTGAAGTTGAGGATCTTCGTGCCGTTGTCGTTCGTGTTCGGCGTCAGCGAGACCTCCGCGGTCTGAATCGCCGACGCGGGGATGCCCTTGGCCTTCACGGCCTCGATCAGCCTGTTCATGCGTGAAGCGTTCGCCGTGAGCGCGGCCTTCGCCGTCGGGCCGGTGACCGACACGCCGAACGTGAATTCGGCCTGGTCGGGCACCGTGTTGACGATGCCGGTGCCGTTGACCGTGATCGTGCGGGGCGTCGCGGCCGCCGCAGGCCAGGCGGCTGCGGTGCCGAGCGCGACGACTGCAAGCAGCGTGAGAAGTGTCCGTTTTGTGTTCATTGCCCGAATTACGCCGCCGGTGGCGTTGGTGTCACATCCTGTCCGGGTCTTAACATCGTGCTGATTCGCATCGTCTAGCGTGGGTATTACCCCGAGTCTTGCCGTCCCGTAGGAGGTCGTACTGTGCGGAAGCTTCGCTTGGTCCTGCCCATCCTCGTCGTGCTCCTCGCCATCCCGGCTGCGACCGCGCACGCGGTTGCGCGCATGCCGGTCGGGTTCTACGACGACCCGAGCTTCCGCTGGTCGGAGGATGCCAAGGCGAACCTCCTGGAGGCGCAGCGCGCGCATACCTCGATCGTCCACGTGCTCGCGTACTGGTCGAGCATCGCGAAGTCGAGGCCGAAGAACCCGCTCAGCGGCAGCGACCCGGCGTACGACCTGTCCGACCTCGACCAGCTCGTGATCAGCTCCGAGCAGTACGGCTTCGAGGTGCTGATGACGATCGCAGGCACGCCTGCCTGGGCGAACGGCGGCAGGACACCGAACTACCCGCCGTCGAACATGAACGACCTGAAGAACTTCGCGCAGATGCTCGCGACCCGGTACAACGGCAAGAACGCCAGGTTCGGCGTCGTGACGCGCTTCTCGATCTGGAACGAGCCCAACCTGCAGCTCTTCCTGGCGCCGCAGTTCGACAAGAAGGGGAAGATCGTCAGCCCGGCGACCTACGCCAAGCTCTACATGGCGGGCTACAACGGCATCAAGGCCGGCAATCCGAAGGCGCTCGTGGCGGCGGGCGAGACCTCGAACCGCGGCCACAACCACCCGACCGGCGGCGTCAGCGACTCCACTGCGCCTGCGACGTTCGCGCGGCTGCTCTCCGAGGCGAACCCGAAGCTCCCGATGGACGCGTGGGCGACCCACCCGTACCCGAGCGTCTACGCCCTCGGCCCGACGCAGCGCGTCGCGTACCCGAACGTCGCCTTCTCGACGATGACCAGGTTCGGGGACGACCTGAAGAAGTGGTTCGGGCGCCGGATCCCGATCTGGGTCACCGAGTACGGCGAGCAGACGGCGCCGGAGTACGACAAGGGCGGCGTGAGTTACTCCAAGCAGGCGCAGGACCTGAAGAAGGCGCTCCAGCTTGCCCAGGAGAGCCCGTACGTGGAGATGTTCGCCTGGTTCATCTTCCGTGACAGCACCAGCAAGACGTGGTTCAGCGGCGTCGTGCGGGCGAACGGGAAGAAGAAGCCGTCGTACGGCACCTTCCAGAGCACGTCCAAGAACATCGTCGGGTTCGCGCAGACCATCCCGGCGGGGCAGAAGATCGTCGTCAAGATCCCGGTGCCGGTGATGAAGTACTACAACCCGCCGGGCACGAAGCTCGGCATGACGTACGGGCTCTTCGACGGCAAGAAGAAGCTCGTGGTCGCGCAGCCGCTGCGTCCCGCTCTCGTCGGACGGATATATCACGTTCACGGTCAACTACAAGGCGGCCAAGGGTAAGACCTACACGCTCGGCGCGACGATCAACGACAAGCACGGCCACGTCGTCAAGACGAACGTGGTGCTCCTTCCGGCGACGTAACGCGCTTGTCCCAGTAGCGGCGCAGGCCCTGCCACGACTGGTCGAGCGGCGCGATGGCGTCGAGCCGCGCCACGTCGGGGCCTGCGTCGGGCCGTACCGTGGCGGCGAACTCCTCGGACGTCGCCCCGTCGCGCACGAGCTCGGCCCAGCGGTCGAGCTCGGTCCCCAGCTGCGCGAGATGGCTGTCGACGTCAGTGGCGATGCCGAAGTGCACCAGCGCCAGCCGGTCGGGCGCCCGGCGCTCGATCTCGCCGATCGTGCCGTGCCATCCCTCGACGTCGATGTCGGGCGGCGGCGACACGGGGAGCACGTACGACGAGGGCTGGATGCGGACGCCGCAAGCGTCGCCCGCGAGCAGGGTGCCGTCACGGAAGTAGCAGACGTGGTGCGATGCGTGGCCCGGGGACGGAAACACCTCCCAGCCGAGGGCCTCGCCCTCGGCGAGCGCGATGTTCGCCTCGGGCACCGGCGCAAGCTCGCCCCAGAGTGGGTCGAACCGCTCACGCGTAGAGCCGCCGCGCCGAGGCCTCCAGCCGGGAAGGGTCGACGAGGTGCGGCGCGCCGATCGGCGAGACCCAGACCTTCAGCTCCGGGTGCTCGCGCACGATCGAGCCGGCGGCGCCTGCATGGTCGAGATGGACGTGCGAGAGCAGCAGGTGGCGGATGTCGGTGAGCTCGAGCCCGCGCTCGCGAAGCCCCTCCTCGAGCCGGGGCAGCGTCGTCGCCGGCCCGCAGTCGAACAGGGCGGGGCCGTCGTCGGTCTCGACGACGTAGGCGCCGATCGCGTGGGCGAAGCCTTGGAACTGCAGGTCGACTAGCTCAAGCACGGGCGCGGCGCCGGCACGCCGACGAGGGCCGCCTCGAGATCCGCGATCAGGTCGTCGACGTTCTCGATCCCGACCGAGAGCCGGATCAGGTTCCGCGGGGATGCGAACGGCGCGTCGGCGGTCGAGGCGTGCGTCATGCGGGCCGGGTGCTCGATCAGGCTCTCGACACCGCCGAGCGACTCGGCGAGGAAGAAGAGCTTCGTCCGCGCTGCGAGCGCGACCGCCTGCTCCTCCGTCTCGACCTGGAAGGAGACCATCCCGCCGAAGTCGCGCATCTGCCGCCGCGCCACGTCGTGGCCGGGATGCGTCTCGAGGCCGGGGTAGAGCACCCGCTCGACCGCCGGGTGACCATCGAGGAAGCCCGCGATCGCGCGGGCGTTCTCGCAGTGCCGCTCCATCCTGACCGCGAGCGTCTTCAAACCACGCAGGACGAGCCAGGCGTCGAACGGCCCGGGCACCGCGCCGAGCGAGTTCTGGAGGAAGCGGAGCCGCTCGGCAAGAGCGGGGTCGCTCGTGAGGACGGCGCCGCCGATCACGTCCGAGTGGCCGCCGAGGTACTTCGTCGTCGAGTGGACGACGAGGTCGGCGCCGAGCGCGAGCGGCTGCTGCAGGAACGGGGAGGCGAAGGTGTTGTCGACGGCGAGAATCGCACCGGCCGCGTGCGCGGCGTCGGCCGCGCGGCGGATGTCGACGACGTTGAGGAGCGGGTTCGACGGAGTCTCGACCCACACGAGCTTCGTGTCGGCGTCGAGGTGCGCGGGCGAGCGCCTCGTCGAACTCATCGGCAGGCACGTACGTGAAGCGGTACCCCTTCGGCTCGTAGACCCGGGAGGTCATCCGGTACACGCCGCCGTAGACGTCCGCGATCAGCACCACTCGCTGGCCCGGGTCGACGAGATGCATGATCGTGGTGGTTGCGCCGAGGCCCGACGAGAACGCGATGCCGTGCTCGGCGCCCTCCAGGCTCGCGAGCGCCTCCTCGAGCGACCGGCGGGTCGGGTTGGCGGTGCGCGAGTAGTCGTAGCCCTTGTTCTTGCCGACCTCCTCCTGCACGTAGGTCGAGGTCTGGTAGATCGGGGTGATCACGGCGCCGGTGACCGGGTCCGGGTCCTGGCCCGCGTGGATCGCTCTCGTCTCGAATTCCATGCTCACCAGCCTACTCAGAGCTCGCTGATCAGTCCGCGGATCATCCGGTCGAGGAAGCCGGGCTGCTCCAGCCACGGGATAGTGGCCGCAGCGAGGGATGCGTCCCGTCTTGGCGCCGGGGACGAGCTTGGCGGTCTCGACGGCGCCGCGGAGCGGCAGCGGGTCGTTGATCCCGTGCGCGAAGAGCACCGGCAGCCGCACCCGGGGGAGCCCGTTCTTCAGCGTGCCCGCCTCGAAGTGCGCCTTGATCGACTCGAACGTCTGCCGGGCGCACTCGGGGCCAGTGGTTCGCGTCAGCGGCGGCGGGGCGCTCGCCGGATCGAAGAAGTAGTACGGCCAGACGAGGTCGTGCTGCTCGACGAGCTCCTCGGCCGTCACCTCGCCGGCCTCCCAGCGCGCCTCGATCTCGTCGACCCGCGCGCGCTCCACATCGGAGAGCTGCGCCCTGAGCGCCTCCTCGAACTCGGGGAGGACGTCGAGGGACGCACCCAGCGTGCTGATGCAGACGACGCCGTAGAGGTGTTCCGGGTACGCGACGGCGAGATGCAGGGCCAGATGCCCGCCCCAGGAGTGCCCGATCGCCCATGCCTTCTCGAGGCCCACCGCCTCGAGCACGGCGAGCGCGTCGGCCATGTGCGACTCGACCGAGTAGGGAGGCCCGACGGTCGTCGGTTCCACACCGCGCTGCGTGTAGCGGATCGTCGTGAAAAGCCGGCCGAGCTCGGCGGCGCATCCCTCCATGTAGTCGGGAAGCCCGGGCCCGCCGTGGAGGAGCAGGGCGGGTACTCCGGCGCCGCCGTAGTGCCCGTCGAGCATGCCACCGTCGACCTCGATCTGGATCGGCGTCTCGCTCACAGCGCCGCCGACTCCAATCCGAGCGCGCGGGCAAGACGGGCGCTCGCACGCTCGAGCGGCCCGTCGAGGCGCCTCCGGATCCCCGGCTCCGGCGTGAACCGCTTCACCTGGAGCACGCCGCGGGCGCGGTCGGCCTTCAGGTCGGCGCGGCCGACGAAGCGGTCGCCGAGCAGGAGCGGCAGCACGTAGTAGCCGTAGACGCGCTCGTGCTCGCGCTTGTACACCTCGATCACGTGCTCGAAGCCGAAGACCCGCCGGATGAACGGCCGGTCCCACATCAGGTTGTCGAACGGGCAGAGCAGCACCGGTGCGGCGGCGGCCCCGTCGAGCTCTGCGCCGGCCTCCACCACGACCGGCGGCCCGCCGTCGTCGACCGCGACCCGCTCGAGCAGGCCGTCGGCGACGAGAGCGTCGACATGAGGGCCGGACGCCCTTCACGCCGCCGGCGAACCGGCAGTGCTCGGCGATGCCGGACTCTGTCAGCGCGCCGCGGCCCTGCACCGCCCGCAGCGCGTAGCCGCGCCGGAACTCCTCCTCGGTCGGCGTGGGCGCGTCGAGCGCCGCGCGCGGAATCACCCGCTCCGGCAGGTCGTAGACGCGCTGGAAGCCCTGCCGGCCGGCGATCGCCACCTCGCCCGCCGCGAAGAGATGCTCGAGCGCCCGCTTGGCGGGCTTCCAGCCCCACATCGGCCCGCTGCGCCCCTCGAAGGCGCGCACCGGCAGCGCGCCCTCCTCGCTCAGCCGGGCCAAGACCTCGCCGCTCGACCGCGCGGCCGTCCTCCGTGCGCTGTCTTCCCCACCAGTGATGGTCGGCCAGCTCGACCATGCGGCGCTTGAAGAGCGGGTAGTCCCCGATCGGCAGCAGGCAGGCCTCGTGTGCCCAGTACTCGAAGATGCGGCCCTGCACGAGCAGGCGGGAGACCGCGCGCTCGTCGAAGCGGCCGATCCTGGTGGCGAGCGTGATCCGGTGGGCACGGTCGACGGTCGAGATCGAGTCGAGCTGCACCGCGGTCAGGCGGCGGACCTCGGCCTCGACGTCCTTCGCGGTCGCGCTCCGGTTTCGGGCGGCGTAGCCCTGCCGTGCGACGACGAACCGCCGGAGCGCGGCCGGTGAAACCGTTCTCATCTCTCAGCGGGTGTGCGCGAGGTACTCGAGCAGGTCGGAGCGCGTGACGACGCCCGCGGGCATGCCGCCGGAGGCCACGAGCACCGCGTTCGAGCCGCCCGTCAGCGCGGCGACGATCTCGTCCACGCTCGAGGAGTCCTCGACCGTCGGCAACGGGGGCTGCATCGCGTTCGCGACGTCCGTCTGCAGCGCGTCCGGGTTGCGGAAGACGAGATCGAGCAGGTCGCGGTCCTGCAGCGAGCCGATCACGTCCGCGAGCGTGCGGAGCTCGCCGTCGCGCACCACCACGAGCTGCGAGATCGAGTAGCGGTGCATGACGTCGATCGCCTCGCCGACCTTGCGGTGCGCGCCGATCGTGACCAGGTCGGGCGTCGCCTCGGCGTCCGCCCCCTTCGCGTGCAGCAGCTCCGCGACCGTCGGGGTCGGAGCGCTCCGCTCGATGAAGCCGTGCTCCAGCATCCACTTGTCGTCGAGGAACTTCGAGAGGTACGAGCGGCCCGAGTCGGGCAGGAGCGCAAGCACCTGGGCGTCGGCGGCGAGGCGCGAGGCCACCTGGATCGCCGCCCAGACCGTGCTCCCCGAGGAGCCGCCGGCGAGCAGCCCCTCCTCGCGCGCGAGCCGGCGGGCGGTGAGGAAGGAGTCGCGGTCGGACACCTGAATCCACTCGTCGACCATCTCGAGGTCGATCGTGTCGGGCCAGGTGTCCTTGCCGATGCCCTCCACGAGGTACGGGTGGAGCTCGTCGTCGCTCCGCGCCGTGTAGATCGAGCCCTCGGGGTCGACGCCGATGATCAGGGTTGTCCGAGCCGCGCTCCTTGAAGTAATGCCCGATCCCGCTGATCGTGCCGCCGGTGCCGACCGAGATCACGAGTGCGTCGATCTCGCCGCCCGTCTGCTCCCAGATCTCGGGCGCAGTGCCGCGGTAGTGCGCCTCCGGGTTGGCCATGTTCGAGTACTGGTCGGGCTTGAAGCCGCCCGGGATCTCCTCGGCCAGCCGCGACGAGACGGAGTAGTACGACTCGGGCGAGTCGTGCTCGACCGACGTGGGCGTGATCACGACCTCGGCGCCGTACGCGCGGAGGGTGGCGATCTTCTCCTGGCTCATCTTGTCGGGCATGACGAAGATGCAGCGGTAGCCCCTGATCGCGGCCGCGATCGCGAGGCCGACGCCCGTGTTGCCCGAGGTCGGCTCGACGATCGTTCCGCCGGGCCGGAGGCGCCCGTCGCGCTCGGCGGCCTCGATCATCGCGAGGCCGATCCGGTCCTTCACCGATCCGCCCGGGTTCAGGTACTCGAGCTTGGCCAGGATCGTTCCCGGCACGTCGCGGGAAATCGACGGCAGCGTGATGATCGGCGTCGAGCCGATCAGCTCGAGGACGGTCGGGTACTCGCGGGCCATCGCCCTCATTATCGGGAGGTCAGGCCTGGACCGTGACGGTGTCTCCTGCGGCGGCGAGCTCTTCCCTGCGGATCAGCGTGAACGTGGCCACGATTCCCGCGATCGAGAGCCCGCACATGACCCAGAACGCCCACTGGTAGCCGGCCGTCTGGGCCTGCAACGCCGGCGTCCCCGTCGAGACCAGGTGCTTGAAGTGGCTGATCGCGACCGACGAGGCCACGGCGACGCCGATCGCGCCCCCGACCTGGTTCGTCGTGTTGTAGAGGCCGGAGGCCAGGCCCGCCTCACGGTGCGTGACGCCGGCGAGGGCGGCGATCGACACCGGGATGAAGGTGAACGCCAGTGCGAAGCCGACCACCAGGTAGCCGGGGAGCAGGTCGCTCGCGTACGAGCCGTCGACCGGGATCCGGCTGTAGAGGTACATCGCGACCGCCCAGGCGACGAAGCCGGCGCCGAGGATCGGCTTCGGGCCGACCTTCGTCACGAGCGCCTGCGAGACGCCGGCCCAGAGGACGGCCGTGACCGCCGTCGCCGCGAAGGTCAGGCCGGCCTTGAGGGCCGAGTAGCCGAGCACCTGCTGGACGTAGAGCGTGAGGATGAAGAAGTTCGCGAACGTCACCGCGCCGAGGATCGCCGAGCACACGTTCGCGCCCGCGATCGTCCTGATGCGGAAGATCGAGAACGGCATCAGCGGGTCCTTGGCCTTCCACTCGATCAGCAGGAACGCCGCCGAGCAGGACGGCCGCGGCGATCAGGCGGCTGATCGTCCACCCGGAGCCCCAGCCGTGGTTGGGCGCGTTCGAGACGGCGTAGACGAGCAGCGCGATGCCCGCCGTCACCGTCACGGCGCCGGGGAGATCGAAGGACGCCGTGCGCTCGCCGCGGCTCTCGCGCACGTACCGCGGCGCAAGCAGGAACGCGATCGCGCCGACCGGGACGTTGATGAAGAAGATCCATTCCCAGCCGAGGTACTTCGTCAGAATTCCGCCCAGGAGGACGCCGACCGCCGCGCCGGAGCCGCCCATCGCGCCCCAGATGCCGAGCGCCTTGTTGCGCTCCGCACCCTCCTCGAACGTCGTCGTGATGATCGAGAGCGCGGCGGGGGAGATCACCGCGGCACCGAAGCCCTGCACGGCCCGCGCGCCGATCAGGACGCCCTCGGACCACGCGAAGCCGCAGAAGAACGAGGCAGCGGTGAAGATCACGACTCCGGTGAGGAAGACCCGCCGCCGCCCGAGCAGGTCGGCCGCGCGTCCGCCCAGGAGCAGGAAGCCGCCGAACGTGATCGCGTACGCCGTGATCACCCACTGGAGGTTCGACTCCGAGAAGTGGAGCGACCTGCCGATCGAGGGCAGCGCGACGTTCACGATCGAGACGTCGAGGACGGTCATGAAGAAGGCGGCGCAGACGACTGCCAGCGCCTTCCAGCGAAGCGGGTCGAGCTCGGGCATCAGAATCTCCTCCTACCTGTTTGCCTGCCAAACGCGGTCTGACGGAAGGCTATTCCTCCCACGCCACCCGCCAGACGCCAAGAACGTGCTCGCGCCGCTCGAAGCCGAGCGACTCGTAGAGGCCGAGGGCGTGGTAGCTGGTCTCCGCGACGATCACGAGCTGGTCGGCTCCTTGCCTCTCGGCCCGGCGCCCGGCCTCGACGACGAGGCGGGAGGCGATGCCGCGGCGGCGGTGGGCGAACGCGGTGTCGACGGCCTGGAAGCGTCCGCGGCCGTCGGTGACCACGACGCCGCAGCTCGCGACGACCTCGGCGGTGTCCGGTGCGAGGGCGGCGTACCACGCGCCGCGCCCGGCCCGGAAGTGCTCCTTGAGATCCTCGAGCCGGCGGCGCGAGTAGGCGCGGTAGCTCGCCTCGGCGAAACGGGCGTCGCGGTTCTCGGTCTGGAGCTCGAGGACGGCCTCCCAGAGGGGCTGATCGCCGGACGGGTCGAGCGTGACGATCTCGACCTCGCGGTTCTCACGTGGATGCGGACGCAGCTGTCCGCGGTCGGCGACGAGCCCGATGTTGTCGTCGAGGTCGTAGCCGCGGGCCAGGAACTCGTCCTGCGCGCTGCCCGCATCGCCGTCGACGCCGTCCCAGAGGAGGGTGCAGTGACGGATGCGCGGGTCCGCGCCCAACTCGGCCGCGAAGAGCTCCTCCCAGCGGATGCCGTCGCCTCGGCGCGGTGGGCCGTCGAAGAGGAGCAGGTTGCCGAAGTAGTGCGTCGGGTTCGACGGCGACCGGACGACCGTGTACCCCTCGCGGCGTTCGACGACCGAGCTGACCGGAAGCACGTCGAGGTGGGTGGCCCAGGCGAGCGCGTGCGGCACGTGGGACATGGCGGGAACCGTAGATCCGTGTCAAAGTCCCTGGCAAGGAGGTGGCAGATGGGACTGCTGCGAAACCGCGGCCCCGAAGACGCGCTCTTCCTGGCGTGCACGGTCGCGCTGGACCAGATGGGGCGCGGGTAGGCGTGGTCGAACGCCTGACCGACCTGCCGCCGGGCGTGCTCGGCTTCCGCGCTTCCGGGAAGATCGGCAGCGCCGAGTACCGCGAGATGATGAAGCCGATCTACGACGCGCTCGAGCGCGGCGGGAAGGAACATCTTCTTCGAGCTCGCGGGCGACTTCCACGGGCTCGATCTCGGAGCTCTGTGGCAGGACATGAAGGCGGCGGGATCGGTCGGGTTGAAGCACCGCTCGTCCTGGCAGCGCATGGCGCTCGTGACCGACAAGGACTGGGTTCGCCACGGCGCGAGCGCCTTCGGGTGGCTCGCGCCGGGCGAGCTCAAGCTGTTCGAGCCATCTGAGACCGACGCGGCCCGTGCCTGGGGTCGCCTAGGGGGTCTAGCGTCTTGCTGCAACTCGCAAAGGCGGCTCGGCTCGTAACTTGCAACACAAACGCCGGTTCGCACCGCTCGAGGGTACAGTGGACCTATGCCTCGTCACGTTGTGCTCCGGTGGGTCCGTGAGATCAGACACTGAGGCGACTCGATGAGCGTCGGCGGGAGAGCCGAGCTCCGCAAGCGCAACCTGCGCTGGGCGACGTGGATCGCCGGCGCTCTCGTACTGCTGGCTCTGTTGCTCCTCTTCAGCGGTCACTGGGTGCTGGGGGCCTTCTTCGGGGCCATCGCCGCCGCGGCGGTCTTCGTGTTCGTGCAGATGCGAACCGTGCATTAGCCCGTCAGGGCGCGGACATGCAGATGGCTTGCCGCGCGCCGCGCTGGACCGAGCCGCCGCCCAAGCCACCGGTCGGTTTGCTGCGGCCCCGGTTGGACGTCTCACCGGCGGCCACGACCGCGTTCGGGTCGCCCGCCTCGATCCCTCTGTAGGCGGCCATGAACAGCTTCACGTACTCGGCCGGGCTCACGATCCTGTCGCCGTTGAATTGGGGGTCAGGTACAGGCTTCGAACCCGACAACATCCGAGCAACCGCCCTCGCGGCCGCAGCCGGTACAGCCAGAATCACGACAGCTCCCAGCAACGGCAAGAGCCGCACCCCCGGATTGTGCTCCCGGGTCACACGACCGGCACGAAAATGCCAACAACGGAGGTCAGCATGAGCACCGTCGACGAGGAGATGGTCTTGGCCCACTTCATCGTTTCAGATGACGTCGAGCGTTCCCGCCGCTTCTACACCGAAGTACTCGGCGGCAAGACAGTCATCTCCGGCGAGGTGAATGACGAGGTGACGTACGTCGCGCTAGCCAACAGCTGGATCATCATCAACCTCGGAGGAGGTCCGACCGACGACAAGCCGACCGTCACGCTCGAGACGCCGCCCGACCCAGATCGGGTGAGCAGCTTCCTCAACATCCGGGTTGCGGACATCCAAGCTGTATACGCCCAGTGGAGCGCGCGGGGCGCCCAATTCCTGACGCCGCCGAAGCAACACGAGACCGAGATGCGCTGCTACATCCGCGATCCCGACGGCTACCTGATCGAGGTGGGTCAGACGACCCTGCCCAGAGGTTGGCGTCCACCGTCTTGACCAGTCGGTGCCGACTATGCGAGTCGGGCTAATCCTCGACGCGATCGGTGATTCGTCACGGTCGGACGCCGGATGCGGGTCGAGTAGGTTCACCGGAAGAAACGGTATGCGGCCCAATCGGGGAAACGCCGAGGTCAGAGCGGCAGGTCTGTGACGCGTCACGCCGCGAGGGCGGACGAGCTCGGCGGCTATCGCTTGATGATGATGTGAATCTCGATCATCTCTGGTGGCCGGGCGAGTTCGACGCACGCCCTCGGTGAGGATTGGCATCAGTCGTCGACCGAATGCCTCGAACTGCTCTTTTGAATCCAAGACTTCGCTGACCCGAAAGCTTCCACCGGAACTTGACGCCCCGCGCGAATCGACAGGGGCTTGGTTGCGCCGCCAGGGTGGTCGAAGCCGCCCCCCGTTACCCACCTGCGTATCCGGGGAGGCGGCTCGACCCAGTTCTTCAGCGAGTCGTTGTTCCTCAGCAGTTGTTGTGGCCGCCGGTGCTGTTGCCCGTTGCCGAGTACGCCGGCATGTCGGCGCTGCAGGTGAGGTTCTGCTGGATCGTGTTGGAATTGATGGTGCCACCACCGGTGTTGAGGGCAGCGGCGACGTTTTCGCTGATGCTGTTACCCGCCGCCGGCGCCATCACCGTTCAGCTGAATCGCGCCTTGGTTGCTTGTGATGCTCACGTTGCCACGAATGGTGTTGGCGAAGTCACCATCGCCGCACGTGCCGCCGCCGATCTCGAAGAAGTCACTGCCGGATGCGCTGTCCGGAACGCCCGCTACAGTGAACGTTCGTTTACAGATGTGACGACTGTCCTATTGGGACAAGTCTTTCGCGGTTCCGCGGAACCGCGAACGAATGCCGCCGACGTCTGTGTCGCCACTCGGTCTCCTCCATCGCGAGCGACTCAGGAGTCTGAGCTTGCGGATGGCGAGCCAGACGTACCGCTGATCGCTTCGTCGTAGCGCGCGGCCTGCGGCGTCGAGAGCCGCACCTGGGCGGATCGCCCCAGCCTTCGGCGGCCGTCAACCCGTCGCCTACGCCGCTCGATGCCCGCATCGAGTGCTCGCCGCCTCGCAGCGACCGGTGCCGCTGGAGCCCGATCTCCGCGTTGCCACGGTCAAGGAGACGGCGCGGCAGTCTCGCGACTCTATCGACTACCTCGCCGCCCGGCAGCTTCCATCGGACGCCGCCACTGTCCACAAGCAGCAGTTCGCCTGCGTCCGTGAAGAAGACCACACGCCTGTCTAAGTCTCGTGTCCGGCGGTCGCCAGCCCGGAGCCATCAGCGTCACCACAGCCCCGTTGACGCATTCACGGGACGCGCAACCGTCCATCGGGCCATCCGGATGCCGCGTCGCGAAGATCACGCGAAATTCGGCGGGAGGAGCGTCCTCGGCGCAAGCGCGGTGCGGTGCGTGAGCGTGTGCGAACGACGCCTCGTGCGCCAAAGCATCATGATGCTAAGATTCAGAGATGGCGAAGGTTCGAACGACGGTGACGCTCGACGATGAGGTTCTGCGAGCCGTGAAGATCCGCGCGGCACGGCTCGGTCGCGGCGACAGCGAGGTGATCGAGGCGTCCCTCCGCCGAGACCTCGGGCTCGACGTGCTGGAGCGGCTCTTGGCGAAGAACGACCTCTCCGAGGACGACGCCGTCGCTCTCGCCGTTCAGGCGCAGCACAAGACGCGTAGAAAGAAGAGCTCTTAGCGGCCCGTGAGGGCTGTTTTCGACCCAAACGTCATCATTTCCGGGCTGCTTTCGCCGGCGGGAAACGCTGCCCGCCTCCTCGAAGCCTGGGAACGCGGTGGGTTCGAGTTGATGGTGTCGAACGCACTGCTCGAAGAACTGGAACGGGCTCTCGGGTATCCAAAGCTCCGTCGCCACATCTCAGAGGAAGAGGCCCAACGCGTGCTTCGATGGTTGTCCGAATCGGCAACCATCATCGACGACCCTGCCGAACCGCCACCCGTCCGATCGGCCGATCCTGGTGACGATTACCTGATCGCTCTGGCCGCAAGCCGAGAGGCCATCCTCGTCAGCGGCGACCGGCACGTCCTCGACCTCACCGCTCAGATTCCCGTCCTCGAGCCCGCTGACTTTCTCACCTACCTCGCGGAGCACGATCCGGACAGCCGCAACTGAGGGCAAGACGTCGGTACTTGACTAGTAGTCGAGGCCCGAATTGCCGGTGATCGTGACCGGGCAGAGCGGCGGCTGGTTTGACGGGCGGCCGGATGGGTTGGGCGCCGGCTTTGTGCCGAGGTTCTGGCCGTGGAAGACGATCGCCGGGCTCTGCGGGCTGCAGGATTCCTCGCCGATCTGGATGAATTGTTGTTGGCGCTCGGGTCGCATCTCGTACGACGGGATCGAGCCGATCATCGTGTGCGAGCTGCGGGTCGGCATGCGGAGGCACGGCTTCCGAGGCTTCGTGCTCTCCCGAGAGTCGCTGCGTTGGAACGCCGTCTGACCCAGGCCTGCACCCATCCCAGTGGTGAGACCGCGGCGAGGCGATACCCGGAATGGAGCTCACGGCTGAACTGCTTCCAGATCGGGCTTGCCAGCTCGGCCGGGTCGTGCTGGTTTCTGCCGAAGAGCAGGATGTAGTCGACACGACCCGCGGTGCGTCGCTCATAGCCGAGAGGATCGAGCGGGGGAGGCGTCCACACGATCCCCGGTGAGTTCGGTCGAACGAGGTAGGTGTTCGGGTCGAGCCCGGGGCGGTAGCGGAGCTGGAAGTAGGGAAGCGAGCTCTGGGAGCTGCCCAGGTCGATTCCTCCCAGGTCGGCGGCGAGGAGGCCCGTGGTGTCTGAGAAAGGATCGACGCGGTCGCGGCGGTTGGCTAGCACCGTTCCGAAGTTCGCCTGCACCATCGTCGAGCCGGTGGCGAGGCATGGCTCCACCGATAGGTAGTCGCTCATCACGTGGTCGAGCTTCAGGTAGGTCGGAAGACGGATTGCCGCCAGGGCACAGGCGACCACACAGGCTGTGACCGCGGTCGAAACGGCGAAGAGCCGCGGAACCCTGTGACTCGCGATCCAGAAGATCGATCCGTAGGCCGGGAAGAGCGCAAGCCGCTGCGAGATGAAGCTTCCGCCGCTTTGCACGCTGAAGGGCGCAGCCACCGCTGCCACCGTTCCCACGAGCGTGAAGACGAAGAGGCTGTCTCTCGAGAGTTTTCGAAGGCGTACCGGCTCACGAACGATGATCGAGACGACGACCACAGCCAGCGCGAGCGCGAGCGCCGCCGTCGCGATCGCCTCGTACCCACTGTACGAGGTGATCCCCCACGAGAGCGTGAGGACGTCAACGAGCACCTGGTACCTTGCCGCGCCCGCCCAGAGGCTGGACGGGACACCGGTGCTGGTGGTGACCATGAACCAGACGAGCAGCGCCAGGCTCGGCGTTACGACGAGGGCGAGCGTTCCGAGTCGGAGCGCTTGGGGCTCGCGCCGAGTCGTGAACCATTCGGATCCGAGGACGATCACGACGAACAGGAGAGACTCGAGGTAGCCGACGGCGTGGGTGAAGAACGCGAGGAAAAGAAGCCCGCAGAGCACCGCCGCGTGCTTCCCCGGCAGGTGGCTCCTGTGTCGCCACGTATAACCGGCCACGATTAGGAACGCCACGACCGAGAACGAGAAGTCGTAGAAGCCGAAGTTGAGCGCGAAGGTGAAGGTGAGCGGGAATGCGAGAAACGCCAACCAGGTGTTCCTCCGGCAGATCCCCCCGACCGCGTAGAGCAAGGCGAACGGCAAGGACAACACGTAGATCGCCAGCAGGAGCTTCTCTGCGAGCGCAGCGCCGAACACGAGCAGCAACGCTGCGAGCCCAACGTCGGCCAGCAGGTTCGGGACCGGGAACGAACGCCATGCGTAGTAGTGGTGGAGGAGCCGCCCGTGGCCCTCGACGAAGTCTCGAAACAGCGCCGCCACCCCGACGTGAAACGGCCCGTCACCGGTCACGAAGTGCCGGGGGACGAGAACGAGCGCGAGCTCGGCAGCGAGCATCGCGGCGAAGCCAGCTCGTGGAAGGGTAACCCACGCGTGCAGAACGCCTGGCTTCCTAGCCGGTGATGTCGAGAAGAGCCCGGTCCTCATATCGTTACCTAGAGCTCTCCTTCAGCTATCTCGAGATGAGGAGCCAGCTCGCCCACCCGGATGTCTGACTGGGCGGCCCGCACGCGCGGATCGTCCGTGACTAGTGCCGGAAGTGGCGTGCGTGCGTCAGCACCATCGCCGCACCCGCCGCCGTGACCGCCTCGACCGTCTCGCCGTCGCGCTTCGAGCCGCCGGGCTGGATGATCGCCGAGACGCCGGCGTCGAGGGCGAGCTGCGGGCCGTCCGCGAACGGGAAGAACGCGTCGCTCGCGAGCACCGACCCGGCGGGGTCGTGGCCGAGATCCTGCGCCTTCTCGATTGCGATCCTGACGCTGTCGATCCGGCTCATCTGGCCGGCGCCGATGCCGATCGTCTGTCCGTTCTTCGCGAGCACGATCGCGTTCGAGCTGACGTGCTTGCAGACGCGCCAGGCGAACATGAGATCGGCCCACTGCGCCTCGCTGACCGAGCCCGTCACGACCTCCATGCCCTCGGTGGTCTCGGGCTGCGCGTCGCGCTCCTGCACGAGCAGGCCGCCGACGACTCGCTTGTAGTCGCGCTCGTTGCGGGTGTCGGAGCGGCGCTCGCGGTCGCGGAGGATCCGGAGCGCCGGCCTGGTCGCGAGGGCCTCGAGGGACTCGTCGTCGAACTCGGGTGCGAACACGACCTCGGTGAAGTGCGCGGCGATCTGCTTGCCGAGCGCGCCTTCCACCGGCCGGTTGAGCAGCAGGACGCAGCCGTATGCGGAGACCGGATCGGCCGCGATCGCCCGCGCATACGCGTGCTCGATCGTCTCGGCGACCGCGACCCCGCACGGGTTCGCGTGCTTCACGACGACCGCAGCAGGCGTGTCGAGCAGCTCGCCCATGATGCGCCGCCCGGCCTCGAGGTCGGCGAGGTTGTTGTACGAGAGCTCGCGGCCGCCGAGCTGGTTCGCGCGCGAGAGCAGGTGCTTCCGCGACCCGACCTCCTCGTAGTAGGCAGCCGTCTGGTGCGGGTTCTCGCCGTACGGCAGGTCGGTGATCTTGCGGAAGGTCAGCGTCAGCTGCTCCGGGAAGAACTGGTCCTCGGCGAACCAGCGCGCGATCGCCGCGTCGTAGGCGGCCGTCATCGCGAAGGCCTCGGCGGCAAGCGCGCGGCGCGTCTCGATCGAGAGGCCGCCTCCGGAGAGCTCCGCCAGCACCGCGTCGTACTGCTCGGGCCGGCAGACGGCCGCGACGTACGCGAAGTTCTTCGCCGCGCCGCGCAGGAGCGACGGGCCGCCGACGTCGATCATCTCGAGGATGTCGGCCTCTTCGACGTCGATCCGGTTGGCGACCGACAGGAACGGATAGAGGTTCACGCAGACGACGTCGAACGGCACGATCCCGTGCCGGCTGAGCGTGTCGCGGTCCTCCTCGAGGTCGCGCCGCGCCAGGATGCCGGCGTGGATCGCCGGGTGAAGCGTCTTCACGCGCCCGCCCAGCATCTCCGGGGCGAGCGGTCACGGTCTCGACGTGCGTCACGTCGATCCCGTGCTCCTCGAGGAAGGTCGCGGTACCGCCCGAGGAGACGATCTCGAACCCGAGCTCCTCCAGCCCGTGGGCGAAGACTTCGATTCCGTGCTTGTCGTAGACCGAGATCAGGGCTCTCATGCGGCGGCCTCCAGGGTTTCCACCACGTGTTCGACAACCACGGGCAGTAGTTGATGCTCGAGCGCGTGCAGGCGCTCGACGAGCGTCTCGCGTGGCTCCACGGGCACTGCCTCCTGCCGCAGGATCGGGCCTGTGTCGATCCCCTCGTCGACCAGGTGCACGGTCACGCCCGTCGTCTCCACGCCCGCGGCGAGCGCATCCTCGACCGCATGCGCCCCCGGGAACGCCGGGAGGAGCGACGGGTGCACGTTCACGATCCGCTCGGGGAAGCGGGCGAGAAACGGGCGCGTGAGCAGGTGCATGTAGCCGGCGAGGACCACGAGCTCGACACCGTGCTGCTCGAGCCAGCTCGCCATGACCAGATCGCGCTCCTCGCGATCGGCATGGCAGTCGAGGCTGAACGTGGCAGTCGGGATGCTTGCAGCGCGCGCACGATTCAGCGCGTAAGCCTCGCGGCGGTTGGACGCGACCGCCGAAAGGGGTAGGCCGCGGTCGATCAGCGCCTGCAGGTTCGTGCCCTCTCCGGACACCAGGACGCCGATCACGCGATCCGCCCGATCACGGTCTCGCCCGGCGCCGGCTCGGCAACCACGGCGCACCAGCCGATCCCGAGGTTGAACACGCGGCGGAGCTCCTCCTCCTCGACGTGGCGCCCCAGCCACTCGAACACGGGCGGCCGCTCCCACGAGTGCCAGTCGAGCTGGGCATGGAGCCCCTCGGGGACGACCCGGCTGAGGTTGCCCAGGATCCCGCCGCCCGTGACGTGCGCGAAGGCCTTCGCGCGGCCGCGCAGGGCTCGCGTCTCGTCGAGGTAGAGACGGGTCGGCGCGAGCAGGTCGGGGCCGTCGTAGTCGTCGCCCTCGAGGATACGCCGCACGAGCGTGAAGCCGTTTGCGTGCACGCCGGCGGAGGGGAAGCCGATCACGGCGTCGCCCGCGCGCGACCGTGGTGCCGTCGACCAGCGAGCCGGCCTCGACGATGCCGACGCACGTGCCGGCGAAGTCGAGCTCGCCGTCGCGGTAGATCCCGGGCAGCTCCGCCGTCTCGCCGCCGACGAGCGCCACGCCGGCCGTGCGGCAGACCTCGGCGGCGCCCTCGACGAGCTCGGCGACCTGGTCGAGGTCGATCTCGTTCGCGGCGACGTAGTCGAGCAGCATCAGCGGCGTCGCGCCCGTCGTGAGCACGTCGTTGATGCAGTGCGCGGCGAGGTCGCGCCCGCAGTCGGCGAGGCGCCCGCGCTCCCGCGCGAGCATCAGCTTCGTTCCGACGCCGTCGGTCGACGCGGCGAGGAAGCGGCCGTCGCCGAGCGGCTGAAGCCCGGCGAACGCCCCGAACCCCTGCGCGCCGGTCGACGCGACCGCGGCGCGCAGCCGATCGACGACAGCGTCCGCGACCGCGAGCGACACACCCGCGTCGGCGTAGCTCGGCATGCTGTTGAGTCTACGGTCGCCTCCGGTTTGTAGGAACACTTGAGGTGTGATCATCGGCTCGGCCGCGACGACCTGGAACCTCGAGCCGCTCCAGCTCGTCCCGACGCTCGTCGTCTCGATCCTCTACCTCCGGCGGACGCGGCACCTCGCGCGCCGCGGCATGCCGGTGCCGGGGTGGCGGCAGTTCCTCTTCTGGCTCGGGATCGCGCTGGTCGTGATCGCGCTCAACTCGCCCGTCGACGCGATCGGCGAGCAGGAGCTCTTCTTCGTCCACATGACCCAGCACGTGCTGCTCGGCGACCTCGCGCCGCTCTGCTTCGTCGCCGGGCTCACAGGACCGGTGCTACGCCCCGTGCTGGCGCTGAAGCCGGTCGACCGCCTCCGCATCCTCACGCACCCGCTCGTCGCGCTGCCGGTCTGGGCGGTGAACCTCTACCTCTGGCACCTCCCGGTGCTCTACCAGGCCGCCCTGCACCACAACTCGATCCACGCGCTCGAGCACTTCCTCTTCTTCACGTGCGGCTGCCTGATGTGGTCGCCGGTGCTCGAGACGCTGCCCGCGCCGGAGTGGTTCGGGACGGGTTGGAAGGTCGGCTACATCGTGCTCGTCCGCTTCATCGAGACGATCCTCGGCAATGTCTTCATCTGGTCGTCGACCGCGTTCTACTCCTGGTACGAGCACGCGAATCCGACGTGGGGGATCAGCGCGGTGCACGACCAGAACCTCGCCGGCGTCGTGATGATGCTCGAGGGCGGCTTCGTCACCCTGGGCGCGCTCGCCTGGCTCTTCCTGCGGCTCGCCGCAGGAGGGCGAGCTGAAGCAGGAGCTGATCGAGCAGGGCTACGACCCGGCGCAGGTTGCCCGGGCCGTGCGCTACGGGCGGGCGAAGGCGCTCGGCGAAGGCGGCTAGCCGGGAACCGGCCGCCGCCGGCAGGTGTAGGAGAGCGGTGGAGGGCCGTCCACAGGGCGAGCGCGAGCTGGTCGAGCGCGCCGTGCGCGGCGACGCGGGCGCGTTCGCCGGCCTGGTGAGAGCCCACGAGGAGACCGCCTTCAGACTCGCCTACGTCATCACCGGAAACTCCGCCGAGGCGGAAGACGCCGCCCAGGAGGGGATCGTCAAGGCCTGGCGGGCGCTCGGACGCTTCCGGACGGCCGAGCCGTTCCGGCCCTGGCTGCTGCGGATCGTCGCCAACGAGGCCCGGAACCGGCGCCGGGCCGCCGGGCGGCGGGCCCGCCTCGCGGCCACCGCGGCGGCCCAACGCCTCGGGGGACGCGGCCCCGTCCCCCGAGACCCTCGCGGTCGCCGCCGACGAGAGCCGCCGGCTCCTCGAGGCGATGACCAGCTTCCGGAGCCGGCCCGGCTCGTGCTCACCTGCCGCTACCTGCTCGGCCTGTCGGAGCAGGAGACGGCCGCCGCGCTCGGCGTCCGCCGAGGCACGGTCAAGTCGCGCACCGCGCGGGCGCTCGACCTCCTGAGGGAGCTCCATGGCTGACCTCGAGCAGCGCCTCGAGGCCCTCGGCGCCGAGCTCGAGTGGCCGGCCACGCCGCAGCTCACGGTGCCGGAGGGGCGCCCGCTTCGCAGCCGGCGCCCGCCTCCTCATCGTGGCGCTCGCGGTGCTGGTCGCGATCGCGGTCGCCCTTGCCGTGCCGGGCGCACGCAGCGCGATCCTGCACGCGCTCCATCTCGAGGGGGTGACGATCGAGCGCGTCGACGTGCTGCCGCCCGCGCAGGAGCGGCCGCTCGGCGCCGCGCTCGGCGCGCCGATCACCCCCGAGGCGGCTGAGATCGTCCTCGGCCGGCCGTTCGCGCTGCCCCCGACCACCGCCCCGCCCCGACTCCGCATCCAGAGTGGCCGGGTGATCTCGACGCTCCTGGCGGATCCCGATCCCGTGCTTCTGACCGAGTTCCGCAACGAGGTCGGGGACGTGATCCTGAAGAAGCTCGTCGGCGACTCGACCGGCGTCGAGCCCGTGACCGTGCACGGCGCGCCCGGCTTCTGGATCGCCGGGGCGCCGCATGTCTTCGTCTCGCCCGAGGCGCCGCCGCGGCTCGCCGGCCACGTGCTCGTGTGGTCGTCCGGCGGCTTCTCTACCGGCTCGAGGGGCGTGGCCTCACGAAGGAGCACGCTCTCCGGCTCGCCCGCGAACTCGCGGGAACCTGATCGCCGCGGCCGGTGTAGAACCGGCAGATGCGTCTCGACCGAGCCCTGATCGCCGCCGCTCTGTGCCCTCGCCGCTCACAACTGCCGCCGGCGGCGTCGGGCCGTCGCTTCCGAACGTGGCAGGCGCCGTCAGCGCCGACGAGGTCAGCTACGCCGTCTCGTTCAAGGCCGCGACCACGACGCTGAGCAAGCGCGTGGAGGGTCGCACCGTGGAGCGCGTGACGCTCCACGGTGCCTGGGGCCTCCCGCTCGTCACGCTCACGTCCTGGGAACGCGGCGGTCTCAGCCCCGACGGCCGCACGCTCGTGCTCGGCGACAACGTCCGGCCGACGGGCGAGCTCCGCTCGCGCTCCGACTTCGCGGTCGTCGACACGAGAAAGCTCACGCTCGTCCGCACGATCTCCCTGCCGGGCGACTACTCGTTCGACGCGCTCGCACCGGACGGCCGCTGGCTGTACCTGATCCACCACGTCGTGAGCACCGACAACCGCTACCAGGTCAAGGCCTACGACCTGAAAGCGGGCCGGCTGCTGCCCGGCGCGATCGCCGACAAGCGCCAGGCGGGCTGGCTGATGACCGGCTACCCGGTCGCGCGGGTCGACGAGCTCCGACGGCCGCTGGGTCTACACCCTCTACCAGCAGTCCGACAACTATCCGTTCGTGCACGCGCTCGACACCGTCAGCCGCACCGCCGTCTGCATCGGCCTCCCGTGGGAGTGGGTGGGGCGACGAAGCGGCGATCGGGCGCGGCCCACGCTGAGGCTCACGGGCGCGCACCCTGGTCGTCGCATCGCGGCGCGAAGCGCTTCGCGATCGACACGAAGACGCTGCGTCTGATCGCTCTAGCGGGCGAGCTCGAAGCGCAGCTTCTCGGCCGCTGCGGGCACCCGCGTCGGGTACTCGCGCGTCAGGCAGGCCCGGCAGAGGGCCGCCGCCGGCCGCTCGGTCGCGTCGGTCAGCCCCTCGAGCGAGAGGTAGGCGAGCGACGTCGCGCCGATCGCCTGCCGCACCTCGTCGACCGAGCTTCGCGCTGCGATCATCTCGTCCTCGCTCGCCAGGTCGATGCCGTAGTAACACGGTGAGACGACCGGCGGGGACGAGATTCGCACGTGCACCGCGGCCGCGCCGGCGTCGAACAGCATCTGCACGATCTGGCGCGTCGTCGAGCCGCGCACGATCGAGTCGTCGACGACCACGAGCCGCTTGCCCGCCACCTCGGCGAGCGGGTTGAACTTCATCCGGATCCCCTGGTCGCGCATGCCCTGCTCGGGCTGAATGAACGTGCGGTGCACGTAGCGGTTCTTGATCAGGCCCTCGCTGAACGGGATGCCGGTCGCGCGCGAGAAGCCGATCGCGGCCGGCGTGCCCGAGTCGGGAATCGGCAGGACGAGATCGGCCTCGACCGGCGCCTCGGCGGCGAGGCGCTCGCCCATCCGCACCCGCGCCCCGTGCACCTCGACACCCTCGAGCCGGGTGTCGGGCCGGGCCAGGTAGAAGAACTCGAAGATGCAGAGCGCGCCGCTGGCCGGCGCGCGGCAGCACCTGCACCGACTCCTCGCCGTCCGGCCCCGCGAGCAGGAGCTCGCCCGGGCGAAGCTCGCGCTCGAACGCTGCGCCGACCAGGTCGAGGGCGCAGGTCTCGGACGCGACTACCGGGTCGTCGCCGAGGCGGCCGAGCACGAGCGGCCGGAAGCCGAACGGGTCGCGGAAGGCAAACAGCCTCGCCCTCGGCGAGGCCGACCACCGCGGCGGCGCCCTCGATCCGCTCGAGCGCGGCGGCGACCGCCTCGTCGAGCGGCCGCTCGTCGGCCGCGATCAGGGCTGCGATCACCTCGGTGTCCGAGGTCGACCCGAGCTGCCGCCGGCAGCTCCTCGCGGAGCTCGTCGGCGTTGGTCAGGTTGCCGTTGTGCCCCAGCGCGACCGTCCGCACGCGGCCGTGGTGGATCAGCGGCTGCGCGTTCGCCCACGCGTTCGAGCCCGTCGTCGAGTAGCGCGTGTGCGCGATCGCGAGCTCGCCGCGGAGCGCGGACAGCTTGCTCTCGTCGAACACCTGCGTGACGAGCCCCAGGTCGCGCAGCCCGGTCAGCCGGCCGGCCTCGGAGACGGCGATCCCCGCCGACTCCTGCCCGCGGTGCTGCAGCGCGAAGAGCCCGAAGTACGCGAGCCGCGCAACGTCGCGGCCGGGAGCGGAGATGCCGAAGACGCCGCACATCAGACGGCCGCACATCAGATCGTCCCGAGCTCGTCACGTCCGGCCACGCGAGCGGCTCGTCGTCCCCGGGGCGCCAGTGTCACGATCACGCCCGGGCCCTCGGGGCACGTGAGCGCGGTCTCGACGCCGCTCCACGCCGCCGCCTGCCGGAGGGCGAGCGCGGCGCCGCCGTCGCCGATGTCGTGCGCAAGCGTGAAGCGGTGGGCGTGCTGCCAGACGAAGTGCACCAACGCTCCGCCCTCGCCGCGCAGCAGGAAGGCGCGGTCGCCGGCGCGCCAGCGCGACGGAATCCGGCGGACGTCCGCGACGAGGCCGACGCATCCGACGACCGGTGTCGGCGGGATCGGCCGGCCGCCGGTCTCGTTGTAGAGCGACACGTTCCCGGAGACGACAGGGATCGCCGAGCTCGTTCGCCGCGGCCGTGATGCCGTCGATCGCCGAGGCGAGCTCCCACGCGATCTCCGGCCGCTCGGGGTTGCCGAAGTTGAGGCAGTCGGTGAGCGCGATCGGCTCGCCTCCGGCGCACGCGACGTTGAGCGCGGCGTCCATGACGGCCGCCCAGCCGGCGCGCCACGGGTCGCGCTCGCCGAGCGGCGGGCCGTCGAGCGACACCGCGAGCCCGCGCGAGCCCTCGAGCAGGAGCACGGCTGCATCCAGGCCCGGCCGCCGCACGGTCCGCGAGCCGACCAGGTGGTCGTACTGCTCGAACACCCAGGTCTTCGGGCTCCCAGTTGGCGGGATCCGGCGCCGGAGCCGGCGGGCGCCTGGCGCTCCGCGAGCTCGAGCGCGTAGCGCGGCGTCTCGTCGGTGAGCAGGCGCGCCGGGATCTCGCCGACGACGTCGCCGTCGTGCAGCACGCGCAGCAGGCCGTTCGTCGGTGACCTCGCCGATCACGGTGCACGGCAGCTCCCAGCGCGTGCACGCGGCCTCGACCTCGTCGAGCCGTCCCGGCTCGACCACCGCGACCATCCGCTCCTGCGACTCCGAGATCATGATCTCCCACGGCTCGAGGTCGGGCTCCCGGAGCGGAACCCGGTCGAGATGCACCTCGACCCCGGCCCCGTCCGAGGCCATCTCGGCGAGCGAGGAGGCGAGCCCGGCGGCGCCGCAGTCCTGCAGCCCGGCGACGAGCTCGCGCTCGACCAGGTCGAGCGACACCTCGATCAGCGCCTTGCCGCGGAACGGGTCGCCGATCTGCACCGACGGCCGCTTCTCGTGCGAGCCCTCGAGATCCTGGCTCGCGAGCACCGAGGCGCCGCCGATCCCGTCGCGGCCGGTGAGCGCCCCGTAGAGGACGACCAGGTTCCCGGCGCCGCGCGCTCGGGCGCGCAGCACGCGCTCGGCCGGCAGCAGCCCGACGCACATCGCGTTGACGAGCGGGTTCGCGGCGTATGCCTCGTCGAACACCGTCTCGCCCCCGACGGTCGGAATGCCCGTGCAGTTGCCGTAGTGCCCGACACCGGCGACGGCGCGCCTGAAGTGCCAGTCCGGCGCACCGAACCGGAGCCCGTCGAGGAGCGCGATCGGGCGCGCGCCCATCGCGACGACGTCGCGCAGGATGCCGCCGACCCCGGTCGCGGCGCCCTGGAACGGCTCGACCGCCGTGGGATGGTTGTGCGACTCGACCTTGAACGCGACGGCGAGGCCGCCGCCGACGTCGACGACCCCCGCGTTCTCGCCGGGCCCCTGCAGCACGCGCTCGCCCTGCGACGGCAGGCTCCTGAGCAGGAGAGCGGAGTGCTTGTAGCCGCAGTGCTCCGACCAGAGCACCGAGAAGACCGCCAGCTCGAAGGGATTCGGGAGCGCGCTCGAGCAGCTCGGCGATTCGCGAGAACTCCCAGTCGGTGAGACCGAGCGCGCGGTGGAGGGGCTGCTCTGCGACTGCGCTCAGGTCGGCAATGCTAGTCAAGAGGGTTGGGATGACGCGTCGCGACATCACCATGCTCGCCGCCCTGTCGCTGATCTGGGGGGCGTCGTTCATGTTCATCCGGGTTGCCGACCGGAGCTTCCAGCCGTTTGCGCTGGTCTTCCTACGCGCGCTCCTGGCCTGCGTCGTGCTCGTCCCGGTCATGCTGATCTGGGTGGGCCGGCGGGGCCTCCGGCAGGCGCGCGAGCGGTGGCTGCTCCTGCTCGTGCTCGGCGCGGTCAACACGGCGATCCCGTTCCTGCTCTTCGCCTGGGCGGAGACGCGGATCACCTCGAGCCTCGCGGGGATCCTGCAGGCGGCCGGGCCGATCTTCACCGTGATCCTCGCGTACGTCTTCCTGCACGAACGGCTCGCCGGCATCGCGCTGGCGGGCGTGCTGATCGGGGCGGTCGGCGTCGTCCTGCTCGTCGGCGCGCCGGGCGGGGGTGGGGCGCTCGCGGCGCTCGCGGTCGTGCTCGCGGCGTTCGGGTACGCCTGCGGCGCCGTCCTCACGGCCGTGAAGCTCTCCGACACCGAGCCCATGGTGATCGCCGCGGGCGCGTGTGTCGTTGCGGCGGCGCTCACAGCGCCGGTGGGCGTGTCGCAGCTGCCCTCCTCGGTGCCGGGCTGGAAGGAGACGGGCTCGATCCTTCTCCTCGGCCTGGTCGGCACGGGCGTCGCCTACATCCTGTCGTTCGCCCTGATTCGCAGCGCCGGGCCTTCGCGGATGATGCTCGTCACGTACACGATCCCGGCCGCGGCCGTCCTCTACGGCTGGCTCCTGCTCGGCGAGTCGCTGCGCGCCGTCGACCTCGTCGGGCTGGCGGTGATCCTGGTCGGCGTCGCGCTCGCGGCCCGGGGCAGACGGGCCGCCGCTCGGGATCCCGCCTACACTGCAACCCAACCGCAAGAGGCCGCCTGAACGAATAGAGGCTGAGGAGCGAACTCGGCTCCCATGGCTCACCACGAATCGGAGGGATAGACCGTAATGCGCAAACGAATCGCAGTTCTGCTCGGCGTCACCGTCCCCGTCGCGGCGGTCGTCGCGGCCGTCGCTCTTGCGAAGCCGTCGATGTCGCCGATGAGCTTCAAGACCTCGCTCGACTCGAGGCAGGAGACGCCGAGGCCGAAGGGCGAGCCCGTGCGGGCCGGCGGCTCGTTCCAGGCGACCCTGAACGGGAAGACGCTCAAGTGGACGCTGAGCTACGACCACCTGAGCGGTGCCGCCGTCGCCGCTCACATCCATTCCGGCAAGCGCAACGTCTCGGGCCCGGTGATCGTGCCATTGTGCGGAGCCGCGTGCAAGTCTCCGATCAGCGGCGACGACCGTCGTGAGCGCTGCGGTCGTCAAGGCGCTCGGATCGGGCGACACGTACGTGAACGTGCACACCGCGAAGAACCCCGGCGGGGAGATTCGCGGGCAGCTCAAGGGCAGCATGTAGCTCTTGGCGGTCAACGAGAACGGGACAGGCCCTGCCTGTCCCGTTCGAATCGCTGACCCACGCCGGCCCTACGTGATCGTCAGCGGCGTGCCCACGGTCATGAGCTTCGCGAGCTTGATGATCGCGTCGTTCTTCATGCGGATGCAGCCGTGCGAGATGTAGCCCGGGATCAGGTCGGGCTCGTTCGTGCCGTGGACGCCCACGAAGCCGCCGCCGGGCCAGTCCGTGAGGACGGCCGAGCGGGCGCTCGTGCCGAAGGCGATCGGGCCGTAGAACGGGTTGTTGAAGTTCGTGAGCTTGTCGCGGATGTAGAACTGGCCCGGCCGGCGTCGGCCAGTACGACTTGCCGACCCCGACGCGCGTGGTGAAGATCGTGCGGCCGTCCTTCTTGAGGACGCCGTCTGCGTCTCGCGGTCGACGTAGAGATGCGTGTGCACCTCGTAGACGTTCCCGAGCGCGCTCTTCGGTACCCAGCCGGTCGAGTTGTTCGGCAGGATCGGCAGCCGGACGTGGTACCAGGTCTTGCCCGGCTGCCATGTCGACCCCGTCGAGCAGCAGCACGAGGTTCTGCGTCGCGTCGCCGTGACCGTGCTCGAGCGTCGACACGACCTTCGAGCGAGCTCGATCGGCTGCGCGTGCGCGGCGACGTGCTTGCACGACGACCGCCCAGTGGCCGATCTTCGACGTCGTCAGCAGGTAACGGTGCGGATGCTGAACGCCGGCGCCGCCCGAGGGTGCGCTGCGGCCGGCCGCGCTTGCGATCGGAAACACCAGGAGCGCACATCCGCCGACCAGTGCTGCAGCTGCGAGCAGGCGCGAGGAACGAGGACGAAATGGTGTCAAGGAAGCCATGTGTAGTCTCCGATCGGATCGAGTGCCGTCGGAGCGTTTATCGGCAACAAATTCGTCGGCTTGAGCGAAGAACCACGAGGACGGGAGGAGTGCGTGGCCGGAACACGCAAGTTCAGACAGCCCGGGGGCGAGGAAGTGGAGGCGGAGGTCATTCCGTTTCGCACGACGGGTGAATACTGGAACGAGTATCTCCTCGACGACGGCACAGTCTTTCGCATCAAGTTGGTCATGACCGAGATTGCGCGCGTGAAGGAGGTCTTCGACGCGAAGGGCGACCCCGTCTACGCCGCAACGCACACACAGGTTACCGCGGTCGACCCCCCTGAGGCTCTGAGGAAGAAGCCCGAGTAGCTCGCCCGTAGTGGAGGGTGGTCCGGGTCGCCCACCGGCGCCGAAAGCGCCACCGGTGGGGGAGAAACGTCCCCTCAGTCTCTCCCCCACCGACCCCCGCCGGTACCCCACCGGCTTTTAGATGGCGCTGGGACGGAACCCCGCTCCCGGCGTGGATGTTGGTCTCGGCGGGGCCGGCAGGCAATGGGCGAAACGGACTCCTGAACCCATACCTTCGGCCAGAGAATTTCGAGCCGGAGTCGGCCGGGCGGCGCAAGCGCCGCCCGGCCGACCACTGCTGTCGTCAGCGGTTCGCGGTCTTGAAGACGACCTTCACCTTGGAGCCCGACTTCTTCGCGACGATGATCGTTTTCTGGCTTACGACGACGCCGAAGCCGGCGAGGTTGTTCCGGACGCAGACGATGTTGGCGTTCGTCGCCGTCGTGCCGCGGTAGGTCGTGCAGGTCAGGCCTGCGTAGGTGACGGCCTGCCCCGGCAGGAGAACGATCGCGTTTGCGTGGGTTTGCCTGATGGCACCGAGCGCGACGCTCGTCGCACCGAGCGCGAGGGCGATGCCCGTGACAGCGAGGATCCGCTTCACCGTCGTGTCCCCTTTCTGATTGTTTGACGCGTCCCCGACGTGGACTTCGGCCCATTCGAAGCCGTCAGCGTCGATGCGAACGCGCTCGCTACCTGTGAGATCTGCTTGGCCAGCTTCGGCTTGACCGGCCTCGTCTTCGTTTTCGTCTTGACGACGGTCGCGCTCACGTTCGAGGCGACCGGCACAGTGATCCTCGCACCGAGATCGATGCGGATCGAGTGGCAGAGCGGTCTGGCCGACGTGCTGGCGGGCTGGAGGCAGAGCCGAATGAACTGTCCGACGAAGCTCGACGGCACGGTCAGCGTGAATACCGGCACCCTCGTGCTCACGTCGATCCCCGTCGGGCATCTCATCCCCACACCTGCAACGTAGGTCGCGGGGACCGCAGCCGCGTATGTCTTGTTCCGCTGCGGCTCACCGAGCGCGAGGTAGATCAGGTTGCCGGTCGTCCCATCGGGTCGCAGCACCGGTCTGGGCATGCAGTAGGCCTGGACTCGGACCGGCGGCGGCGAAGCTGGGGTCTGGACGACGGTGATCGTGTTGGTGCCGGGCTCGGGTACGTAGATCACCGGCGGCGGTGGTGGAGGCGGCGGGATCACGATCAGGGTGCACCCGACGCAGTACTGCGAGACGAGCTGCGTGATCTGGAGGGTGTTGAGACACGTGGTCGTGGGGCTGATGGTGACATTGTTCACCGGTTTTCCGGCGAGGGTCTGGATCTCGACGTTGATCGTGGTGTTCTCGGACGAGGCCGTGCAGGTCTGCGAGACGATCGCCACCTGGGTCGAGGCGTTGTTTCCACAGGTCAGCTGCGTCGTTTCACATGGTGCAGTCGGTGGAGCTGCGACAGTTGTCGTGGGAGCGCTCGTTGTCGTCGTGGGCGAGCTCTGCGTCGTCGACTGGGTCGAGGGAGGCAGCGTGTTGGCACCCGTGACGGTCGGCCCGGTCGTCGTCGTCGTCCCGGGACCGTTCGTGGTCGAGGGCGCGGTCGTCGTGGTGCCCGGACCGGTGGTCGTGACGGGAGCGGTCGTCGTCGCGGGCGCAGTCGTCGTGACGGGAGCGGTTGTCGTCGCGGGCGCGGTCGTCGTGGCGGGAGCGGTCGTCGTGCCGGGAGCGGTGGTCGTGCCGGGAGCGGTGGTCGTCGTGTCGTGCGGGGCGGTTGTCGTCGTCGGCGTCGGCTGGGCGTCGTGGCCGTCGTGGTGGTCGGCGTCGTCGAGCCCGTGGTCGAGCTGGGAGCGGGTGTTGTCGTTTTGGGGTCGGTCACCGCCGAGCTCGGCCTGGGTGCTCCGCCACCGTCGGCTCCTGTGGCGAGCCCGACGACAGAGCCCGAGCATCAGCAGCAGTGCCGCTGCCCCGACCGGCAACATCACACGACTCTTGTTCACGGGACCCCCTCGTAATGGTCGGAGTGAGTTGATCGGGGGTGATTGCGGCTCACCCCCGAAAAGCCGGCCGCCGAGAGCTCCGACGGCAGAGTTGCAGGCCTCAGATCACTACGAGTGGTCCAGAGCGCGAGTAGTCGGCCGACGCATGCTGGACCGCGACCGGAACCACGACGATGGCCTGGTGGGTCGTCTGGCTCCACGTCCGCGGAGTTGCTCGACGAAACGTCCCCGCCGAGCGACGCCTTCGCGATGATCGGCGTTGCCGCCGTCGCCGCCGTTCCCTCCGTTGCCGTTGCCCTTGGCGTCACCGCCGACCGAGACGGCGCGTGTCGAGGACGACGAGTCGGCGTTTCCGTTGCCGCCGTCGTGCACGGAAGCGCTACCGCCGCCTGCGGTTGGATCGCCAGACGTCTGACCGCACCCCCGACGCCGTCGAGGTTGCAGTCGGCGGCGACGTGTTGGTTGCGGTCGAGGTGGACGCGCCACCCGTTGCGGTCGAGGTTGCGGTGCCCGTCGCGGCCCCGCCGGCACCTGCCGAGTTGGTGCTGGAGTTCGAGCCTGCCCCACCGGCTCCGCCTGTCAGATTCGCGGCTACGGTGCTCGTCGCCGAACTCGTTTGCGTCAACGTGCTCGTACTCGTGCTCGTGTTGCTGCCCGAGTTCGTTCCCGACGCGGAGTTCGGCTGGGTTGTGGCGCCCTGCGTGGCTCGTGTTCCCCATCTGGTTGTCGTCGCCGAATGCGGTCGCGACGAACGCCAGCGCGAGAAGTGCGACTCCTGCCAGCAAGGTCGTGCGCAGCTTGCTCACGTGATCTCTCTCCTTTTCTGCCACCGGATCGGTGGCTCTGTCGTCCTTCCTGAAAACGGGTTCTCCCACAACTCATCACGTGTCTTCGACCGAGAGATCACCCCCTTCCGGCCGCGTCCGTGAGGCGGAGAAGCCGTGCTGCGTCATCGCTCTCTGCGGAAAGGAAGCTGGGAGGCAGGCCCGATCGCGGGGACGTGCAGCCGTGCATCCCCGCCAACCGGCCGCTAGCCCTGAGTTCCCCCTTTGGCACTCTCACCCCTGATCGCCGCGATCGTTTGCTCCAAGCCGACCGAGAGTGGGTCAGCGATCGCGCGACCTGAGTGCTGAGGTTGCGCTCACATCTTCGACCGTCGTGGGCCGAAGCTGCGGACGGGAGATATAGTAGGCGACGCCTGCGGCAATGGCAACCCGTGCTGATCACGGAAAAGGGGGATGGGATGGACGTGCATGAGCCGCGCCATTGGGCACTTGGAAAAGTGCGGATGACGTGTCGGCGCCGATCAGGCGGCACTCGAAGCGGACGCCATTGGGGGCGCATGGCGACAGGGGTAACGAAAGAGTCCCCCTAGCGGTGCGGACGGCGCATGACCGCCGCCAGATACAACGACCCCGGTGTCGAAGAAAGCCCTACCGTCTACGCCGCTTTGGCCAAGTCCGGCGGTCGAGATCGGCCGGCCGACAAGGTCGACACGCCGAGCGATCGCGGACAGGTCGTCGTCGTCATCGGCGGTCGGGACTCCGAGCTCGTCGCTCGGGCAGTCGATTGTGGGCTCGAGCCCCTGCTCGCGAGCGCCGAGACACTCGAGGAAACGATCGCGCTTGCGGTGCGTCAGGCCGCCGAGCTCGACCGGCTTCGCACCATGACATCCCGGCTCGCCCAGGTCGAACGGGCGAAAGGGATCCTGATGGAGCGTCACAGGCTGAGCGAACGCGACGCGCACAAACGCATCCGCGATCACGCGCGCAAGCTGAACCTGAAGCTCACCGCCGTCGCCGAAGCTATCGAGGGCAGTTACCTCCTCTTCCCGAACGAGGAGGACTGACCGGGGATGCTCGCCGGACAAGGCAACGAGACCGTGGCGCCGCGCCGCGTCGTGGTAGCGGGCGAGCGCTCCCGCTACGGAGACGAGGTCGCTGCGGGCCTGGCTGCGCTCGGAAACCGGGTCGTTCCGCGGGAGCTCGACCCCGTAACCGCAGCGGCCGAGCTCGGCGAGGTCGAATCCGAGGTCGTCGTCGTCGTCGCAGGGACCGACCGGTCGCTTGCCCTACGGCTGATCGGTGCCGTCAGGCACGAGGGACGGCTCCCGGTCGTCGCCGCGATCGAGTGCGGTGATGCGGAGTTCACGGGCGCAGCGATGGCGGCCGGCGCATCCGTCGCGCTGATCGGGTCCGGTCTCGAGAATCTGCGGGCCTCCGTGCATGCCGCCTGCGAGCGCTTCGCCGAGCTTCGCAGGCTCGAGCAGGCTTTCGAACGGCGGGCGGTGATCGAGTGCGCGAAGGGCGTCCTGATGGCGAGTCACGGCATTCGTCGAGACGAGGCGTTCATCCTCCTGCGCGACCACTCGCGGCGGACGAACCGCAAGCTCATCGAGATCGCAGACGCGATCCTGAAGGCCCACGCGTTGTTCGGCAGGCAGGCCACAGCGCCCGCATCAGAGGCGCCACCCGTTCCGGCGCCGACCGTGCTCAACAGTCCGGTGCAGGCAGTACGGTCGAGCAAGAAGCAACGTCTGGTCGCCGGGCCGAAGCCCGGCGTCATCAACCGTGTCCGCTGACGGATCCGAGCGCGTGGTTCTCAAACGGGTGATTGACATCGGGCATCGCAGCGCGCACACTGATCGGATGCGACGGACGGTCGTCGTATCCGCGGGCGCCTTGCTCGCTGTGGCTCTCGTCGCAGGCGCGGTCCAGGCGGCACCTTCAGCAGAGTTTGCGGCAGGCAGGATCTCGGCGATCGGTCCGGCCCGGATCACGATCGGTCACCTCGCGTGCCGGATCGGCCCGCATGTCTCGGTGTCCAGCTTTTCCGCGCGGCAGTTCGCGATGATCTCGTGCCGGCAGGGCGTACTAAGGACGATCAAGCGCGCCTCCGCCCCGACGAGCATCTCGTCCTCGGGCGCGCCGGGGAGCGCCGGGTCAGTCACCGTCTCGTCGTCGGCGGCTTCCTCGTCCTCCTCCTCGTTTTCGTCATCGTCCTCCTCGGTGTCTTCTTCTTCCTCCTCCTCGGCGTCCTCTACGTCCGGCGGCACCACGACCGTGACGACGAGTGCGACGACCACGGGTGTGCCGTCGGCGCAGAAAACAGGAACGGTGACCGGGGTCTCCCCGAGCTCCATTACGGTCGGAGACCTGACCTGCTCGATCACGCCGAGCTTCTCGGCGCTGCTCGGCAGCTCGGTCGCCGTCGGCGACACGGCAAGCATCTCCTGCCTCGGCGGCGCGCTCGCTGCGCTTGCCGTCAGCCGCACGTCGTAACACCGTCTGGCTCGAGATCCTGGGCGAGAAGCTTGACTCATCCGGCATAGACACCGTAGGCTCGTGTTCTCAGCGGGCCGAATCGCGCGAATCGCCTCATAGGCTGCCGCACCTCACGTGGCCTCTGCGACGCCAAGCCCGTCGGTTCCCGTCTGCCATCTGCACGACGCCACTAGGGAAAGGACGCGAGCATGTCGCTCATGGAAAAGTCCCACCTCATCATCATGTGTACGGTAGGGCCGGAGGATGTGGCTGAAGGAGATCGCATCTTCGCGAGCCACGGCGAGTGGATGAAGGGGCATCCCCGCACCGGCGATACGGCACTGCTCGAGTACACCGTCTCCAAGGGGCCGGAGTTGTCGAACCCGCTCGACCCGACGTCGGCGCCGACCGGCAACACGATCTTCGTTATCGACGAGTACTACGAATCACCGGCGGGCATCACCAGGCATTGGCAGGACGGGATGGAGAACTGGTCGGAGATGTCCGCCATCATGGCGTGGAGCGCCAAGGCGACGGTGACGACTCTGCATAACGGCATAGCTGTCCAAGCGCTCGCCTCGTAAGCCGAACGAGGCAATCTCCCCGCTCGGCCTGCTGGGGTGATCAACCTCGCGGCACGCCGCTATTCGTGTTTAAGATGCCTCTCCGTGGCGCGCTTCCTGCACACGATGTACCGCATCACCGATCCCGACCGCAGCCGTGCGTTCTACGAGGCGCTCGGGATGGAGTTCAAGCGCGACCTTCCCATCGTCCGCAACGGCGAGCTCGAGGCGACCAACTACTTCTTCGCCTTCCCGGGGCAGGAGGAGGAGCTCGAGCTCACGTTCAACCACGACGGCCGCAGCTACGAGATCGGCACCGGGTACGGGCACATCGCGGTTGGTGTCGACGACCTCGACGAGACGCTCGCAGCGCTGAAAGAGCAGGGGATCGAGCCTGAGCGGGAGCCCTACCGCGTCCGGGAAGGCGGCTCGCTCCTATGTTTTGTCAGAGACCCTGACGACTACCGCATCGAGCTCATCGGGCGGGCCTAGCAACCCAGGCTCGCCCGCGGGTGCGGTGAGGCCGACCGGGGTGAAGGGATGGTCGGCCCACAGCCGGCGGGAGATCTCCTCGGGGTAGGGCGTCACGGCAGGGTCGGTGTCGATGATCCAGGTGTGCCGCTCGCGGGCGTCGTAGGTGGGCCATCCGGGGTCGCCGGTCGCGGCAAAGGCCGTCCAGGCGGCGCGCACGCGGGTCGCCAGCGCCGCAGCCTCCGGGGGTGGGTCGTCGCCGATCAGGAACGCCGCGGCTCCGGCGGCCAGGTTGCCGAACGTGAGGGGCAGGCCGAGTCCGTGGCAGGCGCCGAGAATCCCACCGCCCATGCCGGGGGCGTTCCAGGTGAGTTCGTAGAGGTGGGTCGGCCCGTGGGGATGGTGGGCCTCGGCCAGGCGCAGAGAGGGCATCCGGAAGAGCCGGTCGGAGTGCAAGAGCTCGTAGAGCCTTTCCGTCCCGGCCGAGGGATGGGCGGCGCGATAGGCGCCGGGGTCGGGGGCGAGGACACGCAGGGCGGCGTCGGTCTGCTCGGGGGTGATCTCCCCGAGTTGGCCCTTGGCGACCATGAAGAGGCGGTACTCGTCGCGGGTGTGGCCGACGATCAGCTCGACGCCGGTCGCGGCTCCATCGGCCAGAGCTTGCCAGGGCGCGGCGGGCAGCACCTCGCCGTCCACGATGGGCGCGAAGGGGGCCTGAAGGTGTGCGGCCTGGCCCCATCGCGGGTTGGCGGCCATCGTGTCGGCCACCTCGTCCGCGGCGGCGCTCAATCGGGAGGGGGGCAGTTGCGCCAGTTCGCCGGCGGCGCAAGGGAGGCCCAGGTGGGCGGTGATGGACATGGCGATGTCGGCGGCGAGTGCCTCGGTGAAGTACAGGCCGGCCACGCTCTGCGCGATCGCCCGGCGAAAGAGGCCGGCGGCGGTGGGCATGGCCATCAGCGCCGCGATGCTGCCGGCTCCCGCGGACTCGCCGAAGACGGTGACGCGACCGGGGTCGCCGCCGAAGGCTGCGATGTTGTCCTGGACCCAGCGGAGCGCGGCGATCTGGTCCAGGAGCCCGCGGTTGGCCGGCACTCCGGGGAAGTGCCCAAAGCCCTCGGCGCCCAGGCGGTAGTTGAAGGTCACCACGACGACGCCGGCTCGGGCCAGGGTGGCGCCGTCGAAGAGGGGATCCCCGGACCAGCCGTAGACGTAGCCTCCACCGTGGATCCACACCATCACCGGCAGGCGAGCGGCGCCAGGGTCGGGTGACCAGACGTTGACGGTCAACCAATCGCTATCGGTGTCGCGGGCGGCGGGAGCCCCCATCATTCCGGACTGCGGCGGCGGCGGCCCGAAGGCGACGGCCTCGCGCACGCCCTTCCAGGCATCGACGGGCATCGGCGCGGCCAGACGCAGCTCGCCCACCGGCGGGCGTGCGAACGGCATGCCACGAAAGACGGCCAGGCCGTCCTCGGTCCGCCCGCGCACGTTGCCCGAAATGAGGCGGACGTGCGGGCCTGCGGCTCCAGTGGCGTTCATGGGGATGCTCCTTCGTGCGAGACGTGGTGCTGCCGGCGCGGCAATCTTCGCGCGACCAGCGCGGGCACAGCATCCCAGATAGCTCGGGGTGTCCGGGCAGCGGCTCCTTCTCGATGCCGACGAAGTTCTCGGCTTGCGTGCGACGATCCCGGATACCCTGATGTGCGGGATGAGCGGTCCGTCGGAGGAGGCCAACGTGACCAAAGGCCGTCAACCCGTCATTGGCCGTCAACCGGACGACTACCGCATCGAGCTGATCGACCGCTCGGGCGCGTAGAGGTGCTCCTGTACGACAGCCCGGTCTCGGGCAACTGCTACAAGGTTCGGCTGCTCTTTTCGCACCTCGGGATCCCGTACGAGCGCCGGTACGTGGACGTTGCCGACCGTTCGAACCGGCCCGAGCTGCTCGGCGGGAAGAACCCGGCGCTCCGTGTTCCGACCTTGATCCTGGACGACGGCCGCCCCCTCGCCGAGTCGGGCGCAATCCTCTGGTACTTCGCCGACGGCACGCGGTTCGTGCCCGACGATCGATACGAGCGCGCGCAGGTGCTCCAGTGGATGTTCTTCGAGCAGTACGACCACGAGCCGTCGATCGCGGTCGTGCGCTTCTGGGTCGCGTACTCGGGCCGGCCGGAGGCGTTCGCCGACCGCCTCGAGGAGCGGATGGCGGCGGGGTACCGGGCGCTCGACGCCATGGAGCGAGAGCTGGGCGACGGGCGCATGTTCTTCGTGGGGGCGCGCCCGACCCTCGCCGACATCGTGCTGTACGCCTACACGCACGTCGCGGGCGAGGGCGGGTTCGAGGTCTCGCGGTACCCGGCGATCCGTGCGTGGATCGAGCGGGTCGCGGCGATGCCGGGCCACGTGCACGATCGACGCCTGAGCAAGGCCATGCTCGCTTGTAACGTGGTTGTGCGACTTTCGTCGCACACGCGTTGCACATTCTCGACTATGTTGGCATATATGCCAACAAAGCCTGCAGCGAAACGGAAGGTGACGACGCCCTGGGGGCCCACGGAGGTGGTCGAGGAGGTCAAGGTCGCGCAGCGTGCGTCCGAGAAGCGCTTCGCGACGATCGTCCAGCTCCTCGCCGGCGCGAACGACGAGCCGTTCGTTCGGATCTCCTACACCACGGACGGAGTCGTGCGGCGGGGCCCCGTCACGATGAGGGTGCGCGACCTCGAGCGCGTCCTGAACGAGGTGGCAGAGCAGCCCGGCCTCGCGGCGGCGTTCCGGCTGACGGCCCACCAACGCCGAGCCGCGTCGTCGGATAATGCACCGACTTACGGGAAGCGGTGGTGCCTAGACGAGCGCCGCGACCGACAATCGAGCGGCATCGACGAGCGAGCCGAGGATCAGCGCGCCGTCGGTCGAGCCGAGCAGCGGGTCGACCGCGTGCTCGGGGTGCGGCATCAGGCCGAACACGTTCCCGCGCTCGTTGCAGACGCCCGCGACGTCGCCTACGGCGCCGTTCGGGTTCTCGCCCGGCGCGTAGCGCAGGAGGATCTGTCCGGCCGCCTCGAGCTCCGCGAGCGTCTCTGGCGTCTCGAACCAGCACCCCTCGCCGTGCTTGACCGGGATCGCCAGGCGCTGCTCGGCCTCGCAGCGGCCGGTGAACGGCGTGTCGGACCGGCTGATCGTGAGCGCGACGTCGCGGCACACGAACGAGAGCGACTCGTTCGGGCGGAGCGTGCCCGGAAGCAGGCGTGCCTCGGTCAGGATCTGGAAGCCGTTGCAGATGCCGAGCACGAGCCCGCCCTCGTCGGCGAACCGCACGACGGCGGCCATCACCGGCGAGAAGCGCGCGATCGCGCCGCAGCGGAGGTAGTCGCCGTACGAGAACCCGCCGGGTAGGACGACGCCTGCCGTGCCGGCGGGGAGCTCGGGCTCGGTGTGCCAGACGCGTACGGCATCCGCGCCCAGTCGCACGAGCGCCTGCTCGGCGTCCCGGTCGTCGTTCGAGCCCGGGAAGACGACGATCGCGATCCGCGGGCGGGGCTCCGTGGCGATGGCGCTCATGCTGCGGGGTGGAGCTCGATCTCGTAGCTCTCGATCAGCGGGTTCGCGAGCAGCTGCTCGCACATCCGCTCGACCTGGGTGCGAGCCTCGCCTTCGTCGCTCGTCGCGACCTCGAGCTCGACGAGCCGTCCGACCCTGGTCCCGTCCACGGCGAAGCCGAGGTGCCGGAGGCTGCTCTCGACCGCCTGTCCCTGCGGGTCGAGGATCCCCGCCTTGGGACGGACGAGCACCGTCGCCCTCATCCGAGCACCACCTCCGGGTCGGCGACGTACGCGTCGAAGCTCGATGCCGGTCAGGAGCTCGAACGCCTCGAGGTAGCGGGCTCGCGTGCCCTCGACGACGTCGTCGGGGAGCTCCGGCCCGGGGGCTGTCTTGTCCCAGCCGAGCGACTCGCAGTAGTCGCGCACGAACTGCTTGTCGAACGACGGCTGCGCGCCTCCCGGCTGGTACTCGTCGGCGGGCCAGAAGCGGGACGAGTCCGGCGTGAAGGCCTCGTCGGCCAGCACGAGCTGCCCGTCGCCGTTCGATCCCGAACTCGAGCTTCGTGTCGGCCAGGATGATCCCGCGCTCGAGCGCGCGCCCGGACACGAAGCGGTAGAGCTCGAGCGTCAGCTGCTCGACCTCGTCGAAGAGCGACTCGCCGACGAGCGCGACCGCAGCGGCCCGGTCGATGTTCTCGTCGTGGCCGGTCTGGGCCTTCGTCGCCGGCGTGAAGATCGGCTCGGGCAGCCGGTCGGACTCGACGAGCCCGGCGCGGCAGGCGGTGCCCGCACACCTCGCCCGTCGCCTTGTAGTCCTTCCAGCCCGACCCCGCCAGGTAGCCGCGGACGACGCACTCGATCGGGAGCATCTCCAGGCGCGTGCACTCGGTCGATCGGCCGTCGCCGCCGAGCGCGAGCAGGTGGTTGGGGACGATCGAGGCCGTCTGGGCGAACCAGAAGCCCGAGAGCCCGGTGAGAACGCGGCCCTTGTCGGGGATCTCGGTCGGGCAGCACGACGTCGAACGTCGAGATCCGGTCGCTGGCGACGAGCAGGAGCCGCTCGTCGTCGAGGGCGTAGATCTCGCGAACCTTCCCGCTCGCGACGTGGCTTGCCGCTTCAGACATTGACCGGGTCCTCCTTCCGGGAGAGGGTGCGCAGCCGGTCGAGCACGGCGTCGACGTGCTGGACGCTGGCTGCGAGGTCGAAGACGTTGTCGAGTGCGGACGCGTCGAGCCTGGCCGTGATCTCGCCGTCGGCCTGGACGAGGGCGCGGAAGTCCGACTCGGTGTCCCAGGCTTCCATCGCATTCCGCTGGACGAGCCGGTAGGCCTCGTCCCGCGGCAGGCCGGACTCGACGAGCGCGAGGAGCAGCCGGTGCGAGAACACGAGCCCGTGCGAGGCGGAGAGGTTGCGCAGCATCCGCTCCGGGTAGACGACGAGCCCGTCGACGATCCAGATGAACCGGTCGAGCATGTAGTCGAGCGCGAGGAACGCGTCGGGGATCGACGACCCGCTCGGCGGACGACTGCGAGATGTCGCGCTCGTGCCAGAGCACGACGTTCTCGAGGCCGACGACCGAGGCGGCGCGCACCACCCGCGCGAGGCCGCAGATCCGCTCGGCAACCTTCGGGTTCCGCTTGTGCGGCATCGCCGACGATCCCTTCATGCCCGTCGCGAACGGCTCCTCGACCTCACGCACCTCGGTGCGCGCGAGATGCCGGATCTCGGTCGCGAAGCGCTCGAGCGACGTCGCGGTCAGGGCGAGCACCGAGAGCAGCTCGGCGTGCCGGTCGCGCGCGATCACCTGGGTCGAGAGCGGATCCGGCTCGAGCCCGAGCCGCTCGCACGCAATCCGCTCGACCTCGGGGTCGAGGCTGCCGTACGTGCCGACGGTTCCCGAGAGCTGCCCGACCCGGTTCGACTCGAGCGCTCGCGTGAGGCGCGTGCGGTCGCGGTCGAGCTCGAAGGCCCAGCCGGCGAGCTTCCAGCCGAAGGTCGTCGGCTCCGCGTGAATTCCGTGAGTCCGCCCGATGCAGATCGAGCGGCGGTGCTCCTCGGCCCGGCGCACGACGACTTCGATCGCACGGTCGAGCTCCGCGAGCACGAGCCGGCCCGCGTCCTGGATCTGCAGCGCGAGGGCGGTGTCGACGACGTCCGACGAGGTGAGGCCGTGATGCAGCCAGCGGCCCTCGGGGCCGAGCTGCTCGGCGACGGCGTCGACGAAGGCCGCGGTGTCGTGGTCGGTCTTGCGCTCGATCTCGGCGACCCGCTCCGGGCTCGGCGGCCGCGCGGCCGAGCGGATCGCGGCGACGTCCTCGGCAGGGATCGCGCCGACCTCGGCCCACCCGTCGAGGGCGGCGAGCTCGACCTCGAGCCAGCGCGCCAGCTTGCCCTCCTCCGACCAGATCCTGCTCATCTCGGGCCGGGAGTAGCGGGCGATCACTGGACCCAGTCTAGAGACCGGGTCCGCGGGCCCCGGCGCTCAGCGGATCGCGAGAATCCGCGCGGCGAAGACGGCCGCGTTCTTCGCGGCGTCGATGCCCATCGACCCCACGGGCACGCCGGGCGGCATCTGCGTGATCGAGAGCAGGGCGTCGAGCCCGTCGAGCACGCTCATCGACGAGCGGAGCGGCACGCCGATCACCGGCAGCTCCGTGTGCGCCGCGACGGCGCCCGGGAGCGCCGCCGCCAGTCCGGCGCCGCAGATGAGGACCCTCAGCCCGCGGTCGGCGGCGGTGCGGGCGTACTCGGCGACCGCATCGGGAGTCCGGTGCGCCGAGCGCACGTCGAACTCCCACGGGATGCCCCGCGCGTCGAGCTCGTCGAGCGCGGCCTGCATGCGCTCGCGGTCGGACTCGGAGCCGACGAGGATGCCGACGAGGGGATCAGCCACGGCCCGCGATCTTAGACCGAGACGACGGCGCCGATGTCGGTTCGGTACTGAGCGCCGTCGAATTCGATCGTCGCGACGGCCGCGTAGACGCGGTCCCGCGCGGCGGCGACGTCGGGCCCGACGGCCGTCACGGAGAGGATGCGGCCGCCGTTCGTGACCAGCGTGTCGCCGTGCATGGCCGTCCCGCCGTGGAAGACGAGCACGCCCGCCTCCTCCGCCGCCGCGATGCCGGTGATCGCGGCTCCGCTGTAGTCGCTCCGCTCCGGGTACGAGGGGCCGGCGAGCACGACGGTCACCGCCGCGTCGGGGCGCTCGTGCAGCGCCGACTCGGCCACGGCTCCCGCGGCTGCGGCGGCCAGCGCCTCGAGCAGGTCGCCCTCCAGCCTCGGCAGCAGGACCTGCGTCTCGGGATCGCCGAAGCGGGCGTTGAACTCGAGCACGCGCGGGCCGTCGTCGGTCAGCATCAGCCCGGCGAACAGGCAGCCGACGAAGGGCGTGCCGCGGCGCGCGAGCTCGTCGACGACAGGCTGGTGGATCCGCTCGACGAGCTCCGCGGCGTCGTCGAGCGCCGGGGGCGGGGAGCAGGCGCCCATACCGCCGGTGTTCGGCCCCTCGTCGCCGTCGCGGGCCCGCTTGTAGTCCTGCGCCGCTCCGAGGGGCAGGGCGCGCCGGCCGTCGCAGAGCGCGAAGAGCGAGACCTCGCGACCCTCGAGCAGCTCCTCGATCACGAGCGGACCGCCGAGCGCCGCTGCCGCCTCGACGCCCGCCGACACCTCGGCCGAGGTGCGGCACACGAAGACGCCCTTGCCCGAAGCGAGCCCGTCGGCCTTGACCACGCACGGCGCCGTCGCCACCGGCAATCTCGCCGCCGCGGGGACGCCGGCCGCCGCCATCACCTCCTTCGCGAAGGTCTTCGAGCCCTCGATCGCCGCGGCCTCGGCGCCGGGCCCGAACACGGCGATCCCGGCGTGCCGGAGCTCGTCCGCGACCCCGGCCACGAGCGGAGCCTCCGGCCCGATCACGACCAGGTCGGCTCCGAGCGTGCGCGCGAGGCCGAGCAGCCCGTCGCCGTCGTCGGCGCGAACGGGGTGGCAGTACCCGAGCCCCGCGATCCCAGGGTTCCCCGGAGCCGCGTGCAGCTCGCCGAGAGAGGGGCTCGGCGCGAGCCGCCAGGCGAGCGCGTGCTCGCGTGCGCCCGAGCCGACGAGAAGCACCCTCACGACGCGCAGAGACTAATCGTCAGCGTGGGCGCCGGCCGATCCAGAGGCCGCGGCCCATCAGGCCCTGCTCGTCGTGCTCGACCTCGAGGCCCGCCGCCTCGAATGCGTCGCGGTACTCGTCGTCGGTCACGAGCACCGCCTCGTGCCGCTCCGCGAACACCTCGACGCCCTCCGGCGTGCCGACGAGGTAGGTGAAGTTGAGGATCGCCATCCGGCCTTCCTGCTCGGAGAGGTTCACCCGCGCGATCTTCAGGTCGGGCTCGTCGATCGCGAGCATGTGGGGGCGGCCGGGGTTCCACTGCTCGGGAGTGAACCACGGCTCGACAATCAGCACGCCGCCCGACTCGAGGTGAGACGACATGGCCGCGACCGCCTGCCGCACCCGCTCGAGGGTGCCCGCGTAGCCGATCGAGCTGAAGAGGCAGATGACGATGTCGAAGCGCCGGCCGAGGTCGAGCGAGACCATGTCGGCGACGTGAAGCGGCGCCGACGGGACTTTCTGCCGGGCGAGCTCGAGCATCTTCGGGTCGAGGTCGACGCCCTCGACCTCGTACCACTGGGCGAGCCGGGCGAGGTGGGTTCCGGTGCCGCAGGCGACGTCGAGGAGCGTCCTCGCTCGGGGAACGTGCTCCTCGATCAGCGCGTGGAGCTGCTCGCTCTCGGCGTCGTAGTCCTTCCACGAGTAGACGGCATCGTAGAACTGCTCGGAGCGGGTGAACACCTACGTCGCAGGTGCAACGAGGACGAAGCGGACGTCGTCAGCGCAGGCGTCCCGAAGGCGGGCCGCGACGCGCTCCCGCTCGCCGGCGGACGCGCGAGGAAGTCGCTGCGGCAGCCTGTCCGCCCCCCACCCCGCCGATCATGCCAGCGCGCCCTCGCACTGTCCAGCCGCGTTAGGAGATCGAGAACGATGCGACCTCGCCGCCGCCGATCCGGATCATGTCCTCCCGCGCCATGGACACGGAGTCGGTGTGGCTCCCGGCGTTGAAGTTCACGGTCTCGACGTCGAGGAGGCTGCGGTCGTAGATCGTCCGGAGCCCGAACAGGCGGCCGAACGGCGGGACGGCGCCCTTCGTCAGTCCCGTGGCCTCGCGCAGCTCGTCGTCGTTCGCGAAGCGGGCGCCCTTGCCGCCGACGAGCGGTGCGAGGAGCTTCCAGTCGACCTTCCGGTCGGCGGCGAGAACCGCCAGCACGAGTCCGCTCTTGCCCTTCACGAGCATTGCCTTCGCGCCGGAGCGCAGCTCCGCACCACGCACCGCTGCGGCCTCGGCGCTCGTCGTGACCGGGTCGTGCTGCGTGAGCCGGAACTCGGCGCTCTCGGCCTGAAGGAGCGCGACCAGCTCTTCGTGGACCGCCTGTGGCCTATGCCAGGACGTGCTCGCGCCCCGCGCCTACGCCGACGAGCTCGACCGGCACCTTCAGCTCGCCCTCGACGAACTCGACGTAACGCCGGGCGGCGTCCGGCAGCTCCTCCCGGGTGGCGGCGCCGTCGAGGGGCTCGTGCCAGCCCGGAAGCGTCTCCCAGATCGGCGTGGCGTGGTGGAAGTCGCTCTGGTGCGCGGGGAAGTGCGGCGTCTCGGAGCCGTCGCGCAGCCGGTAGCGGACGCAGACGGGAAGCTCGGCGAAATCGGAGAGGACGTCGAGCTTCGTGAGCGCGAGCGAGGTGATGCCGTTGACGCGGACGGCGTAGCGGAGGGCGACGAGGTCGAGCCAGCCGCAGCGGCGCTGGCGTCCGGTGACGGTGCCGAACTCGCCGCCGAGGTCGCGCAGGCGCTCCTGGTCGGGCCCTGCGATCTCGGACGGGAACGGCCCCTCGCCGACGCGGGTGACGTAGGCCTTGGCGACGCCGAGGACGCGGTCGATCCGGGTCGGGCCGATGCCGATGCCGGTGGCGGCGCCGGAGGCGATCGGGTTGGAGGAGGTGACGAAGGGATAGGTGCCGTGGTCGAGGTCGAGGAGCGTCGCCTGGGCGCCCTCGAAGAGCACGTCCTTGCCGGCGTTCGAGCGCCTCGTCGACGAGCAGTGAGGTGTCGCCGACGATCGGGCGCAGCCGCTTCGCGTAGCCCTCGTAGCGGGTGGCGACCTCGTCGAGGTCGAACCCGTCGACCTCGTAGACGCGCTCGAGCCAGACGTTCTTCTCGGCGAGCGCGACCTCGATCTTCTGGCGCAGGATCTTCGGGTCGAGGACGTCCTGGACGCGGATGCCGATCCGCGAGGCCTTGTCGGCGTAACAGGGGCCGATGCCGCGGCGGGTGGTGCCGATCTGGAGCTTGCCGAGCCGGCGCTCCGACGCCTGGTCGATCGCGATGTGCCACGGCATGATCAGGTGCGCGTTGCCGGACACGACCACGACGGATGTGTCGATCCCGCGCGACTCGAGCTCGTCGAGCTCGGCGATCAGGACCTCGGGATCGACGACGCAGCCGGCGCCGATCACGGAGACCTTCCCCGAGATCACGCCGCTCGGGCAGGCGCGGATCTTGAAGGTCTCGTCGCCGACGACGATCGTGTGCCCGGCGTTCGGCCCGCCCTGGTAACGGCAGACCACATCCGACTGCTGCGCAAGCAGGTCGACGATCTTGCCCTTGCCCTCGTCGCCCCACTGTGCGCCGACGACAACGGTCGCAGGCACGTACGAAGTCTGCCTGAGGCGCTACCGGCGCAGCGTCGCGTCAGCGGCCGGTTCTGCGGCGTTCAGCTGACGCTCGGAACGCATACGCCCAGGCGTTCTCGACCCGCTGATCGAGCCGGCCGAATGCGAGCGCCCACACCGCGTAGACGCATCGCGATCGAGGACGAAGAAGCCGAATCGACGAACGCGGCCCGCGCCCGGCCCACGCGATCCCGACCGTCAACCGACAGATCCCGAGAGATCGACGCCGACGATCAGCTCCGGGCAGCGCCACCACAGCGCTGGAATCGTACGCCGTCTAGCGCAGCGGGAGCGAGTGGCTGACGCCCCGACGCGCCGCACGACGACGCGATGGCCGCGGCGGCAGGTGGTGAAGCCCACGTCGGCGTCGCGGCGCAGCGTGCCCGCGATCACCGTCGAATCGACGGAGAGCGACCACTCGTACCGATCCGCCCAGCCGTCCCGGTGAGCCTGGCATGCCTCGCAGGGCACTTCGAAGCTCGTCGCCTCCGGCCCCACCCAGACGTGCTGGCGTCCGATCATGCGATCTGCAGCTGCTGCCGCGTCGTGCCGCGCCAGCCCGGGCGGCCGGTCGATGCGTCGGACGGTCACCTCGTGGCCGGCACTGCAGCGCACGAACGCGACCTCCGCCTCGAGCGCCAGCTCGCCGCGGACGGAGGCGACGCGAACGGCGTCGAGGAACGAGCCCGCGACGGCCCGCTCCTCGAGGCAGCGCTCGCAGAGGCACGAGAACCGCGTCGCGCCGGGCGCGATCCAGACCGTGTTCTCACGGGTCATGCTGCGGCCACCCGCGCGTCGTGGTTCGGGGCAAGATCGGAGAACTTCGCGTAGCGCTTGAGGAAGGCGAGCTTCTCGGTCCGATCGGGCCGTTGCGGTGCTTGGCGAGAATCACCTCGGCCAGACCCTGGTCCTCTGAGTTTTCGTTGTAGTACTCGTCGCGATAGAGGAACATCACCAGGTCGCTATCCTGTTCGATTGAACCGCTTTCGCGAAGATCAGAGAGCAACGGCCGTTTGTCGGTGCGGCTCTCGACGGCGCGTGAAAGCTGCGACAGCGCGAGCACCGGCACCTCGAGGTCGCCGGCGAGCACCTTGAGCGAGCGCGAGATCTGGGAGACCTCCTGGACGCGGTTCTCGCGTTCGAGCCCGAGGTCATCAGCTGGAGGTAGTCGATCATGATCAGGCCGAGCTCCGGCTCGCGGGCCTTGAGGCGGCGGGCCTTGCCGCGGATCTCGAGCATCGTCGTGAGCCGTGTGTCGTCGACGTAGATCGGCGCCTTGTGAGCGCGTCGCAGGCCTTGACGAGGCGCGGCCAGTCGTCGTTGCGTGAGCCGGCCGGTGCGGAGGCGCTGCAGCTCGACGCGGCCCTCGGAGCACATCAGCCGCTGGGCGACCTCGAGCTTCGACATCTCGAGCGTGAAGACCGCGACCGGGATCCCGTGGTGGAGCGCGAGGTTCGAAGCGATGCCGAGGGCGAACGCGGACTTGCCCATGCTAGGGGCGGCCGGCGATGACGACCAGGTTGCCGGGCTGGAGGCCGGACGTGAGCTGGTCGACGTCGCGGAAGCCGGTGGGCGTGCCGGTCATCTCGCCGCCCGACTCGTACATCCGCGTGATCTGCTCGAAGCTCTCCTGGACGAGCACCTCGATGTGCTCGAACGAGCCGCGGATGCGGTGCTGGGCGAGGTCGAACACCATCTGCTCGGCGCGGTCGACGAGCTCGGGCGTCTCGCCGGGGCGGTCCCAGCCGAGCCGCTGGATCCCCTCGCCGACGACCGTGAGCCCGCGCAGCGTCGCCATCTCGCGCACGATCCGCGCGTGGTGGCCGGCGTTCGAGGTGGCGGGGACGAGCGTCGCGATCTCGCGGATGCGGTCCTTGCCGCCGACCTCCTCGAGCTCGCCGTGCTCGTCGAGCTTGTCGGCGACGGTGATCGCGTCGACCGGGTGGCCGTGCTGGAAGAGCTCGAGCGCGGCGCGGTAGATCTTCGAGTGCGACTCGCGGTAGAAGTCGCCCGCATCGATGATGTCGCTGACCGCCTCGATGGCGTGCGGCCGAGAGCATCATCGCCCCGATGACGTACTCCTCGGCCTCGAGGTTCTGGGGCGGGAGCGGCTGAAGGGCCGCGGCCTGCCCGGAACTGGCGTACGCAGACGCGGCCATCAGGGGCAAGTGAAGCGGTCGCGGGGAGGCGGCGCAACGGTGTGGAAAAGCGCCTGTGCGTGTGCCATGAAAGGCAGTCGTTGTGCAGGCGATGATAGAACGTATGTTCGCAGATGGGGCGGACGGCGCGGTGGACGAAAAGGCCGCTCGGAGCGGAAAGTTCGTCGGCGAAATCCACATCACCGCACAGGGGCGTGTGGAGAAGCCTCGGACGGCGCTCGTCCACAGGCGTGTGGACAAACGGCGGCAACTGCCGCATCGTCGGAGCGGGTCGCTTGCCCGGCGGGGTGTGCAGGAACCGCGGGAGCGGGCTACTCGCCCGGCTCGTCCTCGGCGCGCGTCCGGCGTCGCCTTCGGGCTCGGCGGCTCCGCCGGCGGGCTCTTCGTCGGTCGCGATCTCGGCCTCGACCAGAGCTCAGCCTCGGCGTCGGCGTGCGCCGCCTCGGCCTCGCGCGGCCTCGGCCTCTGCGCCTCGGCCTCGGCGGCGGCCGCGTCGAGCTCCTCCTCGGGCGGCAGCTCGCCGCCCTCGGGCACGACGAGCAGCCGCAGCTCGGCGGTCACGTCGCCGAACACCTCGACCGGCACCGTGTAGCGGCCGATCCGCTTGATCGTGCCGACGTCGAGCTTGCGGCGGTCGATCCGGATCTTCAGGTCCTCCCAGAGCTTGTCGGCGACGTTCGTCGCGGTGACCGAGCCGAACAGCGACCCGGTCGGGCCGGCCTTGACGTCGAAGCGGAGCTCCGTCGCCTCGAGCCGCTGCGCGATCGCGCGCGCCTCGTCGGTCGACTGCGCCTCGTGCCGCGCCCGCTGCGCGTCGCGCTGCTCGAGCTCGCGCACGAGCCCGGGCGTCGCGAGCTCGGCGAGCCCGCGCGGGAGCAGGTAGTTGCGCGCGTAGCCGCGCGCGACGTTCACCACCTCGCCGCGCAGGCCGAGGCTCTCGACGTCCTCCCGGAGGACGACCTGCATCTGGCACGGTCTACCGCTCCCCGCGGTCGCCACGGTCGCCGCGGTCGCGGCGGCCGCCGCCCTCGCGGTCGTCGCGGCCCTCGGCCACGTACGGCAGCAGTGCCATCTCGCGCGCCCGCTTGACCGCGACCGCGACCTGCCGCTGATGGCGCCGGCACGCGCCGCTGATCCGCCGCGAGCGGATCTTCCCCTTCTCGGAGATGTAGCGGCGAAGCTCGCCGACGTTCTTGTAGTCGATCTCGTCGACCTTCGACTTGCAGAAGAAGCACGACTTGCGCCGGCCCGCCGTCAGCGGCGGCAGGCGCTTCCTGCTCCGTCCGTCGTTGCCCTTTCCTGCCAATCGATCCTTCCTCTCGATCAGAACGGAATGTCGTCGTCGGTCGGCGAGCCGGAGAAGTCGGCGTCCGAGCCGGCGGTGACGCCCGCCGGTACGAACTGGTTGCCGCCGCCCTCCTCGCCGCCCGGGCCGCCGTCGCGGCCGCCCGAGGAACTGCACGGTGTCGGCGACGACCTCGACCGCCTGCCGCTTGGTGCCGTCCTGGGCCTCCCACTCGCGCCACTCGAGCCGGCCGTCGATCGCGACCGGCCGGCCCTTCGCGAGGTACTGGGCGCAGTTCTCGCCCTGGTTGCCCCAGACCGTGATGTCGAAGTAGTTCGGCTTCTCGGTCCACTCGCCGGTCGCGCCGTCCTTGCGGCGCGTGTTCACCGCGATCCGCAGCGCTGCAGACGGCGGTGCCGCCGCCCGTGTGGCGCAGCTCGGGGTCGCGGGTGAGGTTCCCGACGAGCACGACGCGGTTGATGTTGGCCATGGTCTTCGCTCCTTCCCGGTGTGAAGCCGACCAGGCTACTCCGCGGCCCCGTCGGCGTCATCGGCGGGAGCGGACACGGCGGCCGCAATCTGCGCCGGCGCCTTCGTGTGGCCGCCCTTGACGCGCCGCACCGCGAGGTGGCGCATGACGCCGTCGGTGATCTTGAGCACGCGCGAGATCTCGGCGAGCGTCGCCGGCGTCGCGGTGAAGAGCAGCAGGTGGTAGACGCCGTCGGGCTTGTGGTCGATCTCGTAGGCGAGCTTGCGGCGGCCCCACGGCTCGTGGCCGTCCCACTTGCCGCCGTCGCCCTCGACGCTCGTCGCGGATGCGGGCGATGATCTCGTTCCCCGCGCTCCTCGGCGAGCTCGGGGTCCAGCATGAGCAGAATCTCGTATTCGTTCACAGCCCGAATCGACCTCCTCGTCGGCTTCCCATGGACTGAGTCGGCCCCGCCTCCTTGGCGCCGCTTCGGGTCGACGGCGCGACGGGCGTGGCGGGAAGTCGGGCCAGTGTACCATCGGGCCCGTGAGACGAGCCTCGTGGTGGGGATGACGGCGCGCTCGGCGCAGCGGCGTTCTGGCGCCGGCGCCAGCGGCGCGACGCAGCCGAGCTTCCCGCCGGGCCCGATCCCGCCGAGGAGCTCCGGGCGAAGCTCGCGCGAGCAAGGCCGCCGCGGCCGAGGAGCCGCCGCGGGAGGCCCCGCCCGTGCCGCCCGAGCCGCTGACCGAGGTCTCGCCGCTCGACCCCGAGACGCGGCGCCGCACCGTCCACGAGCGCGCCCGCGCCTCGATCGACGAGCTCGACGCAGCACGTAGAGCGCGCACGCCGAGCGGTCACTGCTCGAAGGCCTCCGGCGCTGAGCGATACACGCTGATCACGAGGTCGGCTGCCTCGGCCGGATCGTCGGTGAGGTGCACGAGCCGAGGTCGGCGGCGGAGATCGTGCCGGGCCGAGCGAGGCTCTCGCGGAGCCAGTCGAGCAGGCCGCCCCAGTAACGCCGAGTCGAGAGGACGACCGGGAACAGTCGCCGCCTTCCCGGTCTGGATCAGCGTCAGCGCCTCGAACATCTCGTCGAGCGTCCCGAACCCGCCGGGGAGCACGACGAACCCCTCCGACGGCTTCACGAAGCAGACCTTGCGCGCGTAGAAGTGGTCGAACTGTAGGCGAGGTCGAGGTAGGCGGTTGAGGCGCCTGCTCGTGCGGCAGCTCGATCCCGAGCCCGACCGAGAGGCCGCCCGCCTCCTGGGCGCCGCGGTTCGCGGCCTCCATCACGCCGGGGCCGCCGCCGGTGATCACCGCCCAGCCGCGCCGGCCGAACTCGGCTCCGATCGCGCGCGCCGTCGCGTACTCGGGGTCGCCCTCGCGGAGCCGCGCCGAGCCGAAGACGGCGACCGCGGGCCGGTCGATGCGGGCGAGGAGCGCGAAGCCCTCCGCGAACTCGTGCTCGATCCGCGCGAGCGCCTCCGTCGGTCGGGCGCCTCGTGCGAGTCGAGCAGCTGCCGGTCGTCCAAGCTAGAGCCGGTGCTGCGGCAGGTACGCCGCGAACGCGCCGAGCAGGAGCAGCGCGGCCGTGCCCGGCGAAGAGCGATCGCCGAGACGATCGCCTTCTCGCGGCCGCCGCCGAACCAGAGCCAGCGTCGTCGAGCGCCACACCGCGCCGCCGTCGAGGATGCCCGACCGGCAGCAGGTTGAACAGGTTGATCACGAAGCCGAAGTAGGCGAGCGCGATGAGCAGGTCGGAGCCGTCGGCTGCGCGCGACGGCGTAGCAGGCGAGCGCGGCGACGCCGCCGAGGATCGGCCCCGCGATCGCGACCCGCGCGGTCTGCCACGGGTTCCCGCGCGTGTACTTGACGTACGCGCCGAGGAACGGGATGAACACCGGCCACGACGGGCGCAGCCCCTCGCGCTTGGCCTCGAGCAAGTGCCCCATCTCGTGGAAGAAGATCAGCAGGACGACGCCGAGCCCGAACTTCCAGCCCCAGATCAGCGCGTAGCCGCCGAACGCGACGAAGACGACGCCGAACTTCGCGAGCGAGCCGAGCTTCGCGAGCAGCCCGAGCAGGAAGACGAACGGCGCCGCGAGCTGCCGCAAGAGCCCGCGCCAGTCGGTGCCGCGCGCGGCTGGATCGGCTCGTAGTCGCGCTCGGCGAGCGGGTCGCCCATCTCCGATCGTTGTACTCCTTCGGGTCAGGAGCCGCGGCCGATCCACTCCTCGCCGCCCTCGTACACCTCTTTCTTCCAGAGCGGCACCTCGACCTTGAGGATGTCGATCGCGTCCTTGCACGCGGCGAGCGCGTCGGCGCGGTGGGCGGCGCTGACGGCGATCACGACGGACGGCTCGCCGAGCTCGACGCGGCCGACGCGGTGGTGGATCGCGATCTCGTGGACGTCGTAGCGCTCCTTCAGCCCGGCGGCGAGCTTCGCCATCATCTCCTCGGCCATCCCCTCGTACCCCTCGTAGTCGAGGTAGGAGACGACGCGGCCGCGCGAGTGGCGGCGGGCGGTGCCCGAGAAGGTGGCGATCGCGCCGGCCTCCTCGGTGGCGACCTCGCTGGACGACGGCGTCGAGCGAGACGGGCTCCTCGGTGAGGAGGAACGCGCCGCCGGAGACGGGCGGGATCAGGGCGACCACGTCGCCGTCGCGCGAGCTCGCTGGTCGACCGGCGCGTACTCCTTGTTGACCGCGTAGAGGAGCCCCTCGGGCTCGTCGCCGAGGTCGAGGGCGCCCCAGACGTCGCCGACGCGGTCGGCGTCGATCTCGCGTCCGCGACCAGCCGGCGCGCTCGCGCAGGCCCGCGAACAGCCTCACCGTCACCCGCACGACGACTAGCCTACCCCTGTGGGGTCGCTGATCTCAGACGGCGTGGCCCGTGCGGCTCTAGCGCAGTAGTTGCGGATCCTGCTCGTCTCGCAGATGTACCCGGGGCCGGACGACCCGGATCTGGGGGTGTTCGTGCGCCAGCTCGAGCTGGCGCTGCGCGTGCGCGGGCACGAGATCGAGCTCGCGGTGCTCGACCGGCGGGCGGGCGGGAAGCGCCGGTTTCTCGAGCTGCGCGCGAAGGTCCGCGCCGCCGCGCGGCCGGACGTGGTGTGGGCGCACTTCCTGGTGCCGGCGGGGCTGATCGCCTCGTCGGTCGACGCGCCGCTCGTCGTCACCGCCCACGGCCGCGACGTCCGCAACGTCGGTGCCGTGCCGGGCTTGACGGCGCTGACGCGGCGCGTCGTCAAGCGCGCGAGCACGGTGATCACGGTCTCCGACTACCTGCGCCGCGAGCTCGAGCTGAAGCTCCCGGAGGCGCGGGGGAAGACGGTCGTGATCGACTCGGGCGTCGACCTCGAGCGCTTTGCGGTCGACGGGGTCGGGGGCGAGGGGGAGCGGCCCGCGTTCGTGTGCGTCGGCAGCCTCACCGAGCGGAAGAACGTCGTCCGGCTCGCCGACGCCTTCGCCGCGCTCGGGCGCGGCAGCCTGGTGTTCGTCGGCGACGGGCCGCTCCGGCCGCAGCTCGAGGGCCGCGAGCGCGTGCGCCTGGTCGGGCGCGTCCCGCACGACGCGGTTCCGCGGTACCTCGCAGCCGCCGACGTCGTTTGCGCGCCCTCGCTGCTCGAGCCGTTCGGGCAGTCGATCCTCGAGGCGATGGCGGCGGCGAAGACGGTGGTGGCGACGCGGGTCGGAGGGCCGCCGGAGTTCGTGCCGCCGGAGGCGGGGATCCTGGTCGACCCGCTCGACGTGCCGGCGCTCGCGGCGGCGCTGGAGGCGGCGGCGGCGTTTCCCGCTCCCAACGAGGCGGCCCGCGCTGCGGCCGCGGAGCACGACGTCAGGCGTCAGGCGGAGCGGGTGGAGGAGGTTCTGCTGCGAGCCGCTCGAGATCCGCGAGCCTGAGCTCGATCAGCGGCCGCACCTGCTCCTCGAGCCCCGCCGCCCGGGCGAGCTCGAGCGCCTGCTCGTAGCTCGCGCGCGTCTTGGCCGGGTCGACGCCTTGCTTCAGGCGGTTGTCTCCTGTCAGGATCGCCTGTTGGACGGCACTCCGTGCGTCTTCCCCCATCTCGCCCCCCAACCCTACTTGTCCCAGGTTCTCGCAGGGGCAGAGCGATGAGCGAGGAATTCTGGCTACCCTTTGTCGGTGCTCGCATTCTTCTCGGTGCTCCACGTCCTGATCTCGGCTGCGCTCGTGACGCTGATCCTCATGCACTCCGGGCGTGAGGCGGGCTTCGGCGGGATGGGCTTCACGCCGACCTCGCAGGGCGGGACGCACATCGTCGAACGGAACCTGACGCGGCTCACCGTGGTCGTGGCGGCGCTGTTCGTCACCAACACGATCATTCTGTACCGGCTGCTCGCGTAAGAGCCTGCCATGCTTCTCCGGGGGCTCCATCACGTCACGTGCGTGTGCAGCGACGCGCAGAGGACCACGGACTTCTACCGTGACGAGCTGGGCTTCACGCTGGTCAAGAAGACGGTCAACTTCGACGACCCGCACAGCTACCACCTGTACTTCGGGGACGAGACGGGGTCGCCGGGCAGCCTGATCACGTTCTTCGAGTGGCCGCGCGCCGAGCGCGGGCGCCTCGGCCGCGGCACGTTCGAGTCGATCGGGGTCGTCACGCCGGCCGTGACCGAGGAGAAGGAGGTCGAGGATCCCGACGGGCTCTGGCTGCGCCTGATCCCGGGCGCCAGGATCGCGTTGCACGACGTCGTTGCGTTCGGGTTCCCGGATCTGTATGTGGGCCTCGTCGACGAGGAGGCGCCGCTCCTCTTCGCGCCGCCCGCCGACGAGGTGGCGCTGATCGGCGCGGGCATCACCCACCACGTCGCGTGGCGGACGGCCGACGACGACGAGCAGCTTCGCTGGAGCGCGCACCTGAGCGAGCTCGGGTTGCACCCGACGGCGCCGCAGGAGCGCAAGTACTTCCGCTCGATCTACTTTCGGATGCCGGACGGGATCCTGTTCGAGATCGCGACCGACGGCCCCGGGTTCCTGGTGGACGAGGCGCCGACGAGGCTCGGCCAGAGCCTCGCGCTGCCGCCCTGGCTCGAGCCCGAGCGCGCGACGCTCGAGCGCGAGCTGGCACCGATCACCTGACGCCCCGTAAAACGAGAGCGGGGGAGCCGCGCTCCCCCGTCAAGCTCGCATGCGCTGGAGAGGACTTGAACCTCCACGCCCCAAAGGGCACAAGGCCCTCAACCTTGCGCGTCTACCAATTCCGCCACCAGCGCGTGGTGCGCCATTGTACTCGCGGGCGGCGGGCGGGGTGGCGGCTTCGCGCGGGCGGCGCGCTGCCGACAAATACACCCTTTGGCGAATGTTCAGGCGGGTGATCGGCGCTTAACGTCCACTGTCCATGGAGGCACTCAGGGATCCATCCTCGATCACGCCGCGGCAGAAGCAAGTGATCCAGCTGATCGCCGCGGGTCGCTCGAACGAGGAGGTCGGACGGGCACTTGGGATCTCCCCGCGCACGGCGAAGGCGCACTGTGACACGCTCCGGCTCAAGCTGGGCGTGCGAAAGCGGCGGCAGATCCCGCTGGCGTACCGGCTCCTGACGGGCGACGACCCGCTGGCGATCAGCGTCGAATCGGCGAAAGCCGAGGGCGACGGCTGACGGCACCGCGCCCGTGGCGGCTCCGGCCGTTGCGGGCGCGCTGCAAGCTCGGACGCCTCCTTTCCGTTTGTCAGTGGAACTCAGTAGCCTCTTGTGTCGACTGCAGGCAATTGCAGCTCTGCGAAGCCGGGGCTGTGGAGGGTTGGAGGGCAGGACAGGCGAATTGCACACCCTCGCTGGCCAATCGAATACGGCACCCCGGTACGAACGACGGATCGTTCAGCGGACTCGGCTGCTCGAATTGCTGGACGGGGTTCAGCAGTCGACGATCCTCCTTCTTGGGCCGGCCGGATACGGAAAGACGACACTCGCGCGTCAATGGCTCGACCGCGCACGGGGTGCTTGGATCAGTATCACGCCGGCCAGTGCTGATGTTCCCGTTCTCGCTCGCGATCTTGCTGCCGCCATCGCTTCGGTGTCCGAGCTGGACCCAGACCGCGTGGAATCCGCGCTGATCGCTGAGCGGAGCTCCACCGATCAATCGCAGGCCGTAGCGCGGACGATCCTGAGTCAGTTGGCGGGACCTATTCAGCCATGGATCGTTCTAGACGACTATCACCTCCTTGAGCCTCGGAGCGCGGCAGACGAGCTTGTGTCACGCCTAGAACGCAGCGGCCGTTTGAGATTCTTGGTAGCGGCTCGGGAACGACCATCGTGGGCAACCTCCCGTCGGCGCATTCACTTCGAGACGTATGAGATCGACGCGAGCGACTTGGCGCTCGACGAGCTTGAGGTTGCACAGTTGCTCCCGCCCGATAGGCGTACAGCTGCGCTTAGAAGACAGGCTCGGGGATGGCCCGCGGTAATCGCGCTCGCGGCACATGTGCCGTTGTCGGATGTGCCCAGCAGTCCGGAGGCGCTCTCGGAAACGCTCTATGACTACTTCGCTGAGGAACTGTTCGATCGCGCGACGATGGACGTGAAGGGCTTCCTCATGGCGGCAGCGGTTCTACCCCCGCTAACCGCCTCCGAGCTGTCGACTTTTCTCGAAGCGAAGGCAGTAACCGGGTCTCAAGCCATAGCGACTGGGCTTGCGTATGAAGCTGACGGCCGCGTTGAGGTTCATCCTCTGGCGCGCGCTTTTCTACTTGCGAAGTTGCGAGAACGTTGCGAGGCACCAGATATCGTTCGCAGAGCGTTTGACCTAATGGTCAAGCGGCAGCTTTGGGATCACGCCTTCGAATTGATTCTCGAACACGGGCTCTTTGAGGGGCTGGAGCCGCTCCTCGTCTATTCCCACCACGATCTCGTTCAGACGGGACGAATCGCGACATTGGATCATTTTCGAAGCTACGCGGCGGCAAATGGTCAGGTCTCGCAGGCCGTCCTCGACCTCATCTCTGCAGAGGTTGTCGTTCGACGGGCCGAGCATGATCGCGCCTTTCAACTCGCCTCCTTTGCGGCTGATCGTCTTGACGACGGGCACGCGTTGAAATCGCGCGCCTACCTCGTCGCCGGCGTCGCGGCGCATTTGAGCTACAGGTACGCGGCGGCCGTCGAACTCCATCTTCGGGCTCGGAATTACGCGAAGACTACAGCCGACATCAACGAGGCTGCGTGGAATCTGTGTCTGTCAGGCGTACATGCAGACGAAATTCGTGTAGAGGAATTCATCGAAGAGTTCGAGTCGCTCCCAAGCCTGCGGCCTGCGGATCGCGTTCGGCTCGAGACGATTCGAACTGCTTATCTTCGGTTCCATGGCATCGCCAGCGCGAGGAATGATGTGTCAGACCTTGCATCGACTATCACCGACCCTTGGGTTCGGAGTGCGTGGGGGAACTGCCGCGGAAACTCTCTCGTCCTACAAGCGCGTTATGCCGAGGCAGCGACGGTCTTGCGGGCAACGCTAGCCGATTTGAGCGATTTCGGGCTGTCCTTCGCGATGCCACACATCGAGTGGGATCTCGCGGCAGCCGAGCTAGGGCTACGGCATTTCGCCCGGTGCGAGGGCCTTCTCAGGCGGGTGGAGCGCCACCCGACCTTCAACCGCGATCTCCACCTTCAGCTCAATGTGCGAGCACTTCGCGCTCGAATGAGTTTGGCACAACAGCAAGCGAGTCATGCCCTCGAGCTCACGCGCGATGACTTCGACTACGTGCCTGGCCATGCCCTCATGTACGGTGAGTACCTCGCCACGCGTGCGCTGGCACTGGCCACGGTCGGAGATATAAACGACGCGCACGATGCCGCGCTCGCGGCTGAACGGATAACGCCCTGCGCCGACGTTCGAATCTTGAGCGCTGCGACTCGTTTGGTCGTTGCTCTCAACGGACCATCCCCGAGAAACGAGGGCTGCACACTTACTTCGCCTCGCGTCTCAGATACGGGCGTGGGACGGTGTCGTGTGCGCGGTGCGGGCCGTTCCGGAGGCCCTAGCGGTTCTGGCCGGGCTTCCAGAGCACCGCGACGAGCTGCGCGACCTCTTGATTCGTTCTAACGATGTACCGCTCGCCAAAGCGGTCGGGCTTGTGACGAGATCGACAGGACAACGAGGTGTGCTTTCGGCGCGAGAGCGTGAGATCATGGAGCACGTCCGACAGGGGAAGAAGAACGCAGAGATCGCTCAGAGCCTCTTTATTGCGGTGGGGACGGTGAAGCGTCACTTGGATCACATCTACAACAAACTCGGTGCGCGAAGCCGATCCGCGGCGATAGCTCGCTACGCTGAGATCGAGATCGCCGAGATCGAGGACGCTGCGGCTTCGTAGGCGACGGCTTCCTCATCGGTGGCTGCCTCTGCCTCTGCCTGCTGCCACTCGAACGTAAACTCCTCAGACCTCGCCATCCGGTAGGACTCAGTCGCCATCGCGAGAACCGCTTCAAAGGCCGCGACGACTGACGTGTCGAATTGAGAATCGACGGCCTGTGCGAGACGAAGTCTCGCAACACGACTGGGCATAGCGTCGCGATAGGGACGATCAGACGTCATCGCGTTGTAGGCGTCGGCGACCGAGATGATTCGTGACAGCAGCGGTATCTCGTCGTCCGCGATGCCATCCGGGTATCCGCCGCCGTCGACGCGTTCGTGGTGGTGCCGGACTATCGTGGCGATCTCTCGGTAGTTCCACCTTCGCAAGGATGCGCTCTCCAATCTCAGAGTGGCGGTGCATCTCTCGGCGCTCCTCCAGCGTCAGCGCCTCGGGCTTCTCCAGTATGCCGGCTGAGAGTCCGATCTTTCCGATGTCATGAACGAGCCCGGCGAGGTGCGCCTTCTTGACCTCCACGTCGGGAAGCCCCATCCGCAGTGCGATGTCACGAGCATAGATCGCAACGGCAGCGGAGTGGCCGGCCGTGTACCGGTCGCGTGCGTCCAACATCGTCACAAGCGCCGTTGCGAAAGACAGGTTCGCCTTTTCGAGATCCGCGTTCGCTTCTACGAGTTGCGCCGCCAGGTGTCTCTGCTCCTGGTAGAGACCGAACAGACGCTGTGCGGCCAGCGCCGGAATGAAGAACAGGGGGAGTATCCAAGGAGAGACAGTTGTGTATGCGACTGCGAGCGCCGCAACGATTGGGGTGTAGAGACAGACCGACACCGCATATATCGGTGCGCAGATGCGCAGGTAGTGAAGTGGCTGGTTACGCCGAAGCCAGAAGGTGAGCACTCCGAATGCGAGATCAACGGGTTCTGCGACGAGTGCGGCGGTCGCCGTCGCCACAATCAGCTGAGTCGTGCCGGTTGATCAGAGCGGAGCCGCTGCGGCCGCCGCAAATCCTGCGGCGGCGCCGTAGATGGCGCGGGTGCACGTGAACACTCCCCACTTGAGCGACGGGAAGTCGCGATCACGGGCGAGGAAACCGATTGGTGCATCGCCGACGAGCGACGAAGCAGGACGATTAGCCCAGCGAGAGGTCCAAACGCATCCCCGGCGAAGACTGTCGGCAGAACGGAAATCGATACTTCTGTCTTTCCGTCGACTGGCACGCGTCCCCTCTCGGCGATGCCCGCGCCGGCGGCGAGTCCGGCGACGGCAATCGGGCTTTCGAAGCCATACTGGATGGCAAGGGCCAGCCTCGTGAGCGCCAGCGCTGCAAGTGCCGCCTGAGAGGTGATGAGAGTCTTTGAGTTCACGTCCTCCAAGCACGCCGTAGACGACTTGCGTTTGTCCGAAAAGGGTCATATGCTGCCTGCTGCCGTCAGTCCCTGATAACGAGGGAGATTTGCTGCGCAAGCTTGCAGCAACTCTCGCCATCCCGCGCGACACTCGCAGGCGGCCGACTTGGCTGGTAGTTCCCCGGACTGAGTATTCAGTCGTAACCTTCAACGTGGCATCCCCACCTGGTGATTGTCCGCTCGGGTCGAAATACCTGCTTGGTAGGACTTGTTATTCGCGCCGGTGGAGAGGCGTGAGTTGGTCGAGGTCGACGGCTTGTTGGCAGGTTCGGCAGCGGCTGGTCGAGCAGCGGAGGACGGGCTGCGGCAGCAGCACGGCCTGCGGGAGCGTTAGACCGCCCGCGGGGCTCTCGGGCGCAGGCGTTCCTCCGTCAGGAACGCGTGCGCGCAGGTGACGAGGGCGGTGTGGCGGTGAAAGCCGCCGTAGCTGCGGCCTTCGTAGTGGTCGAGCCCGAGTTCAACCTTGAGCTGTCGGTCGTCGAGTTCGACCGTCCGGCGCAGCCGGGCCAACCGCGCGAGCCGCTCGGGCGGCGCGTTTTCGGGCAGGTTGGAGAGCCCGCAGTCGCTCGGCGCCTCGGCGTCGTCGCGCCATTCGATGATCAGCCATTCCTCGGCGGGGCGGCAGGTGGCGGTTGCGGACGGGGTTGGTCGCGCCGAGGCGGACGAAGGCGAAGCGGCTTGCCACGTTCTCGCCCGCCGGTGTAGTGCGGCAGGGCAGCGTCTGCCAAGCGTTCGTCGGCAGCCGCAGGGCGAGCGAGCGCGCCGATTCGGGCTTGCGGTCGGGGCGGGCGACCGTACGGCGTCGGCCGATCGGGCCGTTGCGCGCCGGGAAGGGTGAAGCTCGTCTCGGGGTCGTAGACGCTGGTGTCGGCGCGGAGCGCGAGCACGTACTCGAGGCCGGCATCCGCCAGCCCGGTGCGGAATGCGCAGTCGTCGCCGTAGGCGTCACCCAGATCGGCGCTACCGGCAGCTGCCATCCAGCTGCCTGCTCGCACAGCTCACCGGCAAGCTGCAGGCTTGGTACGGAACTTCACCCCATCCGGGATCTTCGCCCTGCGCCGCCGCGGCAGGTCGTCGCACCACTCCTCGGGCAGGTACAGCGACCAGCCCAGCGGTACCGTCCCCCGCTCGCCGACCGCGTGCACGCTGACAGTGATCTGGCAATTGCCGATCTTGCCCAGCGTGCCCGAGTACTGTCGCTTCCCCCCGGGCGAATGCCTGCCGTCCTTGACGATCCCCGTGTCGTCGACGACCCAGCCCACAACGGCGATCCTTGCGACACCCGCTCGCAAACAGGCGCGCACAAGCGTCCCCGGCCTTCAGGGCGAATCGCGAGAAACCGCTGCACCGACCCGTACCGCGCCGGCGTTTCCTCGAGCCGAAACAACGTCGGCTGCAGACTCTTACGACCCCGTGCTCGATCAGACCACGCACATACCACGCGCTCCCACGTTGAGTTCGAAGCGGCAGCCCCCCGCCACCTCCCCAACGAACCCCGCCAGCCGATCGCGCACCTCGACCGACGGCACGCCAAATTGGGGTGAGTCCTGTCCGTAGGACAGTCGTCTCCATAGTTCTTTGTTGAAAATTGAAATTGGAGGAGACGAGATGGCAAGAGAGCGTTCTGCGTACACGCCGGAGTTCAAGGATGAGGCGGTGCGGCTTGTGATCGAGTCGGGTCGGCCGATCGCGCAGGTCGCGCGTGAGTTGCGGATCAACGATGGCACGCTCGGCAACTGGGGTGCGAGGTATCGGGACGCGAATCCGGTTTCGGAGTCGCCGTTGTCGATCAGTGAGCGGGCGCGGCTGGCGGAGCTCGAGCGTGAGAATCGGCAGCTGCGGCTGGACAACGAGTTCCTGGGAAAAGCGGCCGCCTTCTTCGCGAAAGACCGTCGGTGAGCGAGCGCTATTCGTTCATCGCTGCGGAGAAGGCGTGTTCGGGCTTCCCGGTCCAGCGGGGCTGCATGCTGCTCGAGGTTTCGCCGAGCGGCTGCTACGCCTGGCGTGACCGGCCGGCTTCGGCCACGGCCGCTCGGCGGGCCGAGATCGCTGCGCTGGCCGCGGACGCCCACGCCGCCTCGGACGGCGCCAACGGCTACCGGCGTGTCCACCGCGACCTGGTCGACGCGGGCGTCGCTTGCTCGTGGCAGCTGGTACGGCGCGTGTTGCGGGAGCAGAACCTCGCCGGCGCTCAGCCGGCCGCCTACCGCGTCACGACGCGGCAGGACCTCGACGCGCAGGCCGCACCCGACCTGATCTGCCGTGACTTCAGCAGTCAAGTCCCCGGCACGAGACTCTGCGGCGACATCACCTACCTCCGCACCTGGGCGGGCTGGGCCTACCTCGCGGTCGTGATCGACCTGGCGACCAAGATGATCTTCGGCTGGCAGATCAGCAACCGCGCGAACGCGCAGCTCTGCATCGAGGCGCTCGAGATGGCACACCGAAACGGGCACGTCCAGGCCGACGCGATCTTCCATAGCGATAGGGGCTGCCAAAATACACCAGCGGGCCGTTCCGAGCCTGCACGCGCCGGCTCGAGGTGCGGCAATCGATGGGACGAACCGGCGTCTGCTGGGACAACGCACAGGCCGGAAACGTTCTTCGCCTCACTGAAAGTTGAATGCGTCTACCGCACCGCGATCCCCACCCTCGACCACGCCCGCCGAACCGTCGGCCGCTACATCGAAGTCTTCTACAACAGGCGCCGCCGACATTCGGCACTCGACTACCAGACACCCCAACAGCGATACTCACAGCTCACCGACCAGCAGGCGCAAGCGGCCTGAAGACGACCGTCCGAATTTCAGGACTCAGCCCAGTCCGGCCTCAACGCAGCGGCAGCGCATATGGATGGTCAGGAGCTCACGCAGCTTTGAGACCTCGACTTCGCGCGCAGTGGGAAGGTGCTCGGGCTTCGGGCCAGCCGGGCGCGCGCGGGAAACTTGATCGGGTCGACGACTGGTTCGCCGTGCCGCCACCGTCTAAAAACGGCGGGAGTGCTCGCGATGTCGGGTCAGTCGTTGCGGCGGTTTGCAGTGGCCCCGGTGCGGCGGCTTGAAGTGGCCCCACCCGCTGTCGGGTTTTCTGTCTTTCGATTGATAGCTGATGGTGCGCCGCGCTGCCGTTCCGGAGCGGAGCCGTAGGCGGAGCGGAGGAGCGGTAGCGCGGCGTGGTCCGGCTCATGCGGGCTGTCGGCGCCGGCGTCGTTGTTGGGCGAGTCCGTGCTTGAAGCGCCAGGACTCGCTGCCGGTCTCGATGATGTGGGCGCGGTGGGTGAGCCGGTCGACGACGGCTTTGGCCAGGCGCGGGTCGGCGAAGACTTTCGTCCATTCGCCGAAGGGGAGGTTGGTGGTGATGATCAGCGAGGCGCGCTCGTTGCGTTCGGAGATGACCTGGAAGACGAGCTCGGCGGCGCCTTCGGGGAGCGCGAGGTAGCCGAGCTCGTCGACGACCAGCAGCTCGATGCGGGCGTAGCGGCCGACGACGCGGGCGAGCTCGCGGCGCGACTCGGCTTCTTGGAGCTCGTTGGCGAGCTGGGCGAGGGTGGTGAAGCGGACGCGGCGTCCTTGTTGGCAGGCGCAGATCGCGAGCGCGATCGCGAGGTGGGTCTTGCCGGTGCCGCTACTCGCCGGTGAGGATGATCGACTCGCGGTCGTCGATCCAGGAGCCCTCGGCGAGCGCCGCGATCGTCGCCTGCGGCACCGAGGGGTTGTCGTCGAAGCGGAAGTCCTCGAGCCGTTTGAGGTTCGGGAAGCGGGCGTCGAGCAGCCGGCGTCGCTCTCTGCGCTCGGCCCGCTCTGGCGACCTCGGCCTCGAGCAGCGCGGCCAGGTAGGCGAGCGGCGTCTGCTGGGCGCGGGTCGCTTCGGCGGCGAGCGTGCGGAAGCGGCGGCGGACGGTCGGCAGGTGCAGCTCGATCGTGTGCGCCTCGACGAGCGCTTCGAGCGCCGCGGTCTTCGCCGGGGCGCTCACCGCGAGCCTCCGCCGCTGCAGGAGCTCGTCGTAGTCGCCGAGCGTCGGCTGCGGGCCGGCTCGGCTGTGCGTGCAGCCGCTCGGGCAGATCGAACAGCGGCAGCTGGGCGGGCCGCTCGCTGCGGCGGGCGAGCAGCGCGACCGCGCGGCCGTCGTGGGCGCCGGCGGCGAGCGCGCCTTTGACGGCGAGCTCGACCCGGGCGGGGCCGTGCTCGCGGCAGAGCAGCAGCACGTCGACCATCTGCCGCGCGGCCTCCGAGGCGCCGTAGCGCTGCTCGAGCGCCTGCCAGAGCTCGTCGAAGCAGCCGGCCAGGCGCCCCGCTCGCGCTCCTGCCGCAGCGGCAGCGAGCCCTTGAGCGCGCCCGGCTTGCAGCTGGAGCAGCTCGAGGTAGTGGTCGAGCCGGGCCGCGGTCTGGAAGCGGCCCTGCAGACGCGGGTGGCGGGCGACCTCGCGCCGCTCGTGGCTGATCACGATCTCGCGGGCGCCGATCCTCGCCTGCGACCCGCAGCCCGGCCAGCGCGACCGGCACCGAGTAGTGGTTTTGCCGGATCGTCACCAGCGCCTTCGCGTCGACCCGCGGCGAGGCCTGCTCGGCGGTGTCGAACGGGCGACGGGCAGCTCGCCGCAGCAGCCGGCCGCTCGAGCCGGAACGCCTCCCCGACCGTCAGCTCGCGGCCGGCTGATCCGCCGCTCGAAGTCGTCCAAGCAGGCGTCCTCGAGCAGCCGGTTGAGCTCGCGCAGCGACGCGACCTCGGGGACCGGGACGAGATGGTTGCGGCGGAACCGGCCCACCTCGCCCTCCACGCCGCCCTTCTCGTGCGCGCCCTGCTTGCCCGGCCGGGTGAACGCGCTCTCGTACAGGTAGTGGGAGCGCAGCGCGACGAACCGGTCCGCCTCCGAGCGCCGCCGGCCGCGCAGCACCTGCTTGACCGCCGAGCGCAGGTTGTCGTAGCGGACCAGCGCGAACACGCCGCCGAAGAACTCGAACGCCTCGACGTGGGCCTCCAGGAACGCCTGCTGGCTCTCACGCTCGAACGCGATCACGAACGCCGCCCCCGAGAAGCAGGCGCGCATCACGAACAGATAGACGCGGCGCCGCTGCCCGCGCGATCACGACCTCGGCCTCGCCCCAGTCGACCTCGGCCTCCACGCCCGGCTCGTGCACCATCGGCACGAACACCTCCTCGGGCGGATCGCCCAGCTCGCGCCGCCGACGATGGACGTACTCGCGCACCGTCCGCTCCGCCACCTCCGCGCCCTGCTCGTCCACCAGCCGCCGCCACACCCGATGCGCCGTATGCCGCTGCTTCCGCGGCGCCTCCCGATCCGCCAGCAGCCACGAGTCGATCAGCTCCCGATACGCGCCCAGCCTCGGCGCCGGCCGCCCCTCCGGCCGCTTCCGCGGCGGCGGCAACGCCGCCGCCAACGCCTGCCTCACCGTCCGCCGATGAACACCATGCCGCTCCGCCAACGCCCGGATCGACAACCCCTCCCGCTCACGATCACGCCTGATCTGCTCGAACAGCTCCACCCTCGATCCCATCCCCTCTGCGGCCTCCGATCCGAGCTCGATGAAGCTCGGACGTTCGACCCGCCATCGGACAGGGGTGGGGCCAAATCAAGCCGCCGAAGTGGGGCCA
>CAWBVD010000014.1:0-68293 GCA_963792135.1 uncultured Actinomycetes bacterium | reverse complement strand
TCGGCATCGGCACGTACTCGACGCAGTATCCGCCGCGATAGTCGGCGGCGCGCAGCGCGGCGACGAGGGCTCCGAAGTCCGTCTCGTTGTCGCACCAGCGGATCTGGATCGCGCCGGGCTTGGCGGCGCGTACATGCAGGTGCGCGGCGAGCGGCACCAGCTCGAGGACACGGTCGAGCGTAACCGCCTGCACCTCGAAGTGAGAAACGTCAAGCGTCAGCTGCAAGCCGGGAACCTCGGCGCAGAGCCGCTTCGCGAGCTCGGGCAGCGCAACGATCGAGCCTGCGTGGGCCTCGATCCTGACCTGGACGCCGAGCCGGGCCCCCTCCTCGACCCGCCAGGCGAGCTCCTCGACGCAGACGGTCCACGATGTGACCTCGTCCTCGGCCCAGCTGACGCCGGGCAGGAGCGTCAGCCCGACGATCCCGAGCTCCGAGGCGACCCGGGCGGCCGCGGAGAACTCGCGCCGGCCTCGCCGGCGCAGCCCGGGGTCGCGCTGGTTGGGCGCGATCTCCTCGACGGTGGCGCCGATCGAGACGAACAGGTCCTCGCTTGCCAGGCCGTGGCGCTCGAGCGAGGCACCGAGCTCCGCCGCCACCCCGCCCGGATCGGCGACGAGCCCCGCCCCGTCGGGCAGGAAGAGCGCCAGGTCGACGAGCTCGAAGCCGAGCAGCTTCACGATCCCGATCCGGGCGTCCTGTCCCGCCACGGCCGGGAACGAGTACTCGCTGCAGGAGACGCGGGCCCCGGTCACCTCACGCCCCGACGCGGGCCCCGGTCGCGGCCGAGCCGACCAGGCGCGCGTACTTGGCCAGGACGCCCGTCGGGTAGCGCGGCTCGGGATGGCGCAGCGTCGAGAGGCGGGAAGCGATCTCGCCGTCGCTCAGCTCGACGTGCAGGCGGTTCGCCTCGGCGTCGATCTCGACCACGTCGCCGTCCTGGAGGATCGCCAGCGGTCCGCCGTCGGCCGCCTCGGGCGAGATGTGGCCGACAGAGATGCCCTGCGTGCCGCCGCCGAACCGCCCGTCGGTCAGCAGCGCGACGCTGTCGACAAGCCCGGCGCCGACGATCGCCGCCGTCAGGTGCGTCATCTCCGGCATCCCGGGCCCGCCCTTCGGCCCCTCGTAGCGGAGCACGACCACGTCGCCCGGCTGGATGCGGCCGTCGGAGACCGCGCGGAACGCGTCCTGCTCCCCGTTGAACACCTTCGCCGTGCCGCGATGGTGGTTGCCCTTCTGGTTCGCGACCTTGATCACCGCGCCGTCGGGGGCGAGGTTGCCCCAGAGGATCGCGTACCCGCCCGTCGGCTTCACCGGGTCGGCCACCGACCGGAGCACCGGCGTGCGCGGATCATCCGGGCGCTGCACGTCGGCAAGCTCCTCGGCGACCGTCCGGCCCGTCATCGTCATTGCGTCGCCGTCGATCAGGCCGGCGTCGAGCAGCTCGCTCATCACGACCGGGACGCCGCCCTCGTCGTTCAGGTCCTGCATCATGAACCGGCCCGCAGGGCGCATCTCGGCGATCTGCGGGGTGCGGCGCGAGATGCGGTCGATGTCCGCGAACCCGAAGTCGATCCCCGCCTCGCCTGCAAGCGCGGGCACGTGCAGGCACGCGTTCGTCGAGCCGCCGAGCGCGGCCGCGACGGCGATCGCGTTCTCGAACGAGGCCTTCGTCAGCACCGCCGACGGGCGCCGGTCGGCCTCGAGCGCATCGACGAGGACCGCGGCCGCGCGCCGCACGGCCTGCTCGCGCGCCGGATCGGTGGCGGGCGGGCCCGCCATCCCGGGCACCGAGAGGCCGAGAGCCTCGCCGACGCTCGCCATCGTGTTGGCCGTGTACATGCTCGCGCACGATCCGGCCCCGGGCAGGGCCACGCACTCGAGCTCCGTCAGGTCCTCGAGGCTCATCTTCCCGGTCGCGTGCGCGCCGATCGCCTCGTAGACGTCCTGGATCGTCACGTCGTTGCCGCGGAAGCAGCCCGGCCGGATCGAGCCGCCGTATGCGAATACCGACGGCAGGTCGAGCCTGATCATCGCGAGCATCATCGCGGGCAGGGTCTTGTCGCACCCCGCGATCGTGAGCAGCCCGTCCATCCGCTCGGCATGCATGACGAGCTCGACCGAGTCCGCGATCCAGTCGCGCGAGGGCAGCGAGGCGCGCATCCCCTCGGTGCCCATCGCAATCCCGTCCGAGACGGAGATCGTGTGGAAGAGGAGCGGCAGCACGTCGAGCGAGCGCAGCTCCTCGCCCGCGGCGACGGCGAGCGTGTCGAGGTGCATGTTGCAGGGGGTGACCTTGTTCCACGAGGCGGCGACGCCCGCCTGCGGCAGCGCCAGGTCCTCGCTCGTCCACCCCATCGCGCGGAGCATCGAGCGCGCTGCGGCCTGCGCCGGCCCTCCAGTGACCTCGAGGCTCCGCTTTCTCCCACGATCGCTCATAGGACACCTCCCTGACGACGACATGCTCTTCGGCGAAGTAGACCTCGACCGACGCGGCGAAGTCGTCGCGCGTCCGGGCAAGGCCCTCGGCAAGCTCGGGCTCGGCGAAGGCGCGCTCCGCAGCCTCGCGCGAGTCGAAGGTGGTGATCGCGATCCCGTCGTAGGGCGGCGCGTCGCAGTCGAGGATCAGGATCGAGTAGCCGCGCAGCCCGGGGAGCCGACGCGCGATCTCGACGTGCTCGCCCGTCCAGCGCGCCAGGAACTCATCCCGGCCGAGCCCGGGCAGCTTCTTGACGAGGCTGATCCGGCGGATCATCCGGCCGCCGCCTGCTCACGCTCCGCGGCGGCGTACTGGCGAGCGGCGTCGATCATGTGCTCGCGGGCGAGCTCGGCGGCGAGCGCGACGTCTGAGAGCGCGAGCGCATCCACGATCCTGGCGTGCTGCTCGAGCGACCGCTCCGCCGCCTCGGGCAGCAGATAGACGGCGTCGGCGGCCTTGCGGCTTGCGTCGACCAGGCCCTCGATCAGCACCCGGAGCGCGCCGTTTCCCGTGTAGGAGCTGAGCATCCGGTGGAAGGCGGCATCGCCGTCGGCGGCGGCCTCCGGGTTCCTCTCCTCGAGCGCGGCGCGCTGGGCGCGCACGATCGCCGTCGCCTCCCGCGCGGCGTCGATCGCATCCCACGGCGACATCGAGCTGATCGCCTGCGCCTCCAGCACCGACCGGATCTCGTCGACCTCGAGGATCTCGCGCGCGTGGTGGTGAAGCCAGGCCGACACGATGGTGCGGCTCCGCTCGGAGGAGCCGCCCTGCGCGACGAAACGGCCGCGGGTCCCGCGCGTCTCGATCAGGCCGAGCGCCTCGAGGCTCGAGAGGGCCTCGCGGAGAACCGTGCGGGAGACGCCGAGCTCCTGGACGAGGACGCGCTCGGGCGGGAGCCTCTCGCCGGCCGCGAGCTTCTCCAGCACGATCTGCGACCGGATCGCCTCGGTCGCGCTGTCGACGAGGGAGCCACCGCGCTTCAGCTCATCTACCAAGTGCATCACCTCCGAACAGTTCCTCGGTCAGCTCGAGCGAGTGCCGGACGAGCAGCTCGCCCGCCTCGGGTGCGACGGGCGCCGCCTTGCCGAAGTGCCGCTGGGCGACCACGGGCTCGTAGCCGCCGAACGGGTACTCGCGGCGGGTCGGAACGTAGCCGATCAGGTCGTTCGAGTAGCCGAGCGTGACCGGGAACGGCGCCGTGGAGCGCTCCTTCACCTCCAGGCCGAGCTCGCAGAAAGGCTCGCACGGCCAGGCGGTGATGCAGACGCCGCCGATGCGGATCGCCTGCACGGGCGCCTCGACCGACCGCTCGACCGTCCCGTCGGCAACGCGCTGCTCGACCGCCTCGGCCCAGTGGACGTGGAGCGAGGGCGGGTTCCAGGCCGTCCGCGGCTCGCCGGCCGCCTTGAGGTCGGCGACCCGCCGGGTGAGCTCCTCCTTCAGCGCACGGATCTCGTCGAGCGTCGGCGGGTCGAGGAGCGGCAGCGAGACGCGCCGCTCGGCCGCGGCGACGCGTCGCGTCCTGCGGCTCCCCCGTAGGGGCGTTGCGCCAGATCGCGATCGGGATGGCGGAGGCGTACGGCATCTGTTCGCGCCGAGTCGGCTCGAGCGTCGCCGCGGCGCGCGCCGCGAGCGCGGCGAGTGCGAGCCGCTCGCCGAAGGCACGCTCCGGGCCGGGCCTCGTGTGGAACGACTCGAACGGGACGATGTTGCCCGCGCACCCTTGCAGAAAGACGCACTCCCCGCCCGTCCAGCGGCGGATGTACTCCCGCAGCGGTCCGACGAAGTCGGACGAGAGCTCCGGGACGTCGGGCCCGACGACGACGGGATGCGAGGCAAACGCGACGACGGTGCAGATCGCCTCGCCGTCCTCGCCGTCGACGCGGATCACCGCGACGTCGCGGTCGCACTGCTCGTCGGGGTTCCATCCGAGGATCGTCCCGCCGTCGACGCGCTGGCGCCGGTTGACGGTCAGGTCCTCGGCGACCGTCCGCGCCCAGCCGACCCGCGCCGGCCGCGCTTTTCGGGCCGCATCCGTCGCAACCGAGACGAGGAGGTCGCCGACCACGCCGGCGTAGTGGAGCTCCTCGTCGTGCCACTCCCAGTCGCCGCCGATCTTCGCCCAGCCGGTCGTCGGCGGGGCGGCGTGGGTGTGCTGTGAGTTGATCAGGACGTTCGCCGCCGGAGCGCCGATCGCCTCGCCGATCCGCTCGCGCACGGATTGCGCCCAGGAGCCCGACGCGCCGACGAGGTCGGCGCCGATCAGCATGACCCTCGTCCCGCCGCCGTCGAGGTAGAGCGCCGTCGCCTCCATCGGCTCCCCGTAGCCCCGCGCCGGCTCCGTCCGACGGAGGTAGCCCATCATGTCGACGCCGAGGGGCGGCGCGATGGAGACGGACGCCGCGCTTGCGCGAAGGCTCACAGACCGAAGGCGACGTCGAGCTTCACGCCTCCCGCCGACATCACCTGCTCGCTGACCTCCGCCACGCTCTCCTCGAGGATGTCGGCGATCTCGGTGACCTCGGCGGCAGTGATCACGAGCGGCGGCGCGAGCGTCGTGTTGTGGATCGACGCCCGGAGGAGCAGTCCGCGCTGCCTGGCGGCGAGCTGCACGGCGGTGCCGACCGGCGCGTCAGGGGCCAGCGGGCCGCCCGTGGCCGGATCGACGAAGTCGAGGCAGTAGAGGAGGCCGCGACCGCGCACATCGCCGCAGATCGGATAGCGCGCCGCGATCTCGCGCACCCGGCCCTCGAGCTCGCCCCCGCGCTCGACGACGTTGTCGAGCACCCGGTGCTCCTCGAAGTAGCGGATGACGGCGAGCCCGCAGGCGGCAGAGACCGGGTTGGAAGCGAAGGTGTGGCCGGCCTGGTACTGGAGGGAGTCGGCTGCCTCGCCCCAGAACGCCTGCCCGACCTTCTCGGTGAGAAGCACAGCCGAGAGCGGCGCGTAGCCGCTCGAGAGCCCCTTGCCGACGCAGAGAATGTCCGGCCAGACGTCCGCTTGCTCGGCCGCGAACCACCTTCCAAGGCGTCCGAAGCCGGTGACGATCTCGTCGAAGACGAGCAGGATCCCCGTTTCGTCGCAGAGCCGCCGGAGCCCCTGCAGGTAGTCGCGCGAGAGCGAGTGCACGCCCGCGGTGAGCATCACGGGCTCGACGATGATCGCCGAGATCGTGCGCGGCGCCTCGTGCTCGACGACGTCGCGCAGCTGCTGCAGGCAGCCGAGGTCGCAGCTGTCCGCGCACGAGCGGCACGCGCCCGGGATCGGCGGGTGGACGTGCAGACCCCCGCTCAGGAAGGGCTCGTACGGCGCCCGCAGCTGCGGCCAGCCGGTCTGGGTCAGCGCGCCCATCGTCGCGCCGTGATAGGAGCGGTAGAAGGAGATCGTCTTGTACCGCTCGGCGCTCCCGCTCTGGCGGTGGTACTGGCGTGCCATCTTGAGCGCCGCCTCGGTTGCCTCGGAGCCGCTGCTGAGCTGCTTGACGACGTCGAAGCGCCCGCCGGTGATGCGGATCAGCTCCCGCGCGAGCTCGAGCGCGCGATCGGTCGTCGTCATGATCGGCGAGGAGAACGAGAGCCGGCGGTGCTGCGCCGTGATCGCGTCGATGAGCTCCTGGTTGCCGTGGCCGAGGCTGACCGCGAACACGCCCGAGAGGCCGTCGATGTAGCGGCGCCCTCGGTCGTCGGTCAGCGTGATTCCGTCGCCCTCCACCATGATCAGGGGTGCGGAGGAGAAGGTCTTCATCTGGTTGAAATCGACCATCACGTGGCGCGTGAGCTCCCGTAGGTCGGAGTCCTGGGCGGTGGTGAGCGAGGTATCGGACATGCGCGCATTCTCCCTTTGTCAGACCAGTGAGTCAAGTCGGGATCGTGACTTGTGGCTGGACTTCAAGGCGCCGTAAGATCGGGCTCGATGGCCTCGACCCCGATCGCCGCCCAGTGAGCGCCGCTCGCCCGTGAGCGCTCCGGTCGCGCGCGTCCGGGTCTCGACGGTTTCCCCGCGCCGTGCTACCGCTCCCAAGGGGCGCGGCCGCCCCGTCGGCACCCCGCTCACCTCCGTCGAGGGCTTCGTCGACCCGCGCGGCGCCACCGCCGCCGGGCTCCAGCCGGCGCGCACGTGGCTCGTCGTCGTCGAGCTCGAGGACGCGGAGGGGCGCGTCGGCATCGGGACGGCGGGGTTCGGCAACCCGGCCGCGGTCGAGATCGTCCGCCAGCTCGAGCCGCTCGTCACGGGCCGAGCGCCCGCGGAGGTGGGGCACGTCTGGGAGCTGATGTATCGCTCCACGCTCAACATAGGGCGGCGCGGAGTCGTGCTGCACGCGATCAGCGCGGTCGACATCGCGCTCTGGGACCTGCTCGGGAAGCAGCTCGGCGTGCCCGTGTACACGCTGCTGGGCGGGCCTCTCCGCCCCTCCTTGCCGGCCTACGCGAGCTGGCTCTACGCCAACGAGGATCTCGACGCCCTCGCCGCGGAGGCGTCGTCGTGGGTCGAGCAAGGCTTCCGCGCGGTCAAGCAGCGGCTCCCCTACGGGCCGCTCGACGGCCGTGAGGGGATGGCGAGGAACGTCCAGCTCGTCCGCACCGTCGTCGAGGCGGTCGGGCCAGGCGTGGACGTAATGGCCGACGCGTACATGAGCTGGGACGTCGGCTACGCGGTGCGCTGCATCCGGGCGCTCGAGGATGCGGGGCTCCACCTCCGCTGGATCGAGGAGCCCGTGATCCCCGACGATGTGGCCGGTCTTGCGCGCGTCCGCGCCTCCGTCTCGACGCCCGTCGCCGCCGGCGAGCACGAGGCGACGCGCTACGGGTTTCGCGAGCTCGTCACCTCGGGCGCCGTCGACGTGCTGCAGCCGGACGTGAATCGGCTCGGCGGCATCACCGAGGCCCGGCGGGTATGGGCGCTCGGCGAGACCTTCAGCCTCGACGTCGTCCCCCACCTCGGCTTCGCGCACAATGCGCATCTCGCGATCACGAGCCTCGCGACGCCGATCCTCGAGTACATGCCTCCCCCGGCCACTCCCGACGCCGCCGACGAGGATCAGATCTTCTGGGTCGCGTTCCCCGACGAGCCGCGCGCCGAGGCTGGGCGCGTCACGCTGTCGGAGCGGCCGGGCCTCGGCGTCACTCTCGACTACACCGTGCTGGAGGCTGCCGCATGATCACCAAGACGCTCTACTCCGGACGGTGATGCCGCTGCTCGGGGCTGACGACGTCCTCGGCGTCGATCCCGACGATCAAACGGACGAGCCGCTCACTCGAGATGTCCTCGCTCATCTCCGCCACCTTCCTGCCGTGCCGCATGACGATGATTCTGTCGGCGAGCTCCATCACGTGCGGGAGGATGTGGCTGATCACGACGACCGCGAGCCCGCGGTCTGCCACGGAGCGCGCGAGCTTGAGCACCTGCGTTGCCTCGCGGATCCCGAGCGCCGCCGTCGGCTCGTCCATCAGCATCGCCCGCTTGGCCCAGAACGCTGCGCGCGCGACCGCGACGGCCTGCCGCTGACCACCCGAGAGATGGGCGATCGGCAGCCCCGTCAGCCGCGGCACGTTCACCTGGAGCGAGGCGAGCTGCTCGCGCGCCTGCCGCCGCATCCCGGCGCGGTCGAGGATGCCGAGCGGCCGCCAGACGCCCTGCCGCACCGTCTCCCGGCCGAGAAACAGGTTCGCGACGACATCGCGGTTCGGCGCGAGGGCGAGATCCTGGAACACCGTCTCGACGCCGCGCTCGCGCGCGGCGAGCGGCGTACGGAGGACGACGCGCTCCTCGCCGATGTAGATCTCGCCCGCGTCCGGCCGGACAGCCCCGCACAGCATCTTCACCAGCGTCGACTTTCCGGCCCCGTTATCGCCGACGACCGCGGTGATCTCGCCCGCGCGAATCTCGATGTCGACGTCGTCGACGGCGGTGATCGTGCCGTAGCGCTTGCGCAGCCCGACCGCGCGGACGACGACCTCGCCGCGTTCCGACGCGGAGGAGGAGGGCGCTCCGTTCATTCCTCTCGCTGCCTCCGGCGACGGAAGTATTCGTCGATCGTGACGGCGATGATCAGCACGACGCCCTCGATGAAGATCTGCCAGTAGGCCTGGAGACCGACGAGGTCCATGCCGTTCTGCAGCACCGCGAGGAATGCCACTCCGAGGAAGGTCCCGATCAGGTTGCCGCGCCCGCCGACGAGTGCGGTGCCGCCGATGATCACCGCGCTGATGATCAGGAGCTCGTCGCCGAGACCAGCCTGTGGCGACGCCGAGCCGTTCGCGGAGGTGACGACGAGACCCCCGAGGGCCGCCGCCGCACCGGAGAGGACGTAGACCGACGCGCGGACTCGGCCGGTACGGATGCCCACGCGCTTCGAAGCGAGTCGGTCGCCGCCGATCGCGTAGATGTGGCTCCCGTATCTCGTTTTTGCGAGCACGAGGCCGAGGACGAGGAACACGAGCAGCGTCAGGATCGTGGAGAAGTAGATCGACCCGATCTTGCCCTGGCCGAGGTACGCAAAACCGGAGTAGCCGTACGCGTTGAGTGAATTCCCGTTCGTCCAGATGTAGGCGAGACCGCGGAAGGCGAACTGCGTGCCGATGGTGCAGATCAGCGCGTTCACGCCGAGCCCCACGATCAAGCCGGCGTTGACCGCGCCCGCGCAGACGCCGACGGCGAGCCCCGTCGCGATCGCGAGCTCGCCCGGGTAGCCGGCGTTCAGCACCTTGGCGGCTGCGATGCCCCCTAGCGCTATCACTGCCCCGACAGAGAGGTCGAGCTCGGCGCAGACGAGCACGAGCGTCATCGCGGCCGCGACGATGCCGGTCCCCGCCGCGGCGCGGCCGACGTTGATGAAGTTGCCTTGCGTGAAGAAGAACGGTGTCTGCGTCGAGATGACGACCATGAGGACGACGAGGGCGACGGCGAGTCCCGCTGCGCTCAGCCACTCGAAGCTGTGGCTCAGCGCCAGCCGGCGCCAGCGGGACCCGTGGGAGGCGGCGTCGTCGCCGACGCCGCCTCCCAGTTCCTGCGCCTCCGGTGTCTCCGGGGTGACCGTCACCGTGGAGCCGCCGCCGTCTCGTCGTGCCTTCGGGTCAATGCGTGTACTTCGACGCGTTCGCCTTCGTGACGATCACGACCTGCGGCGAGACGAGTGCCGGCACCGGGTTCCCGAGCGCCACGTCCTCCGCCATCGCGACGATCGGCACGCCCCAAGCCGTGAACACCGGATTCCCGTCGACCGCGACGATCGGGTCGCCGCTCGCGATCGACTTGATGTAGCCGGAGTCACCGCCCCGACCCGCGACGAGCCCGCGGTCGCCGTAGCCGGCGTCGCGCAGCGCGTTCGCAAGGCCGAGCGAGTAGACACTGTCGATGTGCGTGACGGCGGTGACGTACTTCGCTTGCGGGTGCGCGGTCAGCCAGTCGGCCATCGTGGCTCGAGCCCCGTCGACCCCCTTCGAGAACGAGCACGAGAGATCTGGCGTCGCAACGTGCGAGCCGGGGAAGAGCTTCGCGACAGTCTCGCGGTAGCCCTTGTCGATGTCGTAGACGCCGCCAGGATTCTGGCCGACGCTCGGGTCGGCGCACGTGACGATGTAGGTCTCGGCGGGTACCCACCCGCGCGACTTCATGATCGGCACGGCGGCCTTTGCCATGCCGATGCCGGTGAGCAGGTTGTCGGTCTGGAACACCGGGATCTGCTTCGAGCCCGGGACGTTGTATTCGTTCAGCCACGGGATGCAGGCCTTCTTGAACGCGGCCTGGATCGCCGGGTACTGGGAGGGAACGACGTTCGCCTCGATCACCGACGAGGCCTTGACGGTCGCCGCCTCGCCGACTGCCTCGAGCGGCTTCGACGTGCTCGGGTACGCATTCGAGAACTGGTAGAACTTGAGCCCGGCCTTGACAGCGGCGGACTTCGTCGCAGCGTTGAGGGCGTCGTCGAACGGGTTGCCCGTCGCCTCCGGCAGGTACGCGAGCGTGAAGCCCGGGATCTTCTTCAGCGTCGCCCTGTAGGTCGCAGGGTGCTTCAACGTGACGTTGAACGTGCACGTCTTCGGGTTCCAGACGTACCACGGCGCCTTCGCGGTGACGTCGCCCGTCGCCACGGTCGCGCCCGGCGTGAAGCCGGCGATCGCCCCCGAGGCCCACGCGACCACCACTGCGGCGCCGACGAAAGCCGTCGCGACCGCCATGAACCGTTTCCCTTTCAACTCGAACCTCCTTGGGAGTGTGATCTCGCCCTCGAGCCACCTCGCGTCATGCTTCGAATTGCAGCTGCGCGGCAGCTGGAAAGGATTCCAGGAATCTAGTGCGTTGGCCTGACCAGTGTCAAGCGTCCCGCCGTCGTCACCAGTCGCCGACGCTTCCGTCGGCGTAGAAGACCCGCTGCAGCACCTCCGGCTCATACGGATGACGCGCGACCTCGTCCAGGTCGACCTCGACACCGAGCCCTGGCCGGTCGCTCGCGTACACGCGCATACCGTCACGCTCCACCGGATGGGCGTCCTGCACGACGTCCTGGCGCCAGGACACGTCGTCGGTCACCGCCTCGCAGATGATGTACGAGGGCGTAGCGAGCCCGAATTCGATCGATGCGGCGGTGCTGACGGGCCCCTGCGGGTTGTGTGGGGCCATCGCGACGCGATGGACCTCGGCGAGCGCGGCGATCCGGCGCGCCTCGGTCAGACCGCCGCAGTGGGTCAGGTCCGGCTGGATCACGCTGCAGGCCTGCGCCTCGAGCAGCCGGGCGAAGGCGCCGGCGCCCACGAGGCGCTCCCCCGTCGCGATCGGCGTCACGACGGAGCGCTGGATCGCGGCGAGCTCCTCCACGCGTTCCGGCCAGCACGGCTCCTCGAGGAAGTAGAGGCCGTACGGCTCGAGCGCGGCGGCGAAGCGGTGGCCCATGCGCGGGCTCGGCCGAGCATGGCAGTCGACCATCACGTCGACCTCGTCCCCGACGGCCGACCGGATTGCCTCGACGTTGGCGACCGCCTCTCGCACCGGCGCGATCCCCTCGAGCGGCATCGTCGGCGGCACCGCCATCGCCTTCAGCGCCGTGAAGCCGCGGTCGACGAGCTCGCGTGCGAGCTCGGCGAACCGCTCCGCATCCGACGTCTCGTAGAACGAGCGCATCTCGCCGCCGCCGAGATGGCCGTAGAGGCGGACGTAGTCCCGCACGGCCCCGCCCCAGAGCCTGTGGCACGGCACGCCGAGCGCCTTGCCGAGAATGTCCCAGAGGGCCAGGTCGATCCCGCTGATCGCGGTCGCCCGCACAAGGCCGTTGCCGTGCCAGAAGTGCTGCCGGAACATCGTCTGCCAGAGGTGCTCGATCCGCGCCGGGTCCTCGCCGACGAGGAGGCCTTCGATGTCCTTCACTGCACCGACGACGGCATCCGTGTGCCATTCGAGCGTTGCCTCGCCCCAGCCGTACAGCCCGGGCTCGTCCGTCAGCACGCGGACGAAGATCCAGTTCCGCATCCGGGCGTTGCAGACGTGGGTCTCGACGGCGGTGATCTTCATCGCGTGGACTCGAGCAGGTCGAATCCGATCCCGGGGGCGGTCGGGGGCGCAGCCACACCGTCGGTGACGGCGAGCCGGCCAGAGCTGAGGAGGTGGGCGGGATCGTACGGATTCCCGCCCGGGATCGCCGGGTCGAACGTCTCGACGACGGCACCCGGGGTGACCGCGGCCAGGTGGACGTTGAGCTCCGGGAACACGTGGAAGGAGACGGTCACCCCCGCTGCCGCCGCGCGCGCGAGGAGCTCGAGCGCCGCCGTGACGCCGCCGATCGCCACCGTGTCGATGCGAAGCACGTCCAGCACGCCGGCATCGAGCAGCAACTCCACGGTGAGCCGCTCGGACAGATCGTCGCCCGCGCCGAGCGGGTAGCGCCCCTCCCGCCGCAGCCGGCCGAGGCCCGCGACGTCCTCCGGAACGAGCGGATCCTCGAGCCACGCCAGCGCAGCCTCTCCCCACTTCGCCGTCTCGTGCAGCGCCTCGTCGGCGTCGGGCCAGACGCACGCGCCGTCGACGACGATCCGGGCAGAGTCCGGCAGGGCTGCCGCGAGCTCGTCGAGCCAGCGCCGCATCAGCTCCACGTCGCCGCTGCGCGCGATCTTCAGCAGCCGGTAGCCCTGCGCCGCATAAGCCGCCACGTCGGCGGCGAGCGCCTCGGACGACCTGCCCGCGGAGGGATACGCGGCGATCATCATCGTCTCGGGCGGTGTCGCCTCCCGGCCGAGCAGCCGATGGAGCGGCACACCCTCACGCTGAGCAGCGACGTCCCAGAGCGCGACGTCGACGAGTCCCAGCGCGCGCACCGCGAGGCCCGTGCGGGCGATCATCACGTTCGCACGCAGGCACCGCACCCGCAGCCCCGCGATGTCCGAAGCATCTTCGCCGGAGACCCACGGCGCGAACAGCCGCTCGACCGCCTCTGCGACCGGGGCGTTCCGCGTCAGGCAGTAGGCCTTGCCGACGAGCCCCGACTCGGTGGTGAGACGAACGGTTGCGTACTCGCGCGCCGCGATCGTCATCGACCCGACCTGCAACGCCTGCGGCAACGGCAGGACGACGGTCGAGGACTCGACCGACACGACGGCGTCGGTCACGCAGGCGGTCGTGCCCCCGACAGCCGCCCGACGGCCTCGTCGACAACCTCGAGGACGCGCTCGAGGCACCCGCGCTCGTACGGCGTCTGCCACGCCTGATAGACGTCGTGGCCGTAGGCGCCCTCCACGGGCAGGTACGCCGACATCTCCGCGTTCGTGACACCGAGGACGAAGACGGCGCGGCTTGGATGGCGCGCGCGCAGCTCGGTCTGGAGCAGCGAGTACGGCTCCCCCGGGACGCCGACCACGATGCATTCGCCGAGCCGCCAGATCCAGACCGGGAACGGGTAGGGGTCGCGGCCGTCGTAGTAGGAGCGGACGCGGCGCGCGCGGCGCAGGCGCTCCTCGAGGCTGACGGGGTCGATCCCCGCCCACTCCTGCTCGAGCTCCTCGATCGTTGCCATCCGCCGGAGCGGGAGCTCGACCTCGACGGTGAGCGCCTCGATCCCACCCGGCGGCTCGTACGGCAACGGCTCCCACATGCCGAGCGCAGCGCCCGACTCGACGAGGCCCTTGTAGGTGAGTGCCGAGCCCGGCGGGGCCATCCGTTCGAGGGCCGACATCACGGAGTAACCGAGGCAGCGGCCGTGCCGGTCGGCGACGCCGGTGTCGCCGACGTACTGATGACGGGGGCCGAGCTCGCCGGCGGCGCCCTGGAGGAAGGCGCAGAGCGTGCCGGGCAGAGCGCGCTCGACCACCTCGCGGGCCGCGCCCACGAAGTCGGGCGAGACGAGCCGGTTTTGCCAGGCGAGCGTCGTCGGGTGGCAGGCGTAGTTCACGAGCACCGCGAGCAGCGTCCCGTCGGTGCGGACGATGCGGCCCACGACGACCGTGTCGTCGGCCGTCGCATCGGGGTTGAAGCCGACGACGTAGCGTCCGTCGTCGTCGAGGTCGCGGTTCGCGGCGAGGTCGCAGCGACCGACGGTGCACGAAAGGGTCGCCGGTCCGGCACTCGCGTTCGCCTCGCGTGCCGCCTCACCGGCCGCGGCGCGCACCGCGTGCAGATAGCGCCGGGTCGCCTCGTCGCCGTCGGTGAGCGAGCCGGACGGGCCCGCGTGCGTGTGGCTGAGGTTGACGAGCACCCGCGTCGCGTCCCCTCCCGCCGCGTCGAGCACGCCTTCGCGAACGTTCGCCTCGTCCTCGGGGCTCTTGAACCAGCCGAGATCGGCGGCGACGAGCACCAGCGGCTGTTCGCCGTCCTCCACGAACGAGATCGCGGTCAGCGTCATGGGCCGATGGATCCCCGTCGCGAAGTCGTCGGTCGCCGGCCCCCAGGAGCGCACCGGGACCGCGAGTGGCGGTGTGATCACACGGCGGGCGACGCCGATCGAGCCGGCGAAGCCCGGCTCCGGAACGACGAGCTCGGTCATCGGCATCCTCCTCGTTGGCGGTGGCCGGCGGCGGGGCCCCGGGAGCTCGTCCCGAGGCCCTGCCGGTCACGGCGGCGCGCCCCGGCCGGCGCGCCGCCGTCGTCACGACACGATGTAGGCCGTCCTCAGGCCCGTGTTGAAGTCGCTGTAGGCGACGTACATGTTCTTCAGGCGCTTGCTCACCACCTGGTACTTGTAGGGCACCATCAGCGGAATCTCCAGCAGCTCCGTGAGCAGGATCTGCTGGAGCTTCGTGTACATCGGCAGCCGTTTCTTCGGATCGAGCGTGATCTGCCCGTTGCCGACCAGCCGCCACATCTGGATGTTCTTGTAGCCGCTGAACCAGAGGTTGTAGTTCGGCGAGGTTCCGGGGTTGAACTCGCTGACGAACCCGTGGATGTCGCCGCGGATGCCGCGCTGGTTCAGCAGCCAGTCGAAGTCGCCGGTGGAGTAGGCCTTCGAGAACGTCGCGCCGTCCTCGGCCTGGAGCGTCAGGTCGATGCCGATCTGCTTCACGTAGCTCTGGAGCAGCTGGGCGATCTGCGTGAACGTCGCAACCGTCCCGACGACGTGCATCGTGGCCGGGAAGCCGCTCGAGAAGCCGGCCTGCTTCATCAGCGCCTGCGCCCCAGCGAGGTTGTACTTCTGGTACGTCTTGAGGTCGGTCTGCGAAAGGGGCCACTGTCCGTACGCAGGCGGCACATGGCCTGAGTACTGCCCCTGCCCAGCGAGGACCTTCTGGATCATGTCGTCGCGGTTGATCGCCATGTTGATCGCCTGGCGAACACGCTTGTCGGCCCACGGTTTGTTCTGACCCGCCTTGACGGTGAACTGCAGCTCGTAGAAGCCCGCGGTCTGGCCCTTGAGCACCGTCACCTTCGGGTTGCCGTTCAGGGCCTGTGCGTTCGCCGCCGAGACGGTTGCGCCGTCGAGAGCGCCGGCCTGGAGCGCCGCGATCGCGGTCTGCTCGTCCGAGATGACCTTGAGCGTGATCCCGTCGAGGTAGGGCAGCCCCTTCTTCCAGAACTGGCCCCACTTCTGGTAGGTGACGTGATCGTTCGGGACGTACTCGACGAGCTTGAACGGCCCGGTGCCGATCCCCTGCGTGACCGGATTGAGCTGGCTGTACATGTTGTTCGGCGCGATCGACGACCAGCGGCTCCACGCGAACCAGCCGAAGAGGCTCGCGTCGGGATGGGCGAGCTTGACCTGGACGACGTACTTGCTCACTGGGCTCACGCCGACGATGGCCGGGAAGAACGAGAGGGTGCCCGTGCTCCCAGGTGCAGGCGGGTTCATCTGCTGCTGGATCGAGTAGACGACGTCCGCCGAGGTCATCTCCTGGCCGTTGTGGAACATGACGCCCTTGCGGAGGGTGAATTCGACCGTCCGGGGGTCCTTCACCGTCCACGACTCCGCGAGAGCGGGAACCTGGTTCGTGTGGAGGTCCCAGCCGAGCAGTGAGTCGTACATGAACTCGCTGCCCCAGTGGGACGCTTCGAGCAGGACTCCCCACGGCGCGAGTGCAGTCGGGTCCTGATTGATCGCCCACGTGACGGTGCCGCCCGTCGGGACGGTCTTCAGAATCCGCCGAGACGATGCCCTCGCCGTTCCGACAAGCGCTCCGGCACCTGCAAGGCCGGCCGCCAGCTGGCCGCCACGAACGAGGACGTCACGACGAGAGAGCGTGCTCTCGCCGGCAGACGTCGTATCCTCCTCTTCCATTGTTGCCTCCAGACGTACGGGGGTTGACGATCGCTGCAATCGTTACCGGGGGCGTGGGCTGAAAACGATACCGGGGTCTGGCATCCTTTGCTAGAGATGGCGGTCGACGGGCGGGCCGTCGCGCCCGGACGATGAAGACTGCGATGAGCGACTCACTTCTCCGTATCGAGCACCTGAGGACGTCCTTTGCGACGGAGCTGGGCCCGGTTCGGGCGGTCGACGACGTCAGCTTGTCCCTCGACGCCGCGAGAACGCTCGGCCTGGTGGGCGAGTCCGGAAGCGGCAAGACGGTGACGGCGCTCTCGGTGATGGGGTTGCTCGACTCGGCGGGGCGCGTGGAGCCCGGCTCGCGCATCGTCTTCCAGGGGCGCGACCTGGTCGGCCTCGAAGACGCCGAGCTCCGGCGGATCAGGGGCAGCGAGATGGCCATGATCTTCCAGGAGCCGAGCCGCTCCCTGAACCCGGTGCTGCCGGTCGGCTGGCAGATCGTCGAGACGCTCCGCGCGCACGAGGGGATGTCGCGGGGCGCAGCGAACGCGCGGGCGGGGGAGCTGCTCGACCTGGTGGGCATCCCGGAGCCGAGGGCTCGGCTACGCGACTACGCGCATCAGCTGTCCGGCGGGATGTGCCAGCGCGTGATGATCGCGATGGCGCTCGCGTGTAACCCGAAGCTCCTGATCGCCGACGAGCCGACGACGGCGCTCGACGTGACGGTGCAGGCTCAGATCCTCGAGCTGATCCTGGAGCTCCGTGAGACGTTCGCGATGGCGGTCCTGCTGATCACGCACGACCTCGGCGTCGTCGCGCAGGTCGCGGACGACGTCGCGGTGATGTATGCGGGGAAGATCGTCGAGACGGGTCCGGTCGGCGCAGTGTTCGCATCGCCACAACACCCGTACACGGAAGCCCTGATGCGCTCGACCCCGCTCCTTGGCATGCGCTACACGGGGAACGCGCTGCACGCGATCGCCGGTCAGGTTCCGAGCCTCCATGCGATGCCGACGGGCTGCCGCTTCCGGGCCCGCTGCGACTACAGGTTCGACCTCTGCAGTGAGCAGCCCGGTCTTTTCTCCGTGGGCGAGCAGGAGTCCGCGTGCTGGCTCTGCCAGCACGGCCCGCGCGCGGCGTCCGAGCCGCTCGTCGAGTCGGGCCGGTAGGAGCAGCACCCCAAGTGGCCACCTACGCCGCCCGCCGCATCCTGATCGCGATCCCGACGTTGATCGCGACGTCGATCGTGATCTTCCTGATGGTCAGGCTCATGCCTGGCGACGTGATCGACTACATCACCGGGGGGACGCAGAGCCTCTCGCCCGAGCAGCGACACCAGATGGAGCACCAGCTCGGCCTCGACCAGTCCTACGTCCAGCAGTACCTGCACTGGGTCAAGGGGCTCCTCACCGGGAACATGGGCAACTCCCTCGTGAGCACGATCCCCGTGACCCATACGCTGCAGAGCGCGATCCCGATCACGGCCGAGCTGGTCGTCTACGGCCTCGTGATCGCCCTCGTCCTCGCGATCCCGCTCGGCATCCTCTCTGCGGGACGGCCGAACAGCTCCGCGGACTACGCCTCTCGCGTCGGCGGCTTGATCGGACTCAGCATCCCGAACTTCTGGCTGGCAACGCTCCTGCTGATCTTCACCTCGCGCGTCCTCCACTGGGTACCGCCGCTGTCGTACATCCCGCCGTCGAAGGATCTCAGCCAGAACCTCTTGCAGTTCCTGCTCCCGGCGATCTCGATCTCGGTGTTCACCCTCGCGCTCGTGATGCGCATGGTCCGCGCGACGATGCTCGAGGTGCTCGGACTCGACTACGTCCGGACCGCTCGAGCCAAGGGGCTCACCCCGCGCCGGATCAGGTACCGGCACGCGTTCCGCAACGCGCTCATCCCCGTCGTCACGATCGTCGGCTTTCAGGTCGCAACCCTGATCGCGGGCAGCGCGATCGTCGAGACGATCTACGGGCTCCCCGGGGTCGGCTACACGCTCCTCCAGGCGATCAAGGCGCGCGACTACACGCTGATCGAGGACACGACGATGCTGATCGCCTTCGTAGTCATCGTCATGAACCTGCTCGTCGACCTGCTCTACGGCGTTATCGACCGGCGGATCTCGCTGTCATGACGGAGCCCGACGGGATCATCGAGGCGCACGACCTCGTCAGCGAGCCACCCGATCTCGAGCTCGCGTCGCCCGACGAGTCCGGCGCGATCCCGAGCCCGTGGCGTTCGGTGCCGTCCCGGCGCGTGGCGGTGCCTCACCGGTGGCGGAACCCGATCGGGCTCGTCGGCGCCGGCATCATCGGCTTCACGGTCCTCGTCGCGCTCCTCGGAGACCAGATCTGGACGCTCGATCCGAACTCGACGATCTACCCGGCGCTGAAGGGACCGACCTGGGCCCATCCGTTCGGCACCGACGAGCTCGGCCGCGACACGCTGGCGCGCATCATCCATGGCGCGCAGGTCTCGCTGCAGGTCTCGCTGCTCGCGGTCTCGATCGCCTTCGTGCTCGGCACGGCCGTGGGCCTCTTCTGCGGGTACGCACGAGGAGCACCCGACGCGCTCTTGATGCGCGTCGTCGACATCATGTTCGCCTTCCCGAGCCTCGTGCTCGCCATCGTCGTCGCCGGCCTACTGGGCCCCTCACGCACGAACGCGATGATCGCCATCGGGATCGCGATCGCGCCGATCTTCGCTCGTGTCGTCCGCGGTGCGGTGCTCGAGACGACCAGCCTGCCGTATATCGAGGCGGCGCGTGCCGTCGGTGCCGGCCACAGGAGGATCGTGCTCCGGCACGTGCTCCCGAACATCATTGCGCCCCTCATCGTCCTGGCGACGATCTACCTCGGCACGGCGATCCTGACGGAGGCGGCGCTCAGCTTCCTCGGTCTCGGCACGCAACTCCCGGAGGCGTCGTGGGGGAGCATGCTGAACGAGGCTCGCGGCTACGTGTATCAGAGCGTCTGGATGTCGATCTTCCCGGGCGCCGCGATCATGATCGTCGTCCTCGGCTTCAACTTCCTCGGCGACGGCCTCCGCGACATTCTCGATCCGCGCCTCATGCCCCGCGGGGGCGCGACCCAGGTCAGCTGATGGCGGTCGAGCCGGACCGGCCGCAGGCGAGACCGGCACCCACCCTGCCCGATGTGGACTGGGTCTCGGGATTGCGGATGCTCGTCACCGGTGCCGCTGGCGCGATGGGGCGTGGGCTCGTCGAGGAAGCGGTTCGCCAGGGGGCATCGGTCGTCGCGACCGGCAGGGAGCCGTCCCTCGGTGCAGCCGAGCTACCTGATGCCGCGATCCGGATCGCGACCGACCTCGCAGATCCGGCGGCGTGCTCGTCGCTCCCGGGCCGTGCCGCCGAGGCACTCGGCGGCCTCGACGTTCTGATCAACAACGCCGCCGTGCTCGTGCGCCGCGACTTCGCCGATCTCTCGCTGGACGAGCTCGAGCAGGCATGGCGAGTGAACCTCCGCGCTCCTGTGCTGCTCATGCAGGCCGCACGCCCCTACCTCGAGCAGAGTCCTGCTGCGGCGATCGTGAACGTGGTCTCGACCGCTGCGTTCAACGGCGGCGTCGACCGGGTGGCCCCGTACGCGATGTCGAAGGCGGGCCTTGTCGCGGTGACGAAATCGGTCGCCAAGGAGTTCGGCCCGCTCGGCATCCGGGTGCTCTCCCTCTCCCCGCCGTCGATGGAGTCGCAGATGCGGACGCACCTCTCGCGCGAGGTGAACGAGCGCGTCCGTACCGGCGCCCTCCTCGGGCGCATGGCCGAGATGCGTGAGGTCGCGCTGACGACGCTATTCGCGGCGAGCCCCTATGCAAGCTTCCTGACGGGGTCCACCGTCGACGTCACCGGCTCGATCGTCTAGATGGCGCTGTCGCGTCCCATGGATCAGCTGCTTGTCGGGGCCGCTCGCCTTCCGCTCGCCCCGCCCCTCGACTTGCCGCTCATCGGCTTCGTGCGGCAAGCGCACGACGCGACGGGGTACGGAAAGTTGCCTCTCGAGACCTCGGCGATCGGGATCGAGCAGGCCGGTGAGCGCGTCGTCCTGTGTGGGGTCGACATCGTCGGAATCGGCGAGCCGGAGATCTCGATCCTTCTCGAGCGCGTCGCGACCACGACCGGCGCCGACCCCGCCGGCATCCTGCTCAACTGGAACCACACCCATCTATCGGTGCTCGGCGGCACGTGGGGCGGGGAGCTGGCCGGCCCGCCGCATCCCGAACGGGACGAGCGCATCCGGCGCTTTGCCGACGTCGTCCAGGACACGATCGTCTCGGTCTGCCGGCTTGCGTTCGAAGACATGACTCCGGCACGTCTCGTCTGGGGTGTCGGGCAGGCCGAACTGGCGGTCAACCGGCGCGAGCGAACCCCGACCGGCGAGACGATTCTCGGCTGGAACCCCGACAACCTCGTCGACAATCAGGTCACCTCGCTCCAGTTCCGCCGTCCCGACGAGAGCGTCGTGGCAACGGCGGTCGGCTTTGGCTGTCATCCCGTCACGACCGGGTTCGACATGTACGTCTACTCGGCCGACTTCCCGGGTGCCATGCGTGAGTTCGTCCGTGGCAACACCGGCGGCGAAGCCGTCTTCCTGCAGGGTGCCGGCGGCAACGTGTTGCCGAAGGTCGCGTTCACCGAGGACGAAGAGGAGGCCACGAGCATGGGAACCCGGCTCGGTCTCGAGGCCCTGCACTCGCTCGCGGGCCGCTTCGCCTGGCGCCGCCGGATGGAATGGAAGGGCGAGCGCTCGGTCATGCAGATCTCCACCTATCGGCGTGCCGTCGCGGAGCAGGAGCCGGTGCGGCTCGCGGCGACCGCCCGCCGGGTGCGCTTCCCCTTGCTCCCCTTGCCGAGCCTCGACGAGATCCGGGCCGTGCGTGCCGAATGGGAGCCGAAGCTCGAGTCGGCAGTGGCCGCAGGGGACGGTGGCGGAGCGCGAATCGCCTACTGGCATGCCGGCTGGGCTCGAAAGGTCGAGCGCATGCTCGTGGACGGGTCCGCCTGCACGTTTCGCGAAGGCACGGTGCACGCGGTCCGGATCGGCGACGGGGTGATCGTCTCCGGGCCCGGTGAGGTCTTCACCGAGATCGGGATGGCGGTCAAGGAGAGGAGCCCTGGCCGCCCAACGCTCTACGCGGGCTTCACCAACGGCCTTGTCGCCTACTTCGCAACCGCCGCGGAGTACGCCCACGGCGGCTACGAAGCCGACTACAGCCGCCGCGGGCACGGCAATCCTGCGCATGTGTCACCCGAATGCGAGCGCATCCTCGTCGAGACGGGGGTCCGGGCTGCCGAGGAACTCTTTCCGGAAGCGCCGGCGTGGGACGCCGAGGCCGGCTGGACTGCCACCGGGTCGCTTCCGCCGCTGACCGAGCCGGACGCCCTGGTCCACCCTCGTGCAGGAGTGGCATCGCGCCCCTCCTGCTAACGATCCAGCCGAGGCGAGTCCTCGCTCAGCGTGGCGCGTCCGCGGCGACGGTGGCGAGGGCATATGCAGTGGCGGCGGACTCGGTCATCGCCCTGCCGGCGGCGGCGGCCGCCGCGATCGCCGGCTCGTCGGCTCGCTGGGCGACGGGGCGCATCGCCTCGGCGAACGCCTTGCGCTCGTACGGCTCGAGCAGGTATCCCGTTTGCTCGTCGATCGTCTCTGCCGCGCCGGCGATGCGAGCGGCCTGTTCGAGGTCGCCTCGCCCGGCTGCGGAGGCGGCCAGGCCGCGCAGCGACAGCGCGACGAGGGTGCGATCGCCCTGACCGATTGCGCTTTCCAGACTTTCCACGAACAACGGCGCGGCGTCGTCGTGATGTCCCTCGTGCAGGGCGACGATGCCGAGGTCGAACAGGCTGCTCCCGATGTGCTCTTGGAAGCCGAGCTGCCGCGCGTTCAAGAGGCGTTCCTCGAGAAGCGGTCGTGCGCGGGCGAGCTCTCCGTGGTTGAGCGCGGACTGGGCCCGGTCGCTGAGCACGACGGAGAGGCCCTTCGCGTTCCCGAGCGCGTGAAACGCTGCAGCCGCCTGCTCGTTCAGCGAGTGCGCCTCGACGTACTCGCCGCGCTTGTCGGCGATGAGGGCAAGCATGCGGGTCGTCCAGGCCTCCTCGGTGGCATCGCTCGCTTCGCTTCCTCGGCGGGTTGCGAGCGCGCGTCGGAAGAGCTCTGATGCGCGGTCGACTTGGTCCAGGCGCAGTGCGAATGACGCCGCGCATTCCCATGCTCGTGCCTGGGCCAGAGGCGGCAGCTCGTCGGCCAGCTCGACGGCCTCGTCGCACCAGCGTGCGCCCTCGCGAAGGTGGCCGCGGGTCATCCAGAGGAAGCGCAGCTCGTGGACAAGCCGCACGATCGACTCCCGCTCGTCGCGGGCGCTGAGATCGGTGAGGGCGGCGCGGAAGTTGTCGAGGTCGCGCTCGAGTAGGAGCGAGTCGACCTCGCCGAAGCGCGGATCGACGATCGTCCGTTCGTCGACGGCCAGGAAGTAGTCGGCGTGGCGGCGCCTGATCTCGTCGGTCTCGCCGGCGGCCTGGAGGCGCTCGCGGGCGTAGGTGCGGATCGTTTCGAGCATCGTGAAGCGCGGTTCGCCGTCGGGCTGTTCCTCCTGGCGTAGGAGGTTGTCGTCGACGAGGGTCGAGAGGCCTTCGAGGACGTTGTTGCCGCACACGGCCTCGGCAGCATCGAGCGTGCAGCCGCCGGCGAAGACGGCGAGGCGCGCGAAGAGGGTCTGCTCTTCCGGGCCGAGCAGTTCGTGGCTCCAGTCGATCGTCGCCCGCAGGGTCTGCTGCCGGGCCGGGCGGTCGCGTGGTCCACCGGCGAGGAGGTCGAGGTGCTGCTCGAACCGGTTGAGCAGCGCTTGCGGCGAGAGGAGCTTGGCGCGGGCGGCGGCGAGCTCGATCGCCAGCGGGAGGCCATCGAGGCGCACGCACAGTTCTGCGAGCGCCGGGGCGTTCGCGGCGGTCACCTCGAAGTCGGCTTTGACAGCTTGGGCGCGCTCGACGAAGAGCGCGACCGCCTCGTACTGCGACAGCGAAGTGAACTCAGGCAGGCGCTCCGGGTCGGGCAGGCCTAACGGCGGGACCGGAAGCTCGTGCTCGGCAGCGAGGTGGAGCGGGATGCGGCTCGTGACCAACACCTTGACTTGCGGCGCGGCGGCGAGCAGGTCGGCGACTGTCGGCGCCTCCTCGATGACGTGCTCGAAATTGTCGAGAACGAGCAGGAGGCGCTGCTCGGCGACGAACGCGGCGAGGCTCTCGGCGAGCGTCGCGGCGCCCGACTCCTCGAGCCCGAGTGTCTGCGCGATCGTCGGGACGACGAGGCCCGCGTCGGCGAGCGGCGCAAGCGAGACGAGGTAGACGCCCTGCGGGAAGTCATCAAGGAGCTCCGCGGCAGCCTGAAGGCCGAGGCGCGTCTTGCCCGCTCCGCCGGGGCCGGTGAGGGTGAGCAGGTGCACGTCGTCGCGCCGGAGCCGCTCGGTAACGGCGGCGAGCTCGCGGGCGCGCCCGACGAGCGCGGTGGGCTGGGTGGGCAGGTTCGTCGGACGGTTCTCGAGCGTGCGCAGGGAGGGAAACTCGCTCCGCAGGCCGTCGATCAAGAGCTGCGAGAGCCGCTGGGGCCTCGTCAGATCTTTGAGGCGATGCTCGCCGAGATCGCGCAGCCCGACCCCGTCGGGCAGCTCGGCTTCGACCAGCTCCCGCGTCGATTGCGAGACGAGTACCTGCCCGCCGTGCGCGGCCGCGCAGATCCGCGCGGCGCGCGGCACGTCGAGCCCGACATAGCCCGTCGGCCCGACGAACGGCTCACCGGTGTGGATCCCGATCCGGACCCCGAGCTGCGTCGCGGCGAGCTCGCGTTGTGCCCCCACGGCCGCCTGGATCGCGCCGGCCGCCGTCGCGAAGGCAACGAAGAACGCATCGCCCTGCGTGTCGACCTCGCGGCCGCCCGCGTCTGCGAAAACAGCGCGCAGGAGCCGACGGTGCTCCGTGAGCAGCGCCGCGTACTCGGCGCTCCCGAGCCGATCGAGGAGCTCGGTCGACCCTTCAACATCCGTGAACAGGAAAGTGACCGTGCCGGTCGGAAGACCGTCCGTCGAAGGTGCGGGCACCGCGAGCTCGAGCGACGGGTCCTGCACGAGGATCGCCTTCTCGAGCCGCCGCAGCGCGGAGGTCGGCTCGAGGCCGAGCTCGTCCCCGAGCATCACCCGCGCCTGGTGGTAGGCGGCGAGCGCGTCAGCCTGCCGGCCCGCCCGATAGAGCGCGAGAATGAGCAGGCCGCGCACGCTCTCGCGCAGCGGCTGCTCCTCGATCAGCGCTTCCAGCTCTGGCACCACCTCGGCATGACGGCCGAGTGCGAGGTCGGCTTCGAGCCGCGACGTGAGCGCGACCAGCCGCAGCTCCTCGAGACGGGCGATCTCGGCGCGCGCGAACGACTCGTAGCGGAAGTCGGCAAGCGCCGGGCCGCGCCAGAGATCGAGCGCATCCCGGAGCAGTCCCGAGGCCTCGCCGGCGGCGCCCGTTGCGAGCATCGTGCGGCCGCGCTCGAGGAGGCCCTCGAACTTCTGCAGGTCGAACGCAGCGGGGTCGACACGGAGGAGGTAGCCGGCGGCGCGAGTCTCGATCAGGCCCCGGCCGAGCACCTTGCGCAGCTGCGAGATGTAGAGCTGCACGGCCTTCACTGCCCGCGGCGGCGGCCGCTCCCCCCATAGCTCGTCCACGAGCGTCGTCGTCGGCACCAGCTCGTTCGCGCGCAGGAGGAGCAGGAGAAGCACCGCCCGCTGCTTCGGGGCACCGAGTGGGACCTCCCGCCCGTCCTCCCAAACCGCGAGCGGGCCGAGAACGCCGAACTCCATGCCGCGAACGTACACCTGCCTCGGACGGGCCGCAGGGCGCGTGTGCCCGATCTTTACCGACCACTGGGCCGGTCCCTTGCCGGCCAGGCGTCTCTTTCGTCAAGCGATCGCACAGGGCGATCGCCAGACAAGAAGGAGTCCACCAATGAAGGTTCCCGCTGCAATCGCCACCGCGCTGACGCTTCTCGCGCTCGTCGCTCCGACTGCCCAGGCCAACATCCCAGCTTGATCGCGAAGGCGTCTCGCAGGACTCGTCGCACACTGCTACGGGGTCGAAGCGGGCCACCTCGACCAGCGCCGCTGAGCGCGCGTCGAAGCCGATCCCCCGCTCATGGGTCTGCTCTTCGCTTCCGGAGTCCGCCCGCTACACGCCGCGCTGACAAGGATATCGACCTGATGATGTCGCTCTGGACAGGCGACGCTACGGCGACCTTCGGCGCGTTGTCCCTTGCGGGCCCGGACGCGATCAGGGCCTTCTTCCTCGGCTCCGGCTCATGGACACACAAGCGCATCTCGCTCGTCCCGTCGTTCAAGGACGTGATCGACATCCACGGTGACACGGCGTTCCTCTACTTCGAGTGCCACGACGTCGCGCTCACCGACGAGTCGGCGACCGCTCCGGCAGGTTCGGTCGTCACCCATCTCTTCAACGCCGGCACGCTTCGCAGGCACGCCGGCAACTGGCTCTACCAGGACATGGTGTTCGGCTCCGCCAGTCCGCTCTCGGTCGACACGATCTACGCCCATCCGTAGGCACGTCAAGCTGCACGGCGGGTCTCGGTGTCACGGGACCCGCCAAGGGCGGCCACAATGCAAACGGTGGTGAACATGCGCCTTTCGTACGACGCGCTCGGCAATCCCGGTCCGACGTGACGGCCCTCGGAACAGAGCGGAACCGACTGGAGCTCGTAGCGGCGCTGCTGCTCGCGCTCGCCACTGTCGCCACAGCCTGGAGCGGCTACCAGTCGACGCGGTGGAACGGGGAACAGTCGAAGGCGACCGCTCGCGCGAACGCCCTGCGGATCGACTCGGCGAAGGCGGCGGGACTCGCGAACACGCAGACGGAGGTTGACGTCGCGACCTTCACCCAGTGGATCAACGCCTACGCCCAGAAGCAGACGCGGCTGACCGACTTCTACTTCGACCGCTTCCGGGACGAGTTCAGGCCGGCCGTCAACGCCTGGGTCGCAACGAGGCCGCTCAAGAACCCGAACGCCCCCCTCACGCCGTTCGCGATGCCCCAGTACAAGCTCGCAGCGCGAGCGGAATCCGAGCGCCTCGACGCCGAGGCGGAGATCTACGCCGCCAAGGCGCGACTCGACATCCAGCGCGCGTCGAACTACGTGCTGGGCGTCGTCCTCTTCGCCTCGGTGCTCTTCTTCGCGGGCATGAGCACCAGGCTGTCCTCACCGAGAATTCGCGTCGCCATGCTCGCGCTCGGCTGCGCAGTCTTCCTCTCCACCGCACTCTGGATCGCCACCTCGCCGGTCACCGTGGCCGTCTGAGGCGGCGACGCCCTGGCGCACGACGATCCGCGCGTCGGGAAGTCATAACTCCGTCGACCTCGGTTTCGATGACACTGATTCCCGTGAGACTGCTCGAGCGTGAGCCCGAGCTGGCCGAGGTCGAGGCGCTGCTCCAGCGCCGGGCCGGCATCCTCCTGATCGAGGGTGGGGCAGGGCTCGGAAAGACGTCGCTGGTGGAGGTTGCATGCCGGCGCGCGGAGGAGCTCGGCTACGGCGTTCTGCGCGCACGCGGAACCGAGCTCGAGGTGGAGTTTGCCTTCGGTGTCGTGCGGCAGCTCTTCGAGCGGCGCCTTGCCGATGCGGAGCCCTCGGAGCGCGAGGCGCTGGTCGCCGGCCCCGCCGCCGCTGTGCGCCCGCTCCTCCTCGGCGGTGTCGCGGCGGCGTCTGACCGGTCGTTCGCGGTGTTGCACGGCTTGTACTGGTTGGCGTCCAATCTCGCGGCGTCGGCTCCCCTGCTGGTCGCGGTCGACGATGCGCATTGGGCGGATACGCCGTCACTGCGCTGGCTGGCCTACCTCGCACCACGAGTGGAGGGGCTCGCGCTGCCGTTGGTGGTTGCGCTTCGACCCGGTGAGCGCGCAGCGACGAGCCCGTCGCTCCTGGCGCTTCGCAACGAGGCCTCGGCGGTGGTCCGCCCGGCGTTGTTGAGCGAGAGCGCTGTCGCAACGTTCGTGCGCGCGACCCTCGGCGACCGTGCGGCCTCGGAGCTCTGCGAGGCGGTCTGGACGGCGAGCGGCGGGAATCCTCTCTACGTGACCGAGCTGCTGCGCGCGGTGGACCTCGACGAGGGGTCGTCGGGCGACGCCGCCACCCGGCTGGTCGCCGGCCGCGGGGCAATCGCGCGGGGCGTGGTCGCGCGGGTCCACCGCCTCGGTCCATCAGCGCTCGCTCTTGCGCAGGCGTTCGCCGTGCTCGGTGACGGCTGCGAGCTGCACACGGCCGCCGCAATCGCCGGCGTCGAGCCCTTGGAGGCCGCACGCCTCGCCGCCGGCCTCGTCCATCTCGAGGTGCTCAGTGCCGATCGTCCGGTGCAGTTCATCCACCCGGTCGTCCGCGATGCGCTCGAGGCATCGCTCGACAGCGACGCCTGGGACGCGGCCCACCGTGCCGCTGCGCGGCTGCTTCACGCCGAGGGAGCGCCGGCCGGACGGGTTGTCTCGCACCTCCTGGGGGTGAGGCCGGCGGGCGATCGCTGGGTGCTGGAGCGCTTGCTCGAGGCCGCACGGACGGCAAGCGAAAGCGGTGCGCCGCAGACTGCGGCCGATCTCTTGAACCGTGCGCTAGCCGAGCCGCCCCCGCGAGCGCGACGGGTCGCGATCCTCCGCGAAACCGCGCGGGCGGAGGCAAGCGCCGGAAGGGAGACTGCGTGCGCGCGGTTGGAGGAGGCGCTACGACTCTGCGCGGACCCGCGCGATCGCGCCGTGGTCGCCCTCGAGGTGGCCGAGGCGTACGCCGCTCTGTTCCGGTGGACGGACGCGGTCGAAGTCATCGAACGGGCGCTCCTCGAGCTCGGTGAGGCCGACGAGCTGCTCGCGGCCCGGCTCGAAGCGGAGCTCGTCGTCAGCGGCCTCCACGACGCGCGCTGCGCGTCGCGCGTCCGGCCCGTCCTCGAGCGTCTCTCCTCACGACCGCTCACGGAGAGCACGGCGGAAGCGTTCGGCGCCGCGCAGGGGATGGCGATGGTGCTCGGAGGCCGACCGGCGGAGGAAGCCGGCGTCCGGCTGGGGCAAGCCCTGTCGGGCGCCGGGATCCCCACGGAGAACTGGGACACACGGGCGGCGCTGCTGTGGAGCCTGATCGTCGCCGAGCAATTCGAGACGGTCCAGGCGACGCTGGATCCGATGGTGGCGGAGGCCCGGCAGTCGGGAAGCGCGCGCGGCCTGGTCGCCACCTACAGCACCCTCGGCCTGCTCCACCTGCGCCTCGGTGCACTGCCGGAGGCCGACGCGGCCGCACGCGTGGCGCTCCGGGTGCTGCAGGAGGGCGACTTCGCGCCCGGCCTCCCGTTCGCCGCGACGGTCCTCGCGGACGTCGCGGTCGAGGCCGGCGAGCTCGACGAGGCCGAGGCGCTGCTCGCGCTCCTGCCCCAGGACGGCTGGCCGGTGGGCGTCGGGACCGTGTTGATCCCGGCCGCCCGCGGCCGTCTACGGCTCGCCCAGGGGCGCCCGGCAGAGGCACTGGCCGACTTCGCGACGTGCGTTTCCATGTTCAGCGTGGAGCACTGGGGAACCGAGATGCGGGACGTCGGGTACCTGCACGCCCGCGCCGGTGCGGCGCAGGCGCTCGTGCGACTGGGCGAGCTCGAGCGCGCGCGTGAGCTGGCCGAGGCCGAGCTGGCCGACATCCGGGTCTTCGGAGCGGCGCGGGCACTCGGGGTCGCACTACGAGCGGCGGGGCTTGCCCGCGGCGGTGTCCCGGGGCTCGAGTACCTGTCCGAATCCGTGGCCGTCCTCCGGAGCTCACCGGCGCTGCTCGAGCGTGCGCACTCGCTGGCCGAGCTCGGTGGCGCGTTGCGCCGTGCCGGACAGCGTGCGGCCTCCCGCGAGTGGCTCTCCGAGGCGCTCGACCTGGCTGCCCGCTGCGGCGCCCGCCCGCTCGCCGCTCGCGTGCGCGACGAGCTCAAGGCGGCCGGAGCCCGCCCGCGACGAGCATGGCGCACCGGCGTCGAGGCGCTGACGCCGAGCGAGCTGCGCATCGTGCGGCTGGCGGCCGCAGGCCGCTCGAACCGTGAGATCGCCCACGAGCTCTACGTCACGCTGAAGACCGTCGAGGGTCACCTGTCGCGCGCCTACCTGAAGCTCGGTGTCCGAGGCCGCGGCCAGCTTGCCCAGCTGCTCGAGGACGAAAAGACCAGGGTGGTCACCCTCTAGCGAACGACCGACCGCCTCGGCGACCCTACGGCCGCATCCCAGCGACCGAAGGAGGCATCCAGTGACGAACGTACGCGAGGCATTCGAGCGAGGGACGGTCACCTTCAACGCCCACGACGCCGACGGGTTCGCGGAGGTGCTCGCCGACGACGTCGTCTTCGAAGCGCCGGGCGGGATACGCGGCGAGGGCAAGCAAGCCTGCGCCGGTTTCTTTGCCGGCTGGTTCGGTGCCTTCCCCGACGCGCACGTCGACGTGCACGCGCTGCACATCGTCGACGACGTCGCCGTCGAGGAAGGAACCTTCACCGGCACGCACGACGGCATCCTCCACACCCCGACCGGAGACGTGCCGCCCACCGGCCGCCCCGTCAGGATCACCTACACACAGGTCCTTCGCTTCCGCGACGGCAAGCACGCCTCGTTCAACCTGATGTTCGACAGGCTGTCGATGCTCGAACAGCTCGGAGTCGTGCCCGGACCGGCCCGGGCGCCGAGCTCAGACGCGGAGGAGCCGTAGAACGCCGAGCATTCCCCCGATGCCCAGCGCCGACCCGAGTGCCCAGGCCGCCACGGCGTCGCCGGTCGGCTTCGTGAGCTCGTAGAAGTTGCGCAGGAACGGGATCGCGAGGGCGAGCAGGAAGAGCAGCGCCATCGCGCCGCACAGGGCGGCGACGGCGATCCGCCGCCTGCCGCCGTGCGCCTCGAGCCGCATGACGACGGCGAGCCCGCTCGCGACGACGATCCCGGTCGCGACCGTCCTCGAATGGGCGAGGCCGAGATCGAAGCCGTAGCGCGCGAGGAGATAGCCGGCCGTGATCCCGATCCCGATCGCGAGCCCTGCCGGGACGGCGAAGCGCGCGACCGCCCGGAGGTACGAGTCGACCCGCCACGGGCCCGAGCTGGGCGCCAGTGCCAGCACGAAGGCGGGGATGCCGATCGTGACCGTGGAGGCGATCGTGAACTGGCGCGGAAGCAGCGGGAAGGTGGCGGTGGGAATCGCGACCGCCAGGCCCGTGAAGGCGACGAACACCGACTTGGTCACGAACAGCTGCGCGACGCGCTGGATGTTGCGCAGGATCTGGCGCCCCTCGGCCACGATCCCGGGCACGACCGCGAAGTCGTCGCGCACGAGCACGAGATCCGAGACCGAGCGCGCCATCTGCGTCCCCGAGCCCTGCGCGATCGCGAGCCGCGCCTCCTTGAGTGCCGGAACGTCGTTGACGCCGTCTCCGACCATCGCCACGTAGCGTCCCGCCTCCTGCAGCGCGTCCACGACCGCGCGCTTCCCCTCCGGCGCGATGCGCCCGACGGCGGGCGCGGCGAGGACCGCCTCGCGGAGCGCCGCCGGCTCGGACGGCAGGTCCTCGCCGTCGAGCGCCGGCGCAGATCCCGGCACACCGGCATCGCGGGCGATCGCTCCCACCGTGGCAGGCGCGTCGCCGGAGAGGACCTTCAGATCGACGTTCTGCTCGCCGAAGAAGGCGACCGTCTCCGCCGCATTTGGCCGGAGGCGCTCCGCGAGCACCACAAGGCCGAGCGCCCGAACACCCTCCGGGAACGGCGGCTCCGGATTCCCTGCGGGCAGCTCCGACTCGAACACGCCGAGCGCCAGCACGCGGCGGCCCTCGCTCGCCTCGGCGCGCGCCCGCTCGGCGAGGGCCGGGGCTGCATCCGCGAACCGCTCCGGCGCTCCCAGCACGAGACGCTCGTCGCCGAGGTCGAGAGCGCTCCAGCGCCGGCGGGACGAGAACGGCACCTGCCCCGCGACGGGGCGCGCGTCGACGTCGGCGAGCCGGGCATCCGCGATCGCCTGCAGGGTCAGGTTGCGGGACGGGCTGCTCGCGGCGTACACCGCGCCTGCCCGCGCCAGAGTGGCCTCGTCCTCCCCGTCGGCGGGCAGGAGTCCTGCCACCCGCAGCGCCGGTTCGGTCAGCGTGCCGGTCTTGTCGGTGCAGACGATGTCCACCGACGCCAGGGACTCGACCGCGTTCAGCTGCTGCGCGAGCACGCCGCGCTGCGCGACCTTGAAGGCGGAAACCGCGGCGGTGAGGCTGATCAGGAGGATCAGGCCCTCCGGGACGAGGTTCACGATGCCGCCGGTGAGCAGCTGCACGCGGTCCGCCGCGGTTCCGACCCGCGCGAAGGCCGTGATCGCGAGCCCGGCGGCGAGCGGGACCGAGAAGGCGAGCAGCCACAGCAGCAGCCGGTCGTTGGCCCGCTCGAGCGGCGAGCGGGAGTGCCGGAATGCACGCGCCGTCGCGGTCAGTCGCTCCGCACGGCTATCCGGCCCGACCGCCGTCGCCTCGAAGACGGCCGCGCCCTCGACGACGAACGAGCCCGACCAGACGGGCTCGCCCGCCTCCCGGACGACAGGCTCCGACTCGCCTGTCAGGTTGGCCTCGTCGAGCGAGAGGGTCTGCGCCGCCGTCACCGTCCCGTCCGCAACCACCTGGTCGCCGGCAGTGAGCCGCAGCAGGTCGCCCACCACCACGTCCTCGACCGGCACCCGGCGATCGCGCCCCTCGCGCAGGACCGTTGCCTCGGGCGCGACCAGCGCCGCGAGCCGGTCGAGCGCGCGCTTCGACCGGATCTCCTGGAACGACCCGATCGCGATGTTGGCGACCAGGATCCCGAGGAAGAGCGCGTCCTTCCACGACCCGAATGCGATCGTCAGGACGCCGAAGAGGAGCAGGATCCCGTTCGGGATCGTCAGCGTGTTGGCGCGGACGATGCTGCCGTAGGAGCGGCTCGAGCGCGGGCGCGGGAGCGGGCCCCGTGCCGTCAAGCGGCGTGCCGCCTCCGCCTCGCTCAGGCCGGCAGGTGCGGTTTCGAGGGCAGCGGCGATCGACTGACGCTACCGGTGGCGCGCTTCCGCGATCATCCGCACCGTGGCCCCGACGCTCTACCTCCTCCGCCACGCCAAGTCGAGCTGGGCCGATCCGGCGCTGCCCGACCACGAGCGTCCACTCGCGCGCCGCGGCCGCCGCGCCTGCAAGCTGATCGCGGCACATCTTCGGGCAGAGCGCATCGCGCCGGCGCTCGTTCTCTGCTCGTCGGCGGTGCGAACGCGCGAGACGCTCGAGGGCATCGCGCCGGCGTTTTCCGGCGCCACCGAGGTCCGGGTCGACGACGCGCTCTACGGCGCGAGCGCCTCCGATCTGCTCACGATCCTCCACGCGCGTCCCGGAGGATCTCGACGCGGTCCTGCTCATCGGGCACGACCCCGGGATGCACGATCTGACCCTCTCGCTCGCGCGGCCGGGCGCGCTGCGTGACGAGGTGCGGCCGAAGTTCCCGACCGCGGCCCTCGCCACGCTCACGCTGACGACGTCGTGGGCAGCGGCCGCACCGGGCACCGCCGACCTGACCGCATTCGTCACACCCCGCGGGCTTTCAGACCCTTCAGCTTGAAGGCGAGGATGATCTCGGTGATCCCGCGCGAGAGCCCGATGATGCCGACGTAGACGACGAGCAGGATCGCCTTCGCTCGGAAGTCCCCGGCGACCCAGAAGGCGAGCAGGATCTCGAGCACTCCGACGACGAGCGTGATCCACCAGAGGTCGTACACCGCCTTCGTGGCGAACGCGGCGATCACGTCGAAGATGCCCTTGAAGAGGAAGAAGAAGCCGATCAGCCCGGCGATCGTCGCGAAGGCGTTGTGCGGGTGGACGAGCGCCCAGATCCCGGCGATCGCGAACAGCACCCCGAGGATCGCGTGGGCGATCTTCCAACCGGTGGTCGAGACCGAGATCGCGAAGAGCTCGTTGACGCCGGCCATGAGGGCGACGATCCCGAAGAGGTACGAGACGGCGTAGACGGTGGTGAAGTCCCACTGGAAGACAAGCAGCGCAAAGATCAGCCAGCCGATCCCCGTCACGAGGAACAGCCACCATCGGTTCGCAGCAGCCTCGAGGACATCCTGCTCCTCGAGCATCACGTCCATCGTTGACATCGGTGCCTCCTTGGAGGGGTGGGCGGTTCCGGAGCGCGGCCATTTTCACCGGCGGCGTGTCGATTCCTGTGTGTGCCGGCGCTGAACGCCTCGTCTACGCCTGCTCGCGCACCCACCTTCCGACCAGCGTGCGATGCCGCGCGACCATCGCCTCGTGCTCGTGCGCCGGGAACACCGCGCGCACCGACTCCACGAGCAGCCGGTCGAACTCGGGGCCGGCGAAGTACCCGGTCACGAGCTCCCGCAGCGCCGGAAGCGCAGCGGCGCAGAACTCCTCGTAGGCCGGCACCTCGAAGAAGTCGTCGACGAGCTGCCGGTACGCGCGCAGCTTCTCGTCGTAGCTCAGGTCCTCGCGGTCGCCGGTCTCGAAGTAGCGGCGCTGCTCGAGGTCGATCGCCATCCGGCGGCCGGTGACGACGCAGAAGAGGCACCACTTGACGAGCGTCTCGATCGCCCACGGGAAGTAGTAGTGCAGGCTCGTGAGCGCGACGTCGGGCGAGGCGTTCGCGTAGTCGATCGGGTACACGCCCGTCCCGCGGACGAGCGTCTCGCACGAGTTGAACTCCCAGCGGAAGAACGCGTTGACGAGGCGCGAGATCGTCACGACCTCCCAGCCCGTCTCCGGCGAGAGGAAGTCGTGGTCGACGACGTAGCGCTCGTGCATCGGCGCGTCCGGCTCGAAGTGCATCACCATCGACTCGGCGCCGATCGAGAGCGTCCGCACGAAGACGTCGAACCCCTCGACCGAGGCCTGCAGGTGCATGAGCCGCTCGCCCGAGGCGTCGTACACGGCGTGGAGCTCCGACGCGTCGGCGATCCGCGTCGACGCCGACCCACTGGCCGCCGTCGTACGGCTTCATGTAGAGCGGGTAGCCGACGCGCTCGGCGACCTCCTCGAGATCGAACGCCACGTTGTAGCGCGCCGCCATGTGCTCGAGCTTCGGCGCCATGTACTCGCGCCGGAACATCGGCGCCGGCAGCTTGTGCGGGACCATCCAGGTCTCCGGCACCTTCAGGCCGAGCCGGATCATCGCGCAGTAGGCGGAGTGCTTCTCCATCGCCTGGAACGTGAACGGGTTGTTGAGGAGGTACACCTCGTCCATCAGCGCGCACTTCTTGATCCACTCGCGCGCGAGGTCGTACCACCAGCCGAGCCGGTCGATGACGACCTCGTAGCGCGACCTCTGGCGCAGGTCGAACGGCTCGTTGAGGATCCGCTCCGTCCGGAAGACGTGCCGCTCGCCGCCGTACTCCACCGCGGGCAGCGCGGCGACGACGGCCTCGAACGCCGTGGGCCAGTCGTCCTCGGTGCCGAGCAGGAGCCCGATCAGGTGTTCCTCAGGCAAAGCGAGGCAGATGATGCGCGATCTGCGCGCGCCAGGAGGGCCAGTCGTGGGGCACGTCATACCCCCACACGTCGAGCTCGTGCCGGATCCCCTTCGACCCGAGCAGGCCGGCGAACCGTCGCGTCGACTCGAGCGCGCCGGTCGAGTCCTCCCACGCCCCCTGCCCGACGACGAGGAGCAGGCTCACGCGCGAGCGCAGCCAGTCGAGGTGGTCGCCGCCGAGGCCGGCGACGTAGTCGGCGGGGTTCTGGAAGTAGAACTCGTCGCCGCGCTCGCCCCAGCCGATGACCGAGAGGTCGTACACGCCGGACAGGCACAGCGCGAGCGGGAAGAGGTCGGCGTGGCGGAGCGCCAGGTTCGCGGCGTGGTACGCGCCGAAGGAGACGCCGGCCGTCACGATCTCCTGGAAGCCGCCGCAGTCGGCGTGGATCAGCGGGACGACGTGCCCGAGCAGCCAGTCCTCGAAGCCGCGGTGCCGGCGGGCCCGCTCCTCGAGCGGCAGCCGGCCGTCGTGCCAGGTCCCCGAGTCCCACGAGTCGACGCAGTAGAGCTTCACGCGCCCCGCGTCGACGAGCCACGCGACGGCGTCGAGCATTCCGCGGTCCTCCCACTCGTACCGGTTCCCCTCCTGGGCGGGGAAGACGAGCACCGGCCGGCCCCAGTGGCCGTACATGAGGACGCCGTCCCGGTCCTCGCGCCTCATGCCCGCAACAGGAGCTCCGCGAAGTGCGGCACGAGCGAATCGCGCCACGAGATCCAGTTGTGGCCGTCGTGGTGCTGCACCAGGCGCACGTGCCAGCCTTGTGCCGCCAAGGTCGCGGCCATGAAGAGGTTGTTGTCGAGGTTCTCCTCGCCGGTCCCGCAGGTGATGGTCACCGGGATCGACTCCGGGGTGCTCCGTCCGCCCGCGACACTCGAGACGAAGCGGGCGACGCGGGCGAAGCGGCCGAAGCCGGACTCGTGCGAGTCGTAGCGGCGCCGGAAGAAGCTGCCCGATTGCAGCAGCAGGCCGCGAAAGAGCCCCGGTCGCTCCCACTGGGCATGCAGGAGCGAGAGCGCGCCGAGGCTGGCGCCCATCCCGATCGGCGCGCCCGGAAACGGCGCCAGCTCGTGGAGCGCCGGGATCCACTCCTCCCTGAGCACGCGCGCGTAGCGGTGCGACGCGGAGTACATCTCGTTGCGGTCGAGGGGCGGCGGCAGCAGCGCGGCCCGGAACGGCGGCACCTCGCCGAACGCCACCAGGTGGTCGAAGAGCCGCAGGAGCCGGGAGTAGCGCGCGTACTCCGGCCCGTCGTGGACGAGCACAAGCGGCAGCGGTGCCTTCGGGTCGGTCTCGGCCGCCGCCCAGATCGCCGCATCGACCGACGTGCGGAGGAGACGGGACGGGAGGCTCGTCTCGAGCACCGCACCGCCCGCGGATTCGTCGTCGGCGGTCCATTCGGGAGCGGTGTACCCCGGAAACTCGATCACCGACTTCTCGCCGAACGCCCCGGGCGCGCGGAGCGGGTTCGTCGGATCCGGCAGCCGCTCGACGTTCCCGTCGCCGTGGTCGATCTCGAGCAGGTACTCGAGGCGGTCGACCGGCGGTCGCGCCAGCTGCAGCCGCCACCCGTCTGCCTCGCGCAGGAACGGAACGACGCGCGGCTGCCGCAGCTCGTGCGCGAGCGCGACGCGGGCATAGCCGTCGTCCGGGAGCGTGAACAGGGCCGCGTCGTCCGCGACGAGCGGCGGGGCTGTCAGCACGGGCACGGCCAGAGACAATGCCCGAGCGGGCGGCCGTCAGCCGCGCCTCAGAACGCGCCGCGCGCCTGGTACGCCTTCTGCGACGCGCGCGAGGCGTACGTGATGACGTCGAGCACGACGCCGATCCCCACGGCGATCCAGTTGGCGCCGTGGACGCCGCCGACGCTCCAGACGATCGTGTAGAGGAGCGTCGTCCACGGCAGGAAGATCAGCCCGAGCAGGGGCACGTACCAGTGCGCGAACGCGTGCTGGATCCGCTGGCCGAAGATCCACTCGATCACGAGCGCGACGCGCGGCCCGAGGAAGAAGATGACGGCCAGGAAGCAGCACATGCGCGCATTCTCTCCTGCTCGTGCCTCCCCGGGCAACCGGGAACCGTTCGGGGCCTCGACCTACACTGGTCCGGTGGAGACGGGCGCGCTCGAGGTGCTCGAGTTTCCGGCAGTCCTGGAGCGGCTCGCCGCGGCGACCGCCACCCCGTACGGCGAGGAGCTGGCCCGCCGGCTGACCCCTTCCGCAGACGACGGCGAGGTGAGACGGCGGCAGGCGCTCACGGCGGAGGGCATCGCGCTGATCGAGCGCTCGGCCGATCCGCCGCTCGCCGGGATCGCGGATGTCCGAGCAGCGGCCGACCTCGCCGCCCGCGGCGGCCTCCTCGGCACGGCCGAGCTCGCGGCGGCCGCAGCCTCGGTCTCGGCCGGGCTTCGCGCCCGCGCCGCCCTCGACGAGGCCGCCGAGGACGCACCGCTCCTCCGCGAGCTGGCGGAGGCGATCGCCCCCGGGCTGCGCACGCTCGCCGACGAGATCGAGCGCAGCGTCGAGGAGGACGGAAGCGACCTGCGCGACACGGCCTCGCCGGCGCTGCAGCGCCTCCGGAAGGAGCTGCGAACCGGCCGGGAGCGCGCGGTCGAGGAGCTTCGCCGGGTCGCGCGCTCCGCACCGCTGCGCGAGTACCTCCAGGAGGACTTCATCACCGAGCGCGCGGGACGTCCGGTGCTGGCGCTGAAGGCGAACGCCCCGAGGAATGCGCGCGGGATCGTCCACGACGTCTCCGCGTCGGGAAACACGATCTTCGTCGAGCCGTTCGAGCTCGTGGAGCTGAACAACCGCCGCTCCGAGGCCGCGGCCGCCGAGCGGGACGAGGTCGAGCGGATCCTGCGGGCGCTCTCCCAATCCGTCGGGACGCACGCAGCCGCCGTCGTCGCGCTCGTCGAGGCGGCGGGCGCGATCGATCTCGTTCTCGCCTGCGCCACGCTCTCGCGCGGCTGGCGCGGCGCGGCGGTCGAGATCGCCGACGAGGTGCGGCTGCTCGCCGCCCGCCACCCGCTGCTCGACCCGGCGACGGCCGTTCCGATCGATCTCGACCTCGACGGCCTCCGCGTCCTCGTGATCAGCGGGCCGAACACCGGCGGCAAGACGGTCGCTCTGAAGACGCTCGGGCTCGCGGCGCTCCTCCACCAGGCGGGCCTGCGGCCGCCCGCGGAGACGGCGACGCTGCCGCTCTTCGACCGGCTGCTCGCGGAGATCGGCGACCGCCAGTCGATCGAGATGAGCCTCTCGACGTTCTCGGCGCACGTCCGCAGCCTCGTCGGAATCCTCGAGACGGCCACCAGGCAGTCGCTCGTGCTCGTCGACGAGCTCGCCTCGGGAACCGACCCGATCGAGGGAGCCGCGCTCGCCCAGGCCGTGCTCGCGGCGCTCGCGCGCTCCGCGCGCCTCACGGTCGTGACGACGCACTACCCCGAGCTGAAGGAGTGGGCGAGCTCGACCGACGACGCGGCGAATGCAGCGACGGGCTTCGATCCGGTGACCCATGCGCCGCTCTACCGGATCCTGCTCGGACGCCCCGGTGCCTCGCACGCGTTGCGGATCGCCGAGCGGCTCGGGCTGGACGAAGGCATCGTCGAGGACGCCCGGGCCCGCGTCGCCCCGGAGCGCCTTCGGATCGAGGAGCTGCTGGGCGAGGCCGAGGCAGCTGAGCGGGCCGCCCAGGAGGACCGGCGGGCAGCGGCGGCCGAGCAGGCGCGGGCCGCACGCGCCGCCGAGGAGCTCGAGCGGCGAGCCCGCGAGCTGGAGGCGCAGCTGGAGGAGGTGCGGGCGTCTTCGGCGCGTGCGCGTGAGCAGGCGCGCGCGGAGGCCGAGCGCGACCTCACGGAGGCGCGCGCGGAGCTGCGCAAGCTCCGCGACGAGATCCGCGTCGCCCGCCGGCGTGAGCGCGAGCTGCAACGCGCAGGCCCCGGCGACGCCGCAGCCGCCGAGCGCAGCCGCGACCGGCACCTCACCGAGGCCTCGACGCGCGCGGCCGGCGCCGAGCGGGCGCTGCGGGCGCTCGACGAGCCGCTGCCGGTCCTCGCGCCGCTCGCGGTGGGCGACCCGGTCGAGGCGGCCGGGCTCGGCCTGCGCGGCACGATCGCCTCGATCGACGGCGACGAGGCCGAGATCGTCGCGCCCGGCGGCCAGCGGGTGCGGATCGCCCTCGCGCGGCTCAACCCGTCGCGCGCACTCGCCCCTCAGGCACCGCCCGAGCCCGTCCGGGTGCTCGCGAGCTCCCGCGCCGATGTCTCCGACGAGCTCGACGTCCGCGGCACGCGCGCGCAGGAGGCGCGCGAGGCGGTCCGCTCCTTCGTCGACGAGGCCGCGCTCGCCGGACTACCGCAGGTGCGCGTGATCCACGGCCGCGGAACCGGCGCGCTGCGCACGGCCGTCCGCGAGGAGCTCGACCGCCACCCGCTCGTCCTCGGCCGGGAAGGCGAGTCCGCCGAGGGCGCCACGGTCGCTTTGCTTCAGCCGGAAGAGCAGACCGGTTAGCGGCGGCAGGGCTCGCAGACGCCCTCGCTCTGCCCGAAGCTGTCGCTGCGCGCGATCGGCTCCCGGCACACGCGGCACCAGCGGCCGGCCTCGATGCCGGCAAGGCTGCGGAAGAATCTCCATACGGTCATTCGCATCTCCTTGTCTTGTCACTACGCTCCGTATCGTTTCGCTTCGACCGTAGCACAGCCTTCGCTTCCGCGCTACGCTACGTGTCGTTTTGGATCCGAAAGGCGCGTACGGACGCGGCGATTCTGGCCGCCACGCGGGAGCTGCTCGCGGAGCGCGGCGTCGAGCACCTGACCGTCGAGGGTGTAGCTGCGCGAGCGGGTGTGGCCAAGACGACCATCTACCGCCGCTGGCGCTCGAAGGACGAGCTCGCGCTCGCGGTGCTGCTCGACATGGTCGAGCAGATCGTCGAGGTGCCCGACCTCGGCGACATCCGCGCCGAGCTGATCGCGCTCCTCGACACGGCCGTCCAGATCCTCGGCACCACGCTGATGGGACGCGTGATGCAGGGCCTCGCGTCCGACCTCGCGACGGATCCGGCGCTCGGCCGCTCGTTCCGCGAGCGGGTCGTCGGCTATCGCGTGTCGGAGGTGCGCCGGCTTCTCGACCGCGCCGTCGAGCGCGGCGAGCTGCGCCCCGGCCTCGACGTAGACCTCGTCCACGAGCTCCTGTTCGGGCCCGTGTACTACCGGCTGCTCCTGAGCGGCGGACGGCTCGACGAGCGGCTTGCGGAGCGCATCGTCGACGCCGTCCTGCCGTCGCTCAGGGCACCGGCTAGATCATCTGGAGCTCGCGGGCGTTCCGGACGATCGTCTCGGACACCTCGTTCAGCTTCTCCGCCGGGCTGAACTGCAGGTACTCGGTCCCGGCCGCGACGAGCGGGACGTGGCCGGGCGGCACGTAGAACGCCTCGCCTTCCCCGAACGTCTCCTCGTGGTCGGCAAACCGGAACGTGACCTTCCCCTTGAAGACGTAGCCCCAGTGGTCGCACGTGCACTGGTCGTCCGGCAGGCCCTTGAGGAGCGGCGTCCCGTCCATATCCACGTTGAAGGTGACGAACGAGATGGTGGTGTCGCCGACGTCCTGGTGGCGGTCCACGACGGGGCCGTGATCCTCGACGATGGCGGTCTCTCTGGAAACGCTGGGCATCTCGCCTCCTTTGCTCGGATGAGCCCAGGCTAGGTTCGAGCGGCCGCGCCGTCATGAGGCATTCGCCTCATCTTCACGGGCTCGATCTCCTCCTCGGGCAGCAAGCCGTGGTGCATCGCGAAGAGGCTCGCGCCGGTGCGGGTCGAGGCGCCGATCTTGGCGTAGATGTGCTCCACGTGGTTCCCGACCGTCTTGGGGGTGATCACGAGCCGCGTGGCGATCTGCTTGTTCGAGAGCCCGCGCGCGAGCAGGCGCAGCACCTCGACCTCCCGTGCGGTCAGGCCGGCCGGCCCCTCGCGCCGGCGGGGAACGCGGTGGCCCGCGGCGCCGAGCACGGCCTCGACGGCGTCGGCGTCGAGCCGCCCGGCCTTGACCTCCGAGCGCAGCTCGCGTGCCGCCTCGTCGGCCGGCCTGGGGTCCCGGTAGGGCCGGGGCTCGCGCATCGCCTGGTAGGCGTCGGCCGCACCGAGGATCCGGGCGGTGCGTGAGATCGCGGCACCCGAGAGCCCGCGCGGGTATCCGGAGCCGTCGAGCCGCTCACGGTGCTGCACCGCGATCGCGCCGAGCGGGGCGAGGGTCGGCGACTGCTGGAGCATGCGCTCGGTCAGGTACGGGTGCAGCCGGACGCGCTCCCACTCGCCCGCGCCGAGCGGGCCCGGCTTGTCCCAGATCGCGTTCGAGACGCCGAGCCGGCCGAGATCGTGGACGAGGCCGGCACGTCGCAGCGTGACCGCGTCGCCGTCGCCGGCGGCCGCCGCGAGCTCCGACACCGCCACGGCGTGCCCGAGTGTGTAGGGCGACTTCAGGTCGACGAAGTTCGCGACCGCCCGCAGCGCATCGTCGATCCGGTCGCCGGTCAGCACGACCGCGAGCGCAGGCTCCGCCTCGATCACGGCGTCCCAGGTCCCGACGTCGCCGAGGTCGGCGAGGATCAGCTCGCCGTCGTCCTCGATCAGCCGCGCGAGCTCGGGGTCGAACTGCTTGCCGCCGCGCGCCCGCGCGAGCGCCTTGGCCGCGTCGACGCCGCCGACGCGGTAGGCGACCTCCGCGAACTCCCCGATCTGGGCGAGCCGCGAGGCGATCGGCACCTCGGCTCCGCGGAGCCGGCCCGGCCAGCCGCGTCCGTCCCACTGCTCGTACGCCGCGCCGAGCGCCTCGAGGGTTGCCTCCGACAGCCCGAGCTGCTCGCCGAGCGCGCGCGCCAGCGCCGCGTGCGACTCGATCATCCCGTCCAGGTCCCTGTGTCCCGAGAGCGCGAACTCGAGGCCCACCCTGAACCGATGGAGCGGCGGGTTGCCGGAGCCGATCAGCCGCAAGGCCGTGAAGGCGGCCCGCACGCTGCGGAACTCGTGGTCGTACTTGGTCGACTTCGCCGCGATGTCGTCGCCCATCCACTTCGCCTGCTCGTGCGCGTCCGAGTGGCAGCCGACGTTGATGAGCAGCGCCGTGTAGTAGACGACCGCGCGCTCGTCCTCGTCGAGTCCGATCCGCTCGCCGAGCCGCAGCGCGATCAGGCACTGGCGGAGCACGTGCTCCATCGGCTGCCCGAAGCCGAGATCGACGCCGAGCGAGAGGGCGGCGACAAGCTCGGCGAGCCGAAGCCGAGCGAGGTCAGCGGTGTTGTTCATGCAGTGAACCGACAAGCCTAATGGAGCGAAGGGCCCATAGACTCCCCGCTTACCCGACTCCAAGAGGAGGCCCCCCGTGACGACGACGGCAGACACGTCGACCCGGCTCGAAGAGCTCCGTGTCCATTTCTCCGGCACCATCCTTGCCCCCGCCGACGACGGCTACGACGCGGCCCGCGCGGTTCACAACGGCGCCGTCGACCGCCGCCCCGCGCTGATCGCACGCTGCGCCAACACTGCGGACATCATCGACGCCGTGAGCTTCGCGCGCGCGGAAGGTCTCGACATCTCGGTCCGCGGCGGCGGGCACAACGTCGCCGGTCGCGCCGTGCAGGACGGCGCACTGATGGTCGACCTCTCGCCGATGCGCTCGGTCTACGTCGATCCCGCGGCGAAGACCGCCCGGGCGCAGGGCGGGGCGCTCTGGCTCGACTTCAACCGGGCCGCCGCGGTGCACGGGCTCGCGACGACCGGCGGGGTGATCTCGACCACCGGCGTCGGAGGCCTCACGCTCGGCGGCGGTCTCGGGTGGCTGATGGCCAAGCATGCCCTCGCGGCCGACAACCTGATCGGCGTCGAGCTCGTGATGGCCGACGGCAGCGTGAAGAACGTCACCGACCAGTCCGATCCCGACCTGATGTGGGCGCTCCGCGGCGGCGGCGGCAACTTCGGCATCGCCGCCTCGCTCGAGTACCGGCTCCACCCGCTCTCGATGGTCACCGGCGGCCTGATCGTCCATCCGGTCGACGCCGCGGGCGCGATGTTCCGCTTCTATCGCGACGCGATCGCGGACGCCTCCGACGACTGCACCGTGTTCGCCGCCCTCGTGCATGCGCCGGACGGCTCGGGCGCGAAGATCGCGGGCATGCTCGTCTTCCACACGGGCACGCCCGACGAGGCCGAGCACGATCTTGCGCCTTTCAAGACCTGGGGCTCGCCGCTGATGGTCGAGGTCGGGCCGATGCCCTACTGGGTGATGAACACGATCCTCGATGCCCAGTTCCCGAAGGGCCTCCGCAACTACTGGCTCTCGAGCTTCACCACAGGCCTGCCGGACGGGCTCATCGACACCGCGATCGAGCGCTTCGCGAGCATCCCGTCACAGAGCACGATCCTGTTCGAGCGCTTCCACGGCGCGGTCTGCCGCGTCGGCGTCACCGACACGGCGGTGCCCCACCGCGAGGCGGGCTTCAACCTCGTGCTCCCGACGGTCTGGAGCGACCCCGCGGACGACGAGGCCAACATCTCGTGGACGCGGGAGACGCACGCCGCGCTCGGCGAGTTCCTGACGGCGCGCCGGTGGCTGAACTACCTGGCCGACGACCAGGGCGACGACGCGATCAGGGGCGCCTACGGCCCGAACTACGACCGGCTGAAGGAGCTGAAGCGGCGGTACGACCCGGAGAACGTCTTCCGGTCGAACCACAACATCACGCCGTGAGCCGGTCCTCGTCGATGTACTGAGGCGGAGCCTTGCCGATCGACTCGAGCAAGGCGGGGTAGCGGCCACCGTCGTCGGCAGCGATGTCGGCGACGGTGAGCTCCACCCGCCACTCGTCCCCGAAGTCGAACGAGTACGCGATCTTCTGGCCGTGCGCGAGCTCGAGCGTCTCGAGCCGCTCCGCGTCGGCGCTCTTCGTCTCGGGCATGTCCCAGAGCTTCCCGTTCGGGTTCTGGGCCTTTGCGTGCTCGGGATGGCTGTACTCGATCGCGTCGAACGACCAGAAGCGGCCGTCGAGCCAGAACGCGTAGAGATGGTCGTTGTCCCAGCCGAAGGCGTCCTGGAGCGCGAGGTGGAGATCGGCCAGCGTCTGGTCGCTGCGGACCCCGATTCTCCTCTTGACGCTCGTGAGACCGACGAGCTTCGCGCGGAAGACGTAGACCTGCCGGTTGCGGCGACGCCTCATCCGACGACCGAGCGTACGCCGCGTTTCGGACGGAGACGCGTCACTTGACGACGCTCCGGCTGAACACACGGATCGCCGCTGCGGTGAGCGCGAACCACCGCAGCAGCGGCGCACCCGCGAATGCGAAGGCCGGAGCTGTCTAGGGCATCGTTCTCGACCGCGTCCCGCGCCGGCCCGCCCTCGCACCCCTCCTCGCCGGCGCCAGTTGACACAACACTCGATCTGCGAGATGCTCGCGTCGTCACAGCCGGTCCGTGCCGCAAGAGGGTGGCGTCTATGTGGACAGCTAGGACGAAGATCGCCGGGGGGTGCGCGTGCTAGGCCGCGCCGTGGTCACCACGCTGCTCGCGGCCGGGTACTACACGTTCGACTCGGGCGTGTACTTCGAGCCGCAGCGCCAAGTCTGAGGAGAAGCGTGAGCCGTTCCTCCCGATTGGTGCGATCGCAGCGCTTCTCCTGCTGGCAGCACCTGCGGTGTCGGCTTCGCCGGGTGGGCGGCTCGGCCGCGCGGCGGAAGCGGTCGTGAACGCCGGTATGCCAGGCGTCGCCATTTACGTTCGTGATCAGGGCCATGCGAGGGTCGTCACCCGCGGCTACGACGACCTGAAGGCGAAACGACCGATGAGCGCCGGCGATCGGTTCCGGATCGGCAGCGTGACAAAAACGTTCGTCGCGACGATCGTCCTCCAGTTGGTGGCCGAGGGCAAGCTCTCGCTCGACGACAGCGCCGAGAAGTGGCTGCCCGGGGTTGTACCGAACGGCAGCGCGATCACGATTCGCCACTTGCTCTCACATAGAAGCGGCCTCTTCGACTACGTGCGCGACAAGCAAATCCTGGCGCCGTATCTGCAGGGGCATCTCGACCACGTCTGGACGCCGCTTCAGATCGTACGGATGGCGACCAAACATAAGCCTCTGTTCGCGCCGGGCGCCCCTGGGAAGCAGAGCTACTCGAACACGGGCTACGTCGTCCTCGGGCTGGTGATCGAGAAAGTGACGGGGCACCCGCTCGCCCAGGAGCTGAAGACGCGGATCTTCCGGCCGCTCCGACTCGAGCACACAAGCTTTCCGGCAACGCCGAAGATCCCCGGCCGCCACGCACACGGGTACACGAAGGTGCTCGGCCCGACACCTGTCGACATCACCGAGATCTCACCGTCGCTGTTTGGAGCGGCAGGCGGGATCGTCTCCAGCCCGGCGGACGTCGCTCGCTTCTACCGGGCGCTCTTGCAAGGCCGCCTCCTGCCAACGCACCTGACAAACGAGATGAAAGTCCGGGAGGGGCGGGCCGCGGGCCACCCCGACCTGCTCTATGGGCTCGGTCTCTATCGTCAACCCCTTCGCTGCAGTCTCGTCTGGGGTCACAACGGCGACGTTCCCGGCTACGACACCAACGCGTTCAACAGCGCCGACGGCGCCCGCCAGATCGTCGTGATGGTCAACACCGACTCGGACTCATTTAGCCCCGCGCAAAGGAAAACGCTCGACGACCTCCTCGACGTCGCCTACTGCGGCTAGCGGAGCGCCCAACCCCTCAGGCTCAGCTAGGGACCCCTAACATCACGAGGTCGGAGAGGGCTGTGCCGACCGCTGGTGTTTTCACGCGCACACGCGCACGCGAGGCACCGGGCCTGGCGGATCGCAGGCTCACCCCACACGGCATCGTCGACGAGCGGCTGGACCCCGAGCAGGACGCGCTCGTCGCCGACTCGGTCGGCCTCGCGCTGCTCGTCGTACTGGAGACGCTCACGCCGGCCGAGCGACTCGCGTTCGTGCTGCACGACATGTTCGGGCTGCCGTTCGACGAGATCGCGCCGATCGCGGGCCGCCTCACCCGCGGCTCGCGGCTGGCGCCCATGGCTCGGCCGGCGCTCGTGAACGGCGCTGCAGGCGCCGTCATCGGGCCGCCCGGCCGCGCGGTCTAGACCGACTTCTCGATCGGCGGCGGCGCCCAGCCGGCGTCGATGACGGCCTCGTCCGGCCAGTAGATGCGGAGGATCAGGTTGAACGGGCCGTCCGGCGCAGGCAGCCAGTTCGACTCGCGCTCCGCGCCCGGCGAGTCGTGCTGGAGCAGAAGCTCGAGCGAGCCGTCGGCTCCGAACGCGAGCTGGTCGCGGTCACCGATCGCGTAGCGGTCGAGCGGGTTGTCGACGAAGTAGTGGTCCGCGTCGTACATCGTGAGCGACCAGAAGGCGCGCGCGGGCGGCGTCTGGCCCGGCGCGAACCGCATCACGTAGCGGTGGGCGCCGTCGAACGGCTGCCCCGCGCCGTCGACGTTCGCGAACGGGTAGACGGCGTCCGCGGTCAGGTTCGCTCCGAGCCCGACGAGCGCGACGAGCGCGCGTTTCGCGTAGTCGGTTCCGTACTCGCCCAGACCGGAGTGGATCGTCCACCCGTTCTTCGGGTCGACGGGCGTCGTCGCGGCCGCCTCGAGCCCCTCGCGGGCCGCCTGAACGCCCTGCTCGAGCGCGGCCTCGAGCGCCGGATCGGGCTCGAACGTCCCGGGCGCGAGGCCGATCTGCGCGAAGCGGGCGAGCACCGGCGCGTCGGCGTCCGCCGGCGGGTTCTCGACCATCAGCGAGGCAACCCTGCCGAAGAAGGTCGCCGCATCCATGGCGTCGACCAGTTTCGGCGGCGCCGACGTGGCGTCGACCGGAATATCGGGCTGCCGTTCCGCCGCCGGCGCGAGGGGCTCGAGGCGGAGCCCGTCCTGGAAGCGGTGCACGCTCTCGTAGTCCGCCTTGCCGTTGGTCTGCGTCCGCCCGATCATCCACGCGAGCGCAGTCGGGGAGCGGAGCTCCTGCACGCCCGCCGGCAGCTCGCCCGACCACCGCGGCCCGACGAGCGCGAACCTCCCGGCGCCGTTGCCCGTCGTCCGTGTCCCGGGCGACGCGAAGACATCCGTCCAGCCCGAGAGGATCGGCAGCAGGTAGTAGCGGCCGCCGCTGTCGTGGACGCTCAGGATCAGCGGCTCGCCGCTCAGGTCGAGCGGCGCGGTGGAGTAGAGCGTGTCGGCGTTCGGGCTCACCACCGACTTGAAGGACGCATCCGGAAAGGCGCGCAGGTGAGTGAGGGTGTTGACGGCGCCCATGGCGGCACACGTCACGTCCATTAGAACGAGCGGGTAGCCGAAGAGGAAGGCCTCGGCCGCGACGACGCGTGCTTCGTCAACCGTCACGCTCACCAGGCTCCCCCGCCGCCTCCGCCCCCGCCGCCTCCACCGCCGCCCGAGAAGCCACCGCCGAAACCGCCCGATCCGGACGACGGCGGTGCGAGCGCGGAGCCGAACCCCGACGCGAGGTCGCCGATCGCCATCGAGCTCGCACCGGAGCCGAGGTTACCGCCCGGCGAGATCCAGAAGATGCTCGACTGCTGCGCCAGCGCCTCCGGCATCGCCATGTGCGCCGCCTGGAGCACGCGTTCGGCGATCCCGAACGTGATCCCGTACACGAGGTAGCGCTCCCAGAGCGCGAGCGTCGCCGGCGGCGCGTCCTGGAGGCGCGGGAAGTCGGTGAGGTAGCGGCGGAACGCCTCCCAGCGCTCGGCCTCGAGGGCCGCCGGCGGGGTGCACTTCCGCCAGAGCCGCCGCTGGCTCAGCGCCAGGATGACGATGACCGCGTTGATCACCGCGGCCGCGCCGACCCCGACCAGGACGACGTCCGTCCAGCGGACGTAGGCCGGCCGCCAGCGGCTCGCGGCCCAGACGAACGACCCGACCGCGACCCCGATGAAGAGCAGCAGCGCGATCACGAGCGGCAGGATCCCGATCCCCTGGAAGACCAGCGGCGCCTCTCGACCTCCTTCTCGACGTTCTTCTTGAAGCTCGTGAAGCGCGGCGCCATCGACGAGCGCTCCTTCTCGATCCGGTCGCGGAAGTTCGACAGCCGCTCCGAGCCGCCGTCGAGCACGCTGTCGACGACCGCGGCGACGTTCCGCTCCCACGCGGTCAGGCTGTCCTCCTTGCCGGCGGAGAGCTCGAGATCCGAGACCTCCTCCTTGCGCAGTCCGCCCCAGGTCGATCGCTCGGTCGTGACCGGCTTCGACGTGTAGACGCCGCGCCGGATCAGGTCGAACAGCGTTGCCGTGAACTCGAACGACCCGGCCTCGCCGCCCTGGCGGAGCAGGGTCGGCACGAGCGCCGGCTGGGTGTCGGTCGGCGGCTCCTGCTCGTACTCGCGGTCGTAGCCGGTGCGGGGCTCGCGCCCGAAGAGGAACCAGACGGCGAGCGCGACGAGCAGCGCGGGGACGATGCCGAGCGCGAGGACGTAGAGGACGTAGCGCAGCGGGTGGTGGACCGCGTTCTCGATTTTCGCGTGGTCGCGCTGGAGGCGGGCGGCGTCGTCCCTCTCCTTGGCGACGATCGCCGCGAGCTCCTGCCCGTGCCTCACCTGCATCCCGGAGGTCGAGGTGAACGCCGAGCGCGGGATGAGCGCGCGCAGCTCGACCAGCTGGTGCGCCGGGATTCCGAGCGCCCGCAGCAGAACCTTGCGCCCGGAGATCTGGACATCGCCGCGCACGTAGACCGGGTTGCCCCAGGCGCGCAGCACCCGCCCGGGGGCAACGAGCGTCGTCGTCAGCTTCGGCAGGCCGACCTTCCACTCGTCGCCCCAGACGTCGAGGTTGACGTCGACGACGTCGTCGTAGGCGACGGCGACCTTGCTCAGCGTGTAGCGGACCTCGAACGTCTTCGCCTCGTCGAGGGCCTGGTAGTGCCAGACGATCCGGTCGCGCCCGCCGAGGCGCGCCACGCCGAAGGTGCCCGCCGGCGACGAGCAGCCGAGGTCGGTGCAGCCGCCGGGCCGGTAGCGGGCCCCGTTCTCCCGCACGGACACGTGCGAGATGAGCTCGCCCGGCCGCAACGGGATCTCGCGGTAGCCGCCGGAGAAGGAGCCCGAGAAGGAGTACTCGATGTGCTCGTCCACGAGCAGCGCGCCGTTGCCGGCGACCTGCACCGAGACGTCGGCCTGAACGAGCGAGTACGACTTCGCCTCGGCCGCGCCCGCCGCGAGGAGCGCCGCCGCCGCAACGAGGAGGAGCGCGAGACTACGCGCTCGGCGCGTCACCGGCGAAGCTGACCTGGGGCGCCGAGCGCTCGGCCGCGTCGTCGATCTCGAAGAACTCGCGCTTCGAGAACCCGAGCGCACCGGCGAGCAGGACGGCGGGGAAGACCTGGATCGCGTTGTTGAAGGTGAGGACGGTGTCGTTGTAGACCTGGCGCGAGATTGCGATCTTGTCCTCGGTGTCGCGCAGCTGGCCCTGCAGGTCGAGGAAGTTCTGGCTGGCCTTCAGGTCCGGGTAGGCCTCCGCGACTGCGAAGAGCCGTCCGAGCGCCTGGCCCAGGAGGCCCTCGGCCGCCGCCGACTGGGCCGGCCCCTGCGCGGCCGTGGCGGCGGCGCGCGCCTGTGTCACGGCCTCGAAGGTGCCGCGCTCGTGCGCCGCGTACCCCTTGACCGTCTCGACCAGGTTTGGCACCAGGTCGTGCCGCCGCTTCAGCTGCACCTCCACCTGCGCCCAGGCGTTGTCGACCCGGTTGCGCTTCTGGACGAGCCCGTTGTAGAGCAGCACCGCCCAGAGGAGGAGCAGCACCACCACCACGATCACCACGATGAGGAGCCAGCTCACGCGGTCGGGACTGTACTAGTGCAACCTTCCTCCGGCGAGGGCGACGATCGACCCGGCGGCACCGGCGAGGAGGAGCGTCAGGACGACGCCGCGTCGGAGGACGAGCAGCAGCACCGCCGCCGCGGCCAGGACGCCGTACTGCCACGGCACCGAGAGCGCGCGCGTGAGCGGCACCGCGGAGCCGAGAATCGCCCCGACGGCGGCGGGGCCCGCGCCCGCGAGAAACGCGGCGGCGCCCGTGTTCGCGCGGAGCCGATCGAAGCGCTCGCCGCCGAGCAGGATGAAGGCGAACGAGGGCGAGAACGCGACGAGCGCCGCGAGCAGGCCGCCGCCGACCCCGGCGGCGCCGTAGCCGACGACCGCGACCGTATGGACGACGGGTCCGGGCGTGATCTGCCCGAGCGCTACCGCGTTCAGGAATTCCTGCGACGTCAGCCAGTGGTAGTGGTCGACCGCATCGGCCTGCATGAGCGGGATGATCACGAAGCCCCCGCCGTAGGAGAGGGCGCCGACCTTGAATGCGACCCAGCAGAGTGCGAGCAGGCCGCCGCTGCTCGCGGCGGCAGCGGCGAGCAGCGGCGCGGCGGCGAGCACGCCCGACCGCTCGAGCGCGAGCTCGATCGCGCCGCAGCCGACCAGCACGAGGACGAGCCACGGCCCGAGGGTCGCGGCCGACGCCGCGCCGGCGACGAGATAGACGCTCCAGCGCACGAGGCTGCGCGCGCGACGCCGGCTGTCGGGAACGAGGCTCCAGCCGGCCTGCACGGCGACCGCCGCAACCGCGGCTCCGGCGCCGATGCCTGCACCGCGCACCCAGCGGGGCGGCGAGCCGAGGAAGAGCGCGGCCAGCGCGAGGATCAGGACGAGGCCCGGAAGGATGAAGCAGAGGCCGCCCACGACGGCTCCGGCCCGGCCGCGGACACGCGAGGCGCAGTAGATCGCGAGCTGCGTCGAAGCCGGCCCGGGCAGCAGGTTGCAGGCGGCGACCGCATCCTCGAAGTCGTGCGCCTCGAGCCAGCCGCGCCGTTGGACGCACAGCTGCCGCAGCAGGGCGATGTGCGCCGGCGGCCCGCCGAAGCCGATGCAGCCGATCCGGCCCCACTCCCGCGCCACCGTCGCCAGGCCCACCTCCCCCGTCGCAGGAGGCGGGTGCGCCATCAGAAAAGCTCGCGCTTCGCGGTCTCCTGGAGCAAGGAGGTGACCTGCCGATCGGAGAGCCCGGCCCCGCGGAGCTCGAGGTAGGTCTCGAAGCTCGTCAGGAGGAGGAGCACCACGAGCGCGCGCGCCTTCGTCACGCCGGTGCGCAACCGGCCGCTTCGCATCAGGTTGTCGGACAGCCGCTCGAGCTCGTTCGTCCGGTCTCGCCGCTGCCGCTCGACGAAGTCCCGCGCGGCCGGGTCGACGGCCACGACGCCGTACAGCTCCCGCAGCACGGAGCTCTCGCTCGACCAGAAGCGAACCGAGCTCGCAAGCACCTTCGGGACGGCCCGGCCGGCGTCGGGGAGCCCCACCGCCTTCCGGATCTCGATCAACGCCGGGTTGACGCCCATCACGTCGCAGACGCTGTCGATCAGCTCGAGCCGCGAGGCGAAGTGCTGGTACACGGTCGCGCGCGACACGCCGGCCCGCTCGGCGACCTGCTCGACGGTCGCCTCGTGGAAGGCGCCCTCGGCAAGCAGCTCGTGCACGGCGGACGTGATCCTCCGCCGCGTCTCCTGGGATCTGGGCCGCTCGGCGCGAGCACGATAAGGACGGGTCGCCATGTCTAGACACACAGTCTAGACATTGCGTCCGGACGTCGCTATTGTTTCGACATCACTGTCTAGACACTCTGTCTAAGGAAAGGAGCGACTGATGCCCAAGACCTCGAAGGAGACCGCAGCGAACGTCACCGACCTCGGCGTGCTGGAGGAGCGCACGGAGGAGCTCGGCGACTACATCGTGGGGTTCACCCACTTCCGCGAGGCCGGCGACGCCACACCCGTGTTCCGCGGCCTGCCCGACGACCGCTGCCAGAGCGAGCACTGGGGCTACGTTTTCCGCGGCAAGCTCACCTTCCGCTATCGCCGACCACGACGAGGTCTACGAGGCGGGCGACGCCTACTACGCGCCCCCGGGGCACATCCCGGTCGTCGAGGCCGACACCGAGGTCGTCGAGTTCAGCCCCACCGTGAAGTACCGCCAGACGATGGAGGTCGTCGCGAGCAACATGGCCGCGCTCATGGCCGGGTGACCAGCGACCGGGGCCGCCTCGGCCTGGGTAGCGTGGCGCCATGCGCGCGCTGGTCAAGGCCGAGGCGGCCGCAGGGCTCCGGCTCGAGGACGTGCCCGAGCCAGAGGTCGGCATCAACGACGTCCTGATCCGGGTGCACAAGACGGGGATCTGCGGCACCGACCTCCACATCTACGAGTGGGACGACTGGGCGGCGAAGACCATCCCCGTGCCGATGGTGGTCGGGCACGAGTTCGTCGGCGAGGTGGTGGGATTCGGCTCGAACGTGAGCGACTTCACGGCCGGCGACCTCGTGAGCGGCGAGGGTCACGTCGTCTGCGGCCGCTGCCGCAACTGCATGGCGGGCCGGCGCCACCTGTGCGCGCACTCGATCGGCCTGGGCGTCAACCGGCCCGGCGCGTTCGCCGAGCTGGTCGCGCTGCCGATGACCAACATCTGGCACCACTGGCCCGGGGTCGACGAGGAGGTCGGCGCGATCTTCGACCCCTTCGGCAACGCCGTCCACACGGCGCTTTCGTTCGCAGTGCTCGGCGAGGACGTCCTCGTCACCGGCGCGGGCCCGATCGGGTGCATGGCGGTCGCGGTCGTGAAGCACGCGGGCGCGCGCCACGTCGTGGTCACGGACCTGAACCCCTACCGGCTCGACCTCGCGCGGCGGATGGGCGCCACGCTCGCCGTCGATCCGCGCGAGCGCGACCTCGCCGACGTCCAGCGCGAGCTCGGCATGAGCGAGGGATTCGACATCGGGCTCGAGATGTCCGGGAACCCGGAGGCGCTGCGCACGATGATCGCCAACATGGCCCACGGCGGCCGCATCGCGCTCCTCGGCATCCCCGCGGAGCCCGTCACGCTCGACCTCGACCCCGTGATCTTCGACATGCTCACGATCAAGGGGATCTACGGCCGGGAGATGTACGAGACCTGGTACCAGATGAGCGTCATGCTCGAGTCCGGCCTCGACATCAAGCCGGTGATCACGCACCGCTTCTCGCACCGCGACTTCGAGGAGGCGTTCGCGGTCGCGCGCTCGGGCCAGTCGGGGAAGGTCATCCTCGACTGGGGCGACGCGGCGTAGTCGCGCCCTCAGGGCACCGGCACGTCCCGGTGCTCCTCGGCGAACCGCAGCTCCTTCTTCGTCAGCTCGGCCGTCTTCACCGGCGCGACGATCGACCAGTGCTTGCCGACCGGGCAGCGCTGGATCCGCCACCAGCCGAGCCGGACCGACTTGAAGGAGACCCCGGGGATCCAGAACGTCGTGAAGAGGTGGCCCTTCCGGCAGCGCACGACCGTGTGCGGGCCGATCGAGTAGCCCCGCGAGCGGGCAAGGATCGTGCCGAGGATGTTGGCGATCACGACCGCGACCAGGGCGCGGCGGCGTCTTGGGGTGAGCTTCTTCATGAGCGGCGTTCTTCCACGTCGTCGTATTCTCAACCGCAAGAGAACGGCCCGCCAGAGCGGGCCGTTCGCGTATCCACACTGCCGGGTGCCCCGGCGGAGCTCGACTGATACCCGAGTCGGAATCGTAGCCGTGGCGCACGCGGCCGGATACGCGCGGCTGCCAGCCGCCGGCCGTCTGCGCCACGTTGCGCGGAGGGCGCCGAGTCGAACCGGATCCGGTGGCAAGCCGGATGCCTCGAGTATCAATCGGACTCCACACCGCGTGGATACGCCCTCCACCCCTTCGATTCTCGGCGTGCCACCGATCGGGCGCAATCCGCTCTTTCGGACGACAAGGCGAGACTCGTTTACGCTGGCCGCGGATGTACGGCCGGGTCAAAGACGAGCTGACCAAGACCCTCGCTGAGCTCCGCGACGCGGGCACCTACAAGGCCGAGCTCGTGATGACGACGCCACAGGGCGCGCACGTCGAGGTCGAGGGGCGCGGCGAGCTGCTGAACCTCTGCGCCAACAACTACCTCGGCCTCGCCAACCATCCCGCTGTCATTGCGGCCGCGCACCTGGCGCTCGACCGCTGGGGCTACGGAATGGCGTCCGTCCGCTTCATCTGCGGCACGCAGCGGCTGCACCGCGAGCTCGAGGAGCACCTCTCGGACTTTCTCGGCACGGAGGACACAATTCTCTTCTCATCCTGCTTCGACGCGAACGGCGGCCTCTTCGAGGCGCTGCTGACCGACGAGGACGCCGTCATCTCGGACGCGCTCAACCACGCGTCGATCATCGACGGCATCCGGCTCTGCAAGGCGCAGCGGCTGCGGTACGCGAACGGGGACATGGACGAGCTCGAGGCCCGGCTCGTGGAGGCGAAGGGCGCGCGCCGCCGGCTGATCGCGACCGACGGCGTCTTCTCGATGGACGGCTACCTCGCCCAGCTCGACCGGATCTGCGAGCTCGCCGAGCGCCACGACGCCCTGGTGATGGTCGACGACTCGCACGCGGTCGGGGTCGTCGGGCCGGGCGGGGGCGGCACGCCCGACCATTTCGGCGTCGTCGACCGGATCGACGTCGTCACCGGCACGCTCGGCAAGGCGGTCGGCGGGGCGAGCGGCGGCTACGTCTCGGGGCGGCGGGAGATCGTCGAGCTGCTTCGCCAGCGGGCGCGACCGTACCTCTTCTCCAACAGCCTCGCGCCGCCCGTCGTGGCGGCGAGCCTCGCGGCGCTCGACCTGATCCGCGGCTCCGGCGCCCTGCGCGACACGCTGCGGGCGAACACGGAGCACTTCCGCACCCGGATGAGCGAGCTCGGGTTCGACGTCCTCCCCGGCGAGCATCCGATCGTGCCGGTGATGATCGGCGACGAGGTCACGGCGGCGCGCTTCGCCGAGAAGCTCGCCGAGCTCGGCGTGTACGCGGTCAGCTTCTCCTACCCGGTCGTCCCGCGCGGCACCGCGCGCATCCGGACGCAGATGTCCGCGGCGCACACGACCGAGGATCTCGACTTCGCGGCCGGCCGTTTCGCCGAGGCCCGCGAGTCGGTCCCGATCTAACGAGAGATTTACCGCCGGCTAACGGGTTCACGCCGTCCGGCATGGGACAGTGGTCTCATGCCCAAGGTTGCGCTCGTCCTCGGCGCTGCGCTCCTCACCGGTGCGCTCGCCGGCGCGGCCCAGGGCGTGACGAAGCCCGGCCGCACCCGCATCGAGCACGCGCCGATCGTGGCGCTGTCGGTTACCGGCCGCTCGGTCACGTATGCCGTCGGCGACAACGCCTCGAAGACCGACTGCGCCCACGTCTATCTCTGGCGCACCGCCGGCGGCCCCACCGGGAAGTGGCGCTACGGAAAGCCGACCGAGGAGCCCTGCATCGAGGGCTTGAGCACCGGCAGCGGGATCTCGGCGGTCGCGATGTCGGCCGAGCGCTCGCTCTGGATCCAGTACGCCGGCGGCAACCTGCGCGACTGGCAGCTCTACACCGCGACCCGCACGAAGACGAAGCCGCGGCAGCTCGCGTTCGTCGAGCAGGACGTCGAGCTGCCCTCGCCGATCGTCGTCGGCCAGGGCACGCGGGCGGCAGTCCCCTACGCGGTCAGGCGGATCGTCACCTACCTGGGCGACAACGGCGCCGCCGTCTTCAGGTGGACGGCGCCGGCGCCCGTTCGCCTGCTGGCGGCGGGCTACGGCCCGGGCGGTGCGCAGGTCGCGGCGGTGCTCGACTCGGGCGTCGTGGATCTCCTCTCCGGCACCGGCAAGGTCGTCAGGAGCTACACGTACGCGCCGGGCGCCGTGACCGCCGTCTCCCTCGCGCCCGCCGGGCTCGTCGTCCAGAACGGGACGACGGTCGAGATCCGGAGGGGTTCCCGCCTCACGAGCCTGGCGCTGCCGAAGCGCGCGAAGATGTTCGGCTACGGCGAGGGCAGGGTCTACTACTCCCTGAACGGCACGCTCCACGCGCGCAAGGTGTCGAGCGGCGCGGACTCGCTCCTCGTCGCGCCGCGGCTCGGGCGGTCGGCGATCGGCTCGTTCGCGACGGCGGGCGGCTTCGCCTGGGCGATCGGCAACCAGATCAGCTGGGCCTGCGCCGGCTGCGTGAGCTACTAAGGGCGCACGGCAGCGCGGCTGACCCGCAGCTCAGATCAGGGCCGTCACGGATGCACGATGTGCGTTCGCGCCGTTTGCTGGAGGTGACGAAAGGAGGCAGAGATGTCAGGCAGGGTTCTCGTCGCCTACGGCAGCAAGCACGGCTCGACCGCAGAGGTCGCCGTCGGCGATCGCGGCCTCGCTCTCGGAGCAGGGGCTCTCGACGGTGGTGCTGGCCGCGGGGGACGTCGGCAACCTGGAGGGATTCGACGGCGTCGTCCTGGGCGGCGCGCTCTACATGGGCAAGGTGCACAAGGACGTCCGCCGGCTGCTCCGGCGCTTCCACCGCGAGCTCGCGGCGCTCCCCGTCGCGGTGTTCGCACTGGGGCCGCTGACGATGGAGCCGACGCAGGTGAGCGGCTCGGAGAAGCAGCTCGAGCGCGCCCTCGCGAACGTATCCGACGTGAGGCCGATCGCGACCGCGATCTTCGGCGGCGTGGTGAAGCGGGAGGAGCTGCACTTCCCGTTCAGCAAGATGCCGGAGACCGACGCGCGCGACTGGGACGCGATCGACGCGTGGGCCAAGGAGGTGGGCCGAGCGTTCATGCTCTCGCACGTCGCGCTAACCGTCTGAGCCGAAGCCCGTGAGGGCCGACGCGACGAGGTCGGGCAGCGTGTCCAGGTTGTAGCCGCCCTCGAGCACTGCGGCGACGCGCGGCGCGAGCGCGGTCGCGCGCCGTGCCAGCTCCTCGAAGATGCCCGTCGACAGCTCGAGCTGCGCCAGCGGGTCCGCCGCGTGGGCGTCGAACCCCGCCGAGACGAGCAACAGCTCGGGCTCGAACGCCGCGATCGCCTGCTCCGCGCGCTCGAACGCGGCCAGGAGCCCCTCGTCGCCCGTTCCGGCGGAGAGCGGCAGGTTGAGCAGCGTCTCGCCCTGCTCGCCCGGCCCTCCGGTCCCTGGATAGAACGGCCACTGGTGGAGCGAGGCGAAGAAGATCGTCGGGTCGTCGCCGACGATCGCCTGCGTCCCGTTCCCGTGGTGCACGTCCCAGTCGAGGATCGCCACCCGCCCCGCCCCGAGCTCCGCCTGGGCCCACCGCGCGGCGACGGCGACCGAGTCGAAGATGCAGAACCCCATCGCGCGCCCCGGCTCCGCGTGATGCCCGGGCGGCCGGGCGAGGGCGAAGCCGCCGCGGCGAACCGCCTCGATCGCCGCGCCCGCCGCGAGCAGCGCCGCCTCGTACGTGGTCGAGGTGCAGGGCGTCTCGGCGTCGAGCCAGCCCGGGGCTCCCCGCACGCGTGCGAGCAGCGCCGGCGTGTGGCAGCGGAGGATGTCCTCTTCGCCCGCGGGCTCGCACTCGGCGAACGACGGGAAGCGCTCGTGCAGCACCACGATCCGGCCCTGCGACTCCGGGTGGCCGCCCGTCGGATGCAGGCGGGCGAAGTCGGGGTGGCTGACGATGTCCATCATCCCGCGAGCTCGGCGATCCGCTTCGCGAGCGCGTTCAGGCCCAGCTCGCGCGCGGCCGCCTCCGCGCCCGCCCAGTCCGGCGGCGTCTCGTGCAGCTCCGGAAGTGGCGCTTCCGGGTCCATGGTCGCGATGTGCCGGTACAGCCGCAGGTCGTCGGCGACCGCCTCGAAGCGGCCGTCGGCGAGCGCCGCCTCGAGCGTCCCGTACCGCGTCAGCAAGTCCGCGGCGGTCCGCGGCCCCACCCCCTTCGCGCCGGGGATCCGGTCGGACGAATCTCCACGCAGCGCGATGAAATCCGGCACCTGCCCGGGATCGACGCCGTAGCGCTCGCGCACCTCGGCCGGGCCCACGCGGGCGAGCTCGCTCACCCCGCGCACCGGTTGGAGCACCGTCACGCGCTCGCTCACGAGCTGGAAGGCATCGCGGTCCGACGTCACGACCGTCACCGGCCCTGTCCAGCGCGCCGCAGCGGCCGCAAGGAAGTCGTCCGCCTCGTACCCTTCGGCCTTCGCCGCGATGAACCCGAAGGCCTCGACCAGCGCGGGCAGCGCGTCGAGCTGCTCGCGGATCGCCTGGTCGAACACCCGCCCTGCCTGGTAGCCCGGCAGCGCCTCGTTTCGGTACGTCGGCACGTCGAGCGTGTCCCATCCGACGGCCACCGCCTCCGGCTGCTCCGCCTCCCACAGGCGCAGCAAGAAGTTGGAGAATCCGACGAGCGCGCCGGCCGGCCGGCCGGCCGCGCCCTTGATTGATTTCGGCAATGCGTGGTACGCACGATGGGCGAGCGAATCGCCGTCGATCGCGAGGAGAAGACCGGGCCGAGAAGGACTTGGCATAGCGTGCGAGTATCGCGTACCCCGACGTCCCGGCTACAGTGGCGCACCAAGAAAATGCCTACTACAGGGAAATCGGCCCGGAAGAACGGTAACGGCGGACGCCGCCTGGTCATCGTCGAGTCGCCTGCCAAGGCCAAGACGATCGCCGGCTACCTCGGCAAGGACTACATGGTCGAGTCGTCGGTCGGCCACATCCGCGACCTCCCGCAAAGCGCCGCGGAGGTGCCGGCCGCCCACAAGCAGGAGCCGTGGGCGCGGCTCGGCGTCAACGTCGAGGAGGACTTCGAGCCGCTCTACGTCGCTCGACCCGAAGAAGAAGTCGGTCGTCACCGACCTGCGCTCGAAGCTCGCGAACGCCGACGAGCTCCTGCTCGCGACGGACGAAGACCGCGAGGGCGAGGCGATCGCCTGGCACCTGGTGGAGGTGCTGAAGCCGAAGGTGCCGGTGCGCCGGATGGTCTTCCACGAGATCACGAAGCAGGCGATCGAGCGTGCGCTCGAGGAGACGCGCGACATCGACGACCGGCTCGTCGACGCGCAGGAGACGCGGCGGATCCTCGACCGCCTCTACGGCTACGAGGTCTCCCCCGTGCTCTGGCGCAAGGTGATGAAGGGCCTCTCTGCGGGCCGCGTGCAGTCGGTCGCGACGCGGCTCGTCGTCGAGCGCGAGCGCGAGCGGATCGAGTTCCGCGCCGCCGAGTACTGGGACATCGCCGCCACCTTCGATCCCGGCGAGTTCGACGCGCGCCTGACGGCGGTCGACGGCAAGAAGGTCGCTCAGGGCCGCGACTTCGCCCGCGACGGGACGCTCGTCACGGCGGAGGCCGTGCAGCTGAAGGAGGAGGACGCCCGCGGCCTCGCCGAGTCACTCGAGGGCGTTGCCTTCTCGGTGCGCTCGGTCGAGCGGAAGCCGTACACGCGCCGCCCGGCGGCGCCGTTCATGACCTCGACGCTGCAGCAGGAGGCAAGCCGCAAGCTCCGCTTCCCGGCGCAGCACACGATGCGCGTTGCCCAGCGGCTCTACGAGAACGGCTACATCACCTACATGCGCACCGACTCGACGTCGCTCGCCGAGAGCGCCGTCGCCGCCGCGCGCGACCAGGCCCGCTCCCTCTACGGCGCCGACTCGGTGCCCGACGCGCCGCGCCGGTACACGCGGAAGGTGAAGAACGCGCAGGAGGCCCACGAGGCAATTCGCCCCGCCGGCGACACCTTCCGCCTGCCGGACGACGTGCGCCGGGAGGTGCAGGGAGACGAGGCCGCGCTCTACGACCTGGTCTGGAAGCGCACCGTCGCCTCCCAGATGGCCGACGCCCGCGGCGAGACGGTCTCGGTGCGCGTCGGCGCCACAGCGAAGGACGTCCCCGACAGTGCCGGCTTCAAGGACGTCGAGTTCGGCACCGCCGGCACCGTGATCACCTTTCGCGGCTTCATGCTCGCCTACGAGGAGGGCCGCGACGAGGCCGTCGCCCAGGACGAGGAGGAGCGCCGCCTGCCGCCGCTCACCGAGGGCGACGAGCTGTCGGCGACCCGGCTCGAGCCCGAGTCGCACTCGACCAGCGCGCCCTCCCGCTACACCGAGGCGACGCTCGTGCGCGCGCTCGAGGAGCGCGGCATCGGCCGCCCCTCGACCTACGCGACGATCCTCGGGACGATCCTCGACCGCGGCTACGTGCGCAGACAGGGGCAGGCGCTCGTGCCGACGTTCATCGCCTTCGCCGTGACGAACCTGCTCGAGCAGCACTTCGGGCGGCTCGTCGACTACGAGTTCACGGCCCTGATGGAGGACGACCTCGACCGCATCGCCGCCGGCGACGAGGGACGGACGGCGTGGCTGAAGCGCTTCTACTACGGGGACGACGACGACGAGGGCCTCAAGGAGCTGGTGAGCGACCTCGGCGAGATCGACGCCCGAGCAGTCAACACGATCGAGATCGGCAACGGCATCGAGCTGCGCGTCGGCCGCTACGGGCCCTACATCGAGCGCGAAGGCCAGCGTGTCACCATCCCGGATGACATCCCGCCGGATGAGCTCACCGTCGAGCGGGCGGAGGATCTGCTCGCCCGCGGCGTCGACCAGCGCGAGCTCGGGACGAACCCCGAGACCGGCGGCACGGTGACGGTGAGGAACGGCCGCTACGGCCCGTACGTGACAGAGGACGCCGAGGACGGCGAGAAGCCCCGCACCGCGTCGCTCCTCAAGTCGATGTCGCCCGAGACCGTGACGCTCGAGGAGGTGCTGCCGCTGTTCACGCTGCCGCGCACCGTCGGCACCGACCCGGGCACGGGCGAGGAGATCGTCGTCGCGAACGGCCGTTATGGGCCGTTCCTCAAGCGCGGCGCCGACACGCGGTCGCTCGAGTCCGAGGAGCAGCTCCTGACGCTCACCCTCGACGAGGCGCTCGCCCTGCTCGCCCAGCCGAAGCAGCGCGGGCGGCGGGCGGCGGCCGAGCCGCTGCGCCGGTTCGACCAGAACGACCCGGTCAGCGGCAAGCCGCTCGTGGTCAAGAACGGGCGCTTCGGCCCCTATGTCACCGACGGCGAGACGAACGCGAGCCTCCGCGCCGGCGACACGGTCGAGGAGCTCACGTTCGAGCGCGCCGTGGAGCTGATGCAGGCCCGCCGCGAGCGCGGCCCGGCCGAGCCGCGCGGCCGCCGCCGCTCGTAACGTCGGTTCCGCTGGTACGAACCGGCGGAATCGGGGATACTCGGTACGGGCTCCCCCGGGTCTCCCGGTGCGCTACCGTTGAAGGCGACGCGCGCAGGGGCCTGCGTGGACGTCAACTGGGGCGATAGCGACACAAATCCTCCGACCCTCTGGAATTCGGAGGACATATGGCGTACGGTGCGAAAGCGCCAGGTGGAGTGTTCTAGTTCGGGCGAGAAAGGGCGCAGGGAGACGTGACTCAGAACCAACTGACGGAGCTACTCGAGACCGAGGGCGCGAAGGCGATGCTCGAGAGGGGCGAGGAGCGCGGCTGGATCGAGCCGGCCGAGCTCGAGGCGTTCGCACTGGAGCACGAGCTGGTCGACGCCGATGTGGAGGATCTGACCCGCGAGCTCGAGCGCATCGGGCTCGAGGTGCGCGAGGCGCGTCCCGAGGAGCGCTCGCCGAAGGCCGACGAGGTCGTGTACGAGGCCGATCAGCCGTCGGGCGCGGGCGACAGCCTGCAGCTCTTCCTGGCCGACGTCGGCCGCCACAAGCTGCTGACCGCCGCGCAGGAGGTCATCCTCGCGAAGAAGATCGAGCGCGGCGACCTGGTCGCCAAGCGCCAGATGATCGAGTCGAACCTCCGTCTCGTCGTCTCGATCGCCAAGGGCTACCGCGGTCTCGGCGTGCCGTTCCTCGACCTGATCCAGGAGGGGACGCTCGGCCTGAACCGCGCGGTCGAGAAGTTCGACTGGCGCCGCGGCTACAAGTTCTCGACGTACGCGACCTGGTGGATCCGCCAGTCGGTGCAGCGCGCGGTCGCGAACCACGCGCGCACGATCCGCGTGCCCGTCCACGTCGTCGAGCGGCAGCAGAAGCTGTCCCGCGCGGCGCGCCGCCTCGAGGTCGAGCTCGGCCGCGAGCCGACGAAGGAGGAGCTCGCCGAGGCGACCGGCCTTCCGATCCAGCACGTCGAGGAGGCACTCTCCGCCGCGTCCGCATCGGTGTCGCTGAATCAAACCGTGGGTGCAGATGACGAAGGTGAGCTCGGGGACCTGTTCGCGGACCGCGAGGCGCCGGACCCGTTCGACGAGGCCGAGGAGTCGCTCCGCCGCCAGAACATCCGCAAGGCGCTCGACGCCCTGCCGGAGCGCGAGCGACGAATCCTCGAGCTGCGCTTCGGGTTCGAGGGCGAGCCGTGGACGCTGGAGGCGATCGGGCACGAGCTCGACCTGACGCGCGAGCGCGTCCGGCAGCTCGAGGGGCAGGCCCTCTCGCGGCTGGCGGCGCTGCGCGAGCTCGCAGGCCTCGCGGCCTAGCGCTTACCGAGCCGCGCCCCGTATTCTCCTCGGATCGACGCCGTCCAGGAGACCGAGCTTCGCCCCGACGCGCCCCTCACGGGGCAGTTGGTGTCGGTCGAGCCGCTCGAGGAGGGCCACCGCGAGGGACTGCGCGAGGCGGCGGCCGAGGATCCGACGATCTTCCGGTACATGGCGTACGACGGGAACTTCGACCTCTGGTTCGACGACGCGCTCGAGGCGCCTGCCGGCGTCGCGTTCGCCGTCGTCGGCGACGGGCGCGTGCTCGGGTCGACCAGGTACCTGAACTACGAGCCGGAGCACCGCCGCGTCGAGATCGGCTGGACGTGGCTGCGCCCGTCGGCGTGGAGCAGCGGCGCGAACGTCGAGACGAAGATGCTGCTGCTCCAGAACGCGTTCGAGCGCGGCGGGCTGCAGCGGGTGGAGTTCAAGACCGACGCCCGCAACGAGCGGACGCGCGGCGCGCTGCTTGCGCTCGGGGCGCAGTTCGAGGGGATCGCGCGCAAGCACATGATGCTGCCGACGGGGCCGCGCGACTCGGCCTGGTACGCCGTCACCGAGGACGACTGGCCGGACGTGAAGGCGCACCTCCTCTCGAGGATCGAGCAGAAGCAGCGGTGAGGTGCGCCGTCCCGGTGGCGCCCGTGCGCGCCGAGCCGCGTGACGACGCCGAGCAGGTGACCCAGGCACTCGCGGGAGAGCCGCTGCGCGTCGAGGAGCTGCGCGACGGGTGGGCGCGGGTCATGACGGAGTACGACTATCCCGGCTGGATGCCGGCGTCCGCCCTGGAGGAGGGCGACGGCGCGCTGCCGCAGCCGGCCGCGACGGATCCCGTCTCCGCGGCACGCTCGTTCCTCGGCGCGCCCTACCTCTGGGGCGGCCTGACGGCCGCGGGGATCGACTGCTCCGGCCTCGTCCACATGGCCTACCGCGCGACGGGACGGCTCGTCCCCCGGGACGCCTGGCAGCAGGAGGCCGCCGCGGAGCCGGTGCCGCCGGGTGACGGACAGCCCGGCGACCTCGTCTTCTACGGCCACGGCGAGCGGGCCGACCACGTCTCGTTCTGGCTCGGCGAGGGGCGAATTCTGCACGCCACTGCGCGTGATGGACTCGGCGTGATCGAAGAGCCCGAGCCCGCCGAATTGGCGGCCTGTCGGCGGGGATTGGGCCGTCTGGGGATGGGCCGCGCTCCCGAATGAGGTGATACGCCCCCACGGGAAATGACCCTGGGCTTGAGCAGCGGGTTGGAGTGTGACGTGGTGTCCGAGGCGTTCGAGTTGGGCGACGAGGCGACGGGTGCCACACTCGGGGTCGGGGCGGGTGAAGTGGTCGCCTCCGGCTTCGCGGTATAGCTCCTCGGTTTCGGCATGTGCCAACAAGCGGAGAGGATCGAGTGCTTGACGGCCCCGAGGGCAGGTCCGTGGCCGCGGCGCGGAAGGAGCCGTTGGTACTGGGCGGCGAGGTAGACGTTGCTGGTCGGGTCGGGGCCATCGCTGCTTGGGTGAGGGCAGTGTCGAGCCACTTGGAGCCGTGGCGGGTCTTACTGAGCGACGCTTGCCGGCGGAGCGGTCGTTACCGGGCAGTGGCCGGCCCAGGAAGCGAGGTGTCGCTCGGAGGGGAAGCGGCTCATGTCGGTGCCGATCTCGGCGAGCACCGGCTTGGCGGTGCGCCGCTCCATGCCGGGGATCGTGCAGAGTCCCGAAATTCGGACCCTTGTCTTGAGGCCGATTGCGCCTCTCTGTTCGGTGAGCTCTAAGGGGCCGTAGATAAACAACGCCGCGGGTATTGGGTGGGTTGTGTAGAACTGCGGGGTGTGATCGATGAGCGAGGCGATCGGTGAGCGGTTCGGGCGTTGGCGGGCGAGCTGGATGAGCGGCAGCGCCGCTTGTGGGCGGCGGCGGAGGCGCGCTCGTATGGCCGCGGTGGGATCGCGGCGGTGGCGAGGGCGACGGGGATGCCGTGGACGACGATCCGGCTTGGGATCTCGCGAGCTGGAGTCGGGTGAGACGCTCCGCGCCCGGCCGCGTGCGCCGGCCCGGGCGGCGGCCGCAGGTCGCTGATCGAGAAGGACGCGACCTGCTGCAAGATCTGGAGCGGCTGGTGGATTCCGGACAGCGCGCGGCGATCCGGAGCGGCCGCTGCGCTGGACGGCGAAGAGCGGCGCAAGCTCGCCGAGGGGCTGCGCGAGCTGGGGCACGAGGTTCGCTTCTCGCACGGTCGCGAAGCTGTTCGCCGGCTCGGCTACAGCCTGCAGGCGAACGCGAAGACGCAAGGAGGGCTCCCAGCATCCCGACCGCGACGCGCAGTTTCGAGCACATCAACGAGACCGTCAAGGCGGCGCTCGCGACCGGAGCCGGTGATCTAGCGTCGACGCCAAGAAGCAGGAGCTGTTCGGCGACTTCAAAACGGCGGGCGCGAGTGGCGCCCGCAGGGCCGCCCGTCGCCGGTCCGCGGGCACGACTTCAAGGACAAACAGCTCGGGCAAGGCGATCCCCTACGGCGATCTACGACCTGGCCGATGACAGGGCTGGGTCAGCGGTCGGGATCGACCAGCGACACCGCCCAGTTCGCGGTCGCTCGTCGCGGCTGGTGGGAGCACCTCGGCCGAAGCGCTACCCGATCGCCACGCGCTGACGATCACCGCCGATTCCGGCGGGTCGAACGGCAACCGCACCCGCCTCTGGAAGACCGAGCTGAACGGCTCGCCGTCCAGACCGGACTGCAGATCCAGCGTCTGCCACTTCCCGCCCGGCACCACAAGTGGAACAAGTCAGCATGGACGGCGCGCCCCACCAGGGAGCCGATGAAATGCTTGCGGTGACGCGCCGGGCGCGGTCGCCGTCTCGATAGTGGAGCGCAGCTGAACCCGCAACAAGTCTGGTGCAGGGCCGCGGGACCTCGGATTGTCGCTACGAGCACGAACCCCAGACTCGGTTCTCACCAGGGTCCCTCCCCGGCGGGTCGGTCATCGTCATCCGTCGGGAAGGAGAGAGCAGTGGATCAGATCTATGATCGGGTTGCCGGGCTGGATGTTCATCGCGACAGCGTCGTCGCGTGCTTCTGGCGGCTTGGCCCGACGGCGGCGTGGTTCGCGAGAAGGATCGGTTCACGACGACGACGGCCGGGCTGCAGGTGCTCGTGGCCTGGCTGGCGGAGAGGCAGGTGGAGCTGGTGGCGATGGAAGCCACGGGCGTGTACTGGAAGCCTGTCCTCTATGCGCTGGAGGGCGGTTCACGGTCTGGTTGTGCAACGCTCGAAACGTTAGGAAGGTCCCGGTCGCAGCCGACCTCACCGATGCCGAGTGGCTCGCTGATGTGGCGGCGCACGGGATGGTCCGCCCGAGCTTCGTGCCGCCGCTACCGTCCGCGAGTGCGGGAGCTGACGCGCTAGCGCAAGACCCGTCGACGCTCGCGCGGCCGAGATCCAACGCCTGGAGAAGGTGCTCCAAGACGCCGGGATCAAGCTGACCTCGGTCGCCTCCAAGGTCCTGACCCAGTCGGGGCGCGCGATGATCGAAGCGCTGATCGCCGGCGAACAGGACGGCGTCAAGCTGGCCGCGTTGGCGAAGGGCAAGATGCGGCCGAAGATCCCGGCGCTGACCGAAGCGCTGAGCGGCCACTTCGGCTCCCATCACGCCGTGGCCTGCCGTCGCATCCTCGGTCACCTCGACTTCCTCAACGAGTCGATCGCAGCGCTGATCGAGCAGATCGATGCGCGCACCGCCGCGTTCGAGGCGGTCTACACGTTGCTGCTTCCGGTGCCCGGCTTCGATCGCCTGACGATCGACGTGGTCATCGCCGAGACCGGCGCCGACATGGCCCGGTTCCCGACGCCGCTGATCTCGCGTCCTGGGCCGGTGTGTGCCCAGGCAGCCACGATCGCAGGCAACGCCGCCGTGTCAGCACCACCCGCGGCAACCAGTGGCTCCGACGCGCGCTGATCGAGTCAGCCCGAGCCGCCGTCCGCACGAAGGGAACTACTTCAGGCCCAGTACCGCCAGATCGCCCGCCGCCGCGGGCCCAACAAGGCGCCGTCGCCGTCGCCCACTCGCTCATCGAGCTGGTCTGGCATCTGCTCAGCACCGGCGAGGTGTTCAAGGACCTCGGCGACGACTACTTCACCGCCCGCCAAGACCCCGAGCGCCGAGCCCGCCGTCCCGTCGCCCAGCTCGAAGACCTCGGCTACGCCGTCACGCTCGAAGCAGCCCCAGCCATCGCCGCATAACCGCCTCGACACCCGCGCCACTCCAAACTCGGCTTCGCCCCGAGCCGCTTCCGCACGCCATCTTTCCCGACCGCCCCCGTGACCCAACGAGGCATTTCACCCCAGATCGAGCACCGGCTGTTCTCGCTTCATCAGCCATGAACTGGCGCGGCAAGCCGCTCGTCACGCTCGAGGTGATCATCAGCCTGATCGCCGCGACGACGACCAGCACCGGGCTCAAGGTCTACGCCCGCCTCGACGACCACCACCTACCCCGACGCAGATCAACGTGACCGACGCCCAACTCGCCGCCGTCCAACCTCACCAGACACACGTTCCACGGCGACTGGAACTACACGATCAAACCGCGGACTTGAAGAGGGCTCCGAATTTCCGTGTAGGCGGGTTCGCTGTTGGTAGACGTTACTCCGGAGTCGGTCGTTGAAGTGGATCTTGAACGCGAGCAGGGCGGTGTCCAGTTCCGGGTTCGCGTCCAGGCCGGCACGGCGTTGCTGATCGCGAGGTAGATCAGCTTCCTGGCCGCGTCCTCGTTGGGGAAGTGTCCTTTGGTCTTGATCGCCTTGCGTAGCTGCCGGTTCAGGCCTCGATCGCGTTGGTTATCCTGTATGAAACGCCGTGGACGCTGGCCGTGACCCTCGACCGCCTCGACGCCGGTGGTGTCCGGGCTGGTGAGTACGGTGCGACCGTCCGGGACGGGGCATCCGGGAGCAAACGCAGGTCGGGCAGGCCGTTCTTGTTCGATGGGCTTCGAGCCCGTGTTAGTTATGGGCCGCCCCGCCACTCACCCGGATGCGCTTCGAGCGCGGATCCGTAGGTGTCGTTCGCCCGCCTGTGCTCCCATGTCAACCGCTGAGTTGGAAGGAGTGAGCATGCGACGCTGTTTCGGACTGGATGTCCACCGCGAGTTCTGAGGGCGATCGGTTGAAACTCCCCAGTCTCGATCACTGAAATTCCCCAGGTGATCGGCGGGTCGGCCGCGGGCGATTCTAGTCGCTTTGGTGTTCTCCTTTCTGTTGTTGTCTCTATTGAAGTCGGAAACGAGCGCGTCCGCGGAGTCAGTGTGTGAGGGTGCGGAGGCGTTCGGTTTGGGCGCGGTCGGCGCCTTGGGTAGCTCTGCCACTGGTCTGCAGGAGACCTGACTGATGGGGGCCGTCGAGCTCGCTCCGCGATCGGCACGCTGGTCGAGCGCCCGACCCGCTTCACGATCCTGATCCACCTGCCCCGCCAGGACGGCTACGGCACGACGCGCAGAAGAACGGCCCCGCGCTCGCCGGCTACGGCGCGGTCACGATGAAGAACGCGTTGGCGGCGACGATGACGACCCTGCCCGACCAGCTGCGCCGCTCGCTGACCTGGGACCGCGGGAAAGAGCTTTCCCAGCACGCTGCGTTCAAGGTCGAGACGGGCATCCCGGTGTACTTCGCCGACCCCCAGAGCCCCTGGCAGCGCGGGACGAACGAGAACACCAACGGTCTGCTCCGCCAGTACTTCCCCAGAGGAACCGACCACTCGCGGTGGAGCGCAGACGAGCTCGACGCCGTGGCCGCCGCGCTCAACAGCCGCCCGCGCAAGACACTCGGCTGGCGAACTCCTGCGGAAGAACTCGATCAATATTTACAATCAAGTCAACAAACCGGTGTTGCGACGACCGGTTGAGCCCGGGCAATACGCCAGCGAGCCGTTCCGAGCCTGCACGCGCCGGCTCGAGGTCGGGCAATCGATGGGACGAACGGGGCCCACACCGACCACGCCCAGCCCTCGCCCACCAACCCCGTTCACCAGAATCAACGTCCTCGAAATCTAGACCCAGTTGTTTAAGCAGGTATTTTGATCCCAGCGGACAATCACCATGCGGGTGATGCCACGTTGCAAGTTACAACTGAATACTCAGTCCGGAACTACCAGCCAAGTAGGTCGCCCGCGAGTGTCGCGCGGGTGACGAGAGTTGCTGCAAGCTTGCGCATTGCAGGCCCGCCTTGTTATCAGGAACTGACGGCAGCGGGCATCATATGACCCTTTTCGG
>CAWBVD010000013.1:0-249689 GCA_963792135.1 uncultured Actinomycetes bacterium | reverse complement strand
TGCGGGCCATGCGCGCCACGATAGCGAAGGAAGCTCGTCTCCGGCCTGAGTTGGCGGGTGAGCCCGAAGACGAGGGGGACCGCCGCGTCGAGATCCTCGAGCGAGCCGAGCTCGCACGGCGAGTGCCTGAGGCGCGGCGAAATCGACACCAGACCGGTGCGAACGCCACACCGGTCTACTGGACTGCGTCGGCGTCGGTCGTGCGGCGCCCCTCAAGACCGTCGATACCTTCTATGCGAGCGCCACGACCCATGATCAGACCGGGTAGATCCCCTCGACCGGGCTGCCATCCGCGCCGCATGAAGCGGTGGTACGGTAAGTGCATCGGCTGGGTAGTTACCCGTTGCGGGATGAGGGTCGCTGCGGACGCCCGCGCAGCGCCCAAAGCGTAAGGTCACGGCGACCGAACCAGGCACGTCGGAAGGCACCGTCATGAATACTCACCGGAAGTCACGCGTTCTCCTCCTCACGGAAGCGCACGGGTTTCCGCATTCATCCATTCCAGTCGCAGCGGCTTCAATCCATCGCCTCGGTTTCCAGACGGGACTATGGGAGGTGGCGGGCGAAGCTGGCACCGCCCAGGAAGTAGGTGAATGGACTACTCCCGAGAAACTGAACGAGGTCGACCTCGTGTTTTTCGCGAACACCTTGGGTCAGATTGGAATTACCGACGGAGGAGTTGCCGCATTCCTTAACTGGCTTCGGGAAGGAGGCGCATTCGCCGGCGTCCATAGCGCAGCCAGCACGCTTCAAAATAGTCGTGATTACATCGAGCTCGTTGGCGCTTCGGCGCTTGATCCCGGCCCTAGACGCACCTGGCCTTCAGATATAAGCCGCGAACGCCAGGTAACGGTCCACGTGCAAGATCCGACCCATCCAGCGTGTACCGGGCTTCCGCCATCGTTTCGAGTCTACGACGAGATTCTCAGATACCCGGAATCACTGAGAGAGAACGTTCACGTGCTCCTGTCGATGAACCGAGACCCGCTGGGCGGACACAGCGGTGATTTCCCTGTTGCATGGGCGAAGCGTTTTGGTCAAGGGAGGATGTTCTACACGTCACTGGGTCATTCAGAAGAAATGTATTCAAATGAGTACTTTCTCTTACATCTCGCCGGTGGCATGAGATGGGCGCTTGGAGCAGCTCTGGGAGACGATTCTGTGGGTAACCCTGTGCGCTCGAATGGGCAAGCTTCGGAAGTTTAAAGTGCATTACTCGGTCGTGGTTCAGGCGGCGGCTCGGTAGTGCTCGTGGATGAAGGCCGCCGAGGTGGTCTCGCCGCCGGACTTCGGCTCAGCGGGCGCTGATTAATGCTTAACGTCCTTGGAAATCGGGCCCGGAGTGCCTTTTGGACGATCTGAGACGGATCAGCCAGAGCACTTCAACATGCTCGTCGTCGGACGCTCTTGTAGTGCGCGAATAGCCATGTGCTCGCGTCGGCTTGGCGGCGCGTGCACGTCGTTCAGCACCCAGTGGTGGTACTCGCTCGACGACGGAACGTGTCCGAGCGCTGCGGCGCAGTTGAGAACGATCGCCACAGCTTCGCCGCGTACGTCGTCCCGGCGTCTTAGGACATGCGGCCAGGGGGGAACCCCGGCGCCCAGCAACGACCGTCCTCAAGAAGTCCCCACGCCGCATGACAGGCGCGTGGCCATGAGCCGAACATCTCTTGCAGACGGGCTGACGGCGGTGCGGCGGCAGGGTTTGCAGCACGACGAGCGTCATAAACGTTGCGCGCGACGTAGGGCAGGGGCTCAGGGTACTGGGCACTTCGTCGAGGAGCCGGGAGAGAAAGCCCAGTCCTTCACTCGGCGCTCGGCTGCAGTCGGCGGCGCGTTCAACCTCGCGTGCACGTGCGAGCTCTGCACGGCGTCCTGCGGAAGAAGACGGGGTCATGGCCATCATCGGAGCCAGCTGCGGATTCGATGACCGGCGCGGCCCATTGTCCTTCATCCCGGTCACGATCGCCTTCGCGGATCACTTCCCGTCTGTGGCAGGGCAAGCTCGCGGGCGTCGGATGCAAATACGTGACTCGTGCGATCGGCTCGTCCGAAGGGCTCACCCGTGGGTCGGCAGCTTCCTGATGATCTGCTCCGGCGTATGCCGGCGTCTCGCATGTCCCATCGCTCCGATCGTCCTCCTCGCCCAACGACTGGGCGGTAAGATCTCGAACCGACCGGACCGACCTCAAGGGGTCACGCCACGTCCTCCGTGGTTTCTCGCGCGCGAGAATCGCTCGGTTCTACCGATGCGGACGTCACCGCGGCTCGGTGAGAGTAAAGCGACGAGATACGCAGAAAGCACGCGACTTTTGTCGACTCTTATTCAGATACGGCCTCGTACCTCGTCCACCTCACTGGGCGAGGTCGCCGTGGTGCGCGCGACGGTGCCCAGGTTGTCGGTGTTGGGGCTGATGGTGATCGCTTTTGGCCCGGCGGAAGCGGGGAGCTGACTCGGGATGCAAACCGCTACGGGCCCGAGGCAGTCTGCGTCTCACATGAGGCTGCAGACCGGTGCGCCGATCCCGCGGCGCGCCGAGCACGCGGTGGTCGTCCTCGCCGCAGTGATCGGCATCGGCGCCGTCTACAGTCGCCGGGTGCACCTGGGAATCACGACGAACCCGGATGGCCGCTGGGTGAGCCAGCAGGCACGTAACCTGCTGATGCAACTCGACGACGAAGCGGTCAGGCCGCGCTTCCTGATCCGTGATCGCGACAGCAAGTTCACGCGTGAGTTCGACGAGGTCTTCCGCTCCGAGGGCGTCCGGGTGATCAAAGCGCCGGTGCGTGCGCCGAAGGCGCGAGCGCACGCCGAGCGCTGGATCGGAAGCGTTCGCCGGGAATGCCTCGACCGGCTCCTGATCGTCGGCCGCAGCCACCTGCAGCACGTTCTCGCGAATTACACGCGGCAGTACAACGAGCACAGGCCGCACCGCGCCCCCTGGGGCAGCGGCCACCGCTCAGCGAGCGGCCGCCCCGGCGGCGAGCGCGCGATGGCCGATGTGATCGACCTTGATCGCGTCCGCCGCGGTGACCTGCTCGGCGGCCTGATCCACGAATATCAGCTCGCGGCATAGCCGTCAGCCGCGACGGCGTCTTCTCTGTTCACGGACGCGCATCAGGGTTCGAGAGGGGATAGCCACTCGCGGGCCGCCGAATCACCGCTCACTCGCCGATCCGCGACAGCGCTCAGATGCACCATTCCACTCGACCAAGCCGCATCACTGACCAGGCCGATCCGAGTGTCCGGCACCCACAGGTTCGAGATCGCAATTCTAAGGCCTTGAGGATGGCGTCAGGACGAGTGGCGTTCAAGCCATCGAAGCAGTGCGCGGAGGCTCGCGGTTGCGACGCAGATGGACGCATCTCCGGCGCCGTAGTACATACGGAGCGTGTCGTCGTCGTCTTCGAGCGTCCACCCGCAGGGGAAGACGACGGTGCCCTCGTAGGGCTCGTCGGGACCGAACATCCACTCGCTCGATCGGGCTATCACCTGCTCAGGGCGGTCGGGTTCGAGTAGCGCCAACCCGAGCCGGTACACCTGTCCAATGACGGTGGTGCGGACGCTGTGGTAGAGAACAAGCCAGCCGCGCTCGGTCAAGAGCGGCGGTGGCCCGAGCCCAATCTTTTTGGCATCCCACCACCCTCCGTGACGGGCCGGGAGCAGGATTGTGTGGTCGCCCCAGAAATGCAGATCGGGGCTGCGGGAAAGCCAGATGTGCGCGAGGTGCCCTGGCTCACTCATCACTGGCCGATGGATGAGGGCGTACTGGCCGCCGAAGGTGATCGGGAAGAGCGCTGCATCCTTGTCCTCAGGGGTCATCAGGGTGCCGCGCCGCTCGAAACCCACGAAGTCGCGGGTCGTCGCCAGCCGGACCAGGGGGCCAGCGTCGGAGAAGCCGGTGTAGACAATCATGAAGTCGTCGCCCATACGTGTGATCCGGGTGATCCTCGACTCCGTAGCGCTCAGCTTCGGAGTCGATCTCGGGCAGCAGCGCCTGGTCGGGTTCGACGCGCCAACCATGCAGCCCATCGCTACTCCGGGCAACGGCGAGGTGCGAGAAGCCGGTGCGATCCTCGACCCGCACCAGCAGTACCGTCTCCGCGCCCACGCGGGTTGCTGCCGGGTTGAACACGGCGTTGACGGTGTGTGGGACCAGTCAGCCGCGCGCAGAATCGGGTTGCCCGGGTAGCGCTGAAACAGCTCCGAGGAACTCAACCCACCACCCAAACTCCCTCCGGCCTGCGTCGGGTCGGCGGATTATGCCGTTTCAAGCTGGCCGATGGAAAGGGAACGACGAGATCCGTTACTGCACAGATCGGGCGTAGGCTCGGTATGACCACTGGAGGCCCCCCGCTTCCGTGGACAGGTCTTCGTCAAACCCGGGATGGCTCAGGTTCTAGAGTCGGGCCGGTGAGGATCTGTTCGTTCTTGCCGAGTGCGACCGCGATCGTTGCGGAGCTGCGATCGACGCTTGGCCGCGTGGCTTCGGTCGTATAGTCGCGATTGGTTTCCTCGGGGGCGCCGATGAATCGAATCGAGTTCCGTGTTCTGGGAACGTTCGACGTACTGGTTGATGGGGTGCCGCTCGCTCTTGTCCCGAGGCCCGGGCGGTTGCTGGCGGCCCTGGTGTTGCGTGCGGGCGAAACGGTCTCTGCAGACGCACTGATCGAGTCGGTTTGGGACGGTCGGGCGCCCGCTTCGGCGCCGAGTGTTCTGCGGCTCTATATCTCCCAGCTGCGGCGCGCGCTGCCGCCGGGGCGGCTGGTCACCGATCGCGTCGGCTACCGGCTGGTTCTCGAGGAGGGGGAGCTCGACGCTGTCCGTTTCGAGGAGCTGTTCGCGGACGGCCGCCGTGCCCTCGCTGACGGTGACGATCGTCTCGCTGTCTCCCTCTTTGCGCGGGGCCTCGACCTTTGGCGGGGGGAGGCTCTGTCCGGGTTGAGTGGGGAGTCGTTTGCGCGAGATGCGGCGAGGCGACTGGGCGAATTGCGGCTGCAGTGTGTCGAGGGGCGCTTCGAGGCGGGGTTGCGGCTCGGCGAGCACGAGGAGCTGATCGCCGGTCTCGAACGGCTTGTGGCGGAGTACCCGCTCCGAGAGCGGCTGCGGGCGCAGCTGATGACGGCGCTCTACCGGTCCGGCAGGCAGGCGGACGCGCTTGCGTGTTACCGGGACGGCCGGGCGTACCTCGATGTCGAGCTTGGGCTCGAGCCGGGTCTCGAGCTACGGGAGCTCGAGCGGAGGATCCTGTGTCATGATCCGGCTCTGGCGGTGCCGAGTGCGAGCCGGGTTGCGGGTCGTCGTGTCCAGCCGCCGCCGACCCGAACGATCGGACGGACAAGGGAGCTGACCGCGCTCCGGAGTCTTGTGCTCGACTCGAGGACGCGCCTCGTCTCGCTCGTCGGGCCGGCAGGGATCGGGAAGACGCGGCTGGCGGTGGAGCTCGCGGCCGACCTCGGCGAGCAGCTGGCGAACGGCGCATTGTTCGTCGACCTCGCCCCGCTCTCGGAACCGGGCCAGGTCGTGCCGGCGTTCGGGCGCGCTCTTGGTCTGCGGGAGGGCGAGTCCGGGAGCTGGGAGGAGGCGGTCGGCACCGAGCTCGAGCGCGATGAGCTTCTGGTCGTGCTCGACAACTTCGAGCACGTTGTGGAGGCGGCCGCGGAGCTGGTGCCGATCATCGAGGCCGCGCCGCGGCTGACCGTTGTTGTTACGAGTCGGAGCGTTCTCAGGCTCTCGGTCGAGCGGGTTGTCGACGTGCGACCTCTCGAGCCTGCCGCGGCGCAGGAGCTCCTCGCGAGCACGGCCGCCGCCCTGGGTGTCGACGTCGATGCGGATTCCGCGGTCATCGCTGACGTATGTCGGAGGCTCGATGGCATCCCGCTCGCGATCGAGCTCGCCGCGCCGTGGCTCCGGTCGCGCTCGGCGGCGCAGCTTCTCGGGCTGCTCGACTCGCGCCTCGACGGCCTCGCCGAGGGCCCGCGGGACGCACCGGAACGCCAGCGCACGATGCGTGCTGCGATCGACTGGAGCTTCGGCCTCCTCGGTCCGGCTGCTCAGCACCTCCTCGGTCGCGTCGCGCTCTTCCGAAGCAGCTTCACACGCGAGGCGGCGGCAGCCGTCGGCCACCTCGAGGTCGTCGATGACGCGCTCGACGAGCTCATCGCTGCGAGCCTTGTTCGCCGCTCAGGCTCGAGGTACGGGCTCCTGGAGGTCGTGCGCGAGTACGGGCTCGGACTGCCTTCGGCCGATCCCGACGGGCATGACCTTCATGCGGTGTACGTCGCGAACCTTGCGGAGCAGGCCGAGCCGGAGCTCAGCGGTCCCGAGCAGGGGGCCTGGCTCGAGCGGCTCGAGGCCGCCCACGACGACCTCCGCGCCGCGCTCGACTGGCTGGCCGAGCGCGGTGAGGCGGTAATCCGGCTTCGGCTTGCGGCCTCGCTCGGACGGTTCTGGTACATCCGCGGCCATCTGGCGGAAGGGCTCGATCGGCTGGCCGAGGCTGTCGACGGTGCGGCGGGCGCTGATCCCGCGCTGATCGCGAAGGCGCTCCGGACTGCATCCGCGCTCGCGGTGCTCCAGGGCGACTACCCACGCGCCCGCGCCCTCGCCGAACGGGCGCTCGAGCTGTACCGCGAGCTCGGAGACGCCACAGGGATCGTCCGGTCGCTCAGCAATCTCGGGGCGATCCTGCTCGGTCTCGGCGAGCTCGAACGTGCTGCTGAGACCTTGGATGAGTGCATCGAGTCCGCCGAGGCGCTCGGCGAGGCTCGCCTGGTCGCGCTCGCGCGGAACAACCGGGGCGACGTTGCACTTTCGCAGGGGGAGCTCGAGGTCGCAGCGGATCAATTCGAGCAGAGCCTTGCGCTGCTTCGCGACGCGAACGACATCGCAAACGTCGCGCGCGCTCTCTACAACCTCGGCGCGGTCGAGATCGAGCGCGACCGCATCGACCGGGCGCAGCCGCTGCTGGTCGAGGCGCTCCAGCTGTCTGCCGGGGTCAACGACAAGGAAGACATGGCCTGGTGTCTGATCGCACTCGCCGCGGTCGGTGCCCGCGGCGGCAAAGCCGAGGACGCGAGCGTCGTTCTCGGCTTCGCCGACGCATTCCTCGGCCGGATCGGCGCCGCGATCAAGCCGGCTGAGCAGCTCCTCTACGACAAGGCGCTCGCCGAGATCCGGACCGCACTGGATCGCCCCGTGCTCGAGGGGTTCATGGCCGCCGGCCGCCTCATGGAGGACAACGAGGCGCTCAGCCTCGCGGGCACGCTTTGAGCCGTCCTCGGGCGGCCTGCCTGTCAACCGAGCACCAGCGAGACGTCGTCGGCACCGGCGAGGTTGTAGTTCGCATGATCGGTGAACGTGATCGTGATGGTGACGGCCACCGCGCCGGCGGGAACGCTGCCGGCCCGGCTACGAAACGCCATGTTGCCGCCGCCGACGGTTGTGTCGGGGCCGATCCGGATCCCGGAGAGCGTCCTCCCCGAGGCGTCTGTGAAGGCGGCGCGCACGCTGGCCATATCGGAGCCGTAGTTCCCGAGCCAGCCGCCCAGCGTCGCCGTGTGCCCGGCGGCGCTCGCCGGGAGCTTGATCGTCTGGGTGCCGATGCTCGCCTTCGCACTCGTCGCGGCAGGTGTCGTCCCCCCGAAGAAGTAGTTCTTGCCCCTGTCCTTCGGGCCCTGCGAGCTCGCCGAGAACCAGCCCACGCCGAAGCCCACGTAGGCGGCGGCTCCGAACTGGCCCGCGGTGCTCGTCCAGCCGGGCACGGCCCCGTTTGCGCCTGCCGAGGTCAAACCCTTGCCGAGCTCGGCGCCCGCATTCCGAACCAGGTTCTTGCCGCAGAACGAGCAGGCTGCGGCCGGGGCTCCCAAGCCCCCGGCCGTCAACGAGAGTCCCACGACGGCGGCCACCGCGGCCAGACACACTGGTTTCCAGGCCTTACCGCCCTTCCGTCCGAACTCCATCACGGTGCGATTCATTGCTGCCTCCCTTCGGTAGCGACGGGCGGCCATCCGGCTACGCCCGGGGTCGCGCTCACTCTGATCGACGACCGCATAGCTCCCGCATAGCCGGGTTCACCCGGCTGGTTGCCGGCACGCCGGTACCCTCGCATCGTGACGGCGGAGGAGCTCGCCAACATCGCCCATCTGCGTCGGGCCCGCGATCTGATGGACCGCGAGTATGCCCGCCCGCTCGACGTCGCGGCGCTCGCGCGCGCCGCGTTGATGTCGTGCGCGCACTTCTCGCGGCAGTTCCGCGCGGCGTACGGGGAGACGCCCTACGGCTACCTGATGACGCGACGCATCGAGCGGGCGAAGGCGCTGCTGCGGCGCGGCGACCTGAGCGTCACGGAGATCTGTTTCGCGGTCGGGTGCACGTCGCTCGGCTCGTTCAGCGCCCGCTTCACCCGACTGGTCGGCGAGACCCCGACGGCCTACCGGGCCCGTGACCACAGCACGCTCGTGAGCGTGCCGGGCTGCATCGCCAAGGAGGCCACCCGCCCGAGTCGCAAGCCGAGCAGGAACGGAGAAGCGCAGCGGGGCGCCGCCTCCCTAACCTTGCGGGCATGACACTCACACTCGCAACGTGCTTCGTCCAGGTTCATGACCCCGACCTCGCCCTGGCCTTCTATCGCGACACACTCGGCCTCGAGGTGCGCAATGACGTCGCCAACGAAGGCTTCCGCTGGACCACCGTCGGCGCCCCGTCCGAGCCCGGCGTTGCGATCGTCCTCACGAACTACGTGAACGGCGGGCCGGGCGACGGCGAGGCGCTGGCCGCCCTGCTCGCCAAGGGTGCGCTGAACGGCGTCCACTTCCACAGCGACGACCTCGACGCCACGTTCGAGCAGGTGCGCGACGCGGGCGCCGAGATCGTGCAAGAGCCGACCGAGCAGTTCTGGGGCACGCGGGACTTCGCCGTGCGCGACCCGTCCGGGAACCTGGTGCGCATCGACCAGCCGCCCGCCGCGTAGGGCGTCCACCCGGCAAGGCCACGAGAACGGACACGCTGTCGCCGGCGCTGCACCTTGCCGATAGCCACGACCTGATCCGCGTGCACGGCCTGCGAGTGAAAAACCTCAAGGAACTCAGCGTCGAGATCACCCGAGCCGGAGACCCCGGTGAAGGCGGTCAGGATCAACGAGACCTACAGCGCATTCGTGCAGGGCTTCATGCCGATGCTGGCGCGACCCGAGGTGGACGCCGACCTCGTCGCGGCGCGCTCGACCCTCACCGGCGAGTATCTCGCGGAGTACGTCGGCACCTGAACCGTCAGGCCAACGACCACACTCGACGTAACTGTTGTCGGGTCTCGGCGGCAAGGGCTCCGCCGACCCGCGCCCCCGGGCGAGCTCTGCACAGTCGACGGGGGTCGGGTCGGAGACTCGTATGCAACGGCCATTGGCCGCCGAACCTCAGCAGCTGTCCGAGGCGTCACCGCCGCTCGAGTCCGCTGTGATGCTCGAGTCGGCCGCCGAGCCGTCATCGGGCGACGACTGTCGCCGGCTGAAGCAACGAGAACGGCTGCTCCGCTTCGACCGGCGCGGCCGGCACGGTGTTCGACCTGCCGCCCGACGGCACCGCGCCGTTGCACGTGTAGGTGGCGAAGTACTCCTCGACGTAGGCGGAGATACAGGGGCCCGGGACGGCGACCCTAGGTGCGGGCGGCATCTTCTCGTGGATCCTCGGCTGCGAGTGGTGCTTGATGGTGGACTTGGCGCCTCGAGCAGCCGAGGCTGTCGGCGCGACCATCGCTGCACCGATGGCGAACGAGAGCAGGACGCTCGCCGTTGCGATGTTGATCCGGGTTGTCACGAATGTCTCCTCTCTCACCCGATCGCCCCATGCGACCGGTACCTCAGTGAGCGGGCGGGGGTGGCGGAAAATACGTCCCGGACGTCACGACCGCCCAGTCCACTCCGCAAGGTCTCCTGACCGTTCCGGAGATCATCTGGGAGGCATCGCTCGGCATCGACCTCGTCGTCGAGGGGTTCAAGCCGTCGTCACCGATCCTCCGGGCGACCGACGAGCGAGCCGTCGCACGTCCTGCGGTGGCACTCGGCTAGGGTGACCGGTCGTGCCTGAGCGCCCGCTCCTGAATCACGTCGAGATGCTCTATCGGCCCGGGGAGCGCGAGGCCGCCCGGGCGTTCTTCGAAGCGCTCGGCTTCGAGGTTTCAGACCTCCCGGGCGGTCCGTGGCTGGTCGTCACGGTCGATCCCGAGGCCGGCCCGGGCACCGACAACGTCATGTACGCGAACGAGCCCACTCCCGCGCAGCAGAACTTCGAGGCGGCGCTCGGCGAGGCGCTCGCGGCCGACTCGCGGCTCGCGGAGACCCTCGAGCGCTACCGCAACATCAGACGGTCGTATCCCCAGTACGTGTTCCACTTCGGTGCGTCGCTCCCGACGCGTGAGAACTGGGAGGAGCGGGTGGAGCGTCTCCAGGAGGCCGTCCGGAGCAACCCGCTGCTGGTCGGGCGGGTCGAGATCAAGGTGTCCGAGCCGGGCATGCCGGGAGCGCTCGGTCCGATGTCGCAGGCGTTCGTCTACACCGACATCGTGGCGTGCGGGCCCTTCGCGCTCACCGGGGTCCTCTTCGACCTCCAGTGGAGGCCCGGGTTCGCGGCCGGGCAGCTCATGCCGCCGATCGAGTTCCCGGACATGGCGGCCATGGTCTAGACCGTATGGAGTGCCGGCGCCTCGCTTCGTAAGTTGGCCTGGGTTGCCGTCGCGGTGGTCGTGGCGGTAGAGCCGCAGTTACGAGGGGGCGCCGGTGATGGGTGAAGGTAGCTGGGTTGGGCTTGTTGCGCACGCTCGCGGCGTGGTGGCGGGGTGGGGTGAGTCCCGTCCGTAGGACAGTTGGTCTCCATCATTTCTATGAAAATTGAGGAGACGACGATGGCGAGAAGTCAAGAGACGTTCCCGGTACACGCCGGAGTTCAAGGATGAGGCGGTGCGGCTGGTGATCGAGTCGGGCCGGGCGATCGCGCAGGTCGCGCGTGAGCTGCGGATCAGACGGCACGCTCGGCACTGGGTGGCGAGGTACCGGGATGAGCATCCGGTCTCGGAGTCGCCGTTGTCGGTCAGCGAGCGGGCCCGGTTGGCGGAGCTCGAGCGTGAGAACCGGCAGCTGCGGCTGGACAACGAGTTCCTGGGAAAAGCGGCCGCCTTCTTCGCGAAAGACCGACGGTGAGCGAGCGCTACTCGTTCATCCGGGTGGAGAAGGCGTGCTCGGGGTTCCCGGTTCGGCGGGGCTGCATGCTGCTCAAGGTCTCGCCGAGTGGCTTCTACGCCTGGCGTGACCGTCCGGCCTCGGCGACGTCGAGTCGGCGGGCGGAGGTCGCGGTGCTGGCGGCGAAGGCGCATGCGGCCTCGGACGGCACCAACGGCTACCGGCGTGTTCACCGCGACCTCGTCGCCGACGGTGTTGCCTGCTCTTGGCAGCTGGTGCGGCGGGTGCTCCGCGAGCGGACCTCGCCGGCGCGCAGCCGCGGGCCTACCGCGTCACGACGCTGCAGGACGCGGGGGCGCAGGCCGCGCCCGACCTGATCTGCCGTGACTTCACAGCCGGGAGCCCGGGACGAGCTGGTGGGCGATATCACCTACATCCGCACCTGGGCGGGCTGGGCCTACCTGGCGGTCGTGATCGACCTCGCGACCAAGATGGTCGTCGGCTGGCAGATCGGCAGCTCGCGAACGCACAGCTGTGCGTCGAGGCGCTCGAGATGGCGCACCGCAACGGGCACGTCCAGGCCGACGCGATCTTCCACTCCGACCGCGGCTGTCAATACAGCAGCGGGGCGTTCAACCGCTGCAGCAGCGGCCTCGGGGTGCGTCGTCGATGGGCCGTCCCGGCGTCTGCTGGGACAACGCCCAGGCGGAAACGTTCTTCGCCTCACTCAAAGTCGAATGCGTCACCGCACCGCGATCCGAGCCTCGAGCACGCCCGCCGCACGATCGGCCGCTACATCGAAGTGTTCTACAACCGCCGGCGCCGCCACTCGGCGCTCGATTACCAGACACCCCAACAGCGATACTCACAGCTCACCGACCAGCAGGCACAGGCTGCCTGAAGACCCGGATTCAGTGGTGCTGGTTGCGGGGCGAGGCGGGGCCGACCGGGTATGGGTTGGCGCGGGTGTGTGCGGGGGCGGGGATCGCGTGCACGGTCGCGGCGCCGTCGAGGATCGCGCGGGCGGCGGCCGACAAGGTCGAGACCGATCGGCGCGACGCGGAGCGGTTGGCGAGGCTGTTGAGGCTCGGTGAGTTGGTCGGGATACGGGTGCGCGAGCCGCACGAGGAGGCCGCGCGTGATCTTGTCCGGGCGCGCGAGGACGCCTGAGGGGATCTGATGCGGGCCCGGCACCGGCTCTCGATGCTGCTGCTTCGTCACGGGATCGTGTACGACGCGACATATCAGTCGCGACAGACACATCGACAACAGCCGCCGCGCTCCCCCCGCCGAAAACAAAGGCACCCAAACAGCGCGCCTTCCCGCCGTGCCGACTTGACAACCCCACCCTCCAGATCAGTACGGCCGGCTTTTGATGCGCGCGGATCCAGTCTTCGGCGTCTATCGCCGGCGGCGGGCAGGCGGACCGGGCCCGGCCTCCGGCGTAAAGCTCGGGGCGTATTCCTCGTGCATGAGCGGGCTCGAGAGGACGAAGTCGGCGGTCGCCCGGTTGCAGGCGATCGGAACGTTGTGCACGACCGCCACCCGCAGAAGGGCTTTCACGTCGACGTCGTGCGGGTGCGGCGACAGCGGATCCCAGAAGAACATCACGGCGTCGATTCGGCCTTCGGCGATCGCGGCGCCGACCTGCTGGTCGCCGCCGAGCGGGCCGCTGAGGAAGCGGCGCACCGGCAGCCCGAGCTCCTCGGCGATCAGGCCGCCGGTAGTCCCGGTGGCAAACAGGTCGTGCTCGGCCAGCGTCCCACGGTTGAACCGGGCCCAGGCGAGCATGTCGGCCTTGCGGTTGTCGTGCGCGATGAGCGCGACGCGTTTGCGCGCTCCGACGCGACGCTGCTCTCCGACGACGGCGACCGGGTCTTCCATCCGGTGCAGCTTATGCGGCGCCGGTTCCTTGAACTAGGAGGTTCGCTCAACCAGGCTGCTTCGGGCGTCTGCGCGCCAGTCAGGTACAGGTCGAGCAGCTCGGCGTCGGTTGCGAGCTGGCCGGAATCCAGCATCTCCTCGGAGCCGGGTGATGCCCGGACACTGGAGCGAGAAGGCCAACTCCTTCACCATCGCCAGCCGCGCTGCCGGGCCGAGCAGCGTTCGTATCACGCCCCACCCGGGATTCTTGTTCTTTCCCGACCTCCTTGCCGATCCGCCGGGCAACGCTACGGGGCAGTCGAGGGGGCGACGGGCGGGCCGGCGGTGGGCTCTACGGACGGGTTCACGGCAAGCGGCAGGAGGGTCCCGAGGGGGCGCAACCAGGGCTCTGTCGCTGAGGTTGCAGCGATGTCATCTGAGGAGCGCGGGGCTCCGTGCGCGGCTGATCTCTGAGCACCTTGAGCTGGCGGAGCTCATGCCGGTGCACGAGCGCAGCAGAGCGCAAACGCAGCAGCACAGCCAAGCAGACAGCGCCAGTGGGCCCGCCACCCCCGACGAGTTCGTTGGGACCGGCTCTACTGCGCAGGCTCGGTGCCACGCAGGGCGGACTCGATCTCAGCAGTAGCTCCAGCGCGGCGGCGCGTGGCCAGGCCGGAACACGACGCGTCGAGCAAGGAGAGGCTTGCCGCCGTGCCAGAGCCCGGCGAGTTCGAGGAGAGCTTGGCCGCGATCCCAGAGCGCGTGTACGTGCGGAAGCTTGGTCACGTAACCGGTGACCGGCTTCCCGACGACATTCGACAGGCGGGCGAGCCATTCGGCGTCCGCGAGCCGCGAGCACGTCGCGCCGTGGAACTCGCGCTGCTCTGCTGATGAGACACTCCACACGACGACCAGTCGGAGCCCGTGCGCGATCGCCCTGGAAAGCCCGTCGAGGTGGTGGCTTGGCGAATGCGCCGCGTAGACAGTCGGCACTTGCTCCAGCGTTCCGCCGAGAGCCACGTCGATCTCCGTGCGGGTCTCGTGCCGGGCCGGAAGTGCGAGGTAGCGTGAAGGCAGATCGAGGTAGCTGTCGACCACCACCAGTGCATCGGCGTCGATCTCCGGGTGTGTCGCGACGAGCTCGGCATCAGCGAAGCCGGAGTACGAGACGCCGACGAGAGCGAGCTTCGCGATCTTTACTCCCGCGGCGCGTAACCGGCCCGGTACCTGCGCGACCGCCGCCAGGTACCCCGCGTCGCCCCAATCCTCGAGCCGCTTATTGCGGCCGCCCGGCGCCTCGTAGCGATTCGGCCCGTAGTCGGTGCATGCGAGCGATGCGCCGACGTTGCGCGCGAGAGCAATGAGCTGCCGGCAGTAGATCGGCCCTCCGAGGGTCATCAGGAGCAGCTGGGGCCGCGTACGTGCGTCGGGGGCCAGGTGCAGCTCGAGCCGCATGAGTGGCGTTGGCGCGGCGCCCGCAGAGCCGCAGGACGCAACGGCCGCGAGGGTTGCCACACCAGCGACGAGCGCGAACACGGTGTGCACTCGCCGCGACAACTCCTCAGATTCTACCGAGGCTTGCTCGACGGGATTAGCGGCCGGTTAGACGCCCGTGACGAGGCGGTTTGAGCTCGGACGGACGGTCGGGCCATGACTACTTCACCTCATCTCAAGTCTCGCGCAGCTCTCGCCGTGATGGCCGCGTTGCTTGCGGCCGCGGTGCTTCCTTCCACCGGCCTCGCGTACCCGTGGCCCGTGAAGCCCTTCAACCAGGAGCACCCTGTCCGCGGCTCCTTCGGCGATCCCCGGACGATGTTCGCCGAGTCGCCCACCAACGTCGGCCTCTACCACGGCGCCGGCTCGTTTTCCTTCCACCAGGGCGTCGACATCGCGGCTCGGGACGGCACCGCCGTTTATCCGGTCGAGTCTGGCGTCGTCCAGGCCGTTACGTTCGAATGGATCCGTGTCGTCTCCGGTGCCACGGCCTTTGAGTACTGGCATATTCACGCCTCCGTCCGTGTCGGACAGCGCGTCGAGGCCGAGCACACCGTTCTCGGCCGGATCAAGCCCGGTGCGGGCCACGTCCACCTGACGGAGCTCGAGAAGGCGCAAGCGACGAACCCGCTTCTCCCCGGCCATCTGACGCCGTACCGCGACACGACGACGCCCTACGTCGCTTCGATTCGCTTCCGGGCGACCGACGACGGGCCGGACCTGATGCCCGGGTTCGTCCGGGGCAGCGTCGAGCTGCTCGCGGAGGCGTACGACACGCCGACCATGCCCGTCCCTGGTGAATGGCACGGGCTGCCGGTCACGCCCGCGGTCGTCGCCTTCCGCATCGAGAGCCGGAACGGGAAGGTTGTCGTGCCCGAGACGGTTGCCTATGACGCCCGTTCGACGATCCCGCCGAACTCCGCGTTCTGGACGATCTACGCGCGCGGCACGTATCAGAACATGTCTGTGTTTGGGAAGCACTTCTCCTGGCTGCAGCCTGGGTGCTACATCTTCCGTTTGACGCCGGCTGCGTTCGACACGAGGCGGCTCAAAGACGGCGTTTATCAACTCGTCGTCACCGTCACCGACGTCGCAGGCAACCACTCGAGCTCGTCGATCCGCTTTGCCGTCCACAACGCGCCGGGCGTCGTCGGAGTCTGACGGTTGGCCTGCGACCCGTGCTCGTGTTAGAAGTGACAATGCTGCGGTTCTCGATCCTTGGCGCGATGGAGGTTCGGAGCGAGGAGGGCGAGGTCGTACTCGGTCGTCAGCACCAGCGCGCCCTCCTCGCACTGCTCCTCCTCGAGGCGAACCATGTCGTGGCGAGGGACGCTCTCGTCGACCGGCTCTGGGGTGAGCACCCGCCAAAGGCGGCGACCGCGTCGCTGCAGAACACCGTTTCTCAGCTCCGCGGCCTACTCGGACACGGCGTCATTGAGACGCGAGCTCCCGGGTACGTGCTGCGCGTCGAGCCCGAGCAGCTTGATTTGCTCGGTTCGAACGCCTTGTGGAGCGTGCGCGTGACGAGCAACCGGCGGACAGCGCACGGACGTTGCGCGACGCGCTCGCGCTGTGGCGCGGCGAGCCGCTCGAAGACCTCGCGTACGAGCCCTATGTGGCCGACGCGATTCGCTATCTGACGCAGAGGCGGCTCGAGGCGCTGGAGAGGCGCGTCGGCGCCGATCTGGAGCTGGGCCGACACGCGGAGGTCGTCGGCGAGCTCGAAAGTGTCGTCGCGCAGCATGACCGGAACGAGAAGCTGCTCGAGCAACTGATGCTCGCGCTCTACCGGTCGGGCCGGCAAGTCGAAGCGAACGAGCGCTTCCAGGCATATCGCCTGCGTATCGACGAGGAGAGCGGGCTGCTGCCAGGACGCGACCTGCAGGAGCTCCATCGCGCAATGCTCCGCCATGACCCCGGGCTGCAGCCGCCGGCCGACCACGGGCGCCGGGCGTACGCCGACCGCTACTCGCAGGTCGTGCGCGCGTTGTTCGCCGCGCGGCTCGTTCCTGTCGTCGGCCCGCTCGCCGGCAACGCCTCTCCGGTCGCGGCGGCGCCCGCTCGCGCTGCTGTCGCCGCACATCTCGCTCGCGTCTTCCAGTATCCGAACGACCGTCCAGGTGGGCTCACGCGCGTTTCGCATTACGTCGCCGTTATGCACGGCGTGGGCCGCTGTACGACGAGCTGCACGCGCTGTACGCGGACGACTACGAGCCGGGCCCGGTCCACCGCGCGCTTGCCGCACCTGCCGCGCGTTCGCGCCCACGGGCTGCCACTCCAGCTCGTCGTGACGAGCTGGCTTCGACCGCACGCTCGAGCGGGCGTTCGCCGACGAGGCGAAGTCGTCGACGTCGTCTCGTACGTCGCGTTCGGCCGCGACCGCGGCAAGTTCCTGCACGTCGCCCCGGACGGATCGATCAGGGTGATCGACGAGCCGAACGTCGAGGTCGGGCTGACGACGGAGGAGCGCACGATCGTGCTCAAGATCCACGGCGGGACAGTCGAGCTCGCTCCAGGGCGCGACGCGGAAGCTATGTCGTCAGCGAGGACGACTACATCGACTACCTCGCGTACACGCAGCTGTCGGCGCTGCTTCCGGTCGGGCTTGCTGCGCGCCTCAGCCGCAGCCACTTTCTCTTCCTCGGCTACGAGCTCGACGACTGGAGCCTGCGCGTCTTCCTGCGCCGGCTTGGGGCGAGGAGCGGATCGGCTTACCGCTCGTGGGCGGTGGGCCCGACGGATTCGCTCGCCGACCGACTACTGGAGGCAGTGCGGCGTCGACCCGTTCGACGTCGCCGCTCGAGGAGTACGTCGACGGGCTTGCAGCGTCGCATCGAGGCCGAGCTCGACCGACGAGGAGGTCGTGTGAACATCGTACGTGCCGGCCGAGGGCACGTCCGCGCGCCGACGAGCCCGTACAAAGGCCTCGCGCCGTTCGAGGACTCCGAGCTGGACGAGCTGCTCTTCTTCGGCCGCGAGCGCGACCGCGCGGTGATCGCCGCGAATCTCGTAGCGGCGCGGCTCACGATCCTCTACGGGCCGACCGGCGTCGGCAAGAGCTCGGTGCTGCGGGCGGGCGTCGCGCGCGACCTGCGCGCACTGCCCGAGCGACCTCTAGTCGTCGTCCACGAGGCGTGGGCGGACGATCCTGTCGGCTCGCTCGCCGAGTCGATCGCCGCCGCTGCGGAGGTCGAAGCATCGTCGCTCGGCTCGACGTCGAGCTCGCGGCCGCGCTACACGGAGACGTGTACCTCCTGCTCGACCAGCTCGAGGCGTACTTCGTCTACCACGGCGGCGGACGCTGCGCTCGCCGACGGGCTCGCCGAGCTCCTGGCGCGCCCGGAGCTGCCCGTGCACGTCGCTGCTCGCGATCCGAGAGGACGCGCTGGCGCGACTCGACGCGTTCAAGGGCCGCTGCCGGGCCTGCTCGCGAACCGGCTCCGGCTCGACCACCTCACGCGGGCCGGCGGCCGCCGCGCGATCGTCGGGCCGATCGAGCGATTCGGCGAGCTCGTCAACGAGGAGGACGGCCTCGCCGTCGAGCCCGAGCTCGTCGAGGCGGTGCTCGACGGCGTCCGCGCCGGCGCGCGTCGTCCAGGCGGGCCGCGGCCGCGGCGTCTCGAAGGACGCCGTGCTGCAGGGCCGGATCGAGACGCCCTATCTCCAGCTCGTGATGCAGCGGCTCTGGGAGGCCGAGCGCGCGGAGGGATCGCGCGTGCTGCGCCTCCGAACGCTCGAGCGGCTCGGCGGGCCCGCGCCGATCGTCGAGGCGCACCTCGAGCGCGCGCTCGGCGCGCTCACCCCCGAGCAGAAGGCAGCTCGCAGCACGGATGTTCAACCAGCTCGTGACGCCGTCCGGGATGAAGATCTCCCACGGCACGCGCGACCTCGCCGACTACGCTCGCACGTCGGAGGACGAGCTCGAGCCGGTGCTCGCGGCGCTGGCGCGCGAGCGCATCCTTCGGCCGGTCGGCGGCGAAGACGGCGAGGGCGCGTACGAGATCTTCCACGACGTCCTGGCCGACGCGGTGCTCGCGTGGCGGGCGCGATTCGTGGCCGAGCAGCGCGCTCGAGCCGCGAGCGCGAGGCCGCGAAGGCGGCGACACCGCCGCCTGCTCGCGGTGGCGGGGGCCTCGGTGCTCGCGCTCGCGGTCATGGCCGCGTGACGGTGTACGCGCTTTCGCAGCGAAGCGACGCGCGGTCGTCCGCACGGGACGCGCGTTCGCGCGAATCGGCCTTCAACGCCGTCGCCCTTCTGTCGAGCGACCCCGAGCAGAGTCTCGCGCTCGGCTTGCGCGCAGCACGGCTGGAGCCTTCGCTGCCGCTTGCGGAGACGACGCTGCGCGACGCTCTGCTCGCGGCCCGCGCTGTGCGCTCCCTCCCTGGTGGCGGCGGAAGAGTTGCAGACGCCGAGTTCAGCCCGGATGGAACGCTCGTCGCGACCGCCGGTGGAACGGAGGCGCGCCTATTCAGTGCGCGGACGGGCCGTCCGGCTGCGTTGCTCCACACGGGTGCCCCCGTCGATGCCGTCTCGTTCTCGCCCGATGGTCGGAGGGTTGTCACCGCCGGAGCTGACGGGCGGGCCCTCGAGTGGGACACCGCTAACGGCAAGCGCCTGGTCGCCATGCCGGGCTCTGGATCGCTCACGAACACGCTGTTCTCGCCCGACGGCCGGCTCGTGGTCACCACCGGGACCGACCACACGGCGCGAGTGTGGAACGCGCTGTCCGGGCGGCTCCAGTTTACACTCGCGCACCCTGCGGTCGTGCGGGGCGCGGCGTTCAGCCCGGACGGCAAACGTCTCGTGACGTTCGCGAACGACGATGTTGCGCGCGTCTTCGACCTAGGGAGCGGCAAGCTCGTGCTGTCGCTGCGGCAGCAGAGCCCGGTGACCGACGCCCGGTTCTCGCCGGACGGCAGGCTGATCGCCACGACCGGCCGCGACGGTACTGCGCGGCTGTGGACCGCGCGTCGGGGGAGCCTTCTGCACGTGATGGGCACGAGAGCCGGTCCGCTCTCGAGTGACAATCTGCTGGCCCTGGCGTTCAGCCCGGACGGTGACTGGCTTGTCACCGTCGGGACCGAGGGAAACGGTCGAGTCTGGAACGTCTCCACCGGCCGGCTCCAGACGCTCCTCGTCGGGCACGAGTCGAAAGTGAACTCGGTCGCGTTCTCGCCGGACGAAAGCCGGATCATCACGGCCGGGAGCGACGGCTCGGCGCGGATCTGGTCGTTCCCGGACGGCTCGCAGCAGGCGGTTCTCCTCGGCCATCGAGCGGCGGTCGTGCGTGCGGCGTTTAGCCCGTCGGGTGAGACGGCGGTCACCGCGAGCACCGACGGGACCGCGCGGATATGGAACGCGGAAGTTTTCCCGCGTCTGCGCGAGATCGGAAAGCACCACGGTGCAGCGACCGGGCTTGCGTTCTCGCCCGACGGATCGACACTCGCGAGCGTGGGCGTCGACGGGTTGGTGACCTTGCAGCCGCTGAGAGGCAGCGGGCGCCGCCGCACGATCAAGGCTGGGGTTCCCCTCGAAGACGTCGCGTTCAGCTCCAACGGCAAGCTGCTTGCGGCTGCGGGCAAGGACGGAGACGCCCGCGTGTGGCGTCTCTCGTCCGGTGCGCTCGTCAACCAAGTGAAGCAGCGGGGCGTCGTGAACGCCTTGGCGTTCTCGCCGGATGGAGCGCTGCTCGCGACCGCCGGCGGAGACGGGACCGGGCGGATTACGCCGCTCAACGGGCGGCCCTCGGTGGTCCTGAAGCACCCAGCGGCGGTTGAGGACATCGCCTTCAGCCCGAACGGTGAGTTGGTCGCAACGGCGAGCGCCGACGGGCTCGCGCGTCTCTGGCGGGTGAAGGACGGCGCTCTTCTCCGGCTGTTCCGCGGCCACACGGACGGGGTGACGTCGGTCGCGTTCAGCCCCGACGGCCGACGGCTCGTAACGGCGAGCCTCGACCACGACGTGCGCGTCTGGGACGTCGCAAGCGGCCGCACTGCGCGCCTGCTGCACGGCCATGCCGCGTTCGTGAGCGACGCGACGTTCAGCGCCGACGGCCGCTGGGTCGTCTCGGCCGGTCCGGGAAGGCCGGGATCTGGGCGGTGTCGGCGACTGACTTGCCTTCCGACCGGCTCTTCTTCCTGGGCGGGCACCTCGGCCCGATCAATGCGGCCGCCTTCGCACCGAGCGGCTGGAGGCTCGCAACGGCGGGTTCCGACGGGTCGATCCGAACCTACACCTGCACCCTCTGTGGGAAGACGCCTGAGCTCGTGGCGCTCGCGCAGCACCGGCTCGCCGGGCTCGCGGGCCCGTGACGGTCGTCACCCCAGCGGTGCTTTCTCGTGCCTCACGGGCCGAAGTAGTCGTTCATTCCCCAGGGCCTGTCCGTCCGGTGCCTCGTAGTCCTCGTGACGGGGATTCGGGAAGTTCGGTACCGAACACCGTACGGATCTAGCTGAAACAGGGGCGAGAGGACTCGAACCTACTCGCCCGGTTCCTCGCACTCTTCGGCGTCTATCGCCGGCGGCGGGCAGGCGGACCGGGCGCGGCCTCCGGCGTAAAGCTCGGGGCGTACTCCTCGTGCATGAGCGGGCTCGAGAGGACGAAGTCGGCGGTCGCCCGGTTGCAGGCGATCGGAACGTTGTGCACGACCGCCACCCGCAGAAGGGCCTTCACGTCGACGTCGTGCGGGTGCGGCGACAGCGGATCCCAGAAGAACATCACCGCGTCGATCCGGCCTTCGGCGATCGCGGCGCCGACCTGCTGGTCGCCGCCGAGCGGGCCGCTGAGGAAGCGGCGCACCGGCAGCCCGAGCTCCTCGGCGATCAGGCCGCCGGTGGTCCCGGTGGCGAACAGGTCGTGCTCGGCCAGCGTCCCACGGTTGAACCGGGCCCAGGCGAGCATGTCGGCCTTGCGGTTGTCGTGCGCGATGAGCGCGACGCGTTTGCGTGCTCCGACGCGGCGCTGCTCTCCGACGACGGCGACCGGCTCTTCCATCCGGTGCAGCTTATGCGGCGCCCGGTTCCTTGAACCGGAGCCTATGCGCTGACCACGTCGGAGAAGCTGCTCGGCCGCGGTGTCTGCAGACCACTGCTCGTACTCGTCGGCTGTCCAGCCGCGCCCGCGCACGAGCAGGTGCCAGACGGTGGGGTGGTTGATCGTCCAGAGGATGTCCGTCGCGCGCTCGACGTCGAGAGCCGGGTCGAGCGCGTTCTTCTCCTGGAGGCTGGCGACGATCGCCCCCTGATTGGCGTGGTAGTCGGCCTGGATGCGGCTCCAGAGCGCGTCGATGTCGGGGTCTGTGGGCGCGGCGGTGCTGATGACCTCGAGGATGGCGCCGATCCGGACCTTGCCGGCGCTCGAGTTGCGGGCGTTGAGACGCAGCTGGCGCTCGGGGTCGGGCTCCTCGAGGACAGCGCGGTACCACTCCTGCTCGGCGACGGGAATGTCCTCGCGGTCGCCGCGGAGGAGCAGATTCCAGAGCGCGCGCAGGACGCCGCTCTTGGTCTCGAAGGCGACGTAGACGGTCTTCAGCGCGACGCCCGCCTCGGCCGCGATCGCGGCCATCGTCGTGTTGGCGTAGCCCTGTTGCTCGAAGAGCCGCTGCGCGGCGTCGAGGATCTCGCGCCGGGTCTCGGCGGCCTGCTCGCGACGGCGGGGCGAGTTGTAGCTGCGCTTGGGGTTGACAGGCTTGGGCATTTCGGTATCCTAGCACTCACTTCAATACATATAACGAGCATCGAATATAGGAGGAGTGTGATGGAAGCAGCAACGATCATCCAGTCCGAGGAGCTTCGGGCCCAGCTACGGGAGATGTGGAGCCGCGTCGCCGGAGGATGGGCCGAGCATGCGGCGTTCGTGGACGCCCGCGGCGCGGCGATGACGGAGCGGTTGCTCGAGCTCGCGAGGCCCGAGCCCGGTGCACGGGTGCTCGAGCTGGCGTCGGGCGCGGGCGGAGCCGGCCTCGCCGCCGCAGGCCGGGTGGGTGCAGAGGGCGAGGTGGTGATCTCGGACGTTGCGCCCGAGATGACGGCGATCGCGAGCAGCCGCGCCGAGGCGCTCGGCTTCCGCAACGTCCGCACGCGGGTGCTCGATCTCGAGCAGATCGACGAGCCGGACGGCTCCTTCGACGTCGTGCTCTGCCGCGAGGGGCTGATGCTCGTCCCCGACCCGGGGCGCGCGGCACGCGAGATCAGGCGCGTCCTGCGCCCGAACGGCCGAGTCGCGCTGACCGTCTGGGGGCCGCGGGAGCAGAACCCCTGGCTCGGCATCGTCTTCGACACGGTCAGCGCTCAGATCGGCACTCCGCTGCCCCCGCCCGGCATCCCCGGCCCCTTCTCGCTCGAGGATCGCGACCGGCTCGCCGGTCTGCTCGTCGAGGCGGGCCTGGCCGACGTCGAGGTGGGCGAGCTGCCGACGCCCTACCGGGCGGGCTCGGTCGACGAGTGGTGGGGGCGGACGGCGGCGCTCGCGGGTCCGCTCGCAGAGAGGCTCGCCTACCTGCCCGAGCCCGCCCGGCAGGCGCTGCTCGCCCGCGCCCGCGCCGCCGTCCGCACGTACGCGACGCCCGACGGGCTCGTGATCCCCGGCCTCGCGCTGGTCGCGAGCGCCGTCCGCTCATGAGGCTGATCAGCCGCGGCGAACTGCTGGAGAAGCTGGAGCGTCATGACGAGTTCAAGCTCGTCATGACGCTCTCGGCCTTCGCGTACGAGGCCAAGCACATCCGGGGCTCCCTCCGCTTCGAGACCGCCGCCGACGCGCTCGACGCCCTCGACCCCGACGAGGAGATCGTCGTCTACTGCGCCGACGTTCACTGCTCGGCGAGCATCTACGCCTATTACGTCCTCGAGCAGGAGGGCTACAAGCGGGTGCGCCGGTACGCCGGCGGCATCGCCGACTGGGAGGAAGCCGGCTACGCCCTCGAGGGCGGACAGTCCGGAGTGATCAGTCCGGCCGGATGATGCAGCGAAAGCCGATGTGGCTGGTCGAGGTGTCGACCGCCTCGCCCTGGCGCGCTGCCGGCCGGTAGCGGAGGCAGTAGTTCGGCGCGCAGAGGTGCGAGCCGCCCTTGATGACCCGCCTGGGGAAGCGCTCGCCCGGTTCGGGCGCGGGCGCACAGCACGGCGACTGCGTCCCCTCGGCCGTCGCCGAGAACCAGCTCGTCGTCCACTCCCATGTGTTGCCGCACATCTCGTAGAGGCCGTAGCCGTTCGGCGGGAACGAGCCGACGGGCGCCGTGCCCTCGAAGCCGTCGAGCTTGAGGTTCTGCCACGGGAACTCGCCCTGCCAGGAGTTCGCCGCGGGCTTGCCCCCGGGGAAGTGCTCGTCGCCCCACGCGAATCGGGCACCCTCGAGTCCGCCGCGCGCGGCGTACTCCCACTCCTCCTCGGTCGGCAGGCTCTTGCCGGCCCACTCGGCGTACGCCTGCGCATCCTCGAAGGCGACCTGCACCACGGGGTGGCGGTCGCGGCCGTTGATCGTCGTCCCGGGGCCGCCGGGCCGCTTCCAGCTCGCACGCGGCACGTACGCCCACCAGTTGCGGTAGTCGTCGAGCCGCACCGGCCCGTCCGTCTTTCGGAAGACGAGCGACCCGGGAACGAGCAGCTCGGGGTCGGCGTCGGGGTAGTCCGCGGCGTCGAGCGGCCGCTCGGCGAGCGTGAGATATCCGGTCGCGCGCACGAAGCGGCGGAACTCGGCCGCCGTGACGGCGTGCGTGTCGATCCAGAAGCCGTCCACCGTGGCCTGCCGGACTGGACGCTCCTCCGGGTAGAAGTCCTCCGATCCCATGGCGAACGTACCGCCGGGAAGCCACTGCATCCCGGGCCGCACGGCACTAGGTGGCAAAGCCGGAGATCGCATCACCGATCAGCTTTGCACCGATGACCAGCAAGAGGACGGCCATGATGACCGCGTTGTTGTGCGCCATCCAGCCCTCGAGCCGGGCGAGCAGGCCGGCGGCGCGCTGGCCCATCCGCAGAAGATGACGACCGACCGCGCCATCTGCTTCGGCTGCCATGGCGACAATGCGCGATCCGCGCCATAGCGGCCGAGCTCGCGGCACTGCTTCACTGCCAGGTGGCGGGACCAGCGCGCTAGGCGGATGTCGCACGTGCCCGCGGCGCTGACCAGCATCAGCACGACGCGCGCTGATCGGCACGGGGCTGAGCGCGACGCCGACGGCGAGCGGGAGGATCTGTCCGATCGCCTGTCCCATCGGCGGCGTAGCCTACTGCGGCGATGGCCGCCGACCCTCACGCCTGGGCGGCGCCGCGCCCGACGGGAATCCGGCGCTACGTCCCGATCCTGAGCTGGCTGCCGGCATACGACCGGAGCTTCCTGCGCTACGACGCGGTCGCCGGCGCGACGATCTGGGGCCTGCTCATCCCCGAGATGATCGCGTACGCCGGGCTGGCCGGCTTGCCGCCCCAGGCAGGCCTCTACACACTGCTCGTCACACTCGCCGCCTACGCGATCTTCGGGACGAGCCGCCACGTCGTCGCCGCGGGAACGTCCGCCTCGGCCGTCCTGCTCGCCTCGACGGTGATCGCGCTCCACCCCCAGGGCTCGACCGCGTACGCCGTCGATGCCGCCACCATGATCCTGTTCTGCGGCGGCCTCTTCCTGGTCGCCGGGTTCGTCGGGCTCGGGTTCATCGCCCAGTTCCTCTCCAAGCCGGTGATCGAGGGCTTCGTCTTCGGGCTCGCGATCTTCGTGACCGTCAAGCAGCTCCCGAAGCTGTTCGGCATCGAGGGCACCGACGGCAACACGTTTCACCAGCTCGGACACCTGATCCGGCATCTCGGCGACGCGCACGGAATCACGGTCGTCGTCGGCGCGGCCGCGCTTGCGATCCTCTTCGGGGGCGAGCGGTGGTTCCCGAGGATCCCCGGCGGTCTGCTCGTCCTCGTGCTCGGGATCGCGGTGAGCGCCGCGCTCGACCTGCCCGAGCCACGGCGTCGACGTCGTCGGGAAGCTACCGAGCGGCCTCCCAGACGTGTCGGTGCCGCACCCGCCCGCCGCCGACATCGCGCCCCTGATGGCGGGCGCGGCCGGGATGCTGCTCGTGATCTTCAGCGAGTCGCTCGGCGCGGCCCAGAACTTCGCGGCCAAGTACGGCTACGAGGTCGACGCCAACCAGGAGCTGATCGCGCTCGGCGTCGCCAATGCCGCATCCGGGTTCGTCGGCGGGCTCCCGGCCGGCGGAAGCCTCTCCCAGTCGGCCGTGAACGAGGGGGCCGGCGCGCGGTCGGAGATCTCGCCGCTCGTCGCCACCGTCCTCGCGCTGGTCACCGTGCTCGTGCTCACGCCCGTCTTCAAGGACCTGCCGGAGGCGGTGCTCGCGGCGCTGATCATCCACGCCGTGTCGCATCTGTGGAAGGTGGCCGAGTTCCGGGAGTACCGGCGCGAGCGGCCGCTGGAGTTCTGGGTCGGAATCGGCACGGGCATCGGCGTGATCGCCGTCGACGTGCTGCCGGGCCTCGTGTTCGGCGTGGTGGCGATGGTGCTGCTCGTCGTGTACCACGCGAGCCGGCCGCACGTCTCCGTGCTCGGACGCGTCCCCGACGTCCCCGACGCCTACGGCGATGTCGGCCGCCACCCCGACTACACACCGCCGGCCGGTCTCCTCGTGCTGCGGCTCGAGGCCCCGATGTTCTACGCGAACGCCTCGCCCGTCTGCGACACCGTGAAGCGCCTCGCCGGCGCACGGGAACGGCCTCCGCGCGCGGTGATCCTCGACTTCGGCCCGAACCCGCAGCTCGACATCACGACCTCCGAGAACCTCGAGCAGCTCGTCAAGACGCTGCGGGGCGGAGGAATCGACTTCGCCCTCGCCGAGGTGCGCCGGAACGTCCGCGACACCGCCCGGCGAACCGGCCTCGTCGAGGCGATCGGCGAGGACCACCTCTTCCACACGCTCGACGAGGCGGTCGACGCGATGGAGTCGCCTTGAGGCTAGCCTTACGGTGAGATGCAACTCCGGCGACGTCGATATTCGAACGAACGCCTCGTCGTCCTCTGCGGCTTCGGGCTCGCGACGGGCGTCTGCGTAGCGCTCGAGCTCTTTCGCGAGCGGCACTACGGCACGCTCGACTTTCGCTTCCTCCTCTGGAACCTCTTCCTCGCGTGGATCCCGCTGCTGATCGCGCTCGCCGTCTACGACGGCTACCGGCGAGGCGCCCCGCTGCTCGTGCTCGCGCCCGGCGCGCTCCTGTGGCTGCTCTTCCTGCCGAACGCCCCGTACCTCGTGACGGACTTCGTCCACCTTGCGCCGCAAGGGCCGCCGCTCTGGTTCGACGGCGTCGCGATCTCGGCGTTCGCGTGGACGGGCATTCTGATGGGCTTCGCCTCGCTGTATCTGATGCACGCCATCGTGCGCCACCGGTTCGGCGCGGCCCCCGGCTGGGCCGCGGCCGTCGTCGCCCTTGGCCTCACCAGCGTCGGGGTCTACGTCGGGCGCTTCCTGCAGTGGAACAGTTGGGACCTGCTCGTCCGGCCGGGCCATCGGCTGGCCGAGATCGCGCCGCGGCTCGGCGAGCCGGCAGTGGTCGCCCATGCCTTCGCGCTGACCCTGCTCCTGACGATGCTGCTCGCGACGACCTACCTCGTCTTCTATGCGCTCGTCGGCCTCACCGCGGATCCCGACCGCTCGGCGCGATGAGCCCGGTCTCGTACGCGTAGATCACGACCTGGATCCGGTCGCGGAGGCCGAGCTTCTGAAGGACGTGCGCGACGTGCGTCTTCGCCGTGGCCTCGGTGATCACGAGCCGCTCGCAGATCTCCGGATTCGAGAGCCCGCGGGCCAGCAGGTCGAGCACCTCGCGCTCACGTGCGGTCAGGTGGGTGACCGCCGCCGGAGGCTCGGACGGCGGCGCGGGAGACTGGCGCGCGAATTCGTCGATCACTGCCCGCGTGACCGCCGGTGCGAGGAGCGCCTCGCCGCTCGCGATGATCCTGACCGCGGCCCCGATCTCCTCCGGCGGCGCGTCCTTGAGCATGAAGCCGCTCGCCCCCGCTCGGAGCGCGTCGTAGACGTACGTGTCGAGGCCGAACGTCGTCAGGATCAGCACGCGCGTGCCCGCGAGCCGCGCGACGATCCGCCGGGTGGCCTCGATGCCGTCGAGAACCGGCATGCGAATGTCCATCAGGACGACGTCGGGCCTGAGCCGCTCCGCGGCGGCCACGGCGTCCTCGCCGTCGCCCGCCTCGCCCAGGACGGTCGTGTCGGGCTCGCTCTCCAGGATCTTCCGCAGGCCGACTCGGACAAGTGCCTGGTCGTCCGCGATCAGGACGGTCGTCATCGGACGGGCAGCATCACGCGAACCGAGAACCCGCCCTCGGGCCGCTCGCCGGCGTCGAGGCGGCCGCCGTAGAGCGCAGCGCGCTCGCGCATGCCGACCAGCCCGTGCCCGCCTCTCGAGTGGCGGGTCAGCGCTCCGGCTCCGTCGTCGAGCACCTCGAGCTCGAGCGAGTCCGCCCCGTAGCGCAGGTAGACCTCCGCGCGCGCCTCGCCGGCATGCTTGAGCGCGTTCGTCAGCGCCTCCTGGACGATCCGGTAGGCCGAGAGCTCGATCCCGACGGGGAGAGCGCGCGGCTCGCCGGCGACGTGCAGCTCGACCGGAAGCCCCGCCTCGCGCACCTGGGTCACGAGCGTCGTGAGATCGTCGAGGCCCGGCTGAGGTGAGAGCGGGTCGTGGGCATCCGAGCGGAGCATCCCCACCAGGCGGCGCATCTCGGTGAGGGCGCTGCGGCCGATCTGCTCGATCGTCTCGAGCACCTCGCGCGTCGAGCCGCTGCCATTGCCGAGAGCGCGGCGTTCCGCGCCCGCCTGGACGACCATGATCGACACGTTGTGCGCGATCACGTCGTGGAGCTCGCGGGCGATTCGCGCACGCTCCTCGACCACCGCCTCGCGCGCGGCGAGGTCGCGCTCGCGCTCGGCCATGTGGACGCGCCGGTCTCGAGCACCGATCCCCTGCCTGACGACCACCATCACGATCGTCGAGACGACGATGAACGGCACGGTTTGCTCGAGGCGGTGCTCCGTGCTGCCCGAGCGAAACGGCAGCAGGGCCGCAATCAGCGCCGCGCTTACGTAGGCGACGAGCCCGAGGACGAACGTCCTCGTCGCAGTCCAGACCGAGAAGGCGTACATGCAGCAGATCCAGGCGACGCCGTAGCTGACCAGCGCGCTCGGCCAGGCGCTCTGCATGGCGACGGAGAGAAGCGAAACGCCGATCCCGACCTCGGCGGGGTACCTCCGCCGGAAGGCGACCGCCGCGGTCGTGACAAGCCCGCCGATCGAGACCGCCACGCGATGCCCGTTCGCGCTGGTGCTCAGCCAGGCCTCGAGGAGCAGCGCCGCCGACAGCGCCGCCGCCAGGATCCGGTCGAAGCGGACCGGGTCCGACATCACGCGGCCGAGGAGCATGCGCATCCGGTCACCGTAGAGCACCCCGGGCGAGCTGTCATCAGCCGCTCGGCCGATCTCGGCGGACAGAAGATCAGCCGCTCGGCCGAGCCGAAGATGGGCGGCGCGGCCGACGACTTCCGGCGGGCCGCGGCCTACCGTCGGTGCGGTCGGAAATCGAACAACGGAGGATCCCATGAAGGCTTCACTCGTACTCGGCACCCTGTTCTGCTCGCTCCTGCTCTGCGCAGGAGCGGCCTCGGCGTCGAACGGCGCTGCCACGTCTCTCGAGCTCACCGCCGTCCAGACGAGCTTTGTCACTTCGCCGGCGATCTCGAAGGCCTCGCCGCCGCAGATCGGCGGCCGGATGATCTTCGAGAACGTCCTCTACAACCGTGTGGCGCAGTTCGGCCGGCCGGCCGGCGCCCGCGTCGGTACCGCCGACATCGTCTGCACGTTCGTCTCGAGGACGTACATCGACTGCACGGTCAACGCCCGGCTTCCGGGCGGCCAGCTCGTTCTCGCCGGCTCGGTCCCCAAGGGCTCGACGAGCAACGAGTACGCGATCACCGGCGGCGTCGGCGCCTTCGAGAACGCAAGCGGAAGCTCGAGCGGCAACGACATCAGCGAGTCGAAGACGCTCGTCACGATCCACCTCGTGCGGTAGCTGCGCGATGAGTTCGCGCGGCCCGAGTCGTCTACCCGTCGATACTGGTCGAAACGCCGAGACGGGAGGAGAGTGCGATGCGGGTCGTGGTGAACGAGTTCATGAGCCTGGACGGCGTGGTGCAAGCGCCCGGCGGTCCGGAGGAGGACACCGACGGGCGCTTTGCCCACGGCGGCTGGTCGGTGCCGTACTTCGATCTCGAGGTGATGGGCCCCGCGATCAACGAGGGCATGAAGACGGCGGAGGCGCTGTTGTTCGGCCGGCGCACCTGGCAGGGCATGGCGGCCGCCTGGCCCGGGCGGGCCGGCGACCCGTATGCCGACCAGATGAACGCGATCAAGAAGTACGTGGTCTCCGGCACCCTGGCCGAGGCCGACCTGACGTGGAACAACACGACGCTGATCCCGGGCGAGCGCGCAGTGGCCGGCGTCGCCGCCCTGCGCGGGCGGGAAGGCGGGGACGTGCTCGTGTGGGGGAGCGCCGCCCTCGTCAGAACCTTGCTCGCCGAGGGCCTCGTGGACGAGCTCAACCTGATGATCGAGCCGATCGTGCTCGGCGGCGGCAAACGTATCTTCCCGGAGGACGGCGTCGCCCGGCCCCTGCGGCTCGTCCGCTCGAGGACCGCCGGCACGGGCGTGCAGGTCGCGACCTACCAGCCCGCCTAGACTCGTCGCGTGTTCTTCACGCTCTCGAGCTGGGCCGTCGCCCTGATCGTGTTCGCCATCGTCGCCGGCCTCACGATTGCCGGCTACACCACGGGCAGCCACCTCCGTGAGCGCCACGAGAGCCTGCGGGAGCCCTTCGGCGTGCTGCAGGGCGCGCTGCTCGGCGTCGTCGCCCTCATCCTCGCCTTCGGCCTGACGCTTGCGGTCGGCCGCTACGAAGACCGGCGGGCCGCGACCGTCAGCGAGGCCAACGCGATCGGCACGACCTACCTGAGGGCGCAGCTCGTCGCCGAACCCGCCCGGAGCAGGTCGCTCGAGCTCCTGCGAAGCTACACCGACCTGGCGATCCAGATCTCGAAGGAGGTGCCGGGCAGCCCCGGCATGCGCCGCACCACCGCCGCCGAGGGCGTGCTCCAGCGCCGACTCTGGGGCCTTGCCGGGCAGGCGATCGCGGCCGCGCCGGTCGCCAGCGCGGCGCGTCTCTACGTCGACAGCCTCAACGCCACGATCGACGCGCAGTCGACGCGCCTCTCGGCCCTGAACAACCGCGTCCCCGGCGCCGTGCTCGCGCTCGAGGTGTTCGGAGCCGCTGCGGCTCTCGGGTTGCTCGGGCTGCACATCTCGCTCCTCGGCCGGGGGATCGTGCCCCTGGTCGCCGCGGCCGGTCTCGTCACACTCCTTCTCCTCGTGACCTTCGACCTCGATCGCCCGACCCGGGGGGTGATCAACGTTCCCGACACGCCACTCGTAGCAACCCGCGCCTCGATGGCGCTCCCGCCGGCAGCTCATCCGTGACTGATCACGGATCCGCGAAGACCGCGGCCCAGTCGTCCTTCATGCTCACGACCGTCCAGCCCTGCTCGGCGGCCATCTCGAGCGACTTCTCCGCCCCGCCCGTGTATGCGAACTCGCGCTCGTCGTCGTCGTGCAGAAGGAGCAGCCTGAGCGCCGGACGGCCCTTGCCGCCGGTGTAGCGCAACATCGGGATGTCGCCGTTCGAGTTGCCGCCGGCGATCAGCGGCCGCCGGCCGATCCGGCTCCAGATCCGCACCGGCTTCACGGGCCCATCGTCGAAGAAGTCGGGGGTAGCCAGATAGGAAACGGTTCCGCCGTGCTCGTCGTCGGTGTACGAGAGCTGGTTCGAGCTGCCGATCACCCGTTCGGCCGGGATGCCGTAGATCTCGTCGGTCACCGGCCGCATGAAGTCGCGGTCGCCGCCGGAGGCGATGTAGTTGGTGAAGCCGTTTGCCTCCAGGTAGCGGAGCAGTTCGATCATCGGGGCGTAGCCGCAATGATGGAAGTGGCGGTCGAGCGTCGGGTGCTTCCCGTTGCGCAGGAAGGCGTCCGACGCGGCCGAGTACTCCTCGACCGTCTGGCCCGCGAACGCCTGAAGCAGGGCGCCCATCAGGACCTTCACCTTGGTCTCGTCCCCGTGGTAGTGCTCGGTGATCGCCTGGCCGAGCCAGCCGTAGTCCTTCTCGACGGCCGCCTTCCACGGCTGCTTCTCCCGTAGCGATTCGTCGGCCTCGGCCATCGCGACGAAGCGCATGAGGATGAAGCCGAGCTCGATCGGCATCGGCTTCTCGCACCAGAGCGTGCCGTCGTTGTCGAACACGGCGATCCGGTCGGCGGGCGCGACGTAGTCCGGCCCGCCCTCGGTCGTCACGCGCCCGACGAACTCGACGACCGCATGCCGGGTCGCCGTGTCGTTCCAGGAGCTGAGGTGACCGGCGCTCACTGGTGCTTGAGGAGCATCTCGGCCTGACGCTCCAGGTCGACGTATGGCTCGCCGCTGACGTCGACCGCGACCCGGTTGATCGTGCCGCCCGTGAAGGCATAGGGAGCCTCGCCCGGGTAATCGTCGGTCACCGCCTCGCCGCTGTGCCGTCCGACGTAGAGTCCCGAGCCGGCAATCGCATAAGCCCCGAGCTGCGTCTTGATCTTGCCCTCGCCGACCTTGTCGTCGCCGTGGTAGAGCGACAACGTGCCGGTCGCGCAGGTCGGCTCCATCCCTTCCTTGTCGAACGAGGCCGAGAGGATCAGGTTCTCGCCCGTGGGGAGATCCTCGGTGCCGACGACCATCTGCTCCTCGGCACCGACGAAGTTGTTGACGTAGTGGAGCCGGTTGTCCTTGACGTAGAGCGCGTGCCCGCCGAAGCGGGACCCGATCGCGAAGAGCACGCCCTCGGCCCCGGGGGCGGGAATGTCGACGAGCGCGCCGATCACGAACGAGCGGTTCTTCGTGTTGACGGCCTGCCACTCGCTGACCGGTGCCGTGTCCGGGAAGTACACGTACCGGTTGCGAGGGGCGGCGAGCTGCGGCCGGGGATCCGTCAGGATCTCGACCGGCAGGCGATCGTCGAGTGGGAAGGTCCCGTTCCTGCCGGCCTCCGAGAACCAGACGTTCACGAGCTCCCTGACCTTGTCGGGGTGCTCGTCGGCGAGGTTGTCGACCTCGGAGCGGTCGACGTCGGTGTTGTAGAGCTCCCAGACGTCGTCGTTGAAGTTGCCCCAGCCGGCGATGCACGGATGGGTCGTCACCGCCTTCCAGCCTTCGTGCCAGATCGAGCGGGAGCCGAGCATGGCGTAGAACTGGGTCTTCCGCTCCGAGTCGGCCGAGCCGTCGTCGAAGCTCGAGCGCATGCTAACTCCGTCGAGGGCGGACTGCGTGTGCCCCTTGATCGACCCGGGCGGCTCGACGCCGAGGACGTCGAGGATGGTCGGCACGAGGTCGATCGCGTGGTGATACTGGTCGCGGATCTCGCCGCGGGCCTTCGTACCACCGGGCCAAGAGATGATGCACGGGTCGCACGTGCCGCCGTTGAACTCGTAGCGCTTCCACATCTTGAAGGGCGTGTTGAACGCCATCGCCCAGCCGTTCGGGTAGTGGTTGTAGGTCTTCGTACCGCCGAGTTCGTCGATCATGGCCAGGTTCTGGGCGAGGTCGTCGGGCACGCCGTTCGCGAACTTCATCTCGTTCACGGAGCCGTTCGGCCCGCCCTCCCCGCTGGCGCCATTGTCGGAGACGACGATCACGAGCGTGTTCTCGAGCAGGTCGTTCTGCTCGAGGTAGTCGAGCAGGCGCCCGATGTGCTCATCGGCGTGCCCGAGGAACCCCGCGTACACCTCCGCCATGCGTGCAAAGAGCCTCTTCTCCTCGTCGTTCAGCGAGTCCCAGGGGCGGGTGACGTCGAGCATCGGGAACGGCTTGCCGTCGGGCCCGGTGCGCGTCGCGTCACCGATCGGGTTGAGCGGTGGCAGTACGGTGTCGGCGGGAACGATGCCGAGCTCCTTCTGGCGGGCGAGCGTCTGCTCGCGGATCGCCTCGTACCCCAGGTCGAACCGGCCCTTGAACTTGTCGATCCACTCCTTCGGCGCGTGATGCGGGGCGTGGCAAGCGCCGGGCGCGTAGTAGAGCAAGAACGGCTTCTCGGGCGCGACCGCCTTTGCGTCGCGAATGAACTCGAGCGCCTTGTCGGTGAGGTCGTCCGTGAGGTGGTAGCCCTCGTCGGGCGTGCGGGGCTGGTCGACCGGATGGTTGTCGTAAACGAGGTCAGGGAACCACTGGTTCGTCTCGGCGCCGAGGAAGCCGTAGAAGCGCTCGAAGCCGCGGCCCGTCGGCCAGTTGCGGCGTGTCGAGGCGAGATTCATCTCGTCCGTCGGGCAGAGATGCCATTTGCCGACCATGTAGGTGTTCCAGCCGCGCTCGCCGAGGATCTCGGAGAGCATCCCGTTCTCCGGCGGGATGGTGCCGCTCGCGTTCGGGAAGCCGATCGCGGCCTCGGTGATGCAGGCCATGCTGTTGCGCGTGTGGTTGCGGCCCGTCAGTAGACATGAGCGGGTTGGAGAACACAGTGCTGTCGTGTGGAACTGCGTGTAGCGCAGTCCCTTCTCGACGATCCGGTCGATGTTCGGCGTCTCGATCGGGCCGCCGTAGCAGCTCATCGCCGAGAACCCCACGTCGTCGAGGACGATGTAGAGGACGTTCGGCGCGCCGTCCGGCGCCTTCGGCGGCTCGAACGGCGTCCAGTCCGGTACGGAGTCGCGCACGTCGACGTTGACGACCCCCTTGAACTGCTCAGGCATCTGGGCTCCCTTCCTTGCTTGCGGCTCGCGCGTCCGACGCTACTACAGGAAACTGACGACGATCGTCAGGATCTCGTGCGGACTGTACGGGACGACGATTGCCGACCCCTCCGTCGCGAGCGGCGCACCTGGATCCTCGAGCAGGTTCGCGCGGCGCGCCTCTGCGAATGGCGCCGCGAGAGAGAGCCGCGCCGTGCCGCGCGCCCCATGGGCCTCGTAGAGGCGAAGCAGGAGCGCGTCCGAGTCCTCCGCGCGCTTGATCGTGTCGAGGACGAGGTTCGGGTCGTCGACCGCCGCGAATGACGGGAGCGCGGAGGTGCCGGGGCGCCAGCGCAGCGGGGCGTTGAAGCGGATCGCCTCGGCCAGCAGGCCGGCCTCGCGCCAGTCGCCGGCGTGGGGAAAGAGCGCGTAGGCGAACTCGTGCCGCCCCATGTCGGCGTCGGGATCGGGTGACTTCGGCGCGCGGAGCAGGCTGACGCGGAGCTCGCTCCCGTGGCACGAGTAGCCGTACTTCGAGTCCGTGAGGACGGCGGCTCCGAACCCGTGCTCGGACAGATCGGCGAAGCGATGCCCGGGCACCTCGTACTGCGCGGCGTCCCGGCTCGTGGAGAAGTGCGTCGGCCGCTCGGCATAGCCGAACGGCATCTCGTAGGTCGCCCTCGGCGCGCGCACCGCGAGCGGGAAGCAGACCTTGAGCAGCCGGTGCGACTCGTGCCAGTCGACCTCGGTCCGGAACTCGAGCCTCCGCGAGCCCGCGTCCAGCCGGACGACCTGCCGCAGGCGGCTCGACTCGCCGAGCTCGCGCTCGAACGCGATCTCCGCCCGCAGCGCCGAGGCGGTGACGACCGACCACGAGCTTGCGGGCGGGCAATCCTTCCGCGTCTCGAGATGCGCCGGATCGACGTCCCACGCGTCCCAGGCAACCGGGCGGTCCTCGTACACCTCGAGCCGGTTGCCCGGTGAGGCGAGCGTCTCGCGGCCGGTCGCCCGCTCGACGAGGCCGAGCAGTGAGCCATCCTCGGACAGCTCGGCGCGCAGGTGGCGGTTCTGGAGCGTGAGGCCGTCGATCCTGACGCCGGCGCTCGGCTCGGCGATCGCTCCGCTTCCGTAGGGCGGCGCCGCGACGAAGTGGAGCTCGCCGTCGGGGTCTGCCGCCACCTCCGCGCGGGCGACGCCGACGGTGTTCACGACCCCGCCGGGATGGGCGGCGGCCGCGATCGCCTCGGCGCCGGACTCGACCTCGGCGAGCTCGCGGTGCGTGTCCTCGTAGACAGACGCGATCGACGACCCCGGCAGGATGTCGTGGAACTGGTTGAGGAGCAGGAGCTTCCACAGGCGGTCGAGCTCCTCGCGCGGGTAGGAGCCCGACACGGTGGCGAGGAACTCGGCGTCGTGCAGCGCCTGCTCGCAGCGCCGGTTGCCGCGCTTGACGCGGGCCTGGGACGTGTAGGTGCCGCGGTGATACTCGAGGTAGAGCTCGCCCTGGACGGTCGGCCGCGGGCCGGGCTCTGCCTCGAGCGCCTCGAAGAACTCGGCCGGGGAATGGAGCTCCGTGCGCGGAAGCCCTTGCAGGTCGCGGGTGCGGCGGAGCGTCTCGAGCATCGCCGCCGTGGGCCCGCCGCCGCCGTCGCCGTAGCCGAACACGAGCAGGCTGGTGCGAGAGTGATCGTGATCCCGGTAGTCGCGGACGGCGCGCCGTAGCTCGCCGACCGTGGCCTCGGAGGTGTAGGTCTCGGTGGGCGGGAAGTGCGCGAGCACCTCGCTGCCGTCGGGCCCCTGCCAGGTGAAGGTGTGGAACTCCGGCCGTGTGAAGCGGTTCCAGAAGAGCTTCTGCGTGAAGAAGCGCGAGATGCCGGCGCCGCGCATGAGCTGGGGCAGCTGCGCCGTTGTAGCCGAACGCGTCCGGGCTCCAGAACTCGGTGCAGCGCAGCCCGAACAGCGACTCGAACCAGCGCTGGCCGTGCAAGAACTGGCGGACGAGCGACTCGCCCGACGGGATGTTGCAGTCGGGCTCCACCCAGGTCCCGCCGGTGGGGACGAAGCCCCCGTCGGCCACCGCAGCGCGGACGCGTGTCCAGAGCTCGGGGAGCCCCCGCTCGATCCAGTCGTAGTGCTGCGCCGAGGTGCAGGCGAAGCGGTATCCGGGGTACTCGTCGAGGAGCCGCAGCTGTGTCGTCCACGTGCGCACCGCCTTGCGCTTGGACTCTGCCAGCGGCCAGAGCCAGGCCGTGTCGAGGTGTGCATGCCCGACGGCCGCGACTTGGTGGGCCGCGGAGGCGTTCCGGCGCTCGTAGAGCCGCTCGAGGATGGCCGCGTCGAGCTCGTTGCAGAACCGGTTCAGCTCGGTGCCGAGCTCGCCCGCCCAGGCGGGGTCGAGGCCGCTGTCCGCCTCGGCCTCGAGCGCACGGAGCGTCTCGAAGTCCCAATACAGGCGCCACGCCTCGGGATCGAGCAGCCCCACCTCGCAGCGCTCGATCGCCACGTCCTCGTAGCAGGCGAGCTCGACCTCGAAGCGTGGGCCCGGAAGCGGGGCGTCGTGATGCTGCCGGTCGAGCCCGTGCAGCGGTCGCCCATCCTGCCACAGCGCCGCCTCGCCTCCGGCCTCCCACAGGAACCGGCGCGCGCTCGTCGTCGACCGCCGTCTCGAGCTGGAACCACCAGGTCGCCCAGCGCGGGCCGAACCGCTCGCCCGGCTCGAGCGGACGGTACTCGAGCCGCTGCGCCTCCTCCCACGAGATGCGGTCGACCGGGCCTGCGACCAGGATCCGGTCGACCGGATGCACCTCCCGGTAGATGCGCTCGCGGAGCAGCGCCGAGGTCTGCGCGAGCCGCTGCCGCCGGTAGCCGTGATGGCGGATCGTCAGTCGCCGCTCTGGAGCTCGCGGGGCGGTTCGCTCGGGGACGGCGGCGACGCCGGCATCCCGCGCCGGCCGATCACGAACCCGGCGACGAAGCTGAGCACGACCAGCACCACGAGCGCCAGCAGCTCGTTGCTCTTGACCGAGAAGAAGACGAAGTCGACCTCGAGCGACCGGTTGTTGAGGATCAGGAACAGGAGGATGTAGAGCCCGAGGATCGCGACCGCGACGGCCCGCCAGCCCTGAAGCTTCGTCCCGGGAATGCGGAAGCTCGAGACGTCGACCTTCTTCAGCCTGTCGCGCTGCACGGGACGCCCAGTATTTCAGCAAGGATCCCGGTCATGGCGCTGCGCGTGGCAATGCTCGCCCCGATCTCCTGGCGCGTGCCGCCCCGCCACTACGGCCCCTGGGAGCAGTTCGTCTCCTTGCTCACCGAGGGTCTCGTCGCGCGGGGCCTCGACGTCACGCTCTTCGCGACGGCCGACTCGGAGACGGGAGCACGCCTGGTCGGGTCGGCGCCGACCGGCTACTCCGAGGATCCGGCGCTCGACGTGAAGGTCTGGGAGGCGCTGCACATCTCGGCCGTCTTCGAGCGGGCGGCGGAGTTCGACCTGATCCACAACAGCTTCGACTTCCTGCCGCTGAGCTACAGCGCGCTCGTCGACACGCCCGTCGTCACGACCATCCACGGCTTCTCGTCCGAGTGGATCGTGCCCGTCTACGAGAAGTACAACGGCCGCACGCACTACGTCGCGATCAGCGACGCCGACCGGCACCCGCGGCTCGACTACCTGGCCACGATCCACCACGGGATCGACATGCAGCAGTTCGAGCTCGGACCCGGCGGCGGCGGGTACCTGCTCTTCTTCGGCCGGATCCATCCCGACAAGGGCGCGGTCGAGGCGGTGCGGGTCGCGGGGGCCGCCGGAATGCCGCTCGTGATCGCCGGGATCGTGCAGGACCGGGACTACTTCGAGCGGCTCGTCTCGCCACTGGTCGACGGCGAGCGCGTGCGGTACGTCGGGCCCGTCGACGCCGCCGGCCGGAGCGAGCTGCTCGGCGGGGCCGCCGCATTGCTGCACCTCGTCAACTTCGAGGAGCCGTTCGGATTCAGCGTCGTGGAGGCGATGGCCTGCGGGACGCCGGTGATCGCGACCGCGCGCGGGTCGATGCCGGAGCTCGTCCGCCCCGGCGAGAACGGCTTCCTCGTCGCGTCGGAGGCCGAGGCGGTCGCGGCGGTCGAGGCGGCCGTGAAGCTCGACCGCGCCGCCGTCCGAGCCTCCGTCGAGCGCCGCTTCTCGGTCGAGCGGATGGTCGACGAGTACGTGGAGGCCTACGAGCGGGTCGCTATGAAGGTGCGAGGATGACTGCCTCGTCGGGCTCGAGCGTTCCGTCCCAGGTGCGGTCGCTCGAGGTCGTGAGGTCGAGGCGCCATCCGTCGCCGGGAGCGGCGGCGCCGACCGCGACGTCCGTGAAGTTGATCGCCACCCGCCGCACCTCGTCGCCGGCCGTGCGGTCGTAGACGAGCGTCCCGGCGGGCGAGGCCACTCGCGTCCAGCTCCCGCTCGTCAGTGCCGGCGAGCCGGCTCTGAGTCGCAGCAGCCGCCGGTAGAGCGCGAGCATCGCCTCGGGGTGCTCGGGCTCGGGCGGGAAGGGCAGCCAGGGCTGGGCCGGCCAGCCGTTCTCCCACGGGATCGGCGCGCGTGAGCCGTCGCGGCCGCCGGGATCCACCTGCTCCGCCGGCGGGACGTCCGCGTCGAGCAGGCCGAGCTCCTCGCCCTGGTAGAGGCAGGGCGTCCCGCGGAGCGTCAGCAGCAGGACGGCGGCCCCGCGCGCCCGCGCCTCGGAGCCTCCGAAGCGCGTGCGGTGGCGCGGGTCATCGTGGTTCGAGAGCACCCAGCACGGCCAGAGGTGGGGCGCGGCGAACGCCTTCTCGGCCTCGGCCACCACCCGCTCGACCGTCTCCGCCGACCAGGGGATGCGCATGAGCGCGAAGTCGAAGACCATGTGCAGCTCGTCGCCGCCGCCGTAGTAGAGCGTGAGCTGGGCGGGGGGCCGGAGCGGCACCTCGCCCACGATCACGCGGTCCCCGCCGTACTCGTCGAGGACGCGCCGCACATCCCGCAGCAGGGCATGCGTCCGCGGGTGCTCGTAGGTCTCCACGAGATCGGCGAGCTCCTGCGGCTGATCGGGGAGGGCCTCGTCCTTGCCGACGAGGTGGACGACGTCCGCCCGGAAGCCGTCGACGCCGCGGTCGAGCCAGAACCGGAGCACGCCGTGCATCGCCTGGACCACCTCCGGGTTCGCCCAGTTGAGGTCGGGCTGCTCGGGGAGGAACAGGTGGAGGTACCACTGTCCGGTCGCCTCGTCGAACGTCCAGGCCGGGCCGCCGAAGGCCGAGAGCCAGTTGTTCGGCGGGCCTCCGCTGCGGCCGTCCCGCCAGATGTACCAGTCCCGTTTCGGCGAGCTGCGAGAAGCCCTCGATTCGAGGAACCACGGATGGAGCGAGCTCGTGTGATTCGGCACCCAGTCGAGCAGCACCCGGAGCCCGCGCGCATGAGCCTCTGCGACCAGGCGGTCGAGGTCGGCGAGCGTCCCGAAGACGGGATCGACGTCGGTGTGGTCGCTCGGGTCGTAGCCGAAGTCGGCCATCGGCGAGCGGTAGATGGGCGACAGCCAGATCGCGTCGACGCCGAGCTCCACGAGGTAGTCGAGCCGGGAGCAGATGCCGGGGAGGTCGCCGATCCCGTCGCCGTTCGAGTCCGCGAACGACCGCGGGTAGATCTGGTAGATGACGGCGCGGCGCCACCAGGTCTCGGTCACCGGCGCATCGTACGATCACGACCGAACCGTGCCCGGCGAGGGCGTCTTCCCGCTCGCCGCCGGGCCGCTGAGCTTCGAGCTCGACCGCGGTCGCGCCGTCCCGTCCGTCCAGAGCTGGAGCTTCGCGCCGTCGGTCGTGAAGGTCGCGGCCGCCGTCAACGCGCCGAAGAACGCGACTCCTGGGCCATCACGCCGTCCGGGGAGGCGCGAACTCGCGCGTCGACGCCAGGGGCCCGATCGAGATCGACGGAGGCGTTCAGGCGGTAGGTCCCGCTGTAGCTGTCGCAGCCGCCGCTGCCGGAGATGCGGCCGTCCGAAGAGAACGCCACAGTCAAGGACGTGCCCGCCAGGACGCTTGCGAAGCTGCCGCTGCCCTCGCTGTACGCGACCACGCGCCAGCCCGTGTCCTCGAGAGGCATCACCGGGCCATCGTGCCGGTTTGAACCCCAGCCCGGGGGGGAACCGGCTTGCCCATAAACGGCTCTTCGACAAGGAGGCTTACATGCGTACCCTGATCGCCGCCGTGGTCGCCGGTGTGCTGCTCGCACCTCTTGCTGCAGCCGCCCGACCCGGCAGCCCCTCCGCGCTGACCATGAAGGTCTCCACGCACAAGGTGCTCTACGGCCACCACGTCGTCTTCAGCGGACGGCTGTGGGGCCGCAACCATGCCGGACGTCAGGTGACCATCGAGGCGCGGGCCTACGGCGCCTCGGCGCCTCACGTGCTCGCTGTTCGCGCCACCGATGCCAAGGGTCGCTGGGCCTTCACGGCGAGGCCGCGGATCCAGGCCGCCTACCAGGCCCACGCCGGCGCAACCATCGGTCCGCGGATCACGATCGGCGTGGCTCCGGCGGTGTCCGTCACGCCGCTCTCGAGCGGCCGCCTGCGCGTGCAGGTACGTGCAGCGCACCACTTCGGCGGGCGGTTTGTCCAGCTGCAGGCGCGCAGCGGCCCCCGCTGGACGACGATCGACCGCAAGGAGCTGAACCGCTCCGGCAGGGCGGTCTTCACGCCGCCGCAGCACAACGCCCTGCTGCGCGTCGCGATGAGCGTCAACCAGGCGGGCGCCGGGTACCTCGGCGCCGCGAGCCACGCGCTCGTCTACCGGCCGCAGTCGATTCGGATGCTGCCGTCGACGCTGACCGTGCTCAACGGGCACCGCGTCACCTTCGCCGGACGGGTCGTGAACGGGCGGCCGGGCGAGCTCGTGACGATCACCGCCCGCCGCTGGGGGCACCAGCCGTTCCTGTTCACGACGGTCAAGGCCGGACGCGACGGGCGGTTCTCGTTCGCCGCCAGGCCCGGGATCCTCACCGCGTACGTGGCGCACCTGCGCACCGGAGAGACGAGCCCGAGGGTGCTGGTCAACGTTCGGCCGACGATCACGGTCCGCGAGCTCGGCCACGGACGTATCCAGACCCACGTCGCCGCCTCGAAGTCGTTCCGCGGCCGTATGGTGCAGCTCCAGCGCCTGCTCGGCAACGGGTGGCAGACGATCGCCAAGCAGCCCCTGCATGCGGGCAACGCGACGTCGTTCGCGATCTCGCTGCCGAACTCGGTGATCCGCGTCGCAATGAGCGTCAACCAGGCCGGCTCCGGGTTCATGGGCTCTACGAGCCACGCCGTCCACTACCACGCAGTCTGAGAACAGAAGCTCGAGGGGTGAGCCGCCGCGCTCGGGCGGTCACCCCTCGGGACGTCGCCGATCATCCCGTCGGGATGACGTCGTTCTCGGGGCCGCGCAGAAGGATGTGGCCATGCGTTTCCTGCCTCGTCTGGCGTCCGGCATCTGCCTCTTCGGTGCGCTCTTCACGGTCGGCATCGCGTCTGGCTTGGCGGCCGGCCGCGACACGGTGTCAACCGAGACGACGACGACCGCGGAGAGCACGACGTCGGCGGAGACCACGACGACGGAGACTACGGGACTGCGACGACCTCGACCGAGACCGGACCCGTCTCGGCCACGATCACGGTGACGACCACCGTCAACCCGACCGGCGCCGCCGTGGTCGGAGCTGCCGCCGCGTCGTCGAAGGACGAGTCGGAGACCGACTGGGGGTGGGTCGCCTTCGGCATCCTCGCGGCCGTCGTCCTGATCGGCGGGATCGTCTGGCTCGTGGTGCGGCGGCGGCGCCCTCGCACGGCGTGACCGTTGCCGAGTCGGAGGCGCAACCAGGTGCGCCGCGCCGTGCTGACGCTGCGCTGCCCGGAGTGATCGGGTCGCTCGGCGCGATCGCTCGGCTCGCCGGCGGCGAGCTCGAGGTCCACCACAACCACGGCGGCTGGCGGCCTGACCTGGACTCGACGCTGCTGGCGGACACGAAGCGCGTGTACGAGCGCCTGTTCGGCGAGCCACCGGATGTGAGCGCGGTGCACGCAGGTCTCGAGGCCGCGGTGATCGGCGGCAAGGTCGGCGGGATGGACATGATCTCGTTCGGCCCGCAGATCGAGGGGGCGCACTCGCCCGACGAGCGTCTGGACGTCACGACGGTGCCGCGCTTCTACGGGCTGCTGGCGGGCGTCGTCGACGAGGTGTCGCGAGCAACCTGATGCGGCCCGCCGCCGCGTCTGCGAAGCTGCATCCGAGCAGGCATGGCCGACTCGCCTGACACCCCCACGGCAGTTGTGGAGGCGCCGCCGCCCGACGATACGGCGAGGTACGCGCCGCTCCTCGGTACGGACGAGCGCGTGCTCGTCGTCCGCCGCCGCCACTGGTTCTCGCTCGCCGAGGGCGCCCGCTGGTTCTTCCTGGCCATCGGCATCGCGATCGTGATCGAGGTGATCAACGGCATCGTCCCGAACGGCAAGCTGACGAACTGGCTCAGCACGACGTTCGACTGGGGCTTCGGACTCTTCCTGGTCGTGGGCCTCGCCGGCGTCGGCTGGTACTACCTCGTCTGGCAGCGCGAGCGGTACCTCGTGACGACGCGCCGGGTGATCGTCGCCGGCGGCGTGATCAACAAGTGGCAGCGCGACACGTCCCTGCCGATGATCAACGACATGGTCGTCGACCATCCCCTGCTCGGCCGGGTTCTGGGCTACGGCGAGATCGACCTGCTCACGGCGTCCGAGCAGGGGACCGACAAGATCCGCTACCTGCCGGAAGCGGACGAGTTCAAGAAGGCGATTCTCGACGCGAAGTACCAGCACGAGCTCGAGGTCGGCGGCGGCCGGGCCGCCGCACTTGCACCGCCTGCTGCCGGCGCGGCCCCGGCGACCCGGGAACGCATGACCGCGCAGGAGGTCGACGACTCGATCACGCGCCTGGCCGCTATGCGCGATCGCGGCGTCATCACGGCCGCGGAGTTCGAGGAGAAGAAGCGGGAGCTCCTCGACCGCCTCTGATTGACAGATTGACGAGCTTCGATATGTTGATGCGTGTCGATGCGCCCCGCTCTCGAGCCCGTCGTCTGCTGTGCACCTCGGCGCCGTCTCGCTCTCCGACGAGGAAGCGGACGCGACAGCCGAGCTTTTCAGGGCACTCGCTGATCCCGCGAGGGTGAAGATCGTGAACGCGATCGCACGCGCCGGGGAGCCCGTGTGCGCGTGCGAGTTCAACGAGTCGCTCGGCCTCGCACAGCCCACGGTCTCGCACCATCTGAAGAAGCTGACGGAGGCCGGCCTCCTGGAGCGCGAGCAGCGCGGCAAGTGGGCGTACTTTTCGCTGCGGCCGGCCGCGGCCGAGAAGCTCGCAGCCGTCGCGGACCTGAAGCGAGCGGGCCAGGACGTGAAGACTTGGCCAGTCCGGTGACGACTGCGGCGCTCTGTCCCGAGCACTGGCCCGACGTGGCCCGGATCTACGCGGAGGGGATCGCGACCGGCAACGCGACGTTCGAGACCGACGTCCCGAGCTGGGAGCGCTGGGACGCCGGGCACCTCCGGGAGCACAGGTTCGTCGCGCTCAGCAACGGGGCGGTCGTCGGTTGGGTCGCCGTCGGGCCCGTCTCCGACCGCTGCGTGTACGGCGGGGTCGTCGAGAACAGCGTGTACGTCGCCGAGGACGCTCGCGGCCGCGGAGTCGGCCGTGTGCTGCTCGAAGCGCTCGTCGCCTCCACCGAGGCCGCGGGCATCTGGACGATCCAGACGGGCATCTTCCCGGAGAACGAGGCCAGCGTCGCATTGCACCGGCGCGTCGGGTTCGAGATCGTGGGTCGTCGACGGAGGCTCGGCAAGCTCCACGGGGTCTGGCGCGACGTTCTCTTCCTCGAGCGGCGGAGCGAGATCGTCGAATGACGGCGGGTCTCGCCCGAGCTCTGGGCGCCGAGCTGATCGGCACGTTCGCGCTCGTTTTCGCCGGGGCCGGGGCGATCATGGTCGACTCGAAGACCGGCCAGCTCGGGCACATCCACGGCGCCCGTCATCGGCGCCTTGCTGGCGGCCGCTGCCTACCAGCTCCTGAGGGGCGAGCAGGCGGACGCGGCGACGGGCGAGACGCCGGCGTGAACGTGCTCTTCGTCTGCGTCGCGAACGGCGGGCGGAGCGTGATGGCCGAGCGCCTGTTCCGCCGGGCGGCCGGTGGACGGCACCAGGCGCGCTCGGCGGGAAGCGACCCGGGCACGGCCCCGCACGAGCACGTCGTCGAGGCGCTGCGCGAGGTGGGCATCGACGCGTCCGACCACGTGCCCCGGAAGCTCGACGACGAGGCGCTCGCCTGGGCCGATCTCGCCGTGTCCACCTGCAGCGAGGAGGTCTGCCCGGTCACCCCGGGAGTGCGGCGGATCAGCTGGCAGCTCCCCGACCCGAAGAACCTCCCGCTCGAGGACGTTCGCGAGGTGCGGGACGACATCCAGCGGCGCGTCACCGCCCTCGCTGCCGACCTGGACTCCGAACAGGCCTAGGCAGCTCGACCTGCTCCGCAGACGGTCGAGCTGCCGGAGCGCAACCCTTCGCTACGCGCCGAGCGCCTTCGCCTTGAGCTGGTCGAACTCGGCCTGCGAGATCGTGCCGGCGTCGAGGAGCTGCTTCGCCTTCGCGATCTGCGACGCGGGATCGGCGTCCGCGGCCACGGTGCGGATGTAGGAATCCGCGTCCGCCTGCGCCTGCTGAACCTGCTTCACCTGCCGCTGCGCCATGCCGTCGGCGTTCGTGATGTAGTAGACGAACAGGCCGAGGAACGGGAACACGATCAGGAAAAAGACCCAGGCCGCCTTCTTCCACCCCGACGCGTCGTGACGCGAGAAGAGGTCCACGATCACGTGGAACAGCAGGATGAAGAAGATGACCATGAAGAAGATGACGATCAGCGACCACAGGAAGGTCAGAAAGGTCGTCGCGAGTAGCATGCAGCTCCTCCTTGGGGCGAGATAGCGGCCGCTGGCCGGCCGGTCGAATTCGAGCTCGTCACGTTGTGTGGCGCCAACGCGGAGACTACTCAGCGACACGGACGACGCTCATGCGTGAGGATCTGCGCAATGCCGGCCCGCGCGTCACGGCTCCTCCCGGTCCTCGACTGGCTGCCGCGGTACGACCGCAGCTTCCTGCGGGGAGACCTGGCGGCCGGCATCGCCGTCACGGCGCTGATCGTCCCGAAGAATCTCGGCTATGCCGGGATCGCCGGCATCCCGATCGAGAACGGGCTCTACGCCGCCGCGGCCGGGGCTCTGATCTATGCCCTGTTCTGCACCTCGAGGCAGATCTCGACCGGGCCCAGCTCGTCGCTGGCGGCCGTCGCCGGCGGGGCCGTGCTCGCGACCGGGGTCGCCGGTGACGACGCAGCGCAGCTCGTCGCGGCGATCACGCTCGTCACGGGCGCGCTCTTCCTGATCCTCGCCGCCCTCGGCCTCGGCCGGATCGCGCAGTTCCTCTCGAAGGCGGTCGTGACCGGCTTCCTCGCCGGGGCTGCCGTCGACGTCGTGATCGGCGAGCTGCCGAAGCTCACCGGCACCTCGACGAGCGGCGAGAGCGCCTGGCGCGAGCTCTGGTCGTGGCTGAAGACGCTCGACGACATCCACTGGCTGACGCTCGCCGTGGGGCTCGCCTCGCTGGCGCTGATCCTCGGCGTCCGCTTCTTCGCGCCTGCGATCCCGGGCGCGCTCGTGCTCGTCGTCGCCGGGCTCGTCGCGTCGGCCGTGTTCGATCTCGGCTCGCATGGGGTCGCCCTCGTCGGGCACGTGCCTCGCGGGCTTCCCGCTCCCGAGCTCCCGAGCGCCCACATCTTCAAGGATCACGCTGCGGCGATCGCGGCCGCGTCGATTGCCCTCCTGCTGATCGGCTTCTCGCAGACGGCCGGCGACGCGCGCGCGTTCGCCGCGCGGCACCGGTACCTCGTCGACGTCAACCAGGAGTCGGTCGCCCAGGGCATGGCGAACGTCGGCGCAGGCGTGTTCCAGGGCATGCCCGTCTCGACCAGCCTTTCGGCGAGCTCGCTCAACGAGTCGGCCGGAGCGCGCACGCCGCTCGCGTCGCTCTTCACCGGCGCGTTCGTGCTGCTCACGCTGGTCGTGCTCGCGCCGCTCTTCTCGAGCCTGCCCAAGGCGGTGCTCGGCGCCCTGATCATCGACGCGGTCGTGTTCGGGATGATCGACGTCGCCGAGTTCCGGCGACTCTACCGCGTGAAGCGGTTCGACTTCTGGGTCGCGATGGTCGCGGTGCTGGGCGTGCTCTCGGCCGGCGTGCTCGCCGGCGTCGTGATCGGCGTCGCCCTGTCGCTCCTCTGGCTCATCTACGTGGCGACCGCGCCGGCGACGCCGCTGCTCGGGCGCGAGCAGGGGACCCGGGTCTTCCGCGAGCTCGACGACCACCCGGGCGACGAGACGTTCCCCGGGATCGCGGTGCTCCGGCATGACGGCGGGCTCTTCTTCGCCACCGCGGACGCGCTCCACGACCGCATCCGGGAGATCGTGAACACGGCCGACCCACCGATTCACGCGATCGTGCTCGACCTCGAGGCGGTCAGCTTCGTCGACTCGCAGGGGGCGGCGAAGCTGGCCGAGATCGCCGAGCTGACGCGAACCGACGGGATCACCATGCGCCTCGCACGCGTGAAGACGGTCGTGAGGCAGGTGCTCGAGCGCGAGGGCGTGATCGAGCTGGTCGGCGCCGACCACGTGCACGGGAACATCCCCGGTGCGGTCGAGGCGCAGCTCGAGGTCGACAGGGAGCTAGTCATCTAGCGGCGTGAGGTGCCGGTCGGCGCCGTGGCGCACCGCGTAGACGGCGCTGAACGTTTCTCCCGCGTCCAGCACCTCGACAGGGACGTCGTAGCCCTCGAGCGCGGCGGCGATGTCGTAGGCACGCCGGGACAGTGTCGAGACGGAGAGCGCGAGGGGATAGGCATGGGATGCCCGCCAGCCGTTCGGGCCTTTCTCGACCGTGCCCCACAGCAGCACCTGCCCGAGGACCGGAACCGACGCGTACTGGGCGACGTTCGCACGGAGGAAGCTCTGGAGCTGGCCATAGGTGCCGCCGTAGATGCCGCAGCGGCAGCTCTCGCCCGGCGCGTCGTGCGAGCGGGCGAAGGCGCGGAGCTCCTTCTGAATGCCGAGGCACTCGGCCGTGACCGGCTCGCCGGCGGGCCAGACGGTCGACCAGTACGGGCTGCGCAGGCGCCATCCGTCGGCGGTCTCGCCGACCTCCCAGAAGCGCCAGCCGGCCACGCCCTCGGCACGCGGAACCATGAGGAACCCAGCCTCCGCGCCGCGGGCGCGGTATGCATCGCCCCGATCGGGTGATCGTTCGGCTCAGGCGCCGTTGCGCACGTACGTCAACGCCGCGAGCACGCGCCGGTTGACGGCGCCGTCGTCGTGGAGCCCGAGCTTGGTGAAGATCGCGTTGATGCGCCGCTCCACCGCCCGGGGAGTGAGGTCGAGTGCGGAGGCGATCGCGGCATTGCTCGCGCCGTCGGCCAGCAGAGCCAGCACCTGAGACTCGCCGGCGGACAGGCTGTCGAGGCCCTGACCCGGCGTCACCTTCGGCCCGAGCACCATCCCGGCGATCTGAGGGTCGAGCATCGGCCGCTCGCGCGCGACGGACTCGACGGCGTCGAGCAGGAACGAGCCGTCGGCGACGCGCTCCTTGAGGATGTAGGCCCGGCGGGTACTCGCCACCTCGAAGAGAGCGCGCGCGTAGGCGAGCTGCGCATGCTGGCTGAGCACGACGACGCCGATCTCGGGATGCGTGCGGCTGAGCTCGGCGGCGAGCCTGATTCCCTCGTCCGTCCCGGTCGGCGGCATGCGGATGTCGGTCACGACGACGTCAGGCCGCGTCTGCTCGATCGTCTCGTGGAGCGAGTCGTAGTCCGGGCAGGCGCCGACGACCTCGGCCCGGCCGGAATCCTCGAGCGCGCGGACGATCCCCTCCCGCACGAGATACGAGTCGTCGCCGACGACGACGCGCAGCGACCCTGCCGAGCTCATTGGTTCTTCGACCTCCCGTGTAGCCCCCAGGCCGCAAATCCGCCGTAAGTGTATTCCCTGAAGCGCCTGTCGGCCAGCCCCCGCCGGAGAGGTGGGCTCTCCCCTGCTGCGCGTTGTCGGCTGCGCCACCGCGATGTTCCGTAGCTTCCCTGATTGTCCTGTTCAGACGGATGGGCGAGGATTGCGCCGTGGCCGGCGTCGCCCCCCAGCCGTTCACGCCCCCTGCGCCTGCAGAGGAAGCGCGCAGCGTCGCACCCGAGTTGAGGACGGGGCTCGTCTACCGTGCCGGGGTCGTCAACCGGCTGCGGGTCGAGCGTGCGCCGGTCGTCTCCCTGACGGCCCCCCCGGGCTACGGGAAGACGACCGTGCTGGCACAGTGGGCGCGCCGCGACACGCGTGAGTTCAGATGGCTGCGGTTCGAGCGCGGCGACGACGAGTCCCGGGTCTTCCCGGCGCTGCTCGTGGCGTCGCTCGCCGCCGACGACGGCGGGGATGCGCGGAAAGGGCGGAGCGCTGCGGCGCGTGTGCGGTCGGCGCTCCGGGCGCGGACGGAGCCGCTCGTCATCGTGCTCGACAACGTCGAGCAGATCAGGTCGCCCGAGTCGCTCGACCTCCTCGCCTCGCTGGTCGAGCACCTGGCGCCGGCGACGCAGCTCGTGGTCGCCGGCAGGCAGCCACCCTCGCCGCTCCTCGGCCGCGTCCGGGCCGAGGGGCGGCTGACGGAGCTGTCGGCCGCCGACCTGTGCCTCAGCGACCGTGAGGCCCAGGCCCTGCTTCACGGCACCGGCGTCGAGCTCACGCTCGAGGAGGCGAAGGAGGTGAACCGCCACGCAGAGGGCTGGCCGACCGGCGTCTACCTGGGCGCCCTCGCGCTGGCGACCCGGCTCGGCGACGTTCCGCGCCGGCCGCACGATCTCGACGGCGCGCACCACTTCATCTCGGAGTACTTCGAGTCGGAGGTGCTGAGCCGCCTCGATCCGCAAACCATCGGCTTCGCCCTCCGGGCGTCGCTGCTCGACCAGATGTCCGGCCCGGTGTGCGACGCGGTCGTGGGGGCGCCGAGGGGCGCGACCCGGCTCAAGGAGCTCGCCGCGGCCGGCGCCTTTCTCATCCCGCTCGACCGGGAACGGACGACGTTCAGGTTCCACCGCTACTTCCGGGACATGCTGCTCCGGAGGCTCACGCATGAGGAGCCGGCGGAGTTCGTCGCGTGCAGCCGCCGAGCCGCCGCCTGGTACGAGCAGGCGGGGAACCTGCCTGCGGCGATCCGCTACCTGCGGGAGATCGGCGATCGCGCCGAGGCGGTCCGGCTGCTCGGGCTGCTCGGGCCCGACGTGTTCTGCCGCGGCCTCCTCGCCGGAATCGAGCCGAGCCTGAAAGACCTCCGTGACGATCGCTTGTTGCGTCGTCACCAGGCGGCAGCGGTCACTGGGGCGCTCGCTCACGCTCTCCTCGGCAACGTGGGCGAGGTCGACCGCTGGGCGTTGGCCGCCGAGGAAGCGCGCCCGGACCAGGGGCTGCCCGGCGGCAGCAAGACATCGGAGCCGTGGCGGCTCCTGCTCCGGGCAGCGCTGTGCCGGGACGGCATCGGCCGGATGTCCGAGGACGCGCAGGCTGCGGCAGCCACGCTCTCCCGGCACTCGGCGATGTACGCGTGCTCGCTGCTGCTTGCCGGGGTTGCGGAGCTCCTGCGCGGAGACGTGAGCGCGGCCGAGCTCTCGTTCAGCGTTGCGGCCGAGCGGGCGGCGACCGACGACGCGCCGCTGATCGAGTCGCTTGCCCTCGCGGAGCTGTCGCTGCTCGCCCAGTCGGACGACCGGTGGAGCGAGGCCGAGGATCACGCCCGGAAGGCGCGCGAGCTCGCCGATCACCTCGACGGGGGCGATCACGCCGCGGCTGCGCTTGCGGTCGTGGCGAGCGCCCGCAGCGCCCTGCGCAACAGCAACTGGGCGCGCGCAGGCAAAGAGCTCGAGCGGGTGCACCCGCTGCTCTCGAGGCTCGGAGAGACGCTTCCGTGGCTGGCCGTTCAGGTGAGGCTGGAGCTCGCGCGAGCTCACCTCGCGCTCAACGATGCCGCGACGGCGGCCGAGCTCTCGACCGAGATCGCCGGCATCCTGCTCGCACGGCCGCACCTGGGAACCCTGCGGGACGATGCGGCCGGGCTCCAGCGGCATGTCGACGAGCTGCGCGATCATCCCGCCGGGCGGGCGGCGACGCTCACGGCCGCGGAGCTCCGGCTGCTGCCGCTGCTCACCACTCACCTGAGCTTCCGCCAGATCGCCGATCACCTCTACGTCTCGCGCAACACGGTGAAGACCCAGGCGATCTCCGTCTACCGCAAGCTCGGCGTCGCCTCGCGTACCGAGGCGATCGACCGCGCGATCGAGATCGGCCTCCTCCGTCCCGAAGGAGAGCTCGTCGACAAGAGGGCGGTTCCGGCTCCGGATCACCCCAAGCGGGCGATGTCCAGGGCCGCCGGCGCGAGCACCGTTGCAGAGCGAGGCGACGCTTCGCGCTAGCTATCCGACGACCAGAGAGGGGGAGCGTGGCGGATCTGATCGCGATCGGGTATCCGGACGAGACCACGGCCCTCCGGGCGGCGGACGAGGCGGAGCGGCTGGCCGGCGAGCTGGTCGTCCGGCCGGACGCCATCGCGGCCGTTGCGTGCAACCGGGACGGCACCTACAAGGTCGTCACGAATCACCACCCGGTTGCGGGAGGGGCGACGTGGGGCGGCTTCTGGGGCCTGCTCTTCGGGATGCTCTTCTTCGTGCCCGTCTTCGGCATGGCGCTCGGCGCCGGTCTCGGGGCCGTCATGGGGAAGCTCGAGAGGTCGGGGCTCGACCGCGAGTTCCAGGAGGAGGTGCGCGACCTCGTGAAGCCGGGAACCTCGGCGCTGTTCCTGATCGTCGAGAAGATCTCGCCGGACAAGGCGGTCGAGGCACTCGGCGCCTTCCGGGGGAGGGCGCTCTCCTCGCCGCTCTCCAAGGACGCCGAGGCCGAGCTGCAGGCCGTGCTGCAGGGCCGGGTCGCGGCCGGCGCCTGACCGGAGACCCATGCCGGTCGAGCTGACCTGGCTCGGGCACAGCACGACGCTGCTCGAGCTCGACGGCGTCCGCATCCTGACCGATCCCGTGCTTCGGGCGCGATTCGCGCACCTCGTCCGCCATGCGCCCGACCCGGAGCTGGGGGAGGGACCGATCGACGCGATTCTGCTCTCGCACGCCCATCGCGACCATCTCGACCTGCCGTCGCTCCGCCTCCTTCCGCGGGACGCCAGCGTCCTCGTTCCGCGCGGAGTCGCGCGGCTGGTGGCACGGGCCGGCTTCCCGGACGTGACCGAGCTGCGCGAGGGCGACGAGCTTCCGGTGGGCGGCGTGAAGGTGCGGGCGGTGCCCGCCGTGCACGACGGCGGCCGCGGGCTGCGGCGCGACACGTCCGACACGATCGGCTTCCTCGTCGTTGGCGGCTCGATCGTGTACTTCGCCGGAGACACCGACGTCTTCCCGGAGATGGAGGAGCTCCGGCCGGTCGACCTCGCGCTGCTGCCGGTGAGCGGCTGGGGGCCGCGGGTGCCGAAGGGGCACATGGACCCGGCGCGGGCCGCCCGCGCGCTCCAGCTTCTGCGGCCGCGCTACTGCGTGCCGGTCCACTGGGGAACGTTTCGCCCCTTCTACCGGAGCGAGCCGTACCCCGCCGACGCCACGGCGGGAGACGAGCTCATCCGCCGGGCCGGGGCGCTTGCGCCCGAGGTCGAGGTGCGGGTGCTTCGGCCGGGGGAGCGGGCGGAGTTTCCGTGATCTCCGCACGCCCGTCGTTCAGCTCGGCGCGCCAGCCGGCGAGCACGCGGTGCAAGGCCTCCGCCCCGCGGATCGGCTCGGGCGGCAGCTCGAGGTCCGCAGGGTAGAGCACGAACGGCCTGGTCTGCGGGCCACCGAGGCCGCCGTGGAACGAGATCAGCTCCTCGAACGCGCAGCCCTCGTCGAGGGCCGCGTCGTAGAAGCTGCCGACGGTGATGTCGGCCGCGTGCGGGAAGCGGCTCGTGCGGAGCAGATGGACGGGCGCCGTCGGCGAGAACGGCTCGAGCGGATCCTCGCCCTCGACGCGGTTCTCATCGAGGAAATGGGCCCCGCGCGCGCCGAGGACGACCGCCCCGTGCGTCGCGGACTGCACGAGCAGCCAGCCGATGTGACGGTGCTCCCTCAGCGCCGGGATGAGCTCCGGGTGGCGGCGGACGATCTCCTCGTGCGTAAGGCGCCGGGGCTCGTCCATCAGGTAGATCAGCCCCAGGTTCCCCGAGCCGAGCACGACGACCTCGCGGCCGCCGACCGAGTCCTTGCCGGGCTCGTCCGGCGTCGTCCCGGTCGCCTCGCCGACCGCATGGCCGACCATCGCGTTCTGCTCGTCTCCCGCATCGAGGCTCTGAACGCTGCCGCCGGAGAGATTCAGCCCGACGAGGTCGTCGAGGCCGTAGCCGTTCCGCTGCTTGAAGGTCGCGCCCTGCGTCTGCCCGTGGTCGGAGAGAACGACGATCTCGTACGGACGCGCCGCGTACGGGCGTGCCCGCTCGATCCGGCGGAACTGCTCGTCGAGCTTGCGGAGCGCCTCGAGCGTGTCCGCGCGCTCGAGCCCGGAGTGATGGGCGACCTCGTCGTAGCTCGAGAACGTGGCGTAGATCGCCGGGCGCCCCTTCATCATGTCCGTAAGCACCCCGTAGACGATCAGGTCGCGCACGAACACGCAGAGCGCGGCCCGCATGAACGGGTAGAGGCCGCCGCGATGGCCGCGCGGCTGGACGTCGCGCCGCTTCGCCTTCGCTGCGGCCGTCCACTCGAGCACGACCTCCCAGAGGGTCAGGACGAACGTGCGCATGACGTTGAAGCCGTTGGCGAGAAAGGCGCGATAGCCGGGATTCGCCCGCTTCTCGACGTCCATGCGGCTGACGGTCAGGATCATGTGGTCGGCGTCGCCGGAGAAGAGGTTGCCGCGGCTGGCGCCGCCGTCGGCGAGGAGGCCCTTCCCCGTCGAGTGCGCGCGCTCGAGCTCTGCGCAGTTCGACGGCGACGAGCAGACGACGATCCGGCCGTTCTCCTTCTCGACCCAGCGGAACGCCGGGATGTCCTCGTTCGAGCCGAGGAGGATCCCGGCCTGCGACGCCCCTGTTTGCGAGGAGAGGTCGGTCTCCCACTCCGCGAGCCGGTGCGTCCCCTCCGCGATCCAGCGGGCCATCGTCGGGGCGTGGCCGTCGCGCATCGCCCGCTGGAGCACGGGCAGTGCGAGGCCGTCGATCTCCAGGAAGACGATTCCCGGGCGTTCGGTGATCTCGCGCTGGCCGGAGCGCCGGGCGATCCGTTGCGTGACGCGCAGCGAGTAGACGTCGTCGTCGTTCGTTCCGAGGACGGCCGAGAGGACGACGCCGGCCGCCGAGGCGACCACGGCGACGCCCAGCGCCGACCAGAACGAGTCGACCTGCATGAGGCCGATCGCATCGGCCGCGAGCAGCATCAGCGCGTCGAGGACGAGCACGAGCACGAAGCCGAGCAGGAGCATGAACGGGAGGCGGAGGGCCGCCACGATCGGCGGGAGCACGGCGTTGAGGACCGCCACGATGGCGGCGGTCGCGACGACGGCGCCGAAGTCCTTCGTCGAGGCGCCGGGGACGATGAACGCCCCGACCAGGAGCGCGATCGCGCCGATGAACCAGCTGACGGCGAGGCCGGTGAGCGCGAGCCGCGGACGGCCTGGTTGCCACTCGACCGGCTGCGCGAATGTCGCCGCCTTGCTTCTATCCGGGCCCGCCGTCTCCACTAGCCCTCCATCTTGCTGATCGTTGCCCAGCCAGGGGTTCATCCGGTCGGGATGATGTCCGTTCCGGTCGTCCGCGGGATGCTCTGGCGGTCAACGACCGCTCCCGACGAAAGGTGACCCGAATTGCTTGCCGACAGCTACCCGTTCCTGAACCTCGTGTGGACGATGTTCGTGTTCTTCGCCTTCGTGATCTGGGTGGCCCTGGTCATCATGGTCATGATCGACAACTTCAAGCGCAGCGATCACAGCGGCCTCGCGAAGGCCGGCTGGACGGTGTTCGTGATCTTCCTGCCGCTCATCGGCGTGCTCGTCTACATGATCGCGCGGCCCTCCGAGCAGCTCATGCAGGCCTGAGCTCGACCTACAGCGCCACGATCCCGCGCACGATCAGGTAGACGCCGACGCCGGCGAGCGCGTACGTCGCCAAGAGCCGGCCGTTGCGGTCGAGCCATGCGTTGAACCGGCTCGTCAGGGCCTCGGTCCGGCGGGGGGCGAAGGCGTACCCGACGAGGGGGACCTCCACGAACGCGAACATGATCACGTAGAAGACGGCGACGAGCACGAAGTCGACGGCGACGGAAAATCGCCCTTGGCGATCCCGACCAGGGCAACGAAGGGGAAGAAGCCGGGGAGGATGTTGAGCACGATGCCGGCCGCGAAGGCCAGCTTCAGGCTGCGGAGGTACCTGTCGGCGTCGAACGATGCCGATCCTTCTTCGGGCGGTCCTTCTTCCTGGGCTTTCGCAGTGCGGCGGCGGCGATGAGCGCGAGCACGCCGGCGACGATGCTCACGCTCGCGGGTGTCCGCGAGTTGCGTCCCGTCCCGACGCTCGTCGTGTCGAGGACGTTGACGAGCACGAGCCCGATGCTGATCGTCGCGAGGAACCCGCCGGCGAGAAAGGCGCCGAGGAGGCTGGCGGGCCGGCTCGTACGGAGGGCCGCGATCACGACCACGATCAGGATCGGCCAGACGATCGACGCGAACGCGAGCAGGAAGTACTCGGTCCAGGACATTCGCGCGATTCCAGCACACGGTCCCGTCGGAGGCCGCGCCCAATTCATCCCCTTCGGATGACGCATGGGCACGCGGCACCGACTTTGCTTCCCGTCATGTCCACGAGCGCACCCCTGGGCCGCGGCCGCCGGATCACCGTCTGGGTGCTCCTCGTCGTCGCGACCATCATCTCCGTCGTCTCGATCCTCACGGTCTACGTCAACCGCCAGCTGCTCGACAACGGCTCGTGGACGAACGCGAGCGCGAAGGTCATCGCCGATCCGGAGGTACAGGACGCGCTCTCGATCTACCTCACGAACCAGCTCTACCAGAACGTCGACGTCACGACCGCGATCGAGCAGAGGCTGCCGACCAACCTGAAGCCGCTCGCCTCGCCGCTGGCGGGGCTGATCAAGGAGCGGACGCCGCAGATCGTGTCGGAGGTGCTCGCGCGGCCGCGCGTCCAGAGCCTGTTCGTCAACGTGAGCCAGGTCGCCCACGAAAAGCTCGTGAACGTGCTCGAGAACAAGACGGGCTTCGGCATCTCGACCGGAAACGGAGTCGTGACGCTGGACCTCGGCCAGCTCCTCACCGAGGTCGGAACCGAGGTGGGCGTGCCGCAGGCGGCGCTCAGCAAGCTGCCGCCCGACGCGGGCCAGATCACGCTCCTGAAGTCAGACCAGCTCAACGCTGCGCAGACCGGGGTGCGGGTGATCCGCGTGCTGAGCGTGTGGCTGCTCGTTCTCGTCTTCGTCCTCTACGCCGTGGCCATCGCCCTCGCCCCCGGCTCGCGCCGGGTCGTCCTGCGGCGGGTCGGCTGGGCGCTCGTCCTCACCGGCGTCCTCGTCCTGATCGCCCGGAAGTACACGGGCAATTACGTCATCGACGCCCTGTCCTCGCCCCAGACGGAGAAGCCGGTTCGCCACATCTGGCTGATCGAGACAGTCATCCTCGGCCAGATCGGCTGGGCGGCCGTGCTCTACGGCGTCCTCGTCCTGATCGGCGTGCTGCTGGCGGGCACGACGCGCCTGGCACGGGGCTTCCGGGCCGGGTTGACGCCGTCCTTCCAGCGCCGGCCGGAGATCGTCTGGGGCGGCGCGGGACTCCTGTTCCTGCTGCTCGTTCTCTGGGCCCCCACCCATGCGCTCGAAACGTGGTGGGGGATCCTCCTGATCGGCGCGCTGGTCGCCTGGGGGATCTACACGCTCCAGCGCCAGACGCTCGCCGAGGCCGCGGCCGGCGAAACCAAGCCCATCACGTTGCGGCAGCCGCGCGAGGCTGCGCCCGCGCCACGCCCGCCGCGCCCGCATCGCCGTCCGAGGAGATCGCGCGGCTGCAGTCGCTGCTGGAGAAGGGATCGATCACCAGCGAGGAGTTCGAGCGGGGAAAGGCGCTCGCCCTCAGTAGTTGAGGTGCGCGTGGTCGTGGCACTCGGCGGAAGCGCGCTGCTTCCGCGGGGCCCGCAGCCGACCGCCGACAATCAGCGCGCGAACGTGCGGCTCGCGTGCCGGGCGCTTGCGCCGCTCGCACAGCGGCACGAGCTCGTGGTGTGTCACGGCAACGGGCCGCAGGCCGAAGTCGAGCCGCTCATCCAGCAGGAGCTCGTCAGCGAGCTTCCGCTCGATGCCCGGATCACGACCGTCCTGACGATGGTCGAGCTCGACCCGCACGATCCCGGCGTCCCGCGCCGGATCTTCGGCCTCGAGGCGATCGAGATCCTGCTCGAAGGCAACTGCGTCGTCGTCTGCGCCGGCGGAGGCCTTCCTGTGGCGTACACGGCCGAGCGTCGGCTCTCAGGTGTCGAGGCTGCCGTCGACCGGGACCTCGCCAGCGCGCTCCTCGCGGTCGACCTTCGCGCGGACGTCCTGCTCAGCCTCACCGACGTCGACGCCGTCTATGCCGATTGGGGAACGCCTCGGGAACGTCCGATCCGCCGCGCGACGCCGACCGCCCTCGCGGCGAGGGAGTTCGCCGGCGGTTCGATGGGGCCGAAGGTCCGTGCGGCCTGCTCCTTCGTCGAGCAGACCGGGGGCATGGCGGCCATCGGGTCGCTCGCAGATGTCGACGCCCTGCTCAGGCGGGAGGCGGGCACGATCGTGAGCCTTGACGGCCGCGGACTCGAGGTCGTGCACGCCGCGTGACGGCACCGGCAGGCGTGAAGGCAGGTCCGGCCCAGGCCGGCGGGGTGATCCTGCTCACCCTGGCGGCGGCGCAGTTCCTGATGACGCTCGACTCGTCGGTGATGAACGTGTCGATCGCGCAGGTCGCCGAGGACGTCGGTACGACGGTGAGCGGCATCCAGGCCGCGATCACCGCCTACACGCTCGTGATGGCGGCGCTGATGCTCACCGGGGCCAAGATCGGCAGCCTGATCGGTCGCAAGCGCGCGTTCTCGATCGGCTGCGTCATCTACGCGTGCGGCTCGCTGACGACTGCCCTCGCCCAGAGCCTGCCCGTGCTCCTGCTCGGCTGGTCGTTCCTCGAGGGCGTGGGCGCGGCGCTGATCCTGCCCGCGATCGTCGCGCTCGTGGCCTCGAACTTCGCCCAGGAGCGCCGGCCCGCCGCCTACGGGATGGTCGCCGCGGCGGGCGCAATCGCCGTTGCTGTCGGGCCGCTGATCGGCGGGTTCGCAACCACGTACTTCTCCTGGCGCTGGGTGTTCGCAGGCGAGGTTCTTCTGGCCGGGGTGATCCTCTTGCTCGCGCGCAAGTCGCAGGACTCGGTACCGGACGAGCGCCCGAAGCTCGACCTCGTCGGTGCGGTTCTCTCTGCGCTCGGCCTCGGCATGATCGTCTTCGGCGTCCTCAAGTCGGGCGTCTGGGGCTGGATCCAGCCGAAGGCAGGCGCGCCCAGCTGGTTCGGCATCGCGCCAACCGTCTGGCTCGTCCTCGGCGGCATCTTCGTGCTCTGGCTCTTCATGCGCTGGGAGGAGCGGCTCCAGTCGACCGGACGCGAGCCGCTCGTCGAGCTGGAGCTGCTCCAGAGCCGCCGGCTCCGGAGCGGGCTGACCATGTTCTTCTTCCAGTACCTCGTCCAGGCCGGGGTCTTCTTCGTCGTCCCGCTCTACCTCTCGGTGGCCCTTGGGCTGAGCGCGATCGCCACCGGGGTGCGGATACTGCCGCTCTCGGTCACGCTGCTCATCTCGGCGCTCGGGGTGCCGCGCGTGTTCCCCCACGCCTCGCCGCGGCTCGTCGTCCGCGTCGGGCTCTTCGCGCTCCTCGCGGGCACGCTCGTGCTCCTCGGAGGGATCTCGCCGAGCTCGGGCCCGGAGGTCGTCCTGGTACCGATGCTGCTGATCGGGCTCGGCATCGGCACGCTCGCCTCGCAGCTGGGAGCCGTCACGGTCTCCGCCGTTCCGGACGAGAAGGCCCCGCAGGTGGGCGGGTTGCAGAACACGATGACGAACCTGGGCGCGTCGCTCGGCACGGCTCTCGCCGGCTCGATCATGATCGCCGCCCTCACGAGCTCGTTCCTGAGCGCGATCGCAGGCGACCCGGCGATTCCGTCGCGTGTCTCCTCGAACGCCCAGGTCACGCTCGCCTCCGGCGTGCCGTTCATCTCCGACCAGCAGCTGGAGGCGGCCCTCGACGACGCGAACGTTCCGCCGCGCCAGGCGGACGCGGCGATGGAGCACTACCGCTCGGCGCGGATCGACGGGCTCGAGAGCGCGCTCGCGATCCTGGCGTTCGCGACGGTGCTCGCGCTCTTCGCCACCCGGCGCCTGCCGCGCATTCAGCCCGCCGACGAGGTTGCGGAAGCCGTCGAGGCGCCGCTCACGCCGGCGGCGGCGCCCCCTTCCCCGGCCTGAGCAAGTGCAGCGTCGACCGGATCGCCACGGAGTGGCGGACGTTGGTCGCGCGCGACCACTGACGCTTCCCGTCGACGCACACCATCGTCGTTGCCACCGTCGGTGTCTCGACGCCGAGGCTGGAGGCGAGGTTCTCCATGGTCGCCTCCCAGAACTTGTTCTCCTTGCCGTGTCCGCCCATCGTGAGGCCGATCTCGGCGAGGGGATCCTGGGCGCGCATGAGCACCTGGGTCTGGGCGACCGTCGCGCCCTCCTCCTCGTGAGCCGAGAACGTGATCCAGCCGGCGAACATGTGGCCCTCCGGCGTCATCAGCGTGAAGGACACGTCATCGGAGTACAGGACCATCGACGCCCGTCTTGAACTTGAACTTCACCGGCCCTTCGAGCTTGATCAGCGCAACCTCGCCGGGCTCGACGCCCGTCAAGGACGGGTAGAAGTCATTGCCCTTCGGCCAGTAGCTGGGGAAGTTCGCCCGCCGACGCGCTGACGCTGGCGAAGGCTACCGACGACGCTGCGGCTCGTGCGCAGGCGCACAACATCCTCGGCATCCTCGCCGCGAGCCGCGGCGAGGATGCCGACGCGGTCGCCCACCTCGAGCAGGCGCTCGCGCTCGCGGAGACGAGCGGCGACGACGCCGCGGCGGCCGCGGCGCTGAACAACCTCGCCCTCGCGGTGGCGGGCGCGGGGGAGACGGAGCGCGCGATCGAGCTCACGCGGGCCGGCCTTGCGCGCGCGGAGGCCGTCGGCGACCGACACCGCGAAGCGGCGCTTCGCAACCGGCACGCCGACCTGCTGCATGCCGCCGGCCACCGCGAGGAGGCGATGGCGGAGCTCAAGGAGGCGGTGACGCTGTTTGCCGAGGTCGGAGAGGCCGGTAAGCTCGAGCCCGAGATCTGGAAGCTCTCCGAATGGTGACGCGGGTCGCAGCTGCCGTCATGATCGCCGCCGTTCTTGCCGGCGGAGCGTCGGCGGCAGCGCCGAGGTCCAGCTCGGCGTGCTGGGCGACCCCGCGCGGTTCGACGCCCAGACCGCTCAACGGTCGAGCTTCCGGCTGCTCATCATGCGCTGGGGACAGGGCGAGACAGCGCAGTACTTCAGCTCCCTCTTCGCGACGATGCAGGACGTGCCGGTCCTCGGGCTCTCGACCGGCGGCGGAGAGGGCGGCGGCCCCGAGGTGATCAGCGCCGGCCAGATCGCCCGCGGTGCCGGCGACGGCTTCCTGCTCGCGCTGAACCGGGCGATCGCAGCGTGGGGGAGGCCGATCTACGTCCGCCCCCTCGCGGAGATGAACGGCCACTGGAACGCCTACTGCGCCTACAACGCGAACGGATCGGCGAAGGGCGCTGACCACTCGACCGCCGCCTTCCGCAAGGCTTTCGCACGCATCTACCTCGCCGCGCACGGCGGGGCGGGCGTCAACCGCGCGCTCGCGCAGCTGGGGCTGCCGCCCATTCGCGACACGCTGACCGCGAACCCGCTCGTGCGCGTGCTCTGGAACCCGCAGGGCTACGGGAGCCCCGATCTGCCGGGCAACTCGGCGCAGGCCTACTACCCGGGCGATCGCTACGTGGACGTGGTGGGAGACGATCTCTACGACATCGGGGGCCGGGCCGAGTGGGCCGCCGCGGATGCGCTCTACAAGGCGCACCCGGGGAAGCCGTTCGCGATCGCCGAGTGGGCGCTGTGGGGCATCGACGACCCGGGCTTCGTCGAGCAGATGGCGCAGTTCGCTGCGACGCACGGGCGCCTCGCTCTGCTCGGCTACTACTCCGGCTCGCCCGGCTCGGTCTTCGACCTCGGCTCGAAGCCGCGGTCGCTGGCCGCGTACCGCCGTCTGATCGCACCGCTGTAGCCGCGGAAGCGGTCCGGGCGGACCGGAGCGAGGTCGAGCTCCGGCTCGGCGCCCGTGACGAGCTGGGCGACGAGCCGCCCCGTCACGGGCGCGAGCGAGAAGCCGAGCATGCCGTGGCCCGTCGCCACGACGAGGTTCTCGTAGGCCTCCGGGCGCCCGATGATCGGCAGCCCGTCGGGTGAGCACGGCCGGAGGCCGGCCCATACGTCGAGCCGCCTGCGGCCCTCCAGGCCGGCGATGCGGCGCGCACCCACGCGCTCGACGGCGGCGAGGCGCCGCTCGTCGACCGACAGGTCGAGCCCCTGAAGAGCAAGCACGCCGGTGAGGCGGAGCCGCCCGGGGAGACGCGTCACCGCGACGCGGGACTCCGACACGAAGACCGGAACGCGCGGGTCGCTGTCCGACGGCTCGTAGTCGACGTGGTAGCCCTTCCCGCCCTCCACCGGCACCGACAGGCCGGCGGTGCGCGCGAGCCCGCGGTTCCAGGCGCCCGCCGCGAGCACGACCGTGCCTGGCGCGAGCCGCCCCTTTCCGGTCTCGACCGCGGCGACGCGGCCGGCGGCCACGTCCAGCCGCAGCACTTCCGTTCCGAGCCGCACGTCCACGCCCGCCGCCCGGACCGCAGCGCCGACGGCCCGGACGAACTCCGCCGGATCGCCCGAGAGCTCGCCCGGATGGAAGATCGCGCCTGCGATCCCGTTCGCAAGGGCGGGCTCGAAGGCACGGGCGTCCTCTGCCGTCAGCAGCTCCACGGGCTCCGCCGCATGCGTCTTGCCCCTCGCGAGCCCCGCCTCGGTCTCGTAGACGTCGAGCGTCCCGCGCGGGACGAGCCCGGTGCCGAGCTGCTCGCTGTAGAGCCGGTGGAGCTCGTGGCTCGCCTCGGCGAGCGCGCGCATCGTGCCCGTGGCCGCCCGCTCGCGTGCCGGTGTCGACGCGGCCGTGAAGCGGAGAAGCCAGGGGAGAAGCTCGACGCGGGGTGCGAGTGCGAGCGGCCCCTCGCGGGAGGGGAGCGAGCGCAGGCCGAGCCGCAGCGAGGCCAGGGAGGCGAGCGGCGCTGCGTGGCTCGGGCACACGAGGCCGGCGTTGCCGGACGAGCAGCCGAGCGTGAGCTCGGGCGCGCTCTCGAGCACGGTCACGTGCGCGCCTGCCCGGGCGAGCTCGAGGGCGCAGGAGAGACCGACGGCGCCGGCCCCGATCACGACCACGTCCACGGCGGGCACCGTAGCCACGACCGGGACCGGCCGCCGCGATGCTGGCCTTGTCGAAGTCGAGCGGCGCGGAACGTGGACGTACTACCGGCTCGCTGCCCGGATGCCGCTGCGGCTGGCCAGGAGGTTGCCCGTGCTGGCCGGCAGCTCGCTCGACACGCTCCTTCCACCGATCACGGCATCCAGGTTCCACGGGGCGCCGATCCGGATCCAGAGCGGGTGCTCGAGGCCGAAGCGCACCCGCTGCCCCGGCTGCAGCGTGTGCTGATAGACCACCGCCCCCGAGCTCGAGCCGCGGCGGACGAGGAGCCAGCAGCTGCCCCGGGAGGCGACGAGCGTCAGCGCCCGGGGCTCGGCGGTCGCGTGGGCCACGACGGTCTGGTGCGCGGCGGGCCGCGCAGGAGCCGGGGGCTGCGCGACCGGGTTGAGCGGCACGGCCGGCGGGGATGCGACCTTCGTCGTTCCGCCGGTGCTCAGCCTCCAGACGGCGACGCCGAAGACGATGACGGCGACGGCCAGAACGGCATGCAGCGGCGAGAACGAGGAGAGCAGGCCGGCGAACCGGGGCGGAGGCTCGCGCGGCGGCTCGACCGCGGGCGGTGCCTGTCGCACCATGTACTCGTCGGCGAGCAGCCTGCCGTCGAGCCCCAGGAACTCCGCGTACTCCCGCAGGAAGGCGACGCGATAGGAGCCGGGAGGGAGCAAGTCGAATCGCTCCGTCTCGAGGGCCTCCAGGTATCGCGCCCGGATCAGCGTGGCAGCCTCGACCTCCGCGAGCTCGAGCCCGAGCCGGCTCCGTGCCGCCCGCAGACTTCCGCCGATCTCCATTCCGACCTCGGGTTGTTCCTTCCCGTTCGCGTACGTTTGAATCCTCAGGAAAGAAATGACGCGGGCGGCGACAGCTCGATCTCGGCAGAAGAGACGATGCAGGCTTCCAGGCCTTCTGGCTCATGCGGATCGGCTACACGGTCCTGCCGATCGCGATGGGGATCGATTAGTTCTTCAACTCGATGGTGTACCGGCCCAAGTACCTGGCCGGTTGGATCGACAACATCGACGCCGCACCGATCTGCGATCAGCCAGCAGGGGTTCCGCCAGAGCATGGGCAAGCTCTGGGAGGAGCACCTCGCCTGGACGCGCATGGCGATCGTCAGCTTCGCCGCCGGTCTGCCGAACCTCCAGGCGACCGAGACCCGTTTGCTCCGAAACCAGGTCGACATTGGCAACGCGGTCAAGCCGTTCTGCGGCTCCACGGCCACTGGGCTGCGTCCGTCGCCGACTACGACGAGGTCGAGAAGGAGATCCTGAGGATGTCGAGCTCGCTCTCCCCGGGATCGTCGACCAGTTCCCGAATCGCTTCGCTGCATAACCGCCAACTGCGGCTCCGCGTCGCCTCTACGGCGTCGCGGAGCCGCCCTGGTGTCGAGGGGCCGGCGAGTCAGCCGGTCGCGATGTAGTCGTTGAGGAACTTGACCTCGTGCTCGCGGCGGTCGAGCTGGAACTTCACGACGTCGCCGATCGAGACCATGCCCGCGACCTCGCCGTTCTCGATCACCGGCAGATGGCGGATCCGGCGCTCCGTCATGAGCGCCATGCACTCGTCCACGCTCGTCTGGGGTGTGGCGGCGATCAGCGGAGCTGAGAGGATCTCGCGCACGGCGGTATCGCGGTCGTTGCGGCCCTCGAGCGCCACGCGGCGCAGGTAGTCGCGCTCGGTCACGATGCCGGCGACTCCGGTGCCGTCCGTGACGAGCAGCGAGCCGACGTTGTGCTCGACCATCCGCTTCACCGCGTCGAGCACCGACGCGTCCGCGTCGATGCGGAGGACCCCGCGCCCCTTGGCGTCGAGGATCTCGGAAAGCTGGTTCATCTCGAACCCCTCCTCGTATCGTTTGTGACAAGCATACGGTACCCCGGACGACGTGCGTCGCTGAAGGCGCAGGAGACGCCGCCTCACGAGCACGGGCCACGCCACGCCAACTGGTTCGCCCGCGACATCAGGATCTGCCGCGGGATGATGGCGTCGCTCTCCGGAACGCTCGCGACGATGGGGCCCGGCGTGCCGTACGCGATCGCCGCGAAGTTCGCGCACCCTGACCGCCTGGCCCGCGCTCGTCGGCGACGGCGCCTTCCAGATGAACGGAATGAACGAGCTGCTGCTCCTCGTGCTCCACAACAACGACGTCAACCAGGTGACATGGGAGCAGCGGGCCATGGCAGGGCGACCCGAAGTTCCCGGGCTCACACGAGCTGCCGGACTTCCCGTACGCGATTGCGTCCGACCGGCCCCGCGTGGTCGAGGCGATCGTCGACCCGGAGGTGCCGCCCCCGCCCGCCGCATGATCCAGGAGAGCTCTTCGCCCAGAAGATCCTGGAGTTCCTGCCCGGCCGTTGAGGTTACGTGACGTGCGGGAGGGCGCGCGCGGTCATCGCGAGCCCGAGCGCAAGCACGACGACCGCGCTGACCGCCGGAAGGACGCGGATCGCCCGTCCGCCCATGTCGACCCGTGCGAACGCGCCGCGCGCCGCGACCGCCGCGAGGCCGAGGCCCGTCATCGTCGCAGCGAGGCCGAGGCTGAAAGCGACGATCAGGACGAGGCCGTAGCCGATCCGGTGCAGCGAGATCGCGGCGAGCAGCACGACGAGCGCCGTCGGGCAGGGGATGATCCCCCCGGAGATGCCGAGGCCGAGCAGGCGGCGCGTGCCGAGCGCGGGATCGTCGTGGTCGTGATGCCCGTGGTCGTGGTCGTGGTCATGGTGATGGTGGTCCGCGTGCTGGGCCGGGCGCCGCCATTCGCGCACGCGCCAGCGCAGCACCGAGAGGCCGACCCCGACGATCAGGAGCGCCGAGATCAGGTTCAGCCAGGGGTAGAGCTGCTCGGGGAGGATGAACTGCGACAGGCTCAGGGTCACGAGCCCGAGGGCGAAGACGCCGATCGTATGCGTGATCGTCACCGTCCCGCCGAGCACGAATGCGTGCCGGGCGGTTCCCCGCGAGCCCACGAGGTAGGCCGTGATGATCGACTTGCCGTGGCCGGGGCTGAGCGCATGCGCCGCGCCCCAGAAGAACGCGATTGCGAGCGCGGCGACCAGGAACCAGCCGCTGGGCCGGTGGAGGATCAGCTTCGCGAATCCCGAGTCGCCGACTGCCCGGACGGCGACCCGCTGCGCCAGCTGCGACCGGCTCAGGAGCACCGGCGCCGGCCCGGCAGCCGCGCCCGGAGCGACCACCGCGGTTGCGGAGGTCACGTCGAGCGGGCTCTGGAGGAGGTTCTTCGGGTAGGCGAGCAGCCCGTCGCTGATGCTGTGGTCGGGGGCGCTCGAGCGGGCGATCGAGCCGCCGCTGCCCGCGCGGACGACGATCTCCTTCCAGCCGAGCCGGCCAGCGTAGTTGGCGTCGTGATACTCGAGTTGCGGCCGGCCCGACAGCTTCGGCCCGGCGAAGAGCACCTCGAGCCGCGTCGTGTCGAGGCCGCCCTGGCCCGGCGGGTACGCGAGCTCGTGACGGACGGGCACGAGCGGCGCGGGTTTCCCGTCCACGCTCAGGTGCACGTTCCGAGAGATCGTCCGGACGTACGTCGCGGCGTTCGTGCCGCGCGCCTGGAAGGTCGGGATCTCTGCCAGGTCGAGTACGTAGACCACGTACAGGCGGTTGCCCGAGACGTCGAGCTCGCTGTAGCGGTTGATCGTGAAGTTGCCGAGCGGGTGCGCGCTCGCCGCGAGCGGCGCCGCGAGCGCGACCACTGCGACCGCGGCGAGAACGAGCCGCTTCATGCGGCATACCGCCTCGCGACGGGCGCCCAGAGCATCGAGAAGTGCGGGTTGAGTGTGAGCGCTCGCCTGAACCACGTCTGTGCGGCGGCGCCGTGGGCGAGGCAGCGCTCGATCATCCCGCGGTGGAAGAACTTGAGCGCATCCTGCGTCCCGAGCCGGAGCGCCTGCCGCGAGTAGCCGAGCGCCTCGTTGCAGCGGCCGTTCCGCGCCAGCGCCCACGCGAGGACGTCGTCGCCGTCGATCGAAGGCCGCTCGGCGTGGCCGATCCGGGCCAGGGCGAGCGCGTGCTGCAGGCGGATCCCGTGGTCGACGTCGAAGAGCGCGATCTCGAGATCGACGCGAACGCCGTTGGCGCGCAGCAGCTTCTCGATCGCGCCGATCAGCTCGTACTGGCGCCGTGCGGCGGCGCGGTGGCCCGTCGAGGCAAGCAGGTCGCCGAGGGCGCCGACGTACTGCGGGAGGGGAATCAGGTTCACCGCCTGCCGCTCGTAGGCGATCGCGAGCTTCGTGTGCCCGAGCGCCGCCTCGGCGGCCGCGAGTGCGTCCAGCCCGTAGGCGTAGTTGGGGAAGATCCCGTTCGCGGTCTGGAACTGCTGCAGCGCCGCCTCGATGCGGCCGTGGTTGAAGTAGAGCTTCCCGAGCTGAATGTGCGTCCACGCGAGCGGCTCGCCGGTGTCGACGGCGGCGTCGATGGCGAGCTTCATCGCCTGGATCGCCGGGTCGGTGTGGCCCAACAGTTCGCGCGCGTAGGAGACCCGTGCGTAGGAGGAGAGATCCGGGCGCAGCTTGTTCATCGTGTTGAAGTCGCGGAACGCGAGGCGGTAACGGCCCAGCTCGACCTGGGCATCGCCGATCACGCCGTAGTTCCTGGCCGTGTCCGGGGCAAGCGCCTTCGCCTTGCGGCCGAGCTCGAGCGCCTGGGAGAAGCGGTGGCGCGACAGCGCGAGCGAGCCGAGGCCGCTCACGGCAAGTGCGTCCTTCGGGTTGAGGGAGAGGGCGCGGTTCAGCGCGCCGCCCGACCGCGTGTAGTAGGTCGGATCGCCGGTCTCGCGCGCCCGCTGCTGGTAGGCAAGCCCGAGCAGCATCCATGTGTGCTCGTCGGCGGGGTTCTCCCGCAGCGTCGTCTGCAGGTTCGCGACCAGAGCTGCGGTGCTGGCACTGAGGGCGAAGCCGGCCTTGAAGTCCTCGACCGACTGGGCGCCGGCGAGAGCGGTCGGCGGAGTCCCGGTGCGGTTGACGAGGCCGCCGAAGAGAGCCGCGAACCCGGCGGCGATGACGGCGGCCAGCGTGATCAGGAGCTTGTTCGACATGGGGTCAATTCCTTCGAGGGAGGTGCTGGGCCCCGCCGCAGCGGGGCCCAGCACGTCTATGTCCTCAGTTCGAGTGGGTCGCCTTCGAGTTCGCGTAGCCCTCGTGCGGCGTCGGCACGTACGGGAAGTGCTCGAGCATCGGCAGGTCGTTGGCGTTGACGCCGTCGCCGAGCGGCACCTTGTGCCCCTTGAGGAAGCCGGCCACCGCCTGCTCCTCGATGTCGACGACGTCGTCCGTCAGCCGCCGGCCGTTCGGGAACCCGGCGTTGTCACCGCCGAGAACGCCCATCCGGTTCGGGTGCGTCGAGGGGGGCACCGCGAGGTTGATCCGGAGCTCGTCGGCGAGCTTCGGCCCGGTGTACGTCACCTTCGGGATGCCGGTTCCGAGCACCGCGACCAGGTCGTCGCGGTTCGTCATCGGCGCGCCGATCTTGTACAGCTTGTTCAGCACGGCGGCCAGGATGGGCGTCTCGTAGTACTTCCTGAACTGCCCGTCGTTGGCCGGCGTGGTGCGGTTCCAGAGGTCCTTCAGCCCGGTCGGGATGATGACCTCGTTGACCAGCGGCTCGCCCAGGCGGGAGACCTGCGTCCAGCCCTTGTAGAGGTGGCCGTTGACCGTGACGTTCTTGCGGTTCGTGGCCGCCCAGACCCCGATCGTGTGCGCCTTCGTGTCGACCATCGAGATCGGGATCTGCAGCGCGATCGTGTGGACGTTGTAACCGGACAGGAAGTCCTTGCCCCCGCCCTTGTTGCCGGTCGTCCCGGCCTTGCGGATCGCGACGAGGTCGAAGATCGCACCGACGTCGGCGAAGAACGGATCGTCACGCTGGCCGGCGAAGATCGAAACCCCGTTCTTGTCGACGATGGTCGACTCGGCCGACTGCTCGTAGTTCTTCACCCCGGCGAAGTTGTTGAAGCGAGGGCCGATGTTGTCGATCGGCGTCTTGCCGGTCGCGAACACCTTGTCGTTCAGCTTCGCCGTCCAGGTCTGCTGCGTGTTCCCGAGGAAGTACGGACCGGTCGGCGTCTTGAACTGGAAGTTCCAGGTGTCGTCCGGCTTTCCATCGCCGTTGCGGTCGATGTAGATGAGGTACTTGGCGGACTGCGAGAACGTGTAGTAGTTGGGCCCGGCTGCCGGGTCCTCTCCGGGGATCCAGTTGGCAACGATCGTCAGCGTGTTCGGCTTGTCAGGGCTTCTGAACGCGTAGAGATCGGTGTTGTCAGCCGCTGGATCCTCGGAGATCAGCGGCGCTTCACGGTGGCTCGAGGCGTTGCCCGACGTCGGGGCGAGGCGCCCGACGAACACTGCGAGCAGGGTCGCGCCCGCGGCCACCAAGAAGACGAGTGCGAACCTTCGCATGATGCACCTGCTCCTTGTCTCCGAGACGACCGGGTCGGTCGTCGATTGCCGCGTATTCGCCCCGCGGGCGTGAGTGGTTCGGAAACCGGACGGCGCGGATCCCCGTACTGACGGCTGTCAGGCACCCAACAGATCGTCCAAGGGAGGGATGGGTTCAGATGCGCAAGCTTCTCGTGCTCGCCGTGCCGCTTGTCCTGCTGGCCGCGGTCGGTATCACGCAGGCCGCGAGCAGCTCGTCGTTTGCTTCGACCCCGGTGTGTGACCTCACCACGTCGAAGACCAAGCCATACCAGCGGGTCGTCGCCACGTCCGCCAAGGCCCTCAAGGGCTACCTGGCGAAGGCGGCCGACATCGTCCCCGCGCCGCACTCGTGTCCGCAGACGGTTCTCGCTCCGACCGCCGGCGGTACCGCGCTCACCGTCACGATGGTCGGGGTCACCGAGATGCCCGACCTCGGCGATCCGGACGGCACCGGCCAGGTGACGCTCCGGCTCCGCCAGAACCAGGGCCAGGTCTGCGAGACGATGACCGTGCAGAACATCAGCACGCCGAACGCCTCGCACATCCACAAGGGCGGCGTGAACGACAGCGGGCCGGTCGTCGTCCCGTTGCTGACGCCGACCTCGACAGGCACCACCTCCGGCTGCGTGAACGCGAGCCGTGCCGTCGTCGACGACATCCTGAAGAACCGCGCCGGCTACTACGTCAACGTCCACACCGGCGACTACCCGGGAGGCGCGATCCGCAACCAGCTCACCGGGCCGGTGCCGGCCTTGCTCCGCGCCGCGATGGCGGGCCCCAACGAGAAGCCGGCCGGCGGGGACAGCGACGGAACCGGGATGGGCGAGTTCATCCTCCGCCCGGACAAGGGGCAGCTCTGCTACACGCTCGCCGCCTCGAACATCATCCTTCCGGCAACCGCGTCGCACATCCACCGCGGCGACGGGACGGTGGCCGGCCCGGTGATCATCCCCTTCACCGCGCCGGCCCAGAACGGCCAGGCGGAGGGATGCGTCCAGGTCGACGCCGGGCTCCTGAACGAGATCATCGGGAACCCGGGCGGCTTCTATGCCAATATCCACACGACGGACTTCCCGGGCGGCGCGGTTCGCGCGCAACTCGAGGTTCAGCGTTAGTCAGAGCCCAGTGCAGGCGGGGCGGCTTCGGCCGCCCCGTTCACTTCCTGGGACCGGGTGCTGGGGGCCGAGCCGCGCCCGAGGAACACGGCGCTCACGACGAGGGCGGCGAACGCGGCGACCTGAACGGCGCCCTTCGCGCCCTCCGGCAGCTTCTCCCCGAAGACGACGAAGCCGGCTGCGATCGGCACGGCGTTCGTCGCCAGGGTTGCGAGGCCGGCAGTCGTGAGTGCGCTTCCGTGCTGGTAGGCGGCCTGCAGGACGCTCGTCCCGAGGGCGTAGGCGACGATCAGACTCAAGAGCGCGAGGAAGTACAGCCCGCCGTAGGTCACGAGCTTGGCCGACATGTCGCCGGCGGCGAACAGAAGGCCGGCTGCGAGACCGAGTGCCGGCCCGCGGGCGAGCCGGAGCCGAAGGCCGGCGAGCGCGCCCGCTCCGGCGACCGTTGCGCCGAGCCAGACGACGACGCCCTTCCAGTCGGGCTCGTGATCGGTCTGCGTCGCCCCGATGAGCGAGAGGGAGAGAAGCACGAGGCCGGTCACGGCGAGCACGACGGCGAGCTGCTCGCGCCGGGCGAGCCGTCTCGGGTGCCCGCGTGCGGAGATGAAGGCGAGGATTGCGATCCCCGAGGCGCTCACCGCTTGGACGAGGGACAGCGGCGCGAGGCGGAGCGCCACGACGTAGACGATCCAGCCGCCGGTCTCGGCCGCGAAGCCGATGACCCAGTGCCGGTTCCCGAAGAGCAGACGGACGAACTCGACCGGCCGCCGCACGGAGAACGGGGGCATGGACGCGGCCGCGTCGTGCTCCCGCGTGTAGGCCCAGTTGACCGCGATCGCCGAGACGAACGCGAGCGCGAGTCCGACTCCGGTCAGAGCAGCTTTCGGAGGTAGTGGACGAGGGCAGCGCCGATCGTGAGGATCAGGACGACTCCGCCCGCGCCGACGACGACGCCGACCGCGAGCACGACGAGGTCCTCGAGGATGATCGAGAGCGCGACGATGACGGCCCCGAGCGCCGGGAGCGTGTCGAGGCCGGAGAACGGCGGCGCGAACGCGGCGGCGACCGCGAACACGATCAGGATCAGGCCGAGGATAGGCGACGACCAGCGCTGCCGGAAGAAGCGCACGCCGCGCGGCCGTGAGAATCGCTCGACCTGACGGATCCGCCGGACGATGAAGGGGATTGCCTTGCCGGTGATCGTGCCGCCGAGCTCGCGGCGCCGGAAGCGCTCGGGGAGCCAGATCGTCTGCCGGGCCGCGACCATCTGCGCCGCGAGGATGACCGTGATCACCTCGAAGACATGCGTGACGCCGCCGGTCGGAAGCGGCAATGCGGGCACGAACATCAGGAGCATGATCGTGACCGCGAACGCCTTCTCCGCGAAGACGTCGTTCATCGCGCCGAGCGTCTTCGGCTCGTCGCTCTCGAGCCATCGCTCGAGCCGGTCGCTGAACGGCTCGTCCGCTGCCTCGGAGTCTGTGTGCTCAGTTCTGGCCAGCTGAGTGGGCGCGTCGCCCATCACCTGCATCCTGCCCGGATTCGACATCGCGCGAACTGGGCATCCCGCTCCATATGAAGCTTCTCTACAAGCCGCTCGGGCTGGCTCTCGGCGTCTTCGCCGGCGCGATCTCGGGCGCTCTCGTCAAGCACCTGTGGGCGTCCCGGCTGACCCCGAGCGACCGACGCCCACGGCTGCGCGAGGTCGTGGCCGCCGCGGCCCTCCAGGGCGCCGTCTTCGGCGCCGGAAGGCGCCGCGCCGCGCTTCCGCCCGGGTCACCGGCGTCTGGCCCGGCGAGAAGAGTCACAGGCGCTGACACCGCAGGCCATGTCCCCGCCGGGCGCGAGTGGGGACTGTCCCCGGCCGTGTCCGCGCCGGCCACTGGCGTTTCGGTCAAATCCCGCTCAAGGTCTCCGCCCGGGGTGCCGATGGCTCGAGGGATGGTTCGCTTGCACGACGTAGCGAGAGGCATCCGCCGGGGGGCTGCAGTCATGGCTGTGGCCGCCGTGCTCGGCCTCGTGATCGGCGCCCGGGCGGCCTCGCCCGTCGGGGCGGGCGCCGGCGGCTGCGCACCGTCTTCGTCCTGGGGGACGCTCGCGTCCGCCCACGCCGAGGCCCAGGTCGTGCAGCTCGTCAACGCCCATCGGGCGGTGCTCGGGCTTCGCGCGCTCGTCCAGGCGAAGGCGCTGACCGCCTCGGCGGAATGGAAGAGCATGAACATGGCCGGCTACGGCTACATGGATCACGACGATCCGGCGCCCGTCGCCCGGACCGTGCCCGAGCGGCTCGCCGCGTGCGGGTACCCGACGAGCACGGCGGGCTGGGGCGAGAACATCGCCTACGGCTACGCCGACGCGCGCACGGTGATGACCGCATGGCTGAACGACCCGCCGCACAAGGCGAACATCGAGGATCCGGCCTGGACGACGATCGGCGTCGGCGCGGCGCGCTCGCGAGCGGGACTCGTCTACTGGACGCAGGACTTCGGCACCACCGGCGCATCGGCGCCCGCCGACTCCTCCGGCGCGGTCAACGGCGCGCTCGCGCACGACCCGCTTGCACGCGGCGACCGCCTCGACGCGCAAAGCACGCCGTAGGCGATGCCGTAAGTTCCGCCTTTCGGCTAGGTCAGACCCAGCCTGAGTTCGTTCGCACGCTCGCGGTTAACGGTGACCCTGAGTGAGTCGGCCAGTCGCGCTGGTCGATGAGCTTCTCAGCGGTTTCGCCCAAGGGCGGCAACCCCAACTATCAAGGTTTACTCGAGGTAGATGGAGGACCGGCGGTCGAGGGCCGGGGGCCCCGTTGCGGCGGGGTCCCCGGCCGTCGACCGACGGGGCCCTCGCCCATACGGGCCCCTCATTCGTGGTGTGTCAGCTGCTGCCGCCGAGGAACCACTCGACGGGCTGGGCGACGAGCTCGCGCAGCAGGAAGGCGAGGACGCTGCCCGTGAAGCCGCCGCCGGCGCTCTCGTGCGAGGCACGGTCGATGCCGGCGCGGAGCGCCTCGTCGATCGTCTGACGGCTCCAGCGGATCTTCTCGCCCGACGAGGGCACGAAGGAGAGCACGAGCTCCTCGGGGGTCGTGTCCAGCTTGCAGGCGGCGCCGTTCAGGCCCTCGAGGGCAAACCGCTGGACGGCGCCGTCGATGCCGCCGCCGCTGAACGCCGGCTTGGATGTGCAGGGGTCGGCGAGCTTCGTGCTGCCGAAGTGGAGGGCGCCGAGAGCGAGCTCGACGACGAGGAGGGCGGCCGCGCCCCCGGCGAGGGCGGCGAGGGCGATCCTGCCGGTGCGCGTGGTCTTCATTGCGCCGCCGCCGGTCGGCGCACGGCGAGGATCGGGAGGAGCGCCACGAGGGCGAAGAGCGCCGAGAGCACGAAGGCGAGCCGGAAGCTGCGGGTGAGCGCGCCCTGGAGGGCGTTGATCAGCGAGTCGCGGACGTGCCGGAGGTTCTCGTCATGCTGCGCGCCGCGGCTGTCGAACGGCTCCCGGAGGTCGGGGACGACGCCCTTCGGCGCCTGCTCGAGCGCCTTGCGCAGGTCGAGCGCGATCGGCACCTTCTGCCGGAGCGGGGCGTTGCCGTCCAGGATGACGCGCGTTCCCGCGAGCAACGCATTCTGGCCGCCGCGCTCGAGGTCGTGGGAGAGGAGCGGCGCGACGAGCGCGAGCGCGACGACGAGGCCGGCGTGGCGGGCGCCGATCGTGAGCGTGCCGTCCCGGACGACACCCGTCCCCGGCGGGACCGCGGCGTGCGAGAGGACGGGCACCGCGAGGCCGAGGCCGAAGCCGCAGAACGCGAGGGCGAATGCGACGAGCACGTTGCTGATCGACGGGAGCAGTGCGAGGGCGAAGAGGCCCGCGGCGAGGAAGCATGCGCCTGCCGCGGCGCTCAGCCTGGGCGCGAGCCGGCGTTCGAGCCAGCGTGCGGCGACGGCGCCGGTTGGGAGGGCGCTGACGACGAGCGCGCCGGTGATCGGCGAGAGCCCCCAGACGGTGATCACGAGCAGGACGCCGAGGAAGAGCGCGCCGACGAGCGCGCCGAAGAGGAAACCGAGCGCGACGTTCGCGGTGTTGCTGCCGCGCCGGTCGCCCTCGCCTCGCGGGTGTAGGTGCGATTCGAACGCGGCGACGAGGGCGATCAGCGCCACGGGCGCCTGGAAGACGAAGATCGCGCGCCAGTTGAAGAGCTCGGTCAGCACGCCGCCGAGCGCGGGCCCGAGGGCGGCGCCGAACGTTCCCGCGGCCGTCCAGAGTGCGACCCCGCGGGCGGTCGAGCCGGTCAGGGCCGAGAGGAGCGCCACCGCGCCGGCGAGGAGCATCGCCGCCCCGACCCCCTGGAGGCAGCGGAAGGCGATCAGCGCCGGGAGGCTCCACGAGGCGGCCGAGCCGGTCGAGCCGGCGAAGAAGAGCAGCAGGCCGATCCGGCTCACCCGCCCGACGTCGAGGCGCCGGACGAGCGGGACGAGCGCGAAGGCGGTCAGCGCGACGACGAGGTTGTAGGCCGTGATCACCCAGGAGACGCCGACGATGCTCGTGTTGAACGCGCCGTAGACGTCCGGCAGCGCGAGCACGACGATCGAGGAGTCCGCGAACGCGACCGCCACCGCGGCCGTAACCGCGGCGATCAGCAGCCGCCGGTGCGTAGCCCCCCGGCGCGAGGCCGGCACAGTTGAGCCGTTCGTCGACACGCGCCTCTTATAGCCAGCCCGGCCTTGTCCCGAGCGGCCACGGCTGGGGACAGTCCCCGCGTGTCCTCAAGAGACGATGACACGATTCTGTTGTCAGTATAGAATACGAGCATGGCTCGCGTACCAAGGTGGATGCTGCCGGCCTTCGGCATCTTCCACATCACCGTGCGCGGCGTCGACAGGTGCGTGATCTTCCGCGACAACGACGACTACCGGTTCTTCCTCGCGCTCCTGCGGCGCATCGTCATTGCGGAAGGCCTGGAGGCGCACGCGTACTGCCTCATGCCGAACCACGTCCACCTGGTCGTGGAGGGCTCGATGGAGGCGATCTCGCGTGCGTTCCACCGGATCAACGGCATTCATGCGCAGAGGTTCAACGAGCTCTACGGCCGCGTCGGGCACCTGTTTCAGGACCGGTTCCACGCGAAGATGGTCGAGAGCGACGAGCATCTCACGAACGCATGCGAGTACGTCTGGGACAACCCGGTTCGCGCCGGCCTTTGCAAGACGCGGAGCGAGTGGCCATGGAGCGGTCAGGTCCCGCGCCCCGCCCGAGACGCTGTCCGCGCAGCGAATCCGGCCGTGTCCGTTCCGGACACGGCCGGGGACAGTCCCCACTCGGGTCTCGGGGAGCCATGGCCGAAGCGGGCAGCGCGCTAGGTGCTTGCGAGCTCGTCGCGCGCGCGGGCGAGCCGGCTGTTGTCGAACACCGACACCGGCTTCGGATTCCCGACGAGGACGTTCCGGTCGAGGTAGGCGAAGGCGTAGTAGTTGAGCTCGATGCCGACGCCGGCCTGGGCGAGGTTGCCGGTGCCGTCGGAGCGGGTGCCGGCGACGACGTTCTTCCTGATCTCGCACTCGGAGTGGTCGCCGCAGTAGACGCCGACGCCGCGCGCGCCCGTGACGTTGTTCTCCGCGACCTCGCCCATCGACATCTCGCTCATCGTGATCCCGCGCAGGCTCGTGCCGTGCACGCGGTTGCCGCCGACCATGACCATCGAGTCGTGCGTCACGATCCCCTCGCTGCCGCCGGAGACGTCGCAGCCCCTCGACCGCGCTCATCCCCTCGCTCATCGAGTACGAGATGTCGATTCCCTGTGCGAACGGCCCGGCCGAGACGACGGCGCAGTCCCTGATCATCACCTGCCCGAAGCGGACGTGGATGCCGTCGAGCTGCGCGCCGACGACGCGGACGTTGTCGATCTTCACCCGGCGGGCGCTCTCGACGTCGATCCCGTTCACGCCGCCGAGCACGGTCAGGTTCCGGATCTCGACCCCGGAGGCCCGCACGACGATCCCGCCGCGCACGACCGCGCCCGGCTTGCCCTGGAGCACCTGCTGGTGCGTGATCACGATCGGCCCCTGGTGGACGCCCGCCCCGAGCGTCACCACCGGCGGCCGCGTGGCGAAGCCGACCGCACCGGCGGCCAGGAACAGCGCCCCGACGAAGGAGGCCGCGGACGCCCCCGTCCGCCCGAGCTCGCCGCCGTCCTCCGCGTAGGTGAGGCGCAGCCACGGCAGCACCGCGTGCCCGAGGAGCTGCGCGAGCAGCCAGGCCGCCCAGAAGAAGGCGATCGCCGGCCCGAGCGGCGCCCGCACGTGAACCACCTCCGCCGCCGCCATCACGAGCCCGAGCTCGAGCGCGCCGAGCGGGAGCGCCACCCACCCCGGCTGGTAGTCGAAGACGCGGTCGTAGACGAGCACGTCGAGCGCCAGCCCGACGCCGACCATCAGCGCCGCGAGCTCGACCGGCCACCAGCGGTGGATCGCGAGCGCGAGGATCGCCGCCGCCACCGCCGGCCCGAGCGCGGCGAAGAGCCGCGAGTCGACGCGGCCCCTCAGCGTGTACGACATGCCCTTGATCCTCCGCAGGAAGCCGTGCGCCGCGTACTTCGCCCCGACGAGCGTGTCGGCCCCCGGATAGGCCCACTTCGCGGCGACGCCCGACGAGCGCGAGCGTCCGCTCGTCGTGCGTCAGCGCCGGGACGGTGCAGTCGGGCTCGAGCACGATCCACTCGGCGTGCGTCTCGAGCCCGTACTCCTCGACGAGCTGCGCGAGCAGCGGGTTGGCCGCGAAGCCGCGGCGGAAGCCCGTCGCGCAGATGATCTGCGCCGCGCCGTTCACCTCGGCCGCGACGCGGAAGCGCGACGCCCGCGCGCGCGAGCGGCTCGTCCCAGTGCCGCCCCGGCGGGTACGAGGGAACGAGCGAGCGACGCGAGGATCGCCGCCCGCTCGGCCGGCGCCGAGCAATGGAACCGCGCGAGACCGCGGCGCGAGAAGAGCGGACGCGGCACGTTGAGCGCCCGGCGAACCGGCTCACGGCGGCGAACCGACGTCACGCGCGCCCCCGCCGCGAGCGCGTTCAGCCACTCCGTCGCCGCCGCCATCCCGGCGCCGACCACGACCACGTCGTCCGCGTACTCGTGCGGCTCGTAGGCGTGCACCGCGCGCGGGTCGCCCGCCAGCTCCTCCGGCATCGACAGCCCCGGATGGCCGCACGCCACGAGCACGTGACGGAACACGCCGGCATCGCCCACCTCGAAGCCGCCGTCGACCGCCCGGATGCGCTCGATCCGGCGCTCGACGACCGCGCCGTCCCACCCCGTCCGCTCGCGCAGCTCGTCGACGTGCTCGAGGAACTCCGCCACCGTCGGGTGGTAGCCGTCGCACACGCTCTGCACGAGCGGCCACGGGTTGCCGCGCCGGAGCGTCGAGCGCACGGCGAGGCCCGGGAACGAGGTGGGGAGGCAGTGCCCCTCGCTCTCGGAGCGCATCCGCCGCTGCCGGATCGACTCCGCGCGCCGCCGCCAGGCGGCCGCCGGGTCGCGCCCGCCGGCGTCGAAGACCGCGACGTCCTCGATCCCCGCGTGACGCAGCGTCGCGTGCGCGACGAACCCGGCCAGCCCGCCGCCGACGATCGCCACCTCCCGCGTGGCCATCGCCCTACTTGACCGAGCCGGCGAGCAGCCCCTGCACGAAGTAGCGCTGGAACGCGAAGAACACCGCGAGCGGCACGATCAGCGAGATGAACGACGCCGGCGCGATCAGGTCGATGTTGGCCCCGAACTGGCGCAGGTTGGAGAAGATCGCGACCGTGATCGGCTGCACGTTCTGGCCGAACGTCAGCGCGACGATCAGGTCGTTCCACGTCCACAGGAACTGGAAGATCGCGAGCGAGGCGATCGCCGGCAGGCCGAGCGGCAGGATCAGGCGCACGAAGATCCACGCCCTCCGACGCGCCGTCGATCCGCGCCGACTCCATGATGTCCTTCGGGATCCCGACGAAGAAGTTTCGCAGCAGGAAGATCGCGAACGGCAGCCCGAACGCGACGTGGAAGAGGATGATCCCGAGCACCGTGTCGTAGAGGCTCAGGTGGTTGTAGAGCGTGAACATCGGGATCAGCGCCATCTGCAGCGGCACGACGAGCAGGCCGATCACGACCAGGAAGATCCAGTCGCGGCCCGGGAACTCGAGCCACGCGAAGGCGTAGCCCGCGAGCGAGCCGATCAGCACCACCAGAACCGTGTTCCCGACCGCGATCTGCACGGTGATCCAGAGCGAGTGCGTGATCGCGTGGTTGTGCAGGACGTTGTCGTAGTTCGACCAGGTGGCGCGGCTCGGGTGGGCGAAGATCTGCCACCAGCCCTTCACCGTGAACGCCTGCGCCGGAAGGATCGAGGTCAGGAACAGACCCAGCGTCGGGACGAGCCAGAGCAGGCCGAGGAAGATCAGGAAGATGTTGACCGGCGCCTTCATCGTGAAGCGGATGATCTTGGCGGGCACCGTGTCCCGCTCGGACAGCTTCGGCTTCGGGACGACGAGCTCCGGCAGCGCAGCGCCTTCGGGCAATACGACTTCGCTCATTGGTCGCTCCTGAATCGCTTGATGTTCAGCAACAGCACGGGTATGACCAGCACGAACAGGAAGACCGCGATCGCCGACCCGACGCCGAAGTCGTTGATGCCGCCGAACGACGTCCGCCACATGGCGAGCGCGATCACGTTCGCGGCGTTCTGCGACGACCCGGGTGCGAGCGTGATCACGAGGTCGAAGACCTTGAGGACGTTGATGATCATCGTGATGAACACGACCGAGAGGACCGGCGCGAGCAGCGGCACGGTCACCCGCCGGAACACCTGCCACTCGCTGGCGCCCGTCGGTCCGCGCGGCCTCGAGCACCTCTCGGGGCATCGCCGCGAGCCCGGCCCCGATCACCACCATCGCGAACCCGGCCCAGATCCAGATGTAGGCGATGATCAGGGACGGCGTGATCAGCTTCGTCCCCAGCCAGGCGAAGCCGCCCCAGGGCTTCGCAAACGTCTGCGACGAGATCCCGGCGTGGTAGGTGCCGGGCGAGATGACCCCGAAGTCGAAGCTGCCGTCGTCGGCCGAGGCCGCCGTCTTCACGACGTGGTTGTTCGCGTCGCGGAGCTGCACGGTCACGCCCGGCAGGCCGAGCTCGCCCTTCTCGACCTTCCCGGGGACGCCGCCGCCGGGCTTGAAGTCGCGCCAGACGACACCCTCGATGTGACCCGGCTTCGGCGGCGGCTGCACCGCCTGCTTCGCCGACGACGGGACTGACTCGGGCGGGATCGCCGTCAGCCCGAGCAGCGCCACGCCGCCCGGATGGAGCGGCGTCTTCAGCGTCATCCCGGTCTGCGCCGTCCCGACGAGGGTCGGCGTCGAGGGCAGCGCGTCGGAGAGCGACCCCGGCGGGTTGAACGCGTCCACGACCACGCGGCCGAGCGCGTTCACGGCGCCGAGGTTCGGGTCCTGCACGTACATGATCCGCCAGGTCACGCCCGTCGCGAACGCGGAGATCGCCATGGGCAGGAAGACGATCGTCTTGAACGCGACCGACCAGCGGACGCGCTCGGTGAGCACCGCGAAGATCAGGCCGATCACGGTCACGAAGGCCGGCACGACCGCGACCCAGATCAGGTTGTTCTTGATCGCCGTCGTCAGGGTCGGCGTCGTGAAGAGCGTCTTGTAGTTGTCGATCCCGACGAAGTGATGGAAGGCGTTGAGCCCGTAGAAGCTCCGGATGACCGTGTAGATGGTCGGGTAGACCATCCACACGCCGAGGATCACGAGCGCGGGCAGCAGGAACAGGCCGCCGGTCAGATACCGGCGCAGGCCCGGCCCGGAGGGCGGAGGTGGAGCCGCCTCGAGCGGCGGCTCCACCGTGATGCTGCCCGAGCTCACCTGCCTCTGCCCACTACGCCGTTACTTGCCCTTCTTGTAGGCCGCCGCTGCGGCCGACTCGAGCTTCGACTGGATGCCCTTGATGTCCGACGGGTTCTGCAGGAACTGCTGGAAGAGCCCCCACTCGCCCTGGCCGATGGTCGCGCCGAACGAGGCCGGCTGCTGGTCGGACATGTCGAAGGCGACGTTCTTCGCCGCCGCGATCGCCGAGGCCGTCGCCCGCGTCGTCGCGTCCGGGTACACGCTCGCCGGCATCTTCTTGTTGCCGGTCGCGAAGCCGCCCTTCGCCGCCCAGGCGGCGGCCGCGGCGGGCGTGCCGAGGAAGTTCACGAACGCCTCGATCGCCGGCGTGTCCCTGAACGCGACGATCGTGTCGCCGCCGATCTCGACCGATGGCGGCGAGCCGCCGATCGACGGGAACGGGAACTCGCCGTAGTCGGTGCCGGGCTTCGCCTTCACCGTCGCGACGCCGGGGACGAAGTCGCCCTCGAGCACCATCGCCGCCTTCGGCGGGTTCTGGAAGACGTTGTTCACCGACGTCGGGAAGTCGGTCTGCACCGCGCCCGACGTACCGCCGGCCATGTTCGCGGAGGTGCCGACGACCGCGGCCATCGTCTTCAGCGCCGCCGCGACCGACGGATCCGTCCACTTGATCCTGTGCGCCGAGAGCAGGGCGTACTTCACGGGGCCCGCCTGGCGGAGGTAGATGTTCTCGAACAGGTCGGTGAGCGTCCACCCGTCGGCGCCGCCGATCGAGTACGGCGGCACGCCCGACGCCGTTCACGGTGTTGGCCGCCGACACGAGCTGCGGCCAGGTGCTCGGCGGCTTCACGCCCGCGTTCTTGAAGGCGTGGACGTTGTACCAGATGGTCGACTTGTTGCTCGCCTTGAAGACGAGCCCGTAGATCTTCTTGTTGAAGGTGCCGAGCGCGATCCACGCCGGGGTGAAGTTCGCGAGCAGTGTCTTCCGCGAATACGTGATCGGCTTCAGCGCGCCCTTGTCGACGAACTGCTTCACGAGGCCGGGCTGGGCGATGTCCGCCATGTCCGGCGGGTTGCCGCCCGCGACCGCGGTCGACACGACCGTGGGCAGGTTGTCGCCGACGGGCTTGTAGTTCACCTTCACGTCCGGGATAGACCTTGTTGAACGCCTTGATCACGGCCCCGAAGTTCGCTGCCTCGGCGCCCGTCCAGACCCCGTCGAAGGTGATGCTGCCCGAAACCGCCTGCGTGTGCTTCGTCGCGCCGGAGCCGGTGCCGGTCGCGACCAGCACCGCGACGGCAGCGACTGCCGCCAGGATGGCGGCCTTGTAGGTCCAACCACGTCTCACGTCGTTGCTCCTTTCTCGTTTCGCCTGCTCGTAGATACCGAGTCCTGTGTCGGGATCGAAGAAGTGCAGCGAGCGCGTGTCGACGGCGACCTCGACGTTCGCTCCCTCCTCGACCTGCGCGTGCGGGCCCAGGCGGCCGACGACGAGCGCCCCGGCGGTCTCGAGACCGCCCTCGACCGTCGACTCGCGCGCGAGCTCCTTCGTCTCCTCCGTGTCCGCGAGCTGCGCGTGCGGGATCGCGAAGTGCACCATCAGCTCCGAGCCGAGCGCCTCGCGCAGCTCGACCCTCCCGTGGAGGCGGCGTGTCGGCGGGCGCGTCGCGCGCGAGGCTCGCCTCCTCGAGCGACTCCGGCCGGATCCCGAGGACCACCTTGCGCCCCTCGTAGGCGGCGAGCGCGGGGTGCGTGTCGAGGCAGGCGGGGTCGACCTCCAGGCTCTGGTCGTCCGAGAGCACGAGCGATACGCTCCCGTTCGTCCGGTTCACGGTCGCCTCGAGCATGTTCATCGCCGGTGAGCCGATGAACCCGCCGACGAAGAGGTTGACGGGCCGGTCGTAGAGGTCCTGCGGCTGCGCGACCTGCTGCAGCTCGCCCTTGCGCATCACCGCGACGCGGTCGCCCATCGTCATGGCCTCGACCTGGTCGTGCGTGACGTAGATCGTCGTCGTCGCGAGCTCGCGCTGCAGGCGCGAGATCTCGCCGCGCGTCTGCACGCGCAGCTTCGCGTCGAGGTTCGAGAGCGGCTCGTCCATCAGGAAGACGGCCGGCTCGCGCACGATCGCGCGGCCCATGGCGACGCGCTGGCGCTGGCCGCCCGAGAGGTTGCGCGGCTTCCGCTTGAGCAGCTCCTCGAGCCCGAGCGTCTTCGCCGCCTTCTGCACGCGCGACTCGATCTCCCGCTTCGGCAGCTTCTTCAGCTTGAGGCCGAAGGCGATGTTCTCGTAGACGCTCAGGTGTGGGTAGAGGGCGTAGCTCTGGAACACCATCGCGATGTCGCGGTCGCGGGAAGGCACGTGGTTCACGACGCGCTCGCCGATCCGCATGACGCCCTCGGAGATCTCCTCGAGGCCGGCGAGCATCCGGAGCGCCGTCGTCTTGCCGCAGCCGGACGGCCCGACGAGCACCATGAACTCGCCGTCGGGGATCGCCAGGGTGAGTGCGTTGACGGCACGCGTGCCATCCGCATAGACCTTTCCGATCCTGTCGAACCCAACTCCGGCCATTGGAAAACCCCCAGGTCGACTCGGTGCGGCCCCGATGCTACTCCTCCGGATGAGAAACCGTCTAGCGTTTTTCCCTGGTGAGTGAGGAAACCAACGTACGCCGCCGCCGGGCGGCCGTCTGGACGCTGCTCGTCCTCGGGACGATCGTCGCCGTCCTCGCCGCGCTGACGACCTGGGTTCACCGGCAGGCGCTCGACAACAGCGAGTGGCGGCGCACGAGCGCCCGGCTCATCGACGATCCGGTGATCCGGCGGGCGCTCGCTACCCAGCTCGTCGACGAGCTCTACGCGAATATCGACATCGCAAGCCAGTTGCAGCAGCGGCTGCCGAAGGGCTACAAGCAGCTCTCGGGGCCGGCTGCAGCGGCGCTCCGCGACCCGGCGACACGGGGCGTCGCGTTCATGCTCTCGCGCCAGCACTTCCGGAAGCTCTTCGTCAGAGCGAGCGCGGTGGGCCACGCGCAGCTCGTCGACGTGCTGGAGAACAAGTCAGGCCATGGGATCTCGACCGGGAACGGGGTCGTGACGGTCGACGCCACGCAGCTTCTGCGCGAGATCGGGGGTCAGCTCGGGTTTCCGAGCGCGGTGCTCGACCGGCTCCCGCCCGACGCCGGGACGATCACGGTGATGCGCTCGGACCAGCTCGGGGTGGCGCAGAAGGCGGTGCAGGCGATCCGGATCCTGAGCGTGTGGCTACTCGTTCTCGTGTTCGCGCTCTACGGCGTCGCGATCTACCTCGCGGCGGGTTCGCGGCGAAGGACGCTGATCCGGGCCGGCTGGGGGCTCGTGATCGCCGGGCTCGTCACGCTCGTGCTCCGCCACTTCGGGGGCGACTACGTGGTCGGGAAGCTGGCAGGGGACCAGCACCGCAGGCCCGCGCAGCACGTCTGGTCGATCGGGACGTCGACCCTCGGGCAGATCGGTTGGGCGACGGTGCTCTACGGGCTCGTGACCGTGCTCGGCGGGCTGCTGGCAGGGCCGACGCCCGTCGCCGCGGCCTGCCGCCGCGAGGCGGCGCCGCTCCTGAACCGCCGCCCGGCTGTCGCGGGAGGGGCGGTGGCCGCCTTGTATCTGCTGCTCGTGCTCTGGGGCCCCACGCACGCCCTGCGGACGTGGTGGGGCGTGCTGCTTCTCGGCGCGCTGCTCGCGGCCGGGTTCGTGGTGATCCGCCGCCAGTGTCTGGCCGAGTTTCCGGACGCGGGTCTCGAGGTGCTGCCGAGCCTCCGGTCGCGTGTCGCCGAATCCGTGCGCAGCGCGCGAACGAGCCCGTCGGAGACCTCAGCAGTACGCCCGCTTTCCGACGAGCTCGAACGGCTCGCCGCGTTGCGCGACCGCGGCGTCATCTCGGCAGAGGAGTTCGAGGTCGCGAAGCGGGTCGCCTTGTCCGGCGTCTAGCCGGGGGCTGTCGAACCGGCGGTGTCCAGGCTTTCTACGGAAGCTCGACCACGAGTGTCGTCCCCTCGCCCGGGGACGATTGGAGCTCGAACCGGCCGCCGAGCAAGCCGACCCGCTCGCGGATCCCGACGAGGCCGAGCGCACCGTCCCGCACGAGGGCGGGATCGAAGCCGGCGCCGTCGTCCTCGATCACCGCCCGCACCGACTCGCCCGACGGCATCACGACGATGCTGACCGAGTCGCACGGGCGTGCTTGATCGACATTCGTCAGCGCCTCCTGAACGATCCGGTAGAGCGCCGTCTCCCGTTCGGGGGTCAGCTTCAACGGTGACCGGACGCTGAGCTGGATGTCGATCCGCTCCGCTCCGCAGTCATCGCCGTCAGACGCTCGAGCGCCGGGCCGAGCCCGAAGTCGTCGAGCGCCGGCGGCCGCAGCTCGACGGTCAGGCGCCTCACGTCGTCGAGCGCGCTGCCGACCAGCTCGCGGATCCTCGCAACCGGCTCGGTCCCGACCTGGGCCTCGAGCGACTTGAGCCCGAGCAGGATCGAGGCCAGCGCCTGTCCGGTCTCGTCGTGCAGCTCCCGGGCGAGCCGCCTGCGCTCGAGCTCCTGGCCCTCGAGCAGCGCCTGCACCGCGCTGCGGCCGACCCGCTCCGAGAGCTCGATCGCAACCGCCGCGCGGTTCGCGAACGCCTGGGCGATGCGCATGTCGGCGTCGGAGAAACGCGGGTCGGGGCCGCGCTTGTCGAACGCTACGACGACACCGAGCGCCCGGCCGTGGGCGATCAGCGGCACGTAGAGAGCCTGCGGACGCGTCCACGAGGCGGGGTGTGGTCTGGTCGACCTCCGGATCGTCGATCAGCGAGTCGATCCGCTCGGCGCGCTGGCGCGCGAGCGTCCGGCCGGCCTTCGAGCGCGCGGCGTCGAGCCGGAGGCCACGCAGCTCGGCGGCGTTCTCGCAGCTCGCCGTCTCGACGGTGAGCTGGCTGCCGTCGGCCGTGGGCTGCAGGATCAGGACGGCGCGGCGTCGAGCAGCTCGCGCAGCCGGTCGGCGGCGAGGTCGAGGAGCTGGGAGAGGTCCGTCTCGGTCGTCAGTGCCTCGGAGACCTCGTTCAGCGACTCGAGCTGCCGCGACCACTGCCGCGACGCCTCGTAGAGCCGGGTGTTCTCGATCGCGACCGCGGCCTGCGCGGCGAGCAGGCGGACGATCTCCTCGTCGATCTCGGTGAACGCCTCGCCCGCCGGCCTTCTCCGTCAGGTACAGGTTTCCGAACGCGATGCCCCGCAGCATGATCGGCACGCCGAGGAACGACCGCATCGGCGGGTGCGCGGGCGGGAATCCCGACCGACCGCGGATCCTGGGAGAGGTCGTCGAGCCGGAGAGCGCTGCGCTCGCGGATCAGCACGCCGAGGATGCCGCGCCCGTGCGGAAGGTCGCCGATCGTCGCCTGCGTTTCGGCGTCGATGCCGACGGTGATGAACTGCTCGAGCCCCGTGCCGAGGCGGTCGATCACGCCGAGCGCGCCGTAGCGCGCGTCCGTCAGCTCGACCGCCGTCTCGATCAGGCGGCGCAGCAGCGCCTCGAGCGAGAGCTCGGAGCTGAGCGAGATGCCCACCTCGACGAGCCGCCGCATGCGCTCCGGCGAGGTTGCCTCGAGATCCGGCTGGGTCATGAGCTCCGCTGTGCGTTCTCGTCCTTCGCTTCGGGATGGCGGCACGACGACGACCGGGCAGGCGGAGTGGTGGACCGCCTGCTGGCTGACCGAGCCGAGGAGGAGCCCGCGAAAGCCTCCGAGGCCGCGCGAGCCCACGACGAGCAAGTCGTCGGCGATTCGGAGCTTCCGCGCACAGGACGTCTGCCGGCTGCCCTTCCCGGAGGATCGCCGTGACCGTAACACGCCGGCCTCGCGCGCTCCGACGTCCTCGAGCGTCTTCTCGAGCGCGGCCTCGGCCAGCTTCCTGAACTCGTCGAAATCGACGCCCGCCGGCGCCCAGCCCCCGCCGTAAACCGCCGGCGGCACGTGCCATGCGTTGACCGCCCTCACCTCGGTGCCCCGGATCCTCGCCTCCTCGATCGCGAAACGCAGCGCGGCGAGCGAGCCCTCCGAGCCGTCAACCCCCACCACGATCGTGCCCATCGTCACCCTCTCTCTCGAGCTTGCGAGTGAAGTGTCGCTTCTCGGTGGGCGGACCGCCTCGGGAAGGCCGCCACCGGGTTGCGGGCTCCTAACGGAGGCCGGCCCAGGCGGCAGTGGGCAGGCTGCGAACTACGATGGTCGCAGCCGTGGCCGGTATTGCATTCGACGCGGTCGATGTGATCCTGCGGGACGGCGGCACGATCAGGCTCGAGCCGCCGACCGCTGCTGACGCCGACGACCTCGTGGACTTCTTCGCCGGGCTCTCGGAGCGCAGCCTGTACCTGCGCTTCCACGGCTACCGCGCGGTCGACCGCAGCCTCGTCGAGCCGCTGCTCGATCCCGACTGGACCGCGCGCGGGGCGCTGCTCGGCCGGCTGGACGGTGCGCGGCGACTCGCGGATCGTCGCGGTCGCGAACTACATCGCGATCGAAGGCAGCGATGCGGCCGACATGGCATTCGCCGTCGCGGACTCGGAGCAGCGGCGCGGGATCGGGACGAGGCTGCTCGAGCAGCTCGCTCGGCGGGCGCGCGAGAGCGGGATCACGCGGTTCGTGCCGATGTCCTGGCGTCGAACTCGACTGCGCTCGGCGTCTTCGCCGACGCCGGCTTCGAGGTCGTCCGGCAGCGCGACGCAGAGGAGGTCGAGGTGCGCTTCCCGATCGTCCCGACGGTCGAGTTCGAGGCGCGCGTCGAGCAGCGCGACCACACTGCGGTCGTCGCGTCGCTGCGACCGTTCTTCGAGCCGGAGTCCGTCGCGGTGATCGGTGCGTCGCGCCGCCGCGGCTCGATCGGCGGCGAGCTGTTCAGGAACATCCTTGCCGCCGACTTCGCCGGCTCCGCCTACCCGGTGAACCTGCGCGGCGAGCCCGTCGCGGGCGTGCACGCGTATCCGCTCGGTCGAGGAGATCTCCGATCCGGTCGATCTCGCCGTCATCTGCCTCCCCGGCGAGCAGGTACTGGACGCCGCGGCGGCGGCGCTCGCGCGCGGCGTCCCGGCGCTCTGCGTGATCTCGGCGGGCTTCGCCGAGATGGGCAGCCGAGGGCCGCGAGCGGCAGGAGCAGCTGCTCGCGCTCGTGCGCGCCCACGGCGCGCGGCTCGTCGGCCCGAACTGCCTCGGCATTGCCGTCCCCGGCCACGGCCTCAACGCCACCTTCGCTCCGCGCGCGCTCCCGGCCGGCCGGATCGGCTTCTCGTCCCAGAGCGGCGCGCTCGGGCTTGCGCTGCTCGAGAAGGCATCGGAGCGGAGTCTGGGCTTCTCCGCCTTCGTCTCGATCGGCAACAAGGCGGACGTCTCGTCGAACGACCTGCTCGAGTGGTGGGAGGACGACGAGCAGCACCGATCTGGTGCTGCTCTACCTCGAGTCGTTCGGCAACCCGCGCACGTTCTCGCGCGTCGCACGGCGGGTCGCGCGCCGCAAGCCGATCCTCGCGCTCAAGGCCGGCTCGACCTCCGCCGGCTCGCGGGCGGCCGGGTCGCACACGGCCGCGCTCGCGGGCTCCGACGCGGCGGTCGACGCGCTGTTCCACCAGACGGGCGTCCTCCGCGCGCGGACGCTGGAGGAGCTCGTGGACGCCGCGGCGCTCCTCTCCAGCCAGCCGCTGCCCTCCGGGCGCCGCGTCGGCGTGATCACGAACGCCGGCGGACTCGGGATCCTCTGTGCCGACGCCTGCGAGGCGGCGGGGCTCGAGCTGCCGGAGCTGACCGAGGCGACGCGTGCCGCGCTCGCGGCCGCTCGTGCCCGCGGAGGCGAGCCTCGCAAACCCGATCGATCTGCTCGGCTCGGCGACCGCCAGGACGTACGAGGCGGTGATCGGCCACGTGCTGAACGACCCGAACGTCGACGCGCTCGTCATCCTCTTCGTGCCGCCGGTCGTCGCGGGCGCGAACGAGGTCGCGGCGGCGATCAGCCGCGCGGTGGGGAGGTGGGGCACGTGAAGCCGGTGATCGCGGTCGTCGTCAGCGCCGAGGGCGTGCCGCCTGCGCTCCGCGGCCCAGGTTCGGCGGTCGTCGCGCTTCCCTACCCCGAGTCGGCGGCGCGGGCGCTCGCGCTGGCGGCCAAACGGGCGGACTGGCTGCGCACGCCGGCGGGTGAGCTTCCGGAGGTCGCGGGGATCGACGCCGAGGCCGGCCGGGCGATCGTCGAGGCCGCGCTCGGCGGCGCCGGCGACCTGTGGCTCGACCCGGCCGCGACCCAAGCGCTCCTCGACGCCTACGGCATCCCGACCGTGGGCGAGCGCGTTGCCGCGACCGTCGACGACGCGCTGCCGCGGCGCCGAGCTCGGGTACCCGGTGGTGGTGAAGACGGCGGCACCCGGCGTCCACAAGACCGATGTCGGGGGTGTCGCGCTCGACCTGCGCACCGAGGAGCAGGTCCGCGCCGCCGCCGAGCGGATCGGCGTGCCGGTGCTCGTCCAGCCGTTCCTCGGCGGCCGCGTCGAGCTGCTCGCCGGGATCGTGCAGGACCCGATGTTCGGCCCGCTCGTCGCCTTCGGGCCGGGCGGGGCACTCGCGGAGCTGATCGGCGACGCGAGCTTCAGGCTCGCGCCCCTCACCGACCGCGACGCCGGACGAGCTCGTCCGGGAGGGCAAGGCCGGCCGGCTCGTCGCCGGCTTCCGCGGCGCCGAGCCTGCCGATGCCGCCGCGCTCGTCGACCTTGTCGTCCGCCTCGGGCCGCCTCGCCGAGGACCTGCCGCAGGTCGCCGAGCTCGACCTGAACCCCGTGCTCGCGGGCGCCACCGGCTGCGTCGCCGTCGATGCCCGCGTGCGGCCGTTCGCGCCGGCCCGAGCGCCGCGTCAAGGGCTGGTAGGCGTGCGGGAAACCCGCAGGGTTTTCGGGCGAAGCGCTGATGGCCTTGGGCCCGAAGATCTCGACAATCGAAAGCATGAACCGAGGCGATTCCGCTCGAGGGTTGGGGTGAGCCGATGAGCGAGCTCCACGAGACCGCCGTTGCCCTGGTCGCGCCCGGCAAGGGCATCCTCGCCGCCGACGAGAGCACGGCGGACGATCGCGCGGCGCTTCGCAGACGTCGGGGTCGAGTCGACGGAGGAGAACCGCCGCGCCTACCGCGAGCTGCTGTTCACGACGCCCGGCGCCGAGGACTCGATCAGCGGCGTGATCCTGTACGACGAGACGATCCGGCAGGCGGCCGCCGACGGGACGCCGTTCCCCCGGCTGCTCGCCTCGAAAGGAATCGATCCCCGGGATCAAGGTCGACCGGGGCGCGAAGCCGCTCGCGCTCGCCGAGGGCGAGACGGTCACCGAGGGGCTCGACGGCCTCCGCGAGCGGTTCGCGGAGTACGTCCAGCTCGGCGCCCGGTTCGCGAAGTGGCGCGGGGTCTACTCGATCGGCAACGGCCGTCCGAGCGAGTACGCGGTCTGGGTCAACGCCCATGCCCTCGCGCGCTACGCCGCGCTGGCGCAGGAGGCGGGGCTCGTGCCGATCGTCGAGCCCGAGGTGCTGATGGACGGCGACCACACGATCGACGCGGCCGCGAAGGCGACCGGTCGCGTGCAGCAGGCCGTCTTCACCGAGCTCCACGACCAGCGTGTCGACTTCCGCGGGATGCTGCTGAAGCCGAACATGGTGCTCTCGGGCTACGACGCGCCCAACCGGGCCGGCGTCGACGAGGTGGCCGAGCGGACGCTCGAGGTCCTCTACCGCCACGTTCCAGCCGCGATTCCCGGCATCGTCTTCCTCTCCGGCGGGCAGAGCGACGAGGACGCGACCGAGCACCTGAACGCGATGAACCAGCGCGGCCCACACCCGTGGCAGCTCTCGTTCTCCTACGGGCGCGCGCTGCAGGCCCCCGCGCTCGCCGCCTGGGCCGGCAAGCAGGAGAATGCCGAGGAGGGACAGCGTGCGTACGGCAAGCGGGCGCGCCTGAACGGAGCCGCCCGCGCCGGCGAGTACACCCCGGAGCTCGAGAAGGTGTGAGCGGTGGCCGCCGTCGCCGCGGCCGACCTCGGGCTCGACGACCTGAGCGCCCACTGGCGCCTCGCGTTCATCTCGGCGCAGGACGCGCTGTCGGCGATCCAGCGCTGCGGTGCCGGCCTGCGCTTTCCGCCGCACGAGGTCCGGGAGTGGGCCAGCCGGCTCGAGCACGAGCGTGCTCGCGACCGCGAAGCTCCTCGACGAGGTCGCGCGCGACGAGCGGGTGCGGCTCCAGCACCGGCTCTCCGCGCCGCGCGCCACCAAGAAGACGCTCGGGCTCCCGGACAGCGTGCAGGGATGCGTCTTCGACCTCGACGGCGTCCTCACCGCGAGCGGCGACGTGCACGCAGAGCCGTGGGAGGTCGCTCTCGACGAGTTGCTCGGGCCGCCGGATGGAGGCCACGGGCGAGCGCTTCGCACCGTTCATGCCCTTCGATCCCCGCACCGATTACTACCGCCATCTCCACGGCCGGCCGCGCCTTGACGGCGTCCACGCCTTCCTCGCGAGCCGCGGCATCCGGCTGGCCGAGGGCCGCCCGAACGACCCGGCGAGCGCCGAGACGATCCACGGGCTCGCGAACCGGAAGAACGAGGCGCTCCTCGACCTCCTCCGGCGCGAAGGCGTCCAGGCCTTCGGCGGCTCGCTGCTCTACCTGGAAGGACTCCGAGAGGCAGGGCTGCCGTGCGCAGTCGTCTCATCCAGCGCCAACACGGAGACGATCGTCGAGCGGGCCGGGCTCGAACCCCTCGTCGGTGTGGTGATCGATGGGGTGCGCGCCCGGGAATGCGCGACTGAAGCCGAAGCCCGCTCCCGACACGATGCTGGCCGCCTGCCGCGCCCTGGAGATTCCGCCCGAGCGTGCGGCCGCGTTCGAGACCACCCTCGACGGCGTCGCGTCGGCCCGCGCGGCGCACTTCGGGCTGCTGGTCGTCGTCGACAGAACGGGCCGCGGTGGCGGCCCGTTCCTGGACGACGGCATCGATCGCGTTGTCACCGACCTCTCGGCCTTGCTGAAACCGTGATCGGCACGACCACCCGCTGCGCGAGCTCGACCAGCCGGTTCGAGTAGCTCCATTCGTTGTCGTACCAGGAGACAACCTTGACCTGAGTGGCTCCTCGCTATAGGCGAGGATCCACTCGAGCTCGCCCCGGTCGGCGCGGGAAGCGACGAGCGCGTTGACCTCCTCGACCGTCGTCGGACGCTCGCGGCTCTCGCGTGGCCTCCGGCGATCTGCTGAGCCCCCGCGCGGTTTTCCCCGGAGGAGCGAGCAGTGGCCGCCCTGACGCTCGGATCGTGACCGCCGCGCGCGACGGGTCGCGGCCGCCTGCGGAGACGGCGCGGACTGATCTACGCTCGCTCAATGGGGTCGACCGAAGCCGACGGCCGCCTTCGCACCCTCGTTCAGGCGGGGATCGTGCTCACGTCCGAGGGTAACCTCCACGCGCTGCTCGAACGGCTGCTCGAGCTGGCGGCCGAGATCACGGGCGCGCGCTACGCGGCGCTCGGCGTCGTCGACCCGAGCGGCTCGCGCCTGGAGCGGTTCGTGACCTACGGCGTCGATCCGGAGACGGAGGCCGCGATCGGGCCGCCGCCGCTCGGCCACGGCGTTCTTGGCCTGCTCCTGCGCGACGCGAAGCCCGTGCGCCTCGACGACATCGCCGCCCATCCGCAGGCATTCGGCTTTCCCGAGCATCACCCCGAGATGCACACGTTCCTCGGCGTGCCGGTTCTGCTCCGGTCGGTGACCTACGGCAACCTGTACCTCACCGAGAAGGCGGGCGGCGCGAGCTTCACGGAGGGAGACGAGGAGCTGGTGACGCTCCTCGCGGCGCAGGCGGCGGTGGCGATCGAGAACGTGCGCCTGCTCACGGCTGCGACGCAATGGTCGGAGCGCCTCGCTTCGCTCAACGAGATCGGAAACGCGCTCGCGACGGAGACCGACCTCGACGTGCTGCTCGATCTGATCGCCCGGCGGCTGCGCGAGCTGCTCGGCGCCCGGCTGGTCGAGGTGCTGCTGCCGGCCGGGCGGGACACGCTACGGCTCGCGGCGGTCGCAGGCGAGGGTGGTGAGGCCCTGGTCGGCACCACGGTCGCCCGTGACGGCTCGAAGAGCGGCCGGGTGCTCACAGAGCAGGCGAGCGAACGTGTCGACTCGGTTCTCGACGACCCCGACGTCGATCCCGTGGTCACCCGCCGTATCGGCGCGAGCTCGGGGCTCTGGGTGCCGCTTGTCGCCCGGGGGCGGGGGATCGGCGTGCTCGCCGCACACGACAAGGAGGGCGTTCCGCACGGCCGCTTCACCGACGACGACCTTCGCCTCGCAGAGACCTTCGCCAGCCGCGCGGCCGTCGCAGTCGACCTCTCCGAACGCGTGGCGCGGGATGCCCTCCGGCGCGTGGTCGCGGCGCAGGAGCTGGAGCGGCGCCGGCTCGCGCGGGAGCTGCACGACGAGACGGGGCAGGCGCTCGCGTCGATCCTCCTCGGCCTCCGTGGACTCGAGGCGTTGCCCGATCCGGCCGGGGCGCACGAGGCACTCGTCGAGTTGCGCGAGCTCGCGGTCGCGACCCTGCGCGACGTCCGCAAGCTCGCGGTCGACCTTCACCCGAAGACCCTCGACGACTTCGGCCTCGTCTCGGCGCTCGAGCGTCTGCTCGAGACGTGGCGCGAGCAGACCGGGATCGCCGTCGAGCTCGCCGACCGCCTGGGCGGCGAGGAGCTGCTGCCCGAGGCTGCGACCGCGCTCTACCGGATCGTCCAGGAGGCGCTCGCGAACGTGGTCAAGCACGCCGCGGCTCGCCAGGTCAGCATCCTGTTGACGTATAAGAATGGTCGCGTGGTTGCCGTGATCGAAGACGACGGCCAGGGCTTCGACCCTGAGGCCGAGAGCATGGGCTCCGGGATCGAGAGCATGCGTGAGCGCGTTCGGCTGCTCGACGGACGCTTCCGAATCGAGTCCTCCCGCAACGGCTCCGGCACGACGCTTGTGGTCGAGGTGCCGCTGACTTGAGCATTCGCGTGATGATCGTCGACGACCATGCGGTCGTCCGGGCAGGGCTGAGGATGCTCGTCGACGCCGAGGACGACCTCGAGACGGTCGCGGAAGCGGGCACGGTCCGCGACGCGATCTTCGAGGCGCGGTCGACGAACCCCGACCTGGTACTGATGGACATCGTGATGCCGGGGGAGTCCGGGCTCGAGGGCGTCCCCAAGCTCCTCCACGAGCATCCCGAACTGAAGGTCCTGGTGCTCTCGATGCAGGACGACCCGCGCTATGTGCGCGAGGCGTTCGCGGCTGGGGCGATGGGGTACGTCCTCAAGGAGGCGGCCGACGCCGAGGTCGTGCAGGCGATCCGAGAGGTGGCCGGCGGGGGCCGCTACGTCCACCCGGAGCTGGGCGCGCGCCTCGTGGCGGCAGAGACCGAGGCGCTGCGCCGCGCCGAGTCCGACCCGCTTTCGGAGCGGGAGCGCGAAGTGCTGGCGCTGCTCGCGCACGGCTACACGAACCAGGAGATCGCCAACCGGCTCTTTATCTCCGTCCGCACGGCGGAGACGCACCGCGCGCATGTGATGCAGAAGCTCCGGCTCGCGACACGCGCCGAGCTTGTCACCTACGCCCTCGCGAACGGACTGCTCGAGCCATGACGGCGCCCGACCACGGCGCCGGGACGCCGTTACCCCCGGCCCATCCGTTCGACGTCGAGAGCGTGAAGCGGCGGCTCGCCGAGTCGTGCGGCGGATATGAGATCGTTCATGCATCGCCGGGCCTCGAGATCGGCGTCTACGTCCTCGTCGCTCCGGAGCCCGACCGGCAGCAGCCGCACGACGACGACGAGGTCTACGTCGTGCTCGAGGGAACCGGCATGCTCGAGGTCGAGGACGAGACCGTCGAGCTTCGGCAGGGGCACGCCGTCTTCGTGCCCGCCGGCGCGGAGCACCGCTTCAGCGCGTACGAGCAGCTGTCGGTGCTGGTGATCTTCGAGCGGCGTTGAGGCTGTCCACGCCTTCGACGCGCTCGCGAAGGTTGCCGCGGGCGGGCCCTCCAACGCCCGCTTCGCACTGGACGTCGCGATCATCCTGGGCTCGATCGCCCTGGCGCTGGCTCTCGGGGCGGCGACGCTGCGACGGCGTACCGACTGAGGAGCGAGACGCCGGCGCCGCTGATCCCGATGCTGATCAGCGCGGCGACCATGATCGCGGCGCCGGCGCCCGGCGAGACGACGTTCAGCGTCAGGCCGAGTGCGACGACCGCGGCAGGCACGCCCAGCTGAACGGTCGCGGCGAGGCCCGAGGCGGTGGGCTGCTTCGTGAGGAAAGCGGCGACGAGGTGCGAGGAGACGTCGAAGGCGATCAGGAGCACGGCGAGCTCGACCAGTACGCCGTGCGTGCCGAGCGCGCGGATGTCGATGCGCGCGCCGAGGACGACGAAGAAGAGCGGGACGAAGAACCCCTGCGCGACGCCGGTCACCTGGCGGGACAGCCGCTTCGGGCCGCCTGTGGCGGCGACGACGAGCCCGACCGCGAAGCCTGCGAGCAGGATGCTCGTCCCGATCCGCGTCGCCAGCCAGCAGAGGGCGAAGAGCACGAGCAGGGCGATCCGGAGGTCGAGCGCCCAGCCGCGCTTCTTGGAGAGGCGCCGGACCCGGCCGACCCACGCGGGGCCGCGCAGCGCCCTGACCGCGCCGAGGACGGCGAGCGCACACGCCGAGACGGCGACGGCGCCGAGGACGGCGCGGACAGCGTGGTGCGGCTGGAGCGCGAGCGGCACCGCGACGATCGCTGCGACGTCGGCGATCGCGACCTGCGCGGCGACGGTGAGACCGACGGGCAGCACGAGCAGCCCCGCCTCGTCGAGCGAAGGGACGAGCACCGCCGCCGAGCCGCTGGCAAGGACGACGGCGTAGATGCCGGCGTGCGGAACGCCGGCCGCCCGCGTCGCTGCGAACCCGCCGGCGACGGCACCCACGGCCGCGATGCCCGCCGCCACCGTTCCCCGTCCGAGCTGCCGCGCCAGCTCCGGCTGACGGATCGGCACGTGCATCCCCGCCGCGAACATCAGCATCGCGAAGCCGATCGAGGCCATGAACGCGGTCGTCGCGTCGCCGGGGTCGACCCAGCCGAAGCCCGACTTTCCGACCACGAGCCCCGCCACGAGCTCGCCGACGACGACCGGCACCAGCACCCGCTCGCTCGACGAGAACAGCGGCCCCACGAGCCCCGCGAGCACGATCACGGTGAGGATCCCGAAGGTCACGCTGCGGAGTCTCCCCGCTTCACTCGCTGCCCGTTGAGACCAGCGGACGACGAGGGTTGCCGTCTTGCGGAAGACCACGCCGCGGGGTGGGGCGGAGCACTGCGCGTCGAGCTCGATGCCGGGGAATCCGCCGTGCCGGGATCTGCCTCGAGCCCCAGGGCGTGCAGTCCTCGAGCGCAGCCACGTGTCACGCCCTCATCCTCGCTACGGTGCGCCCACCATGGCGACGATCACCTCCCACGTCGACACGAACGCGGAGGAGTTCGCACGCCGGAGGGCGCGGATGGAGGCGCTCGTCGCGGAGCTGCGAGAGCGCACCGCACTCGTTTCGCTCGGCGGCAGCACCGCCTCGGTGGAGCGCCACCGGGCCCGCGGGAAGATGACCGCGCGCGAGCGCATCGACCGGCTCGTCGACCCCGGCACGGCGTTCCTCGAGCTCGGCGCGCTCGCGGCCTGGGGCCTCTACGACGGTGAGGCGCCGTCGGCCGGGATCGTCACCGGCATCGGCGTGGTGGAGGGTCAGCCGTGCGTCCTCTTCGCGAACGACGCGACCGTGAAGGGCGGCACCTACTTCCCGCTGACGGTGAAGAAGCACCTGCGGGCGCAGGAGGTCGCCGAGCAGAACCACCTGTCCTGCATCTACCTCGTCGACTCCGGCGGCGCGTTCCTGCCGCTGCAGGCCGAGGTCTTCCCCGATCGCGACCACTTCGGGCGGCTCTTCTACAACCAGGCGCGCATGTCCGCCAAGGGGATCACGCAGATCGCGGTCGTGATGGGATCGTGCACCGCAGGCGGCGCCTACGTGCCTGCGATGGCCGACGAGACCGTGATCGTCCGCGGCACCGGCTCGATCTTCATCGGCGGGCCGCCGCTCGTGAAGGCGGCGACCGGCCAGGACGTGACGGCCGAGGAGCTCGGCGGCGCTGACGTCCACACCCGCCGCTCGGGCGTCGCCGATCACTACGCCGTCTCCGACGAGCACGCGCTCGCAATCGCGCGCACCATCGTCCGCAACCTCCATCGCACCCCGCCGACGCCGCCCTGGGTCATCGAGGAGCCCGAGCCGCCCGCCGCCGACGCCGCGGAGCTCTACGGCCTGATCCCCGACGACCACCGCACCCAGCTCGACGCGCGCGAGTTGATCGCACGTATCGTCGACGGCTCCCGCCTCGACGAGTTCAAGGAGCGCTACGGCGAGACGCTCGTCTGCGGCTGGGCGACGATCGAGGGCTACCCGGTCGCGATCCTCGCCAACAACGGCGTGCTCTTCGCCGAGTCGTCGCAGAAGGGCGCGCACTTCATCGAACTTGCGGCCAGGCGCCGCGTTCCCCTCGTCTTCCTGCAGAACATCACCGGCTTCATGGTCGGCAAGGAGTACGAGGTCGGCGGCATCGCCCGCGACGGCGCCAAGCTCGTGATGGCCGTCGCCTGTGCCGACGTGCCCAAGTTCACGGTCGTCGTCGGCGGCTCGTTCGGGGCCGGGAACTACGCGATGTGCGGCCGCGCCTACGGCCCGCGCCAGCTCTGGATGTGGCCGAACGCCCGCATCTCCGTCATGGGCGGCGAGCAGGCGGCGATCGTGCTCACGACGGTCGGCGACGCCGACGCCGACGAGATCCGCGCCAAGTACGAGGAGGAGGGAAGCCCCTACTACTCGACCGCGCGGCTCTGGGACGACGGGATCATCGACCCGCTCGACACCCGGCAGGTGCTCGCACTCGGGATTGCGGCGGCGCTGCAGGCGCCGATCCCGGAGACGCGCTTCGGCATCTTCCGCATGTGAGCGTCCAACCGAAGGTTGGCTGATGAACTCAGTTCCGTTCCGCAAGCTCTTGGTCGCGAACCGGGGCGAGATCGCGCTGCGCGTGTTCCGCACGTGCCGCACGCTTGGGATCGCGACGGTGGCGGTCGCCGAGCCCGACGACGCGGGGTCTCTCCACGCGCGAAGCGCCGACCAGACGCTCACCGTCGCGAGCTACCTCGACGCCGCCGAGTACGTCCGCGCCGCCCGCGAGGCAGGCGCCGATGCGGTGCATCCCGGCTACGGCTTCCTGGCCGAGAGCGCGGAGCTTGCCGAGGCGGTCGAGGCCGCCGGGATCATTTGGATCGGCCCGACGCCCTCGGCGCTGCGCCGCGGCGGCGACAAGGTGGAGGCGAAGCGGATCGCGCGCGAGGCGGGCGTGCCGGTCGTCGGGGAGGGCGAGCCGGAGCAGGTCGGCTACCCGCTGCTGATCAAGGCCGCGGCGGGTGGGGGAGGGCGCGGCATGCGCGTCGTCCGCTCGGCCGCCGAGCTCGAGCCCGCGCTCGAGGCGGCCCGCCGCGAGGCCGAGGCGGCGTTCGGCGACGGCACCGTCTTCGCGGAGCGCTACCTGGAGGGTGCCCGCCATGTCGAGGTGCAGCTCCTCGCCGACGCCCACGGCGGCGTCATGGCGCTCGGCGAGCGCGAGTGCTCGATCCAGCGCCGCCACCAGAAGGTGCTCGAGGAATCGCCCTCGCCGGGGATCGACGAGGAGACCCGCGCGGGGCTGTTCGAGTCGGCCGAGCGCTTAGCGAGTGCGATCGGCTACCGGAGCGCGGGCACCGCCGAGTTCCTGGTCGCAGGACGCGAGTTCTTCTTCCTCGAGCTGAACGCCCGCATCCAGGTCGAGCACCCGGTCACCGAGGCGGTTACCGGCCTCGACCTCATCGCCGAGCAGATCCGGATCGCCGCCGGCGACCGGCTGCCGCCGCGGCCTGCCGTCACCGGCCACGCGATCGAGGTGCGGCTCTACGCGGAGGACCCGGTGACGTTCCTACCGCAGGCCGGGCTGGTGGAGCGGCTGCGCCTGCCGCGGGGAATCCGCGTCGATGCGGGTGTCGGGGAGGGCGACACCGTCGGCACCCGCTATGACCCGCTGATCGCGAAGCTCATCGCCTACGGGCCGGCGCGGGACGCCGCGGTCGAGCGCCTGCGCGAGGCGCTCGCGGAGACCGAGGTCGGCGGCCTGGTCACGAACCTTTCATTCCTGCGCTGGCTCACTTCGCATCCGGCCTTTCGCTCGGGCGACACGACCACCGACTTCCTGACGCGCTACCCGCCGCTCTCGCGACCACCGGCCCGCGCCGCGGCCGGGCCGTGGCGGACGCCGTTCCGCGTCAACCTCCCGGCCCCGTCCGTCGCAGCGCCGCCGTCGCTCGAGGACCCGGCGCATGCCCACGAGCACGGCGACGAGGCGGACGAGATCGCGTCCCCGATGCCCGGCAAGGTGATCCGCGTGCTCGTCGCACCGGGCGACGAGGTCGAGGCGCGGGCGCAGCTCGTCGTCGTCGAGGCGATGAAGATGGAGATGCCGCTCACCGCGCCGCGCGCCGGCACGGTGCGCGCCGTCCACGCCGCCGAGGGCGACACCGTCGAGCGCGGCGCGATCCTGGTCGAGCTCGACGACTAACCTCTTCGCCGTGGACTTCGACCTCCCCGAGGAGCACGAGGCGCTCCGCGCCACCGTCCGCGACTTCGCCGAGCGCGAGATCGCCCCGGTCGCCGGAGAGCTCGACAGGACGAAGACCTTCCCCTACGAGATCGTCGGGAAGCTCGGCGAGCTCGGCTGGATGGGCATCCCGTTCCCCGAGCGGTACGGGGGTGCCGGCGCCGACACGCTCGCCTACGCGATCACGGTCGAGGAGCTCGCGCGCATCGACTCCTCCGTCTCGATCACGCTGTGCGCGCACTCCTCGCTCGGCACGCAGCCGATCTACCTCTTCGGAACGGAGGAGCAGAAGCAGGAGTGGCTCCCGCAGCTCACGTCGGGCCGGCGGCTTGCGGCCTTCGGCCTCACCGAGCCGGAGGCGGGCTCCGACGCCGGCAACACGCGCACGCGCGCCCGTCTCGACGGCGGCGACTGGGTGATCGACGGCGCCAAGCAGTTCATCACCAACGCCGGCACCGACATTTCCGCGGTCGTGACGATCACTGCGGTCACAGGCGGCAACGGCAGCCGCGAGATCTCGAACCTCCTGGTTCCCAACGGCACGCCCGGCTACGAGGTCGGCGAGCCGTACCGGAAGATGGGCTGGAACGCCTCCGACACGCGCCCGCTCTCGTTCGCGGACTGCCACGTGCCCGAGGGGAACCTGCTCGGCGGGCGCGGCCAGGGGCTGCAGCAGTTCCTCGAGGTGCTCGACATCGGCCGGATCGGCGTGGCGGCGCTCGCGGTCGGCCTCGCCCAGGGGGCGTTCGAGCAGGCGCTCGAATACGCGAAGAGCCGCAACGCCTTCGGAAAGCCGATCGCCTCGTTCCAGGCCGTGAGCGCGAAGCTCGCCGACATGTCCACCGAGATCGAGGCCGCCCGGCTGCTCACCTACAAGGCCGCCCGTCTCAAGGACGCCGGCCGCCCGTTCGCACTCGAGGCAGCGCAGGCGAAGCTCAAGTCCGGACTCGTCGCCCTCAAGGCCGCGGACGACGCCGTCCAGATCCACGGCGGCTACGGCTACATCGAGGAGTACCCGGTGTGCCGCTTCTACCGCGACGCGAAGATCCTCACGATCGGCGAGGGCACGGACGAGATCCAGCGCCTCGTGATCGCGCGGGCGCTCGGCGCCGGCTGACACCCGGTTGCGGTAGACTCCCAGGCGTGGCCGTGTCGAGCGTCGCGCCGGCGACGGGCATCGTGTCGTGGTCAGCGCTCCGAGCCCGCACCGGCCGCCGCCTGCTCGATCGCGAGTGCGAGCCGCTCGACGCCCTCCTCGATCTCGGCCAGCGCCGGCTCGCCGTAGTTGAGCCGGATCGAGTTCGGGAAGCCCATGAACTCAACGCCCGGCGTAGCCTCCACGCCTTCCGCCGCACCGAGCACGGCCCGCGCGTCGGTCCCCGGCGGCAGGCGGAGCAGCAGGAAGATCCCGCCCTCCGGCCGCGTCCACGTCGCGTCCGGAAGTGCCGCTCGAGCGCGGCGATCAGCGCGTCGCGCCGCTCGCGCAGCCGCGCGGCCACGAGCTCCACGTTCGAGTCGTAGCGGCCGCGCAGCATGAACTCGAAGACCGTCGCCTGACCGAGCAGCGCGGGGGAGATGTAGCGGTCGTTGGCGCGCGTCGCGAGCTCGCTCGAGAGCGCATCGGGGAGGATCCACACGCCGACCCGGAGGCCGGGCGCAACGGTGGCGGAGAGCGAGGCGCTGTAGACCGGCCTCTGCCCGAAGACCTGGAACATGGTCGGCACCTCCTCGCCCTCGAAGCGTAGCGGGCCGTACGTGTCGTCCTCGACGATCAGGATCCCCGACTGGAGCATCAGCCGGCCGATGTCCCAGCGCTGCTCGTGCGTGAGCGTCAGCCCGGTCGGGTTGTGGAACGTCGGCGACCAGATCGAGAACGTGGGCGGGACCTGGCTCATGCGAACCTGCTCGGCGAGCACGTCGAACGCGATGCCCTCGTCGTGCCAGTCGGCGTAGAGCAGCGTCGCGCCCAGCGAGAAGAGCAGCCGCAGCGCCCGGTCGTACCCGGGGAACTCGACCACGGCGACACCGCCGGCAGCACGCGCCTCCGCGAGCAGTGCGAAGCCCTGGAGCCAGCCGTTCGTGATCAGACACGCGGTGCGGGTGGACGTTGAAGCGCTCCGCGACCGCCTCACGCAGCGGGGTGTAGCCGGCGCCGGTGCCGTAGGAGAGGATCCGCTTGCCGTCGGCGGCGAGGGCGGTCGCGGCGCAGTCGGCAAGCTCGTCGACCGGCAGCAGCTCGGACGACAGGCCTTCGCCCGCGAAGGAGACCGTGTCGCCGCTCATGGGGAGCCGCGCGCGAGCTCGACGAAGTAGTCGAGCGCCGAAGGGTTCGCGAGCGACTCCCGGCTTGCCGCCTTGGCGGGGTCGGCGCCCATCAGGATCCGCTTCACAGGCACCTCGAGCAGCTTCCCGGAGAGCGTCCGCGGCACCTCCGCCACGCGGTAGATCTCGTCCGGCGCGTGCCGGGGCGAGCAGTCGTCGCGCAGCACGCGCACGATCCTCGCCCGCAGTGCGTCGTCCAGCTCGGCCCCCTCGCGCAGCACGACGAAGAGCGAGATGACGCCGCTCGTGCCCTCCCGCGGCAGGTCGAGGACGAGCGCATCGAGCACCTCCGGCAGCGAAAGCACCGAGCGGTAGATCTCGCTGGTGCCGATCCGGATCCCGCCGCGGTTGATGGTCGAGTCGGAGCGGCCGGTGATGATCGCGGTGCCGCGCGAGGTGATCTCGATCCAGTCGCCGTGGCGCCACACGCCCGGGTACACCGAGAAGTAGCTCTCGCGGTAGCGCGACCCGTCCTCGTCGCCCCAGAAGAACACCGGCATCGACGGCAGCGGCTCGGTCAAGACCAGCTCGCCGACCTGGTCGATCACCGGCCGGCCCTCCTCGTCCCAGGCCTCGATCGCGGCGCCCAGCGAGCGCGCCTGCAGCTCGCCCTCGTACACGGGCAGCGTCGGGACGCCGCCGACGAACGCGGTCGCGACGTCGGTGCCGCCGCTGGTCGAGAAGAGCCACGTGTCGGCGCCGACGTGGTCGTACACCCAGCGGAACCCCTCCGGCGCGAGCGGCGAGCCGGTCGAGCCGACGCTGCGGACTCGGGAGAGGTCGCGCCCGCGTGCCGGCTCGACGCCGGCCTTCATGCACATCGCGATGAACGCGGCGCTGGTGCCGAAGCACGTCACCCCGGCCTCGGCGGCGAGATCCCACAGCACGCCCAGGTCCGGATACCCGGCGTTGCCGTCGTAGAGGACGATCGGCGTGTCGGTGAGGAGCGCGCCGACGACGAGGTTCCACATCATCCACCCGGTGGTCGTGAACCAGAAGAGCCGGTCGCCGGGATGCAGGTCGAAGTGGAGGTACAGCAGCTTGAGGTACTCGAGCAGCACGCCGCCCTGCCCGTGGACGATCGACTTCGGCAGCCCTGTCGTGCCCGAGGAGTAGAGCACCCAGAGCGGGTGGTCGAACGGCAGCTGCTCGAACTCGAGCTCGGCGCCGGCGCCGCTCGCGGCAACCTGCTCCCACACGAGCCCCTCGACGCGGTCGCGGAGGTAGGGAAGGTAGACCGTGTGCTCGAGGCTCGGCGTCGCCTCGCGGATCCGTGCGACCGCCTCCAGCCGGTCGAAGTCCTTGCCGCCGTAGCGGTAGCCGTCCGCGGCGATCAGCACCTTCGGATCGATCTGCGAGAAGCGGTCGGACACGGCGCGCGCGCCGAAGTCCGGCGAGCACGAGGAGTAGATCGCCCCGAGGCTCGCCGTGGCGAGGAACGCGACCACCCCTTCCTCGATGTTCGGAAGGTAGGCGACCACGCGGTCGCCGCGTCCGACCCCGAGCGTCCGCAGGCCCGCTGCGAACGCCGCGGTGCGTGAACGCAGCTCGCCCCAGCTCGTCTCGCCGAGCGGCCGCAGCTCCGACCGGTGGACGAGCGCCGTCGCGCCCGGCTCCTTGCCGGCGAACATGTGCTCGACGTAGCTCAGCTCGGCTCCGGGAAACCAATTCGCCCCCGGCATCGAGCGGTCGGCGAGCACCGCCGAGTACGGCGCCGAAGTGCGAACGCCGAAGTACTGCCAAATCGTCTCCCAGAAGGCGCTTACGTCCGCCACCGACCAGGCCCAGAGGTCGGCGTAGGTCGCGAACTCGAGCCCGCGCGTCTCGTTCAGCCAGCGCTGGTACGCGGCGAGGTGCGACGTCTCGTGCACCGAGGCCGGCGGCTCCCAGAGCAGGTCGCCCTTCACGGAACCAGCACCAGTGCGCCCTCGACGTCGCCTGCCCGCAGCTTCGCGAGCGCCTCGTTCGCGTCCTCGAGCGCGAACGCCTCGACCGTCGTCTTCACCGGCACGCGCGGCGCCAGCTCGAGCAGCGACTCGCCGTCGGCACGCGTCAGGTTCGCCACCGAGCGGAGCATGCGCTCGCCCCAGAGGATCTCGTACGGGAAGGAGGGGATGTCGGACATGTGGATCCCTGCGCAGACGACCGTGCCGCCCTTGGCGACCGCCCGGAGCGCTGCGGGCACGAGCTCGCCGGCCGGCGCAAAGATGATCGCAGCGTCGAGCTCCTCGGGCGGCGGCCCACCGCCGGCCCACTCGGCGCCGAGCTCGCGGGCGAAGGCCTGCGCGTGCTCGTCGCCCTCGCGCGTGACGGCGAAGACCCGCCGGCCTTCCCAGAGAGCGACCTGCGCGACGATGTGCGCGGCGGCGCCGAACCCGTAGAGCCCGAGCCGCTCGCCGTCGCCCGCGAGCCGCAGCGCGCGGTAGCCGATCAGGCCGGCGCAGAGGAGCGGCGCCGCGTCGAGGTCGCCGTAGCCGTCCGGGATCGGGAAGCAGAAGCGCTCGTCGGCGACGGCCCACTCGCCGTAGCCGCCGTCGAGGTCGTAGCCGGTGAAGCGCGCCCGGTCGCAGAGGTTCTCGCGGCCGCTCGTGCAGTAGCGGCAGACGCCGCACGTCCAGCCGAGCCAGGGCACGCCGAGGCGCGCGCCGTCCTCGGCCTCGCCCACGATCTGGTGCCCCGGGATCAGCGGGAGCTTCGGGTGGGTCAGCTCCCGGTCGACGATGTGCAGGTCGGTGCGGCAGACGCCGCACGCGCGGACGCGGAGCAGCACCTGCCCCGGCCCCGGGCGCGGCTCCGGCACCTCGGCCGCCCTGAGCGGGCCGGGGGAGCGGTCGAGCACCATGGCCCTCATCGCGAGGCGGCGGTGACGACGTTGCGTAGAAGGACGGCCGTCGTCACGGGGCCGACGCCGCCGGGGACGGGCGTCACCAGCGAGGCAACCGGCTCCACGGCCGCGGTGTCGACGTCGCCGACCATGCTCCCGTCCTCTGCCTCGTTGGTGCCGACGTCGATCACGACCGCGCCGGGGGAGACGTGGCCGGCGCCGATCAGGTGAGCGCGCCCGGCCGCCGCGACGAGGACGCCGGCACGGCGCGTCTCGGCCGCGAGGTCCTTCGTGCGCGTGTGGCACACCGTTACCGTCGCCTGCTCGGCGAGCAGGAGCAGCGCGAGCGGCTTGCCCACGACCGTCGAGCGGCCGACCACGACCGCCTCGGCCCCCTCGAGCGGCGTCCCGGAGTGGTGGAGGAGCTCGATCACCGCCTGCGCCGTCGCCGGCGCGAAGGCGTCGAGGCCCGCCGCGAGCCGGCCGAGGCTCGCCGGGCTCGCGCCGTCGACGTCCTTGCGCGGCGCGATGTGCTCGCCGGCCTCCGCGAGCGTCAGGCCCTCTGGCAGCGGCGTGAGGCAGATGATCGCGTGCACCGCGTCGTCGGCCGAGAGCTCCTTCAGCCGCTTGCGCACCGCGCCCGCCGTATGGCCGACGCCTTCCTGCCGCAACTCGATCCCCGCCGCGTCGGCCGCCTTCGCGATCGAGCCGGCGTACCATGCGGCGCCGGGATCGTCCGTGGCGACGACGGCTGCCAGCACCGGTGGCGACGGGAGCGCCGCCGCGGCCGCCGCAACCTCGCCGCGGATCGCCGCCGAGAGCGGGCGCCCGTCGAGCAGCGTCATCCGGCCATCCGCGCCCGCGCTGCGGCGAAGACCGCGTCCGCTCGGCCGAGATCCCGCTCGATCGAGGCGCTCACCTCGTCGAGCTCGGCCCGCAGCGCCGCGTCGGTGATCGAGGCGCGGTTGGCGTCGATGTTCACGAGCGCCGCCTGCAGGGCGCCGCGCGCCGCGCCCGCGGCTGCGGCTGCGTCGCTCACGACGTTCGGGTTCGCGCCGGGGACGATCCGTTCGGCGAGGTCGAGCACCTCCGAGGCGGCGGCCGCCGTCCGCCGCGGCACTTCCGCTGCGCCCACGAGCGCATCCTGGATGCCGCCCGCCCCGGTCATCCTGCTCCTTCGGCAGCCGGTAGGCGGCGATCACCGCCGTGAAGGCGTCGGCATCCTCGGCCGCGAGCCCGGTCGCCTGGACGCGAAGGACGGCGCAGCGGTCGCGTACCTCGGTCATGAGGGCCTCGTGCTCGGCGAACGCCGGCTTGCCGATCGTCAGGTTGCAGACCATCTCGACGAGCGCCGCACCCATCGCGACCTCGAGCGCCGCCGCGGCGCCGCCGCCCGGCGCGGGCGCCGACGAGCCCAGCTCCTCCAGCCAGCTCCCGATCGGCTGCTCGTTCACCGTTCCTCCCGTGCGTACGGCTGCCCGAGCGCCGCCGGTGCGCCAAGGCGCCGTCGCGTGTTCCCCATCGAGATCGCCACCAGCACCACGACGGTCGCGATGTAGGGCAGCGAGTTCGTCCAGAGCGCGGTCGGCCCGAGGTTGATCTGCCGCGCCTGTAGCTCCGGGGCGAGGGCCTGCAGCGCTCCGAAGAAGTACGCCCCGACCAGGCACAGCTCGGGCCGCCAGAAGGCGAAGATCACGAGCGCGATCGCGATCCAGCCGGCGCCGCCCGTGATCCCGTTCACCCACTGCGGCGTGATCGCGAGGGTGAAGGTCGCGCCCGCGACCCCGGCCAGCGCGCCGCCCGCGATCGTGTGGGCGTAGCGGTAGCCGGCGACGTTGATCCCCATCGCATCGGCGGCGGCGGGCGACTCGCCGACGGCGCGCACGTTGAGCCCGAGCCGCGTGCGGTTCAGGTACCAGATCAGCGCGATCACGAGCGCCCAGGAGATGTAGACGAGGACGTCCTGCCCGAAGATGATCGGGCCGACGACCGGCAGCGTCCGCATCCCGGACGGGAAGACGGGGTTGAAGCTGTGGTTGGCCGGCTGGTCGGCGAGGTTGAGGTCGTTCCCGAGGTAGGACGAGAGGCCGACGGCGCCGGCGAAGATGGTCAGCGCGAGCCCGGAGACGATCTGGCTCGCGCGCAGCGTGATCACGAGGAAGGCGTGGATCGAGGCCATGGACGCGCCGGCGATCGCGGCCACGACGAGTCCCGCGGCGAGCGAGACGCCGCTTCCGACGTGGAATCGCTGCACGCACCAGAAGCCCATCACTGCCCCCACGAGCATCATCCCCTCGACGCCGAGGTTGAGCACGCCCGAGCGCTCGGCCAGAAGCTCGCCGAGCGAGGCGTAGAGGAGCGGCGTACCGTAGGCGACGCCGGAGGCGATGACCACCACGAGCAGGCTGTGGTTCACGCCGGTCACGAAGAGCATCAGGCCGTCTCGACCTCCGCGCCGGGCGCCGGGGCCTTCTCCTCGCGCACGACACGCAGGCGGTAGCGGACGAGCACCTCGCCGCCGAGCGCGCAGAAGAGGATGATTCCCTGGATCACGCCGACCAGGCCGGCCGGGAAGTCGGCGCCCTGCAGCGTGTTGCCCGCGTTCTCGAGCCCGCCGATCAGGAAGGCGACGAGGCAGACGCCGAACGGGTTGTAGCGCGCGAGCGCGGCGACGACGATGCCCGTGTAGCCGTAGCCGAGCTTCTGGAGGCCGTTCGGGTCGCCGTCCAGGCCGTGCGCGATGTTGCCCACCTGCGCCGCGCCGCCGAGGCCGGCGATCGCGCCCGAGATCGCCATCACGACCAGGATCGTGCGGCGCACGCGGACGCCGCCGTACCGCGCTGCGCGCTCGGAGTCGCTCAGCACCTGCACCTCGAACCCGAAGCGCGTGCGGTTGTAGAGCACCCACAGCAGGACGGCGACGAGCAGCCCGAGCAGGAGCCCGAGCGGGATCACGATCCCGCCCTGGAGGTCGATCGTCCACGTCGGCCAGACGGCGTTGTCGGGCAGCGCCTTCGGCGTCGGGAAGACGCTCGCGTTGAAGCCATGCGACTCGCGCCAGTAGGAGTGGCTCTCGAAGATCAGGTACGTGATCAGGTAGCCGGCCACGTAGTTGAGCATCAGCGAGGTGATGATCTCGTTCGTCTTGAAGAAGGCCCTGAGGACGCCCGGGATCAGCGCCCAGAAGGCGCCGCCCGCACAGCCGGCGACGACCATCGCCCCGATCACCCACCACGAGGCGCCGCCCGACCCCCCGAGCCAGAGCCCGGCCGCAGCCGCGGTGGTCGCGCCGAGGTAGAGCTGTCCCTCGGCGCCGATGTTGAAGAGCCGCATCCGGAACGCCGCCGCGGCCGCGAGGCCGGTGAAGATCAGGGGCGTCGCCGTCACCAGCGTCTGCGTCAGCGACCCCTCCTGGACGAACGCGGCGTTGAACAGCTTGCGGTACGTCGCCAACGGGTTGTGGCCCGTGATCAGCAAAACCAGGCCCGCGATGACGAACGCTGCCAGCAGCGAGCCGATGGGGACGGCGACCGTGAGCCAGCGCGGCTGGCTCAGCCTTCGCTCGAGGCGGAGCTGCATTGACGGCGGACCATACCGCCCGAACCTGCGATCATCGGGGCGTGGCGGCGGGTGACCTCGAGCGTCGGCTGGCGGTTGCGCGGGGCGACGAGCCGGCCGACCTGGTGATCCGGTCGGGCCGCGTCCTCTGTGTCTTCACGCGCGAGTGGCTCGACGTCGACGTGGCCGTCGTGGACGGGGTCGTGGCCGGCCTTGGCGAGTACGAGGGCCGCGAGACGATCGACGCCTCGGGGCGCTACCTCGTGCCGGGCTTCATCGACCCGCACCTGCACATCGAGTCGTCGAAGCTCCTGATCGACGAGTTTGCGCGGCTCGTGCTGCCGCTCGGTACCACGGCCGTGGTCGCCGACCCGCACGAGATCGCGAACGTCCTCGGCACCGACGGCGTCCACTGGCTCTGCGACGCGGCGCAGGAGCTGCCGCTCGACGTCTACTTCATGGCCTCCTCGTGCGTCCCGGCCTCCGCCTTCGAGTCGCCCCGGCGGGAGCTCAAGCCGGGCGACCTCGAGGGACTCCTGCGGCGCCGGAACGTCCTCGGCCTGGCGGAGATGATGAACTTCCCGGGCGTCGTCTCGGGCTCGGCGAGCGAGCTCGCGAAGCTCCGCCTCGCGCGGCATATCGACGGCCATGCGCCGGGCGTCGCCGGCAAGGCGCTCAACGCCTATGCCGCGGCCGGGATCGAGTCCGATCACGAGGCGGCGACGCTCGACGAAGGCCGCGAGCGGCTGCGCGCCGGGCTCTGGCTGCTGATCCGCGAGGCCTCGAGCGCACGCAACCTGGCAGCGCTGCTCCCGCTCGTGCAGGAATACGGGCCCCACCGGATGGCGTTCTGCACCGACGACCGTGAGCCCGAGCACGTCGCCGACGACGGACACATCAACGCGATCGTGCGCGACGCGGTCGCCCTCGGCGCACGGCCGGAGGACGCGATCGTCATGGCGTCGCTCAACCCCGCGACGTATCACGGGCTGACGCAGCTGGGCGCGATCGCGCCGGGGAAGCGCGCCGACATCCTCGTGCTCGGCGACCTGAGTCGTTCCGGCCGGAGCTGGTGCTCAAGCGCGGCCGGCCGCTGGGGGACATCCCGGCGATCGAGGTGCCCGACTGGGTCAAGCGAACCGTGCACATGGGAGCGATCAGCGCCGCCGACCTGGCGGTGCCGTGGCGTGGCGGCCGCGCGCGCGTGATCGGGCTGATCCCGGACCAGATCATCACCGCCTCGCTCGAGGAGGAGCTGACGACCTCCGACGGCGTCGCGGTCGCGGACCCGTCCCGCGATCTGGCGAAGATCGCCGTCTTCGAGCGGCACCTCCAGACGGGCCGGGTCGGGCTCGGGTTCGTCCACGGGTTCGGGCTGCAGCGCGGCGCGTTCGGCTCGACCGTCGCCCACGACGCGCACAACGTCGTCGTGGTCGGCGCAGACGACGCCTCGATCCTCACCGCCGCCAACCGCCTGCGCGACATGGGCGGCGGCCTCGTGGTCGCCGACGGCGACCGGATCCTCGCCGAGTTGCCGCTTCCGGTCGCGGGCCTCCTCTCCGATCGGCCGCTCGCGGAGGTGCTCGACGCGAGCCGCAACCTCGCCGGGGCGATTCACCTGCTCGGCGTCACCTTCCCGCAGCCGGTGCAGATGCTCGCGTTCCTCTCGCTCTCGGTGATCCCGGCGCTCAAGATCACCGACCGCGGTCTCGTCGACGTCGAGAGGTTTGAGCTCGTCCCCCTCGCGACGTAATCTCCCACCGTGGCCGTCGCCGAGCCGCTTCCGGCAACCGCGGTAGCAGCACCCGCCGTTCAGCGGCCGGCGATCCCTGCCTCGATCGTGCCTCTGAAGGGGCTGCCCGTCGTCGGCGCGGTCGTCGTCTTCATCGTGGTGTCGATCGCGGGCAACTGGACATGGGCGCTGACCTTCCTCCACGTCGCGGGCGGGGGGCTCTGGACCGGCGTCGACCTCTTCATGGGCTTCGTGATCGGGCCGATCATGCGCCGGCTCTCGATCCCGGCGCGGATCGAGATCACGAGCCGCCTGATGCCGAAGATGCTGCTGATCGTGCCGACGCTCGTCACGATGACGCTCGCCTCGGGCTTCCAGCTGGCGCGGAACTACGGCTTCCTCGACACCGCGTACCCCCGCCACACGTGGGTCGTGGTGTCGATGGTGGTCGTGGCGATCATGGCCGTCACCGCGCTCGGGCTGCTGCAGCCGGCGAACATCGCGGTGCTGTTCGAGCTGCGCAAGCCGCAGCCGAACCCCGTGATCATCGGCAGCCTGATGCGGCGGTTCGTTTTCGCCGCCGCCGTCATCGGGGCGATGCAGATCGCGACGCTGATCATCATGACGAGGCTCGGCAGCTGATGGACGCCGCGGCCGCCCCGTCCCCCGCCGCCTCGTTCCCGCCCGTCACCCAGCTCGGCATGGCCTCGATCGGCTTCGTCGCGGGCGGTGTGATCTACCTGGCGGCGTATCTCCCCAAGCACGTGTCGCTCGGGCCGTCGATCGCCTGCCTCGCCGTCGCGCTCCTGCTCATCGCGGCGAGCTTCGTCCTGCTGCTCCGGCGCCCCGGCTTCGCCTGGTGGCGCTTCAAGCAGGTGTTCGCGTGGCTGCTCCTCGCCTACCTTGTCGTCGGGGGGATGATCGTCTACGCGTTCGTCTACGACCACACCCACGGGTCGACGCTCGCCGTGCTGACGCTCCTGCTCGCGACCTACGTCGTGGACATCGCGCTGATCCCTGCCTACACGGTCGCGCGCTACGAGGTTCCGCGCTAACTCCGCAGATCGAGCTCGGCCACGGCGCCGCCGCGGACCTGGATCCCCCGGGCCGGACCGTCCTGGAGCCAGAGGGTGTACTCGCCCTCGGGCAAGTCGTCGTAGACGAGGCACGTCGTCTCCTGGGGGCCGAGCAGCCGGCGCAGCACCTGCTTGTGCCGGCGCCGGCGGTCGTCGCCGGCCGGGCTGATGTCGATCTCCTCGCCGAGGAGGTCGGGGCCGGTGTGCACGATCAGCGCCCCGACGCCGTCGCCGAGGTCGAGCACCACGGGCTGCGCCCGCACCTCGTCTGTGCCGTGGTGGTGATCGTGATGCAGGTGGTCGCGGTCGTGATCGTGAAACATCTGCCCTCCTGGTTGAGCGCCGGCGGCGGATGGGCCGCCGCCGGCGCACTGTCTCTCAGCTCGACGGCGTGTCGTACCCGTCGTACGGCGTTCCGAGGTACGGGAAGGTCCCCGTGTACCGGGCCCCGTTGCCGTCGGTGGGCGGGACCGGGATGCCCTGCGTGAGCTGGCCGGCGGCCGCGTCCGGCGTGTACTTGTTGTTGACGAGCGGGTAGGTCGCACCCGCGATCGCCCGCAGCTCGACCGCGACGATGTCGTCCTGGGGCCTCCGTCCGTTCGGGAAGCCGGCCAGGTCGCCGCCGAGGAGGCCGAACGGGCTCGGGTTGCTCGCCGGCGGGATCGCTGTGTTCAGGCGGAGCTGGTCCGCCGGCGTCGAGCCCGTGAAGTTCTGGAACCCGGGGATGATCCCGGACGGGATCCCGGTGAGCAGGATCGCGACCAGGTCGTCGCGGGTGGCCGAGAGGCCGGCCAGGTTCGGGAAGACGCCCGGGTACAGCACGGGCAGGAGACCTGCCAGCTCGGGATGCTGGTAGTGCGGGACGTACTCCGCGTCGTTCTGGGCGAAGTCCTTGTTCCAGTCGTCCTTCGTCCCAAGCGGGATGATCACCTCGTTGATCAGCGGCATCCCGAGCCGTGACACCTGTGTCCAGGGGCCCGACTCGGAGACGCTGCCGTCCCTGTGGCGCACCTGTGCGCGCCGGCGGCTCGCCGCCGTCCAGACGCCGATCACCGCGTTCGGGTCGGTGACGCCCGTCGGGGACTTGCCGTTGGCGGTCAGCATCTTGATCGGGACCTGGATCGCGATCGTCGAGATGTTGAGCGCCTTGGTCGCATCGACCCCGTTCGAGGTGGCGAGCGGGATCAGGTGCGCCATGTTGAACGGGCGCAGCCCGCCGAGGTCGAAGATCGAGCCGAGGTCGACGTAGAACGGCTCCGCCCGCTGGCCGGCGAAGATCACCTCCCCCGTGCCCGGGACCTGGATCGCCGGCCGGGCGAGGTTCTGCTCGTAGTTCGGCGTCGAGCGCGGCCCGATGTTGCACGGCGGGCACGGCGCGTTGGCGACGAGAACCCGGCTCGTGAACGGCCCATTCGGGAAGGCCGGACCGGGGCCGCCCGGCGGTGCCGTGTTCGAGTCGAGCGCGTCCGGCTGGCTGTCGCCCTCCGCCGCAGCGACGGCCGTTGTGCTGTGCTTCTTCGGCTTGACGGTGAACCGCGCCGCCGTGTACAGCTGCCGGGAGTTCCAGTTCGGGTCGGTCAGCGATCCGATCGGCCCCGTGTTGTAGAGGAACGTGTCGTCGTTCTGGCGCGTCGACGTGAACTGGAACTGGTACTCGATCTCCGGCATCCCGTCGCCGTCGTTGTCGATGTAGATGTGGTAGAGGACGTCGTCGCCGAACTCGTAGAAGTTCGGGCCGCCGGCAGGACCCTGCAGCGGGATGAAGTTGCTGAGGATCGTGACAGTGGACGTGTCGTCCGGGCTGACGAATGCATAGAGGTCGCAGTTGTCGGCAACCGGGTCCTTGCTGATCTCGGGAGCTTCGCGGTGGGACGACATCTACGCCACCCCGCCTTCCAGCCCGACGTGGTTCAGGGCCGCCGCCTTGAGCAGGCGCTTGACCAGGACCTTGTCCCGGTAGGTCTTCTCGGTCTTGCCCGAGAGCACGGTGATCTCGCCCTTGTGGACGTCGCGAATGATCGCGATGATCGGCTCGTGCGGCATCGGGCTGGTTGGCGCCGTCTCGACCGCGTTCGGCTGCAGTGCAGCGGCGACCGGCGAGGCGGTGATCGCCGCCGCCCCGGTCGCGGCGCCGGCTGCTTTGAGGAACGAGCCCCGGCTGACTGTGTTCATCCTGTGAGCCTCCTTTGACCCCGACAGGCGATTTACGCCGCCAGTTCGTCCGGAAGGCGGATTTGGTTCGGATTGCGCGCCGGGCTAAAGCCCGGATCCACCGATCTGCGCGGGCGGGTCGTCCGTCTGGGCTCGTCAGGCCGCTCCCGGCCGGGTTCCGGCCCCTGGCGGGGCCTGCACCGGGCCGGTGCGCTTCGGGTCACAGCGGGCTCGGCCGGGCGTCCAGCCCGCCCGAGCCCACTGCGCCCCGCCCTGACGGCCCAGCCGAACGCCCCGCGGTCACGGATCTCGGTGGATCCGGGCTACGAGGTGAGGATCTTCGCATCGGCCGGCTCGAGCCCGGCCGCGACGAAGAATGCTCGCATCTTCGGGTTCAGCCGATTGACGGTCTGCGAGGACGTGCTGCCGAAGAGCCGTCCGATCAGCATCGTGTGGATCCCGATCGTCCGGTAGATGTCCGCGTCGGTGCTGGTCTTGTCGAGCAGCACCTTGGCCGCCCGGCAGAGATCCACCTTCTTGCCGTGGTTGTCGAACTGGAGCAGGAGCGAGAAGGTCTGCCCCTCTGCCGTGAGCCAGCGGCGAAAGAGCGGCGAGTGAGGGTGCATTGCGGCAACCGTGTCGCGGAGGTCGCGGATCTGCGGACCGTAGTCGTTCACGATCTCGGCGAGGAACACCGGGATCAGCACGAACACCGCCCCCAGGGCCTGCTGCGGATCGTTCTTGAACTGGGCGCACTTCTCGAGCGAGTTGCCTCCGTTCTGCGTACCGGCGGCGATGCTCCGGAACGTCGTGACCTTGTCGTTGAGTTGCGCGGCCAGGGCACGGTCGTGGGCATCCGGCTTCGCCGCGGCCGCCGCGGTGCCGGCGAGCGCGAGCGCGGCTAGCGTGACGAGTGCCGCTCTCACGTCGGGGGGCTTGCGCCGGCGCGCTGGGTCAGGCTGCGGCAGAGCGATTGCGCGTCCTGGAACGCCTTGCGCGACCCGCTCCCGAAGCGGCCGCCGCCCCCGCCGCGCAGGTTGAAGTAGGCGGAGCGCATGCACTGCTGGAACGAGTCGCCGCCCGCCTGATCGCCTCCCGCGGGCTCGCCGAAGTCGGGGAGCTGCACGCCCTTCGGCAGATGGTTCTTGCACGCGATCGCATCGAGCCTCAGGATCCGCGCGTTCGCGAGCACCGACGGCGAATCCGCGCCGTGCTCCTTCATGCACGCCGTGAAGGCCGCGATCGACCGACCCGTCGCCGCGTCCGGCTTCTTGTGGTGCTTGTTCGTGAGTAGCACGACCAGCGCGATCACGCCGATCGCGACCGGGAGGAGTGTCCCGAAGACCAGCTTGGGCGTCGAGACGGCCTTTGGAGGCTTCGGCGGTGGAGTCGGCCACCACGAGGGGTCCGAGAATTCGTTCACCGTCACCCTGGATTCTGTCAACTCGGGACGCCGGAGGCGATGCGCGACAATGGCGCGATGCGCCTGCTCCTCGTGGCGGTGCTCGCTGCGGTCGCCGCCTCGAGCGCCTCGGCCTCCCGTTCGCTCGTCTTCACGGTCAAGACGAAGCAGGGCCCGACGGTCGCGCACCCGCACGCGCCGGCGGGCGGCGTGGGCGATTCCTACGAGTCGAGCCTCACGCTCGCCAACGCCGGCATCCCGCAGCTCGGCCGGCCGGCGCGGGCGACGGTCGGGACGATGCAGTTCACCTACACGATCCGGAAGCAGTGCACGTCGTTCTCGCCGAAGTGCGTCGCAACGGCGGACTTCACGACGGTGACGATGCTTCCGGGAGGCACCGTGAGGGCCGGCGGGAAGGGGATCTCGATCGCGAACCCGGAGATCGTGATCCCCGTCACCGGCGGCACGGGCCGCTACGAGGGGGCGCACGGAACCGTGTCGATCAGCCCGACCTCGGAGAAGCTGAGCACATACCGTCTGCGGCTTCCATAGTCCGCCAACTCTTGGTACCGTCCCCGAGGGCTGACGGAGATGTCGAGCGCGCGTCTCTCTTGGAGTCGTCGCGGGCGGTCGGGGCGTGACCGCTCTGCGCCACTGATCCTGCTCATCGGCACCCCCGGCACCGGCAAGCGGCCGGTCGGCAGCTACCTGCAGGACGAGCACGGCTTCGTGCACGTGGACCTGGGCGACCGGGCGGTCAGGGAGCGCCTGCTCGCCTCCCGGGACAACGGGCTGCGCGAGGAGATCGCGACCCTCGCAGAGGGCAGAGGCGGGGTGATCTTCACCTGGGCCGCCGGCTCCTGCGACCAGCTGCGCGAGATCCGGCGCCTGCGGGCGGCCGGGGTCGAGGCGGTGTGGTGCGACAGCGACCGTGGGGCCGCCCTACCTGCGCACTATTCCGACGCCGGCCGTTTGCCGCGCTTCCGGTATCTCGACACCTTCGAGTCCGACGGGCGCTTCCGTGCGGTGGAGGCGGTCGTGGGCGAGCTGCTCCGGCCCGTGCCGCGGCGCGGGCCCCGCCGGCCGCGCATCCCGGTACCGGCTGCCGAGCTGCGCTTCCGCCTCGGCGCTGTCGGCGCAGTTCTTGCGGGCGCCGCGGCCGTCGTCATGGTCGTTCTCGCCGGCATCGGCGGTGGCAACGGCGCCGCTCCCCGCCCGACTCCCGCGCTCGGCGGCCAGACCCTCCACCAAGCGCCTGCGCTCCCGCGCCGGGGCGTGCTCGTGAGCGGCCGGAGCCTCGCGGGCGTCCGGCTCGGCGACACGATGGAGCAGGTACGTGAGCGGTGGGGCGGGCACTTCACCCGCTGCGGCGGCTGCAAGCCCGCGATCTGGTTCTACCTCTACCCGCCGCCGAGCGACCCGGTCGGCGCCGGCGTGCAGTTCGCGAACGGGCGCGTCGTCGCCGTCTTCACGCTCGGCAGCCCGATCGGCTGGCACACCGACAGAGGCATCAAGGTCGGGCAGATCCTGAACAACCCGTCGAGCGGCCCGCGCTGGCTGAGCTGCACGGGCTACAGCGCCAAGCCGACGGAGGTCTCGAAGGCCGCGGTGACGTCGATCCTCACGCAGGGCGCCGCGGTCTACGGCTTCGCGCTCACGCGGCCGTCCGTCTCGCCCTGCCTGAACGTGTAATCAGCGCGGCGCGACGATCGCGCGCAGCGACTGCTTGAGCGACTTGGTCGCCGCGAGCACCGCCGTCGGCTCGTACCCGCAGTGGGCCATGCAGTTGTCGCAGCGCGGGTCGTTGCCGCGGCCGTACTTCGACCAATCAGTTGTCTCGATGAGCTCTTTATATGACGCCGTGTAGCCGTCGGACATGAGGTAGCAGGGCCTTTGCCAGCCGAAGATGGAGTAGCTGGGGATGCCCCAGGGCGTGCACTGGAAGTCGACCTTGCCCTCGAGGAAGTCGAGGAAGAGCGGCGTGTGGTTGAGGCGCCAGCGCTTGCGGCGGCCGTCCCCGAACGCCTCGCTGAAGAGCTTCCGCGAGGCGGTGACGCCGGGGAAGTGCTCCTGGTCGGGCGCCTTCTCGTAGGCGTACGCGGGCGAGAGCATCATCTGGTCGACCTTCAGCTCGTCGTTGAGGAAGTCGAGCACGTCGCGGACTGTCTTGGGCGTGTCGGTGGTGAGGAAGGTCGTGTTCGTGTTCACGCGAAAGCCGCGCTTCTGGGCCTCGCGGATCGCGTCGACCGCCTTGTCGAACGTCCCCTCACGCTCGACGAACTCGTCGTGGCGCTCGCGCATCCCGTCGAGGTGCACGACCCAGGCGAAGTACGGCGAGGGCTCGAACAGGTCGAGCTTCTTCTTCATCAGGATCCCGTTCGTGCACAGGTAGACGAACTTCTTGCGCTTGATCAGCTCCCGGGCGATCACGTCCACCTCGGGGTGCACGAGCGGCTCCCCGCCCGCGATCGAGACCATCGGCGCCCCGGACTCCTCGATCGCGGCGAGCGCGGTGTCGACCGGCATCCGCTGCTTGAGGATGTGGTCGGGGTACTGGATCTTCCCGCAGAACGAGCACGCGAGGTTGCACTGGAAGAGCGGCTCGAGCTCCACGAGCAGCGGGAACTTCTCGTCGCCCTTCATCCGGCGGCGCATCAGGTACTTGCCGACGGCCACGCTCTGCCTCAGCGGGACACTCACGGGGTTGCAACCTCCTTGGGAAGCCGGAAGCGGAGGGTCTCGGTGGTCTGAGTCCGCTCCTCAACGTCTATCGGACCGAGGGAGGCCAGCGCGGCGACCAGCTGGTGCACGATCCGCTCCGGCGCCGACGCGCCGGCGGTGATGCCGACCGTCGCCGCGCCTTCGAGCCACGTCACGTCGATGTCCGTCTCGTCGTCGACGAGGTACGCGCGGGCTGCCTTCGCGCTGCGCGACCTCGACGAGGCGCTTGGAGTTGGATGACGTGTCGGAGCCGGCGACGAGCACGACGTCGGCTTCTCGCGCGATCGCGCGCACGGCGTGCTGGCGGTTCGAGGTGGCGTAGCAGATGTCGTCCGATGCCGGACCACGGAGTGCCGGGAAGCGCTCGCGCAGCCGGTCGACGATCTCGTCGGTCTCGTCGACCGCGAGCGTCGTCTGCGTCAGGTAGGCAACGCGCTCGGGGTCCGGCGCCTCGACGAGGTCGGCCTGCCCGGCGTCCTCGACGAGCCGCATCGCGGCGGGCGCCTCGCCGGCCGTTCCCTCGACCTCCTCGTGCCCCTCGTGGCCGATCAAGAAGATCGTCTTGCCCTCCGCGGCAAAGCGGCGCGCCTCGGCGTGCACCTTCGACACGAGCGGGCAGGTGGCGTCGATCACGTCGAGCTTGCGGCCGGCCGCGTCGGCGCGGACGGCGGGGGAGACGCCGTGCGCGGAGAACACGACGGTCGCGCCGTCGGGCACCTCGTCGAGCTCCTCGACGAAGACGGCGCCGCGCGTCTCCAGGTCGGCGACCACGTGCTTGTTGTGGACGATCTGCTTGCGGACGTAGACGGGCGCGCCGCGCTGGGCGAGCGCCAGCTCGACGATGTCGATCGCGCGGTCGACGCCGGCGCAGAACGAGCGCGGCCCGGCCAGCAGCAGCGTTCGCGGGCCCACGGCACGCGCCCACTCGGAGAGGGCGTCGCGGGTTCGCCGGAGGCTGCGCAGGGCGCGCGGGCCGGCGATCGCCATGCGCGGGTCGGCGAGGTGGCGCCCGGCGGCGTCGGCGACGACGCGGATCACGGCCAGGGGCCGTCCGGCGGCGCCGGCGGCGAGCCAGGCCGACTCCATGTCGACGGCGAGCGCGCCGCCGTGGAGCCCGCGGCGCTCGGCCGGCGAGAGGATGTGGTCGCTGGAGGCGAGCGGCCCGACGTGCACGCGAAGCCCGCGGCGCCGTAGCGCGGCGACGAGGAGCGAGCTGCCGGGCACGGGCGTCCGCGCGCCGGTCTCGTCGATCAGCTCGGTGGCGCAGAGGACGTCGCCGGCCTTGAGGCTCGGGTCGACTCCGGCGCACACGCCGGCGACCGCGAGCGCCGAGGCGTTGTGGGCGAGCGCCCGCGCGGCGGCGATGCGTGCGCGGTCGGGGCCCATGCCCGTGCGCAGGACGGACGAGCCCGCCGGCTCGCCGAGCGCGAGCTGCTCGATCCGCATCGGCGCGAGGACGAGGAGTGAGCTCATTCTGACAGCAGCCTCCCCAGCGCCATCACCGGGAAGACGTCCCGGTAGAGGTGGTAGTTGAGATAGAAGTCGCCCGGGAAGCCGGTGCCGGTGAAGTACGGCTCGTCCCAGCCGCCGTCGGCCTGCTGGGTCTCGACCAGCCACTCGACCGCGCGCCGGGCCGTCTCGCCGTCGCCGTCCCCGGCCGCATGCAGGCCGATGAGCGCCCAGGCCGTCTGCGAGGCGGTCGAGACGCCGCGGCCGCTCCACGAGCGATCGCGGTAGGAGCGCAGATCCTCCCCGTACCCACCACCGGGATTCTGCACCGATTCGAGCCAGCGCACGCCGCTACGAACGGCGGGATGGTCGCCCGCGAGGCCGCAGGCCGCGAGGGCGGGAAGGACGGAGCCTGTCCCGTAGACGTAGTTGGCGCCCCAGCGGCCGAACCACGAGCCGTCGCGCTCCTGCTCGCGCAGCAGCCAGTCGAGCGCCCGGCCGGCCTCGGGCGAGCGCCGGCGGCCTTCGTGGGCGAGCGTCTCGAGGACGTGCGCCGTGACGTCGGAGCTCGGCGGGTCGGTGACGGCGCCGAAGTCGCAGAAGGCGAGCTTCGTGACCAGCCGGCTCTCGTTGTCGACGTCGAAGGCCCCGAACCCGCCGGAGCGGCTCTGCATGCCGAGCATCCAGTCGAGGCCGCGGGCTGCGGCGCCGTTCGGGTCGTAACCGGCCCGGCGCAGCGCGAGCACGACGACGGCCGTGTCGTCGACGTCGGGGTAGTTCTCGTTCGCGAACTCGAACGGGAAGCCGCCGGTGGCGAGCTTCGGCCGGCGGACGGTCCAGTCGCCGCGCGTCGTCACCTCCTGAGCCACGAGCCACTCGCAGCCGCGCCTGACCGCGGGGTGGGAGGGGGCGAGGCCCGCGTCGAGGAGCGCGATCACCGCGAGGGCCGTGTCCCACACGGGCGACTGGCACGCCTCGAGCCGGCGGCCGAGGCCGTCGTCGATCGTGAAGGTGTCGAGGCCGGCGAGCGCCTTCCGCATCACCGGGTGATCGAGCCGGTAGCCGAGCTCGTGCAGCGCAACGATCGACCAGACCCAGGGCGGCTGGATGCCGCCCCACGAGCCGTCGCGCTCCTGCCGCTCGACGATCCAGCGCTCCGCGGTCCGGATCGCGTGGCGGCGCAGGCGGGGAATTGCCCGCCGCCCGTACGCGTGCGCGGCGCGGTCGCCTGCGAGGAAGGCGCGACCCCACAGGTCGTCCGGCGGCCCGACCGGGCTCGCGCCGGTCCGCAGCTCGTCGATGCCGAAGCGCACAGGCTTCCCCGGCTCGAGGGCCGTCACGACCATCAGCGCGACGATCGTCTGCCGTGCCCAGCAGCCGAACGCGTAGATCGAGAGCGGGGCGCGCACCGGAAGCAGGATCATCTCGGGCGGGAGCGTCGGCACGTCGGCCCACGACCAGAGGCAGAGCAGCGAGAGCCACATGCGCGTGAAGACGCGGCTCTGCTCGACACCGCCGGCCTCGCGTACGAAGGCCGCGGCGCGCTTCATGTGTGCCGCGTCGGCCGGGTCGCCGGCGAGGCGGAGCGCCGCCCAGGCCTCGACGGTGGTCGAGAGGTCGCCCGGCCCGCCGAAGTACGTCGCCCACGAGCCGTCCGGCCGCTGCTTCGAGCGGATCCAACCTGCGGTTCTCTCGGCGGGCTCCGGCTCGAGCACGCCGAGGAAGTGGCGGAGGAACAGGTCCTCCGAGTCGATCGTCACGTTGGTCTCGAGCTCGCCCTTCCAGTAGCCGGCGGGCTGCTGCAGGGAGAGGAGATGCTCGGTTGCGCGGCCGAGAGCGGCCTGGCCGGCGTCGATCGCGCGGTCGGCAGTGACGGTCATGCCGCCCCCTCGAGGGCCGCGCCGGCGGCGGCGAGGCCGCTCCGCACCGCGCTCTCCATCGTCGCCGGCCATCCGGTGTCCGTCCAGGCCCCGGCGAGATAGACACCAGGAACGGCCGTCTTCGTACCCGGTCTGAGTTGCCGGGTTCCCGGCGCGGCGGCAAAGGTGGCGCGGGGCTCGTGCGTCGCGGCGAAATCGAGGATCCGGGCGCCCCGGGCCCGCGGCAGCAGGCGCTCGACGGCCGGCACGTAGCGGTCGCGCAGGTCGGCGACCGCCGCCCCGATCTCCTCGACCGCGTGGGAGAGCGAGATCGCGACCAGCTGTCCCTCCGTCGCGCCCGAGGCCTTCGTGCGCTCGAAGATCCACTGGACGGGCGAGCCGACCGCGGCGGCGAGCGGCTCGTCGAGTACCCGACGGTCGTAGTGGATGTGGAGGTTCACGATCGGGCTCGTACCCAGACCCGCCAGAGCCTGCACGTCGACGGTGCCCGCTGGGGCAACTTCGGCAACGGCATCGTGCGGGAGAGCGAGGATCACGGCATCGGCGCCGGCGGATCCGTCGTCGAGCCTGAGCTCGCGCTCCGCCGTGACGGCGCGCACCGGGGTCGAGGTGAGGAGCCGGCCGCCGGCCGCCTCGAGCGCCGCGGCCGCCGGCTCGGCGTGCAGGCGCCGGAACGGCACCGTGGGGATGCCGATGTCGGAGGCGTCGGCGCGGTCGAGGAGCCCCGTGCGGAACACCTTCACGGCGCCGGCGAGCGAGGCCTCGTTCGCCGGCAGATTGAGCGTCGGCAGCGCGATCAGGTTCCAGAGCGCGTCGATCGCGTTCCCGGACTGGCCGTGGTCGCGGAGCCAGTCCGAGAACGTGCGGCCGTCGAGGGCCGGGTCGTCCGGGGCGAGCTTGCCGAGGGCGCGCGCGGCGAGGGCCGCCGACACCCGCTCGCGCCAGGAGAGCGGTTGGTAGCGGAGCAGCGTGGCGGCAAGGTGGAGCGGGGGCGGGAGCGCCTGGCGCGAGAGCGCGGCGGGCCGGAGGCCCTCGCGCAGGACCGGCACGTGCATGCGCCTCTGGAGCGGGAGCAGCCCCTCGACCCCGAGGCGGCGGAGGAAGCCGAGGTACGCGGTACAGCAGCGGAGCGCGACGTGCTGGCCGTTGTCGAGCTCGAGGCCGTTGCGGCTGAAGGAGAAGGTCGCGCCACCGAGGCGCGAGCGCGCCTCGTAGAGCGTGACGTCGGCGCCGCGGTCGGCGCACTCGATCGCGGCGGCGAGCCCGGCGAGCCCGCCGCCGACAACGGCGACGGTGGGCTTCATCCGCCGGCACCGGTCAGGCTGCGGGCGAGGACGAGTCCCTTCTCCCAGGGGCGAAGAGAGAGCCGGCCGCGGAGGACCAGTGACGGCTCGGCGGCGATCCGCTCGAGCAGCCGGCGGTACTTTCCGGCCATCGCGAGGACACAGGAGGCGCTGCGGCGGTCGAGCAGCGGCACCAGGCCGAGGCCGTACCGGAGCCGGCCGAGGCCGCGCTCGGCCTCGAAGGCGATCACGAGCTCGAGCGGGCCCGTGTACGCGCCGCCGGCCCATTGGCAGCCGAAGCGCTGGAGGTCCTCGCGCGGGAGGTAGACGCGCCCGATCGCGGCGTCCTCCCCCACGTCGCGGAGGATGTTGCCGATCTGGAGCGCAATGCCCAGCTCGTCTGCGAGCCGGCTGCCCGTCACACGGTCGGAGCAGTCGAAGACGCCGAGCGAGAGCCGTCCGATCGAGCCCGCGACGCAGCGGCAGTAGCGCTCGAGGTCGGCAAACGTCTGGTACTCCGCCTCGGCGGAGTCGAGCTCCGCGCCGTCGATGAGCTCGCCGAAGGCGTCCAGCGGCACCGGGAAGCGGCGGCCGGCGTCGGCTATTGCGACGAGCACGGGGTCGGTCGCCTCGTCGAGGTGCTCGAGCGCCGTGCGGATGCGGGCGAGCTCGCGCGAGCTTCTCCTCCGCCGGAAGGTCGCCGTCGGCGACGTCGTCGATCTGCCGCGAGAGGGCATAGATGGCGAAGAGCGCGTTTCGGCGCTCCGGCGGCAGGAGCCGCATGCCCGCGTAGAAGCTCGAACCCGACTCGCGCGCAATGCGGCGGCAGCGCTCGTATGCAAGCTCGACGCCGGTCATGTCAGCCTTTGCGGGCGTACGTCGCGAGTGTGGAGCGGGCGCGGCGGAGCTTCGTCGCCTTCGGGGCGCCCTGCAGCACGTCGTAGCCGCGGGCCTCGATCGCGTCGAGCGCGGCGCGGCCACCACCGACGTAGCCCGCAACGGCGAGCCGTGCACGGCCGCTGAGGCGGCCCACGAGCGGGGCGCCCTCGGCGAGGAGCGCCCGCGCGCGGTCGACCTCGAAGGCCATCAGCTCGCACACCCTCGGCGGCGTCGCGCCGGCCCGGAGCTCATCGGGGGAGACGCCGAAGCGGTCGAGATCCTCGAGCGGCAGGTAGATGCGACCCGCCGCGTGGTCCTCCGCCACGTCCTGCCAGTGCTCCGCGAGCTGGAGCGCCGTGCAGACCCTGTCGGAGAGCGCGATCCGGTCGGGAGTAGCGACGTGGAAGACGTGGAGGACGAGCTCGCCGACCGGGTTCGCCGAGAGGTCGCAGTAGGCGAGGAGCTCGTCGTAGGTGTAGGCCGTCTTGCGCTGGTCGAGCCGGTTGGCCTCGAGCAGCCTCGTGAACGGGGCGCGCGGGAGGTCGAGCTCGCGCACCGTGGGCTGCAGCCGCCGGAGCACGGGGTGCCGCGGCTCGCCTGAGAAGACCCGGTCGAGGTCCTGCTCGAAGTCGTCGAGCGTCGCGAGCCTGTCGCCCTCGACGGCATCGCCGAGCTCGTCGACGAGGCGCGCGTAGCCGTAGATCGCGAGCAGGTGCCGGCGCGTGTCGCGGCCGAGGACCAGCGAGGCGACCGAGAAGTTCTCGCCCGGCGCCCGCTCCAGAATCTGCTGCTCAGAGGGGAGTTGTTCCTCCGCAGGCCGCGCTTCCGAGGCGCGGAGCCCCCCCGTTGCGACGTCACGCATCGACGCATTCTGTCCATACGGGCGAGGGTGCGGCAAGCGGGTGCCGCCGGGGTCCCCACACACGCACAAGCGTCGGTTAACCGTTGCTCAACACGGCCGACCCTACGGTGGGCCTGGCAGTGCGAATCCTCGTCCGGTTGTCTGCGGCCGCCCTCGTTGCGGCGGGAATTGGAGCTGTGACGCTCGGGCTCGGCCCGGGGCACGGCCGGCGGGTGAACGCCGCCCCCCTGCTCGAGGGCATCCACAAGATCAGGCACGTGGTGATCATCATGCAGGAGAACCGGTCGTTCGACTCCTACTTCGGCACGTACCCCGGGGCCGACGGGATCCCGATGCGCAACGGGGTGCCGACGGTCTGCGTGCCCGACCCGTACAGCGGCCACTGCGTGCGGCCGTACCACACCTCGGCCGACCTGAACCTCGGCGGCCCGCACGACCACAGCGACGCGGTTCGCGACATCGACCACGGGAAGATGGACGGGTTCATCAAGTCCGCGCACCACGGGCGCAAGCTCGCGTGTGCCGCCAACGTCGATGCGCCCGGGTGCTCGTACGCCCAGGATCAGCCATCGGCCGTCATGGCCTACCACGACCAGCGCGAGATTCCGAACTACTGGGCCTGGGCGAGGGCGTTCGTCCTCCAGGATCACCTCTTCCAGTCCGACCTCTCGTGGAGCCTGCCCGCGCACCTCTACATGGTCTCCGGGTGGTCTGCGCACTGCTCGAAGAAGGGCGATCCGACGAGCTGCCGTGCCGCGATCCAGGCGCCCGGCTCGCCGCCGGGCGAGCCGCAGAACCCGACCGGGGCGATCCCCGACTACGCCTGGACGGATCTCACCTACCTCCTGCACAAGGATCACGTGAGCTGGGGCTACTACGTCTTCAACGGCACGCAGCCGGACTGCGACGACAACGCGATGTTCTGCAAGCCCGTCCCGCAGAACGCGAAGACGCCCGGGATCTGGAACCCGCTGCCGTGGTTCGACACGGTGCGGCAGGACCACCAGCTCGGCAACATCCAGCCGTTCCGCAACTTCCTCGCGCAGGCGAAGGCGGGGACGCTTCCGGCGGTGTCGTGGATCACGCCGACGCAGAAGGTGAGCGACCACCCGCCGGCGCTGATCACGAACGGCCAGACCTACGTCACCGGCCTGATCGACCGGATCATGCGGAGCCCCGACTGGCCCTCGACCGCGATCTTCCTCGCCTGGGACGACTGGGGCGGGTTCTACGACCACGTCCGGCCGCCGAAAGTCGACTACCAGGGCTACGGCCTGCGCGTCCCGGGGCTCCTGATCAGCCCGTACGCCCGGCAGGGCTACATCGACCACCAGACGCTCAGCTTCGACGCCTACCTGAAGTTCATCGAGGACGACTTCCTCGGCGGCGCCCGCATCGACCCCGAGACCGACGGCCGCCCCGACCCGCGTCCCGACGTCCGCGAGAACCTCAAGATCCTCGGCAACCTCATCTCCGAGTTCGACTTCAACCAGCCGCCCAGGAAGCCGATGATCCTCCCGCTCCACCCGCCCTATAGCTGAGGGCCGTGGCTCCCCAAGACATGACGGGGGACTGTCCCCAGGCTGGTCTAGCCGGTGTTGCGCAGCGCCGAGGCGATGCCGGCGATCGAGCGGCCGAGCGGTAGCGCCGCGGCCTCGTCGCCGGCCCGATAGCGGCGCAGCAGCTCTACCTGGATCGCGTTCATCGGGTCGACGTAGGGGTTGCGGATGCCGATCGAGCGGCGGACGACGGGACTGCGCTCGAGCAGGCGCTCCTCGCTGACGGTCGCGAGCACCGTCTCGACCGTGCCGGCGTGCTCCTCGCCGATCCGGGCGAAGAAGCCCTCCGGGTCGAGCTCGGGCGGGACGAGCTCGAGATACTCGCGCGCGACCTCGAGGCTCGTCTTCGCCAGCGTCATCTCGAGGTTGTCGACGAGGGAGGTGAAAAACGGCAGCTCGCGGTACATACGGCGCAGCTCGGCCGGGTCTTCGGCGGCGAAGGCGCTGCCGCATCCGTACCACGCGGGCAGCAACGTCCGGTTCTGCGTCCAGCCGAAGACCCACGGGATCGCCCGCAGCCCCTCCAGATAGCCGGGCCCCCCCGGGCGGCGCGGCGGGCGCGAGCCGATCGCCAGCAGCGCGAGCTCGTCGACCGGGGTGAAGGCCCGGAAGAAGTCGACGAGACCGGGCGTCTCCCAGACGAAAGAGCGGTACGTTCGCTCGGCCGTCTCAGCGAGGCGTCCGAGCAGCTCCCGCTCGCCCTTGTCGGGGGTGCGGCCGACCCGGTCGGGGAAGGCGCTGAGCACGGTCGCGGCGAGCGCCGCCTCCAGGTTCCGGTAGGCGATTCCCGGCAGGCCGTACTTCGCGGAGATCGTCTCGCCCTGCTCGGTCAGCTTGAGGCGGCCGGGCGGCTCGCCCCGCGCCTGGCCGAGGATCGAGGCGTGGATCGGGCCGCCCCCGCGCCCAGCGCTCCCGCCGCGGCCGTGGAAGATCGTGAGCTCGATCCCCGCCTCGCGCGCGACCTCCGCCAGCGCCTCCTGGGCGCGGTAGGTGCTCCACTGCGACGCGAGATAGCCGCCGTCCTTGCCGGAGTCGGAGTAGCCGACCATCACCTCGAGCCGCCCGCCGCGCTCGGCCACCCGCATGCCGTAGCGCGGGTCGGCGAGCAGTGCCCGCACCGTGTCTGCTGCCCGGTCGAGATCCGCGATCGTCTCGAACAGCGGGACGACGGCGACCGGCTCGTCCGTGAGGTCGAGCACCGCGACGACGTCCTCGACCGACGTCGTCGCCGAGACGATCACCGTGTCGAGCGCCCGCGATCCGTGGCGCGCGCGCACGGCGGCGATCGCGTCGAAGGCGCCGCGCGTGCGCTCGGTCGGCGAGCGCACCTCGCTCGCGTGGAAGCGCACGTCGAGCTTCGCGACGTGGAAGCCGAACAGCTCGACCCGCCTCGCGAAGCGCGCGAGCGCGCCCCGGGCCAGCCGGTCGCCGCGGTGCTCCTCCAGGCTCCGCCGCACGACGGCGATGTCCTCGAGCAGCTCCTCCGGGCCCGTGTAGGCGTCGTTCGCGAGCCGCCACCACATGTACGAGAGCTTCCGCCGGTACCGCTCCGTCGTCATCATCAGGGCCGCGTCGTCGCGGTAGCCGACGCACTCGCGCTCGTCGCGCGCGATCGACTCCTCCAGCTCGTCCGACACGCCGACGAGCGACCGGCTGGAGGCGAGCGCGATCAGGAGCTCCCGCACGTCGGCCCGGTACCGCGCCAGCACCGTCGCTCGCGCCTGCTCGAGCGCCGCCGTGACCGTCTCGCCGTTGACCTCCGGGTTGCCGTCGGCGTCACCGCCGATCCAGCTGCCGAACGAGAACGGGACACGCAACGGCGGAAAGAGCCGCCGGTACTCCTGCAGCACCCGCTCGCCCGCGTCGAACAGGCTCTCCTCGAAGAACCAGAGGCCGTGCCGGATTTCGTCGCCGACGCGCGGCCGGTCGGCCCGCACCTCGTCGGTCTGCCAGAGGAGCGTGATCTCCTCGAGAAGCTCGTCCTCGAGCTCGCGGCGCTCGACCGCGGTCAGCTCGGTGTCGTCTCCGCGGGTGAGCAGCTCGGTGATCCGGACATGCGCACGCAGCAGGGTGCGCCGCGTCGACTCCGTCGGGTGCGCCGTCAGGACGAGCTCCAGCGAGACGTGCTCCAGACGCCGCCCGAGCTCCTCCTCGGACACACCCTCGAGCCGCTCGACTGCCTCGGCCAGCGACTCCCGCGGCGTCTTCACCTCCGCCGCATACGCGCGGCGGCGCCGCACCCGATGGTGCTGCTCGGCCGTGTTCGCGAGCTGGAAGTACAGGGCGAAGGCGCGCAGCATCCGCGCCTGGACATCAGGGGACAGTGCGCGCACCGCCTCGCGGACGACCGCCGGGTCGCCGACCTCGCGTGCCCGCCGCGCGCTGAGCCGGATCCGCTCCTCGGCGGCCAGGAACCCCTCGCCCTCCTGCTCGACCAGCACCCGCCCGAGCAGGGATCCGAGCAGGCGGACGTCGCGCCGCAGCGGCCCGTAGGGCTCCTCCTGCCGCGCGCTCAACGGTTTCTCAGCCGGCCGTAATGAATGGCGATCACCCTCGAACTATGCTTCCCTGTCCCCAGCCGGCCCACCCCAACGTGCCGGACCGCGCTCCATGACCGAGGCAAGCACTCCATTGACCGCGCCGGGCGCGCGGGTCGACCGCACCTCCGCCCGCCGCCGCCGCGAGGTAGCGCGGATGCTCGTCTCCGCCGGCATGTGGCTCTTCGTTCTCGGCAACCTGGCCGGGATCCTCTGGATCACTCTGTTCTCCGAGGACGGCGATGCGCTCGGCTACCACTGGAACTCGTTCGACAGCGCGCTGCTCGGCCTCGGCCGCCTGACCGCGTTCCTCGCCGGCTTCATGGCCGTGATCGTCGTCTTTCTGCTGGCGCGGATCCCCTTCCTCGAGCGTACCGTCGGCTTCGACCGCCTGACCGTCTGGCACCGCTGGGCCGGCCACTCGGTCATCTACCTCGCGCTCGCGCACGTCGTCTGCACCGTCTGGGGCTACGCCAAGCAGGACGGGGTGAGCTGGTTCCAGGAGTACTGGAACTGGCTGACGCTGCCGCAGCCCAAGGCGCCGGGGTCGTTCGGCTCCACGGCGAGCGGCTCGGCCCCGGTGCTCAGCATCAACACCGGCCCCGCGACGACCTCGCCGTACCCCGGGATCATCACCGCGACGATCGGCACGTTTCTGCTGGTCGTCGTGCTCGTGACGTCGCTCGTCGTCGTCCGGCGAAAGCTCTCGTATGAGTGGTGGTACGCGGTGCACTTCACCGCCTACGCCGGGATCGCGCTCGCGTGGTTCCACATGATCCCCGACGGGAACGAGCTGATCTCCGACCCGAATGCCGCCGACTACTGGCGCGCGCTCTACTTCTTCTCGCTGGTGCTCGTCCTCTGGTACCGGCTCCTGCTGCCGGTGCTCAACACGTTCCGGTACGGGATGCGCGTGACCGAGGTGATCCACGAGGGCCCCGGCGTGATCTCGCTGCGGGTCACCGGCCGCAACCTCGACCGGCTGGGCACGAAGGCCGGCCAGTTCTTCTTCTGGCGCTTCTTCACCAAGGGCTTCTGGTACACCCAGCACCCGTTCTCGCTGTCGGAGGCGCCGCACGGCGACTCCTTCCGGATCACGGTCAAGAACCTCGGCGACCACAGCGCGAAGTTCGGCCAGATCCCGGTCGGCACGCGCGTCTTCGCCGAGGGCCCGTTCGGCGTCTTCACCGACGAGAGCCGCACGCGCGAGAAGGCCCTCCTGATCGCCGGCGGGATCGGCATCACGCCGGTGCGCGCGCTGCTCGAGGAGATGGACGGCGACCTCGTCGCCCTCTACCGCGTGGTCTCCGCCGACGATCTCGTCTTCTCCGACGAGCTCGACCGCATCGCGGAGGAGCGCGGCGCCATGGTGAGCTACGTCGTCGGCGACCACATGACCGCCGAGGGCCGCGACCTGCTGTCGCCGAGGCATCTCCGCGAGCTCGTCCCCGACATCGCCGAGCGCGACGTCTTCATCTGCGGACCGGTGGCCATGATCGACAGCATCGTGCCCAATCTCCGGCACGCAAACGTGCCGCGAGGGCACCTGCACGTCGAGCGGTTCGCTCTGTAAGCTTGAGGTGCTGTGCTCGGCCGGTCCCTACTAGCTTCCGCGTGCGCTGTTGTTCTCTTCGTGTGGGCCGGCAACGCCTTTGCGCTGGTTCGCAGCGCCAAGGCGCCGGCGACGATCAAGAAGAAGGTCGTCACGACCGTCAGCGTCACCGGCCCCTCGGTCAAGTGCCACCAGTGGGGCTTCATGCAGGTCCGGTTGAAGGTGGTCAAGACCGAGGTCACGAGCGGCTCGGGGAAGCCGCAGGTGTCGATCAAGATCACCGCCGTCGACTGGCCGGTCTACCCGACTCACACGCCGAAGTCGAAGTACATCAACGCCCAGGCGCTGCCGCTCCTCCAGGAGGAGACGATGCAGCTGCAGGCCTCCGCCGGTGCGAAGCTCGAGAACATCGCCGGCGCGACGCATACGACGGTTTCCTGGCGCGAGTCGCTCCAGGCCGCGCTCGCCCAGGCCCTCACGCCGTAGCCGCTCTCCGCGTCGAGATGGTGATGGGGATGCCCATCACCGTTGACGTCCGTGACGAGTGCACCGACGCGATTCTCGACGAGCTCTTCGACTGGTTCCGCGAGGTCGACGAGCGCTTCAGCACCTACAAGGCGACGAGCGAGATCAGCCGCATCAACCGCGACGAGCTCGCGGTGCGCGACTGCCATCCCGACGTCCGCTGGGTGCTCGCCCGCTGCGACGAGTTGCGGGAGGAAACCGGCGGCTACTTCGACGCCCGCTACGAGTCGCTGCTCTCCGTCGACCCGTCGGGCCTCGTGAAGGGCTGGTCGGTCGACCGGGGCGGTGAGCTGCTCGAGCGCCACGCCATCCACAACTACTCGATCAACGCGGGTGGGGACATCCGAACACGCGGTGCGGCGCTTCCCGAGGACCGCTGGCGCACCGGGATCCAGCACCCGCTCCACCACGACCGGATCGCCGCGATCGTCGAGTCACGCGACCTCGCGCTCGCGACCTCCGGTACGTACGTGCGCGGCGAGCACATTCTCGACCCGCACACCGGTCGCCCGCCGGCCGGGCTGCTCTCGGTGACGATCACGGGCGACGACCTGGGGACGGTCGACGCCTATGCGACCGCGACGTTCGCGATGGGCGAGGCCGGCCCGGGCTGGCTCGCGAACCTCCGCGGCTACGAGGGGCTCTGCATCCTCCCCGACGAGACGTCGCTCATGACGCCCGGCTTCCCGCTGGCGCCCTCGTGACCGAAGCGCCGCGCATCAGCTGTCGCGCCGAAGGCTCTTCACGCGGTACATCGCGCGGTCGGCGGCGGCGAGGAGCTCCTCCTCGCTCGCGCCGCGGAGCTCGTCGATCGCGACGACGCCGATGCTCGCCGCGATCTCGATCCTCACGTCCCCGGCGGGCACGGTCATCGCCCGCAGCGTCTCCGTCGTCTCCTCCGCGATCACGCTTGCCTGCCGCCGGGTCACGTTGAGGACGAGCGCCGCGAACTCGTCGCCGCCCAGGCGTCCGATCACGTCGGTGGCGCGCAGCCGGCGGCGAAGCACCTCGGCAGTCGTCCGCAGCACCTGGTCGCCGGCGAGGTGGCCGGCCGTGTCGTTCACGAGCTTGAAGTTGTCGAGATCGAGCAGGAGCAGCGCGCCGTACTCGCCCTTCCGCTCCATCCGCAGGAGCTCGCGACGTAGCCCGTCCATGAACCCGCGCCGGTTGAGGAGCCCCGTGAGCGCGTCGTGGTCGGCGAGCCGGCGGAGCTCGCGCTCGATCTGCTTCCGGTCGCCGATGTCCTCGATCTGGAGCACGTAGTAGAGCGGGGCCGAGTCGTCGCCCTGGACGAGCGTCGTGCTGACCGCAACCCAGAGCGGGGTTCCGTCCGCGCGGAGATAGCGGAGCTCGTGGCGGGGCTCGTCGTGCTCGTCCACCTCGATGGTCGCGTCTCCCGGGACGGTCAGGTCGACGAGTCTGAGCTTCACGAGCTCGTCTTCCGAGTAGCCGAGCAGGCGGCAGAGCGCGGCGTTCACGTGGAGCCACGCGCCGTCCGGGGTCACGAGGGCCATCCCGACCGGCGCGTTCTCGAAGGCGACGCGGAAGCGCTCGTGGCCGGCCGCGGCGGCGTTCGCCGCTTCCCTCTGCGATGTCAGGTCGAGGCAGACGCCGATCCAGCCGATCAGCGCGCCGCTCTCGTCATGCAGCGTGTGTGCGCGGTTCTCGACGCAGACGACCGACCCGTCGGGGCGGACGAACCGGTGCTCGTGCACCCAGTCGGAGGCCGAGTCGACGGCATCCGACCAGGAGGCCGCCGTCCGCGCCGCGTCCTCGGGGTGCAGAGCCGAGCACCACCCCGAGCCGTGCGCGCGGTCTCCGTCGATCCCGCTCAGCTCGCTCCAGCGCTCGTTCACGTACTCGTACCGGCCGTTGCTCGAGGCGACGAAGATGCCGACCGGCGTGCGTGCCGCCAGCAGCCGGCAGACCGCCTCCGGGGAGGCGAGCGGCGAGGCGTCCGGCAGCGGGGGAACGGGGCGGATGTGGGGAAGCGACGTGCCGGCCATGTCAGGCGTGAAGGACACGGATCGTTCCCATCGCTTCTCACCCATCGGCATCGTCCATGCGAAGCTGTAGCCCCGAGGCAAAACTGGCGAATGCGGAGGTTGGAAATGCCTGACTACCGGTACCTGATCGTTGGCGGTGGGATGACGGGAGACGCGGCGGCTCGCGGGATTCGCGACCACGACCCCGACGGCACGATTGGCCTGATCGGCCAGGAGCCCGACCCGCCGTACAGCCGTCCGCCCCTCTCGAAGGGGCTGTGGCAGGGCAAGGACGAGTCGACGGTCTGGCGCGGCACCGCAGACCTCGGCGTCGACCTCCACCTTGGCCGGCGCGCCGTGTCCGTCGACCGTGCCGCCCGGCAGGTCGCCGACGACCGCGGAGAGACGTACCGCTACGAGAAGCTCCTGCTCGCCACCGGTGGCCGCCCGCGCCGGCTGCCGGGGAGCGGGGAGGACGACGGCGTCGTCTACTTCCGCCACTTGCCCGACTACCGGCGTCTGCGCTCGCTCGCCGACGGCGGCGCCTCGTTCATCGTGCTCGGCGGCGGGTTCATCGGCTCCGAGGTCGCCGCGGGCCTCAGGGGGACCGGCAGCGAGGTGACGATGGTCTTCCCCGAGGACGGGATCGCGGCGCGGGTCCTGCCGGCCGCGCTCTCGGAGTCCGTCAACGAGCTCTACCGCTCGCACGGGGTCGAGCTGAACCCCGGCGAGCTCGTGTCGCAGGTCGAGCGCGACGACGGGGGCTTCCACGTCCACCTCCAGAGCGGGCGCGTGCTCGAGGCCGACGCGGTCGTGGCGGGGCTCGGCATCGTCCCCGCGACGGAGCTCGCCGAGGCGGCCGGGCTCGAGGTCTCCGACGGCATCGTCGTCGACGAGTACGGGCGCGCAGGCGACACCGGCGACGTGTACGCGGCCGGTGACGTCGCCCGCTTCCCGTCATCCGTGCTCGGGACCTCGATACGGGTCGAGCACGAGGACCAGGCAAACAGCCACGGCCGCGCGGTCGGGGCGAACATGGCCGGCGCCGACGAGCCGTATCGCCACCAGCCGTTCTTCTACTCCGACCTCTTCGAGCTCGGCTACGAGGCAGTGGGCGACCTCGACCCGCGCCTGGACACGGTTGAGCACTGGGCCGAGCCGAACCGCAAGGGCGTAGTCGCCTACGTCGACGACGCGGGGCGGCCGCGCGGGCTCCTCATGGTCGACGTCTGGGGCAAGGTCGACGCCGCGACGGAGCTGATTGCCGCCCGCGAGCCTCTCACCGAGGAGGCGCTCGAGAGCCTGATGAGCTGAAATCCGCCGGCCGCCCGTCGTCGTAGTGCCTTGCGTCAACGACGATTGGAAGGGACAGAGATGACACCACGTGGCACGAGGCTGGTGATCGCGGTCGCGGCGGTCGCGGGCGCGGGGGTCCTCGCGCTCGGCGCCGCGGGCTCGACAGGGAAGCCGACGGTCAAGACGGCCGACAACGCGTCGATCGGGACGATCCTCGTCGGAGCGACCGGCCTGACGCTCTACCACTACGCGGACGACCACGGCACGGTCGTCAAGTGCAACGGCGCATGCGCCAAGCAGTGGCCTCCGGTCCTGATCGCCGCCGGCAAGACGCCGGTCGCAGGGCCGGGCACCACGGCCTCGAAGCTCGGCACCGTCAAGCGCCCCGACGGCACGACGCAGGTGACGTATTCCGGCTTGGCGCTGTACCGGTTCGCCGGCGACACGAAGGGCGGCCAGATCAACGGCCAGGGCCTCGAGAAGGAGTGGTACGCGATTGCGCCCTCCGGGAAGATCGTGAAGCTGCTGCCCGCCAAGGAGTCGACGAACACGGGCGGGACGGCCTCGAACAGCTCCAGCTCGAGCAGCTCGAGCTCGTCGTCCGGCGGTAGCAACGACACCGGCGGCGGGGGTGGTTACGGGTACTAGTGCACTACGTGTTGAAGTGCTCTTTGGCCTGCTCGACGGCGTCCTCGGCGCGCTCGGCGAGCAGGCCGCCGAGCGAGCGGAAGAGCCCGCCCCGCGAGTAGCGCCGTTCGGTGAGCGGCTCGGCCGGCTGGGCCGAGACCGCCGGCGCGGCCGGGAAGCTCGCGGGCGGCGTGTACGACTCGCGCCGGTAGTCCGGCACCTCGGTGTCGCACGTCGCGCAGATCGCAGGCGGCGAGTCGGGGTAGAGCGGCTCGGGAGGCAGCGTCACCATCGTCCCGCACCCCGGGCAGATGGCGGTTGCCGGCAGTTGGTAGCTCCCGTACCCGCTCAACGACATCGCTTCTTCAACGGTACCACCCTCTTGTTTCCCGCCCGCCTGGCTCCCGCTCAGGCCGTCGGAGTCCCGCCGAGGCGGTGGGCGACGAGGGTCGCGAGGGCGCTCTCGACCTTCGCGGGTATCGGCGAGACGAAGGAGCTGAGGGTGATCTCGGACAACGTCTTCCCGTTGCCGAGGAGCAGGACGTCGAAGTAGAGCGGATGCGCGCCGGCCTTCTTTGCGGTGAGGTTGGCGACGACGCGGTAGGCGGCGACGAGCGACGCCGCGGTCTTCGGTATCGCGAGGCTGCCCTGCCTGGTGATCTTCACCTTCACGCCTGACCGCGCGATCGCCTGCACGGTCTGCGTCACGCACGTGATCAGGCCCGGCTGCACTGCGCGCTTCCAGTACGCCGAGGCCTCCTGCGGGCTCTCGTACACGCTCGTCGTCTGGGAGAGGAACGGCCCGAGCTGCCCGCCGGCGAAGGCCGGTGTGCCCGCGGCGCCCGTCTCGACGATGCCGGCGCCGCTCGGCGTCCAGCCCTTGCAGGAGAGATGGAGCCCGGGCGTCCCGGCCTGGCCGGCCTGCCAGCCCGTGCCGAGATCCTTGAGCGTGAGCAGCGAGGCCCTGGCGCCGGAGGTGCCGGCAGCCGTGTGCTTCGCGGCCGGGGCCGCAGCGGCGGCGCTGCCGACGAGCATGCCGGCCGCACGTGGCCGTGAGAAACGCCTGCACGAGCCGCGTCATCGACCCATGGTAGCCGTGGGCATCTACATTTCGGGCATGGCGACGACCCGGCGGTCTACCGAGTTCGAAGCACTGGGTCACCCCGGAAACGATCACTACGCGGGTCTCGAGACCTTTGCCAACCCGGGCGTTGCGGACGTCGAGCTGGTGAGCGACGAGCTCACCGCCGTCTGCCCGATCACGGGTCAGCCCGACCTGTACCGGCTGACGATCGGCTACCAGCCGATCGGGCTCTGCCTCGAGTCGAAGTCACTCAAGCTGTACCTGAGCTCCTTCCGCAACGAGGGCGCGTTCTGCGAGGCGCTCGCGGTCCGGATCCGGGACGACGTCGCCGCCGCGCTCGAGCTTCCGGCCGAGCGGGTGCGGATCGCGCTCGAGCAAAAGGCCCGCGGCGGCATCACGATCACGGCCCGCGTCTAAACGCGTGACCCACGTCCTGGTCGACCCGTTCGACGACCTCTCGCTGGAGCTGCTCCGGCTCCGCCACAGCGCCAAGTGGAAGAAGTACCCGCCCGACGTCCTCCCGTCCTGGGTGGCCGAGACCGACTTCCCGCTCGCGCTCCCGATCCGGGAGGCGCTGCTCGCCGCGATCTCGCGCGACGACACCGGCTACGCCATGCCGGGGAAGCTCCCGCAGGTGTTCGCCGGCTTCGCAGCCCGCCGCTTCGGCTGGGAGGTCGAGCCCGCGCGGGTGCGGCTCGTCGTCGACACGATGTCGGGGGTGCTCGAGCTCGTGCGGGGACTCACCGCTCCGGGCGACGGCGTCGTCGTCAATCCGCCGGTGTACGCGCCGTTCTTCATGGCGACGAGGGAGGCGGGTCGGAGGATCGTCCACGTGCCCCTGGTCGATGGCCGCCTGGACCTCGACGGCCTCGGGCGCGCCTTCGCCGCAGGCGCCAGGGCGTACCTGCTCTGCCACCCGCACAACCCGACCGGCCGGACCCACGAGCGCGCCGAGCTCGAGGCCGTGGCCGCGCTCGCCGACCGCTACGGCGTCACGGTGATCTCGGACGAGGTGCACGCTCCGATGACGCTCCCGGGAGCGACCCACGTCCCGTACCTGACCGTCGGCGACGGGGTGTGCGTAACCTCGGCGTCGAAGACGTGGAACCTGGCCGGGCTCAAGTGCGCCGTCATCGTCGCCGGCTCGGAGGCGATGGATGCGAGACTCGCCGAGCGGATCCCGCCCTACCTCGGCGCGCACGCGAGCCTCTTCGGCGTGCTCGCTGCAACCGCGGCGTTCGAGCACGGCGACGAGTGGCTCGACGCGCTCCTGCGCCACCTCGACCGCAACCGTGTGCTGCTCGGCGAGCTCCTCGGCGAGCACCTTCCGGCCGTGCGCTACGTGCCGCCGGACGCGGGCTACCTCGCCTGGCTCGATTGCAGCGAGCTCGGCCTCGGCATCGATCCCGCCGAGGTTTTCCTCGAGCGCGGCCGGGTCGCCCTGGGCGGCGGGCCGATCTTCGGCGAGCAGGGCCGCGGCTTCGCACGCGTGAACTTCGGCACGTCCGGCGCGCTGCTCGAGGAGGCCGTGCGGCGGATGGCGCTCGCTATCTAGCAGTATCGCGGTTGGCCCAGAGCGACACGACCGCCCCGGCAAGCAGCGTCGCAGCGGCTACCAGGAGGCCGACGTGCAGCGCGTGCCCGAACGAGGCCGTCGCGGCGTCGAGGATCTTCCCGAGGATCCCTGGGTGCAGGAGCGCCTCCGCAGCGACGACGGGATTCGCGAGCATCGCGAGCTCCGCGTTCGCCGGCAGGCCGCCGTGCGTGACTGCGTGGACGACGAGCTGCTGGAGATCGGACGGGACGCCGAGGCCGCCGAGCTTGTCGTGCAGGTCCGCGACGAGCCGGCCGTTGATCACCGCGCCGAGGATCGCGACGGCGAGCACGCCGCCGAGCTGCCTGCTCGTGTTCACGGTCGAGGCCGCCATGCCGGACCGCTCCGGCGGGACGATCGACAGCACGGCCGACGTGACGGCGACGAGCGCGAGCCCGAGGCCGAACCCGACCAGCGCGAGCGCGGCCGCGAGCGCCGGGAGAGACACGTTCTTCTTCAGGAGCGCGTCGACCGCGAAGATGCCGCCCGCCGAGAGCAGGCACCCGAGGGCCATGGGCGAGCGCGGGCCCCGGGCGGCGGTCCAGCGGCCGGCGACCTGGCCCGCAACGACCATCGCCACGGCCATCGCGAGGAACTGGAGCGCGATCTTCGCCCCGGAGAACTTCGCCACGACCTGCAGGTAGAGCGCAGTGAAGAAGAACACGGCGAAGAGGCCGAAGCTCGTCGCGAAGGCGACCGCGTTGGCGCTGCTGTAGGCCGGAATGCGGAAGTCCTCGAGCCGGAGCACCGGGTCGCCGGTCTGGCGTTCGATCAGGACGAAGAGGACGGCGGTGACCGCCGCCAGCGCGAACAGCAGCGCGATCCACCACGTCGTGAAGCCGACGTTCTCGCCCTCGATCACCGCGAACGTCACCGCGCCGACCGCGACGACGCCGGTGATGAGACCCGGCACGTCGAGCGATCTGCCCTGAGGGTCGGAGCTCTCCGGGAGCGTCCACGCGGCAGCGGCGAGTGCCAGCAGCCCGAAGCCGAGGTTGAACCAGAAGATTCCCCGCCAGCCCCACGCGGCGACGAGCAGGCCGCCGAGCACGGGCCCGGCCGCGAGCGAGATCCCCGAGACCGACGTCCACACGCCGAGGGCCCGCGCACGCCGGCGCTCGTCGGTGTAGATCTGGCGGATCAGCGACAGCGTCCCCGGCTCGCAGGCCGCGGCGCCGACCCCCATGACGACCCGTCCGGCGATCAGCATGTTCGGGGCCGTGCGCGAGGACGCCCACGAGTGAGCCGGCACAGAAGAGGACGACGCCGCCGAGCATGATCTTCTTGCGTCCGAGCAGATCGCCGAGCGTGCCGCCGATCAGCATCAGCCCCGCGAACGCCAGCATGTAGCCGTCGACGATCCACTGCAGGGTGGAGACGCCCGTGCGGAGCGACTTCTGCATGTCGGCCAGCGCGACGCTGACGATGGTGTTGTCGAGGAAGGTGAGGAAGAGAACCGCGCAGAGCGCCGTCAGCGCCAGCCGCGGTGCAACCCGCTCTCTCAGGGGATCCGCGCGGTCGGCGCGGACAACGCCGACTGCGAGTCGCCGCCCGCCGTCGCATCGACGCTGACGACGAGCGTGTGCCCGGAGTCGAACGGCTTCGGACGGTAGGTCGCGCGGTTGGCGCCCGGGATCGCCTCGCAGAGCCGGCCGTTCGCGTTGCAGCGCAGCCAGGTGTAGACCGTCGCGGTCGGCCTCGTCGTCCAGCTGCCGTTGTCCGCCGTGAGCGTTCCGCCGACGCGCGCCGTCCCGGAGATCGCCGGCGGAGCGGTCGGCGTGAGGGCTGCGTCGGCGGCGGCGACCGGGCCGATCAGCGGGCCGTACACCGAGACGGCGCCGGTCGAGTCGCTGACGCGCAGCGCCAGGCCGATCGTCGAGCCGATGTCGCGCCCGGCGAGCGTGTACGCAGGGCCGCCGTCCGTGTGGATCGACGTGCAGTGGCCGCCGCTGCCGTCGCAGCGGTACCACCGGTACGCGAAGACGACCGGGCCGACGCCTTTCCAGATCCCGTTCGATGCGGTGAGCTGCTCGCCGACGACCGCGTTTCCCGACACGTACGGGCCGACCGACTCCGAGGGGCCGCGGACGGAGCCGTCGACCACTGCGGGCGTGGCGGTGCTGAAGGCGTTCTGGATCGTCCCGCCGTTCGTCGCCTGCACGATCGCGACGAGGGCGTGGTCGAGGTCGGCGTCCGCGACTGTGTACGAGCTGGAGATCGCGTTCGGAATCGACGCGCACGCGCGCCCGTGCGAGTTGCAGCGCACCCAGCGGTACGCGAGGTTCGCGGGGACGGGGCTCCACGTGCCGGTCGTCACCTGCACGGTCTTGCCCTGGATCGGCGGCCCGGTCACGACCGGCTGCGCTGTCGACTCGAGCAGCGGCCGCCGCGGGGCGATCGGCCCGACCAGGCTCGCGAACGCCGAGGCCGTCCCCGTGGAGTCCGTGGCCCTGACCGTCAGGCCGAGCGTCTTGCCGACGTCCCGGTCGCCGAGCGGGAACGTCGGCGAGGTCGCTCCGTGGATCGAGAGGCAGGCGCCGCCCGCGGCGTTGCACCGGTACCACTGGTAGCGGTACGTGATCTGCCCGTAGCCGCCCCAGGTGCCCGAGAGGCCCGTGAGCCGCTTGCCGGCTGCGGCCGTGCCGATGACGGTCGGCGCAGCCGACGCGACCGGGCCTCCGGCCGACCGAGGCGCCGGAGCTGCCGGCGAGAGCGAGCAGCATCAGGACGGCGAGCGCCGTCGCCGCTCGCAGGCTAGCTCGCGGAGCCACCCCCCAAGAATACGGCTCCGGCAGGAGATAGCTTCACTGGATCGGGCGTGCCGGTGATGAGGCGAACGCTTGCGCGCTCGCGCAATACACGGGGAAAGGGGCGGCCGCGCGGAAACGCCCGCGTCTCGACCGGCGGTTCATGGGCGATGCAGAGCGTGCCGAGCGTGAGCGTGGCACATCCTGGATGGTCACACGTCCGAAGCATTGTCCTCTCCCTCGTCAGTCCAGCGGGTTGGCCCGCGGGAAGTCTGCGTCCGGCAGCTTAGAGCAATCTAAGGATTACCCGACGGAGCGGAACGCTAATCCCGCGAACTGCGGGAATTTACGCCGGGATCCATGTCGAAGCACCGCGGCTCCCGGCAGCAGCCGTAGTACGCAAAGAGCGGCATTTTCTTCCGACGCTTGCCCTTGCGGACATGTCCGTGACCGCTAATGTGCCGCCTGCACCGAGCGCGACGCGAGTAGGGCGAAGCCGCCTCCGAGGGCAAGACGCGGAAGGCCGCAAGGCCGGAGCGGAAGGTCAGTGGAGGCGGTGGACGAAAGCGCCGCCGCTCGGTGCCGTTGTCGAGTCGCTGCTCCTGGCGCTGGCAACGGAAGATCCCTCAGGACGAGGGATCGGTCCCTAACCCTCGTGCGGAACCGGCGGCCACTGGGGCTCCGGCTCCGCATGTACGGCGGCCGCGAGGCGCACGACGCCCTCCTCGATCTCTTCCCGCGCCGGGGTCGCGAAGCTGAGCCGCAGATAGCTCGAGGTCGTCCCGAACTCGGTGCCCGGCACGGCGGTGACCCCCTCCGCGCGGGCCAGGACGGTACGTCCGTCGAGGTTCGCCGGGAGCTCGAGCCACGCGAAGAAGCCGCCCGCGGGCCGCGAGCAGACCGCTTCCGGCAAGTGCTCGGCAAGCGCCGCGAGCAGGACCTCGCACCGTTCACGCAGACGCTCGCGGAGCTCCAGCAGGTGCGGCTCGAAGCTCCCGCGCCGGATGAACTCGAACGCCGTTGCCTGGCCGAGCAGCGCAGGCGTGACGTAGGTGTCCGTTGCGCGCTCGGCGACCCTGCCCGCGAGCTCGTCGGGGAGGATGAGCCAGCCGACCCGCAGCCCCGGCGCGATCGTCGCCGAGAACGACGAGCTGTAGAGCGTGCCGCCCGAGGTGAGGTCGTAGAGCCCCGGGAGCCGCTCGCCCTCGAAGCGCGTGAGGCTGTACGGATCGTCCTCGAGCAGCAGGATCTTGTCGATCGCCAGGCGGTTGAAGCGCTCGAGCAGCTCGAGCAGGTGGCGGCGGCGCTCCTCCGGCATGGTCCGGCCCGCGGGGCTCGCGAAGGACGGCGACACGTAGATCAGGGCGGGGCGGACGTACTGCGTCAGCTGCTGCTCGAGGTCCGAGGTCAGCATCCCGTCCGCGTCGCCGGCCAGGTAGACGATCGACGCGCCGCCGGCGAGCAGGATCCGTAACACGCGGTTGTCGGCCGGGTCGCTCAGCGCGACGCTTCGCGGGGTCGGCAGCGCCGCCGTCAGCAGGCCGAGCCCCTGGAGCCGGCCGTTCGTCAGCACGACGTTGAACGGGTGCACGCCGAACCACTGCCCGATCAGCTCGCGCAGCGGCCGGTAGCCGGCGCCCTGGCCGTAGGACAGGATCGTCTTGCCGTCGCGTGCGAGGACAGTCGCGGCGCAGTCGGCGAGCTCCGCCACCGGCAGCAGGTCGGGATGCGGCTGCTCGCCCGCGAAATCGATCACGGCGGAATTGTGGGGTCAGGCCGCGCGAGGAGCGAGGCCTGACCCCAGGCGCTATTTACGCGACGCCCGCGGCCTTGAGCGTCGCCCGGACACGCGCCGGCGTCATCGGCGCCTCCAGGACGCGGACGCCGGAGGCGTCGAAGAACGCGTTCGCGATCGCCGCGGCCACCGGGGCGGTCGGCGGCTCTCCCGAGCCCGTGGGCTGGATGTCCGTCCGCTGCACGACCACCGTCGTGACGCTCGGGTGGTCCTTGAAGCGGAGCAGCGGATACGTGACCCAGTCGAGGCTCGTCACGCGGGCCTTGTCGAACGCGACCTCCTCGAAGAGGGCGCGGGAGAGGCCCATGATCAGCGCCCCGGACTGCTGGTTCTCGATCAGCGCCGGAGCGACCGAGAGCCCTGCAACCTGGGCCGACGTGAGGTGCTTGGCAACGATCTTGCCGGTCTTCATGTTGACCTCGATCTCGGCCACGACCGCCGCCTGCGAGTTGGCGAAGCCGCCGAGAGCGATGCCGCGGCCTGTGCGGACGACGCCGGTCTGCTTGACCGAGTTCGCCACCCGCGGCTGCCAGTTCGCGGCCTTGGCGGCGGCGTTCATGGCGTCCCGCCACTGCCACTGTCCCGGGTTCTGCCCGGACGCCGTTGCATTCGCGCCGGTGCCGAGCGGAGCCGAGCTGATGTTGTTCAGCCGGAACTGGTACGGGTCCTGCCCCGCCAGGTAGGCGAGCTGGTCGATCACCTGCTCGTTGGCGAAGCATGTCTGCGGAGCGTTCGGGGCCCGCAGCGTCGAGGTCTTGAAGTAGTTGTTCAGCACCGGGACGGTCTTCCCGGTGATCCGCCGGTTGGGGATGTCGTACTGCGTCCCGGAGTACGTCGTGTCGCCGGGGCCGCTGCCCGACCCGGTCGGCAGGGCAAGCCCGGTGACCGACGCGGTCATCGACTCCGCCGGCGTCACCGAGTACGCGGCCATGCCCGTGCTGGTGGCGTCCCAGGCGACGAGCTTGCCGTTGGCATCGATGCCCCCCTTGACGTCCCAAAGCGTGGCCGGGCCGTAGTTGTCCCAGCCGTGCTCGTCCCAGCGCATGTACTGGACGCGCACGGGCTTGCCGACCGCCTTGGACAGGATCGCGGCCGACTGGCCGGTGTCGACGTGCTGGGCGCCGCCTCCGAAGGAGCTCGCGCCCTTGTAGTAGACGATCCGGACGCGGCTCGGATCCATTCCGAGCACCGCGGCGATCTTCGGCCGCGACGTCCCGTACCCGTCCTTCACGTGGCTGTAGATGATCGCGCCGGTCGGGGTCACGTCCGCCAGGGCGGCGTTCGGGCCGATCGGAGCATGCATCTGATAGTGGTACTTGAAGGTGTTCGAGTACGTCTTCGCCGCGGACGCCATCGCCTGGTCGACGTTCCCGGTCAGCGCCGCGATGCGCGCCGGCGCTTGCCCCTTGCTGTCGAACGCCCGCATCCCCATCCAGAGGTTCCCGACCGGGTAGATCGCCGGCGGGGTCGACCACGTCACCTTCAGCTGGGCTGCCGCCTGGATGGCGTCGAACTCCTTCGGCGCGACGACGCCGAGGAAGTTGCCCACCTGCACGATCGTGACGTTCGGGATGTGGCCGACGGAGCTCTTGTCCACCGCCACCGGGACCGGGTTCGTCCCGTCGCCGTAGGCCCCCTGGCCGCGCGGCCGGACGATCCGGCCGTGGAGCATCCCCGGCACCCGGACGTTCTGGATGTACGTCGTGGCCCCGGTGACGATCGGCGGGATGTCGTAGCGGGGGTAGTTGAGGGTCCCGACCTGCTTGTAGCTCTGTACCGGCTTCGACGGCGGCTGTCCCGCCAACAGCGTGGTGCCGGTGTAGACGACGTTGAAGAGCTTGCCGCCGATCAGCTGCCCGTAGGTGACGGTCTTGCCGCCGCCGGAGACGACGCCCTTGTCGACCGTCAGGCTCCCCACAGGCACGCCGAGGCTCGCCGACGCGAGCCCGAGCAGTGCCTGCTTCGCCTGCGCCGCCGCCATGCGGACGAGCGGCCCTCCGGTCGTGATCGACGAGCTGCCGCCGGTGTTCCCGGTGTTCGGGGACGGCTTCGCGCCGCCGGTGTCGAAGTCGACATGGCGGAACTGCGAGGTGTCCATGTCGAGCTCCTCCGCGGCGAGCGTCATCAGCGCCGTCGTCGAGCCCTGGCCGAGCTCGATGCGGCCCGAGCGCAGCTCGGCCGTGTTGTCGGCGAAGATCGCCAGGAACGAGTCGACCGCGTTCGGGTTCCCCGGGCCGGGGCTCGCGAACGGGTCGAACGCCGACTGCGCCTTGCCGGCGAGCGCCCCGGCGACGGACATGCCGACGATCAGCGCACCGCCGCCCTTGACGAAGGCCTTGCGAGAGAACTCCTTCTCGTGCATGAAGCCGGTCATGTCTATGCACCGCCCTTCGCCATGACGGCCGCGGCCTTCTGGATCGCGGTCAGGATTCTCGGATAGGTCCCGCAGCGGCAGAGGTGGCCGTTCATGGCGGTGCGGATCTGGTCCTCGGACGGGTTCTTCGTCGTCGCGAGCAGGTCAGCGGCCTGGATCATCATCCCGTTCTGGCAGTAGCCGCAATGCGGCACCTGCACGTCGATCCACGCCTGCTGCAGCGGATGCAAAGCCGGCGCGGCGGCCTGGGAGCCGCGCTGCGCCGCGTAGAGGGCCGGCAGGCCCTCGAGAGTGGTGACGCTCTTCCCGCTCACGGCGGCCACGGGCGTGACACACGAGCGGATCTCCTTGCCGTCCAGCAGCACCGAGCAGGCGCCACACTGCGCGAGGCCGCAGCCGAAGCGCGGGCCATGCAGGTGGAGCTCGTTGTGCAGGACGTAGAGCAGCGGGGTGTCAAGGCTCGCGCTCACGCCGTGCGTGAGGCCGTTCACCTTGATCCTGAGACTGTTCGCCATTCGTCCCTCCAGGTTGAATGCAACGTCGCGTTGCACGCAGCGTCGGAGGCGCCGGGCGACCGCCCTCCGGCGGCAGCCGTTGAGACTACGCCTGGCGGCTCTTAGCCGCAATAGTCACTTGGTGACGAAGAAGTACGTCTTCTTCCCGACGAACGTCGGGATAGAAGAACCACTGGCCCGGCCGGAGCGTGAGCGTCACGCTGTGCCTGCCGACGAACGGCACCGCCGGTGACGGTGGTCGCGCCGGCGTGGGACTCCTGGACGGTGAAGCCGTTCTTCGGCGAGCGGTCGGTGACGGCGATCGCGTAGCGGCCGCTCTTCAGGCTCGTCACCGGCTTGCCCTTCACGGTGAGCGTGAGCTTCCCGGTCGGGCCGACCGTCCCGGCGAGCGTGCCGCGGAACGGGAGCGATGGCAGAGCCGACGACGTCGTTCGAGGTCGGCGTGCCGCTCTTGCCGGAGCCCGAGAGCTCGCGCCCGGCACCGGCTGCGGCGCCGCCGGCGAGACGGTGCCCGCACCCGAGCCCGGCGTGCCGAAGACCTCGCGGATCGTGGTCGGGTTCTGGTCGTCCTGGTAGACGTACGTCGAGCTCGGCTGGAAGGTCGCCGTCCAGGTCAGCGTCGCGTAGAGGTTGTTGCCGACGGAGAGGTTGACGCCCGGGCCGAGGAGATGGAAGAAGTGCTCGCCGCCCGCGTCGTCGAGGCCGTTGTTGTTGACCTGGATCGTGTAGGTGCCGGCAGGGACGACGGTGCCGGGCGGGCTCGGCGTGCCGATCATCGTGCCGTCGGCGAACGTCAGCCGGATGTTGCCGTCGGCGTCGAAGCCGGCATAGAGGGTCGAGGAGACGGCGGCGTGTCCGGTCGCGCCCCCCAGCAGAACGAGCGCGCAGGCGAGCCCGGAGAAGCCTGCCCCACCGGGACCGGGAGCATGATGCCCCACTATACGACCAGCAGCGGCTGGCTCGTCCCGGCGACCCAGGCTACTCTGGTGCACGTGAAGGGTTGGGCTTTGGGGCGGCGGGCAGCAGGGCTGCTCGCCGCCGCGGCCCTGCTTGCGGGTTGCGGCTCGTCGGCGAAGCACGCCTCGACGACGACCGCTCCCGTGTCGAGCGGGGCGCCGGAGACGCCGGCGAACGCGCTGCACGGGCTCGTGCCCGACGCCCCTGCCGGTGAAGCCGGACTTCACGCTCACCGACACGGCCGGCAAGCCGTACAACTTCGGAGCCGCGACGGCGGGGAAGCTCACGTACCTCTTCTTCGGGTACACGCACTGCCCCGATGCCTGCCCGGCCACGATGAGCTACCTCGCCTACGCGCTCCGCACCGTGCCGGCCGCAGTGCGCAAGCAGGTGGACGTGGTGTTCGTCTCGGTCGACCCGCGCCGCGACACCGGGCCCGTCATCCGCAACTGGCTCGATCACTACAACCGCTCGTTCGTGGGCGTGCGCGGGACGGTGAAGCAGATAGGCGTGCTCGAGCACGAGGCCGGCGTCCCGACCGCGATCGCCGTCCGGCGCCACGGGAGCGTCGACTATCAGGTCGAGCACTCGAGCATCCTCTTCGTCTACAGCCCGGACGACCGGGCGCACGTCGTGTACGCGCAGGGCTTCAAGGCCACCGACTACGCCCACGACATGAGGATCCTTCTGAACTTCCGGTAACACGGGACAGGTTTCAACCTGGCCCGCGGGTCAGCAGGCTAGGCGACGGAACCGACCAAGATGTACTTCACGTCCAGGTACTCGTCGATGCCGAAGGCGCCGCCCTCGCGGCCGTAGCCGGACTCCTTGACGCCGCCGAACGGTACGTTGGGTGAGCTGATGATCCCGCTGTTGGCGCCGACGATGCCGTACTCGAGCTTCTCGGCCACCCGGAGCAGGCGCGCGTAGTCCCGCGTGTGGAAGTACGCCGCGAGCCCGTACACCGTGTCGTTGGCGAGCGCGATCGCCTCCTCCTCGGTGTCGAACGGCGCGAGCGCTGCGACGGGGCCGAAGGTCTCCTCGTGCGAGATCAGCATCTCGGAGGTCACGTCGACGAGCACCGTCGGCGCGTAGAAGCGCCCCCGTCGTAGTCGCCGCCGGTGAGGCGCTCGCCGCCGACCGTCAGGCGCGCGCCGTGCCCGACGGCGTTCCGGACGTGCTCGTCGACCTTGTCCAGCGCCCGCTCGTCGATCAGCGGCCCGATCGCGACCCCCGGCTGCAGCCCGGGCCCAACCTGCATCCGTCCGACCTTCTCGGTGAGCAGTCGACCACCTGGTCGTAGACGCCGCGCTGGACGTAGGCGCGGTTGGCGCAGACGCACGTCTGGCCCGCGTTGCGGTACTTGGAGGCGATCAGGCCGTCGACCGCCTGCTCGAGCGGGGCGTCGTCGAAGATCACGTACGGGGCATGGCCGCCGAGCTCGAGCGAGAGCCGCTTCACCTGGCCCGCGGACAGCCTGATCAGCTCCTTGCCGACCTCGGTGGAGCCGGTGAACGACACCTTGCGGACGCGGCGGTCGCCGAAGAGCGTCTCCGCGACCATCCCGGACGAGCGTGAGGTGACGAGGTTCACGACGCCCGGAGGGGCGCCCGCGTCCTCGATCGCGCGCAGCACGAGCGCGGCGGTGAGCGGGGTCGCGCTCGCCGGCTTGACCACGCTCGTGCAGCCCGCGGCCATCGCAGGGCCGAGCTTGCGCGTCATCATCGCGGCGGGGAAGTTCCAGGGCGTGATCGCGGCCGTCACGCCGACGGGCTGGCGCAGCACGAGCACCCGGCTGCCCGGGTTCGTCGGCGGCACGACCTGGCCGTAGACGCGCTCGGCCTCGCCCCCGAACCACTCGAGGAAGCCGGCGGCGTAGTCGACCTCGCCCGCGGCCTCCGCGAGCGGCTTGCCCTGCTCGAGCGTCATCACGCGCGCGATCTCGTCCTTGCGCTCGCGGATCAGGTCGGCCGCGCGGCGCAGGATCCGGGCGCGCTCGATCGCCGCCAGCCCGCTCCAGCCGGGGAACGCGTCCGCGGCCGCGTCGATCGCGGCGCGAACGTCATCGGCGCCGGCGTCCGGCACCGAGCCGGTGGGCTCGCCGGTGGCCGGGTCGGTGACGTCGAAGCGGGCGCCGCCCCGGGCCTCGACCCATTCGCCGCCTATCAGGAGCTGCTCGTCGTGTCCGGCTGCGACGGCCATACGGTCACGTTAGCGTCAGCGGCCCGGTCGCCAGCCGAGGCGCGACGAGATGTGGCGTGCGGTTCCGGTGAGCGCTGGTCCGAGCCCGGAGAGCAGGCACTCCATCGAGACGAGCGAGCTGTGCACCGCCAGGTTGATGGCGGCCACGGTGTTCCCGTCCGCACCGCGGACGCCGACCGCGATCGACCGCAGGCCGTAGGCGAGCTCCTCGTTGTTCACCGCTACGCCCTCGACGCGCACTCGGGCGAGCTCCTCACGCAGCCGGGCGCGGGCAGTGATGGTGTTCGGGCCGCGCCTGGCGAGATCCATCTGTGCGAGCCGCTCCTCGAGCTCGACCGGCGGCAGGTCGGCGAGGAGCACCTTGCCCATCGAGGTGCAGTAGGCGGGCAGCTTCGAGCCGACGTGGAGGTTGAGGTCGATGTCGCGCTGGCTACGGCTCGAGCTGCGGCAGCGCTCGATGTAGAGGATGTCGATGCCGTCGAGCACCGCCATGTTCACCGTGTGGCCCGGTCGCGTCCGAGAGGTCCTGGAGGTCGGCGGACGCGAGCTGCGCGGAGCTCCATCGAATTGATGGCCGAGAAGCCGAGGTCGAGCACGCGCGGCCCGAGCCGGTAGCGGCGCGTCGCGCGGTCCTGTTCGAGGTAGCCCAGGGCCGCCAGGGTGGCGATGTACCGGTGTGCGCTCGAGCGGCTGAGCCCGACCTCCCGCGCAAGGTCGCTCACTCCGAGCAGCGGGCGGGCGGAGCTGAACGCCGAGAGGATCGCCAGGCCGCGCTCCAGCGACTGCGAGAGGCCGCTCTGGCGTGCGAGGCTCGTCGACGGTCGCCGGCGTTCTAACAGTCGGAACAGCGTCTTGACAACCGGAATCGGAGCGTCGTAGCGTTGCGCCGCTCGGGGATGGTCGATCTCAACACCCCAGGAGGAACGAATGGCTGAAGGCAAGGGCATTTCCAGGCGGGAGCTGCTCAAGCGCGCAGGAATCGGGGCGGGCGGTCTGGCCGTCTCCGGAGCCGCCGCGCCCCAGGTCTGGGCGGCGCCGCGCGTCTCCCAGGCCGACCAGACGATCAAGATCGGCTTCGTGAGCCCGCTCACGGGCCCGGCCTCGGGCTTCGGCGAGCCCGACCCGTACGTGCTCGGGCTGGCGAAGGCCGCGCTCGCGAAGGGGCTCACCATCGGCGGGACGACGTACTCGGTCGAGGTCGTGAACAAGGACGGCCAGTCGACGCCCGAGCGTGTCCGCCCAGGCGGCGAACGACCTGATCAACTCCGAGAAGGTCGACCTGATGCTGACGACCTCGACCCCCGAGGTCGTGAACCCGGTCTCCGACGCGTGCGAGGCGGCGGGCGTCCCGTGCATCTCCACGGTCGTGCCGTGGGAGGCGTGGTACTTCGGCCGCGGTGCGAAGCCGGGGAAGCCCTCGCCGTTCCGCTTCACCTACCACTTCTGCTTCGGGGTCGCGAACTTCTTCAACACGTATACCCACCTGTGGCCCCAGGTCAAGACGAACAAGGTCGTCGGCGTGATGTGGCCGAACGACGCCGACGGAAACGCGATCCGTGCCTCGCTCGGGCCGCTCCTCGAGAAGGCCGGCTACAAGATCGTCGACCCCGGCGCCTACCAGGACGGGACGAACGACTACACGGCGCAGATCACGAAGTTCAAGCAGGCCGGGATCCAGATCTTCAACACCTTCCCGATCCCGCCCGACTTCGCGACCTTCTGGCGGCAGGCTGCGCAGCAGGGGCTGACGAAGCAGATCAAGATCGCCCAGATTGCGAAAACGGGACTGTTCGCCTCGCAGGTCGAGGCGCTCGGCTCGCTCGGCTACGACCTCGCGAGCGGCGCCTACTGGGGGCCGACGTGGCCGTATCACTCGCCGCTCGCCGCGGTGACGAACAAGCAGCTCGCGGCCGGCTACACCGCGCAGACGAAGAAGCAGTGGAACCAGCAGATGGGGCCGAGCCTCGCGCTCTTCGACGTCGGCGTGGCGGCGCTCAAGGCCAGCGGGAACCCGAAGGACAAGTCGCTGGTCGCGAACGCGATGAAGACGCTGTCGGTGGTGACGCCGGTCGGGCATCTCCAGTGGGGCAAGGGCCCGGTGCCGAACGTCGTGCAGACACCGATCCCCGGCGGCCAGTGGCTCAAGGCCAAGGGCGGCCCGTTCAAGCTGCAGTGGGTCTTCTGCGAGCACACCGACGACCACAACGTCCCGATCCAGGCCAAGCTCAAGCCGTACAACGCGTAGGCTCGATTCATCGTGGGGTCGGAATCGGCACCGATCCTTGCCGCCTCCGGGATCCGCCGGCGCTTCGGGGCGCTCGTCGTGCTCGACGGCGTGGATTTCGCGGTGGGGGCCGGCGATGCAGTCGGCATCGTCGGCCCCAACGGCGCCGGGAAGACGACGCTCCTGAACGTGCTCTCGGGAGCGCTTCGCCCGTCGGCGGGGACGGTGCTGTTCCGCGGCGAGGATGTGACACGCGCCGGCGTCGCGCGCCGCTGCCGGCTGGGCATCGGCCGGGCGCACCAGGTGCCGCGGCCGTTCGGTGACCTCACGGTGTTCGAGAACGTCTACGTCGGCAGCGCCACCGGCGGCGGGCTGCGGGGGAGCGCCGCCTACGCGCGCTGCATCGAGGTGCTCGAGCTCTGCGGGCTGACGCAGCTCGCCAACCGGCGCGCCGAGAGCCTCGGCCTCCTCGACCGCAAGAAGCTCGAGCTGGCGCGGGCGCTCGGAACGAACCCGGTCGTGCTGCTCCTCGACGAGATCGGCGCCGGCCTGACCGACGCCGAGGCCGAGGAGCTCGTCGCGACGATCCGGGAGGTGCGGGCCCGCGGCGTCGCGATCGTCTGGATCGAGCACATCGTCCACGTGCTCGTCCAGGTCGTCGAGCGGCTCGTCGCCCTCGACGCCGGCCGGGTGATCGCGCAGGGCGACCCGCACGAGGTGATGCGTGACGCGGCCGTCGTGGACGCCTACCTCGGGGGTCGGCATGGCGTGGTCGACGGACTCATGAGCAATGATTGCCTATGCTGCTCATGCTCGAAGGGATCGAGGCGCGCCACGGACTGCTGCCGGCGGTGCGCGGCGTGTCGCTCGAGGTGGCCGCGGGCGAGGTGGTTGCCCTCGTGGGCGCGAACGGGGCCGGCAAGACCACCCTGCTGCGCACGATCGCGGGCGCCCATCGACCGTCGGCCGGCCGCGTTCTCTTCGACGGCGCCGATATCACGCGCGTCCGCGCGCACGACCGCGTGCGGATGGGGATCGCGCTCGTCCCGGAGGGCCGCCGCCTCTTCGCGACCCTGACCGTGGAGGAGAACCTGCGCGTGGCGGAACGACCCGGGTCCTGGACCGTCGACATGGTGTACGACGCGTTTCCGCTCCTGAAGCCTCTTCGCTCCCGCCGCGCGGCCAACCTCTCCGGCGGCGAGCAGCAGGCCACGGCGATCGGCCGCGCGCTGATGACGAACCCGCGCCTGCTCCTGCTCGACGAGGTCTCGCTCGGCCTCGCGCCGATCGCGGTCGAGGCGGTCTACCGCTCGCTCGAAGCGCTGGTCGCAGCCGGGACCACGATGCTCGTGGTCGAGCAGGACCTCGCGCGCGCGACGTCGGTCGCCGGCCGCGTCGTCTGCATGCTCGAGGGCCGGCTCGTGCTGGAGGGCGGGAGCGAGCTGACGCGCGAGCAGATCACCGACGCGTACTTCGGCCTGCGCCGGAGGGCCGCCCAGTGACCTGGCTCAACGCGGTGATCCAGGGCGTGCTGCTCGGCGGCTACTACGCGCTGCTCGCCTGCGGGCTGGCGCTGATGTTCGGCGTGATGCGGATCATCAACCTCGCGCACGGGGACATCGCCGTGCTCGGCGCGTACCTGATCCTGGTCGTGCTCGACCACTGGAACGTCTCGGCGTTCATCGCGCTCGTGCCGGTGCTGCCGGTGATGCTGATCGCGGGCTACGGCCTCCAGCGGGTGATGCTCGACCGCGCGCTCCGCTCCGGCGTGCTGGTGCCCTTGCTGGCGACGTTCGGGCTCTCGATCGTGATCCAGAACCTCCTGCTCGAGAAGTTCTCGCCCGACGTCCGCTCGCTCGGCGGGAACGCCGGCGGCCTCGTCACCGCGAGCTGGCAGATCTCCAACGAGGTGTCGATCTCGGCGCTCGGCGCGCTGATCCTCGCCGTCGCGGTGGGGATCCTCGGCGGGCTGCAGCTCTTCCTGTCGCGCACGCAGGCCGGGCGGCAGATGCGCGCGACGGCGCAGGATCCGGACACGGCGGAGCTCGTCGGCATCGACTCGCGCGGCGTGTACGCGCGGGCGACGGCGATCGCGGTCGCGACCGCGGCGATCGCCGGGATGTTCCTCGCGATGCGGTCGACCTTCGACCCGTTCTCGGGGCCGACGCAGCTGATCTTCGCGTTCGAGGCGGTGGTGATCGGCGGCTTCGGGTCGCTCTGGGGAACGCTCGCCGGCGGGATCGTGCTCGGCGTCGCGCAGACCGTGGGCGCGCAGATCAACCCGCAGTACTCCGTGCTCGCCGGCCATCTCGTGTTCCTCGCCGTGCTCGCCTCGCCGCACGGCGGCATCTTCCGCGTGAGGCCTGCGGTATGAACGGCTCGCTCGCTGGACGCCGGTCTCGGCGGGGTTCACGGCGGGCTTCGGCCTGTTCGTGATCGCACTTGTCTTCGTCCCGGTGGCGCTCGGCCAGACCTCGACCCAGAAGCTGACGACGCTCCTGATCCTCGTCCTGATGGCGGCGATGTGGAACGCGCTCGCCGGCTTCGGCGGCCTGGTCTCGATCGGCCAGCAGGGCTTCATCGGACTCGGCGCGTACGGCACCGTCTGGCTCGTCAACCACGGCATGAACCCGTACCGGGCGATGATCGTCGCGACGCTCTTCTGCGGCGCGATCTCGCTGCCGGTCTCGTATCTCGTACTGCGGTTCCGCGGAGCCCAGTTCGCGATCGGGATGTGGGTGCTGGCCGAGGTCGCCGCGATCCTCGTCTCGTTCGACCACTCGCTCGGCGCCGGTACCGGGACGTCGCTGATCGCGCTCAACTACTACTCGCCCGACGCGCGCCAGTCGTACACCTACTGGCTGACGCTCGGGATGACGGCGTTCTTCCTGGCGGTGCTGTTCGTGCTGCTGCGCAGCCGGCTCGGCGCCTCGCTGCAGGCGATCCGCGACGACGAGGACGCGGCGGCGTCGGTCGGCGTGCGCGTGGTCGCCGGAAAGCGGATCCTGTTCGTGCTCGCGGCGGCCGGCTGCGGCGGCGCGGGCGCGATGACCCTGGCGAACACGCTGTTCATCGAGCCCGGGTCGATCTTCGGCGTCAACTACACCGCGTACATGATCTTCATGGTGCTCGTGGGCGGGCTGGGCACCTTCGAGGGGCCGATCCTCGGCGCGATCGTGCTCTTCCTGATCCAGAACCACTGGGGGTCGAGCGGCGTGTGGTATCTCGTGGGCCTCGGGATGGCGGCGATCCTGTTCGCGCTGCTCCTGCCGCGCGGGCTCTGGGGGACGCTGCGCGACCGCTACTCGATCCAGCTGCTGCCCGTAGGGCGTTTCCTAGTCGAAAGGAGCACGGGATGACGAGCGTTGAAGCTGAGGTGCGCGAGCTCGGGCACTTCATCGGCGGAGAGTGGGTGAGCGGGGGCGGGGCCTTCGAGGACGCCGATCCGTTCACGGGCGACACGGTGGCGCGGGTTGCCGCCGGGACGCGGGAGGACGCCGCCGCCGCCGTGGCCGCGGCGGCTTCGGCCGCGCCCGGCTGGGCGCAGTCGGTGCCGGCCGAGCGCCAGCGGATCTTCCTCGCCGCGGCCGACATCCTCGAGAGCCGGCGCGACGAGGTCGTCTCGTGGCTCGCCCGCGAGACGGGCTGCACGTTCGGCTTCGGCATGTTCCAGATGGGGTTCGTGGCCGGCCTCTTCCGCCAGGCGGCGGCGCTCGCGTACGCGCCGCTCGGGACGGTGATCCCGTCCGACCATCCGGGGACGCTCGCGATGGGAATCCGAAAGCCGGTCGGCGTCGTCGGCGCGATCGCGCCGTGGAACGCGGCGCTGATCCTCTCGGCGCGCTCGATCGCCGCGCCGCTTGCACTGGGCAATACGGTCGTGCTGAAGCCGTCGGAGTGGTCGCCGTACGTCGGGGGGCTGCTCTGGGGCGAGATCTTCGCCGAGGCCGGGCTGCCGGCGGGCGTGCTGAACATCGTCACGCATGCTCCCGGCGAGGCGGGGCCGATCGGCGACGAGCTGGTCGAGAACCCGGCCGTTCGCCGCATCAACTTCACGGGCTCGACCGCGACCGGGCGCCGCCTCGCGGAGGCGGCAGGGCGCCAGCTCAAGCGCGTCGTGCTCGAGCTGGGCGGCTACAACCCGCTGGTGGTGCTGGCGGACGCCGACCTCGACTACGCCGTCTCGGCGGCGGCGTTCGGCGCCTACCTGCACCAGGGGCAGATCTGCATGTCGGCACGGCGGATCATCGTCGAGCGCCCGATCGCCGACCAGTTCACGTCCCGGCTGGCCGAGAAGACCGCCGGCCTGAAGCTCGGCGACCCGAAGGAGATGGACACGATCATCGGGCCGCTGATCAACGAGGACGCGGTCGCGACCGTGCGGCGGCGCGTCGAGGAAGCCGTGGCTGCGGGGGCGAAGGTGCTCGCGGGCGGCGAGGCGGTCGGGTCGTGCTTCCAGGCGACCTTGCTCGCGGACGTGCCGGCGAGCACGGAGCTCGCACAGCAGGAGACGTTCGGGCCGGTGGCGGCGATCGAGGTCGTCGACTCGCCGGAGGCCGCGGTCGAGCGGGCCAATGCGACGAGCTACGGCCTCTCGTCGGGGATCATCACGTCCGACCCCGACCGTGGCTTTGCGCTCGCCCAGCAGCTCGAGGCGGGGATCGTCCACGTCAACGACCAGCCGGTCGGCGACGAGCCGCAGATGCCCTTCGGCGGCGTGAAGGACTCCGGCTTCGGCCGCTTCGGCGGGCAGGCGGTCGTCGACGAGTTCACCGAGCTGCGCTGGATCACCGTCCAGAGCGGAACCCACCCCTTCCCCTTCTAGGTCGATGGCCGACGTCGTCACGCTCAGAGAGGCCGTCGCCGAGCTGGTCGGCGACGGCCAGACCGTGGCCCTGGAGGGCTTCACGCACCTGATCCCGTACGCCGCCGGGCACGAGGTTGCGCGCCAGGGCCGCCGCGGGCTGACGCTGATCCGGATGACGCCCGATCTGATCTACGACCAGCTGATCGGCGCGGGCTGCGCGCGGAAGCTCGTCTTCTCCTGGGGCGGCAACCCGGGCGTCGGCTCGCTGCACCGCTTCCGCGACGCCGTCGAGCACGGGTGGCCGGAGCCGCTCGAGCTCGAGGAGCACTCGCACGCCGGGCTGGCGACGGCGTGGGCGGCCGGCGCCGCCAACCTGCCGTTCGGGGTGCTGCGCGGGTACGAGGGGACGGATCTCGCGGCTCGGACGCGCGTGGCGCAGATCGAGTGCCCGTTCACGGGCGAGAAGCTGGCGGCGGTGCCCGCGCTCCGGCCGGACGTCGGGATCGTCCACGCGCAGCAGGCCGACCGGCTCGGCAACGTCCAGCTCTGGGGGATCCCGGGCGTGCAGAAGGAGGTCGTGCTCGCGTCGGCGCGGTCGCTCGTGACGGTGGAGGAGGTCGTCGACGAGCTCGAGCCCCGGCCGGGGGCCGTCGTCATCCCGGGCTGGGCGATCACGGCGGTTGCGCCGGCGCCGCGTGGCGCGCATCCGTCGTACGCGCACGGCTACTACGACCGGGACAACTCCTTCTACGTCGCGTGGGATGCGATCAGCCGCGACCGCGACTCGTTCTCGGACTGGATGCGGGAGCACGTGTTCGAGGCCGCATGACGGACGTCGACCCGCCCTACCTCTTCGAGGCGTACGTGGGGACGCGGCTGCGGGCGCCGCTGAAGCCTCTCCTCCCGCTTCCGGAGACGATGTCGGAGCTGACGGGGCCGGTGTACGGGCACGATCGGGTGTCGGCGGCGGACGCGGACCTGACGTCGCGGCACGAGGGCAGGCCGCAGGGCCAGCTGATCGTCGTGAGCGGCCGCCTGCTCGAGGAGGACGGCCGGCCGGTGCGGGACTCGCTGGTCGAGATCTGGCAGGCCAACGCAGCCGGCCGTTACCGACACGACGTCGACCGGCACGATGCGCCGCTCGATCCGAACTTCGACGGCGCCGGCCGCTGCCTCACCGACTCGGAGGGGTGCTACCGCTTCGTCACGATCAAGCCCGGCGCCTACCCGTGGGGAAACCACCCGAACGCGTGGCGGCCGGCGCACATCCACTTCTCGCTCTTCGGGCGCGCGTTCTCGCAGCGGCTCGTGACGCAGATGTACTTCCCGGACGATCCGCTCTTCCCGTATGACCCGATCTTCGGCTCGATCCGCGACGAGCGGGCGCGGGAGCGGCTGATCTCCCGCTTCGATCTCGAGACGACGATCCCCGACACGGCCCTCGGCTTCCGCTTCGACATCGTGCTGCGCGCGACGCCGTTCGAGGAGGAGCACGCGTGAGGACGCCGTCGCAGACCGTGGGGCCGTTCCTGCACATCGGGCTGATGGACTGCTACGGCCCGGAGCTGGCTGCGCCGGGCTCGCCGGGCGCGCTGCGGGTCGGGGGCTTCGTCCTCGACGGCGTGGGGGAGGCGGTGACCGACGCGCTGGTCGAGGTGTGGCACCCGGATGTGGGCTTCGGCCGGAGCGACACGCGCGACGGTGGCCGTTTCAGCTTTGTGACCGTGAAGCCGGAGGGCGGCATTCAGGCGCCGCACCTCGAGGTGGCGGTGTTCGCGCGCGGGCTGCTGAAGCAGGTCGTGACGCGGATGTACTTCCCCGACGAGCCGGAGGCGAACGCGGCCGATCCGGTGCTGTCGGCGGTCGACCCGGAGCGGCGCGCGACGCTCGTGGCGGTACGGGAGGGGCCGGACGCGCTTCGGTTCGACATCCGCCTCCAGGGGCCCGACGAGACGGTGTTCTTCGAGCCGTGACTCTCGAGGCCGTGCTCGTGCCGCCGGCGCTGCGCGCTGCGGTTTCCGACCGCGCCTGGGTGGAGGCGATGCTCGAGGCCGAGCGCGCGCTCGCGAACGCGGAGGCGATCGCGGGCGTGATCCCGGCTCACGTCGCCGGCCCGATCGCGGGCGCCTGCGATGTGGATCGCATCGACGTCGAGGCGGTGCTGGAGGCCGGGCGTCGGTCGGGGAACCCGGCTGAGCCGCTCGTGCGCGCGCTGCGCGCCGCAGTCGGCGGCGAGGCAGCCGACTATGTGCACTACGGCGCGACGAGCCAGGACATCGTCGACAGCGCGGCGATGCTGGTCGCGCGCAAAGTCGTCGGGCTGATCGTCGAGGAGCTGGACGGGGTTGCGGCGGCGTGCGCCCGGCTGGCGGCGGCGCACCGGGACACGCCGATGGCGGCGCGGACTCTGCTCCAGCAGGCGGTGCCGACCACGTTCGGGCTGAAGGCGGCAGGGTGGCTGCTCGCGGTGCTCGCGGCGCGCGACCGGCTGGGCAGGACGCGGTTTGCGGCCCAGCTGGGAGGAGCGGCGGGAACGCTCGCGGCGCTCGGCCCGGCGGCGCTCGAGGTGGCGCGGCTCTACGCGCACGAGCTCGAGCTGCCCGAGCCGGGGCTGCCGTGGCACACCGACCGGACGCGCGTCGCCGAGCTGGGCGGTGCGCTCGCGGTCGCCGCGGGCGTTTGCGCGAAGATCGGGCTCGACGTGGCGCTGCTCGAGCAGACGGAGGTCGGCGAGGTGCACGAGCCTCCGGGCGCGGGCGGCTCCTCGACGATGCCGCACAAGCGGAACCCGGTCGGCTCGGCGGTGGCCGTCGCCTGCGCCCGTCGAGCGAACGCGGCCGCGTCGGTGCTGACGGCCGCGCTCGTCCAGGAGCACGAGCGGGCGCTCGGCTCGTGGCAGTCGGAGTGGGGGGCGCTGTCGGACGCGCTCGCGTATGCAGGGGGAGCGGCCGCCGCGGTGCGGGAGACGCTGGACGGGCTCGAGGTCGACGTCGCTCGGATGCGGGCGAACCTCGACCTGACCGGCGGCGCGATCATGAGCGAGCAGCGGGTGTTCTTCGGCGGCGAGACGCTCGATCCCGAGAGCTACCTCGGAGCCGCCGGAGCCTTCGTCGACCGCGCGCTGGCTGCGTACCGCGGGGATCCGTCGTGACCTACGAGCGCGGCATGGAGGTACGTCGTGCCGTCCTCGGCGACGCCCACGTCGACCGCGCCGTCGCGGGGACGACCGAGCTCACCGCCGAGTTCCAGGATCTGATCACCCGCTATGCCTGGGGCGAGATCTGGACGCGCCCCGGCCTCGACCGCCGCATCCGCAGCGCGATCACGATCACCGCCCTGATCGCCCTCGGCCGCGACGAGGAGCTCGCGATGCACCTCCGAGCCGCCCGCCGCACCGGTCTCACCGACGACGAGATCAAGGAGGTTCTCCTGCAAAGCGCCGTCTACTGCGGCGTCCCCGCCGCCAACGCCGCCTTCGCCATCGCCCAGCGCGTGCTCGAGGAGGACGTGCCCGAATGAGCCACCTGTGGGTGGAGGTTCGGAACATGCCTAGGGCGGTCGTGATCTCGGCGGTGCGGACGCCCATCGGGCGGTACGGGGGCGGGCTTGCGGGCGTGCGGCCGGACGATCTCGCGGGGATCGCGATCGCCGCTGCCGTCGAGCGGGCCGGCGTGGACGCGGGCGAGATCGAGGACGTCTGGTTCGGCTGTGCGAATCAGGCGGGCGAGGACAACCGCAACGTGGCCCGGATGGGGGCGCTGCTCGCGGGACTGCCCGAGTCCGTCGCCGGAGTTACGGTGAACAGGCTCTGCGCGTCGGGCCTGGCGGCCGTGGTCGGGGCCTGCCACGCGGTCATCGCGGGCGACGGCGACCTCTTCGTCGCGGGCGGGGTCGAGTCGATGACCCGGGCGCCGCTTGCCATGGCGAAACCCGACGCGCCCTGGGCGCGCGGCGACCGGACGGTCTACGACACGACGCTCGGCTGGCGCTTCCCGAACCCGCGTCTCGAGGAGCGCTTCCCGCTCGAGTCGATGGGGGAGACGGGCGAGAACGTGGCCGAGCGCTGGGAGGTCTCGCGCGAGGACCAGGACGCCTTTGCCCTCGCGTCGCAGCAGCGCTGGGCCGCGGCGAACGAGGCCGGCCGCTTCGCCGACGAGCTCGTCCCGGTCGGCGAGGTCGAGCGCGACGAGCACCCGCGCCCCGAGACGAGCGCCGAGAAGCTCGCGACGCTCAAGCCGGCGTTTCGCCCGGGCGGCTCGCGTCACGGCGGGCAACTCGAGCGGCGTGAACGACGGCGCCGCCGCGCTCGTGATCGCCTCCGAGGAGCGGGCACGTGCCCTGAGCGCGGAACCCCTCGGCGTCTTCGCCGGCAGCGCCGTCGCGGGCGTCGATCCACGCGTCATGGGCATCGGTCCGATCCCGGCGGTACGCCGGCTGCTCGAGCGCACCGGTCTGACGGCGGCCGACCTCGACCTGGTGGAGCTGAACGAGGCGTTCGCGTCGCAGAGCGTCGCGGTGATCCGCGAGCTCGGTCTCGACCCCGGGAAGGTGAACGTCAACGGCGGCGCGATCGCGCTCGGGCACCCGCTGGGGATGAGCGGCGCCCGGCTCGTCGTTTCGCTGCTGCACGAGCTCGGCCGCCGCGGCGGCCGCTACGGGCTCGCCACGCTCTGCGTGGGGGTGGGGCAGGGGCAGGCGGCGCTGTTCGAGCGCGCCGCCGGCTGATGCGGACGCAAGTCGGGATCGTCGGCGCCGGCCCGGCCGGGCTGACCCTCGGCCGGCTGCTCGAGCGGGCCGGGATCGAGACCGTCATCCTCGAGAACCGAAGCCGCGACTACGTCGAGCACCGGATCCGTGCCGGGGTGCTCGAGCAGGGGACGGCCGACCTGCTGGTCGAGGCAGGCGTCGGCGACCGGATGCAGCGCGAAGGCATCGTCCACCACGGGATCGAGCTGCAGTTCGACGGCGAGCGCCACCGCATCCCGCTCAGCGACCTGACCGGCGGGCGCTCGATCGTGATCTACGGCCAGACGGAGGTCGTCAAGGACCTGATCGCCGCACGGCTCGAGACCGGGGCGCCGCTCCTCTTCGACGTCGACGGCGTCTCGCTCCACGACCTCGAAAGCGAGCTGCCCGGGATCCGCTTCACGCACGAGGGCGGGCAGCAGGAGCTCGAGTGCGACCTCGTCGCGGGCTGCGACGGCTTCCACGGCGTCTCGCGCTCGTCGATCCCCGCCGGCGTGCTGCGGACCTACGAGCGCGAGTATCCGTACGGCTGGCTCGGGATCCTGGCCGCGGTCGCGCCGTCGAGCGACGAGCTCGTCTACGCCCACCACGAGCGCGGGTTCGCGCTCCTCAGCCTCCGCTCGCCCGAGCTCTCGCGCCTCTACGTCCAGGTCCGTCACGACGAGGACATCGCGGAGTGGCCCGACGACCGGATCTGGGCCGAGCTGCAGACCCGCCTCGGGGTCGATGGCTGGACGCTCGCCGAGGGCCCCGTGGTCGAGAAGGGGGTCACCGGTATGCGCAGCTTCGTCGCAGAGCCGATGCAGTACGGGCGGCTCTTCCTCGCCGGCGACGCCGCCCACATCGTCCCGCCGACCGGCGCGAAGGGGCTCAACCTGGCGATCGCCGACGTGAGGATCCTGGCCGAGGCGATCACGGCCTGGTACGCACGCGGCGACGGCACGGGTCTCGACGGGTACTCGGAGGCCTGCCTGCGGCGCGTCTGGCGGGCCGAGCACTTCTCGTACTGGATGACCTCGATGCTCCACCGCGACGACGACGGCGGCGAGTTCGGCCGCGCGCTGCAGCTGTCGCAGCTGCGCTACTTGACGACCTCGGCCGCCGCGGCGACATCGCTCGCCGAGAACTACGTCGGGCTCGAGCGCGTCTGACGCTATTCCGCGAGTGCGAAAGCCTGGAGTGCCGCCAGGATCGTTCCGAGCCGCCGCCCGCGGGCCGTCAGGTGGTACTCGACGCGCGGCGGCCGCGCCGGGACGACCACGCGGTCGAGGATGTCGGCGTGCTCGAGCTCGGCGAGCCGGCTCGTCAACGTGGCCGGCGGAACCGGCCCGAGCATCTGCAGGAACTCGTTGAAGCGCACCGCCCCCTCGTGCGACGCGACGAGGATCGACAGCGTCCAGCGGCGCTCGAGGAGGTCCGCCACGCGGCGGACCTCCTCGGGGAGCGGGGTACAGCTACGACAGCGCATGCGCCGGCTGCGGCTCGAGCGCGAGCTCGAGCACCTCGCCGAGCTGCATCACCGGATGGAAGGTGAGCTGCTCGCGCACCTCCGCCGGGATGTCGTCCAGGTCGGCCCGGTTGCGCTCCGGGATGATGACGTCGGTGAGCCCCGCGGCATGGGCGGCGAGTGCCTTCTGCTTGAGGCCGCCGATCGGCAGCACCCGGCCCTGGAGCGTGACCTCGCCCGTCATGCCGACCGTGTGGCGCACCGGCCGCCCGGTCAGGAGCGACGCGAGCGCGGTCGTCATCGTGATGCCGGCGCTCGGGCCGTCCTTCGGGATCGCGCCTGCCGGGACGTGGACGTGGAAGCTCGAGCCGTCGAAGGCGTCCTCGCCGATCCCGAGCTCGGCCGCGTGCGAGTGCACATAGGACAGTGCGATGCGCGCCGACTCCTTCATCACGTCGCCCAGCTGGCCGGTGAGGACGAGGCCCTCGCTGCCGTTCATCTGGGTCGCCTCGATGAACAGGACGTCGCCGCCGGTGCCGGTCACGGCCAGGCCGGTCGCGACACCGGGCACCGCAGTCCGCTCGGCCGCCTCCTGGTAGAAGCGCTGCTTGCCGAGCCCGTCGCGGATCGCCGCCTCGTCGATCGTGATCGGCGGGGTCAGGTCGCCCGTGGTGAGCTTGGTCGCGGTCTTGCGGAGCAGCTTCCCCAGCTCGCGCTCGAGTTGCCGGACGCCGGCCTCGCGCGTGTACTGGGTGACGATGGTCTCCAGCTCGACGTTGCCGATCGAGACCTCCTCCTCGAGCAGCCCCGCGCGGTCGCGCTGGCGCGGCCACAGGTAGCCCTTCGCGATCTCGACCTTCTCGTCGACGGTGTAGCCGTCGAAACGGATGACCTCCATCCGATCGAGCAGCGGGGCGGGGATCGTGTCGGCGACGTTGGCGGTCGCCAGGAACACGACCTCCGACAGGTCGAGCTCGACGTCGAGGTAGTGGTCGCGGAACGAGTGGTTCTGAGCCGGGTCGAGCACCTCGAGCAGGGCGGCCGACGGGTCGCCGCGCCAGTCGGCGCCGACCTTGTCGACCTCGTCGAGCAGGATCACCGGGTTCATGGTTCCCGCGTCGCGCAGGGCGCGGACGAGCCGGCCCGGCAGCGCGCCGATGTAGGTCCGGCGGTGGCCGCGGATCTCCGCCTCGTCGCGCACGCCGCCGAGCGACATGCGGACGAACTCGCGGTTCAGCGCCCGCGCCACCGACTCGCCGATCGAGGTCTTGCCGGTGCCCGGAGGCCCGATCAGCGTCAGGATCGCGCCCGAGCGCTTGTCCTCGGCGATGCCGCGCTCCTGGCGGAGCTTGCGGACGGCCAGGTACTCGACGATGCGGTCCTTGACGTCCTCGAGCCCCGCGTGGTCCGCGTCCAGCACCTCACGCGCGTGCACGGGGTCGAGTCGCTCCTCGGAGCGCTTCGACCACGGCACGGCGAGGAGCCAGTCGAGGTAGGTGCGGATCATCGACGACTCCGCGCTCTGGTCGCCCATCCGCTCGAGCCGCGCGGCCTCGCGCTCGGCCTGCTCGCGGACCTTCTCCGGCATGCCGGCCTCGGCGATCTTCGTGCGGTAGTCCTCGGCGACGGACGCATCGTCCTCGCCGAGCTCCTTGCGGATCGACTCCATCTGCTTCCGCAGGACGTACTCGCGCTGCTGCTTGGCGGCGCCCTCCTCGACGTCCTCGCGGATGCGTTGCCGGACCTGCAGCTCGGCGAGGCGCTCCCGCTGGAGCTTGAGGGAGAGCCGCAGCCGCTCGGCGACGTCCACCGTCTCGAGCAGCTCGATCTTCTGGTCGAAGGTGAGATCCGGGGCGTACGCCGCCGTGTCGGCGAGCGCGCCGAGGTCGCGGATCGCGCGGACGAACGACGAGATACGGCCGTCGTCGCCGCGAAGCTCGAGGATCTCTTCGACGGTTGCGCGGTACTCGGTCTCGAGCTCGCGCGTCTGGATGCGGGGCGGCTCCTCGTCGGGCCGCTCCGTGACCTCGACCCGGAGGTTCCCCTGCGGGTCTGTGTGGGCCGCGCCGAGCTCGGCCCGGTGCAGGCCCTCGAGGCTGACCGCCCGGCCGCCGCCGGGCATGCGCACGCGCTCGCCCACCTGGGCGACGGTGCCGACCTTCGCGTAGGCGCCCTCGTGTCGGGGAACGAGCAGCACGCGCTCCTCGTCGCCGACGTCGACGGCGATGGTCACGTTCATGTTCGGGAAGACGACGAGGTCGTCGAGAGGTACGAGGAGCAATGAGCTCACGTCAAATCACCCTTCCGTTCGAAGCTACGGACTCCATAGTAGCTTCAACTACTGAAGTGCTGCAGCACGCCGGCGCTCGAACCGCTCGATGCGGTTGCCGCCGGTCGTACGCGCGGCGCGGCCGGTGTAGACGGGGTGGCACTGCGAGCATGTCTCGATGGTGCGGTCGCCGGCGGCCCAGCGGGTGGTCAGCTCGGTGCCGCAGGTCGCGCACGTCACGTGGGCCAGGTGTAGCTCGGGATGGATGCCGTTCTTCACTTCTCGTCTCCTTGGTTGATGTCGCAACTATTGAAACGTTCAGGCGGGGCCGAACATTCCTTTTCTGCGCGTTTATCGCCCGGCAGATCCCCGATCGATGTAGAGCGGCATTACAGGTCGGCTTTCGCCTGGAGTTTTTCGACGGATGAAGAGGCGTCGGGCTCAAAAGCTCCTCCACGTATGACGGTGGATCACCGATCCAGGGTCGAAGAGTAGGCGAGTGGCTTGGACAACCTAGAGAGGAGAAACGGGTGGGCTTCACTTCGAGCCCTGCCGCCGGAGCCTTTGCCCCGTCGTCGACCCCTCAGCGCGGAAAACCAGTTCGAATCCGGAAGTCCCCGCTTCAGCTCAACGGTCGCGCTGCGACCTTGCGGTTCGGGTCGTACGGCGTGTGCGGACAGGCGCCCCACAGTCCCAGGTGGCGCGTGCGCGCCGTTCGTGCGAGCCGGTCGAGCAGAGACCCGCACTGCCCGCGGCGCCCGTCGTAGAAGTACGGCGCCGCCGCGCCGCTGCGGACGAGCTGGACGTTGACGTTCAGCCCGTCGCGCACGCGGATGACGTAGCGCAGCAGCCGCCCGTACCGGTCGACCGAGTCCGTCGCCGGCTCCGGCAGCAGACGGACGAGAGTCCCCGGCGGCAGCAGCCGTTTCGTGATCGAGGAGGCCTGCTTGCCGTAGCACTCCGGCGTGAAGTAGACCTCGGGCGTGTCGATCTGCACGAGGCGCACCTTGGCACCGTTCGTGAGGTCCACGGTGTCGCCGTCGGCGACGTGGTCGATGCGCGCGACCTGGCCTGTTGCAGGCTGACGCGCACCAGCAGGGGCCGCGCCGACCGCAAGGGCGAGCGCGGTGAGGAGGAGCAGCCGGAGCACCACGCCTACCGCTCACGGTAGCTCCTTTGACGGCCATTTCGGACCTGGCCGAAACGGTTCTCACACCATCAGCGAGCACGGCGTCACCCGGCCCAGACCTCGAAGCCGTCCGGGCGGACATGCTGCGCCAGCAGCGCCCGGAAGACCGGCGACGACTCGACGCCTTCGATCCAGGGCGTGCTCCGCCGCTCCGAGAGCGTCATGTCCCCGACCCGGTAGCCCTCAGGCGTTACGCGGCAGGGGCGCGGGACGAGCGCATCGTCGCCCGTGAAGAAGCAGCGGAAGGCGCATCCGGCGCCGGGCACGCACGGCGTCGCCCTGAGGTTGCGCGTGATGGCGATGTACGCGGCTACCGGGAAATGCACCACCAGGTGCACCTGCCGGCTCGTGAGCTCGACCTCGAACGACGTTCCCCAGAAGTGGCTCTCGAAGACCCCGAACTCGAAGCGAAGCTCGTCGTTCGGCTCGCCGTCGCGCGCGAATCTCTGGAAGGCCGTCCACGCAGCCGGAAACGACGGCGCCGCGGGAGTCGCGCCTCTGGCGAGTGGCACATGGGCGGCGACGAGCAAGGCGCGTAGCTCAGCGACGCCCGCCGGGGCTGGGCCGGCGGCTCGGGCGCCGGAGGCCGGGCCGCCGAGCGTGACGACCGTAGCGAGCAGCACGAACCCGGTCCTGAAGCCCACCAACGCATTCGAGTATCGCAACCCAGCGACCCACCAACCCGAAAGGAGGTGTCACCGATGACCTATCTGCAGCGAATCAGCCGGCGCCTGGCGCCGCAGTCGGCGCCGCTCCCCGGCACGCGCGAGAACGCGCGGACTTCTCCCGCGGTGCCCTCTGATTCCTCGGGGGCGCCGCGGCGCCCTACGAGTGAAAGGGAGGAGCGGGGCGGGAGGCCGCTGCCGAGCGAGAAGCGCTCGGCCAAGGTGATCGAGCTGCGCGTCCGGCGCGAGGCCCGCGAGGCCGCGCGTCGTGCGCAGCCCGCACCGGACCGGCCGCGTGCCGCATGACGTGGGCCGACGACTCACCGCAACCGGGGACAGGATTTATCCTGTCCCCGATGGTGAGCCGGCACCGGATCGCGCTCGCGGAAGGCGACATCACGAAGTTCACAGCGGATGCGATTGTCAACGCGGCCAACTCGTCGCTGCTGGGGGGCGGCGGCGTGGACGGCGCGATCCATCGCGCCGGCGGCCCGTCGATCCTCGAGGAGTGCCGTCTCCTCGGTGGCTGCGACACCGGCGGTGCCAAGGCCACGTCTGCGGGGAACCTGCCGGCTCGGTATGTGATCCACGCCGTTGGGCCCATCTGGCGCGGCGGGTCGTACCGCGAGCCGGAGCTCCTGGCGTCGTGCTACACCCGGTCGCTCGAGATCGCGGCCGAGCTCGAGTGCAGGACGGTCGCGTTCCCGGCGATCTCCACCGGAGCCTTCAGCTATCCCCTCGGGGACGCGGCGCGAATCGCACTTGCGGCGACCACCGCCGCGCTCGACCGGCTGCCCGAGGTCGAGCGGGTGACATTCGTCCTCTATGACGGCTTCACCTACGGCCGTTTCGCGCGGACGCTCGACGAGCTCCGCGCCTTCAGTCGTTGAAGCGCTCGATCAACCACGCGTGCAGGTCGCCGACGTGCCGCTCGAGGATCGTCAGATGCCCGTCCTCCCACGTCAGCCGCGACTCGGCGCCGGGGACATTCCCGGCGAGCCAGCGTCCGTGGGCAAAGGGAACCATCAGATCCTGCTCGCCCTGCCATACGAGCACGGGCACCCGGATCGACGCGAGCTCGAATCCCCAGGGCTTGACGAAGACCAGGTCGTCGTCGAACCAGCCGTCGGAGCTCGGCTCGATCCCGGCGCGGATACTGTCGAGTGCGAACTCGGCGAACCCTCGCGTCAGCACCTCGACGTCGGGCGCGCCGAGGATTGTGCGCCAGGCGTCGAGGAGGTCGTCGGGTGTCGCGTTCCTGACGCTCTCCAGCTCGAGCTCGTGCTGGGCCCTGTGCTCCTCTTCGGCCCCCGCGGCGGCGTGAAACGACTCGACGTTGAGCTCTCCCATGCCGGCGGTGAACTCGAGCCCGTCTGCGTCCGACGGCGCGACGCCCGCGATCGACGCGGCGGCGGCGACGCGATCGGGGAGGAGCGCCGCCGTTGCCAGCGCGTGCGGACCGCCGCCGGAGACGCCCCAGGTGCAGAAACGCTCGACACCTAGCCCGTCACAGATCGCGGCGACGTCGGCTGCGCAGTCGGCCACATTTCGACCCGGCTTGCGGGTCGACCCGCCATACCCGGGCCGGTCGTAGGCGATGAGCCGGATCCCGCGCTCCTCCGCGTCGCGGACGTGTGGCTCGTAGAGCAAGCTCGATGCCGGCGTGCCGTGGTGGATCAGCAGCGGGACGCCGTGCGGGTCGCCGGCCTCCCGAACGGTGAGCGCGCGCCCCTCGGGGCCGGCCAGGGCGAGGAGCTCCACGGACGCAAGTCTATGCAGGTCTGTTGCCCGGAGCGACGAATCGCGAGAGGACTTGCGCCGCGAAAACATCTGAAGGGAGAAGGCATGGCAAAGAGCAGCACCTGGACCGGCTGGATCTCGTTTGCCGGCTGGATCATGATCGTCATCGGGATCCTCGACTTCTTCGAGGGCCTGATCGCCGTGATCCGCGGCCAGTACTACGTCCTCACGTCGAGCCAGATCGTCGTCTTCGACGTGAAGACGTGGGGCTGGCTCACGCTCCTCTGGGGCATCGTCATCGCTCTCGTCGGCTTTGGCCTGCTCGCCGGCGAGGGCTGGGCGCGCGTCGTGGCGATCATCGTCGTCACGCTCAACATCATCGAGCAGCTCGGGTTCCTGGGGGCGGCCGCGTATCCGCTCTGGGCCCTGACCGTGATGGCGCTGAACTTCATCGTGCTCTTCGCGCTGTTCACGAAGTGGGACGACCGCGTGGTCGAAGCCTGACCGGGCCGGGGCGGCGCGCGTGCGCGCGCCGCCCCGGACTCAGCTCGCGACGACGAGCACGACGAGGGTGCGCGGCCCGTGCACGCCCTCGACGCGGCTGAGCTCGATGTCCGAGGTTGCCGACGGCCCGGAGACGAACGTCAACGGCCGCCGCTCACGGCGCACGAGCTCGCCGAGAAGCTCCATCGCCTCCGGCACGAGCTCGACGATCTGCCGCTCCTCGACGACGCAGACGTGGAGGTCGGGGACGAGGGTCAGCGCGCGCCGCCCGTCGGCCGGGCCGCCGGCGAGCACGATCGTCCCGGTCTCGGCGACCGCGACCGTGCAGCCGGTGAGGACGCCGTCGAGAGCGTCCAGCTCGGTCGGCGTGAGGCCGTCGTCGATGACGACGTCCACGGCGTCCGGACGCCAGGGCAGGCCCGGCGGGACGGCCACGCGGCGCCCCCCGAGGGCGGCGGCGATCGCGGGCCCGAGCTCCGTCGCGGAGACCCGCCGGACGTCCGCGTGATAGTCGTCGACGCGGTCGCAGAAGAGGGCGACGCGCTTCTCATGGTCGAGCGTCCCCACCCGTCGGTAGGAGCGCGGCGCCGGCGATGCCTCCGGCCGGTCGATCAGTGCGGCGCGCACGCGTCCGAGGACTGCCTCGCGCGAGCTCACGGCCGTTCCTTCCACCACTCGCGGAAGCTCTGCCGCGCCGCCGGCTTCAGGTCGCGTGACTGCGTCCAGGCTGAGAGCGGGGGAGGGAGCCGCGGGATCCGACCGCGGCGGACGAACGGACGCTGCACGATCCGCGCCAGCCGCTCCGCGAGCGCGAAGCGTCGCGGGCCGCCGAAGATACTTGCCACGGCCTCCATAGCGACCCGTTCGCGGCGGTCCGGAACCGCCTCGACCACCTTGTTCCGCAGGTGCAGCAGCACCTGCGGAATGTCGATCTTCACCGGGCAGACCTCGTAGCACGCACCGCAGAGGCTCGAGGCGTACGGCAGGCTCGGCGCGTTCTCGATGCCGAGGAGCTGCGGGGTCAGGATCGCGCCGATCGGGCCCGGGTACACCGAGCCGTACGCGTGGCCGCCGGTGCGCGAGTAGACCGGACAGACGTTGAGGCAGGCGCTGCAGCGGATGCAGTGCAGCGCCTCGCGTCCGACGGCGTCTCCGAGCACGCGCGTGCGGCCTGCGTCGAGCAGCACGACGTGGAGCTCCTGCGGCCCGTCGCCCGCCGTCACGCCGGTCCAGAGCGAGGTGTACGGGTTCATCCGCTCGCCGGTGGACGAGCGCGGCAGGAGCTGCAGGAAGACCTCGAGATCCGCGAACGTCGGCACGAGCTTCTCGATCCCGAGGATCGTGACCAGAACGGGCGGCAGCGTCGTGCACATGCGGCCGTTTCCCTCGGACTCGACGATGCACACCGTGCCCGTCTCGACGACGCCGAAGTTGGCCCCGCTCACCGCCATGCGCGCGCCGAGGAACTTCTCGCGGAGGTAGAGGCGGGACGCCTCGGCCAGCTCCCGCGGGTCGTCGGAGATCGACGGGTCGGCGATCGTCCGCCGGAAGAGGTCGCGGATCTCGGTCCGGTTGCGGTGGATCGCCGGCACGAGGATGTGCGACGACCAGTCGCCGTCGAGCTGCAGGATCAGCTCCGCGAAGTCGGTCTCGAGCGCGTGCACGCCGCCCGCGGCGAGCGCGTCGTTGAGCCCGATCTCGTCGGTCGTCAGCGACTTCACCTTCACGACCTCGTCGGCGCCGTGCGCCCGCGCGACGCCGAGCACGATCCGGTTTGCCTCGTCCGCGTCGGCGGCCCAGTGCACCTGCCCGCCGGCCGCCGTGACCGTCTCCTCGAAACCGCACGAGGTACTCGTCGAGGTGGGCGAGCACGTCGGCCTTGATCGCCCGGCCGGCCTCGCGCAGCTCCTCCCAGTCGGGCAGCTCGGCGACGACCCGCGCGCGCTTGTCCCGGATCGTCGAGGTCGCGTTGCCGAGGTTGGCGCGCAGCTGCGCGTCGGCCAGCGCCGACCTGGCCGCGTCCGGGAAGCTGCTCATCGAGCCAACCTTCGGTTGGACGTCACGCGAGGATCTCCGCCAGATGCAGGGTCCGGACGCGGCTCCCCTCGCGCGAGAGGCGCCCTCCAATCTGCAGAAGGCACGATGCGTCGACGGCGGTGCAGACGGTTGCGGCGGTCGAGGCGATCGCCGCGCACTTGTCGACGACCATCGCCGTCGAGGTGTCGGCGTTCTTGAGCGAGAACGTCCCGCCGAAGCCGCAGCACTCCTCGGCGCCGGGCAGCGGCACGAGCTCGAGACCGTCGACCGCCGCGAGCAGCCGGTACGGCGCATCGCCGACGTGGGTCACGCGCAGCGAATGACAGGTCGGGTGGTAGGTGACACGCTCGGCGAACGACGCGCCGACATCCGTGACCCCGAGCCTGTGCACGAGCAGCTCGGACAGCTCGCAGACTCGCTCACCGATCACACCCAGCTCGGGCGCGAGCTCCGGGTAGAGATGCCGCACCATTCCCACGCAGGACGACGAGGGCGAGACGACGGTCTCGTACTCGCCGAACACCCGGACGAACCGCTGCGCCAGCGCGAGCGCCTCCTTCCGGTAGCCGCTGTTCATGTGCATCTGCCCGCAGCACGTCTGCCCGGGCGGGAACACGACCTCGTGCCCGAGCCGCTCGAGGACGGCGACGGTCGCCTTCCCGACCTCCGGCGCGACGGCATCGCCGATGCACGTCACGAACAGCGCGATGCGCAAGGGCCTCAGATCGTCTCGTAGGCGCTCTCGACGTGCGCCGTGCCGCGCTCGGCGGCCAGGCGCTCGGCGTAGCCCCCGGCCCGGAAGGCCGCGACCGGGTCGGCCTGGACGCCGAGCGATTCCCGCAGCCGGCGAAGCAGCGGACGCACGTCGGTCTCGTACGCCTCGAGCAGGATCCGGTGCGCGCCGAGCACGTCCCCCTCGCCCTGCGCCGCGGCGAGCGCGGCCTCGTCGACGAGGAGCGCCTTCGCATACGCCGTCTGGATGTTCATCACCGACTGGATCATCGCGTCGATCTTGCCCTCGACGTTGTGAGACTGGTCGATCATCAGCGCCACGTCCCCGGCGCCGCCCGCCCGCGCGAGCTCCCGCATGATGCGGAAGAGCTCGAAGGGATCGATCGCGCCGACGATCAGGTCGTCGTCCGCGTACTTGCGGTTGTTGAAGTGAAAGCCGCCGAGCAGTCCGTCGCCGAGCAGCACGGCGACGATCTGCTCGATGTTCGTCCCCTGCGGATGGTGGCCGGTGTCGACGAGCACCTGGGCCTGCGGCCCGAGCCGCCGACACAGCAACGCGGCGGTCCCCCAATCAGGCAGATCGGTGCTGTAGAAGCCCGGCTCGAAGAACTTGTACTCGACGAGCATGCGCATCCCCGACGGCATGAGCGCATAGACCTCGCCGAGACCGTCGGCGAGCCGCTCGTGACGCCCGCGCAGGTCGTCCTGGCCCGGGTAGTTCGTGCCGTCGGCGAGCCACATGCTGAGGATCGTCGAGCCCAGCTCGCGACCAATCTCGATGCACTCGCGGCAGTGGTCGATCGCGCGCGCTCGAACCCGCTCGTCGGGGTTGCAGAAGCTCCCGAGCCGGTACTCGTCGTCGCCGAAGGTGTTCGGGTTGATCGCGCCGAGGCGGAGGCCCCGCTCGCGTGCGTAGTCGCGCAGCCCCGCCCAGTCGTCGACGCGGTCCCAAGGAATGTGGAGCGCGACCGACGGGCAGCAGCCGGTGAGCCGGTGGACGAGGGCCGCGTCGTCGATCCGCTCCTGGATCGACCGAGCCGCGCCGGGCCACGGGTAGACGTGGAAGCGGGTGCCGGAGTTGCCGTAGCCCCAGGACGGGGTCTCGATCTCGAGCGCGGCGAGCCGCGCGAGTGCCTCGTTCTCGTTCATCGCGCCCCGTGGTTCGTCATGGTGCAGCAGTGTGCCTCATTCGCCGTACTATTGCGAAGCGACTTTCGAAGTCGGTGTTTCCGAAAGGACTTGACTTTCGCGCCGGGACGTGCGTATTGTCGCATGCATCGACGGTGCGCCTCATCTCCGCAACCTTTCGCAGTCGGAGCGGCAGGAGCACGTGCTCCGGCTGCTCGAGACTCGCGATTACGTTCAGGTTACGGAACTTTCGCAGACCTTTGCGGTTTCAGAGGTCACGGTCAGAAACGACCTCACCCAGATGGCACGCGACGGCCTCGTTGCGCGAATCCGCGGCGGCGCAAGGGCACTGCAGCAGGGTCAGCTCGAGGTCGGGTTCGACATGCGCCTCCGGCTCGAGGTCGACCAGAAGCGTGCGATCGCCCGCGCTGCCGCCGCGATGGTCGACGAGGGCGAGGCGATCGCGCTCGACGCGAGCACGACTGCGTACTACCTCGCACTCGAGCTGCGCGCGATGCGGGAGCTGGTCGTGGTCACGAACGGGCTGCTCGTCGCGACGGCGCTCGCCGATGCCCCGGGGATCACCGTGATCGTCACCGGCGGGCTGATCCGCCTGTCGGCGATGTCGCTCGTCGGCGACCTCGGCACCGACGTGCTGCGGACGACGCTGATCAACAAGGGCTTCCTCGGCGCCCGCGGCCTCTCGGTCGAGCGCGGCCTGATGGAGCTGAACCCCGACGAGGTGCGGATCAAGCAGGAGATGGCCGACGCCTGCGAGCAGGTGTTCGCGATCGTCGACGGCACCAAGTGGCACCGGAGCGCGCTGCTCTCCTTCGTCCCCACCGACAAGGTCTCGGCGGTCGTCACCGACTCGACTGCGCCCGTGGACGAGGTCGCCCGCTGGCGCGGCCGAGGCGTCCACGTCGTGACCGTCCACCCGCGCCCCGGCGAGGCCGTGCCCCGGCCGCGCGATCTCCGCCGCCCGATCCCTCCCGACGAGCTGATCGCCTGATGACCGTTCTCGCCGCCGCCGACCTCGGAGCGCAGAGCGGCCGCGTCGCCGTCGGCCGCCTCGACGGCGACCGCCTCGCGATCGACGAGGTGCACCGGTTCGCGAACGAGCCCGTGCTCGTGCGTGGGCGGCTCCAGTGGGACGTGCTCGCGCTGTACCGGGACTTGTTGGGCGGGCTCCGCCTCGCCGCGCGCGACACGGCGATCGACGCCGTCGGGGTCGACTCCTGGGGCGTCGACTTCGGCCTCGTCGACGCCGACGGGCAGCTCGTCGCGAACCCGGTTCACTACCGGGACGCCCGCCGCGCCGGGGCCGTCGAGCGCGTGCTCGCGCGGATCCCCGCGCGCGAGCTCTACGCGCGGACCGGGATCCAGCTGATGCCGATCAACACGGTCTTCGAGCTGGCGGCGATGGCCGCCGCCGAGGATCCGGCGCTCGGCTCGGCGCAGACGCTCCTCCTGATGCCCGACCTGCTCCAGTTCTGGCTCTGCGGCAGGCGCGTCGCCGAGCTCACGAACGCGACGACGACGCAGTGCTACGACCCTGCGAGCGGGGGCTGGGCGCTCGACCTCCTCGCCCGGCTCGATGTGCCGACCGGGATCCTTCCCGAGATCGTCCCGCCCGCGACCGTCCTCGGCCCGCTCTCGCCAGAGGTCGCCGACGCCACGGGGGCGGCCACTGCGCGCGTCGTCGCGGGGGCCACGCACGACACCGCCGCGGCGGTCGCCGCGGTTCCCTTCCGGCAGCCCGGCTCGGCGTTCCTCAGCGTCGGCACGTGGTCGCTGGTCGGCGTCGAGACCCGCGAGCCGGTGACCGGCGAGGCGGCGTTCCTCGCCAACGTCACGAACGAGGGCGGGGTCGAGGGCGCGCTACCGCGTGCTCCGGAACGTCACCGGTCTCTGGCTCCTGCACGAGTGCCGCCGCGCGTGGGCCGCCGAGGGCAGCGACTACTCGTACGACGACCTGGTCGCGCTCGCCGAGACCGCCCCGCCGCTGCGGTCGCTGGTCGATCCGAACGAGCCCGTCTTCTCCGAGCCGGGCGAGATGCCCCGCAAGGTGGCCGAGGCGTGCGCGCGCACGGGCCAGCCCGAGCCCGCAGGGCCCGCCGAGACCGCCCGCTGCATCCTCGAGAGCCTCGCGCTCAAGCACGCCGAGACGGTCGAGCTCGTCGCCGCGGGTCACCGGCACGGCGCCGGCCGAGCTGCACGTCGTCGGCGGCGGCGCCCGCAACGACCTGCTCTGCCGCTGGACCGCGGAGGCTGCCGGCCTTCCGGTGCTCGCCGGTCCCGAGGAGGCAACCGTGATCGGGAACCTGCTTGTGCAGGCGATCGCGCTCGGCGAGCTCGGGTCGCTGGAGGACGCGCGCGAGGTGGTCCGGCGGTCGTTCCCGTTGCGGACCTGCGAGCCCACGGGAGCATCCGAGTGGCGCGAGGCGCGCGAGCGCTTCGCCGACCGTGTTCCGGCGGAGGTCGGGTCGTGAGCGTCACGGGAGTCCTGGACGGGATCCCGCTGCCCGAGGACCGCTGGGACGGCTCGGCCGCCGGCGGGCTCGGCCTGCTCGAGGGCCTGACGTACCGCTCGAACCTGCTCGGCTCCGACCGGGCGCTCGCCAACCAAGGGGGCGGAAATACGTCTTCCAAGGGGGTGCTGGTCGATCACACAGGCCGGGAGGTGCGCGTGCTCTGGGTGAAAGGCTCGGGCACCGACCTCGCCACGATCACGCCGACGGGCTTCGCGTGCCTGCGGCTCGACGAGCTGCTGCCGCTGCGCGAACGGGAGGAGATGGACGACGCGACCATGGTCGCCTACCTGCTCCGCTGCGCGGTCAACCCCGACCAGCCACGGCCGTCGATCGAGACGCTGCTGCACGCCTTCGTCCCCGCCGAGCACGTCGACCACACGCACGCGGACGCCGTGATCGCGCTCACGTCGAACCCGAGCGGGCGACAGCTCGTCGAGGAGGCCTTCGGCGACGAGGCGGTGTGGCTCGACTACCAGCGACCGGGCTTCGACATGTCCCGGAGGATCGGGCTGCTGCTCGAGGAGAACCCCTCGGCCCGTGCCGTGATGCTCGCCAAGCACGGGCTCGTGACCTGGGGCGCAACCGGCGAGGAGAGCTATGCCACGACGATCGAGATCGTCTCGCGGGCGGCGGAGGCGATCGACCGGCACGGGCGAGGCCGCTTCGGCATGGGGGGCCCGGGGGTCGCCGAGCTCACGGACGACGCCGCTGCCGACCTGCTCGCGCAGACGCTGCCCGCGCTGCGCGGGGCGCTGCTCGCGGACGCGGACGGCGTCGTGCTCGAGGTCGACCGGAGCCCCGAGGCCGTTGCTTTCGCCTCGTCCGCGCGGGCGCCCGAGGTGAGCCAGATCGGCGCGCCGTGCCCCGACCACCTGATCAACACCAAGCACAAGCCGCTGGTCGTGCCTTTCGACCCCGAACGGGACGGGGCGCCGGAGCTCGCGCGGATGCTCCGGGACGGCGTCGCGGAGTACGCCGAGTGGTACCGCGGCTACTACGAGCGCCACCTCGACGAGGAGACACGCCCGTTCCCGATCGACCCGGCCGGGCCGCGTGTCGTGCTCGTCCCGGGCGTCGGCATCGTCACGAGCGGGCCCGATGCGGGCCGCGCCCGCTTCGCGCGCGACCTCTACCACCGCGCGATCGCCGTGCAGGACGCGGACGAGGCGCTCGGCGGGTTCCAGTCGCTGAGCGAGGCGGAGGCCTTCGCAATCGAGTACTGGCCGCTCGAGCGCTACAAGCTCGCGCAGGCGCCGCCGCGCGGCGAGCTCGCCGGCCGGGTCGCTCTGGTTACCGGCGGGGCGAGCGGGATCGGCCGCGCCACGGCGCGGCTGCTCGCCGGCCGCGGCGCCCACGTCGTCGTCGCCGACATCAACGCCGCCGGCGCCGAGGAGGTCGCGGCCGAGATCGGCGGACGGCGCGCGCTCGGCGTCGAGGTCGACGTGACCGACGAGCAGGCCGTGATCGCGACGACGCGGCGGGCCGTGCTCGAATACGGCGGGCTCGACATCCTCGTCGCCTCCGCCGGCCTCGCCACCAGCGCGCCGGTGACCGAGACGACGCTCGCCGACTGGGACCTCAACTACGCCGTGCTCGCCCGCGGCTACTTTCTCGCCGCCCGCGAGGCGTTCCGGGTGCTGCTGGAGCAGGGGCGCGGCGGCTCGATCGTGTTCGTCGGCTCGAAGAACGCGCTCGTCGCCGGCAGCAACGCCGCCGCTTACTCGTCGGCCAAGGCCGCGTCGCTGCATCTCGCACGCTGCCTCGCGGAGGAGGGAGGAGCGCACGCAATCCGGGTCAACACGGTCAACCCGGATGCCGTGATCGAGGGGTCGAGCATCTGGTCATCCGACTGGAAGGCCGAGCGCGCCAGCACCTACGGGATCGCAGCGGGTGAGCTCGAGTCCTTCTACCGGGGACGCACGAAGCTCGGCGTGAACGTCTTTCCCGAGGACGTCGCCGAGGCAATTGGCTTCTTCGCCGGGCCCCGGTCGGCGAAGTCGACGGGGAACGTGGTCAACGTCGACGGCGGTGTCACCGCCGCCTACCCACGATGAACGGGGGAGAGCCGGGGATGGGGAAAGGAGGCGGCACGACGAGCGAGGCCTGAGCTCTGCCCCGCAGGGGGCGATCCAACGTCTTTCTGTCTCAGCAGCGAAAGGAAGGTGACAAGGTGCAATCGAGAAGAACGTTCATCCTTCGCGTCGTCGGCGCGCTGGCGATCACAGCACTGCTGGCGACCACGGCGGTCGTCGCCGCGAGCGGGACGCCGAGCCTCAAGACCGGCCAGACGATCTACTTCATCCCGAAGGACACCCTCAATCCGTACGAGGTGATCGCCGACCACGGCGGGCTCCTCGCGCTGAACGAGATCGGCGACAAGCAGATCGTGTCGTCGGGCACGCAGGACACCGCTGCCGCGCAGCAGCCGGCGATCCAGGCTGCGATCCAGACCGGGGCCGCCGGCATCGTGATCGCCGGCAACGACCCGGAGGCCGTCTGCCCTGCCCTCAAGCAGGCGATGGCGAAGGGAATCGCGGTCGTCGCATTCGACTCCGACACCAACTGCCGCCAGCTCTTCATCAACCAGGCGGATACGGAGACGATCGGCCGCAGCCAGATCCAGCTGCTCGCAAAGCTGATGGGCTACAAGGGCCAGTTCGCCATCCTCTCGGCCGCGAGCACGGCAACGAACCAGAACGCCTGGATCCACTACATGATGCTCGAGCTGAAGAAGCCCGCGTACAAGAACATGCAGATGGTCAAGATCTACTACGGCAACGACAACCCCGCCCAGTCGCTCCAGGCGACGGAGAGCATGCTCCAGGCGTATCCGAACCTGAAGGGGATCGAGTCGCCGACCACCGTCGGGATCTCGTCGGCGGCGCAGTACCTCGACCACTCGAAGTACAAGGGGAAGGTCGTGCTGACGGGCCTCGGCCTACCGAGCCAGATGAAGAAGTACGTCCTCGACGGCACGGTGCAGAAGTTCGCCCTCTGGAACCCCGAGAACCTCGGCTACCTCGCCGGCTACGCCGTGGCCGCGATCGCGTCGGGCGACATCAAGGGCAAGGTCGGCGAGTCCTTCAAGGCCGGGAAGCTCGGCCCGTACCACATCATCAAGGGCCCGGACGGCCGCCCCCAGGTGATCCTCGGGCCTCCCTTCACCTTCGACAAGACGAACGTCGCGAAGTTCAACTTCTAGGCGTTTGACGAGAAGGCCCGTCAAACGCCTAAGCTCGGGGGCGCCGCTTGCGGCGCCCCCGAGAGCTGCATGGAGCCGTCCTTGAAGCGTGTTTGCTTCCAGCTGCAGGTCAAGCGTGACCGGATGGCGGAGTACCGCGCGCGGCATGACGCCGTCTGGCCCGAGATGCTCGGGGCACTCTCCGCCACGGGCTGGCGGAACTACTCGCTCTTCCTCTCCGGGACCGGGATGCTGATCGGCTACCTCGAGTGCGACGACTTCGAAGCCGCCCGGCGAGCGATGGAGGAGACCGACGTGAACGCGCGCTGGCAGGCGGAGATGGGCGAGTTCTTCGAGGATCTCGAGGGACGGCGTCCCGACGAGGGGCTGCTCGTCCTGGACGAGGTCTTCCACCTGGACTGAGCATGGTCGAGCCGGCCGAGCCCATCCTCGTCCTCGAGCACGCCGACAAGAGCTTCGGTGCCGTCCACGCGCTCGAGGACGCACACATCGAGCTCTTCGCCGGCGAGGCGCATGCGCTCGTGGGCGAGAACGGCGCCGGCAAGTCGACGCTGGTCAAGATCCTCGCCGGCGTCCACCGCCCCGACCGGGGCCGGCTGCTCCTGGACGGGCACGAGGTGATCTTCGACAACGCCAAGCAGTCGCAGGAGGCGGGGATCGCGATCATCTTCCAGGAGCCGACGCTCTTCCCCGACCTCAGCGTCGCCGAAAACATCTTCATCGGCTCGCAGCCGCTGAAGCGGGGCCACCGGATCGACCGGCGGCGGATGCGCCGGGACACCCTTGCGCTGTTCGAGCAGCTTGGCGTCCGCCTCGACCCCGACCGGCTCGCGCGCGGGCTCTCGATCGCCGATCAGCAGCTCGTCGAGGTTGCGAAGGCGCTGACACGTCGCGCGCGCGTGATCGTCATGGACGAGCCGACCGCCGCGCTCACGACCCGCGAGGTCGAGCGGCTGTTCGGGATCGCCGAGACGCTGCGCTCGCGCGGCACTGCCGTGCTCTTCATCTCTCACCGGCTCGAGGAGGTCTTTGCGCTGTGCCAGCGGGTTACCGTCATGCGCGACGGCCGGCACGTTTTGACCCAGCCGATCGAGGGGCTCACGACCGGTTCGATCATCCACGCGATGGTCGGCCGCGAGATGAGCGCGCTCTTCCCGAAGGTCGAGGCGGAGCCCGGCCGCGTGGTGCTGAACGTCGAGCGGCTGACGCGCGAGGGCGTCTTCACGGACGTCTCGTTCGACGTTCGGAGCGGTGAGATCGTCGCGCTGGCCGGTCTCGTCGGCGCCGGCAGGAGCGAGGTGGCGCGCGCGATCTTCGGGATCGACCGCTGGGACGCGGGCAGGGTGGAGATCGACGGCCGAGCTCTTCGCCCCGGCTCCCCGACGGGCGCGATGGCCGCGGGGATCGGCCTCGTACCGGAGGACCGCCGGCAGCAAGGGCTCGTGATGGACTTCTCGATCGAGCGGAACATCGCCCTCGCGTCGCTCCGCCGTGTGCAACGGGCGGGTCTCATACCGCCCGGCGCCGAGCGGCGCTTCGCCGCCGACTGGGCGCTCCGACTGCAGGTCCGCTACGGCCGCCTCACGAACCCGGTCTGGACGCTCTCCGGGGGCAACCAGCAGAAGGTCGTGCTGGCGAAGTGGCTCGCGCGCCGGCCGGCCGTCCTGATCGTCGACGAGCCGACCCGCGGCATCGACGTCGGGACGAAGGCGGAGGTGCACCGCCTCCTCTCGAACCTCGCCGCGGAAGGCGTCGCCGTGCTGATGATCTCCTCCGAGCTGCCCGAGGTCCTCGGGATGGCCGACCGGATTGTCGTGCTCTTCGAGGGCCGCGTCTCGGGCACCTTCGCCCGGGGCGAGGCCGACGAGAACGCGATCATGCGTGCCGCCACGGGCCTGACCCTGGAGGCCGCGTGACGGTGACTCTCGAGCGGCCGCATGTGCCGCCGCCGTCGGAGCCGGAGGCGCCGGCATCGCACTCGATCGCCGAGCTCGTGCTCCGGTTCCGGGAGCTCGGGATCGTGCTGGCGCTGATCGTCGTCGTGGCCGTGACTGCGATCGACAACCCCAACTTCGTCAGCTCCACGAGCCTGCAGCAGCTGGTGGCCGGCGCGGCGATCATCGGCCTCCTGGCAATCGGCGAGACGATGGTGATCGTCACGCGTAACGTCGACCTCTCGGTCGGCTCGGTGCTCGGGCTGTCGGCCTACGCGGCGGGTACGCTCTTCGTCGACCACCCGGGCATCTCGACCTTCGTCGTAATCCTCGCCGGGCTCGGGATCGGCCTCGTGTGCGGGATCGTCAACGGCGCGGTCGTGACGATCGCCCGCGTGCCGAGTCTCGTCGTCACGCTCGGAACGCTCTATGTGATCCGGGGGATCGATGCCGCCTGGGCAGGCGGGAACCAGGTCGGCGCCTTCTCCCTGCCGAACAGCTTCAACACGATCGGCTACGGGACGTTCCTGGGCGTGCCCTACCTCGGCTGGATCTGGCTCGTCGCCGTCGCGATCGCCACCTACTGGATGCGGAGCTTCCGCACCGGACGCGACCTCTACGCGATCGGGTCGAACCCCGACGCCGCCCGCCTCGCAGGCATTCCTGTCGGGAGCCGTGTCTTTCTCGCGTTCGTTCTCTCGGGCGGCATCGCCGGGGTCGCGGGTGTCCTCTGGCTCTCCAAGTTCGGCTCGGTCGACGCGATCGCGGGCGCGGGCTACGAGTTCCAGGTCATTGCCGCCGTCGTCGTCGGTGGCGTCGCAATCTTCGGCGGCAGCGGCACCGTGCTCGGCGCCGCGCTCGGCGCCCTGCTCCTGAACACGATCGACAGCGCGCTCGTGGTCGTGAACGTCTCGTCGAACTGGACCCTCGCGCTCGCCGGGGCGCTGCTGCTCGCGGCGATCGCCTTCGACCGGCTGATCGCGATCCGCGTTGCGCCCGCGCTGAGCACCCGCAGGAGGACCCGTGTCTGAGGCCCCGGTCCCACCGGTCGACCAGGCCGCTCCGGTCGAGCTCCGCCGGTCGTGGTGGCGGCCGCTCGTGCGCTGGGAGTCCGCGCTCGTGCTGCTCCTGATCACGACGCTCCTCTACGGCGTCTCCGTCTCGCCCGCGTTCTGGCGCTCCGACACGCTCTTCTACGTGGGTCTGAACGTCGGCGAGGTGGCGATCATGGCGCTGCCGGTGGCCCTCATCGTCATCACCGGTGAGATCGACCTCTCGATCGCCGCGATCCTCGGCCTCACCGGCGTCGTCATGGCCGAGCTCTTCAAGCACGGCTGGCCGATCTGGCTCGCGATGGCTGCTGCACTTGCCCTCGGAACCCTGTGCGGCGCTTTCAACGGCTTCCTCGTCACCGGCCTCGGCCTGCCCTCGCTCGCCGTCACGATCGGGACGCTGACACTCTTCCGCGGGATCGCGCAGGTGATCCTCCCGACCGACACGATCGGCGGCTTCCCGAGCGGCCTTGCGAACATCGGCGTCGTCCCGATCCCCGGCACGCAGCTACCGTGGTCGATCCTCTTCTTCGCCGTGCTCGCGCTCGCGGTCGGGATCGTGCTCCACGAGACGCCGATCGGGCGCTCGATCTTCGCGATCGGAGCGGCGAAGGAAGCCGCGTTCTTCGCCGGCATCCGGGTGAAGCGGATCAAGTTCCTGCTCTTCGTCCTCTCCGGCCTGCTCAGCGGTCTCGCCGGGATCCTCTGGACCTTCCGCTTTGCGTCGGCGCGCTACGACGCAGGCACAGGGCAGGAGCTGCTCGTGGTCACGATCGTGCTGCTCGGCGGAGTCTCGATCTTCGGCGGGCGAGGCACGATCATCGGCGTCGTCCTCGCGGTCGCGATCCTCGGCGCCCTGCAGACGGCGATGACGCTCGCCCTCGTCACCTCGCAGGACCAGAACATCGTCGTCGGCGGGCTCCTGATCCTGAGCGTGATCGTGCCGAGCGCAGGCGACCTCTACCGGCGCGGGCGGGTGAGGCTACGTAGCGCCCTGGCGCGCAGGCGCGCCGAGCAGGCCGCCGCGGGGCCCGCATGACCCGGCCGCGGATCGGCGTCCTCGGGATCGGACTCGCGGCCTACTGGCCGCAGTTCGAGGGGCTGCGCGAGCGGCTCGAGGGCTACCGGCTCGGCCTCGAGGCGAAGCTCGCGGACCTCGGAGCCGAGGTCGTCTCGGCCGGCCTCGTCGACACCCCCGAGGCCGCGCGCGAGGCCGGGGAGCGGCTCGCCGCGGGCCGGGTCGAGCTGATCATGATCTACACGGCCACCTACGCCACCTCGTCGCAGGTGCTCCCGGCGGTGCAGGCGGCGAAGGTGCCGGTCGTCATCCTCAACCTGCAGCCGGTGCGCTCCCTCGACTACGAGGCCATGACCACCGGCGAGTGGCTGGCCAACTGCTCGGCCTGCTGCGTGCCCGAGCTCGCGGGAGCGTTCACGCGGGCGCGCGTCCCCTACTCGACCGTGACGGGCACGCTGCTCGACGGCGACCCCGCCTGGGACGCGCTCGCCGACTGGATCGCCGCCGCCGCGGCGGTTCGCAGCCTCCGCTCGGCGCGCCTCGGCTTCCTCGGGCACACGTACCCCGGGATGCTCGACATGTACTCCGACTTCACGCAGGTGCACGCGCAGACCGGTGCGCATGTCGAGGTGCTCGAGATCGACGACCTGGTCGCGCGGGTCGAGGCCGCGGATGCCGCGGCGATCGCGCGCAAGGGCGAGGAGATCCGCGGTCTCTTCGACCTCGCCGACCCCGGGGTCGATCCGATCGCCGCCGAGATCACGCGCGAGAGCTTCGAGTGGTCCGCCCGCGTCGCCGTCGGGCTCGACCGGCTGGTCGAGGACTTCGCGCTCGACGGGCTGACGTATTACTACCGCGGCGTCGGCGGCAACATCAACGAGCGCGTAACGGCCGGGCTGATCGTCGGCAACTCGCTCCTGACCGCCCGCGGCGTCCCGGCCTCGGGCGAGGGCGACCTCAAGACCAACGTCGCCATGCTGCTGATGGACCGCCTCGGCGCGGGCGGCTCCTATACCGAGTTCTACGCGCTCGACTTCGACGAGGGGTTCGTGCTGATGGGGCACGACGGCCCGGGGCACGTGGCGATCGCGGACGAGCGGCCCGTCGTGCGCGCGCTCAAGCTCTACCACGGCAAGTCGGGCGCCGGGCTCTCGGTCGAGTTCAAGGTGCGGCGCGGGCCGGTGACCATCCTCGGCGTTACGCAGACCGCCGACGGCAGACTGAAGCTGATCGCGTCCGAGGGCGAGGCGATCGAGGGGCCGACCTTCCGGATCGGCAACACCAACTCGCGGATCCGGTTCGCGAAGCAGCCCGCCGCGTTCATGGACACCTGGTGCGAGCAGGGGCCGACGCACCACGTCGCGCTCGGGATCGGCCACCAGGTGCGGCGGATCCGCAAGGCCGCGGACCTGCTCGGGCTCGAGCTGGCACTGGTGTGACCCGGGTCCGCTTCCTCGGGCCCGACACGGACGCGTACGTCGCGAGCGTCGAACGGCACGCGGCGGAGTTCGAGGAGAGCACGGGGATCGAGCTCGACGTGACGATCGTCCCGAGCGATCTCTACTTCTCGAACAGGATCCATCACCTCCTGGACGGCGAGGACGCCGCCGACGTCTACATGTCGGGGCCGGTGCTCGTGTGGGAGCACCTGGCGGCGGGCTTCGTTCGGCCGCTCGACGACCTCCTGGACGATACGAGCGACTTCTTCGACCCGCTCCTCGACTGCAACCGCTGGACGGGCCGCTTTGGCGACCCGCTCGGGAGCGGGCCGCTGCTCGAGCTCCCGGTCAACTGCGAGTCGTACAACCTCGCCTACGTCCCGGCGGTGCTCGAGGAGGCCGGCGTGGACGTGCCCGGCACCTGGGACGCGTACCTCGATGCGGCGCGGACGATCGTCGGGCGCACCGGGGTGCGCGGCTTTGCCCAGCGCGGCACGGACGCGTGGCACACGATGTACACGGGCTTCGCGACGCAGCTCTGGTCGTGCGGCGGGCGGGACTTCGAGGACGGCCGCTGCGCGATCGCGTCGCCGGTCGCCGTCGAGGTGACGGAGGCTTTCGTGGCCGCGCTCCGCGACGCCGGGCCCGAGGACTGGCCGGACCAGCGCTGGTACGAGCTCGCCCTCGACTTCGGCCGGGGCCGTTACGGGCTGATCGTGGACTCCGACCACTACGTCGCGTACTTCGAGGATCCGGCGGTCTCACCGCTCGCCGGGCAGATCGCCTACGCGCCGCCGCCGGCCGGCCCGGCCGGGCGCCGGTCGAACCTGTGGACGTGGTCGGTGGTGGTCAACACCCGTGCCCGGGACCTCGACGCTGTGCGGCGGTTCGTCGAGTGGGCGACCGGCCGTTCGTTTCTCCTCCGCTCGGCGTTCGAGGGGAACATGAACCCGACCCGCCGGAGCATCTGGGACGACGACCGCTTCCGGGCGCACACGTCGGGGTGGGGCGACTTCCACGACGTGGCGCGCAACCTGATCGAGCACGATGCATCCGTGCTCGTGACACCGGCGCCGAACTACCTCGCGATCGCGTCGCGCTGGGTCGCCGCGTTGCTCGCCGCCTACTCGTCGGGCGACGTCCGAGGCGAGCTCGAGGCCGCGGCTGCGGACATCGACGAGCTCGTCTGACCTACTCGACCGCGACCTCGCTGCGCGGCAGCGCCGCGCTCGAGGTCAGATCGAGCCCCATCCATGAGCCGTCAGCGGGCCGATCCATAATCCACACGTGAAGCCCGAAAGCACGCAGTCGCTCTGCCACGTCGTCCATCCGGAGGGAAGCGGCCAGGTTCACTTCGACCGCGAGACGGTGGAACGCCTGCTCGCCGACGGCAACTTTTTCTGGCTCGACCTCGAGAAGCCGGTGCCGGAGGACTTCGAGATCCTCCGGAACGTCTTCCACTTCCACCCGCTCGCCGTCGAGGACTCGGAGAACTTCGGGCAGCGGGCGAAGATCGAGCCCTACGACGACTTCACGTTCATCGTCGTGTACGGCGCCGCGCCGGACGATGACCGCCTCGTCGAGGTGCACTGCTTCTACTCGGACCAGTTCCTGGTCACGGTGCACAAGGACGACGCCCCGGCGTTCGCCGAGATCCGCGAGCGCTACAAGAAGCGTGCCGCGCCGGTCGATCATCCTTCGCGACTGCTCTACCGGATCGTCGACGGCCTCGTCGACAGCTTCTTCCCGATCCTCGCCGACTTCGACGACCGGATCGACGCGCTCGAGAACGCGATCTTCACGCGCGCCGACGACCGCCAGCTCCAGGAGATCTTCGGGATGAAGCGGCTGCTCGTCGGCATGCGCAAGGCGGTCACCCCGCAGCGCGACGCGTTCGCCACGCTGATGGGCGGCGTCGCCGAGCTGCCCGGGCTCGCGGACGACGACGAGCGCTACTTCCGCGACGTCTACGACCACCTGATCCGGATCAGCGACCTGATCGACAGCTACCGCGACCTGCTCACCGGAGCGATGGACGTCTACCTCTCGACCGTCTCGAACCGCGTGGGCACGGTGACGAAGCAGCTCGCGGTCATCGCGACGATTTTCCTGCCGCTCACCTGGATCACCGGCTTCTTCGGTCAGAACTTCGGCTACCTGGTCCGCGGCATCGCGACCCCATGGGAATTCTGGGCCTTCGGCATCGGATTCGAGGTCGTCGCCGTAATCGGCCTGCTCGTGCTGTTCCGCCGCCGCGGTTGGCTTCTAGCCCGAGCGCACGACGAAGAACGCGATCGCGACGTACTGGCACGCGATCGCGACCAGGGTGAGCGCGTGGAAGAGCTCGTGGTACCCGAAGACGGTCGGCAGCGGGTCGGGGCGCTTGAGGGCGTAGACGACCGCGCCGACCGTGTAGGCGACGCCTCCCGCGGCAAGCAGCGCCACGGCTGCCGGGCCCGCCGTCTGGACGAGCTGCGGGAGGGCGACGATCCCGACCCAGCCGAGCGTAATGCCGAGGACGACCGAGACCCACTTCGGCGAGTGAGCCCAGACGAGCTTCGCGAGCACGGCCAGAGCGGCGCCGGTCCATACGATCAGCAGCACGGTCTTCTGAAGGACGCCGTGCAGGCTCAGCAACCCGACGGCGGTGTAGGTCCCGGCGATCAGCACGAACACGCCCGCGTGATCGATACGCCGCATCCAGAGTCGTGCCTTCGGCCGCCACGTCACGCGGTGGTAGAGGGTGCTCACGGCCAGGCACAGGGCGACCGAGCCGGCGAAGACGGCGGCCGCCACGGACGCCTTCCCGCCGTCCGCGCCGACGATCAGCAGCGTCCCGACGACCAGGGCTACACCGAGCCCGACCTCGTGGAGGACACCCCGGAGGAGCGGCCGCGGTTCGATCGCTTCGCCGTGCGAGAGGCTGCTCACCGGCCTCTATGGTAGACGGCGGCCGAAGCCGCTACAGCAGCTCGTCGGTGAGCGGCCCCAGCGAGTGGGCCGTCGGCTCGAGCGAGCCGTCGTGCAGGCCGTCGCGCACCCGGTTCGCCAGATGGCGGGCCTCCGAGACCTGCTCGGCATCGAGAATCGTGTCGAGGGCGGCGACGACGCCGTTGCCTATCCGCACCTCGAGCACGACCGTGTTCAGGTCGCGGTCGGCGATGTAGGAGTCCTCGGCAATTCCCACGCGGATGTGCGCCTGGCGCCCATCGGGGAGGTGCGCCGTCTCGTGGATCGGGTTTCCGTGCAAGCTCACGACGAGGTTTTACACCAGCTGCGGTATTTCCACGCGGCCACTTTCCGCGCGTCCTCCGATGACTCGCGGGCCCTCCCTGAAGAAGCTTGAGCCGTGAGATCTCGATCGAACCTGGCAGGTCGGGCAGGCCGCTGGAGCGCCGGGCACTGGAAGGCGGCGCTCTTCGGCTGGCTCGCGTTTGCCCTGGTCGCGATGATCGCCGGGAACGTCGTCGGCCATGTGCAGATGCGCGACTCGCAGTACGCGAACGGCGAGGTCGCGAAGGCGATCAAGCTGCTCGAGGCCGCGCACTTCAAGCAGCCGGCCCTAGAGAACGTCCTCATCCAGAGCCGGAGCGAGACGGCGGACAGCCCCGGCTTCAACTCCGCGGTCTCCGGCGTCGTGCAGACGCTCGCCGTGCAAAAGGACGTCGCGAACATCCAGAACCCGCTCGTGCTGCCGGGCGGCGGCGGCCACATCTCGCGCGACGGCCACTCGGTCCTCGTCCAGTTCACGATCAAGGGCGACCCGGACAAGGCGAAGGACAAGGTCGAGCCGATCCTGAAGGCCGTTGCCGGCGTCCAGTCCGCGAACCCGCGGATGTCGATGCGCGAGGTCGGCGTCGCCAGCGCGAACTACGAGCTCGACCGGGAGTTCAAGAAGGACTTCGGCAACGCCGAGAAGCTCACGATCCCTATCACCTTGCTGATCCTGCTCGCGTCCTTCGGGTCGCTCGTCGCGGCGGGTCTACCGGTGCTGCTCGCATTCTCGGCCGTGCTCGCATCGCTCGGGCTCTTCGCGGCCCTCACGCACGTCTACGCGGGCGATTTCCAGTCGACGTCGAGCGTCATCTTGCTGATCGGGATGGCTGTCGGCGTCGACTACTCGCTCTTCTACCTGCGCCGCGAGCAGGAGGAGCGCGCCGCCGGGAGCGAGCCGCGCGCCTCGCTCTTCCGGGCTGCATCGACGTCGGGGCAGGCGGTGCTGATCTCCGGCGCCACGGTGCTGATCGCAATGTCCGGCATGTTCATCGCCGGGAGCCGCATCTTCACCGGGATGGCGATCGGGACGATGCTCGTCGTCCTCTGCGCGATGATCGGCTCGCTTACCGTCCTGCCGGCGGTCATGTCGAAGCTCGGGGACCGCGTCGACCGCGGCCGCGTCCCGTACATCGGGCGGCGCAAGCACGCCGCGAGCGAGTCGCGGTTCTGGGGCTTCGTCCTCGACCGCGTTCTGCGCCGGCCGCTGCTCGCCGTCGTCGGTCGCGGGCGGGTTGCTGCTCCTGGCGGCGACCCCGACGCTCTCGATGCACACGAAGCTCCCGAGCTTCACCGACATGCCGCGGCAGCTCGCGATCGTCCAGACCTACAAGGCCGTGCTCGCCGTCTTCCCGGGCGCGCCGACGCCGGCGGAGGTCGTCGTCCGCGCGAGGAGCGTCCGCGACCCGGCCGTCGCTGCCTCGATCGCAGAACCTCGAGCAGGCGGCAGTCGCGACCGGGCAGATGTTCAGGCCGATCCTCGTCACGATCAGCCCCGACGACACGATCGCCGACATCCAGATCCCGCTCGCCGGCAACGGCGACGACGCGGCCTCGCTCGCGGCACTCCACACGCTGCGCTCGACGGTGCTGCCGCGGACCGTCGGCACGCTCCCGGGCGTCCAGTACGCGGTCGCCGGCCAGACCGCGGGCACGCACGACTTCAACGAGCTGATGAAGCAGCGGATGGTCTACGTGATCCTGTTCGTGCTCCTGCTCGCCTTCGTGTTGCTGCTCGCGACCTTCCGCTCGGTGGTGATCCCGCTCACGGCGATCTGCCTCAACCTTCTTTCCGTCGGCGCCGCCTACGGCCTGCTGGTGCTGATCTTCCAGCACGACTGGGCGGAGGGGATCCTCGACTTCACCTCCAACCACTCGATCACGTCGTGGCTGCCCATGTTCCTGTTCGTCGTCCTGTTCGGGCTCTCGATGGACTACCACGTGTTCATCCTGAGCCGGATCAAGGAGCTCCACGACGGCGGTCTCCCGACCGAGGAGGCCGTCTCCCGCGGGATCCGGCGGACGGCCGGAACCGTCACGAGCGCCGCGATCATCATGGTCGCGGTCTTCGCGATCTTCGGGACGCTGAAGATCATCATGATGAAGCAGCTCGGCGTCGGGCTCGGGCTCGCGGTGCTGATCGACGCGACCGTGATCCGCGGCGTGCTCCTGCCGGCGACGATGAAGCTGCTCGGCGAGTGGAACTGGTACCTGCCGAAGCGCCTCGAGTGGGTACCCGCGCTCACCCCCGATGCGGGCGCGCCGAGGTCAGCCGGAGAGGCCGCGGGCAGCCCGGCGCAGCCGCTTCCAGGCGGGCGGGAGCTTGCTGACGATGCGGTCGCGCGTGTGCCGCTGGCGCGCCGCCAGCAAACCGGCCGCGAAGCCGAGCAACGGCTGGCGCGAGCGGACGGCGTGGGTGCGGAGCAGGTTCTCGGCGGAGACCGTGTCCTGGTAGTCGCCGAGCAGATCCTGGAGCTCCCGTGCGGCCTCGGTGACGCGGAGCGCGTCGCCGTTTCCCGGTGCGCCCGCGAGCTCGATGGAGTAGCGGACGCGTTTCACCGCCAGCCGGAGGCCGTGGAGCCTGTCCGCGTTCGGCCGGCGGCCCGCCGTGCGGACATCGGCCACGAGTCGTTGGAGGTCGCGGCTCACCCGGTCGCGCAGGGTGCGCCGCGACGGGCTCGCGGCTGCCTCGACCGGTTGCTCCAGCGAATCGAGCAGCCCGCGGTACCCGGGCTCGTCGAGCGCGCGAAGCAGACTCGTCCCGCAGCGTGCCGCGCTCGCCCTCGAGCTCCTGCGCGAGGGCGGCGACGGCGGTTCGATCGGCGCAGGGAGACGGCGGCGCTCGCGCTCGAGCCAGTCGAGCAGCACGTCGAGGTCGCGCAGCGGGCCCGTGATCCGCCCGAGTCTCGAGAGCTCGGTGCGGATCGGCTCGGCCCAGGCGGGATCGACGAGCTTGCGGCCGGTGCGGAGCGCCGCGCGCAGCCTCCGGCCGGCGACGCGGTGCTGGTGGAGGTTCTCCGGGTCGATCCCCAGGCGCACACCCGGATCGTGGGCGAGTAGCGCGTCGCGCTGCTCGGCGACGTACGCCTGCAGGCGTGCGAAGTCGGGGTCGTCCCAGAACCACGGCACGGGCTGCAGCGGCCGGTCGCCGACGACGCCCGCCACCAGGGAGGTCAGCTCCTCCGGCGGTACCTCCGCGCCCGGCAGGCCGGCTGCCTCGACGACCTCCCCGCGGACCAGCACGAGCCGCCAGGAGATCCCCGACCGCCGCACCCGCCGCTCGAGCGAGATGCCGTGCCGGCGCAGCCGCCCGTCGGGGGTGTCGAGCTGCAGGCGCCGCGGGCCGTCGCCGCCGAGCGCCTGCGTGCGCACTGTTCCCGGAAGCTGGATGGGCTCCGCGAGCCGGTCGTTTCGGTCTCGCGGCGGGCGGGCACTCCCGGCTCGGGAAGGGCCGCCCGGGCGGCGCGCCGCCAACTCGGGGTCGACCAGAACGAGCTCCGGCGTGATCGGCCCGAGCTCTTCCGTCTCGGCGACGAGCCGAAGCGGCGGGCGCTCGTGGGCCGGGGCCGGCTCAGTGGACAGGGGCTCCGCTCGCCTCGGCACGCAGGCAAGCATGGCTATCCGGCCGGACAGTCCCGCTGTTGACGGCAGGAGGAGCACGGTCTTTGGCGCGCCGGGTTCTGGTAAGAAAGCGCGGCAATGGGCTCCCTCCGTGTGGCCACGGATGTCGGCGGGACGTTCACCGATCTGGTGGCCTTCTCGACCGACGCCGAGACCGGCCGGCAGGAGATCCTGACCGCGAAGTCCGAAACGACGCCGCCCGACTTCGAGCGCGGCGTCCTCGACGTGATCGCGAAGAGCGGCGTCACGAGCGCCGACGTCCGCTTCCTCGCGCACGGCACCACGCTCGTCATCAACGCGATCACCGAGCGCAAGGGCGTGAAGACGGCGCTCGTCACCACTGAGGGCTTCCGCGACTCGCTCGAGATCGCGCGCGGCAATCGCCCCGACTACTTCAACCTCCACTACGTGAAGCCGCCGCCGTTCGTGCCGCGCTACCTGCGGCGCGAGGTGCCGGGCCGGCTCACGCACGACGGCCGCGAGCGCGCGCCGCTCGACCTGAGCGGCGTTCCGGCGATCGTCGAGGACTTCAAGGCCGAGGGCGTCGAGGCGGTCGCCATCTGCCTGCTCCACTCCTACGCCGACCCGAGCCATGAGCAGGCGGTGCTCGAGCGCGTCCGCGAGCTGTGGCCGGAGGTCTCCGTCGTCGCCTCGCACGCGATCACCCGCGAGTGGCGCGAGTACGAGCGCTCGAGCACCGCTGTGCTCTCGGCCTACGTGCAGCCGGTCGCCGAGCGGTACCTCACGCGCCTCGCCGACGGCGTGCGCGAGTCCGGCTTCACGGGGCAGCTCTACGTGCTGCAGTCGAACACCGGCGTGGACACCGTCGACAAGACGAAGGAGATCCCGATCACGATGGTCGAGTCGGGCCCAGCGAGCGGGTTCTGGGGCGCCGCCGAGCTCGGCCGCCTGATCGGGGAGCCGAACGTGCTCGCGCTCGACATCGGCGGCACGACCGCGAAGTGCTCGCTGATCCAGGGCGGCCACATCCGCGTGGTCTCCGACTACTGGATCGAGCGCAGCCGGCTCTCGGCGGGCTACCCGATCATGGTCCCGGTCGTCGACCTGGTCGAGATCGGGAACGGCGGCGGCAGCATCGCCTGGGTCGACGACTTCGGGAAGCTGCACGTCGGGCCGGTGTCCGCGGGGGCCGTTCCCGGACCGGCGTCCTACGGGCGCGGCGGTACGGAGGCGACGACGACGGATGCGAACCTCGAGCTCGGCCGGATCAACCGCGACTACTTCTGCGGCGGCGAGGTGGTCGCCGACATGGAGGCGGTCGGGCACGCGCTCGACGCGGTCGCCGCGAAGCTCGGCGTCGACCGGGCCGAGGCCGCGCGCGGCGTCATACGGATCGCCAACAACAACATGGTCAACGCCCTCAAGCTGATCTCGGTCAATCGCGGCTACGACCCGCGCGACTTCACCCTCGTCGCCTTCGGCGGCGGGGGCGGCATGCACGCGGTCGCGCTCGCCCAGGAGCTCGGCATCCGCAAGGTCGTGATCCCGCGCGCCGCCGACGTCTTCTCGGCGTGGGGGATGCTGATGAGCGACCTACGCCGCGACTACTTCCTCACGCGGCTGATCGACCTGACGCCGGAGAACGCAGGAAGGATCGAGGGGGTCTTCGCCGAGCTCGGCGCGGCCGCGCTGGCGCAGTTCGAGGCGGAGGGGATCGCCCCCGGGCAGGTGACCTTCCGCCGGCACGGCAACCTGCGCTACACGAACCAGGAGCACGGCGTCGAGATCGCGCTGCCCGAAGGCGCCGCCGTCGACGAGATCGAGGTCGCCTTCCACGAGGCGTACGAGCGCGAGTACACCTATCGCCTCGACACGTCGGTCGAGCTCGTCGGCGGCCACCTGATCGCGATCGCCGAGGTCGGCAAGCTCGAGCCGGCCCGGCTGGCGGTCACCGGCCGGTCCCTCGCGGACGCCTCGAAGGGGACACGCACCGTCGACTTCGCAACGGAGGGCGTCCACGAGGCCGACATCTACGACGGCGAGCTGCTCGAACCCGGCGCCTCCCTCGAGGGGCCCGCGATCGTCGAGACGAAGGGCACCACCACGGTCGTCCATCCAGGAAACTCGGCGCAGGTCGACGACTTCGGCAACCTGGTGATCACGCTGTGACGGCCGTGGCGCCCGAGCCGATCACCCTCGAGATCATCCAGAGCTCGCTGCAGGCGACGAGCGACGAGATGTTCGCCGCGTTCCGCAAGACGGCGATGAGCGCGATCATCTACGAGGTGCTCGACATGGGCACGGCGATCACGGACGCCCAGGGCAACCTCGCCTCCTCGGGCGCCGGGATCCCCGCCTTCGTCGGGGTGCTCGACAAGGCCGTGATGCGGATGATCGAGCTGAACGGGCACGACATCGCGCCCGGCGACATCTTCGTCACCAACGACCCGTTCTACGGCGGCGTCACCCACCTGAACGACATCGTCCTCACGATGCCGGTCTTCCACGGGGACCGGCTGATCGCCTGGACCGCGAACATCGCCCACTGGAACGACGTCGGCGGGATGGTTCCCGGCTCGATCTCGAACGAAGCGGTCGAGCTCTTCCAGGAGGGGCTCCGCATCCCGGGCGTGAAGCTGATCGCCGGCGGCAAGCCGATCGATCCGGTCATGCGGATCATCGAGGTGAACAGCCGCCTGCCCGACTTCCTGCGCGGCGACCTCTGGGCCGGGATCGCAGCGGCCCGCGTCGGCGAGCGGCGGCTGCTCGAGCTGGTCGACCGCTACGGCGTCGAGACCTTCCTCGCTGCGCTCGATCACTTCATGGACTACGGCGAGGAGGTCGCCAGGAGAACGCTGGAGGAGCTGCCGAAGGGGACGTTCACGCTCGCCGAGGAGCAGGACAGCGGCCAGGTCTACACGGTCACGGTCACGATCACCGACGAGGAGTTCGTCGTCGACCTGCGCGACAACCCCGACCAGGACAACGGGCCCAACAACGCGTCGCGCGACGGCTGCCTCGTCGCCGCGCAGATGGTGTTCATGAACCTGACCGAGTCGCACACGTCGGCCAACGGAGGCCACTTCCGGCGCATGAGGCTGCTTACGCGCCCGGGCTCGATCTTCGACCCGAACCCGCACGCCGCCTTCGCGATCTACTACGAGGTCGAGCTCCGGCTCTACGACCTGATCTGGCGCTGCCTCGCCCCGCACCTGGGAGGCCGGCTGCCGGCCGGCAGCTTCGCCTCGATCTGCGGCACGTTCATCGGCGGCCCGCACCCGGACACCGGGCGGCACTTCACGATCGTCGAGCCGCAGGTCGGAGGCTGGGGTGCCTCCGAGACGACCGACGGCAACCCGGCGATCTTCAGCGGCTTCCACGGAGACACGTTCAACTGTCCGGCCGAGGTCGCCGAGGCCCGGTACGGGCTCTACGTCGAGCGCCTCTCGCTCAACGACGCGCCCGGCGGCGAGGGCGAGCACCGGGGCGGCAGGGGCATCGTCGTCGAGTACCGCGTGCGCTCGAACGGCTGCTTCTACACCTGCGCCTACACACGGAACGTCCACAAGCCGTGGCCGATGTCGGGCGGTCTCGAAGGTGCGCCAAACTACGCGGAGGTGGTTCGCACGGACGGCTCGGTGGAGGAGTTCGCGGTCGTGACGGGCCTGCAGGTGAACGAGGGCGACGTGATCCGGATCCACACAGGCAGCGGCGGCGGTTTCGGCGATCCGCGCCGCCGGCCGCGCGAGCTCGTGCTCGAGGACGTGAGGAACGGCTTCCTCTCGCCGGAACGGGCGGCGGAGGTCTATGGGGTGCAGATTTGAGCGCCGCAGCGGCGCGCGTCGAGCGGCTGCGGGAGGCCGCGGCCGAGGAAGGGCTCGACGCGTTCGTCGCCACAGCGGACGAGTCGATCGCATGGCTGACCGGCTTCCGCCCGTTGCAGCTCGAGCGGTTCTTCGCCGTCGTCGTCCGCACCGGCGGCGGGGGCGGCGTGATCGTGCCGAGGCTCGACCTCGGCCAGATCGGCGGCGCACCGGACTCCCTGGAGCGAGTCTCCTACGATGCCTCGTCCGACGGCCTGCCCGAGCTCGAACGGCTGCTCGGCGGAGCCCGCCGGGTCGGCGTCGAGGAGGATCACCTCGTCTTCGCACGCTCGTCCGCGCTGGCGGCGAGCGGCAGCGAGCCGGTGGCCTCGGGTGCCACGATCATGGACCTTCGCGCCCGCAAGGACGAGGAGGAGATCGAGGCGATCCGGCACGCGTGCGGCCTGCTCGAGCGTTCGTACGCGTTTACGTGGGAGACGCTACGCGTCGGCATCTCGGAGCGAGAGCTGAACGCGAAGCTCGAGACGTTCCTGCGCGACAACGGCGCGTCGGCGACGCATCCGCTCGTCCTGTTCGGCGAGAACGCCGCCAACCCGCATGCCGATCCCACCGAGCGCATCCTGCGTGAGGGCGACGTCGTGTGCGCCGACATCTCGGCCTGCCTCGACGGCTACTGGGGCGACCTCACGCGCTGCGCGACCGCCGGCCCGCCGTCGGACTGGGCACGTGAGGTGTGGGCGCTCGTCCGGGACGCGCAGGCGGCGGCGATCGCGGCCTGTGTCCCGGGCAGGCCGGCACGCGACGTCGAGGAGGCGGAGCGCGTGATTCTCGAGACCAGGCCCGACCTGGGGGAGGTGCTCCACGGCGCCGGCCATGCCATCGGCCTCGGCATCCACGAGCCCCCGTTCCTCGTCCCGCGAACGGAGACGCCGCTCGCGCCTGGGATGATCTTCACCGTCGAGCCGGGCCTGTACCGCGCCGGCCTCGGTGGGATTCGCCTCGAGGACGACGTCGTCGTTCGTGACGGGAAGCCCGAGATCCTGTCGACCCTCCCGCTCGAGCTCGTCGAGCTCTAGCCCGAAGTTCCCGGAGGTGATGCCTTTCGTCGTCTCATCCGGACATAAGCTCGCATCGGCCGTGCCGGTGGAAGTCCGGTCCCGGTAAGCGCCAGGGCGCCGGGTAGCAGGCTGGCGGCTTCGGTGGGAAACGCCCTGGGTCGGAGCCCAGTGTCGAAAGCCCTTTTGTGTTAGCGACCAGCCGGGCCGTAACGTGATGTCAATCCTGCCGCCTCTTGACGCTAGCCCCGTTTGGGGACAAGGGGGAGCCGAGCCCTGGAATTCAGGGCTAAGCCCATGGACGCCGTGTAGATCCTGGATGTGCAGCGGCCAAGAACCCCCCGGGGTAGAGGGAGCGGCACCGTCGGAAAGGTCGGTGCGGGAAGTGGGGAAGCCCTCCCCTGCCCCATGCCCTGCGAGTGGTGGCGTGGAAGCGATGGGCGCGTATAAGCCTCCGGCGAAGTCGCGTCTGGCTGGGAGGGTGGCGGGGGGCCCGTAGTACCGCTTGCAGCCTCGTGGACAACATAACCCCGGGTGAGGGTAGGGGCCCTGCTTCATCTGCGCTTGACTACGACGGGAGTACCGGCGCATGCCCTCTGCGTACAACACCGCCGAGCAGTACAAGGTTCTAGAACTCCAAGTCAAGCTGTACCTGGCGGCCAAGCGGTCGCCCCGTAGACGCTTCCACGCGTTGTGGTATCGCATCCATCGCAGGGATGTGCTGCAGCGGGCGTGGCAGCAGGTGCGCGACAACCGGGGTGCTCCCGGTGTTGACCGCATCACTATTGCCCAAATCGAAGAGAGCGGCGTGGAGGCGTTCCTCTACGAGCTCCAGCAGTAGCTCCTAGAGCAGCGCTACCGCCCCGGGCCCGCGCGGCGGTCTTCATCCCGAAGCCTGGTCGCTCCGATCAGCGACCGCTTGGCATCCCGTCTGTGAGAGACAGGGTGTGCCAGACGGCGGCGAAGCTGGTGTTGGAGCCGATCTTCGAGGCCGACTTCCGCGGCTGCTCGTACGAGTTTCGTCCCAAGCGGTCAGCCCACCAGGCGCTTGACGAGATCAAGCGTGAGGTGATGCGGGGGCGGCGGTGGGTGATCTACGCCGACATCCGCGGCTTCTTCGACGCGCTCTACTCGGAGATCCTCTACCGGCTTCTCGCCGAGCGTATCTCTGACAGGAGGGTGCTGAAGTTGCTGCGGCGCTGGATGAAAGCGGGGGTGTTGGAGGGGCAGACCCTGCTGCGCCCCCAGACCGGCTCGCCGCAAGGCTCGCCGATCTCGCCCTTGCTCGCCAACGTCTACCTCAACGCGCTCTACCTAGCGTGGGAGTACAGCCATGGCACGCTGTGCGTGCTGGTCAGGTACTGCGACGACTTCGTCATCCTGTGCGAAACCAGGACGCAGGCCGAGGCGGCGCTGCGGGAGGTGCGGGCGCTGCTCGCAGACCTCCGGCTCGAGCTTGCCGACGCCAAGACGCGCCTGGTGCACCTCGACACGGGCAGCGAGGGATACTTCGACTTCCTGGGGTTCCATCACCGTATCGTCTAGCCCAGCCAGCGCGCGGCCGTGAGGGCGACAACCCGCGCGCACTGTTCGAGCGAGGCGAGCTCGACCCACTCGTCGGCGCCGTGCAGATTGCCGCCCCGCGGGCCGTAGCAGAGGCCGCCCGGGACCTGGCGGGCGTCGGTGGTGGCGGTGAACCCGGCGAAGCGCGTGGGCGACCCCGTCACTGCCTCGTGCTGCTCGAGGAGCAGCCCGGCAAGCGGGCCGTCCGTGTCCCAGCAGTACGCGGGCGCGCGGAAGGCCTCGAAGACGACCTCGACGCCCGGCGCGGCGTCGGCGACCGCGCCGCGCATGCGCCCCTGCAGGTCGGCCGGGTCGACGTCGAGCCCGATCCCGAAGCGAACGTGGACCTCGAGGCGTGCCGGCGCCGACGCCGTCCAGACGCCGCCCGCGATCCGGCCGACCGTCATCCCGTACGGCCAGCTCGAGATCGCGGCGAAGACCTCGTCGCGCGGCGGCGTGTTCTGCGCCGCCTCGAGCCGGCGCAGGGCTGCGACCGCGCGGGCGAGCGCGTCGAAGGGGCCGTCGCCGCCCGTGAAGGCGGCGTGCCCGGTCGGCCCGTGCGCGACCAGCCGCAGCCACACGACCCCGGTGCCTGCGTGGACGACGTCGAGCGCGGTTGGCTCCCCGACGAGCGTCGCGTCGGCCGTGTAGCCGCCCCGGAGCGCGGCCCACATCCCGTTGCCGCCGCACTCCTCCTCGATCACCGAGCTGAAGATCAGGTCGCCGGGGAGCGCTCCGGAGGCGGCGATCGCCTCGGCCGCCACGAGGTAGGCGGCAAGCCCGCCCTTCATGTCGCCCGAGCCGCGGCCCCAGAGCCGGCCGTCGGCGATCTCCCCGGCCCACGGGTCGTGGGTCCACGGCGCGTCGGGGTCGACCGGGACGACGTCGACGTGCCCGCTGAGGTGGAGCGAGCGGCCGCCGCCCGTGCCCCTGAGCACGCCGACGACCGAGCTCCGCCCCTCGTACGACAGCGGCGGGTACCCGGCGGCCGGATCGGCGAGGGCCGCCTCGGCGTCCGGCTGGACGCGCTCGACCTCGAACCCGGCCGCCTCGAGCCGCGCGGCGATCAACCGCTGGGCGGGCTCCTCGTTGCCGAGCGTCGTCTGCTCGCGCACGAGCGCCTCGACGAGCTCCGGAAGCTCGACGAGGCGCGACGTGAGCTCGTGATCGAGGGCGCTCAGGCGCTGACCGGCTCCGGGGCCTGGTCGAGGACGTCGACCTGGAGGCCGGGGTCGGCTGCGCGGACGTGGGTCTGCTCGGCGCCGAGCTCGCCGCGGACGATGTTCGCGCCCTGGGCCAGCGCCGCGGCCTTGTACATGGCGATCGGCCGCGGCACGCCCTGCCGCCCGAAGCCGCAGTCGGAGGAGAGCACGAGCTTGTCCGCGTCGATGTACTCGAGCGCGGTGCGGACGTCGGCTGCGACCTCCTCCGGCGTCTCGACCTGCAGGCGGCGGTGGCTGATCATCCCGACAGCGACCTTCTTCGGCAGGTTGCCCTTGTACGGCTTGAACGCGGGCAGGAGGCTGTGGTTCGACTCCTTCGACTCGATCGTCCAGACGTCCGCGTTGAGCCGGTTGAGGTAGATGTCGACCGACGGCTCGTAGGAGATCTGCGGGTCGAAGCAATGCTGCGCACCCGGGTTGCCCCAGCAGGTGTGCACCCAGACCTCGCAGTCCTCGAGCCCTTCGACCGTGTGGTTGAAGAGGTCGACGAGGAAGTCGAGGTACTCGGCGGTCGCGCCGTAGGCGGCGGCGCTGTGGATGGCGGGCTCCTCGATCTGGATCACCTTGCAGCCGGCGGCGGCGAGCTCGCGCAGCTCGGAGTTCAGGATCCCGGCGATGTCCCACATCAAATCCTGCTTGTCCTCGGCGTAGGCGTTCGTCTTGATCGTGAGGACGCTCGCGGCGAGGTCGGCGGCGATCGTCCCGAACTTGACGGGCCGCTCGCTGCGGGCCTGCGCGACGCGCCAGATCTTCGCGAACTCGAGCGGCGCCTTGACCCCGATCTTGTCGTCGACCGTGTGGTACTTCCAGCCGCCGACGATCTCGTTCAGCCACGAGCCCACCGGGTAGCGCCAGCCGAACGTCGACTCGGTGTCGAACTCGGACATGCCCGTGAGGCGCTCGGACGGGTACGAGAACCACGAGCGGCCGCCGATGTCGGCGTCGAGGTGGTAGTCGCCGTTCGTGAGGATGTCGAGGCCTGCGAGCTCCTGGTCGTTCAGCACCGATCCGACCGCGTCGACGAACTGCTCGCGGTACGCGACGTCCGCCATCGCGGTGGAGAACGGCCGCTCGAGCAGGTTGCCCGTGAACCAGGTCGGACGCGGCCACGAGCCGGTCACGGTTGTCGGCAGGATGCGGTCCTTGGTTGCGATCAGCACATGAGCTCCCTTCCTCGCGCAGTGGATGGCGTCGTGGCCTTGATTATGCGCGCAAGGAGGAGGCGTTACCAGCCTCGCCCGGACGGCGGGACTGCGAAGGCAAGTGCTGTGACGACCTAGATTGACGGCCATGAACCTCGGTCTCTCGATGCTTGCGGTGGGCGCGATCCTCGCCGCGAGCGTCGGCGTCGCGTTCGGTGCCGCGAAGACGGGGCTCCCGGTCCTGGTGGCGTTCCTCGGGCTCGGAATGGTCCTCGGCTCCGACGGGCCGGGCGGGATCGAGTTCTCCGACGCGAAGCTGGCGCGCGAGGTCGGCGTCGTGTCGCTCGTCGCGATCCTGTACGAGGGAGGCCTCTCGACGTCGTGGCGGCGTCTGCGGGAGGTCGCAGCGCCGGCAGTCGTGCTCTCGACCCTCGGCGTCGTCGTGACCGCGGGCGTGACCGGCGCTGCGGCCCGCGCCTTCTTCGACCTCACGTGGTCGCAGGCGCTGCTCCTGGGCGCGGTCGTCGCCTCGACGGACGCCGCGGCGGTGTTCGCGACGCTCCGTACCACGCGCCTGCGCCGGAGCCTCGCGCGAACGCTCGAGGCGGAGTCGGGGGCCAACGACCCGGTCGCGATCGCGCTGACCCTCGGCCTGATCTCGGTGATCGAGAACCCCGACTACCGGATCGGCGACCTCACGGTGCTGCTCATCCGGCAGCTCGGGCTCGGCCTGCTCGTCGGCGTCGTGCTGGGCATCGCGGCGACCTGGCTCTTCGGGCGGATTCCGGCGTCGATCGGGCCCTTCGTGCCGGTCGCGTCGGTCGCCACTGCGGTGCTCGCCTACGGTGCGGCCGACGCGATTCACGGCAGCGGGTTCCTCGCCGTCTACCTCGTGGGGCTCGCGGTCGGCTCGACGCCGTCGCGCTACCGGGGCCAGCTCGTGACGTTCCACACCGGGGTCGCCTACGTGGCGCAGGTCGCGCTGTTCATCGTCCTCGGCCTGCTCGTCTTTCCTTCGCAGCTGCCCGACGTCGCGCTCGCGTCGCTCGGCGTGACGGCCGCGCTCGTGCTGCTCGCGCGGCCGCTCGCCGTCTGGGCCTCGGTCGCGCCGCTGCGCCGCTTCACCACCCGCGAGCGCGCGCTGCTCGGGTGGGCGGGGCTCCGCGGGGCTGTGCCGATCGTGCTCGGCACCTTCGTCCTCTCCTCGCACGTCTCGGCGGCGGACACGATCTTCAATGCAGTGTTCTTCGTCGTGCTGGTCTCGACCGTGCTGCAGGGGACGACCCTCGAGTGGCTCGCACGTCGGCTCGGCCTGCTCGTCACCCTGCCGGCCGCGGAGCCGCCCCTCGAGGTCTCGCGGGCGTGGGGCTCGCTGAACCTCGCCGAGTTCACCGTGGCCCCGGCTCACTCGATCGCGGGTGCGGCGGTGCGCGAGCTCGGGCTTCCTCGCGAGACGCTCGTGGCGGTGGTGGTGCGGGGCGACGACGCGATCCCCCCACGCGGCAGCACGACGATCCACGCCGGCGACCGCCTGTTCGTCCTCGTCCCGGACGGCAAGGGGCCCGAGGTCGAGGACGTCTTCGAGCGGTGGCGGAGGAGGGTTTGAGCGACCTCGTCGTTCGTGGCGCGACCGTGGTCACGCCCGACGGGGTGCGTGTGGCAGACGTCGCGGTCGCGGACGGCGTGATCGAGCGCGTCGGCGCCGTGGACGGCGACGGCCGCGAGGAGGTCGACGCCTCCGGCCTCCATCTCTTCCCGGGCGGCATCGACCCGCATGTCCACTTCAACGAGCCCGGCCGGACGGACTGGGAAGGCTTCGACTCGGGAACGCGCGCGCTTGCGGCCGGCGGCTTCACGACCTTCGTCGACATGCCGCTGAACAGCGTCCCCACCACGGTCGACGCGGCGGCCTTCGACGCCAAGCTGGCCGCGGCGGAGGCCTCCGCCCATGTCGACTTCGGGCTCTGGGGCGGGCTCGTCCCGGCGAGCGTCGACCGGCTCGAGGAGCTCCACGACCGCGGCGTCGCCGGCTTCAAGGCCTTCATGTGCGACAGCGGGATCGACGAGTTCCCACGGATCGACGACGCGAGCCTGCTACGCGGCATGGCCCGAATCGCGCAGCTGGGCTCGATCCTCCTGCTGCACGCGGAGAACCCCGAGATCGTCGCTGCGCTCGCCGAAGAGGCGATCCGGGCGGGGCGGACCTCTGCCCGCGATTTCACCTCGTCGCGGCCGGCCGTCGCGGAGCTGGAGGCGATCGATCGCGCCCTCTTCTTCGCCGGCGAGACCGGCTGCCCCGTCCATATCGTCCACGTCAGCACGGCCCGCGGCGTCGCCCTCGTCGAGCAGGCGCGCCGCGACGGCGTCGACGCGACCTGCGAGACCTGCCCGCACTACCTCCTCTTCACCGAGGACGATCTCGACCGGCTCGGCGTCGCGGCGAAGTGCGCGCCGCCGCTCCGGACGGCCGAGGACCGCGACGAGCTCTGGCGGCTGCTCGCCGGCGGAAGCGTGCTCTTCGTCGCCTCCGACCACTCGCCGTCGTCGCCCGACCTGAAGGAGGGCGACGATTTCTTCGCCGTGTGGGGCGGCATCTCGGGCTGCCAGTCGACGCTCGGGCTGATCCTCGAGCACGGGTACATCCGCCGCTCGCTGCCGCTCGAGACCGTCGCCTCGATCACCGCCGGCGGGGCCGCGGCGCGGTTCCCGCTCGCGGGCAAGCGCGGGCTCGAGCCCGGGAGCGACGCCGACCTGGCGCTGGTCGACCTCGGCGAGGCCTGGACGCTCCAGGCCGACGAGCTCCTGTACCGCCATCCGCTCAGCCCGTACGTGGGCGAGACGGTGCGCGGCAGGATCGTGCGCACCGTCGTCCGGGGCCGCACCGTCTACCGGGACGGGCGGATCGTCGGAGAGCCGTCCGGGCGCTTCGTCGGTAGGCGATGATTGCGCGGTGCTGCCGGAGCGCGCAGACGTGGTCGTGGTGGGCGGGGGCGTCATGGGCGCCGCGGCGCTGCACTACCTGGCCGAGCTCGGCTGCTCGAGCGCGGTGCTGCTCGAGCGCGACGCCCTCGGCACCGGGTCGACCGGTCACTGCGCCGGCGGCGTCCGCACGCTCTTCTCGGACGAGCTGAACGTCCGGATTGGGCTCGAGGGCATCCGCCGGCTGGAGCGGTATGCCGAGGAGTGGCAGCTCGACCTGCGCCTCGACGGCTACCTCTTCCTGCTCGACGATCCAGCCGACCTGGCGCGGTTCGAGGCCGACCTTGCCGTGCAGGAGGCATTCGGCATCGACACGCGGGTGCTCACGCCGGATGAGGCGGCGGCGATCGTGCCCCAGCTCGCGACCGGCGACCTCTGCGGCGCCGTGCTCAACCCGGTCGCCGGGACCGTGACGCCGGAGTTCGTCGTGCAGGGCTGCGCGCGCACGCGCGGCGGCGCGCGGCGCCGAGATCGTGCAGTCGTGCGCGGTCACCCGGATCGTGGTCGAGGGCGGCCGCGTGGTGGGCGTCGAGACGGAGCGGGGGACGATCGCGACCGAGCGGGTCGTGCTCACGACGGGCGCCTGGGCCGGCGAGCTTGCCGCGACCGCCGGCTTCGAGCTGCCGGTGGAGCCCGAGCGCCGGTACATGTTCTTCACCGAGGACGCGCCCGACTTTCCGGCCGCGCTCCCGCTCACGATCGACTTCTCGAGCGGCTTCTACTTCCACCGCGAGGGGGCGGCGCTCGTCTTCGGCGGCCGCGAGCAGTCGCTCGACGCGATCGCCCCGGTCGCGGCGGGGCGCCTGCCGCCGCTCGTCGAGCTGGGCGTCCGCTCGAGCTGGTGGGGGCTCTACGAGATGAGCCCCGACCACAACGCCCTGATCGGCGCGGCCGCGGAGCCGGCGGGGCTCCTCTACGCGACCGGGTTCTCCGGCCACGGCTTCCAGCAGGGCCTCGTCGTCGGCGAGCACCTCGCCCAGCTCGCGCTCGGGGTCGAGCCGACGTTCGATCTCTCGCAGTTCTCGGTCGAGCGCTTCGCGGCCGGCGCCTCGCGCACCGAGCTGAACGTCGTCTAGCTGCGGCAGGGAAGCCCTGACGGGAGCCGAACGCTTCCGGCATGCCGCCCCTCACCGAGGCGCAGCTTCGCGCGCGTGAGCGCTGGCAGGAGATCTGGAACCTGCCGATCCTGCTCGCGGCGTTCATCCCGCTCTTCGTGACCTCGCCGAAGAGCCGCGCGATCGAGATCTTCGTCGGGATCGGCTCGTGGCTCGTGTTCGTGGTCGACCTGATCGTCCAGCTGCGGATCGACCGCCACTACCTCCGGCGCCGAAACGGGAAGATCGACCTGGCCATCGTGGTCGTGACGTTCCCGATCTACCTCATCTCCGGGGTCAGCGGCCGCTCGGCTGTGCTCCTGCTCGCGCGCCTTGGTCGCGTCGTCCGCGTGCTGATCGCGACGACCGGCCTCAAGCGGTTCGCGCAGCGACTCGGGAAGGTCGCCCTGATCGCGGGTGGCGTGACCACGATCGCGTCGCTCGCCGCGTACGGGGCGGAGCATCCAACGAACCCGGGCTTCGCGACCGTCGGCGACGCTTTCTGGTGGGGAGTCGTCACGCTGACGACGGTGGGTTACGGCGACATCGTCCCGAAGACGACCGACGGCCGTCTGGCCGGGGTCGCGATCATGTTGACGGGCGTCGCCGTGCTCGGCGTGCTGGCCGGCTCGCTCGCCGACCTGTTCAAGCTGAGCGGGTCCGAGCAGGGGGCCTCGACCGTGACGGACGGAGCACCCATGCACGAGCAGCTGGCGTCGCTCAGAGCGCGGCTCCAGACGCTCGAGCAGGAGCTGGGCGCGATCGCCGAGCGCGCTCGCGCCGAGGTCGAGCCCTAGCTCGCCCCGAGCAGCACGTCCAGCTCCGCGATCAGCTCGCGCGCGGCCGGGCTGTCCGGCCGCTCGGCCCTCGTGACGGCTGCGGGCTCTACAGCTGGGCCCGGAGCATCCAGAGCTGGTTCTCGAGGGTGCGGGTCACCTCGACCAGCACGTCCTGCGATGCGAGGTCGATCTCGCCGAGCCGCTCGGTCCGGGCGCGGACGCGCTCGTCCACGCTCGCGAGGCGCTCCGTCAGCTCCCGAATCGCCTTCGGGACGGCGATGAAGCCGCCGCTGACCGGGTCGAGCTCGCTTTGCTCGACCACCGCAGGGGCGCGCCCGTCGGGTGCGACGCCGAGGGCGACCGCGCGCTCCGCAACGACGTCCGAGAGCTCGCGCCACTCGTCGACGACCTCGTCGAGGTGGAGGTGCAGCTCGCGGAAGCCGGGCCCGTTGATGTTCCAGTGGAACTGCTTGCCCATCAGCGAGAGCGCGATGAGCTCGACCGCGGTCAGCTGGAGCAGGTGTCCGGCCTCGTCGCGCGCGTGCCGGCCAAGGGCCGGCAGATGGGCCTGGGTGTCGGATGCGGCCATATGTCCCTCCCCGATTTGGATTTGCTCTGCCGGAGGCGAGTATGCCGATTCCGAGCTTCATGCCAGGCGGGTGATGCCGGGTCACCGAGCCGGGTGCATCGTGGGGCTGCTTCGTTCTCCGCAGGCGCCGCTGGGGGTGCCTGCCTTCCGATCGTGAGGTACCTATGCCAGAGCAGGACACACCGGTTCTCGATCTCATCGAAGGGATGACGGCGATGTCGCTGGAGGCCACGAGCCTCGACGCGCGCGACGTGATGCTCGTGCGCATCGCCGCGCTCATCGCCAGCGACGCACCGCCGGTCTCGTACATGCTGAACCTCGGCGCCGCGGGCGAGCTGGACGTCGACGCCGAGGAGATCCGCGGCGTCTTCGCCGCGATCGCGCCGATCGTCGGCACGGCCCGCACCGCCGCCGCCATCGGGAATGTCGTCAAGGTGCTCGCGCTGAGCGAGCTCGCCGCCGAGGTCCCGGAGGCAACCACCGCCGCCTGATCCATCGGAACCTCGTGATCCACCTGCTCAGTCGAGCAGGTGGATCACGGAGGCGACCGCGAAGCCGCCGAGCCGTCAGGCGTGGCGGCCGCATCATCCTCACCGGGTGAGGCAGGGCCGAGTTGCCGATAGCAGACTCCGCGCAGTGAAGAAGTTCAAGTTCCCGACGGCGTTCACGGTGCTCGCCGCCGTCCTGCTCCTCGTCTGGATCGCGTCGTTCTTCGTGCCGGCCGGCGTCTACAAGAAGGACGCCAACGGCGCGCCCGTGCCCGGGACGTACCACAAGCTTCCGTCCTGCTCGGCCCCGGCGGCAACCGCACCGGCGATCGACGCCGACTCGCCTGCCGAGAGCGGGCAGGCGCCGGTCGACGCCGCGGCCGCCCCTGGCGCGACCGTCACGGAGGCGGGCCTCCCGTGCGTCGACACGGCCTTCAGCTTCCGCTTCAAGCAGCTCTGGGATGCGACCCCGAACGGCCTCTACGGCGTCGAGGCTCCGAACACCGGGTTCGTCGGTCCCTGGGAGGAAGGGTTCCTGTACGGCTCGGCAATGATCTTCCTGTTCGTCCTCGCCGTCGGCGCCTTCATCACCGTGACGATGAAGACCGAGGCGATCCAGACCGGAATCGGGCGGCTCGCGCTCCGCTTCCGCCATAGCGGCTCGGTCCTGATCGCGATCCTGATGGCGGTCTTCGCCCTCGGCGGCACGAGCTACGGCATGTGGGAGGAGACACTCGGCTTCTTCGTCCTGCTCGTCCCGCTCGCCCTCGCGCTGCACTACGACCGGATGGTCGCGGCGGCGATCATCTTCCTCGGCGCCGGGACGGGTGTGATCGGCTCGACGGTCAATCCCTTCGCCACCGGCGTCGCCTCCGATGCGGCCGGGATCACGATCGGCGACGGGATCGGCCTGCGGATCGCGATGTGGGTCGTGCTCCTCACGCTCGCGATCGCCTACGTGATCTGGTACGCGCGGCGGGTCGCGACGCAGCCCGAGAGGTCGATCGTCGGCATCTCGCAGGCCGACGCCGCCGACGCCGAGGCCCTGATCGGCGACGTGCCTCCGCTGACCGGCCGCCAGAAGCTGATCCTCGTGCTGTTCGGCGGCACGTTCCTGGTGATGATCTACGGGTTCATCCCCTGGAACGACCTGTGGCAGGAGGGCTTCGGGAAGGACTTCCCGCTTCCGACCTTCGCCGACTTCTACTTCCCCGAGGCGGCGACGCTCTTCCTCGTCATGGCGGTCGTGATCGGCCTGATCGCGCGGCTCGGGGAGGAGGGGACGGTGACCACGATCATCGCCGGCGCCTCCGACTTCCTCGGTGCGGGGCTGATCATCGTGCTCGCGCGCGGGATCACGGTGGTGATGCGGAACGCGTACATGACCGACACGCTCCTGCACTGGATGGAGAACGCCGTCTCGGGCAAGTCGGCGGGCGCCTTCGCGATCCTCGCGTTCATCGTCAACCTGCCGATCGCGTTCCTCGTCCCGTCGTCCTCGGGGCACGCCGCGCTCGTGATGCCGATCCTGGCGCCGCTCGCCGACTTCGCCGGGGTGTCGCGCGCGATCGCGGTCACCGCCTTCCAGTCCGCATCCGGGCTCGTGAACCTCGTCACGCCGACCTCGGCCGTGATCATGGGAGGCCTCGCCCTCTCGAAGGTCGGCTACGACCGCTACCTGAAGTTCGTCTGGCCGTACGCTCTAGCCGTCTTCGTCATTTGCTGCGCCTTCATCGGCATCTCGGCAGCAGTCGGGTGATCTCAAAGGAGGAGAAGAGAAGATGAGCACCGTGACCGAAACCGCGCTGGGAACGCACTCGGAGGTCGGGAAGCTCCGCACGGTGATGGTGCACCGGCCGGACCTCGCCCACGAGCGGCTCTCGCCGACGAACTGCCACGACCTGCTGTTCGACGACGTGATCTGGGTCCGGCGCGCACGGCAGGAGCACGATGCGTTCGTCGACCTGATGCGCGGCCGCGGCGTGGAGGTACTGCTCCTCCACGAGCTGCTCACGGAGACGCTCGAGGACGCCGAGGCCCGTGCGTGGCTGCTCGCCCACCGGGTGCGCCCCGAGGACGTGACGGTGATGTTCGCCGAGCCCATCCGCGACTGGCTGACGGAGATGCCGGCGGAGGAGCTCGCGACGCGGCTCACCGGGGGCATCACCGTGGGCGAGGTGCCCGAGGAGATCCGCTCGGCGATCGGGCCCGCCCTGCACGCGAGCGACTTCGTGCTCGCCCCGCTGCCCAACCACCTCTTCACCCGCGACTCGAGCGCATGGCTCTACGGGGGAGTGACGCTCAACCCGATGTTCTGGCCCGCCCGGCAGCTCGAGACGCTGAACCTCGAGGCGATCTACCGCTTCCACCCGCGCTTCAAGGCGGCCGACTTCAAGATCTGGTTCGGCGGCGCCGACCACGACTGGGCGCTCGCGCGACTCGAGGGCGGCGACGAGATGCCGGTGGGCGACGGCGTCGTGCTGGTCGGCATGGGCGAGCGCAGCACGGCTCGCGCCGTCAGCATGCTGGCGAAGAACATGTTCGACGCGGGTGCGGCAAGGCTGATCATCGGCGCCCAGATGCCGCGGGAGCGGGCGGCGATGCACCTCGACACCGTCTTCACGTTCTGCGACCGCAACATCGCGACCATCTACGAGCCCGTCGTGAGCCAGATCCGCCCGGTTCTCTTCACCCCGGGCGGCGCCTCGGGCGTTCAGGCCAAGGTCTCCGAGCGGTCGTTCGTCGACGAGGTGAAGGACGCGCTCGGGCTGACCGAGCTGAAGCTGATCACGACCGGCGGCGACGAGTTCGAGGCGGAGCGGAACCAGTGGGACGACGGCAACAACGTCGTCGCGCTCGAGCCCGGCGTCGTCGTCGCGTACGAGCGCAACGAGGCTACGAACACGAAGTTCGCGAAGGCGGGGATCGAGGTCCTCGCGATCGCGGGCCAGGAGCTCGGGCGCGGCCGCGGCGGCGGCCACTGCATGACCTGCCCGATCGTCCGCGAGCCCTGAGGAAAGGAGCCCAGGCAATGAGCACGATGATCGATCTCCGCGGCCGGCACCTGATGAAGCTGGCCGACTTCTCCCCCGACGAGATCCGGTACCTCCTCGACCTGGCCGCGGAGCTGAAGGCGGCGAAGAAGGAGGGCCGAGAGGACCAGAAGCTCGTCGGCAGGGAGATCGCGCTGATCTTCGAGAAGGACTCGACCCGGACGCGCTGCGCGTTCGAGGTCGCCGCCTACGACCAGGGCGCCCACGTGACCTTCATCGGCCCCTCCGGCTCGCACATGGGCCACAAGGAGACGGCGAAGGACACGGCGCGCGTGCTCGGGCGCATGTACGACGCGATCGAGTACCGCGGCTTCAAGCAGGACGAGGCGGAGGAGCTCGCGCGCTGGTCCGGAGTGCCCGTCTACAACGGGCTCACGGACGAGTGGCACCCGACGCAGATCCTGGCCGACTTCCTCACGTTCCGCGAGCACATCCCGAAGCCGCTCGACGAGGTGGTCTTCTGCTATCTGGGCGACGCCCGCTTCAACATGGCCGACTCGTATCTGGTGGGCGGCGCGAAGCTCGGAATGGACGTCCGGATCGCGAGCCCGAAGTCGCTCTGGCCGCGCGACGAGATCGTCGAGTCGGCGCGTGCGACGGCGGCCGAGACCGGCGCCACGATCACGATCACCGAGGACGTCGCCGAGGCGGTGAAGGGCGCCGACGTCCTGCTCACCGACGTGTGGGTCTCGATGGGCGAGCCGGACGAGGTCTGGGCGGAGCGGATCAAGCTGCTCACGCCCTACCAGGTGAACGCGGAGGCGATGCGCCTCACCGGCAACCCCGACGTCAAGTTCATGCACTGCCTGCCGGCGTTCCACAACCCGGACACCGAGGTCGGCAAGGAGATCTACGAGAAGTTCGGGATGGAGGCGCTCGAGGTGACGGAGGAGGTCTTCGAGTCGCAGGCCTCGCTCGTCTTCGACGAGGCGGAGAACCGGATGCACACGATCAAGGCGGTCATGGTCGCGACCCTCGGGAGCTAGAACGTGCGCGTCGTCGTCGCCCTCGGCGGGAACGCGCTGCTGCGGCGCGGAGAGCCGCTGACCGCGGAGAACCAGCGCGCGAACGCCCGGGCCGCCTGCGCGGCTCTCGCGCCGGTCGCGCTCGAGCACGAGCTCGTGATCTCGCACGGGAACGGGCCGCAGGTCGGGCTGCTCGCCCTGCAGGGCTCTGCCTACACGGCCGTCGAGGTGTACCCGCTCGACGTGCTCGGCGCCCAGACCGAGGGCATGATCGGCTACCTGATCGAGCAGGAGCTCGGCAACCTGCTGCCGCAGGAGCGGCCGCTCGCGACCCTGCTGACGATGATCGAGGTCGACGGCAAGGATCCCGCCTTCGACGAGCCGACGAAGCCGATCGGCCCGGTCTACGACCAGGCGGAGGCCGACCGCCTCTCGGGCGAGAAGGGCTGGACGTTCAAGCCGGACGGCGATCACTTCCGGCGCGTCGTGCCGTCTCCGATCCCCAGGAGGATCTTCGAGATCCACGCGATCAGGGCGCTGCTCGAGCAGGGCGCCGTCGTCATCTGCGCCGGGGGCGGCGGGATCCCGACCCGGTACGTCGACGAGCCCGTGCCCGCGGGCCGCCGGCTCGTCGGCGTCGAGGCCGTGATCGACAAGGACCTCGCCAGCGCGCTGCTCGCAATCGACCTCGACGCGGACGTGCTGCTGATCGTCACCGACGTCGATGCCGCCTACGTCGACTGGGGCACGCCCGAGCAGCGGCCGATCCGCCGCGCAACGCCGGGCCAGCTCGAGGCGATGGGCTTCGCCGAGGGCTCGATGGGGCCGAAGGTGCGCGCCGCCTGCCAGTTCGTCGAGGCGACCGGCAAGCGGGCCGTGATCGGCTCGATGACGGATACTCCTGCTCTGCTGAGCGGCGAGGCAGGAACCACGATCACTCTCGATGAAGCAGGCGTCGAGATCGGAGCGCGCTGAGAAAAGGAGGCCGAGGTGGCAACAGCCGAACAACCCACCGTCGTGAAGGACGGCGCGACGACCGAGGCCGTCGCCTGGTACGCGCTCTCGCCCGAGGAGGTCGCCGCCCGGTTCGGCGTCGACACGAGCCGCGGGCTCTCGGGCGCCGAGGCCGCGTCGCGCATCGCGTCGATCGGCCCCAACAAGTTCACCGTGGCGGAGGTCGAGCCGCGCTGGCGTGCCTTCGTGCGCCAGTACCGCGACCCGATGCAGATCGTCCTGCTCGTCGCGGGCATCGGCAGCCTCTACCCGCTCAAGGAGCTCGGCACCGGGCTCGTGCTGCTCTTCCTCACGCTCTTCAACGCCGTGCTCGGCCTGCGGCAGGAGGGGAAGGCCGCCGAGGCCGTGGCCGCGCTCCAGAAGATGATGATCGTCAAGGCGCGCGTCCACCGCGACGGCGAGCTGCTGGAGCTCCCGGCCGAGCAGCTCGTGCCCGGGGACATCGTCTCGATGGAGGCCGGCGACGTCGTCCCCGCCGACGGCCGCCTGCTCAGCGCGGCAACGCTCGAGATCGCCGAGTCGGCGCTGACCGGCGAGAGCCTGCCGGTCTCGAAGGGCGTCGAGGCGGTCGAGTCGGCGGACACGCCGCTCGGCGACCGGACCGACATGGTCTACATGAACACGAACGTCACCCGCGGCGCCGGGACCTTCCTCGTCACGTCGACCGGGATGTCGACCGAGGTCGGGCACATCTCGCACATGCTCCAGGCGACCGAGGACCAGGACACCCCGCTCACGGTCCAGCTGAAGAAGCTGACGGGCCAGATCCTGATCATCTCCGGGGTCGCGGTCGGCATCTCGATCGCGCTCAACCTGTCGCGCGGCGAGAGCTTCGACACGGTCTTCACCGCGGCGATCGCGTTCGCGATCTCCGCCATCCCGACCGGCCTCCCGGCGGTCGTCACGACGATCCTCTCCTACGGCACGCAGCAGCTCGCCAAGGCGAACGCGATCATGAAGCGGCTGCGCTCGACGGAGACGCTCGGCTCCACGTCGGCGGTCAACTCCGACAAGACCGGGACGCTGACGCTCAACCAGATGACCGCGGTCGAGATGACGATCCCCGGCCGGCGCTACACGATCGACGGCGGCGGCTACGGCACCGAGGGAACGATCAAGAAGGTCTTCGGGCCGCCGGACGTGCCGCTCGATCAGTTCCTGCTGCCGATGGCGCTGTGCGCCGATGCGGTCGCGAAGGACGGCGAGCTCGTGGGCGACCCGACCGAGGGTGCGCTCGTCGTGCTCGCAGAGAAGGGCGGGATCGCCGCGGTCGAGACGCGGCAGCAGTACCCGCGCGTCGCCGAGCTCCCGTTCGACGCCGCGTACAAGATGATGGCGACCTTCCACCGCATGCAGGACGAGTCGGGAAAGGACGTCGTCCGCTGCCTGATCAAGGGCGCGCCGGACCAGCTGCTCGCGCGGGCCCACCTCCGTCCCGACCCCGACACGCTGGCGCCGGTTCCGGTCGACGACGAGTTCAAGCAGCGCTACGTGGACGAGAACGAGCGCCTGGCGAGCCAGGGGCTGCGCGTGATGGCGACCGGACGGAAGGACTTCGACCCGGCGACCTTCGACGGGTCGGTCGACCTGCTGCCGCTACTCGACGGGCTCACGGTGCTCGCCCTCGTCGGCATCGTCGACCCGCCGCGGCCGACCGCGAAGGCAGCGATCGCGACGGCGCACGACGCCGGGATCCAGGTCCGGATGATCACCGGCGACCACGCCGTCACGGCGGCGGCGATCGCCAGGGAGCTCGGCATCCCGGGCCGGGCGATCAGCGGCGCGGAGTTCCAGGCGATGAGCGACGCGGAGCTCGAGGCCGCGATCGGCGACATCGGCGTGATCGCCCGCGTCGCCCCCGAGGACAAGGTGCGCCTGGTCGAGACGCTCAAGCGAAAGGGGCACATCGTCGCGATGACCGGCGACGGCGTGAACGACGCGCCGGCGCTGAAGACCGCCGACATCGGGATCGCGATGGGGATCACCGGCACGGAGGTCTCGAAGGAGGCCGCCACGATGATCCTCACCGACGACAACTTCGCGACGATCGTGCGGGCGGTCGAGCTCGGCCGCGGCCTCTACGACAACCTGACGAAGTACATCCGCTTCCAGATGGGCGTGCTCGTCGGCTTCATCGTCACCTTCCTGGGCGCGAGCATCTTCAACGTCGTCGGCGGCGTGCCCTTCGTGCCGCTGCAGACGCTGTACGTGAACTTCACGACCCAGGTGCTGCAGGCGATCGGCCTCGGCTACGGGCGCCCAGGGGAAGGGCTGATGAAGCGCAAGCCGCGCCCGTCCGACGAGCAGATCCTGCCGCGGCCGCTGCTGATCTGGGTCGCGATCGCCGGCGTCGTGATGGGCGGCGCGACGCTGGCGCTGATCGCCTGGGCCGACGACCACTACAACGCGCAGATCGCGCGCACGATGGGCCTGACCTCCTTCGCGTTCAGCAACGTCTTCTTCTCGTTCACGACGCGCGACGAGCGGCGCTCGATCTTCTCGCTCGACGTGCTCGAGGACAGGATGTTCCTCTACTGCACGGCCGGGTCGCTCGCGGCGATCCTGCTCGGCACGGAGCTCGGCCTCCTCCAGCGGATCCTGCACACGGAGCACCTGAGCCTGCACCAGTGGCTGATCTGCCTCTGCGTCGGGTTGGCGATCGTGCCCGTGTCCGAGGGACGCCGGCTGTGGCTGGAGCGGCGCGAGAAGGCGGCGGCCGGCGAGCAGGGGGACGCGGCGGCGGCCGGCGCGTAGACCGACATGACACCGAGGCCGCCGAGCCTGCTCGACGCGGTCCTGCCCGTCGTCGTGCTGATCGTCCTGATCGCGATCACGATCTGGCTCTTCGGCGTCGAGGCCACCGACGGGCCGTTGCAGGTCGCGCTGGTCCTGAGTGCTGCGTTCGCGGCGCTGATCGCCTTCAAGAACGGCTTCACGGTCGCGTCGGTCGCCGACGCCGCGGTCGGCGGCGTCACGGCGGCGGTCGGGGCGATCTTCATCCTGCTCGCCGTCGGGGCGCTGATCGGCACGTGGAACATGGCCGGCACGATCCCGACCGTCGTCGACTACGGCGTCCGGCTCCTCAATCCGAACATCTTCTTCTTCGCCACCTGTGCGATCTGCGCGGTCGTCGGGATGGTGACGGGCAGCTCGTGGACGACGGCGGGCACGCTCGGCGTCGCGTTCGTCGGGATGGCGAAGGTGATGGGACTGTCGCAGGAGGCGGCTGCGGGCGCGGTGATCTGCGGGGCCTACTTCGGCGACAAGATGACGCCGCTCTCGGAGACGACCATTCTCGTGCCGAAGCTCGTCGGCGGCGGCCTGACCGTGAACAGGCACGTGAAGAACATGTTCTGGACCGCAGGGCCGGCGATCGGGATCTCTCTGATCGTCTTCCTCGTGATCGGCCTGAACGCGACGGCGCACGGGACGGTGAGCACCGACGAGGCCCGGGCGATCCTCAACGACGCCTTCAACATCACGCCGGTCAATCTCCTGCCGCTGCTGCTGCTCGTGCGTGTTCACGGTGAAGAAGGCACCGCCCTTCCTCGCGATCCTGGGCTCGTCGCTCTTCGCCGGGATCCTCGCGTGCTTCACGCAGTGGGGCAACGTGAAGGCCTTCGTCGACGATCCGTCGCTCGGGCCGGTCGCGATCGGGATCAAGGCGATCTACGCGTCCATGGCGACCGGGTACGTCAGCAACACCGGCTATCCGGCGATCGACCAGCTGTTCTCTCGCGGCGGCATGGCGAGCCTGCTGACCACGATCTGGCTCGTCCTCGCCGCGCTCTCGTTTGCGGCCATCCTCGAGTACGCGGGCTTCCTCGAACGGCTCCTGCTGCCGATCGTGACGCGCGCGAAGAGCCGCGGGCGCCTCATCCTCGCGGTCAACGCGAGCGGGATCGGGCTGAACATCGTGGCCGGCGACCAGTACGTCGCCGACGTCCTGCCGAGCCGGATGTTCGCCGCGGAGTTCCGGCGGCGCGGACTCGCGCCCGAGGTGCTCTCCCGCGCGGTCGAGGACTCGGGCACCGTCACCTCGCCGCTCGTGCCGTGGAACACGTGCGGCGCATACATGTCGGGCGTGCTCGGCGTCGCGACCGCCGACTACCTGCCCTACTGCTTCTTCAACTTCCTGAGCCCGGTGCTCGACGTGCTGTTCGGGTTCATCGGCTTCAAGGTGCCGTCGCTGCCGGAGGAGAGCGAGGAGGAGGCGCCGCGGGCCGAGCCGGTGGCGACGTGACGCGCGCCGTCGCCTGGATCAGGGCGCGCGACCCGGGCTTCACCGCCCTCCGGCGCGCGGCGCGCGGCGCCGTGGTCGTGCCGGCGATGTTCGCCGTCGGCGACAAGCTGATCGGCAACCCGACGATCGCGCTCTTCGCGGGGTTCGGGTCGTTCGCGCTCCTTCTGCTGGTCGAGTTCTCCGGCCCGATGCTCGACCGGGTCCGGTCGCAGGTCGCGCTCGTCGTCGCGGGGGCCGCGCTCGTGTGCCTCGGCTCGCTGGCGTCCCGCTCGACCTGGCTCGCGACGCTCGGGATGGCCGTCGCCGGGTTCTGCGTGCTCTTCGCCGGGGTCGTGAGCTCGGTGTTCGCGGCCGCGACCGTGTCGATGCTGCTGTCGTTCATCCTGGCGGTGTCGATCCGGGTACCCGCCTCGGCGATCCCCGATCGGCTCGCCGGCTGGGCACTGGCCGGGGCCGCGTCGCTGCCGGCGATCCTTCTTCTGTGGCCGGCGCCCGTCACCGACCGGCTCCGGGATGCCGCCGGCGCCGCCTGCCGTGCCCACGGGCGGCGCCTTCGTGCCGAGGCCGAGTACCTGCTCGCCGGGACGGAGGAGACGCGTGCGGAGCGCGAGGCGGCGGTGGAGGCGGCCGACGCCGTTGCGAAGACGCTCAGCACGGCGTTTCTCGCCACGCCGTATCGGCCCGCCGGCCTCGGCTCGGCGGCGCGCGCAGTCGTTCGCCTCGTCGACGAGCTGCGCTGGCTGCAGGCGCTCCTCAGCGCGGTGCCTCGCCATCCGCACACGGTCCCCCCGGACTCACCCGTCCTGGCCGTCAAGCTGGCCGCGGCGGCCGTGCTCGAGCACGCGGCCGACCTCCTCGAGCGGCCCAGGCGCCGGGTGACCCTGGATGTGGGAGAGCTCCGGTCCGCCCTCGTCCGCGTGGAGCAGGACGGCGTCGTAGCGCGCGGAGCCGACCTCGTGTCCGCGCTGGATCCTGCCTTCCGGGCGCAGGAGCTCGCGTTCGCGGTGTTGCAGATCGCCGGCGACGTCGAGGCGGCCGCGGCCGCCGACTGCCGGACGTGGCGTCAGCGTCTGATGGGCAGGACACCCGCCCTGCCGGGTGCGGTCGCCGCGGCGCGAAGTCGCGTGCTCTCGCACGTCGAGCCGCACTCGGTCTGGCTGCACAACAGCGTCCGCGGAGCGGTGGGCCTCGCGCTTGCCGTCCTCGTCGCGAGCCTCACCGGCGTCCAGCACTCGTTCTGGGTCATCCTCGGCACGCTCTCGGTGCTGCGCTCGAACGCGCTCAACACGGGTCAGAGCGTCGTCACGGGCCTCATCGGAACCGCTGTCGGCGTGCTCATCGGCGCGGGCATGCTCGCCGTGATCGGCACGAACACGACGCTGCTGTGGGCGGTGCTCCCACTGGCCGTCCTCGGCGCCGGCTTTGCGCCGGCTGCGTTCTCGTTCGCCGCCGGTCAGGCCGCGTTCACGGTGACGATCGTGATCCTGTTCAACATCATCCAGCCGACGGGCTGGCACGTCGGGCTGCTCAGGATCGAGGACGTCGCGATCGGGTTCGCGGTCAGCCTCGTCGTCGGGCTCCTCTTCTGGCCCCGCGGTGCGATCACGGCGCTGCGCCGCGAGCTCTCCGAGGCGTACGCCGCGACCGCGCTCTATCTGCGCGCCGCGGTCGAGTTCGGGCTCGCCCACGCGGCCGGACCGGAGCTCGAGGCGCAGCATGCCGCGGCGGCGGCGCTCCGCCTCGACGATGCCTTCCGCACCTACCTGGCGGAGCGGGCGGCGAAGCCGGTGCCGCTGCCGGCCCTGACGGGGCTCGTCAACGGCGTGCTCGCGCTCCGGGTTGCGGCGGACGCCGTTGTCGATCTCTGGCAGCGCGACGGCCCGCTCGCGGACGGCGACGACGACGTGCGGGCCGAGCTCCGCGGAATCGAGCTCGGCGTCGTCGGCTGGTACGAGATCTTCGCCGCGGCGTTGGGCGGCGTGGGCCGGATCCCGGATCCGCTCGGCGAGGACGCGACCGGGATCGAGCGGCTCGCAGGCGTCGTCACGACCGGCCTCGCCCACTCGGACGGCGGCCGCATGGAGACGGCGCGGCGGATTCTCTGGACAGGCGACCACCTGGACGCCGCCCGGCGCCTGCAGGCGACGATCGCTCAGCCCGCCGCGGCGGTCACCGCCGGCTGACCAAGCCGGCGATGCACGAGCTGGACGGCCATCGCACCCTCGCCGACCGCCGTTGCGCAGCGCTTCGCCGAGCCGGCGCGGACGTCACCGGCGGCGAGGACGCCGGGAACACTCGTCTCGAGGAGGTACTCGGCGCCCGCCTCGGCACCGGTGAGGACGAAGCCGTGCTCGTCGCGCGCGACGACGTCGCGGAGCCAGTCGGTGCACGGCAGCGCGCCCAGGAAGAGGAACAGGAACGACACGGGCAGCCGCTCGCCGCTCTTCAGGGTGACGGCATCGAGCTCGCCGTTCTCGCCGTGCAGCTCGGCGACCTCGCTGCGGTCGCGGACGACGACCCCGAAACGGTCGAGCTCGTGGATCAGGTAGTCCGACATCGTCTCGCTCAGGTCGGCCCGCCGGTGGAGCAGGGTCACGAGTGCGCCGCCGCGGGCGAGCCAGACGGCAGCCTGGCCCGCAGCGTTGCCGCCGCCGACGACGCCGACGCGCGAGGCGCCGCAGCGCTGCGCCTCCGGCGGCCCGGCGGCGAAGAACACGCTCACGCCCTCGTAAGCTCTCGAGGTCGTGGACGGGGAGGCGCCGGTATCGCGCGCCGGTCGCGAGCAGAACCGCGCGAGCGGCGATCTCGTGCCCTTCCTCGAGCCGGACGTGGTGGCGGCCGTTGCCGGGCACGAGCTCGAGCGCGCGGTACGGCGTCGCGAGGCGCGCATTGAACTTCCGCGCCTGCGTTACCGCCCGGCTCGTCAGCTCGCTGCCCGTGATGCCGGCCGGGAAGCCGAGATAGTTCTCGATGCGGCGGGACGTGCCCGCCTGGCCTCCGAGCGCCGTGCTCTCGATGACGAGCGTGTCGAAACCTTCTGAGGCGCCGTAGACGGCGGCCGCCAGGCCCGCGGGCCCGCCGCCGACGACGAGCAGGTCGACCTCCTCGAGCGGCTCGAGCTCGCGGCCGATCCCGAGCGTGCGCAGGACCTGGCCGGCCGTCGGCGCTCTGAGCTCGATGTCGCCGGGGAGGCGCACGAGCGGCAGGCTCGCGTCGTCGATCCCTGCGACGAGCGGTGCGAGGGCGGGGTCCCGCGCCGGGTCGTGCCACGTGTAGGGCAGCCGGTTCCCGGCCGCGAACTCGACCATCTGCACGGTCGTCTGAGAGGTGTGCGGGCCGACGATCTCGAGCCCGATTCCTTCGACGCTCTGTAGGGCCTCGCGGCGGCCCATGAAGGCCGAGAGGAGGAGGTCGCTCAGCGGCCCGTCTTCGAAGAGCAGCGACCTGAGGTCCTCGCGGTCGACCGCTATGTAGCGGAGCGGCTGCGTCACCGTCGCGGTCAGGAACACCGTCTGGCCGGAGAGGAGGTTCATCTCGCCGAGGAACCCGGACGCCCCGTGGCGCACGATCTCGTTTCCCGCGGCGTCGAGGATCGCCACCTCGCCCTCGAGGATTGCCATGAACGGGTAGCGGCGGTCGCCGACCTGGAAGAGGACGTCGCCGGGCGCCGCCGTGCGCTCGTCGCCGATCGCGGCGAGCGTTGCGAGCTGGGAGGGGGAGAGCAGTGGGCTTGCGGGCGGCGGCACGAGGCCGAGCCTAGCCGTCCCGCCGGGGCCTGCCGCGCCAGGCCTCGGCGGCGACGACGAGGGCGATCGCGGCGACGATCGCGCCGAACAGCTCGAAGGTCGACTGCAGTCCGATGTGCGTGACCGTGACGCCTGCGAGCACTGCCGGCACGGACAGCGAGGCGTACGCGACGACGTAGAACGCGGAAAGGACCGAGGCGCGGTGGGTCGGCGGGATCGAGGCGACGAGCGCTCGCAGGCCGCCGAGGAAGGCGGCGCCGAAGCCTGCTCCGCCGAGGAGCGAGCCTGCCAGGTAGGCGAGGCCCGAGCTGGTTGCGGCGGCCGCGACGATCAGGGCCATGCCGGCTGCAAGCGCGATCGATCCAGTGGCGGCCGAGATCCACGCCGGGATCCTGCTCGTCAGGAGCTGCGCGCCGGCGGCGGCGGCTGCGAGCAGCACGATGCCGCTGCCGTCGGCGATCGTGTTCGTCGTGTCGAACAGGTTCGCGGCGAGCTGCGGGCCGAGCGAGAAGAAGAGCGCGCCGATCGACCAGGACGAGAGCACTGCCAGGGCCGCGAGCACGAACGGCCGGCGGACTGCGGACGGGACGCCGGGGCGCTGCGGCCTGAGGCGAAGCGCGTTACGCTCTCGCACCGGCTCCGGCATCAGGTACGCGCCGGCGGCGGCGGCGGCGAAGAGGCCGAGCAGCACCGCGTAGGGGAGCACCCGCGGCGCGTCGCCGAGCTGCACGAGCGACGAGGAGATCAGGATGCCGAGGCCGAGGCCGGCGACCGATGCCAGTCCGTTGGCGAGGCCGACGGCGGCTGGATCGCGCCGGGGGTGGAGGTCGAGCATCGCGGCGCCGGCGGCGCTGAGAGCGGCGCCCGTCGCGAGGCCCTGGACGCCGCGTGCCGCAAAGAGCCAGGCGGCGGAGTCGGCCAAAACGTAGAGCACGCTCGAGACCATGAGCGTCGCGAGCGAGGCGAGCAGCACCGGGCGACGCCCGACGTCGTCCGACACGCTTCCCACGAGCAACAGGGACGCGAGCACCCCGGCCGCGTATGTCGCGTAGATCAGCGTCAGTGTCAGCGGCGAGAAGTCCCAGAGCACGCTGTAGCTGTGGTACAGCGGGGAGGGGGTCACCGATGCGTAGAGCCCCAGCCCGATGACCGAGGCGGCGATCCAGTACCCGACGACCGCCGGGAGCGTCCGGCGCCTTGCGATGAGGCCGGTGATCGGAAGTGATGAAGCAGTCATGGCGCCCTCCCCTGTTAGTTGCTTGAAGCTACTGACTGCAGCAGTATGCCAGATCGAGTTGCTTGATGCAACTAACAGTGGTACCGTGGGCTCGTGCTCAAGCGCAGCTACGACAACCAGAACTGCTCGATCGCGAGGACGCTCGAGATCGTCGGCGAGCGCTGGACGTTGCTGATCATCCGCGACGCCTTTCTCGGGCGCACCCGGTTCGACGAGTTCCAGGAGAGCCTCGGCATCGCGCGCAATGTGCTCACCGACCGCCTGAACCGGCTCGTCGTGGAGGGGATCCTCGAGCGCCGGCGCTACAGCGAGCGCCCGCCGCGCGACGAGTACCTTCTCACCGAGAAGGGCCGCGAGCTGCGGCTCGCCCTCACCGGGCTCCGCCAGTGGGGCGACCGTTACCTGAGCGAGCAGCCGCCGCGCCTCCTCCAGCGCAAGTCGGACGGGAAGCCCGTCGTCGTCGCGTTCGTCCCCGAGGACGCCGCGAACGTCCTCGACGAGGACGAGCTCGTGAGCATCCCGGGCCCCGGCGCCTGACCCTCGCCCCTACCGGCCCTGTCGCGTGCAGGCACGAGGGGGGACTGTCCCCGGGCATCAGCGCGACGGGTCGGTCGGGCCCGCGCTCGCTCCCCTCCGGGGCTTGGCCCGCGTCCGGATGGCGCGGGCGAAGCTGCGCTGGGCGTTGTCGTCGAGGTACGTGACGATCGGGCCGTGGACGAGCAGTCCTTCGCCGGCGCGCTCCCTGATCAGCGTCGGCAGGAGGTCCTCGGCGAGCCACTCGCGTCCCACGGCGATCGCGCAGTGGGCGGTGATCCGGTACAGGCGCTCGTCGAGCGCCTCGGTCTCGACGACCGACGGCCGCTGCACGAACCTGCGTCGCGCCGAACGGCACGATCGACGCGACCTGGTCGATCGAGCGCCTCGCCGGCCTCGAGATCCGTCGTGAAGATCTCGACCTCGACGTCGCGGTAGCCGCGCGGAATCACGCGCAGCATCGACACCTGCGAGTTGGGGACGTGGATCATCTCGCCCGTGATGCTGCGAATCGTCAGGCTGCGCAGCGAGACCGCCTCGACGACGCCGTTCACCTGCAGCGGGTCGATCGCAACGGTGTCGCCGATCCGGAACCAGCCCTCGAAGAACATCAGCAGGCCCGCGATCACGTCGGTGAGAAACCGCTGCGCGGCGAACGCGATGATGATCGCCAGGAACGAGGCGCCGAGGACCGTCTGGAGCCGCTGCGCGCCTGCGATCGTCGCCAGCGAGAAGACGAAGGCGAGCGCGAATGCCAGGTAGCGGATGGACGTCTGGATCAGCGCGATCGCCGTCTCCCGCTGGCGGATGCCGGAGATCACGCCCGTGTCGGTCACCTCTTCCCTGGCCGCGCGGCGGCGCTCGCTGCGGGTCACGAAGTAGGTCGCGATGTTCGTCGCGATGCGGCTGACCAGCCACGCGACGAGGAACAGGCCGACGATGACGATCAGGACCGAGAGCGCCCGCCCGAGCCCGAGGTGATGCTCGAGCTGGTCGACGATGCCGTTCACCGGTCACCGACAATAACGCCGGCCGCGGCGACGACCGTACTCGCTCTGCCGCCGGCTATCGACGGCGTCGCTCGGCAAGAACGGAGAGGCGCGCGACGCGGTCTACCTTGGCTCCCGGCTGCACCGGTCGCATCGCCGAGGGAGACGGGCGGCCAGTCGCAGAGCCCGGACGTCGCGCGACCCATCCGGGCGCTCCGTGCGCCACCTCGACGACGGTCCGCGCCCCGAGCGAGAAACGCCACCATGGCGGTCGAGAAAACAACGACTCCGAGGGCGGTCCTCAGACCCGCCTATACCGGCCGCGAAGCCGATCGTAGGAGGCCCGGTGAGAAATCCGAGCCAGCCGATCGTCGAGACCGCGGCGATCCCCACCCCGGCCGGCACGCCGGGCGTCGAGCCGGCGGCGCGAAACAGCACCGGCACGACCACGCCCAGCCCCGCGCCCATCGCCGCGAAGCCGGCGAGCGCCGCGGTTGACGTGCCGACCGCGAGCGCGAGCCCGAGCCCGGCGGCAGCGATCACGCTGCCGCCTCGCGCCAGCGAGACCGGACCGAGACGGCGTTCGAGGCGGTCGCCGGTGATCCGGCTCGCCGTCATCGCGAGCGAGAAGGCCGTGTAGCCAAGGGCGGCCAACGCCGCCGAGGTGCCGAGCGAGTGCGAGAGGTAGACGGCGCTCCAGTCCGCCACGGCCCCCTCCGCCAGCAGGGTGAAGAATGCCGCCGCGCCGAGCACGAGCAGCGACCCGCGGCGGGCGAACGACGATCGGCGCGGCGGGGCCGCTCGCTGCGGTCCGGCGGGCGGAGCCGACGCGCGGCCGCAAGAGCACCGGCGGCGAGGGTGAGCGCGAGAAATCCGAAATGCCGCCCGCGGCGCGATCCCCGCAGCTGCGACGAGGGCCCCGAGGCCGGCACCGGCCAGCGCCCCCGCGCTGAAGGCCGCGTGGAACGACGAGAGGATCGTGCGCCCGTACAGCCGCTCCAGGGCGAGCCCCTGGGCGTTAATGGCCACGTTGACCGCGCCGAAGCCTGCGCCAAAGCCGAACAGCGCCGCGGCGAGCTCGCCGAGCCCGGACGCGAGCGCTGCGAGCACGAGCGAGGCGCTTCCTGCGACCAGCGCGGCGACACTGACGATACGGCTACCTGCCCGTTCGCAGACCCAGCCGGCGAACGGCATCGAAACGAGCGCCCCGAGCGACATCGCAAACAGGGCCAGCCCGAGCTCGGAGCTCGTGAGGCCCGCGCGATGCTGCACGGCCGGTATCCGCGACGCCCAGGACCCGAGCAGGAGCCCGTCGGCAAAGAAGAAGAGCGTGAGCGTGATTCGCGTCGCGCGCATCACGCGAGAACGACCTCGACGCCGGCGGAACGGAACTCCGCGAGCTGATCCGACGGGGCGGACTCCTCGGTCACGAGGTACGTCAGGTCGGCGAGCGGCGCAATCACGTAGGCCCCGGCAGAGCCGAGCTTGTCGGCCGACGACACGGCGATCACCTCCGCGGCGTTCTCGATCATCGCGCGCTTCACGTACGACTCCTCGAGCTCCATCGCGGTGATCCCGATCTCTGGATGGACGCTGCACACACCGAGGACGAGGACGTCCGCCCGGACGGAGTGCAGCGCCTCGACCGTCGCCGCGCCGACGAGCGCGTGCGCGCGCTTCGCGAGCATCCCGCCGAGCACTGCGACCTCGACCCGCGGGTGATCCGCGAGCGCGACGGCAATCGGAGGGCTGTTGGTGATCACGGTGGCGTCGAGTTCGGGCGGCAGGCGCCGCGCGACCTCGAGGGTGGTCGTGCCCGAGTCGAGCAGGATCACCTGTCCGGGATGCAGGAGCAGGCTCGTCGCGTCGGCGATCGAGGCCTTCGCGTCCGGCGCCTGTTCGAGCCGGGCCGCGTACGAGCGCGCGCCGACCGTCGCCGGGAGCGCGCCGCCGTGAACCCGTTTCAGGAGCCCTGCCTCGGCCAGCTCGCGGAGGTCGCGGCGGACGGTGTCGGGGGAGACCGCGAGCGTCTCGCTCAGGTCGGCGGCCACGACTTTCCCGTCCCGCCCGAGCCGCTCGAGGATCAGCTGCCGGCGTTCCTCACTGAGCATGCCGTCCATTCAAGCATAAACGTGCGATAACAGGCACGAGACTGCAAATATTTGCGTGTTTGTGCCCGTTTCACCCGATCTGGTCGAGGCGGACCGTTCGTCGGCACGAAACGCGCCACGCTCACGCTGACCAAGGGGCAGTGGAGCTTCGGCGCGAAGCACGACTTCCTGGTCACCTCCTAGCCCGCTGCTGCGACCGCGGCCTGGCCGTAGCTGATGCCACCGTCGTTCGGCGGCACGAGGCGGTGCGAGAGCACGCGAAAGCCGTGGGCCTCGAGGTGCTTGCGCGTCGAGTCGAGCAGGCGGAGGTTCTGGAACGTTCCGCCGGAGAGCACGACCGTCCCGGGCTCGGCCGCGTCGGCGCACGCCGCCGCGGCCGCGTAGGCGACCGACTCGTGGAACGCGGCCGCGATCTCGGCGCGGGGACGGCCGGCCGCGAGGTCGTCGTGCACGGCTCCAACGAGCGGTGCGGCATCCCCGAGCGACCACTCGTAGGGATCCGCCGCGGCCGTGCCCGCGAGCAGCTCGAGCTCGATCGCCGCCTGGCCCTCGTAGGTGACCGACTCCCTCAGCCCGAGCACCGCCGCGACCGCGTCGAAGAGGCGCCCCATCCCCGACGAGAGCGGGGCGTTGACGTCGAGGCTCTGGCGGACGGCGGGCCAGCGCTCGAACGGCACGGGCCGGCCGGCGCGCTCGAGGTACACGGCCGCCAGGCGCCACGTCTCCCGGATCGCCGCCGCCCCGCCCGGCAGGGGGACGGGGTCGAGATGGGCGAGCCGCTCGAATCCGTTCAGGTCGCAGCGGAGGAGCTCGCCGCCCCACAGCGTCCCGTCCGTGCCGTACCCGGTGCCGTCGAAGACCAGTGCGAGCGCCGGCCCCGTCTCGCCGTGCTCGGCGAGGCAGGCGGCCGCGTGGGCGTGGTGGTGCTGCACGCCGACCAGCTCGGCGTCCTGCTCGACCGCCCACTTCGTCGCGAGGTACTCCGGATGGAGGTCGTGCGCGATCACGCCTGCCTCGACGTCGAGCATCGAGAGGTAGAGCTCGATGTCGGTCCGGAACGCGCGGTAGGCGGCCTCGCTGTCGAGGTCGCCGAGGTGGGGTGAGAGAAAGGCGTCGCCTCCGCGCGCGAGGCAGAACGTGCTCTTGAGCTCCGCGCCGACGGCGAGGATCGGCGTTCCGGCGGCGACCGGGAGTGGCACGGCGCCGGGAGCGAAGCCGCGCGAGCGCCGGACGGGAAAGGCGGCACGCACCACCGAGTCCTCGCAGCGGCGGTGAATCACGCGGTCGTGGCCGAGGAACGCGTCGGCGATCCCGCCGAGCCGCTCGACGGCCTCGTCGTCGCCGACGGCGATGGGCTCGTCGGACACGTTGCCGCTCGTCATCACGAGCGCGCGGCCCAGATCCGAGAGCAGGAGGTGGTGTAGGGGTGTGTACGGGTACAGCACCCCAACCCAGGGCGATCCGGGCGACACGCCCTCGGCGAGCGGCGCCCCGGGCCGGCGGCGGGCAACGACGATCGGGCGCTCGCGTGCTTCGAGCAGTTCTCGCTCCACCGGCTCGAGCTGCACTAGGAGCTCCGGCTCGAGTGTCATGACCGCGAACGGCTTGTCCTCGCGGTGCTTCCGGCCTCGCAACCTCCCGACCGCGCCGCTGTCGGCCGCGTCACAGGCGAGATGCCAGCCGCCGAGGCCCTTCACGGCGAGGATCGCACCGTCCAGCAGCAGCGCGACGGCGTCCTCGAGCGGCAGCGTGAGCTGCGGCCCGCAGGCGGGGCAGCAGATGGGCTCGGCGTGGAAGCGCCGGTCGGACGGATCCTCGTACTCGCGGCGGCAGTCGGCGCACATGTCGAACGCGGCCATCGTCGTGTACGGCCGGTCGTAGGGCACCGAGCGGACGATCGTGAAGCGCGGTCCACAGTTCGTGCAGTTCACGAACGGGTGGCGGTGGCGCCGGTCGGCGGGGTCGAAGAGCTCGCGGAGGCAGTCGTCGCAGGTCGCGACGTCGGCCGGGATGAGCGCGGTGCGCGACGTGGCTTGGCTGAGCTCGATCCGGAACGCGGTCTCGTTCAGGCCGGGGATCGGCTCGCTGCTGACCGACTCGACGCGCGCGAGGGACGGCGCCTCGTCGCAGAGTGCATCCGTAAAGGCGTCGAGCGCGTCGGCGGGCCCCTCGGCCTCGATCACCACCCCGCCGCCGTCGTTGAGGACGAAGCCGCCCAGCCGGTGCTCCGAGGCGAGCCGGTAGACGAACGGCCGGAACCCAACCCCCTGGACGACCCCGCCGACGCGAAATCGCCGCCGCTCCATGTTTCCATTCTGCGTAAAGGGGAATCGGCGGGAGTGGACGACGGTGAGCTCGAAGATCCTCTTGGCGGACTCGACACCGGAGCTGCGGGAAGCGATCGGCAGCGTGCTCTGCCGCGAGTGCTTCGAGGTCGAGTACGCGTTGGACGGTGAGGCCGTGCTCGAGGCGGCCGTCCGCAGCCCGGTCGACCTCGTCCTGCTCGACCTCGATCTGCGCAGGCTCTCCGGGCTCGATGTACTGCGCCGGCTGCGGTCGATCAGCACCGTCCCCGTAATCGCGCTCAGCGCCCGCGACAGCGAGGTCGACTGCATCCTCGCGCTCGAGCTCGGAGCCGACGACTGCGTGGCGGTTCCCTGCTCGCTCCAGGAGCTCCTGAGCCGCGTGCGCGCACTGCTCCGGCGGTGCGAGTACGAGCGCGCCGCGCAGCGCGGGCCGGTTCGCGAGGTCGGCGGCATCCGCCTGGATCTCGGGCTGCGCCAGGTCGTGGTCGACGAGCGCGCCGTGTACCTCACGATGTCGCAGTTCAAGCTGCTGGCGCTGCTCAGCGAGGATCCGGGACGGATCGTCTCGCGCCGGGAGATCCTCCACCGCCTCTGGGACTCGAGCCACGCCGGCGACGAGCACGTCTGCGACGTCCACGTCTCGAACCTGCGCCACAAGATCGAGCGCGACCCGCGGAACCCCGAGCGCATCGTCACCGTGCGCGGCATGGGCTACAAGCTCGTCGCCGCCTGACTTCTTCAAGAACCTCAACAAGCCTTGAGGAAGCTTGCGTCGCCCTTGACGGCCCCGCGGGAAGAGTCACGGCGTGTGCCTCGCGATCCCGGGCCAGCTGATCGAGTTCGTCGACGAGGACAACCGGCTGGCCAAGGTGGATGTCGCGGGCGTGGTCCGCACCGTCAACGTCGGGCTGCTCGACGACCCGGCGACCGGCGACTGGGTGTTGATCCACGTCGGGTTCGCGCTCTCGAAGGTCGACGAGGACGAGGCGCAGGCGACGCTGGGACTGCTGCAGCGAATGGGGGAGGCCTTCGAGCAGGAGCTCGAGGACCTGAAGGCGAGCGCAATCCAGTGACGTCCTGCGACGACCTCCACTGCATCACGTGCTCCGACGAGGGGGTGCCGATGCTGGTGCTCGAGGTGCCGTATCCCGGCATCGCGCGCTGCGACGACGACGTCGAGGTGATGACCGACCTCGTCGGGGCGGTCGAGCCGGGCGACGAGCTGCTCGTCCACGCCGGCGTCGCGCTTCTGAGGCTCGGATGAGATTCGTCGAGGAGTACCGCGATGCGGACCTGGGCCGCGCGCTCGCGGCGCAGATCCTCGCGACTGTCGAGCCGGGCCGCCACTACAAGGTGATGGAGGTCTGCGGCGGCCACACCCACACGATCTACAAGTACGGCGTCGACGACCTCCTGCCGGAGAACGTCGAGCTCGTGCACGGCCCCGGGTGCCCTGTCTGCGTGATCCCGATGGGCCGCGTCGACGACGGAATCGCCGTCGCGCACGAGGAGAACGTGATCTTCACGTGCTTCGGCGACATGATGCGCGTACCCGGCAGCCGGGGGACGCTGCTCGAGGCGAAGGCCGAGGGCGCCGACGTCCGGATGGTCTACTCGCCGCTCGACGCGCTCCGCATCGCACGCGAGAACCCTGACCGCGAGGTCGTCTTCTTCGCGGTCGGCTTCGAGACCACGGCGCCGTCGACCGCGCTGACCCTGATGCGCGCGAAGGCCGAGGGCGTGCGGAACTTCTCCTGCTTCTGCAACCACGTCACGATCGTCCCGCCGCTCCGCGCGCTGCTCGAGTCGCCCGACCTGCGCCTCGACGGCTTCATCGGCCCGGGCCACGTCTCGACCGTGGTGGGGGCGCGGCCGTTCGAATTCATCCCGGCCGACTACGGCAAGCCGATCGTGATCTCGGGCTTCGAGCCGCTCGATCTCCTGCAGTCGGTGCACATGATCCTGCTGCAACTGGCGCAGGGCCGCTGCGAGGTCGAGAACCAGTACACGCGCGTCGTGCCGTACGACGGGAACCAGCAGGCGCTGAAGGTGCTGGCCGAGGTGTTCGAGCTCCGGCCGCACTTCGAGTGGCGCGGGCTCGGGTTCATCTCACATAGCGGCCTCAAGCTGAGCGAGGCGTACGCCGACCTCGACGCCGAGCTGCGCTTCAGCGTGCCGGGCGTCCGGGTCGCCGACCCGAAGGCCTGCCAGTGCGGCGAGGTGCTCAAGGGCGTGATCCGGCCGTGGGAGTGCAAGGTCTTCGGCACCGCGTGCACGCCGGAGCGGCCGATCGGTACGTGCATGGTCTCGTCCGAGGGGGCCTGCGCCGCCTACTACAACTTCGGGCGCTTTGCCCGCGAGAAGGCGGTCGTGTGAGCACCGCCGAGGCGTCCGCACTCGAGAAGATCGAGAAGGTCCGCTCGAAGCCCCTGCGCTTCCGTGACGAACGGATCACGATGGCGCACGGCGCCGGCGGCAAGGCGACGCAGGCACTCGTCGAGGGGCTGCTGGCACCGGCCTTCGGGATCAATGAGCTAGCGGACGCGGCGGCCGTCGGCGGCCTCGCGCTCACGACCGACAGCTTCGTCGTCAAGCCGATCCGGTTCCCCGGCGGCTCGATCGGCGAGCTCGCCGTCAACGGCACCGTGAACGACCTCGCCGTCGGCGGCGCCCGTCCGCTCGCGCTGACCCTCTCGCTCGTGCTCGAGGAGGGCCTCGCGGCCGACGAGCTGCGCGATGAGGTGAACGCGATCGCGCGCACCGCCGCCGAGGCGGGCGTCCAGATAGTCGGCGGCGACACGAAGGTCGTCGAGCGCGGCCGCTGCGACTCGATGTACATCTGCACCACAGGTCTCGGCCGGGTCGACGGGCGCGCAGCGCTCTCCCCGTCGTCGATCCGGCCGGGCGATCGAATCCTCGTCTCGGGGCCGATCGGCGAGCACGGGACGGCGATCATGCTCGCCCGCGGCGAGTTCGAGCTTGCCGCCGGGATCGAGTCCGACACGACGTCGCTCTGGCCCGCCGTCGACGCGCTGCTCGACGCCGCGGGCCGCTCGCTGAGATGCCTCCGCGACGCCACGCGCGGAGGCGTCGCGTCGGTGCTGAACGAGCTCGCCCGCGCCTCGGGCGTGGCGGTGGTCGTGCACGAGGCGGCCGTGCCGGTGAACCCGACCGTGCTCGGCGCCTGCGAGATCCTCGGAATCGACCCGATGTACGTCGCCAACGAGGGGCGCCTGGTCGCCTTCGTCGCCCCCGAGGCGGCCGGTCACGCCCTGGCCGCGCTCGCCGCCGTCCCCGGCTGCGGCGCGGCCGCTGCGATCGGCGAGGTCAAGACCGACCCCGCGGGCCTCGTGCTCGTGGAAACGGCGTTCGGCGGACGCCGCGTCATGGACATGCTCGTGGGAGACCCGCTCCCGCGCATCTGCTGAATGTGAAAGGAGCCCGATGACTGCCGTCGAGTTCGTCCCCAACCAGAACGCCACCGAGGCGGTGACGGCCCACGTCCTCTGGATGACTACGGGCCTCTCCTGCGACGGCGACTCCGTCGCGATGACCTCGGCGACCAACCCGAGCCTCGAGGACATCGTGCGCGGGATCATCCCCGGCATGCCCCGGGTGGTGGTGCACAACCCGGTGCTCGCCTACGAGAACGGGCAGGACTTCATGAAGGCCTGGTGGCAGGCCGAGGCCGGCGAGCTCGACCCGTTCGTGCTGATCCTGGAGGGCTCGGTGCCGAACGAGCAGATCGACGGCGACGGCCACTGGTCGGCCATGGGCACCGACCCTGATACAGGGCAGCCGATCACGACCAACGAGTGGATCGACCGCCTGGCGCCGAAGGCCGCTGCGGTCGTCGCCGTCGGCACCTGCGCCACCTACGGCGGCATCCCGGCGATGAAGAACAACCCGACCGGGGCGATGGGGCTTGCCGACTACCTCGGCTGGAGCTGGAAGTCGAAGGCGGGCATCCCGATCGTGAACATCCCCGGCTGCCCGGCGCAGCCCGACAACACGACCGAGACGCTGCTCTACCTCGTCCTGCAGCTCGGCGGGCTCGCGCCGATGATCCCGCTCGACGACGCGCGGCCGGCCGAAGTGGCTCTTCGAGCGCACGGTCCGGGAGAACTGCAACCGCGGTGGGTTCTCCGAGATGGGGAACTTCGCCACCGAGTACGGCGACGACTACCGCTGTCTCGTCAAGCTCGGCTGCAAGGGCCCGGTGGTGAAGTGCAACGTCCCGATCCGCGGCTGGGTGAACGGCATCGGCGGCTGCCCGAACGTCGGCGGCATCTGCATGGCCTGCACGATGCCGGGCTTCCCCGACAAGTACATGCCGTTCATGGACGAGGACAGGTGGGGCGGCGTCGCCTCCAATCTCGAGCGCGTGACGATCGGGCCGGTCGTCCGTTTCTTCCGGAATCGCAACATCAAGACGAAGTACGACAAGGAGCCCGAGTGGCGGCACAAGGGAACGTCGCTCGACACCGGCTACACGCCCCGGCACTACGCACAGAGAGGAGGGTGAGATGGCCGTCGACGTCAAGGCGCCGAGCGACCGGAAGGTCCTCGTCAAGGAGATGTCGTGGGACCCGATCACCCGCATCGTCGGGAGCCTCGGGATCCACACGGAGATCGACTTCACGAACCAGGAGGTCCTGAAGTGCTACTCGACCTCGATGGTCTTCCGCGGCTTCGACATCTTCATGAAGGGCATCGATCCGCGCGACGCGCACTTCATCACGAGCCGGATCTGCGGCATCTGCGGTGACAACCACTGCACCTGCTCGTGCCTGAACCAGAACATGGCCTACTCGGTCAAGCCGCCCAAGCTGGGCGATTACGCGTTCAACCTCGCGGAGTCGGCCGACTTCATGTTCGACCACGCGATCTTCAACGACTGCATGGCGAACGTCGACTTCTGCGAGCAGATGGTCAAGGAGACGAACCCGTCGGTGCTCGCGAAGGCCGAGAAGACGGCCGCCGCGCACCGCGACGTCCACGGTTACGCCACGATCGCCGACATCATGCGCGGCGCTGAACCCGTTCAGCGGCGACTTCTACCTCGAGACGCTCGAGGTGGCCCGTTACACGCGAGAGATGTACTGCCTCTTCGGCGGACGCCACACGCACCCCTCGACGATCATGCCGGGCGGCTGCAGCGCCCACATCACGCATCAGACGATCACGGACTACTACGTGCGGTTGATGGAGTACATCGACTACTGCAAGCGGTCTGTGCACATGCACGACGACCTCTACGACTTCTTCTACGAGGCGCTGCCGGGATACGAGAAGGTCGGCTTCCGCGAGACCGACCTCGTCTGCTGGGGCTGCTTCGACGACCCCGAGGTCGTCGACTACGACTACAAGACGATGACCGAATGGGGTCGCGCCCGCATGGTCACCCCGGGCATCGCGATCGGCGGCGAGCTCGTCACGACCGACCTCGTCGAGATGAACGGGATGATCCGGATCCTGCTCGGCTCCTCGTACTTCGAGGACTGGGAGAACGAGACGACCTGGGTCACGAACGACCCGCTCGGGAACCCGATCGACAAGCACCACCCGTGGAACAAGACGACGATCCCGAAGCCGCAGAAGCGCGACTTCGCCGACAAGTACTCGTGGGTCGTCTCGCCGCGGATCTTCGACAAGCGCAGCGGCCGCTACGTCGCGTGCGACACCGGCGGCGGCCCGTTCGCGCGGCAGTGGGTGACCGCGAAGGCGGGACTCGTCAAGCTCGGGAACTACCTCGAGGCGACGGGCGAGTCGATCAAGATGGTGCTGCCGCGCACGAAGAGCCTGCCGCAGATGGAGCTCGAGTGGAAGGTGCCGCCGTGGTCGAACGCGATCGAGCGCGACCGGGCGCGGGCCTACCACGAGGCCTACTCCGCGCTCGTCGGGCTGCACAACCTGAACCTCGCCGCGGCCGAGGTGCGGGCCGGCCGCACCAGGAGCTGGCGCGAGTTCACGGTGCCGGAGAACGCGGTCAGCGTCGGCTTCCACGAGGCGGCGCGCGGGGTGCTCTCGCACCACATGGTGATCCGCGACGGGAAGATCGCCAACTACCAGCCGTACCCGCCGACGCCGTGGAACGCGAGCTCCCGCGATACGTACGGCACTCCGGGGCCGTACGAGGACTCGGTGCAGAACACGCCGATCTTCGAGGAGAACGGGCCGGACAACTTCAAGGGGATCGACATCATGCGGGCGGTCCGCTCGTTCGACCCCTGCCTGCCGTGCGGCGTGCACATGTACTACGGCGGCGGGAAGGTAAAGAAGGTGATGCACACCCCGACGGGGCTCTGCTGATGGCAGCCGTCGAGGAGGAGCTGCTCGGTGAGATGCTGGACCTGCACGGCGAGGCGCTCCGGCGGATCTGGGCTGTGCTCGATCCCGACGCGCGAGAGCGCCTCGCCGCCGACCCGGTGATCGGCCAGACGCTGCTCGTCCACGACCTGCACCCCGTGCCGCTCGAGGAGCGCGTCGCCGCCGCGCTCGAGCAGGTGCGGCCGTACCTCGACTCCCACGGGGGCGGCGTGGAGCTGCTCGCGCTCGAGGAAGGCGTAGCGACATTGCTTCTCCAGGGCAGCTGCAAGGGCTGCGCCTCGTCTGCCGCGACGCTCGAGCTCGCGATCGAGCGGGCCCTCGAGGAGCACGCGCCGGATCTGCTCGGGGTCGAGGTCGAGGGCGTGGCCGGCAAGACCCGCTCCCCGGCGCCGCTGCTGCCCCTCGTGTCGTGGCACGAGCTCGAGTCGACTCCCGAGCCGGGCGTGCTCGAGGCGGCGGCGGGCGGCCTCCTCGTCGCGAATGTCGCCGGGACTCTTCTCGCCTACCGCGACCGCTGCGCCGGCTGCGGCGCCTCGCTCGCGTCGGGGTCGCTGGAGGATGGCACGCTCGAGTGCCCCTCGTGCCGGCGGCAGTACTCCCTGCCGCTGGCCGGACGGGTGATGGGGCAGGAGGACCTCCAGCTCGAGCCGGTGCCGCTCCTGCTCCAGGACGGCCGCATCCGGGTCGCCGCATGACTCTCGTCCGGGAGCTTCGGCGCCGGACCACGGCGCGGCCGGCACCGCGGGTCGAGCTCTGCGATCTGTGCGGCTCGACGGTCGCGCCGGATCACCGGCACCTCCTGGACCTGGACGAGCGCCGCATCCTGTGCGCCTGCGAGAGCTGCTTCGCGCTGCGCTCGGGCGATCCCGAGCTGCGACCGACCGGGACACGGCTCGTCTGGCTCGAGGACTTCAGCCTGCCGGAGGACGTGTGGGCGGGGTTTCGGATCCCGATCGGGCTCGCGTTTCTCTTCCGGAGCAGCGTCACCGGCGGGATGGTCGCGTTCTACCCGAGCCCTGCGGGCGCCACGGAGAGCGAGCTTGCGCTCGATGCCTGGGACGAGCTGGTCGCGCTGAACCCGTTGCTCGAGACGCTCGAGCCCGATGTGGAGGGCCTGATCCTCAACCGTCTCGCCGAGCCGCCCCAGGGCGTGATCGCGCCGATCGACCGCTGCTACGCGCTCGTCGGTCTCGTGAAGCTGCGCTGGGAGGGAATCAACGGCGGCACGCGCCTGAAGCGAAGCGATCGCCGGGTTCTTCGAGGAGCTGCGCCAGTGAGCGTTGCGGTCGAGGCTCCGGCGCCCGAGCTCGAGGTGACAGCGGTGGCGCCTGCCGAGGGCGGCGGCGACGCCGGCGCTCCGGTTCACGGTGGGGGTGAGCGACGAGAGCGGGCGGGAGGTCTACACGATCGCGCTCACCGCGCACGTCCAGATCGACGCTGACCGCCGCGGGTACGACCCCGAGACACGGGAGCGGCTGCTCGACCTGTTCGGCGAGCCCGAGCGGATCCCGGTCACGGCGGGCGTCGTGCCGATCGGGCGCGTCGAGACGCTCGTGCCGAGCTTCAGCGGGTCGGGGACCTTCGAGCTGCACGTTCCGGTGAGCGGCGACCTCGAGCTGGCCGCGAGCCGGTATCTCGCCTCGCTCTCCGGCGGGACGGTGCCGTTGACCTTCCTCTTCAACGGCTCGGTCTTCTACTGCGGCGAGCGGGACCGGCTGCAGGTGACGCTCGTCCCGTGGAGCAGCTCGGCACGGTTCCGACTGCCGGTCTCGACGTGGAACGGCCTCCTCGAGCGCCGCTATGGATCGAGCGGGTTCGTACGCCTCGGCGGCGAGACGCTCGAGGCACTCCGCGCCCGTCGCGCTGCGCTCGGGCTCCCGACCCTGGAGGCCACGATCGCCGAGGCGATTCGATGAGCCCCCTCGAGGAGCTCGTCGACTCGCTGCTCTACGAGGGCTACGCCCTGTACCCGTACACCCCCGCGGCGGTCAAGAACGCCACGCCGACCCCCTTCGGGATCGTCTACCCGCCTGCCTACGCCGGCGGCCCGACGTACGACCACCTCCGTCTCGAGTGCCGCCTGGCAGAGCCCGCCGGCGTCTCGGCAGAGGTGCGGTTCCTGCAGTCGACCGGCGATGCGCACCAGGCGGTCGAGCGGCGGTTCCGGATCGGCGAGTCGGGCGGAACGCGCTTCTCGTTCGACGGGCTGAGCGGGAGGGCAAAGCTTCGGCTCGACGGCGACGTCGTGCGAGTCTGCGTCCACAACACGACCCGGGTGTCCGACGGGCTCGCGCGCGAGGAAGCGTTGCGCTCGTCGCTGATCTCGACGCACGTCATCCTGCGGGCAGAGGGCGGCCGCTTCCTCTCGCCGCTCGAGGCGGGCTGCGAGAGCGTCAACACCTACCCCGTGCTCGCGACGCCGGAGGACGACGTGATCCTCGGCGCAGCGATCGTCCTGCCCGACCACCCGCAGCTCGCGGCCGCGAGCCGCGGCAGCCTCTTCGATGCGACCGAGATCGAGGAGGCGCTCCTGCTCCACGTGCACGCCCTCTCCGACGGCGAGCGGACCGCCATCGCGGACGGCGATCCCGCGGTCGCCGCGATGATCGAGCGCGCAGCGGCAGCGACGCCGGACGACATCCTCGCGCTGCACGGCCTGATGCGGCCGGCGGAGGAGGAGATCCCCGGCGAGGCCGAGACGGTGGTCGGCGGCATCAACGTGCGGCTGGGCGACAAGCTCGTGCTGCATCCCCGGCCGGGCGGCGACGCGCAGGACTTCCTGCTCGACGGCCTCACGGCGACGCTCGAACGCATCTACGTCGACTACGACGATGCCGTGCACCTTGCGGTCACGGTCGACACCGACCCGATGCAGCAGGTGTACCGCGAGAGCGGGCGGTTCCTGTTCTTCAAACCCGAGGAGGTGCAGCCGTGCGAGGCATGATCCTGGTGGCCGGAGTGGGCAACCTCTGGCTCGGCGACGACGGCTTCGGCGGCGAGGTGGTGAAGCGCCTCCGCGCGCTCGAGCTCGGGAGCGACGTGGCGGTGGCCGACTTCGCCACCGGCGGGCTCGATCTGGCGTACGAGGTCATGCGCGGCTACGAGGCACTCGTCCTCGTCGACGTGAGCCGCCAGGGCGGTGAGCCCGGGACGCTGTACGTGATGGAGGCGGATCCCGAGAGCGTCGGCGGCCCGATCGAGGACGGCGAGCTGATCGACCCGCACGGCATGGACCCGCAGACGGTGCTGCGCTTCGTGAACGCCGTCGGCGCCTGGCCCGGCAAGGTCGTGGTGGTCGCCTGCGAGCCGGCGCAGGTCGAGGACGTCGCGATCGGGCTCAGCCCGGCCGTGGACGCGGCGGTCGACGACGCCGTCCGGCTCGTCGTCGAGACCATTGACGAGGTTCGGTGCACGAGCTTGCGCTAGCGAGCGCGGTCGTCGAGACGGTCGAGCGCCACGCCGGCGGGCAGCCGGTCGAGTCGATCGCGCTGCAGATCGGGGCGCTCCGGCAGGTCGTGCCCGAGTCGCTCGAGCTCTACGTCGGCATCGTCGGGCGCGGCACGGTCTGCGAGGGCGCCCGGCTCGAGCTCGACCTCGTCGCGGCGCGCGTCGCCTGCTGCGGGGCCGAGTGGGAGCCGCCGGCCTTCCGCTGCCCGGCCTGTGGCGCCGCGGCCGAGGTGATCGCAGGCGACGAGCTCCTGGTCGAATCGATTCTCCTGAAGGAGGCCGCATGCATCGCACGTACGTGAAGGTCCTCGAGGACGTCCTCGACGCGAACGGGACGATCGCTGCCGCGAACCGCGCCGACTTCGACCGCGCGGGCGTCACCGTCGTCAATCTGATGAGCGCTCCGGGGGCGGGCAAGACGACTCTGCTCGAGCGGAGCCTCAGGCGGCTCGAGGGCGTGCGGGTCGGGGTGCTCGAGGGCGACGTCGCCTCGACGCTCGACGCCGACCGGATCGCGCACCTCCACGTCCCGGTCGTCCAGATCGACACCGACCCGGGCTTCGGCGGCGAGTGCCACCTCGACGCCAACATGGTGCGCTCCGCGCTGCCGTCTCTCCCGCTCGACCGGCTCGACCTGCTCGTGATCGAGAACGTCGGCAACCTCGTCTGCCCGGCCGAGTTTCGGGTGGGGGAGGATCATCGGGTGATGGTCACGTCGGTGGCCGAGGGCGAGGACAAGCCGCTCAAGTACCCGCTGATGTTCCGTGCCTGCGAGCTCGTGGTCGTGAACAAGATCGACCTGCTGCCGCACCTCGACTTCGACCTCGATCGCTACCTCGACAACATCGAGCTCGTCCATCCGGGTGTCGAGACGATGCTCCTCAGCGCGCGGACGGGCGAGGGTGTCGAGGAGTGGTGTGCCTGGCTCGAGCGGGTCGCGGCGTGATCGAGGACCGGACGCGTGCGAACGAACGGTTCTTCGCGGCGGAGGCGGAGCGGATCGCCGCGCTCTCGCGGGAGCTCGCGGAGCGCTTCCGGCGCGGCGGCACGCTGATCGCGACCGGCGCGACGCCGCAGGACTGGTCGGACGCGCGCCACGTCGCGGTGGAGTTCGTCCACCCGGTGATCGTCGGCAAGCGCGCGTTGCCGGCGGTTGCGCTGCCGCCCGAGCAGCTGCCTCTGCTCGCCTCGCGCGAGGACACGGTGATCACGTTCGGCGCCGGACCGCTGACCGTGGGCGGGTGGAGCTTCGACCCGCCGTCGGCGGACCCGTTCGTCCGCCAGGAGCTGATCGAGACCCTGTACCACGTGCTCTGGGAGACGGTGCACGTCTTCCTCGAACACGCAGGCTCGAGCGCGGCGGGCGCAGGCAGCTCGAGCTTTCTCTACCCCTTCCTGGAGCAGAACGAGACGGGCGCTGCCGGGGTCGAGGCCGACGTCGCCCGCTCCGTGCTCGTCAAGGCGCGCGAGGTCGGCGAGCTGCGCGAGCGGACGGTCGGGGACGGCGCCGCGATCGAGGCTGCTGCCGCCGCCGTCGCGGCAGGCGGCAAGGTGCTCGCCTTCGGGAACGGAGGCTCCGCGACCGACGCGATGGACCTCGTCGCCGACCTGCGCAGCACGGGCGTGCGGGCGCTCGACCTCACGGACGACTCGGCTATCCTCACCGCGCTCGCGAACGACGTCGGGCCCGAGGTGCTGTTCCAGCGGCAGGTGATCGCCCACGGCCGGGACGGCGATGTCGCGGTGGCGTTCTCGACGAGCGGCGGCTCGGCGAACATCCTGCTCGCGCTCGAGGAGGCGCGCCGCCGCGGGCTCGCGACGGTCGCGATCGTCGGCTACGACGGCGGTCGCATTGCAGCCGAGGGCCTCGCCGATCACGTGCTGATCGCGCCGTCCGAGTACATCCCCCGCATCCAGGAGGCCCACGCGACCGCCTACCACCTGCTGTGCGAGCTCGCGGCGGCGACGTCGGCCCGGGCGGAGCTCGCGATCGGCGCTTAGCTCTCCGGCGCCGTCGCGACGCCCACGATCGCCGGCCGTGTGAAGCGGGGCGCCTTGGGCAGCTCGGTCTGCTCGACCTCGCCGACGACGAAGCCGGCCGCCTCGATGGAGCGGAGCGTCGGCCGGTTGCACTCGCAGCCGACGAGGAAGTGGTTGAAGCCGTTCATCCGGTCCTGCAGCGCGAGCCACGGACGGCTCGTCGGAGCGGACGTGCTCCAGGAAGAGCAGCCGCCCCCCGGGTCGGAGCACGCGGCGCAGCTCGCGTAGCGCCCGCGGCTGGTCGTCCACGCCGCAGAGCACGAGCGTCGACACGGCGGTATCGAAGCTGTCGTCCTCGAAGGGCAGGTCCTCCGCGGGCGCCCTGAGCACGGTGGCCCTGGGCTCCGTGCCGTTCACGCGCCGCTCGAGCCGCTGGAGCATCGGGCGCTCGGGCTCGGTGACCGTGAGCGATTCGACGCCGGGGCCGTAGTGGGCCAGGTTGGTGCCCGTTCCGGCCCCGATCTCGAGCACTCTTCCCTCGGCCTGGGCGAGCAGATTCCGGCGCAGCTCGCGCAGGCCGGCCTTCTCTGCACGGGCGCTCATGCGGTCGTACGTCGCGGCGAAGAAGCGGCTCCTGAGACTCATGTCGCGAGACTACGCCGGTTCGATCCCGCGCGCCATGAGGCGTTCGCCTCATCTTCGGTAGGTCACGAGCAGCCGTGCCTCGGCGAGGCGTTTGCCGCCGGCGCCCAGGGCGTCGAGCACGAAGAGGTAGCGGTGCTTCTGCCCGGGCGGAGGGCAGGGGCCGCCGTAGCCGGCCTGGCCGAAGGTGTTCCGCGCAGCGTGCCCCACGGACGTGCCGACGGCGAGGTTGCGGACGCCTGCGGGAATGCCCGTGAGCGTCCAGTGCCGGAACTGCGGGTGCGTGTCGAGGTCGACCATGCGGAGCGAGAGGCTCCTCGTCCCCTGCGGCGGCGCCGTCCAGCGGAGCGGCGGCGAGACGCCGCTGCCGCTGCACGTGAAGCGCACAGGCATCGGATGCCCGTTCGCAAGCGCGGGGCTCGAGAGGACGAGGCCGGCGGCGAGTGCGGCGACGGTCATTGTCGACTCGACGGTACCCCGTGCCGCTCGGGTAGAAGACCGTCTGTGAGTGCGCGGACGATCAGGCTCGGCGGGCGCGAGGTGACGAGGATCGGCCTCGGGACGAACAAGCTCGAGCACACGCCGGAGAACGTCGCCTTCATCCGCGCGGCGGTCGGCGCCGGGATCGACCACATCGACACCGCGTACCTCTACACGGGCGGAGACAGCGAGACCACGATCGGCGAGGCGCTCGGCCCGGAGCCCGACGGCGTGGTCGTCGCCACGAAGGGCGGCTTCGTGCCCGGCACAGGCAAGCCGGAGATCCTGCGGGAGCTGATCGAGGAGAGCCTTCGCCGGCTGCACGCCGACACGATCGAGCTCTACTACCTCCACCGCGTCGACCCGGAGACCCCGCTCGAGGACAGCGTCGGGCTGCTCGCCGAGTACCACGCCCGCGGTGTGATCAGGCACATCGGTCTCTCCGAGGTGCGCGTGGAGCAGATCGAGCGCGCCCGCAGCATCGCGCCGATCACGGCCGTCCAGAACCGCTACAACCTGGCCGAGCGCACCTACGACGACGTGGTCGACTACTGCGCCCGCGAGGGCATCGTGTTCGTTCCCTTCATTCCGCTGAAGGGCGAGGTCAGCGCCGCGCAGGTCGAGATCGCCGACCGCCACGGCGCGACGCCCCAGCAGGTCGCTCTCGCCTGGCTCCTCCATCGCTCGCCCGCGATGCTGCCGATTCCCGGCTCGCTGTCGCTCGAGCACGTGAAGGAGAACCTCGCCGCACTCGAGCTGGAGCTCGGCGAGGAGGACATCCGCGCGCTGGGTTGATTCGGCGTTGCCAGAGTTGTAGAGTCGCCCAAGGTGAGCGTTGAGCTGTCGCGCGGTGCATTCCTCCGCCGAAGCGCGGGCGCGGTTGCCGTCGCCGCGGGGGTGTATGCGGTCGAGCCTCGCCGGGCGCGGCCGGCCATCGCAGCGGCGAGCGGGCCGAAGCCGGTCCCGGGCGGCTTCAGCGCGAGCTTCACGCCCGTCGCCTCCGGCGCCGCCATCCATGTGTTCACCCCGGCGCACGGAGCGGAGCTCAACACGATCGGCGACTTCGACGGGTTCGTCGCCGCGACCGAGATCCAGGGCAAGGCGAAGGGCAGTGACGGCACCAGCTACAGCTTCGACTGCGACATGCGCTTCATGCAGGGCTCGTACGTCGATCTCGCCGGGCAGCTGCAGCACGGGACGTTCGGCTTCATCTGAATAGACCTCTACGACCCGGACGCCGTGGGCGATCCGAAGCAGCAATCACACGACTGGGAGCCGGGCATCGCCCCGTCGGGCCTGTTCTGGACGGTGCCGGTCAGTCCCTCGATGATCAGCTACGACGCGGCTACCGGGCGCGCCCGCTTCCACGCCTCCGGGTATGCGATCAACGACTACGGCAACTTCTTCAACGCCATCGCCCGGCCGCCAAAAGGGCTGAAGCCGTCGAAGGTCAGCTTCGACGTCCGCTGGCACGGCAACGACGACCCGCAGCAGATCCGCGACGCGAAGTTCGGGTTCGGCGGCACGTTCATCAGCGGCGGCGCGAGCATCAGCTTCAGCGCCAAGCATGACGGCTCCCCCGTCGTCTACCGGTCGGTGCCGGGCGGCCACAAGGTGCTCTACGCGGGCACCGGCACCGAGCGGAACGGCGTCTTCTTCGTCTAGCTCTCGCCGTCGAGGACGACGTGCGAGACCGGGATGCCCGTTTCCTTGCCCGCGGCCGCCACGACGTCGACCTGATCCCCGGGGTGGGTGGCGAAGACGATCCAGTCGGCCGGGAACTCGCGGAGCGCCTCGGCGACGGCCTGGAGGGGGTCGTGGGAGCCGATGTGCCCTCGCGCCTCGACGCCGATCGCGTCGAGCCCGGAGACCGTCTTGTGCAGACGCGTCGACGCTTCGTCGTATGCCGACTGGTCGCCCGTCAAGCGGTCGAGCTTCGACGAGATCGCGGGCGCGACGACGAGGGCCTGGGTGGGGCGCCCCGCCGCCGCGTCGAGCAGCGACTGCCGGAACGAGGAGGACGTGGCCGCCGCGTCGGCGATCACGAGCACGCGATACACGCCGTCATCGGGTTGTGGCGCGCGCTCGAGCGTCGTCGCGTACCGTCGATCCCGCCTCGCGAGCACGACCGCGAAGAAGACCGCGATCGCCGACGGACACGAGGACGAGGATCAGCCACGCCAGGGCGGACCCGTCGACCCAGGCCGCCCAGTAGATCAGCAGGCCGTAGCCGAGCACGAACGCCACCATCGCGATCCCGAGGTACTCGCGTTTCATCAGTTCAGCGAGTAGCTCAGCTGCTCGACGGAGAGGAGCTCGAGCCCCAGTTCCTCGACACGGTCGATGAAGCCGTGCAGCTGCGCCTGGTCGATGATGCGGCCGGTCATGATCGTCAGGTCGGCGGCATGCCGCATCTGCATGCCGTCGAAGAGATAGACGCAGCGGGGATCGAGGTCGCCTCGCACGACGAGTTGGTAGGTCGAGCTCTTCGTCCGCGTCTTGCTCACATGGCCAAGCCTGTCACATCGCCAGGTGAATAAGCGCGACCGGCGCATCGATTCACCTAGGTTATTTCGGCGACACCTGCGTGAGGTCGACGTCGTAGGCGCCGCTGAACCTCGCGCCGGCGAGATCCGAAGTCGCCACGAAGACCTGCGTCGGCTGGATCAGAGGGATGAACGGGCTGCGTGCATTCAGGCCGAGCTGGATCTGCCGGTAGAGCGCGCTTCGCGCTGCGGGCGCCGTCGCCACTCGCGCCCGGGCAGCGAGCTTCTCGAGCGCCGGATCGCTGCCGGCAGGCCAGCCGGCGTGCAAGGCGATCAGGTTGCCCGGCGTGAACACGAGGTAATCGGCCGGATCGGGGTAGTCGGGGCCCCAGACCCAGAGGCCGAAGGCCACCTTCCCGGCACGGAACTTCGGCTGGAACGTCGCCAGCGGGGACCCGGCCAGCGCGACGTCGAATCCAGCCGCGGCGAGCTGGGACTGGATCGCCTGTGCGAGCGTGCTGAACGGCACGCCGTTGACCGTCACGTCGCTCGGGTACTCGAGGGTCACCTTCTCCCGTCCGACGCCGGACGCCGCGAGGTCGGCCCTGGCCGCCTCGAGGTCATGCCTCGGTGCGTCCTTCTGCGGCAGGGCGCCGAGGATCATCGACGGGATGAGCCCGGGCGCCTGGATCGCCCCCGGCCCGGCGACAGAGAGAAGCCCCTTGTAGTCGATCGCCGAGCGAACCGCCTGCTGGAATCGCCTGTTGGAGGTGACCGTCGAGACCTGCGGGTCGCTGTTCGTGAACAGGTAGAAGACGAACGGCGAGGGCTGGCGGGTCACGTGCAGTCCGCCCGCTCCCTCGAGCGTCTCTGCCTGGTCGGACGAGAGGTCGATGGCGATCTGATGGGCGCCGCGACGGATGTTGAGCAGCTGGGCCGGAGCAGGCATGTTCCGGATGACGACGCTCCCGAACCCCGGCTTCCTCGTGCCCCAGTAGTTCGGGTTGGGACGAAGCGTGACCTGGGAGGTCGGTTTGTACGATGCGAGCTCGTACGGCCCGCTGCCGGCTCCCGCGGAGGCCGGCGAGTTCAGCCACTGCTCGGCCTTGTCGGCCGTCGACGCTCGATCGGCGTCCGTGCCGCCGTGCGCGCGACGAGCTTCGAGTTGACGACGCCTGTCGAGGGGTTGGCGAGGACGGCGAGGAGCTGCGGTTCCGGCGTGCTCGAGCTCGAGGACGACCGCGTACTTTCCCGCCGACACGTGGAACCCTGCGAGCAGGAACGAGGGGTTGCCCTTCATGTTGACGAGCCGCCTGAGCGAGAAGACGACGTCGGACGAAGTCAGCGCCGTGCCGTCCGCAAAGTCGACATCCCGTCGGAGCCGGAGCATGAGCCTCCTCGGATCGGGGCGTGTCCAGGATTGGGCGAGGAGCGGGACCGGATGCGCGAGATCGTCGTCCCTGTAGGTGAACAGCGTGTCGTAGATCGCCCGGTCGATGATCGACGAGGTCGGATCGAACGCGCGCTGAGGGTCGATCGTGTCGAGGGCGAACGAGTTGTCCACCACCAGCGTCGGCGCCGCCGCGGGGCGGGCTCCGGCACCGTGGCCGCGATCGCGCCGACGCAGCCAGCGCGACCACGGCAGCAGCCGCATGCCATGCGGAGCCGTATTGCCTATCCTAGATGAGGCCGAGCTCGCCGAGCCTGGTGAGAGCGCCTCCGACCGCGAGCCGGCGCCGAGCTTTCGGTAGATCGACCTCGTGTGGCTGTGGATCGTGTTGTGCGAGAGGTAGAGCTCGCGGCCGATGTCGCGCTCCGAGAGGTGACCGGTGAGCATGCGGAGGATCACGAGCTCGCGCGCGCTCAGCGCTGCCTCATCGTCGGCGCGGGCCGCGCTTCGCGGCGCGCTCGAGCGCTGCGAGCCGATCCGCCAGCGTCCGGGGATCCGGGCACGAGGCGACGATCGCCTTCGCTTCCTCGAGCACGGCAGCTGCCGCGTCGTCCCTCCCGCTGCCCGCGCAGCGGCGGCCTGGCGCAGCAGCGCGTTCGCGAGCGGAACCGGATGACCCAGTGGACGGAGGATGGCGAGGGCGCGCTCGAACGGGCCAGTGCCTCGTCGAGCTTCCCGCTGCGCCGCGAGCGAGCGCCGAACGGCGACGAACACCTCGCCCTCGGCTTCCTCGAGTCCCCGCTCGCGCACGAGCTTCAGGGCCTGTTGGCTGAGCCGCATCTGCTCACCGAGCCGGCCCAGTCGCCGGCGATGTACGAGCGGTAGCGTGAGCGCCGCGCTGCGGCTCTCCATTGTCCGTCGCGCGGCGCCAGCTCGCTGCTTCGCCGAGCCAGCGATCGGCCTCGTCGAGGTCGCCGCTCGCGTAGAGGCACGTGCCGAGGCCGGCGCAGGCGACGGTCGCCACGCCGACTCGGGCCCTTCGAGCTCGACCGCACGGTGGCCACTCTCGATTCCGGCGCCGAAGTCGCCCCAGGGGACCGAGCCCTCAGGGTGGCGAGGCTCGCCTCGAGCGAGCTGAACCCGTCGGGCAGCGGCCCCGTGTCGAGGTTCCCGAATCGCTCGACCGCTGCGATCGCCTCGGCCGCCGCCTCCCGCTTCCCGCACACCGAGAGCACCCAGGCGGCGACGAGCTGGAGCTGCGCGTCTTCGCTCAGCATCTCGCGGGGGAACCGTTCGAGCCATGCGAGGACGGTCGCATGCCGGCCGACGTTGACGTAGTCGACCCAGGCGGCCGCGATCAGCTCGCCGGCCTCGGCGAATTGACCGGCCTCGAGCGCGTGCTCGATCGCCTCGTCGACCGAGCCGTGGTCCCGATGCCACGCGAAGGCTCGGCGGTGGAGCGTCGGCGCGAGACCGGGATCTCGATGCTCGAGCTCGACGCGCAGGAGCTGCGCGAAGAGGTGGTGGAAGCGGTACCACTCGCCCCGGTCGTCGAGCGGCATCAGGAAGAGGTTCGCGCGGGCGAGCGCGTCGAGCAGCTCGGCGGATCCCTCCTGCTCGAGTACCGCGTCACACAGCGGGCCGGAGAGCCGCTCGAGGATCGACGACCGCAGCATGAGCGCCTTCGTCGCCGGGTCGTGCGCGTCCAGGACCTCGTCGACGAGGAAGTCGACGACATGGCGGCTCTCGCCGCCGAAGCTGCTCACGAACCCGTGCCGGTCATCGACTGCCCTCGAGGGAGAGCGCCGCCAGGTAGAGGCCGGCCGGCCAGCCCTCGGTTCGCTCGACGAGGTCGTCGACGTCCCCGTGCTCGAGCCCGAGCTCGAGGCAGTCGTTCAGGAGCAGTTCGGCCTCGGCCGGGGTGAAGCCGAGCTCGTCGGCGCGCAGCTCGACCAGGGCCCCGTGGGCCCGGAGTGACGCGAGCGCCAGCGCGGGCTCGTTCCTCGTTGCGAGCACGAGCTGGAACGTGGCCGGCGCGTGGTCGATGAACCACGCGACGCTGTCGCGCGCTCGCCGCTCGAGAGCCGGTGGAAGTCGTCGAGAACGAGCGCGACTCGCCGATCGTGGTCAGCGCGTTGATCAGCTCCGGCAGGAAGATCTCCACGTTCGCGCAGCTCCGAGCTGCTCGGGCGACGACGACACGGCGAGGCTCGGGCAGACGTCGCGGAGTGCCGCGAGGACGTACGACCAGAGCACGACCGGGTCGTTGTCGCCCTCGTCGAGCGTCAGCCAGGCGACCGGCCGTCGCGCCTCCTGCGCCTCCCGCCAGCTTCCGAGCAGCGTCGTCTTCCCGGATCCCGCCGGCGCCGCGACCACCGTGAGCTTGATCTCGGGCCCCGCCTGCAGCCGGTCCACGAGCCGGGGACGCATGACCGTCTGCTCACGCCGAGGCGGAGGGTGCAGCTTGGTCATCAGCAGCGGCGGTGTAGCCCGCCCGCTGCCGCAACTCGGTGGTGTTGCGCGCTCGATTCATCTCCATCCCGGAAGCTCGGGAAAGAGTCGCATCATGGCGCCGCGCCCGCTCATCGTGCCAACGGGATGAAGTCGTTCAGAACACTTGTGACAAGGTTGTGAACCCCTAGCCGACGATGCGCATCTCGTAGCGGGCGATCCTCCGGTCGCGGATCGTCACCTCGATGCGCCGCCGGCGCGTATACGCAGGCTCGCCCGTCTCGCGCACGCGGTAGACCTCCCGCGCCTCGGAGACGATCCGGCCGCCGCCGAGGTCGCTGAGCTCGAGCTCGTCGAACTCGACGTCGAGGTTGTCGGGCGGCCGGACCCACGTCAGGTGATCGCGGACGTCGTCGAGGCCTCCCAGGTCCCGTTGCGGCGTCGACCACTCGACGTCCGGCGCCAGCAGCGGGTAGAGCGCCTCGGGGTCGCCCGTCCGGGCGGCAGCGGCGAGCACCTCCAGGAACTGACGCGCAACCTCGAGCTCGTCGGCGGACACGACCGCGAAATGCTGCCACGGCTGCGCCGCCGCCTCGCGAGGTTCACCTAGGTGAATCGGTCGCCGCCTCACCTACCGATCCGGGAGCCTCCACGCCACCGATCAGGAGGGAGCGACGAACGTGGCCGAGACGCTGACCGATACGCAACGCCCGACCGATTTCTCGCTGTCCGCCGGGACAGCTTCGAGAGAGCAGCGTGGGCCCAAACACGCCGACGTCTTCGTGATCTTCGGGATCACGGGCGACCTCGCGAAGGTGATGACCTTCCGCTCGCTCTACCGGCTCGAGGCGCGCGGCCTGCTCGACTGCCCGATCGTCGGCGTGGCGGTGAACGACTGGACGCTCGACCAGCTCGTCGAGCGCGCGCGCGAGTCGATCGTCGGCACGGGCGAGCCGCTCGACGAGGACGTCTTCAAGCGCCTCGCCGCGCGGCTCTCGTACGTCCAGGGCGACTTCGGCGACGCGGCGACCTACGCCCGGGTCGGCGAGGCGATCAAGGGCACGACGACGCCGGTCTTCTACCTCGAGATCCCGCCCTTCCTGTTCGGGCGGGTCGTCCAGGGCCTCGCGGCGGCCGGGCTGACGAAGAACGCCCGCGTCGTCGTCGAGAAGCCGTTCGGCCACGACCTCGAGTCCGCGCGCGCGCTCGCCGCCGAGCTCCACCAGTACATCGACGAGTCGCAGCTCCTCCGGATCGACCACTACCTCGGGAAGATGGGGACCGAGGAGATCGTCCACCTCCGGTTCGCGAACTCGATGCTCGAGCCGGTCTGGAACCGCAACTACGTCGCGTCGGTCCAGATCACGATGGCCGAGGACTTCGGCGTCGAGGACCGCGGCCACTTCTACGACCCGGTCGGCGCGCTGCGCGACGTCGTCGTCAACCACCTGATGCAGGTGGTCTCGATGTGCGCGATGGAGGCGCCGGCGCGCGGCGAGCCCGAGACGATCAAGGACGCGCAGGTCGCGCTCTTCCGGGCGGTCAAGCAGGCCGATCCCGCGCACTACGTGCGCGGCCAGTACGACGGCTACCGCTCGATCGACGGCGTCGCCCCGGACTCGACGACCGAGACGTACGCGGCGCTGCGGCTCGAGATCGAGAACTGGCGCTGGGCGGGCGTGCCGTTCTTCATCCGCACGGGCAAGCGCCTCCCGGTGACGCAGACCGAGCTCCGGCTCGTGTTCAAGCATCCGCCGCGGCTCGGCTTCCCGGCCTTCGACCGCGAGATGCGAGCCGAACCAGCTCGTCGTCAAGCTCGACCCGTCGACCGGGATCAGGCTCGTCGTCGAGGCCCACCGCGCCGACGGCCCGGGTCGATCGAGCTCGACATGGAGTTCGCGGCCGAGGGCGGCGAGGGGCCGACGCCGTACGAGGTGCTGCTCCATGCCGCGCTCGTCGGCGCAGATGCCGCGCTTCACGCGCCAGGACGCCGTCGAGGAGACGTGGCGGGTGATGCAGCCGCTGCTCGACGCGCCGCCGCCGGTGCATCCGTACGCGCCGGGCAGCTGGGGGCCGAAGGAAGCGGACGAGCTCGTTGCCGGTCACGGCCGCTGGCACGAGCCCTGGATCGCGCAATGAGCAAGGCGGAGGCGAAGACCGAGCCCGCGCCGCAGAGCGCGGCGGCGCCGTCGCCGTTCCCGCCGATCGCCGACTACGCGTTCCTGTCGAACTGCCACACCGGCGCGCTCGTCGCGCCGGACGGCGCGATCGACTGGCTGTGCGTTCCCCGTTCGACTCGCCGAGCGTCTTCGGCAGCCTGCTCGACCGCGAGGCGGGCTTCTTCCGGCTCGGGCCGTTCGGGATCAACCATCCGGCCGCGCGCGAGTACGAGCCCGGGACGAACGTGCTCGTGACCACCTGGAAGACGCCGGGCGGCTGGATCGTCGTTCGCGACGCGCTGACGATGGGCCCGCGCGACGCGCGAGGACGAGATCACGCCGCACACGCGGCCGCCGGCCGACGACGACGGCGACCACATGCTCGTGCGCACGGTCGAGTGCATCGAGGGCTCGGTCGAGGTCGAGCTCGTCTGCGAGCCCGTCTTCGACTACGGCCGCACGCCGGCGGAGTGGACGCTCGCGGACGGCGACCGGCACGAGGCCGACGCGACCGGCGCCGGCGCTGACGATCAGGCTCGTCTCCGACCTGGCGCTCGGCATCGAGGGCAACCGCGTCCGCGCGCGGCACGTGCTGTCGGCGCCGGCGACCGCGCGTACTGCGCGCTCTCGTGGGCCGAGGAGCTCGCCGCGCCGGGGGACGTCGGCGAGGCCGACGCGCGGATCGCGGCGACGACGCGCTTCTGGCGCGACTGGCTCGGCCGGGCGCGCATCCCCGACCACCGCTTCCGCGACCCGATCCAGCGCTCGGCGCTCACGATCAAGGGCCTGACCTACATGCCGACCGGCGCGACCGTCGCGGCGCTCACGACGTCGCTGCCCGAGTCGCCGGGCGGCGAGCGCAACTGGGACTACCGCTACACCTGGATGCGCGACACGACCTTCACGCTGCAGGCGCTCCACTGGCTCAACCTCGACTGGGAGGCCGACGAGTTCATGGCAGTTCGTCGCCGACATCGAGCCGACCGAGGACGGCTCGCTGCAGATCATGTACGGGATCGACGGCCGCCGCGACCTCACCGAGTCGACGCTCGACCACCTGTCCGGCTACGCGGGCGCGCGCCCCGTGCGGATCGGCAACGGCGCCTACGACCAGCGCCAGAACGACGTCTTCGGCGCCGTGCTCGACTCGATCCTGCTGCACACCCGGCGCAGCGAGCGGCTGCCGCGGCGGCTGTGGCCGATCGTCCAGTCGCAGGCCGAGTGCGCGACGAAGGTCTGGCGCGAGCCCGACCAGGGGATCTGGGAGGCGCGCGGCGCGCCGCAGCACTACGTCTCCTCGAAGCTGATGTGCTGGGTCGCGCTCGACCGCGCCGCGCAGCTGGCCGAGATCCGCGGCGATCCGGAGCAGGCGGCGAAGTGGCGCGCGACCGCCGAGGAGATCCGCGCCGACATCCTCGAGCACGGCGTCTCCGAACGCGGCGTCCTGCGCCAGCACTACGACACCGACTCGCTCGACGCCTCGGTCCTGCTCGCGGCGATCTTCGGCTTCCTGCCGCGGCGACGACGAGCGGCTGCGCGCGACCGTCGCGGCGATCGCCGAGGAGCTGACCGAGAACGGCTTCGTGCTCCGCTACCGCACCGACGAGACCGACGACGGCCTCTCGGGCAAGGAGGGCACCTTCCTCATCTGCTCGTTCTGGCTCGTCTCGGCGCTGGCGATCGTGGGCGAGCTGCAGCAGGCGCGCGACCTGATGGAGCAAGCTGCTGCGGATCGCCTCGCCGCTCGGCCTGTACGCGGAGGAGTTCGACGCCGACACGGGCCGGCACCTCGGCAACTTCCCGCAGGCGTTCTCGCACCTCGCGCTGCTGGAGGCGGCCGCGCGGATCATCGTCCCCGAGCTCATGGCGCAGTACTGAGGAGGACGCGATGGACGCCTACGACGTGATCATCATCGGCACCGGCGCCGGCGGCGGCACGCTCGCCCGGCACCTCGCGCCCTCGGGCAAGCGGATCCTGCTGCTCGAGCGCGGCGACTGGCTGCCGCGCGAGCCGCAGAACTGGGACACGCACGGACGTCTTCGTCGACAACCGCTACGTCTCGGCCGACACCTGGTACGACGCGCAGCGGCAAGCCGTTCCAGCCCCAGATCCACTACTTCGTCGGCGGCGCGACGAAGCTCTACGGCGCGGCGCTCTACCGGCTGCGCAAGGAGGACTTCGGCGAGCTTCGCCACCACGACGGCATCTCGCCCGCGTGGCCGATCTCCTACGACGACCTCGAGCCGTACTACACGCTCGCCGAGCAGCTCTACGAGGTGCACGGCGCGCGCGGCGAGGATCCGACCGAGCCGCCGGCGAGCGCGCCGTATCCCGTTCCCGGCCGTCTCGCACGAGCCGCGGATCCAGCAGCTCGCGCGACCAGCTCGAGGCGGCCGGGCTACCACCCGTTCCACGCGCCCTGCGGCGTCCGGCTCGACGAGGCGAACATGCCGTACAGCACCTGCGTGCGCTGCGCCGACTGCGACGGCTTCCCGTGCCTCGTGCACGCGAAGTCGGACGCCGAGGTGCTCGGCGTGCGGCCGGCGCTCGAGCACCCGAACGTCACGCTGCTGACGAACGCGAGAGGCGGTCAGGCTCGAGACCGACCCGTGCGGGCACGAGCGTGACCGAGGTCGTCGTCGAGCGCGACGGCGAGCACGGAGCGGTACGCGGCGCCGATCGTCGTCGTCGCCTGCGGCGCGGCCAACACCGCCAAGCTGCTGCTGCTCTCGGCGAACGACAAGCACCCGAACGGGCTCGCCAACGGCTCCGACCAGGTCGGCCGCAACTACATGTTCCACGCGAGCCAGGCGGTGCTCGCGCTCTCCCGCGAGGAGAACCCGACCGTGTTCCAGAAGACGCTCGGGCTGAACGACTTCTACTTCGGCGCCGACGACTTCGACTTCCCGCTCGGCAACATCCAGATGGTCGGCAAGTCGCAGGCGCAGATGTTCCGCGGCGAGAAGCCGACCGAGACGAAGCTCGCGCCCGAGTGGTCGCTCGAGCGGATCGCGAGGCACGCGATCGACTTCTGGCTCTCGACCGAGGACCTGCCGCGGCCCGAGAACCGCGTCACCGTCGACGGCGACGGCAGCGTCCACGCTCGCGTACACGCCGACCAACGAGGAGCCGAAGCAGCGGCTGTACGGGAAGCTCAAGTCGATGCTGGGCAACTCGACATGGACCCGGACCACCTGCTCCACCGGTTCGCGTACATGAAGAACGAGATCCCGGTCGCGGGCGTCGCCCACCAGGCGGGCACCTGCCGGTTCGGCACCGACCCGGCGACCTCGGTGCTCGACGCCGACTGCAAGGCGCACGAGCTCGACAACCTCTACGTCGTCGACACGAGCGTCTTCCCGAGCATCGGCGCGGTGAACCCGGCGCTCACGGCGATGGCCAACTCGCTGCGCGTCGGCGACCACCTGCTCGAGCGGCTGGCGTGACCGAGACGCAGATGACGGCGTCGCGCCGTCGGGCGAGCAGGTCGAGATCGCGTTCGGGACCAGCGCGCCGTGGTCGTCGAGGTCGGCGGCGGGCTGCGCTCGTACACCGCGGCGGCCGCGAGCGTCGCTCGACGGCTACGGCTGCGACGAGCCGGCACCTCCGGGCGCGGCCAGGTGCTCGTCCCCGTGGCCGAACCGGCTCCAGGACGGGAGCTACGAGTTCGACGGGTGAGCGCATCAGCTGCCGCTGACCGAGCCTGAGCACGCGAACGCGATCCACGGCCTCGTCCGCTGGGCGGCCTGGCGCGTCGGCCGAGCGCGGCAGCCGATCGGGTCGTGATGGAGCACGTGTCCATCCGCAGCCCGGCTACCCGTTCACGCTCGCGCTCGACCGTCGAGTACGCGCTCTCCGACGGCCGGGCTGGCGGTCCGGACGACGCGCCACGAACGTCGGCGCCGGACGCCTGCCCGTACGGGTGCGGCCAGCACCCGTACCTGACGCTCGGGACGCCGACGGTCGACGGGCTCGTGCTGCACGGCGCCGGGCAGCAGCGTGCTCGATGTCGGACGAGCGCGGCCTTCCCGATCGGCTCGGAGGCGGTCGACGGCACCGAGTACGACTTCCGGGCCGGGCGGCCGATCGGCTCGACGAAGCTCGACAACGCGTTCACCGACCTCGAGCGCGACGACGGACGGCCTGGCGCGGGTCGAGCTGCGCGATCCGCGCCGGCGGCGCGCGGTCGTCACTCTGGGTCGACGAGAGCTACGGCTACCTGATGCTGTTCACCGGCGACACGCTGCCCGACGTCGAACCGCCGCAGCCTCGCGGTCGAGCCGATGACCTGCCCGCCGAACGCCTTCCGGACCGGCGACGCGCTGATCCGGCTCGAGCCGGGCGCAGTCGACCACCGAGCACCTGGGGGATCGAGCCGTCATGACCGCGCGCGACCGCGCCCGCGCGTCCTCGTCCTCGGCGGAGGGTTCGCCGGCGTCGGCGCCGCCAGAAGCTCGAGGACGCCGACGCCGACGTCGTGCTCGTCGACCGGCACGACTACCACACCTTCCAGCCGCTCCTCTACCAGCTCGCCACCGGCCTCCTCGAGACGACGCGCCGTCGGCCACTCGCTGCGCGACCTGCTCGAGCACCACGGCGACGCGACGATCCACAAGGCGGCGGTGACCGCGTCGACCTCGACGCGCGGGAGGTGCAGCTTCGAGGGGATGACGCCGATCTCTACGACTACCTCGTCCTCGCGCTCGGCGCCGAGGTCAACTTCTTCGGCACCGAGGGCGCGGCCGAGCACGCGTTCCCGATGTACACGCTGCCCGCACGCCGTCCGGCTCAAGGACCACCTGCTCGAGCGCTGGGAGGCCGCCGACCGCGACCCGGCGCTGGTCGCGGACGGCGCGCTCAACGTCGTCGTCGTCGGCGGCGGCCCGACCGGCGTCGAGACCGCGGGCGCGGTCGCCGAGCTCTACCGCGGCGACTTCGCCAAGGACTACCCGGACGTCGCCGAGGAGAGGCCCGGGTGATCCTCGTCGAGGCCGGCCCGGAGCTCTTCCCGATGTTCAAGCCGAACCTGCGCGAGTACGCGGCGAAGGCGCTCGCCGAGCGCGACGTCGAGGTGATGACCGGCGCCGCGGTCGCAGTCGGTCCGCCGACCCGGGTCACGCTCGAAGTCGGGCGAGGTGCTCGAAGGCGCACACGCTGGTCTGGGGCGCAGGCCTGCAGGGCAACGCGCTCGTCCGGTCGCTCGGGCTCGAGCTGCAGCGCGGCAACCGGATCGGCGTCGGGCCCGACCTCGACCTGCCCGGCCACCCCGAGGTCTCGTCGTCGGCGACGTCGCCGCGATCACGGACGCGAAGACGGGGCAGGTCCTGCCGCAGCTCGGCTCGGTCGCGCTGCAGTCTGGCGAGCACGCGGGGAGACGATCGCCCGCCGGATCGCGGGCAAGAAGACGAGCCGTTCGCCTACCAGCGACAAGGGCACGATGGCGACGATCGGCCGCGGCGCCGCGGTCGTGCAGATGCTCGGCGGGCGCACGATGACCGGCCTGAAGGCGCAGGTCGCCTGGGGCGACGGTGCACCTCGCGCTGCTGCCGACGAGCGAGGACCGGGCGAAGGCCGTCGTCGACTGGGCCGGGGCGGCCATGACGCACGAGCGGGCCGGCCGCATCAGTGGAGAGCCAGTAGGAGCCGTGACGCTCGCCTCGACGGTCGTCGACCTCGCGCGGGCGCAGTTCGCGATGACGTCGATCTACCACTTCCTGTTCGTGCCGCTGACGCTCGGGCTCGCGCCGCTCGTGGCGTCATGCAGACGATCTGGCACCGCACGAAGGACGAGCGCTGGCTCCGGCTGACCCACTTCTTCGGCACCCTCTTCCTGATCAACTTCGCGATCGGGGTCGCGACCGGCCTCGTGCAGGAGTTCCAGTTCGGCATGAACTGGTCGGTCTACTCGAAGTTCGTCGGCAACGTGTTCGGCGCGCCGCTCGCGATCGAGGGGCTCGCCGCGTTCTTCCTCGAGTCGACCTTCCTCGGCCTCTGGATCTTCGGCTGGCACCGGCTCTCGCCGCGCCTGCACCTGGCCACGTATCTGGCTCGCCGTGCTCGGCCCTGGCTCTCGGCCTTCTTCATCCTGGTCGCGAACTCCTGGATGCAGC
>CAWBVD010000012.1:0-196753 GCA_963792135.1 uncultured Actinomycetes bacterium | reverse complement strand
GGCGTCACGCGCGTACACGCGCGATCACTCGCGACACCGTTCTTCCTGCAAATCGATCCGAACAACGCCTCGAGGATGCGTCGCGAGACGTCGCGCGTGTCGTTTCTGATGTGTCCGTTTTGTGTCCGCGGCTTGTTGTCTGTTCTAGAAACAGAGGACGGAACCATGGAATGCTCGGCCGAGGCTCCGACGCTTCGCCTGCTTGCGGCGCGCCCGCGTTGGCGCCACCTGGGTCGGTGAGACACCTGCTGCGTGGATGACGCCAGTCACGTCGCCCAACTTCGTGGCTTTCTCGACGAGCGCGTAAACCGATTCGCGCGAGGAGACATCGACGGTTGCCGTGCTCACGTCGAAGCCGGCGTCTCGCATCACCTCGTCGGCGGCGTCGACGTTCTCGCGGTGGAGGTCGGCCAGTACGACGTGCTTCCCGGCGCTGACGCGCCGGGGGATCGCCTGACCGATCGATCCTGCGCCGATAACGACCACGACCTCGCCCCGGGGCCATCCCGGGCTCGACGGAGACCGCGTGTCGAACTCCTCACGTGGGGGTATGGAGATGGGAGCGATTCGCGCGTGCCCCTGGTTGCTGCTAGCTGCGGATGCGTCCGGGGCGGAGTGGGCGGGCGTGGGTGCTGATTTTTTCGAGGGCGCGGGTGAGGGCTTTGATGTCGGCTTGGGTGAGGTGTTGGGAGAAGTGGCGTTCGATGCCGTCGCGGTGGTAGCGGCGGGCGTGTTCCATCGTTTGGGTGCCCTTGTCGGTGAGGACGATGAGGATCGTGCGTCGGTCGTGTTGGGGGCGGAGGCGGCGGACGAGCCCGGCTTCTTCCATGCGGTCGATGACGCGGGTGAAGCCGCTCTTGCTGTAGAGGATCCGGTCGGCGAGCGCGTTCATCGGGATGCCTTCGGGTGATTCCTCGAGTTGGACGAGGACGTCGTACCAGCGCATCGGGATGCCGGCGTCGTGTTCGAGCTCTGTGTCGAGCACGTCGAGGAGTGCGAGTGCGCTTTCGAAGAAGAGCCGCCAGGCGCGCAGACGTTCGGGCGAGGGACTTGACAGGGATAGTTCCTTCTGAGATAGTTCGCTTTGCAACTGTTCTCCTATAGACGGTTGCACATCATATCAGACGAGCGGAAGGAATGAGATGACCACCATCGCTCCCGAGCGGGCAAAGCTCGGATACGGACTCGCCAGCGACGAGGGCGAGGCGATCTGGCTCCTCGACATGCTGCAAACGATCAAGATCGGCCGCGACGACACCGCCGGCCAGTACGGGCTGGTCGAGGCCGTCGTGCCCGAGGGCGTCGGCCCTCCCTGGCACGTTCATGCCGAGGAGGACGAGTGGTTCTACGTCCTCGAGGGCGAGCTCACCGTCTGGGTCGCCGACACCCGCCTCAACTTGAAGGCCGGCGGGTTCGCGTTCGGCCCCAAAGGGGTGCCGCACACCTTCTACGCCGAGGCAGGCGGAGCGAAGGTGCTGGTCGGCTTCGCGCCGATGCAGTTCGAGGGATTCCAGCGCGAAGTCGGTGAGCCCGCCCCCGAGCGCGTCCTCCCCCCGCCGATGGAGGGCCCGCCGGACATGGCGCGGCTCGCAGCGATCGCCCTGCGAAACGGGTTCGAGATCCTCGGCCCCCCAGGCCCACCCCCCGGCCACTGACCAGCAAACCCCGCCGAGGCGCGCCCGCTCACACCCACCGAGCGGGCGCGCAGCCACAACCAGGAGAAGAAAACCGTGAACCACGCCACCATCACACCCACAGACAACGGCCCCTACATGATCGAAGGCCCCGCGAGAATCGTCGACGCCGACGGAAACGACTACGACCTCACCGGACAGACGACGATCTTCCTCTGCCGCTGCGGCAACTCCGGAACGAAACCGTTCTGCGACGGAACCCACGAGACCCTGAACTTCGAAGCAACCAGTCGCGCACCCCAGAGCCTCTCGGCTATGGCAAGTATCGATCGGGTGTGACCAGCGGTTCAGACGGCCCGTTAATCAGGGAGGAGACTTGAACATGACGACGCTCGCATACACGGTTCTCGCCCCAAACGAGGGGCTTCGGCTCGAGTCCGGCCCCGGACGTGACCTCATCTTCAAGGTCACCGGCGAGGACACCGGCGGCGCCTTCGACTACTTCATCGTCGAGGTCGCACCCAACGGCGGCCCGCCCCTGCATGTCCACCACAAGCAGGAGGAGACGATCCACGCCCTCAAGGGCCGCTACAAGATCCAGATCGGCGACGAGACATTCCAGATCGAGGAGGGCGGCTTCGCCTACCTCCCCTCAGAGGTGCCCCACGCCTTCCTCAATCTGACCGACGAGCCCGGCGAGGTGATCGTGGTCTACACCCCCGGCGGCGGCCACAAGTTCTACGAAGAGCTCGGCCCCGCGACCAGAAACGGGACAGCCGACCGCACGGCAATCGCCGCGATCTTCGAAAAATACGACATGACACTGCTCGGACCGCCGCTCAGCCCCGACTGAGCGCCCTACCCGACCCCCGCACCCGCCCCGGGGAGGCCCGGCTCGCCCGGCCTCCCCGGCGCCTATTCCGTTAGCTGGTTGTAGAGCTCCCAGGCGCTGCGCTCGATCCAGTTGTGGGCGATCTTGCCGGTGGGCGTCACAGCCAGGATGGCGTTGCCTGTGAAGGCCACCGGCTTGCCATCCGCCGGCAGCCCGAACATCCCGTTGTTGCGGCCGGTGATGCGGAAGCGCGACGAGACACGCGAGCCGTCGGCGTTGGCAAAGGTCTCGATGGTTTCCATTTTCAGGTCGGCGATTTTCGACTGGAAGTCGGCAACCCAGGCCTTGAAGTTTTCACGCCCGGCGACGTCAACACCGGCGGAAGTGATGACGAAGTCCTCGGTCACGAAGCGATCCACCGCCGACGGATTGCGCGCGGCCCAGACCTCCTCCCAGAAGGATTCAACAAGGGCGATGGCTGCTTCCGGCGTCATGGCGAGTCTCCTGATAGACGGTGCATGGACGGTGCGGCTTTCCAGCTCCGAGCGTCGCGCGTACCAAATATGTGTCGGGAATGTGTCCGTGAGTTCGCGTCATAGCCAACAACTAAGTGCCTCGACCGGTGTTGGTGTGGTGATGCCATGAAGCGTGATCGGTGTGCTGCCCGTCGCGCGCGGCGCGGACTCGTCGCTGTCTAGCCCCCGGAAGATGACGCTCACCACATAGTTTCACAGGACAAAATTAGTGCCTCTGAGCCACCCCGGCGAGCCTGGGAGACTCGGTTTCGTGACTACCTGGCCTCGGCGACACTCCCATGCACCAGTGTCCTGTCGCCTGGTCGAAGGTCGCGGCCCCAAGCTGTTGACAGCGGAGACGTTCAAACCGATGCGACATGCGAAGGGAGTGATCGGCGATGCAGCAGGGTCAAGTCTTCGAGCTCAAGAGGCGCGCGGTCGACGGCAGACCGGTATGGGCGTTCCGGTACCGGACCGACGGTCCGGGTTCGAGACGGTTACAGCGGGGAGGCTTCTCCTCCGAGCGTGACGCGGCGGAAGCACTCGAACGGGCGCTCGAACATCTCCGCCGACAGAAAGGCGTCGGCAGCACGCTGACGCTGAAGGAGCTCGTCGAGGAGTACCTCGCCCAACACGACGCGGAACCGGAGACGATCGAGAAGCTCTGCTGGCTGCTCGCCAAGGCGCTCCGCGCCTTCGGCGGCCGCCGCCTTCCTGAGCTTCGCTCGCAGGAGATCGCGGCCTGGCGGATGACGATCTCGCCCGGCCACCGTTTCGAGGCAACCCAGGCGCTGCGGCAGGTGCTGGCACGCGCAGTCGTCTGGGGAATGATCGACTCCAACCCCGCCAAGCAGGGAGTCGACAACCCGCAGCGTCGGCGCACCGAGAAGCGACCGTTCGAGTCATGGGCTCAACTCGACGAGCTCGCCGCGCGGCTCGGGCCGCGCTACGGGCCGCCGGTGCTGTTCGCGGCCGCGACCGGTTTGCGGCCCGGCGAGTGGATGGCGCTCGAGCAGCGCGACATCGACCGCCAAGCAAGAGTCGTCTACGTCCGTCGCGCACTCAGAAACGGCCGTGTCAAGAGCACGAAGACCGAGGGGAGCATCCGCGCAGTGCCGCTGCAGGCCATCGCGCTCGCAGCGCTCGATCAGCTCAGAGCGGATGGTGAGAGTCAGCTTCTCTTCCCGTCGCTGCGCGGCGGCTACTTCGACCTCCACAACTTCCGCAATCGCTACTGGAGACCGGCTCAGATCGCGGCGGGGATCGTGCCGCCGCGACGTGTCTACGATCTCCGGCACACGTTCGCGACCTTCGCGCTCCGTGCCGGCATCTCAACCTTCGACCTCTCGCGCTACATGGGAGCCAGCCTGACCATGATCGACCGCCATTACGGCCACCTCGCCCGCGACGGACGCGAGCACGCAATCCGGCTCCTCGACGGCTACGCGGACATCAAAGCCGCCGACGTCCAAGCCTTGGACGTCCGATGGACGCCGCAGTCTCCGATCGTCGCCGGTCGCGACAACGGAAGCAGCGCCTGAGCAGCAAGAAACTGAAAGCCCTCTGACGGACTCGAACCGTCGACCCCCTCCTTACCATGGAGGTGCTCTACCTGCTGAGCTAAGAGGGCAGGAACCCTTAGGTTAGCCGGTTCTTCGACGGCCGAAGCGCCGACATGAGTTGCGCGCTGAGCATTGGATTTCGCCGCCGCCATGGATCTCTCAGAGCGTGATGCGGTGCGGCTCGTCCCCCGCTCTCGACTTCGGCGGCCGACTCGGCGGCAGCATCGTCCAGTGCGGGATCCGGCGGCCGCTCTGGCTCCCGTACGTCGAGGTCGCCGACGTCGATGCGCAGACCGAGGACGCCCGGCAGCTTAGCGCCCGAGTGCTGCTCGAGCCTTACCCGGACGCGTCATCGCGCTCGAGCCGGCAAAACCAGACGCGCCCGCTACGAACAAACCGAAGGCGTCGAGCTCCTTCATCGCTTTTCTCGGCCCGAGCGACCGCGGCAGTGCTCGAGACGACGCCGGCCGGCGTCCACACCGCTCTGCAGCGGGCGCACAGCACGGCGGACAAACGGCTTCCGAGCCAGACGCAGCAGCAAACGCTGCGCCTCCTCGGCGACGAGGAGCTGAGCCGGCTCGTCGAACGCGACGTCCCCGCCTGAGAGCAAAAGGACGTCGAGCGATGGTGTCGATCCTCGCGGAGGACGACAGGATGGTGATGCCGCCCGTGACGAGCTGGTTCGGTGGGCCGCCTTCTGTGTGCTTGCGCACGCCCAGCGCTGGCGGAGGCGGTCAGCTACCTACAGCTCGATCCCCTTCTGGCGCAACTCGGCCAGCGCTGACTTGCCCTTACGCAGGTCTGTGGCGTGCTGCGCGCGCAGCACCGGTTCGACCTTCGTGAACTGCACGTCGCTGTAGGCGACCACGTCGAAGCGGTTGCCCCACGGGTCGCCGACGTTATTGCCGCGGATGCTCGCGCCGGCCGCGCGGGCGGCGGCGAGCACGACCGCGTCGTCGTCCACGACGAGCCCGAAGTGGCGGTGCTCGCGCCGCGGCTCGACCGTCTGCTCGAAGAGCGCGATGAACTGGTCGCCGAGGTCGATGAAGGCCATCGATCGCGAGCGGCTGCGCAGCTGCAGGTCCGGGAAGAGCGCGTGCCAGAACTCGAGCGCTTCGTCGACGCTCCCGACGTCGAGCGCAACGTGGTTGATGCCGATTGCGCGAGCCATACACCGGTGAACGCTGCCGCGGCCCAGACCTATTCCGCGTACAGGGCGACCGTCTCGGCGGCGACGCGCGATCCGCGAGCCTCCGGTTCGGTGACGAGGCCGGAGGCTCGGCCGCCTGATCCGCGAACGGTCACGCGGCGTGGCTGAACGTCTCGGCGGAGGCGACGCCTGAGGAGCGAAGCCGCGGCGCTCGCCGGCGAACACAATCTCGTCGGCGGGGAACGTCCGCAGCGCATCGCTGATCGCGAGCATCGGGTCGGCATCTCCGACCCGGCCCTCCGCCCGGACGCCGACGCGACCCAGCCGGTCGACGGTGGCGGCGAGCCGCTCCGCGGCGAGCCGGCGAGCCGGGTCCTCGTCCGAGAGCCAATGCCGGAGCCGGGAGTTGAACGCCGGGGCCACGACGAGCACCGCGGCGCCGCGAAGGTCGAGCGGAACCACACCGTCGGAGTCGAGCGCGACCACGAGGACCTTGCGGGGACCGTAGGAGCAGGTCGGCGCCCGTTCCACGAGGTAGGCAGCGTTCTGGAAGTTCATGTCGTATTCCTTTCCGAGTCGATGGCCTGTCGTGCACCAAGGACACCGGGAGCCCGCGCTTATTCCCGGGAATAGATCGCGCCCGATCGGTGTCATCCAGGACGTGAACGGTTACCGTTCGTGGTGATGTGGCGATGAAGCGGCGGGGAGAAGACGAGGCTGGAGCCAACGAGCTCGTGGAGCTTGCAGCGCTCGCCGACGGCTCCCTCTCGAGCAGAGCGGCGCGCCGAGCTCGAGGCTCAGGTCGAGGCGTCACCCGATCTGGCGGCCCGGCTCAGTGAGCAGCAGCGCGCGCTTGCCCTTCTGCAGAGCGCCGCCGAGCAGGTCGAGGCACCGTCCGGGCTGCGGGCCCGCATCGACGCGCAGCGGCCTCCGCGCAGGTCGCAGCCCCGCCGTCTCGCGCTGGCCGGCGTCGTCGCGGCTGCCACGGTGGCCGCCGTGGTCGGCGTCGCCGTCCTCTCCTCCGGCTCCTCGAGCCAGACCTTCCACGCTGCCCTGGCCTCGACGGGGCTCGCGCCGGGTGCCGCGGGCAACGCGACGCTGACGAAGACGTCGTCGGGCTGGCGGATCGAGCTCGATGCCAACGGGCCTGCCCCGGCTCGACAACGGGCGCTTCTACGAGGCATGGCTGAAGAACGCCGACGGTGTGCTCGTCCCGATCGGGACGTTCAACGAGGGCCAGAACGTGACCCTCTGGGCGGGCGTCTCGCCCGTGGACTTCACCACGCTGACCGTCACCCGCGAGCGCGCCGACGGCGATCAGAGCTCGTCGGGCGAGAAGGTGCTCGTGGGCACGGTCGACACCGGCAGCTAGGGGCCGTCGATCCGCCGCACCACGTCCTGCCGGGCGCGGTAGAGGCGGCTCATCACCGTGCCTTCCTTGGTCTTGAGAGCACGCGCGGCCTCCTTGTACGAGAGTCCCACGACGTCGACCGCCACGAGCACGTCGCGGAAGTCGTCGGGAAGCGCCGCGATCGCCGCGTAGAGCTCGCCCGCCTCGACGACCGCCTGCGGCTCGCGCGCCTTCGGGTCGGCGACGAGGTCGAGCTGCTCCGGCAGCGGATCGGAGCGGGGCCGCCGGCTCTCCGTTCGCTTCTGATTCAGGAACGTGTTCCGCAGCGCGCGCAGGAGGTAGCCGAGGTCGTCGTCTCCCCGGAGCAGCCGCGGCCGCTGCAGCAACCGGGCATAGGTCTCCTGCACGAGGTCCTCGGCATCCTCACGCGAGCCGCAGAGCGCCCACGCGGCTCGGTAGAGCCGGTCGATGTGATCTCCAAGCCGGGCGGGATCAAGCCTGCGCTGCATCTGGTCCCCGTTCGTCGGGAGCCTAGCCCCGCCGGGAATAAATCGGCGCCGCCGGAGTCCTTGAGCCCGACAACACTCATCGATTCGAGGAGAAACCACATGCGCTGGGAGAAGTTCCTACTCGTCGTCACGGCCGTCGGGCTGGGGGTGGCGATCGCGGCCGCGGGTGCCTACGGCGGGCCCGTGAAGAAGAAGGACGGCATCAAGGCGAAGATCCACAAGCAGGTCCTGACGGTCACCGGGACGAACGACGACGACAACATCACGCTCGGTCTCGCGCCCGGGGATCCGAACACGCTCCAGATCGACACGGGCGACCACGTCATCCGGTTCAACCGCGATCAGTTCGACACCATCGTCGTCGACGCGCGCGACGGCAACGACGCCGTCGCCATCGACGAGACCAACGGTGCGTTCACGGACACCGAGGCCACGAGGCTGAACGGCGACGGCGGCGACGACACACTGCAGGGCGGCTCGTTCAACGAGACGCTCGACGGCGGCGACGGCAACGACCTCATCGACGGCAACCGGGGCTCCGACGTCGCCTTCATGGGGGCCGGTGACGACACGTTCAAATGGGATCCCGGCGACGGCAGCGACACCGTCGAGGGTCAGGACGGCAGCGACACGATGCTCTTCAACGGCGCCAACGTGGCCGAGCACGTCGACCTCTCGGCGAACGGGAGCCGCCTGCGCTTCACGCGCGACGTGGCCGCCATCACCATGGACACCGACGGGGTCGAGTCGGTCGTGTTCAACGCGCTCGGCGGTGCCGACGTCGTGAACGTGAACGACCTCTCCGCGACCGACGTAAAGAACGTCACGGTCGACCTCGGAACGCCCGGTGACGGCGCTGCCGACCGCGTGGTCGTGAACGGGACGGCGAATGCGGACAGCGTCCAGTTCGCGACCGCCTCGGGCGTCACGAGCCTCACCGGCCTGGCAGCAACCGTCTCGGTCGTCAACCCCGAGCCCGCGGACGTACTCGCGTTCGACGGTGGCGACGGGGCCGACGCAACGACGGTGCAGGGCACCGATGGCGCCGACACGATGGCGATCACTGCCGCCGCGCCGTTCGTGGCCGTCTCCGGCGGCGTTCAGGGAACCGTGCAGTCGGCGGCCGAGAGCCTGTTCGTGAACGGCCTCGCCGGCAACGACACCATCAACGCCGGCACCGGCCTCGCCGGCCTGACGGCGCTCACTATCGACGGTGGCGCCGACAACGACACGATCAACGGCGGTGACGGCAACGACCGCCTGGTCGGCGGTGACGGGAACGACTTCATCGACGGAAACCGGGGCGCGGATGTCGCCTTCCTGGGAGCCGGCGACGACACGTTCCAGTGGGATCCCGGCGACGGCAGCGACACCGTCGAGGGCCAGGACGGCAGCGACACGATGGTGTTCAACGGCGCCAACGTGGCCGAGCATGTCGACCTCTCGGCGAACGGGAGCCGGCTGCGCTTCACGCGGGACGTGGCCAACATCACCATGGACACCGACGGGGTCGAGTCGGTCGTGTTCAACGCGCTCGGCGGGGCCGACGTGACGACCGTCAACGATCTGTCCGGCACCGCGGTGAAGAACGTCAAGGTCGATCTCGGTGCTGGAGACGGTGCCGCAGACCGCGTCAACGTCAACGGCACGAACGGCGACGACGTGATCATCGCCGCCGGCAGTGCGGGTTCCGCGACGGTCGCCGGCCTCGCGGCCAAGGTGACCGTCGTCGGCGCCGAGGTACCCGCGGATGTGCTCGCCGTCAACGCACTGAGCGGAGACGATGTCGTCCAGGGCTCCGGACTGGCCGCGGACGCGATCTCGTTCGCGGCCGACGGAGGCCCCGGCAACGACGTCCTCACCGGCGGTGCGGGTGCGGACGTGCTCACCGGGGGCGACGGCGACGACGTCCTGATCGGCGGCCCCGGAGTGGACGTCCTCGACGGCGGCCCCGGCAACAACGTCGTCATCCAGTAGTTCGCCAGAGCTTGTGAGGGCCGCAGGCGCGGCCCTCACAAGGCTCCTCGAACACGAGGCCCGAGCCGGCGACGAGATCGCGCACGATCCCCGACACGAACACCTCGCCCGGCGGGGCGGCGCCCGCAATGCGTCTCGCGGTCCGTGCCGTCTGACCGTCGGCGCCTCCGGCGCGTGAGATCTCACCGGTGTGGACGCCGGCGCGCACCTCGAGACCCAGGCCGCGGGCCGATCGGACGATCGCCGCGCCGCAGCGCGCGGCCCGGGCGGGCCCGTCGAAGGCGGCAGTCGCCGTCTCGCCCTCGAGCTCGAGCTCCCGTCCGCGGAACCGGGCGAGCTCGACGCGCACCAGGCGGACGTGCAGGGCGACGAGCTCGGCCCACGTCCGTCCGTCCGCCGCCTCCGGCCGGACGGCCTGGGTGACGAGCAGGGTGGCGAGCACGGTGTCGGCCTCGGCGTGCCGATCGTCGGCGAGGAAGGCGGTGATCGCGTCGAGCACCGCCTCCTGGTCGCCCTCCCAGGGAAGGTGGTCGTTGCCGGGAAGCTCGACCATCCTCGCGCCGGGAATCCGCTCGCCCATATAGCGCGTCGCCTCCCAGAAGTACTCGTCCGAGCGGTAGATGACGAGCGTGGGGACGCTGATCGTCGGAAGGATGTGCCGGATGTCGATGTCGGCGTTCATCCGCCGCATGGCCCGGCTCGCGGCGGGGCTCGCGCTGCGCTGAAGGTACGAGCGGTACCAGGCCTTGGCCGCCGGGTCGTGGAGCAGGTCGGGGCCGATGCGGCCGAGCCATTCCTCGGTCATCGCCGTCGCCCAGTCATCCTCGTCGGCCGCACTGAGGCGTCGACGGAGCTCCTCTTCGCTCATTCCGAGCTCGTAGTCCGGGCCGCGCGTCGCCCGCGCAAAGGCGCCCATCATGACGAGCGCCGCCGTCCGTTCCGGGTAGGTCGCCGCGAAGAGTGCGGACATCGATCCGCCTTCCGAGTGGCCCAGCACGACCGCGCGGGCGGAGCCGACGGCGTCCATCACCGCACGTACGTCGTCCATCCGCGTCTCGAGATCGGGCAGGCGCTCGGTCGAGACCCGGTCGGACAGGCCCGTGCCGCGCTTGTCGAACAGGATCAGCCGGCCCAGCGAGGCCAGCCGCCGGTAGTAGGACGCCAGCTTCGGGTGCTCCCAGCCGGGCTGGAAGGTGCAGACCCAGCCGTGGACGAGCACGAGGTCGAGCGGCCCCGAGCCGACGACCTGGTAGGCGATGCGCACGTCCCCGCTGCGCGCGTAGGCAACCTCGCCCTCCGGATCGGCGCACGGCTGCGCCGGCTCGAGCTCCGGATCCTGCTGCAGCATGCGGCGCTCCAGCTTGCGCAGCGACGCCGAGGGCTCGATCCCGAGCTCGTCCGCGAGCATGCGCCGGAACGTCTGGAAGGCTCCGAGCGCCTCCGCCTGGCGGCCTGACCGGTAGAGCGCGAGCATCTGCTGCGCCCTCAGACGTTCGCGCAGCGGGTGCTCCGCGGTCACCCCCTCGAGCTCGCCCACGACGTCGCGGTGACGTCCGAGTGCGAGATCCGCCTCGAGCCGCCACTCGAGCGTGGTGAGGCGAAGCTCCTCGAGCCGTGCGCGCTCGTGCCTCGCGAACGGCTCGTCGATGTCGGCCAGCGCCGGCCCGCGCCAGAGCCCGAGCGCCTCGGCCAGGAGGGTGCGTGCCCGTCCGGGATCCTCCGCGAGGAGCGCCTGACGCCCGCCGGCGACGGCGCGATCGAACCGCTCGAGATCGAGCTCGTCGTCGCCGACCTCGAGCAGATAGCCGGGAGCGCGTGTGTGCAGGCGGGGCTCGGGCAGGGCCTTTCGCAGCTGCGAGACGTGGATCTGCACCATCTTGTTGGCCGTGTCCGGAGGATCATCGCTCCAGAGCGCGTCGACGATCTGCTCGCGGGAGACGGCGCGGTTCGCGTTCAGGACGAGCTTCGCGAGAAGCGTGCGCTGCTTGCCTGCCGCCACCTGCACCGGCTCGCCCTGGCAAAGCACCTCGAACGGGCCGAGAACACGGAAGTCCATCTACGAGACGTCACGCGACGCTATCAGGGTGGCCGCGCCGAGAAAGAGCGTTCCCATCGCGGCGCCGAGCGCCCCGTAGCCGCCGAGAGCGAGGGCGGCGCCCCCGACGAGGGCGCCGATGAAGTAGCCGAGCTGCATCGACGCGGCGCGGAGGCTCGTCGCGGCGGGCCGGACATCCGGCGCGAGCCCGAGCGCGAAGGAGCTCGTCACCAGCGTCCGACCGCCGGCCGCGAGCGACGCGCCGGCGAAGAGCACCGCACTCGCGGCTATGCCCGGGCGGGCGAGGCCGAACAGCGCGTCGAGGAGCGCAAGGACGAGCGTGAAGGCGAGCAGCGTCGGCTTCGCCTCCTTGTCGACGAGGCGGCGCGAGGCCAGGTTCCCCGCCACGTAAGCGACGGCGGCGAGCGCGAGCAGGCAGCCGGTCTCGCCGCTCGACGTGCCGTACGACTGCGCGAAGAGGGCGCCGGCGTAGACGAGCGTTCCCGCCCAGGCCGCGTTCGCGAGCAGCTCGGCGGCGAGCCAGCGCGCGACCGTCGGGTCGGCGAGCGCGGCCCGCGCGGGCACCGGCGCGACCGCCGACGGGCGCTCGCTCCGGCGCGAGGCGACGAGTCCTGCCGCGACCAGCGCGGCCGCGAACGGCAGCGCGAGCCAGGCGTAGCGCCATGAGTGCTCGCCGAGCAGACCGGCAAGCGGCATGCCGACGATCCACGCCGCCGGCTGGCCCACGAGCGTCCAGGAGAGCGTGCGCGTCCGCAGTTCCGGCGCCACCCATTCCGCCGCGGCCAGCGTGGCCGAGGTCGTGATCAGCGCCACGGCGGCTCCGAGCGGGACCTGGGCGGCCAGGAGCAGGGCGAAGCTCGGCGCTGCCGCGCTCGCGAGTGAGGCGAGCGCGAGGAGCGACGAGGCCCCGAGGAGCAGTCGTCCGAGCCCGAACGAGCGTGCCGCGCGCGACACGAGCAGCGCCGTGAGCGCCGCCGCGAGGCCGCCAACCGTCCGCAGCTGGCCGGCGGTGCTCGTCGACACGTGCAGGTCGCTCGCCGCCTCGGTCAGCACGGGCGCCATCACGATCAGCGACGCCTGCGACGCGAACATGCAGAAGAAGAGCGTCGGTGTTGTCCTTGCCGTCATCGGCACGAGTAGAGCGGCAGCCGGTTGCGGCGCAGGATGGACCGCGGTAATTCGCGGCGGGCCTACCGCGTCTTTACCGCCGTCTCAACCGGGTCGCAACCGCTGCGGTGTCCCATCTCCCGGACGTCTGCACGATGGCGTCCGGCAGGCTGGCTGCCGGAGCCCCTCCGACGCTGCTGCCGTAATCTGGCGCCGTGATCCTTCGGCGCGCCATCCTCGCCGGGGCGGACAACCCGACCGTCCGCACCTTCATGGATCGCTACGGGATGCAGCTCGGCGCGGCGCGGTTCGTCGCCGGGACGACGCTCGACGAGGCCGTTGAGGTGCTGCGGCACCTCGACGACCAGGGGCTGCTCACCAACACGACGATCCTCGGCGAGCATGTGGAGGAGGAGGCCGAGGCCGGCGCGGTCGCGGACGCCTACGGGGTCGTGCTCGACCGGCTCGCGGCCGAGCGGCTGCGCACGAATGTCGCGCTCAAGCTGACCCACCTCGGGCTCGACTTCGGCGAGGAGGTCGCGTACGCGAACGTCGAGCAGGTCGTGCGCAAGGCGGGGTCGGTCGGGAACTTCATCCGGATCGACATGGAAGAGTCGAAGTGGGTCGACGCGACGCTCCGGATCTACCGGCGCCTGCGCGAGGCCGGCCACGACAACGTCGGCACCGTACTGCAGGCATATCTCTACCGCACCGAGAACGACCTCGAGTCGCTGCTCGACCTGAAGCCGAACCTGCGCCTCGTGAAAGGCGCCTACCTGGAGCCGGCCGAGATCGCCTACCCGCTCAAGCAGGACGTCGACGCTGCCTATGAGCGGCTGCTCGGGCGGATGCTGACGGGCTGCTCGTACGTCGGGGTCGCGACGCACGACGAGCGGCTGATCCAGGAGACGATCGACCTTGCGCTCCGGAACGGTCTCGGGCTCGAGCGCTTCGGGTTCCAGATGCTCTACGGCGTTCGGCCGAGCCTGCAGCTCGAGCTGCACCGGCGGGGGTACTCGGTGCTCGTGGCCACGCCCTACGGGCCGGAGTGGTACCCGTACCTCATGCGGCGCCTGGCCGAGCGGCCGGCGAACGTGCTCTTCGTCGCGCGGAACCTGCTCAAGCGCTGAGCTCGGTTGACATGTGACCTTTCGGTCACCTATCATGAGCGGCGTGGAGGACGACGACCGAGTGTTCAAGGCGCTCGCCGACGCGACCCGCCGCCACCTGCTCGACCAGCTGTTCGAGCGCGACGGCCGCACGCTCGGCGAGCTCGAGGAGGGGCTCGAGATGACGCGCTTCGGCGTGATGAAGCACCTTCGGGTGCTCGAGGACGCGGGGCTCGTCGTCACGCGCAAGGCAGGGCGCGAGAAGCACCACTTCCTGAACCCGGTCCCGATCCGCCAGATCCACGACCGCTGGATCGACAAGTACACCGAGGGCCGCGTCAGCGCGCTCCTCGATCTCAAAGCTCAACTGGAGGAGACGGCATGACGACAGCGACCTCAGCCGAGGTGCAAACGACGCAGGTCTACCAGGTGTTCATCAAGGCGAGCCCGGAGCGGATCTGGGACGCGATCACGAAGCCGGAGCTGATCGCCAAGTACTTCCACGGGTCGCAGCTCGAGGAGGAGATCCAGGCCGGCGGGCGCTGGCGCGCCTGGTCGCCCGACCACTCGAAGCTGTGGCTCGACGCCGAGGTTCTCGAGTTCGACCCGCCGCGCAAGCTCTCGCACGCGTGGCGCTCGCTGTACGACCCCGAGTGCGCGCTCGAGGAGGAGAGCCGCGTGACCTGGGAGATCGAGCCGCAGGAGGGCGGCTACTCCCTGCTCACCGTCGTCCACGACCGGCTCGAGGGCGCGCCGAAGACCGCGGTGAGCGTCTCCGGCACGGGCTGGATGCTCGTCCTCAGCGGCCTCAAGTCCGTCGTCGAGACGGGCAGCGGGCTCGAGGCGAGCTAACTCAGACCTGTCCCCCCGGGGCGCGTCTGGGGACAGGCCCCCGTCGCGTCTCGGCGGGACAGGGCCGGAGCGGACACGGGCGCGGGGGTATGGTGGTGAGCGGAGCGCCTGTGTCCGCGAATCCGTCACTCGCCGCCGGGCCGCGTCGTCCAGGCGCGGCGCACCGCTTCCGCTGGGCGATCTGGGTCGGCGCGGCTCTCGCGGGGCTCGCCATCGCGGCGGTGATCGCCCTGGTCGCAGGCTCGCGCAACTCGACGCCGGCCGCCTCGTCGAGCGCGACGACCTTCGCGGCCGGCGAGCGCCCGGCGCCGGGGTTCTCGCTCGTCGACCAGCACGGCACGCCGTTCTCGCTCGCCTCGTACCACGGCCGGACCGGTGATCGTGACGTTCATCGACCCGCTCTGCCGCGACTTCTGCCCGCGCGAGGCGAGCGTCCTGACCGAGGCGGCGGCGAAGCTCGGGGCGCAGGCGCCCGGCGATCGTCTCCGTCAGCGTCAACCCCTGGGCCGACAGCCCCGCGAACTTCGCCGCCGACGCCGTCCACTGGCAGCTCGCGCCCGGCTGGCGCTGGGGGACGGGCAGCTACGGCAAGCTCGCAGCCGTCTGGAGGAACTACGACGTCGGCGTCTCGGTGACGAAGAAGACGGTTGCGGGCATCCCGATCCGCCGGATCGTCCACACCGGCGCCGCCTACCTGGTCGACGCGAGCGGCGACGAGCGGGCGCTCTGGCTCTACCCGTTCACGACAGACGACGTCGTCAAGACGGCGAAGCAAGTCCTGGGTACGTGAGATTGCCCAGGAAGAAGGGGCTCACGAAGAGCGAGGTCAACGCCCTCTACTACAACACTGTCGCCGGCGACATCGTCTTCCGGACGGAGGCGTCGGTCGGGCACCACCCGGCGGCCGCCGCGCGGCTGGTTGCAGCGCGGGCGCGCGGTGTGGGGCTCCGCACCGTGCGGATCCTGGAGGTCGGCGCCAACGACGCCCGGTTCGCGCGCGAGCTGCTGCGCGAGCTGCGCGTGCTGTACGAGGAGGGGGAGACCGAGCTCGAGCGCATCGACTACGTCGCGGTCGACCTCGCACGCGACTCGCTCGAGCGCGCCGCGACGCAGGAGGAGGAGCTCTGGGTCGGGCGCAGTGTCCTGCGGCCGACGGTCGCAGGATCGTCCATGGTGGCGCTCGTTGTGGTCGAGGGCGGCCTCGCCGCGAACCTCGGGCTCGTCCACTCCGAGGCCACCCGGTTCGTGCGCGAGAACACGCGGCAGTTCGATGTCGCGATCCTCAACGAGCTCCTCGACGACATGCCCTACCGCGCGTACTTCGCCGACGCCGGCGGCCGCCGGTTCGAGGCGGTCCCGCTGAGCCGCGACGAGGAGGGACACTGGACTGTCCGCATCGAGGCGCACGAGACCGAGAGGGAGCTCCCGGCCGGAGCGCTGACCGCGCACTCACCCGAGTGCGTCGAGCTCGTCGCGGGCGTCGCGGCCGCGCTCGCACCCGGCGGGATGCTCCTCCTCCACGACTACGGCTTCGCCGACCCGCTCGTCCCGCTCGAGACGTACGACCGCCCACTTCCCTCGCTGCCCGCGTTCGTCGAGATGGAGTACCCCGACGGGGACGGCGGCTTCCCGCGCAGCTTCTTCCGCGTCTTCGGCAACGAGGCGAAGCGGGTCGTCCAGGTGACGAACGACGTGAACTTCGCCGAGCTGACCGCCGCCCTCGAGCCCGGCGGGCGGGTCGCCGTCGTCCCGCATGGCAGCCAGATCCTCAACGCGGGGCGCGCCCCGGCGAAGGGGCAAGGGTCCTTCCTGAGCGAGTTCGCCCTGCTCGAGCCGAGCGACGACGTCGACGAGTTGCTCGCCCGGCTCCACCGCGACCAGGCGCAGCTGCGCGCCGACTATGCCCGCGAGTACTTCGGCGGGCACCCGAGCCTCTTCCTCGACCTGGTCTACGTCAAGGACTGACCAGCGGCGGGCCTCTGATCTGCTGTAAGGTGTGCCTTACACCGTGCGTAAGCGCCTCCTCCTCGCCGCCGTTCCGGCCGTTCTCGCTGCTGCGTATCTCGCTGTCGGGCGTCTCGGCAAGTCGCGACGCCGGCAATCTCACGCTGTACAGCGGCCAGCACGAGCAGACGGTCTCGGCGCTCGTATCGGCGTTCGAGAAGCAGACGGGGATCAACGTGTCGGTGCGCTCCGACAGCGAAGGCGTGCTCGCCTCGCAGATCATCCAGGAGGGCTCCCATGCGCGCGCCGACGTCTTCTACACCGAGAACTCGCCGCCGCTCGAGGCCCTCGCCAAGCGGGGCCTGCTTGCGCGCGTGAATGCCTCGACGCTCGCGAAGTCCCCCGCCAGGTACAGAACGCCGGACAAGGACTGGACGCCGGTCTCGGCGCGCGTGAGCCTGATGGTCTACAACACCGACCAGCTCAAGCCGTCGCAGCTGCCGAAGTCGATCCTCGACCTGGCGCAGCCGAAGTGGAAGGGGAAGCTCGGGCTCGCGCCGACCGAGACGGACTTCCAGCCGATCGTCACCGCCGTCGCGGCCAAGTACGGCAAGGCGCGCACGATCAAGTGGCTCGAGGGAATCAAGAGCAACGCGAGCGGCCACATCTACCCGGACAACGAGGCGCTCGTCGCTCAGGTGAACAGCGGCCAGGCCGCCCTCGGGTTCATGAACAACTACTACTGGTACCGCCTCCGCGACGAGCTCGGCGGGCAGTCGAAGATGCACTCGGCGATCCGCTACTTCGCGCCCCGCGACCCCGGCTACGTGATCAACGTCTCGGGCGCCGGCATCCTCGCGTCGAGCTCGCACCAGGCCGAGGCGCAGAAGTTCCTCGCCTTCCTCGTGAGCCCGGCGGCGCAGCAGATCATCGCCCACGACGAGAGCTTCGAGTACCCGCTCGGCTCCGGCGTGACGAGCGCGCGCGGCCTCGTCCCCTTCTCGACGCTTCGGCCCGACCCGATCACGGTCAAGCAGCTCGGCGACGGCACGCTCCCGATCGAGCTGCTGCGCGACGCATCCCTGCTCTAGGAGGCGTCCATGACCGCGGCGCTTCCCGCACGCCGCAGCCGCGCTCTCCGCCTGCCGCCGGCAGGCCTGCTGATCGCCGCGATCGCCGTCGCGGCGGCGGTCCTCCTGCCGCTCGCCTTCCTGCTCGTCCAGGCGCACCAGGTCGGGTGGAGCACTCTGCGCCCGCTGCTCTTCCGGCATCTGACGTGGGAGCTCCTCTGGAACACGATCCGCCTCACGGTCGCCGTCACCGCTGCCTGCGCTGTGCTCGGCGTCGCAGTGGCGTGGCTCGTCGAGCGAACCGACGTCCCGTTCCGGCGCTTCTTCGCGCTGGTGCTCGTGCTGCCGCTCGCGGTCCCGGACTTCGTGCTCGCCTACTCCTGGATCTCGATCGAGCCCGCCGTGCACGGGTACTGGGGGGCCGTGCTCGTGATGACGCTCGGCAGCTACCCGCTCGTCTACCTGCCGGTCGCGGCGGCGCTCAGAACCGCCGACCCGGGGCTCGAGGACGTCGCGCGCGGGCTCGGGCTCGGCCGTACGCGAACGTTCCTCCGCGTCACGCTCCACCAGATCCGCCCCGCGCTCGTCGGAGGAATGCTCCTCGTCGCCCTGATCCTGCTCGCCGAGTTCGGCACGTTCGAGATCCTCCGCTTCAACACCTTCACGACGCAGATCTACACCGAGATCCAGATCGGCTTCAGCACCACGACCGCCTGCGCCCTCTCGATCCCGCTCGTCCTGCTCGGGCTCGTGCTGCTCGTCTCCGAGGCGGCCGGGCGCGGCCGGGCGGGGGCAGCCCGGCGCTCGCTCGCCGCCCGGCGTCCCCCTCGCCTGCCGCTGGGGCGGGCCAAGGTGCCGGTGGTGCTCGGGCTCGCCGGCCTGCTCGGTGCGGCGATCGGCGTCCCGGTCTACGCGCTCGCCTACTGGTTCCACCACGGGACGTCGTCGACCTTGCCGCCGGTCTCGCTGCTCGACGCTGCGTTCTCGACGGCGAAGTACAGCGCCGCGGCCGCGGCGCTCGCCGCGCTGGCGGCCGTTCCGGTGGCGCTGCTCGTCGAGCGCTATCGCAGCAAGGGGACGATCGTGCTCGAGCGCTCGACCTACATCGTCCAGGCGATCCCGGGCATCGTCGTGGCGCTCTCCTTCGTCTACCTGACGAACCGCTACCTGTTCCAGCTCTACCAGTCGAGCATCGAGCTGATCTTCGCGTACGCGATCATGTTCTTCCCGCTGGCGCTCGTCGCCGTCCGCGCCGGCGTCGCGCAGACGCCGCCGGGTCTCGAGGAGCTCGCGCGCTCGCTCGGGCACCGTAGAGCGTCGGTGTTCTTTCGCGTGACGCTGCCGATCCTCGCCCCCGCGCTCGCGGCCGGTTTCGCGCTCGTCTTCATCAGCTCCTCGACCGAGCTGACTGCGACGCTGATTCTTCACCCGACGGAGGTGCAGACGCTGGCAACCGGGTTCTGGGCCTACCAGAACGACTTCGCCTACGGGGCCGCCGCGCCCTACGCGCTGGCGCTCCTGCTCGTCGCGACACTGCCGGGGCTCCTGCTGGGCCGCTGGTTCGAGCGGGTCGCGGGGGCCGAACGATGAGCGCGGCGCATGCGCTGTCCATCGCGGACGTCCGCAAGTCGTTCGGGGCGCGGACGGTGCTCGACGGCGTCTCGCTGGAGGTGGCCGCCGGCTCGCTGACGGCGATCCTCGGTGCCTCGGGCAGTGGCAAGACGACGCTTCTGCGCCTGCTCGCCGGGTTCGACCGCGCCGACAGCGGGACGATCTCGCTCGGCGGGCAGGTCGTCGACGGCCCGCGCGCCTTCGTCGCGCCCGAGCGCCGTCGCATCGGGTACGTGCCGCAGGACGGGGCGCTTTTCCCGCACCTGAGCGTAGGGAAGAACGTCGCGTTCGGGCTGCGCGACCGGTCGAAGGCCGGCGCGCGCGTCGCCGAGCTGCTCGAGCTGGTCGGGCTCGCCGGCTTCGAGAAGCGGCTGCCGCACCACCTCTCCGGCGGCGAGCGCCAGCGGGTCGCGCTCGCGCGGGCCCTGGCGGCGCGTCCGGCGCTCGTGCTGCTCGACGAGCCGTTCTCGTCGCTCGACGTCGAGCTGCGCACGAGCATGCGGCGTGAGGTGGTCGAGGTTCTGCAGCGCGCGGGTGCCACGGCGATCCTGGTGACGCACGACCAGGACGAGGCGCTCTCGATCGCCGACCGCGTCGCCGTGCTCCAGCACGGGAAGATCGTGCAGTGCGACGATCCCGGCACGCTCTACACGCGCCCGGTCAACGGCGAGGTGGCGCGGTTCGTCGGCCACGGCAACCTGCTGCTCGGGCGGCTCGAGCACGGGTTCGTGCGTTCGGTGCTCGGCGAGATCGAGGTGGAGCTTGCGGCACCCGCCGCGGAGCCGTGCGCCGTGGGGGTGCTGGTCCGGCCGGAGCAGATCGATCTCGACCAGGGGCCCGAACGCGACGGGCGCTCGCCGCGCGGGGTCGTCGTCAGCAAGGAGTTCCATGGCCACGACGTGCTGATCGCCGTCCGGCTCGACGAGCCGGCGTGGGGCCCCGACCCCGCCGGACGGCCGGGGTTCGAGGTGCTCGTCCGGCTACCGGGCCCCGACGCTCCCGAGCCCGGCAACCGCGTGGCTCTGCGGGTCCGGGGCACCGCTGCGGCCTGGCTCATGCCCGGGCAGGAATGACTGCCGCGCGGCGGCGGAGGCTTCATCCAGCTTTCATATTGCGGCGCGACGATGTGCACCGATGCGCGTGCTGGTCGTCGAGGACGAGCCCAAGCTGGGCCGCCTGCTCGTGCGCGGCCTCGGCGAGGAGGGCCATCCCGCCGATCTCGCCCCGACCGGCGAGGAGGCGCTCTGGATGGCGAAGGCGGCGCCGTACGACGCGATCGTGCTCGACGTGATGCTGCCGGGCATGGACGGCTTCTCGACCTGTCGCGAGCTGCGCGCCCGCAACGTCTGGACGCCGGTGCTGATGCTGACCGCGCGGGACGGGATCGAGGACCGGATCCAGGGGCTCGACACCGGCGCCGACGACTACCTCGGCAAGCCGTTCGCCTTCACCGAGCTGCTCGCGCGGCTGCGTGCGCTCGCTCGGCGGGCGCCGGCGGAGCGGCCGACGGAGCTTCGGGTCGGCGACCTCCGCCTCGACCCCGCCACGCACCGCGCCTGGCGCGGCGAGCACGAGCTCGACCTGACGGCGAAGGAGTTCGTCCTGCTCGAGGTCTTCATGCGCCGTCCCGGCGAGGCCCTCTCGCGCGTCCAGCTCCTGGACGCTGCGTGGGACATTGCGTTCGAGAGCCACTCGAACGTCGTCGACGTGTACGTCCGCTACCTGCGCGAGAAGATCGACCGCCCCTTCGGCCGCCACTCGCTCGAGACGGTTCGCGGCGTCGGCTACCGTCTCCGCGACGATTGAGCCGCCTTCCGATCCGCATCCGGCTGACGCTGCCGTTCGCGGCGGCGATGGCGCTCGTGCTCGCGGCGCTGGGCGGGTTCGTCTACCTGCGGGTCGGCTCGAATCTCCTCAACTCGACGGACCAGACGCTGTTCGCGAAGGCGACCGAGGCGACGCTGCGGCTGGAGCGGGGCCAGGCGCCGCTCGACCGCAACCCGGGGCTCGGGTCGGCCTTGCGCAGGTGCTCGCGCGCGGCGGCGGCGTTGCCGAGTCGCAGCCGCCGGGCCTCGCGCCGCTGCTCAGCGCCGCCGAGCTCCGCACGGTCTTCTCGGGGCGCTCGGTGCGCGCGACGGTCGACGTGCCCGGGCGGAGCGGGCGCTGGCGCCTGCTCGCGATCCCGGTCGGCAGCGCGGACGAGCAGCATGCGCTGGTGCTGGCGAGCTCGCTCGACGTCCGCGAGGAGTCGCTCGAGCGCCTGCGGAGGGAGCTGCTCGTCGGCTCGCCGCTCGCACTCCTGCTCGCGACTCTCGCCGGGTACGTGCTCGCCGGCGCGGCCTTGCGCCCGGTCGAAGAGATGAGGCGGAAGGCGGGCGCCATCTCCGCCTCGACCCCGGGCAGCCGGCTCCCCGTGCCACCGGCCAGGGACGAGATCTCGCGGCTCGCCGAGACGCTGAACGACATGCTCCAGCGGCTCGAGACGGCGTTCGAGCACGAGCGCCGCTTCGTGGCCGATGCGAGCCACGAGCTCCGGACGCCGCTCGCGCTCCTCCGCACCGAGCTCGAGCTCGCGCTACGCCATCCGCGCAGCCGCGAGGAGCTCGAGGATGCCCTCCGCTCGGCGGTCGAGGAGACCGACCGCCTGACCTCGCTCGCGGCCGACCTGCTGCTGATCGCCCGCGCCGACCAGGGGCAGCTGCCCGTTCATCCCGAACCGACGGCGGCGCACGGGCTGCTCGACGCCGCCGGCGCGCGGTTCGCCGCCCGCGCCGACGAGCTCGGGCGCGACATCACCATCATCCGGGGCGACGACGTCCTCGTCGACGCCGACGCGCGGCGTGTCGAGCAGGCGCTCGGGAACCTGGTCGACAACGCCCTCGTCCACGGCCGCGGGACGGTCACGCTCGAGGCGCTCCCGCTCGGCGACCGGCTCGAGCTGCACGTGCGCGACGAGGGCGCCGGCTTCCCGCCCGGCTTCGCCGCGCGCGCCTTCGACCGCTTCAGCCGCGCCGACGAGGCGAGGCCGCGACCCGGGAGCGGGCTCGGCCTCGCGATCGTGCAGACGATCGCGCAGGCGCACGGCGGGAGCGCCGGGGTGTCGCAGACGCCCGGCGACGCGGACGTCTGGATCTCGCTCCCGCTCGCACGCGGCGCGATGCGGCAACGGCCCGAGGCCGTCGCCCCTTACTTGCGGAGCTGAAGCAGCGCGGACTGCAGCGACTGCATGAACGCGTCGCTCGTGTTGGTGGCGCCCGAGACGAGCTGGATGTTCGCACTCTGGGCGCTCAGGAACTCCTGCCGGAGCATCGGGAGCGACTGCGACATGATGAACTGCGAGCGGTCGGTGTGGTAGCTGTAGCTCCCACCGAGGTCGAGGTACTTGATCGTGGTCTTGCCGCCGCTGGTCGTGATCTTCGCGGTCACGTTCACCTGAACGGTGCCCCAGCGGTCCGCCTGGGCGGACTGCCCGGTGACCTTGCGCGTCACCGTCTTCTTCGCCGTCGCGTTGGTGGCGTTCCTCGTCGCCGCGACGGCGTTCGCGACGGGGAGGGCGAGCGCGCCCGCGCTCAGTACGGCTGCCAGCTTCGTCCTTGTCATGGGATCCACTCTGGCAACAGGTTATGAGAGCGACGTGTGGCAGATCTAAGAATCGGCTGAGAGCGGGAGCCGCACCCGGAAGGTCGTCCCCTCGCCGGGCGCGGACTCGGCCTCGACCTTGCCGCCGTGCGCCTGCACGACGGCCGCGACGATCGCGAGACCGAGGCCCGCACCGCCGCTCGCGCGGGCGCGCGAGGGGTCGGCGCGGTAGAAGCGCTCGAAGGCGTGCGAGACCTGGTCGGCATCCATTCCGGGGCCGGAGTCATCGACCGAGAGCACGGCGTATCCGTTCTCGCGCGCGAGTTTGACCGCAAGCGGCGCGTCGGGCGGCGTGTGCGAGCGGACGTTCGAGAGCAGGTTGTCGATGACCTGGCGGAGGCGGTCGCGGTCGCCCGGCACGGTCAGCGGGGCGAGCGAGACCTCGATCGGCCGCGCCGGCTCGAGCGTCCGGGCCGTCTCGAGCGCCTCGCCGACGACGCCGTCGAGCGCGACCGGCTCCTCCTCCAGCGGGCGCCCCTCGTCGAGGTGCGCGAGGAGGAGCAGGTCCTCGACGAGGACGCTCATGCGCTCGGACTCGCGGCTGATGCCCTTCATCGACCGCTCGAGATCGTCCGGGCGCTTCGAGGCGCCGCGCGTGAAGAGCTCGGCGTAGGCTCGCACGGCTGCGAGCGGCGTGCGGAGCTCGTGCGAGGCGTCGGCGACGAAGCGCCTGAGCTTGCTCTCCGACGCCTCGAGCGCCCGCAGCGAGTCGTCGCGCGCGGTCACCGCCTCCTCGATGTGCTCGAGCATCGAGTTGAGCGCGAGCCCGAGCCGGCCGATCTCCGTGCGCTCCTCGGCCGGCTCGACGCGGCGCGAGAGGTCGCCTGCGGCGATCGCGCCGGCCGTCTTGCCCATCTTCTCGAGCGGCCGCAGCCCGAGCCGCACGATCCAGAGACCGAGCAGGATCATCGTGCAGAGCACGGCCACGGTGACGCCGAGCTCGATCAGGAGCAGCCGGTGCAGCGTGCTGTTGACGTCGTTCAGCGGCGCGGCGATCAGCAGCACGTGCGACGGGTCACGGGCCTCCATCGACGCGCGCACCCGATAGCTGCCGCCGCCGCTCACGGCCGGGACGGTGAAGAAGTGAAGGCGGTCGCCCTGCGGCGTGTTCGGGAGCGTCGGAAGCTGGATCGTCGCGGGCAGCTTCGCGCCCGGCGCGGGCTGCGACTGTCCGAACTGCGGGATGCAGAACTCCTTCGTCACCGCCGCCCCGTTGAGCGTCCTCTGCTCGAGGCAATAGCCGGGGATCTGGCTGAACACGGCCTGGATGTTCCCGCCGTCCGGCCCCCCGCCGGGCCCGCCGCGGCCCTGTGGGAAGAAGACGCCCTCCACGCCCTGGTGGACGGAATTGAGCGCGGTGTCGACGCGGTCGATCAGGAACGACTTGAGCGCCGCGTACGTCGCGACGTCCGCGGTGACCAGCCCGGCAAACGCGATCGCGATCACGCCGAGCAGGAGGCGGGCCCGCAGCGACAGCCGCGAGAGCATGACCTAACGGCGCTCGGTGTCGAGCATGTAGCCGGCCTGGCGCACGGTGCGGATCAGAGGCGGGCCAAACGCGTCGAGCTTGCGGCGGAGGTAGCTCACGTAGGTCTCGACGACGTTCGTGTTGCCGCCGAAGTCGTACCGCCAGACGTGCTGGAGGATCTGGCCCTTCGAGAGCACGCGGCGCGGGTTCAGCAGGAAGAACCGGAGCAGGTTGAACTCGGTCGCCGTGAGGTCGACCCGGTGGTCGGCGCGGAAGACCTCGTGGCGCCCCTCGTCGAGGACGAGATCGTCGAAGCGCAGGACATCGCCCGGCAGTTCGCTGTTCGTGCGGCGCAGGATCGCCTGCACGCGGGCGACGATCTCGGCGAGGCTGAACGGCTTCGTCACGTAGTCGTCGCCGCCGGCCCTGAGCGCCTCGACCTTGTTGTCGACGCCGCCCTTGGCGGTGAGGAAGAGGATCGCGGTCTTGAACCCACGCTCCCGGAGGCGCTTCCCGACCTCGAGCCCGTCGATGTCGGGAAGCATCCAGTCGAGCACGACCAGGTCGGGCTCGAACGTCATCACGGAGGAGAGCGCGTCGCGGCCGTTGCCGGCCTCCTCGACGTCGAACCCCTCGTAGCGCAGGGCGGTCGCGACGGCATCGACGATCGCCGGCTCGTCGTCCACGACCAGGATCTTGGCCCCCGGAGTGGGGGGTGTAACGAGCTTGTTCATCTGACTCGATCGTCCCACTCCATCCTGTGAGTCTGCTGTGAAACGGCTTCAGACGCCGTACGAAGCGGACCGGGCGGTGACGCTGAAGGCGCTGCCGCCGGCGGCCGGTGCGCTCGTCACCGCCTCGGTGCTCCCGGCATCCGGGGCGAAGGGGCCGAAGTGGGGGCCGGGGCCGGAGCCGGAGCCGGCCGCGAGCATGATCCGCGTCGCCGACCAGGCCGAGTCGGAGATCGTGCCTGTATGGCCGCTCGTCGAGGTCGCGCTCGCGCTGTTGAAGCGGATGGTGCCGAAGTCGGTCAGCGGAAGGATCTGCGTCCCGCGCTCCGTGACCGCCGACGGCGCCTCGGCGACCCACTCGGCCGAGCTGATGTCCGGTGCGGACATGCGCAGCGTCCGGGCGAAGCTCTTGCCGGTGGTCAGGTTCTTCAGCTGCACCTTGACGGTGGTGCCGCTCACCTCGACCGACGCGGCGATCCGATCGCCCGCCGAGACCCTCAGCTGCGCCTTGACCGACGCGGCCGGCACGAGCTCGTACCAGGCGCCGTAGCGAACGGATCCGTCGGCGAGGCAGTCGGCCTCCGTTCCGGTCTGCTCGAGCGCGGTCGAGGTCTCGTCGTTCCCGCCGAGCCCGACCCAGAACGCGGCCGCGGTCGTGGACGAGGTTTTCGTCGAGCAGTCGGCGGCCGGCTGTGTCCAGGTGCCGCTCACGGAGGAGTAGGTGGTGCCGCTCACCGAGTAGCCGGCCCAGTTCGAGCTGACGGCGGTCGTCGTCGCGGCGGTGGCGGTCGTCGCCGACGCGAGCATGAGGGCCGCCGCGGCGGCGGCAAGGGCTGCACGGATCATTGGGGGCCTCCTTTCTTTCGTTGTCGCAGCCAGCATCCGCCTGCGGGCTGAGAGCCGCCTGTGGCCCCTCTGTGCACCTTCCCCGAATACGATTGGCTGGACGTGAACCCGCCCGGCCTGCTCTCGCCGTGGACGGCCGAGCCGGTGGTGACGGCGCTCGTGGCCGCCGCCGCGGTCTTCTTCGTCCGGGGCTTCGTCCGGCTCCGCCGCCGGGGCCGGAGCGACCACGCACCCTGGACACGCGTGCCGCTCTTCCTGCTCGGGCTCGCGTTCTGCGTGCTGCCGCTCGTGTCGCCGCTCGACGAGCTCGGCGACCGCTACCTGGTGTCGGCCCACATGCTCCAGCACATGCTGATCGGCGACGCCGGGCCGGCGCTCCTGCTCGCTGCCGTGCGGGGGCCGCTCCTCTTCTTCGTCATCCCTTCGGCCGTGCTGCGGGCCGCCGCGCATTCGTCACGTTTCCGCGCTGCCGCGGCATGGCTCCTGCGTCCGGTCGTCGCCCTCCCGGCCTGGGCGCTCGCGTTCGGACTGTGGCACATACCCGCGGTCTACGACTACGCGGCCTCGCACCCGGCCGTGCACCGGCTCGAGCACGCGAGCCTCGTCGTCGCGGGCTTCCTCGTCTGGACGCTGATCGTCGATCCCGCCCGGCGCGGCCACCTCAGCCGCGGCCGGCGGCTCGCAGTGATCGGCGCGCTCTTCGCGCTCGGCACGGTGCTCGCCGACGTCCTGATCTTCAGTCTCACCCCGCTCTACCCGGCCTACCGCGCGCAGCCGCACCGGGTGTTCGGGCTCTCGCCGCTCCACGACCAGCAGCTCGCCGGGCTCGTGATGACGGTGGAGCAGCTCCTCGTGCTCGGCACCTGTGCCGCGATCCTGCTCCTGCCCGAGCTGAGGCGCCGCCGGGCGACACGGCACCTGGTCGGCGCTCGGCAGCCCGCGTGAGTGCCTACCGCTTCGGGTTCGAGCCGCTGTTCCTCGTGCTCGCGGCCGCCGCGGCGGTGCTGTACGTCCGCGAGCTGCGCCGGGCGGCGCCGGAGGATCGGCCCGGGCCCGGCCGGATCGTCCTCTTCGCTCTCGGGCTCGCGCTCGTCGCCGTGCCGGTCAACTCGCCGCTCGAGACGCTCTCCGCGCACTACCTGCTGCTCGCGCACCTGCTCCAGAACGCGCTGATCGCCGACTGGGGCCCTCCGCTCCTGATCCTCGGGCTCACGCCGGCGATGAAGCGCGGCGTCGCGCGCGCCGGCGGGCGGCCGTTCGAGCTCGTCACCCACCCCGCCGTGGCGCTCGTCGCGTGGCTGGCCGTCTGGTACGGCGTCCACCTGCCGGCGTTCTACGACTGGGCGCTGAACGACGGCTGGCCGCTCAACCTCGAGCACGCGCTGCTCGTGGCGGCGGGGCTCGTCTTCTGGTGGCCCGTGCTCGGCGAGCCGCGGCGCCTCGAGGCGATGGGTGCGCTCGCCTATCTCGGGATCGCGTTCATCACCGCGCCCTGGCTCTCGCTCGCCTACATCTTCGCCTCGAGCCCGTTCTACTCGTTCTACGAGCACGCGGCCCGCCTCTGGGGCCTCTCGCCGATCCGCGACCAGAACCTGGCAGGGATCCTGATGAACGCGGAGCAGACGAGCATCATCTTCGTCGCGTTCGCCTGGGCGCTGCTCCGCGTGATCGCGGAGGAGGAGGCGGCGCAGCGGAGGATGGACGCGGCGTACCTCGAGGCTCACCGGAACTAGCATCCGCCCGCGTGCGCGACCAGTTCCGGACGATCCTCTTCTTCACGCCGTGGGTGACGATCCCGCTCGCGTTCCTCGGCGTCGCGCTCACGCTCGCGACGCCGGTCGTGGCGCTCGTCCCCTTTGGCTGGGTCCTTGTGCCGGTCCTGTTGCTGGGCGCCGCGGGCCTCGCGCTTCTGCTCCGGCCGCGCTACCGGCTCTCGATCCTGGACAGCTCGCCGCTCGGCGTCTTCTACTGGCTGCAGAGGCGCTAGGTTAGGCGAGGAGCCGCTCGATCGCCGCGTCCCACGTGATCGCCTCGGCGAGCGGCCGCCCGGCGGCGCCGTAGCTGCGCGCCGTCTCCTCGCTCATGCCCAGCGCCTCGGCGAGCGATTCCGGGTCCGGCGCCGTGACCCGCCCGGTCTCACCGTCGACCACGACGTCGAGCGGCGCGCCTGCGTCCGCCGTGGTCACCACCGGCTTCGAGGCCCGAAAGGCTTCGAGCGGCACCATCCCGAAGTCCTCGTCCACCGGTGCGTAGTAGACGACGCGACACGTGGCATAGAGCTCGGTCAGCTCCTCCTCGCTGACGCGGCCCGCGAACCGCGCACGCTCGCCGAGCCCCAGCTCGGCGGCCCGCGCCTCGAGCGCGCCGCGGTCGGGGCCGTCGCCGGCCACCACGAGACGCAGCTGCTGCTCGAGCCCGGCGGCCTCGAGCAGCAGGTCGACGCGCTTCAGCCGGTCGAGCCGCCCGACGGAGAGGACGAACGGGTCATAGCGGTCGCAGCGGAACGCCAGCTCCTGGGGCGGGTGGGGGAGCACCTCCGCCTGGAGCCCGGTCGAGCGTGAGAGACGGCCGGCGACGTTGCGCGACGTGGCGAAGAGCTTGCGCGCGCCGCCGAGTGCGAGCCGGTCGGCCTGCTCGATTCGCGCGCGAGCCGAGCGGTCGGCGGCCGACGACCCGAACTGGCCGTGCTCGGTGCCGTCGAGGTCGTAGGCCTGCCGGAGCTGGTGGACGAGCCAGACCACCTTGTTCGGATGCTCGATCAGGTACGAAGGGAACTTCGTGGCGATCACGAGATCGGCCGGCGAGGTGCCTCGCGGTCCCAGGTCGATCAGCCGCCACAGGGCGCTGCTCGACATCAGCTTTTCGTTCGGCCAGGACTGGAACGGGAGCGAGACGACGTCCGCCTCATGGCCGCGGGCAGTGAGCTCGGCCGCGAGCCGGTCGGTGAAGATCTCGACGCCGCCGAGCTCGAACGGCTGCTGCGGCCGGCAGACGGCGATCCTCATTGTTGCTTAGAGTAGGGGGATGGCTGCGACAGCGACCCCGGTCGTGTTCGTGCACGGGCTCTGGCTGCATGCGGACTCGTGGACGGGGTGGGTCGATCGCTTCCGCGACGAGGGGTACGACCCGCAGGCGCCGGGGTGGCCCGGCGACGGCGCCACCGTGGAGGACACGAGGAAGTCGCCCGAGCGCGTCGCCGGGTACGGCATCGACGCCGTGGTCGACCACTACGCGCAGATCATCGGCGGCCTCGGCTCGAAGCCGATCGTCGTCGGCCACTCGTTCGGCGGCCTGATCGTCCAGCGGCTGCTCGGGCAGAACCTCGCTGCCGCAGCCGTGGCGATCGATCCGGCGCCGATCAAGGGCGTGCTCAGGCTGCCGCCCTCGGCGCTGCGGGTGGCCTCGATCGCGCTGCGCAACCCGGCGAATCGCAAGAAGGCGGTGTCCCTGACCGCGCAGCAGTTCCGCTACGGCTTCGGCAACCAGCTCTCGGCCGCCGAGTCGAACGAGCTCTACGAGCGCTGGGCGATCCCGTCGCCGGGGCGGCCGCTCTTCGAGGCGGCCTTCGCCGCCGTCTCCGGCAGCTCGCCGGCGAAGGTCGACACCGACAACTCGACGCGTGGCCCGCTCCTCGTCACCGCGGGAGGCCACGATCACACGGTGCCGGCCACGATCAGCCACCAGACGGTCAAGCTCTACCGCAAGTCCTCCGCCGTCACCGACCTGAAGGAGTTCCCGGATCGTGGCCACTCGCTGACGATCGACAGCGGCTGGCACGAGATCGCAGGCACGGTAATCGGCTGGCTCAAAGAGCGTGAGCTCTAGGGATGCCACTACGAAGTCGCTGAAGGTCGAGAAGCTGACCCCGACCGTGGGCGCCGAGGTTCTCGACGTCGACCTCGACCGCATCCGCAACGACGAGGATCTGCCGGGGGCGGTGATGGAGGCGCTGGAGGAGCACGGCATCCTCGCCTTCCGCGGGCTGAACATCGACGACGGGGCTCAGGTCGCGTTCTGCCGGAAGCTGGGCGAGGTCGTGTCGTTTCCGAGTCAGAAGATCCCGGAGATCTTCATCGTCAGCCTGGATCCGGAGAAGAATCCGCTCGCCGAGTACCTGAAGGCGACCGTCTACTGGCATATCGACGGCACGACCGACGCAGTGCCCGCGAAGGCGACGCTGCTCAGCGCCAAGGTGCTCGCCGCGCAGGGCGGCGAGACCGAGTTTGCGAGCACCTACGCCGCGTACGACGATCTCGCCGACGAGGAGAAGGAGCGGTTCGCGAAGCTTCGGGTGCTCCACAGCCAGGTCGGCATCCAGAGCCTCGTGCACCCGAATCCGACGCCTGAGCAGTTGGACGAGTGGCGCAAGAAGTCACGAGAGCACCCGCTCGTGTGGACGCACACGTCACGCCGGAAGTCCCTCGTGATCGGCCAGACGGTGGACTACGTCATGGGGATGGACGAGGACGAGAGCCGCGCGCTGCTGAACGATCTCAACGAGCGGGCGACGGCTTCCGATCGCGTATACCGGCACCTCTGGTCGGAAGGGGACACGATCCTCTGGGACAACACGGGTGTCGTGCACCGCGTCCAGCCGTACGACCCCGGTTCGCGGCGGGAGATGCACCGGACAACCCTCGCCGGAGACGAGCCGATTCAGTGACGGAGATCAGCGGGAAGGCCGCGTTCGTCACGGGCGGCGGGAGCGGGATCGGCCGCGCCCTGGCGGAGGCGCTGGCTGCGGAAGGTGCCGCGGTCGCAGTGGCCGACATCCTTGCCGACAACGCCCGCCGCGTCGCAGACGCCGTCGGTGCAGCCGGGGGTACTGCGGTGGCGATCGCCTGCGACGTGTCCGACCGGGCATCGGTCCGCAGGGCGAAGGAGGAGGCGAACTCGGCGCTCGGCCCCGTGTCGCTCCTGTTCGCAAACGCCGGGGTCACGTCTTTCCAGGCGTTCACCGGGATGTCGGACGACGACGTCGACTGGATCCTGGGAGTCGACCTGATGGGCGTGCTCAATTGCCTGGCCGCCTTTCTCCCGGACATGATCGCGGCCGGCGAAGGTCATGTCTCCGCGACCTCGTCCATGGCCGGGCTGTGTGCCGGCTGGATTCCCTATCACTCGGTCTACTCGGCGGCGAAGATGGGCGTGCTCGGGATGATGCTGAACCTGCGTCACGAGCTTGCAGAGGCGGGGGTGGGCGCCTCGGTACTGGTTCCCGGGGGCGTCGCCACAGGCATGCGAGACAACAACGCACGCGCCAGGCCGGAGCGGTTCGGCGGCCCGGGCGAGGGGCCGGTCGAGGTGCCCGACGTCGTCAGGGAGCTCTTCGCGGACGTGGGATTGACGTTCCGGCCGGCGGAGGACGTGGCGCAGATGGTCTTGCTCGCGGTCCGGGAGAACCGCCCGATCGTGGTCACCACACCCTCGGACCGGAAGGTCTTTCGGGAGACCTACGTCGACCCGGTGCTGCGGGCGTTCGACGAGGTGGAGGCGTTCGAGCGGGTCCTAGGCCACTGAGACCGCCGGCTCGGCGGCGAGCGCAGAGCGGACGGCGGGGGCAACCTCGGTGCCGAAGAGCTCGATTGCGCGCAGCAGCTCGCGGTGCGGCATCGTGCCGACGCTCAGCTGCAGCAGGAAGCGGTCGTGCCCGAAGATCTCGTGCTGGAAGAGGATCTTCTCGGTCACCTCGGCCGGGCTGCCCACGAAGAGCGCGCCGCGCAGGGTGCGGCCGGCGTCGAAGTCCTGGCGCTGCACCGGCGGCCAGCCGCGCTCGCGTCCGATCTTGGTCATCTGCTGCAGGAACGGCGGGAACGCCGCGTCGGCCGCGGCCTGCGACGTCTCGGCGATGAACCCGTGGGAGTTGATGCTGAGCGCCGGTCGCTCGTGGCCCGCCCTACGCGCGGCCTCGCGGTGGATCTCCGCGAACGGCGCGAAGCGCTCCGGCAGCCCGCCGATGATCGCGAGCGCCATCGGCAGCCCGAGCATCCCGGCGCGCGCCGCGGACTCGGGCGCGCCGCCGACGGCCACCCAGACCGGAAGCGGATCCTGGAGCGGGCGCGGGTAGACACCGCGGCCGTCGATCGGCGCGCGACGGGTACCCGACCACGTGACGTGTTCGTGCTCGCGCAATGCGAGCAGCAGCTGCAGCTTCTCCTCGAACAGGTCGTCGTAGTCGCGGAGGTCGTAGCCGAAGAGCGGGAACGACTCGATGAACGAGCCGCGGCCGGCCATGATCTCGGCGCGGCCGCCGGAGAGCAGGTCGAGGGTCGCGAAGTCCTGGAAGACGCGGATCGGGTCGTCGGAGCTGATCACGCTGACCGCGCTCGTGAGCCGGATGCGCTTCGTGTGCTCGGCGCCCGCTGCGAGAACGACGGCGGGCGAGGACACGGCGTAGTCGGGCCGGTGATGCTCGCCGACGCCGAAGACGTCGAGCCCGACCTGGTCGGCGAGCTCGATCTCCTCGACGAGGTTGCGCAGCCGCTCGGCGGGGCTGATCGTCAGGCCCGTCTCCGGGTCCGGCGTCACCTCGGCGAACGTGTAAATCCCGAGCTCCATCTTGAATCATGGTACCAGTGATACTTGCGCGCGCAATGAATGCGATGATCGCAGCGGCCGAGCGGTCGACGTCCTCCTCGGTCGTCGACCAGTTGCTGACCGAGATCCTCATCGCGGCCTTGCCCTTCCAGGTCGTGCCGCCGAGCCAGCAGGTGCCGTCGTGCTGTACGGCCTCGATGACCGCCCGCGTCGTGGCGTCGTCGTCCTCGAACCGCACCAGCACCTGGTTCAGCACGACATCGTTGAGCACCTCGACGCGCGGTGCGTCCGCGAGCGTCGCGGCGAAGCGGCGGGCGTGGGCGCAGCAGCGCTCCACGATCTCGGCGATGCCGCTGCGGCCGAGCGAGCGGATCGCCGCGTACACCGCGAAGCCGCGTGCGCGGCGCGAGAACTCCGGGTTCCAGTCCATCTGGTCGCGCGGCCCGCCCGGATCGGCGTGGATCAGGTAGCTCGCGCGCACGCCCATCGCGGCGCGATGCGCGTCGGGATGGGCGCAGAAGGCGACGCCGCTGTCGTAGGGCACGTTCAGCCACTTGTGGGCGTCGGTTGCCCAGGAGTCGGCACGCTCGGCGCCGGATACCAGGTGGCGAAGGGAAGGCGAGGCGGCGGCCCAGAGCCCGAATGCACCGTCGACGTGCAGCCAGGCACCGGCGGCGTCGGCGGCGTCCGCGATTTCCTCGAGCGGGTCGAACGAGCCCGTGTTGACGTTCCCGGCCTGGGCGGAGACGATCGTCGGCCCCTCGAGCCTGCGAAGGGTCTCCTGCAGCGCGTCCGCGAGCATGCGGCCCTGGCCGTCCGTCTCGACCGGCACCACGCATGCGGTGCCAAGGCCGAGGAAGCGCAGCGCCCGGTCGACCGTCGTGTGGCGCTCCTCGCTCGCAACCACGTGGACGGCCGGGGCGCCGATGAGGCCTCGCTCGTTTACGTCCCAGCCCACGCGCTCGAGCACCGCGTGCCGTGCCGCCGCGAGCGCCGTGACATGCGCGATCTGGCACCCCGTGACGAAGCCGAAGGAGGCGTCCGCCGGAAGCCCGAGCAGGTCGGCGATCCATCCGCCCGCGACCTCCTCCACCACCGCCGCCGACGGCCCGGCGACGTACAGGCCGGCGTTCTGATCCCACGCGCTCGTCAGCCAGTCGGCCGCGAGCGCGGCGGGCACGACGCCGCCGATCACGAACCCGAAGTAGCGGCTGCCCGCCGTCGCCACGAGCCCCGGATCCGCGCCCTCCGCGAGCTGCGCGATCACCTCGCCCGCCGCCGTCGGCCCGTCGGGAAGCGGCCCGCCGAGGCGGGCGCGAAGCTCCTCGACGCCGATCGAGCCGCCGACGTGGCGCTCGTCCACGCCCTCGAGAAAGTCGGCCGCATGCGAAGCGCTCTGCTCCAGCAGGTCGCGGATCGGCGTCATCTCGGGACTCTACTGAAGCGCTTCGCCGCTATTCGAAGAGCAGCGCGGGACGCCGGGGATGTCCCTGGCGCGGCAGACGACGACCTCGGTCCACTCCACGTGGTGCTTCGGCGGCGGGTTCGTCACCAGCACGTCGCAGTTGTACGTCAGCACCCCGCTCCCCGGCTCGCACATGACGACCGTGTCGTAGTCGAAGCCTTGATGCAGCAGGCGCTGGTGGACCACCCGCGAGAGCTCGTGCTGCATCCCCACCACGTTGATGGTGCTCCCCGGCTGCGTGCGCCCGCACCCGGCCGCAACGGCGGCGAAGGCGGCCGCTGCGGCGAAAAGGAGCGCTGAACGCCGCTGTACGATGGGTTGCGTGACTATCGGCGGAGGGACGTCCGGTGGTTGCCTTCCCAGCGACAGTATGACCGGATGGCGATAGCGCCCGAGCGCACGGCCGAGGCGCCGCCCAGATTCCAGCGGCAGATGCTAGGTCTGAGCGGCCGCTCGTGGCTGCTGATCGGCGCGATGATCGTCGCCGTCGTCGAGCTGGCGCTGGCGGTCTCGAGAACGTCCTTCTATGCCCGCATCGGCTGGAAGAACCTGCACGCGCCCAACGCAGCTCGTGCGCGACGCGGACGTCGATCCGTTCGCGTACTACGACCCGACGCTTCCGATGGTCGCAGCGGGGCGGGCGATCCCGCGCAACGCGACGTACACGATCGTCGTCGGCCGCGAGCGCACCGCGATGGTGCCGGGGCTCGCAATCGACGTCTTCCGGCTCTGGCTCGCTCCACGCCGCTACACGACCGACATCCACAAGGCGCAGTGGGCGCTCACCTACTGGAAGTCGTCCGAGTTCCTGGGCGTTCCGTACACGACCGAGATCGGTCTCGGCCCGGGAGTGAATGCCGTGAAGCTGGGCGGTCCGAAGAAGTGACGCGGCTCGACCTCGGCCCGCTCGCGCTCGACCTGATGTACCTCGCCGTCGGGTACGCGCTCCTCTACGCAACCGGCATCGTCTGGCTCCGGCGCGGCGACGTTCGCTTCCTCGGGCTCGCGTTCCTCGCCGGCTGGGCACTGATGGGCTCCGTGCTCTCGCTGCTCCTGATGGCGGGGATCGGGCTCTACGTCGCCACGGTCCCGGTCGCGGCGGTCGTAGTCGCAGCAGCCTGTGTCGGCGTCGCGCGGTGGCGCCCGAACCGGGTGCCGGCGGGAGTCGCGCACGGATGGAGCGCGCCGGGCGCGATCGTCGCCGGGCTCGCCGGGGCAGTGATCGTGGTGGCGGGCGCCGCAGCGGTCCTGACCGCGGTCGGGAGCCAGTGGAACCCCGAGTTCGACCTCCTGAGCACGTGGCTGCCCCGGGCGCAGCTCGTCTACTACCTCCACCAGTTCAACCCGAGCCAGTGGTCGTCGTTCATCGACCCCTGGTATCCGCCGCTCGTGCCGGTGATGTTCGGGGCGACCTGGCAGTACGCGGGCGGCTTCCACCCGTCTGTGCTGCCGATCCAGCAGGTCGTGCTCGGGCTGTCGTTCGTGCTCGCCGCGCTCGCGCTGCTCGACCGCTTCGTGCCCAGGTGGCTCTCGTTCCCGTCGCTCGCGCTCCTCCTGGTGACGCCGTGGTTCTGGTGGCGGCTGCAGTCGCTGATGCCGGACGCGACGCTGGCGTACCTGCTCGCGGCGGCCGCGATCGTCTGCGTCATCTGGCTGTACGAGCCGAACGGGGCGTGGCTCGCGCTCGGCGTCGTCTTCCTGGCAGCCGCGACGCTCGCGAAGCTCGAGGGGTTCGTCTTCTCGCTGCTGCTCGTCGCCGTGATCGTCGTGGCCGGGTTTGTGCTGCACCGCAGGCAAGCGCTCCCGGCGCTCCTGCTGCTGCTCGGGCCGGCGGTCACGATCCCCTGGCGCCTCTGGCTCTCGGCCCATGACGTGATGACGAGCAACCCCGACTTCCAGGAGCCGCGGCTCACGAGCCCGAGCTTCCTCTCGAGCAAGGTCGGCGCGTTCTTTCACTCGCTCGGCCTGATCCTCGGCGGGCCGTGGCGGCCGGCGTACAGGACGACCGAGATCATCCTCGTGATCGGCGCGCTCGTCGCGATCGGCGTCGCGCGCCGCATTCCGGTTCTCGCAGCCGCCACCGTTGCCTGGCTGGGCCTGATGGCGCTCGCGCTCGCCGGTACCTATGCGGCGACCCGCGTCGCGTCGACCGACTCGTACATCGGCTTCACCGCGAGCAGAGTGGGGGGCACGTTCATCGTCGCCGTAGCGACGCTCGCACCCCTCCTGCTCGGGCTTGCGCTCCGGCGGGAGCGACGGCGGTAGCTCCGTCGCGGCGGCTACCGTGATCGGGTATCCCCTGTAATCCGAGGAGGTAACAAGGTGAGTAAGGTCGGACTGGCGCGGGCGCTGGGTGCGCTCGCGCTCTTTGTTGCGGCGACAGTGGCGGTTGTGCCGCAGGCATCCGGAGCCCGCTCCGGGGTCGTTCGGTCGGTCGCGGCGCAGGTTCCCGCGACCTACAAGCAGAAGGGCACCCTCACCGTCGCGGCGGACGCGACGTACGCGCCGAATGAGTTCATTGCCGGCGACGGCAAGACGGTGGTCGGCATGGACGCGGATCTCGCGAACGCGGTCGCGTCGGCGATGGGGCTCAAGGCGAGGATCGTGAACGCGACCTTCGACTCGATCATTCCCGGCATCCAGGCGAACAAGTTCGACCTCGGCATGTCGTCGTTCACCGACACGAAGGCGCGCCAGAAGGTCGTCGACTTCGTGACCTACTTCTCGGCCGGCACGTCCTTCTACGTGAAGGCGCAGGGCGGCCCGGCGATCAACTCGCTGGCCGACCTGTGCGGCCACACGGTTGCGGTCGAGCGCGGCACCACACAGGCCGTCGACGCCACGGCGCAGAGCGCGAAGTGCAGGAAGGCGGGCAAGCCGAGCGTGACCGTCAGCGTCTACCCGGATCAGAACGGCGCCAACCTGGCCCTCTCGAGCGGTCGCGCGCAGGTCGGGATGGCCGACTCGCCGGTGGCGGCGTACATCGTCAAGCAGTCGAAGGGCCAGTTCAAGCTCTCGGGCAAGCCCTATGCGACGGCGCCCTACGGAATCGCGATTCCGAAGAACTCGGGCCTGGCGAAGCCGGTGCTCGCCGCCGTGAAGGCCCTGATGGCCAACGGCACCTACAAGGCGATCCTCACGAAGTGGGGAGTCTCTTCGGGCGCCATCACGAACCCGAAGATCAACGGCGCCATCAGCTAGACCGTCCGTGCGTTAGCGTCATCGTCCGGTGACGAGCACCTCCGTCTCCCCGGAGCCGACGACCACCGTCCGCCCGGACGAGATCAAGGCGATCCCCGCCCGGCACACCGGGCGGTGGATCGCCGCTGCCGTCATCGTCTACCTCGCGGTCGCGCTCGTCGACTCGCTCGCGTCGAACCCGCGCTTCCAGTGGGGCGAGATCGCCCACTGGTTCGCCTCGCCGCGGATCCTCGACGGCCTCGTCGTCACGCTCGAGCTGACGGCGGCGGCGATGGTGATCGGAATCGCCCTCGGCGTGCTGCTTGCGGTGATGCGGCTGTCGCCGAACCCGCTCGTCTCGGGGGCGGCGTGGACGTACATCTGGCTCTTCCGCGGGACGCCGGTGCTGGTGCAGATCCTGTTCTGGTACAACATCGCGGCTCTCTACCCGAAGTTCTCGGTCGGGATCCCGTTCGGACCGACGTTCTTCCACTTCACCGCGACGACGGTGATCACCCCGTTCGTGGCCGGGATGCTCGGGCTGGGGTTGAACGAGGGCGCGTACATGGCGGAGATCGTGCGGGCCGGGATCATCTCCGTGCCCGAGGGCCAGTCGGAGGCGGCGCAGAGCCTCGGCATGCGGCGCCTGCAGACGATCCGGCGGATCGTGCTCCCCCAGGCGATGCGCGTGATCGTCCCGCCGACCGGCAACGAGACGATCTCGATGCTGAAGACGACCTCGCTCGTGTCGGTGATCGCGCTGCCGCACCCCGAGCTCCTCTACGCGGCGCAGCTGATCTACTCGGTCAACTACCTGACGATCCAGCTGCTGATCGTCGCGAGCCTCTGGTACCTGATCGTCACGACCGTGCTGACGATCGCGCAGTACTACCTCGAGCGCCACTACGCCCGCGGGAGAGCCCGCCGGCTGCCCGAGACGCCGCTCCAGCGGCTGCGTCGCAACGTCTTCTCGCACCGGGGAGACTGCATGAGCGAGCCGATGGTGAAGGCCGAGAGCGTGCACAAGCGGTTCGGCCGGCTCGAGGTGCTGCAGGGGGTTTCGCTCGAGGTGGCAGTCGGGTCGGTCGTCTGCATCCTCGGGCCGTCGGGCTCGGGGAAGTCGACCTTTCTCCGCTGCATCAACCACCTGGAGAAGATCGACGCCGGCCGGCTGTGGGTGGACGGGCGCCTCGTCGGCTACCGGCAGGAGGGGGACAGGCTCTACGAGCTGCACGACAAGGAGGTCTGCCGCGAGCGCGCCCAGATCGGGATGGTGTTCCAGAGCTTCAACCTCTTCGGGCACATGACGGCGCTCGAGAACGTGATGGAGGCGCCGGTGCACGTGAAGAAGATGTCGCGGTCGCTCGCACGTGGCCAGGCAACGGAGCTGCTCGAGCGCGTCGGGCTCGCCGACAAGCTCGAGAGCTATCCCTCCCAGCTCTCGGGCGGCCAGCAGCAGCGCGTGGCGATCGCTCGCGCCCTGGCGATGAACCCGAAGCTGATGCTGTTCGACGAGCCGACCTCGGCGCTCGATCCCGAGCTCGTCGGCGACGTCCTCGGCGTCATGCGCACGCTCGCCCGGGAAGGGATGACGATGGTGGTCGTGACACACGAGATCGGCTTCGCGCGCGAGGCCGGGGACAAGGTCGTGTTCCTGGACGGCGGCGTCGTGGTGGAGGAGGGTGAGCCCGGCGCGGTGATCGAGAACCCGCGGCACGAGCGCACGAAGGCGTTCCTCTCGAAGGTGCTATAGCGGCACTGCGACGACGCGGCCGTGCGAGGCGGTGTTCTCGCCCCAGACGAGCCGGCCGGAGTCGATCGTGAGGCCCACCGGCGGGCTTGCGGCTTTGGCGACGGTGCGCGCGGCCAGCTTGCCGAGGTCGAGCACGCGGATGCTCCTCCCCACGGAATAGGCGACCACCCGCCCGTCGGTCGCCAGCATGTGCGCGGTCGCGGCCGGCGTGGGGGCCGTGCCCCGGTGGACGCCGGACTGCGCGTCGTACCACTGGATCTCGAGGTCGTTGCCCTGCTGAACGAGCACGACGGCACGCGTCCGCGAGAGCGCGATCGCCCGCACGATCCCGTCCGGCTTGAAGGACGTGACGGCGCGGCGCGCCTTCGTGTCGTAGATGACCACCGCCCCGTTCGTGGCCGCGCGGGGCCAGTCGAAGGTGCGGCCGTTCGAGCGCGCGGCCGTCGCCGGCTGGACGAGCGCGAGCCGCCCCGGCGCGCCGGCGATCAGCGCCGCTCCGGGCAGGACGGTGACCGGCTGGGCCTTCGCGCCGGCGATCCGCATGATCCGGCCGCCGAGGAGCGTCCACCGGCACGGGCCGCCGTCACCGCAGCGCGTACCCGGCGGCGGGTTCTTCGTGGTGAGCAGGGCGTAGAAGAACGAGGTCCCGTCCGTCGCGAGCCCCTGGTAGGTGGTGCCGAAGCCGCGGCAGTCGCCGGGGATGCTCTGCACGAGGTGCGCGCTCGTCGTGGTGCCGGTGCGAACCTCGGCGAACGTCTCGCTGCAGCGAACCTCCTGGTAGCCGCCCCAGGCGGCGCTTCCGTTCGCGAGCGTCAGATCCTGCGGGAGGACTGCGCAGCCCTGCGCGTACGGCAGGATGCGGCTCTTACCGCCGGACTGGATCGTCAGCCTGCAGCTGGATGCGCCCGACGAGAGCCATGCGACCGCGCCGTCGCTCTGGGCGACCCCGACGATCTGGCCGGGAACGGTCGCGACGTTGGCGGGCGAAGCTGCGGTGGAGGCCAACACGGCCGCAGCGGCGATCGTCCTCAGCACCCGGGCGACTCAATCAGCAGCGGCGCGTCGGTGTCAAGAAGGGCGGGAGCGCCCCGGCCGCCTGCTACGTTGGCTGCGAGATGGGATGGTTGCGCGCGCACTCCCGGCTCGCGGGCGTGCTCGGCGTCTGCGTTCTGGTGGTGCTCGGGGTCGTTGTCGCGGCGATCGTCGTTCCTGCCGGCGATGGCGGTGCCTCGGCGCTTCCGACGACCGGCGACTACGCGCCGATCTCGGTCCAGCGACCGAAGCTGCACGTGCTGGCAGGCTCGCTGGTCAGCGATCCCGAGGCCGGCATTCAGAACAACCTGACCACGAATCTCTCCCAGCTCCCGGGGTCGAACCGTTACCGGATCACGGTGACGAACACGTCGAACATCGGCTTCATCGACGCCTTCCAGTGGTATCCGCCGACGGGCATCCACATCGTCAAGGTGCTCGGCAGCAGCGCCGGCCATTGCGAGCTGAGCGGGTTGACCGGGTTCGGCGGAAATCAGTTCCAGACGGTGCTCCTCTACCCGAACGTCTCGTGCGAGAAGGTCGATCTGAAGCCACCAAGCTGCACCTGTCAGGGCGACGGCGGCGCGGTCGACGTCTCGTTCGTGACCGACAAGCCGATGAGCGCAACCGGAACGGCGCGGATGGTCTCGGCGCGGCTCGTGCTCCACCCGATCCCCTCGTACCTGCAGCCGCAGACCGTGCCGTCGAACGTTCCGCTCGGCGCCGGCGGATGAGCGTGGCCGGCCGCCGCCTACTCGCGCTTGCGGCACTTGCCGGGGTGTGCGTCCTCGCAGGCTGCGGGAGCAGCGGGGTCGACTCCGGCGGTCTCAGCGCCGGGGATCGCAAGTCCGCACAGGCCGCCCTCCAGGCCCTCCACGGCTCGAACGTCGCGCTGCAGCTCGTGACGACCACGAAGATCGTCGAGTCGACCCCGGCGGCCTGCCGGGTGCATCTCGTCTCGAAGAGCCCGGCGACCTTCCGGATCTACGTGTTCTGGATTCCGTGGCTCGGCTCGCAGGCCTACACGTGGCTCGACATGAAGGTCACCAAGGATCCGGCGCAGGACACGTTCGCCATGGGAACTGCGAAGCCGGTGCTTCCCGGCGGGCTGCTGACGGCGAACGGGCGGAGCGTCGATCCCTTCTCGCAGGACACGACGCTGCTCTCGCGGTACGGGCCTCAGCAGGCGAAGAAGAACCAGGAGGTGCTGATGGCCCACGCCGGGAACGCGTTCGAGAAGCCGGGAGCGAGGTGTCAGGTGCTCACGAACGGCGACCTGAGGCTCGTCCCGAACCCGTAGCTCAGCGGAAGACGAACGTGAGCCGGTGCCCCTTGCCGAGAAGCGCCGACGAGACCTGGCCGCGGGCGCCGAGGTACTTCCCGGTGCCGCCGCTCACCGCGAGGGTGAATGACGTGGCTGCGAAGTTGGTCGGCCCGGAGGCCGTCATTGCGCCGTCGTTCAGCTCGAAGTCCGCTTCGCAGAGCGCAACCTTGCCGGTGGTGAAGGTGCAGGAGTACGTGCCGGAGCCGATCTGCTTCTTGAACGACGGGTCGCTGTACAGCTTCAAGGCTATGAGCGCATTGTCACCGGCGCGGGTCGCCTTTCCGTTGCCCGTCGGCTTGTTCTCGTCGGCGTTGAAGGGGTTGTCGAGGACGCCGCGGGCCCGGTCGTCGGCGTGGTTCGCGTACTGCCCGTTCGTCGCGACGGCGTAGATCGTCAGTGAGTGCCCCGCGGTCGCGGCGCCCGCGCCGACGGCCGCGAGGACGAGCATCGCCGCGACGGCCCCGAGGCGCTTCATCGCGTTGTCCCCTTCAGTTGCAGCACGAGGCGCTCGGCATTCTTCGCGGCCGGCGTCGCGCTCACCTGGCCGAGCGCGCCGATGTAGGAGTCCGTACCGCCGGCGACGCTGAGGAGAAACCGGGTGCCGTCGAACACGACCTGGCCGGATGCGAGCAGCACGCCGCCGGGGAGCTCGAAGTACGAGTCGCAGGTCGCCTTCTTCGCGAACGTGTAGTAGCAGGTGAACATCGCCGAGCCGGCCGGCTTGTCGAGCTTCGGGCTCTTGTACAGCTTGAAGCTGTAGAGGATGTCGTCGCCCGGGAACGGCCCGTTGCCCTTCTCCTTCCCGTTCGCGTTGACGATGACGACCTCGGCCTTGAGGTTGAACGGGTTGGTGGCCATTCCACGCAGCCTGTCGTCGGCGTGGTTCATGAACTGCGCGGTCGTCGGGACTGCGTACAGCGTCGCCGTCTGGCGCGTGTGCGCTGCACCTGCCGAGCCGGCGGCGACGGCCGCGGCGAGGACGAATCCCACGAGCACCGTCCGCGGCATCAGCCGAGCAACCTGAAGTCGACCCGCTGGGCGTTGTCCTTGCTCTTCACCGACGTGACCTGCCCGCGGGCGGCGAGGTAGCCGTTCGTCCCGCCCGTGACGACCAGCTTGAAGCTCGTCGCGTTGAAGTCCACCGGGCCGGCGGCGGTCAGCGTCCCGCCGTGCAGCTGGTAGTAGGCCTGGCAGAGCGCGTGCCTCCTGTAGTTGAAGTAACACGTGTACGAGGCGGAGCCGATCTTCTTCTTGACCGGCAGCTTGCCGTAGAGGTTGAAGTTGAAGACCACGACGTCGCCGGGATAGGGCCCGTCGCCGCTCCCGGTCGCCTTCGGCCGGAGCTTGTTCGTCGCCGCGTCGAGCGGGTTGTTGATCGCGCCGCGGGCGCGGTCGTCGGCCGTGTTGATGAACTGCACGTCGGAGGCGACCGTGAAGATCGTGAGGTCGCGGGGCAGGGCGCCTCCAGTCGCCGCGGCGCGGCCCGCGACGAGCGCTGCGAGCGCGAGCACCGCGAATACACCTAACGCTGCTCCACGCACTCGCGCCATGAAGTCACGATACCGTCGATTTCCAGTGGCGGCGCCGAGCAGCATCGAGATCTCGGGTCTGTGCAAGGCGTTCGGCGCTGTCCGGGCGGTCGATTGCGTCGACCTGCGCGTCGAGCCGGGCGAGCTTCGCGGACTCCTGGGCCCGAACGGGGCCGGGAAGACGACGCTCCTCCGCCTGCTGTTCCGGCTCGTCCGGCCGGACGCCGGCCGGATCGCGATCTCGGACGGTGTCGCGGGGTTCGTCGAGGAGCCGCGGTTCTACCCGTACCTCTCGGGCCGCAGGACGCTCGAGCTCCTGGCGGAGCTCGACGGGGGGACTGCCCGGGCCCGCGTCGACGAGGCGCTCGACCTCGTCGGCCTGACGCGCGAGGCCGGGCGGCGTGTCGGCGGCTATTCCACGGGCATGCGCCAGCGGCTCGGCGTGGCGGCCGCGCTGCTCTCGACGCCGCGCGTGCTGCTTCTCGACGAGCCGACGACCGGCCTCGATCCGTCCGGCGCCCGGGAGCTCAGGCTCCTGCTGCGGAGCCTGGCGGACGACGGGGTCACGGTGCTCCTGAGCAGCCACGACATGGACGAGGTCGCCGACATCTGCGGAAGCGTCACGATCATGCGGTCGGGGAGCATCGTGTGGGATGGGCCAATGGAGAGGCTCCGGGCGGAGGCGCCCGCACCGGAGCACCGCCTCGAGACGAGCGACGACGGGCGTGCCCTCGCCAGGGCGCCCGGCGATCCGGCGGTCAGCCTGCGACAGGCCGGGGACGGTGGCCTCCTCGTGACCGCCGATCGCGATGCGCTCGACCGGTTCGTGCTCGCGCTGGCCGCCGAGGGGATCGCGGTTCGTCGGCTCGAGGAGGTCGTGAGCTCGGTCGAGTCGATGTTCCTCTCGCTGGTCGAAGGAACCTCGCACTGAGCCGGCCCGGGCTGGGAGCAGTCTGCCGGGTCGAGACGGCCAAGCTGCTCGCGCAGCTTCCGACGCGCGCTCTCGCGGCCGTCTGCCTGCTCGCCCCGTTCGCGTTCGTGGTGGTGCTGAAGATCCAGACAGCCGTTCCCGAGGACACGCTCTTCGGACGCTGGGTGCACACGTCGGGGTACGCCGTGCCGCTCGTCGTGCTCAGCTTCGCCAGCGCGTGGGGTCTCCCAGTGATCGCGGGAATCGTGGCCGGCGACATGTTCGCGGGGGAGGATCGGCACGGGACGTGGAAGACGCTGCTGACGCACTCCGCCTCCAGGCGCGCCGTGTTCGCGGGGAAGGCGATCACGGCGTGCGCCTTCGTCGTGGCGCTGATCCTGCTGCTTGCGGTCGCGAGCTTCGCTGCCGGCCTCGCGGCCGCCGGGGCACAGCCGCTGGTGGGTCTGTCGGGCCAGATGCTGAGCGGCGGCCATGCCGCCGCCCTGACGTGCGCATGCTGGGCGTTCGCGCTCCTGCCCGGCGTCGCGTTTGCCTGCCTGGCGCTGCTGATCTCGGTGGTGACGCAGAGCAGCGCCGCCGGGATGCTCGGGCCGCTCGTCGTCGCCCTCGTCATGCAGCTGCTGTCGCTCGTCGGCTCCGGCTCGATCGTGCGCGCAGTCCTGCTGTCGGACGCGCTCGACGCCTGGCACGGGCTGTTCGTCGAGCCCGCGTTCTTCGGCCCGCTCGCCTGGGCCGCGCTGGCCAGCATCGTCTACATCGTCGCCTGCCTCGGCATCGCGTGGGCCGTCCTGCGCCGCCGCGACTTCGCCGGCCCTGCGCCGACCCCGGCGGGCTGGGGACGTCCGGCCCGGCGGCTCGCACTCGTCGTCGCCGTTTTCGCCGTGCTCGCGGTGGCGAGCAGCCTGGGCTCGACCGGCGTCACCGCAGGGCGGCTCGAGGGGTCGATCGGCGCCACCTTCAGCAACCTGACGGTCGTGCAGCAGGAGTACCTCGGCCGCGACGTTCCGGCGGGGGCCATGCTCCCGGTCCTTCCGACCTGCAGGAGACAAGGGGTCGTGGACCGCAACCGGGGGCCGGGCGACGACTGGCTCTGCACCCTCGACGTCGTCACCCCGACCGCGGCCCAGGTCGCGGTCAACTACGACGTGGCCGTCAAGGCCGACGGGTGCTACTCCGCCGACGGGCCTCCCGCGTTCATCGGCCCGCTCACGATCCGGGATGCGCACGGCCGGCCCCGGATCAACCCGCTGTTCCGCTTCGACGGATGCTTCGAGGTCGAGCCATGATGGCACGAGGTGGCCGCTAGAACGGTTCAGCGCGGGTCGAAGACGCTCGGTGCCGGCTGGTCTCCTGCGAGAAGTCGAGCGAGACGGTGGCCGCCGTGGATCGACGGGAGGAAGCCGACCCCGTTGCAGCCGAGGTTGTAGAGCAGCCGCCGGTGGCGGGGATGGGCGCCGACGACGCGGAGGCCGCTGTCGTTGTAGCCCATCAGCCCGTGCCAGTGGAAGTCGTAGGCCTGGCCCGGCGGCCGGGCGGGCTGCGCGAACGGCCGCACTTCCCGGTCCATTTCCTCGAGCAGGTGTCCGGGAAAGAGGGCGGCACGGTCGTAGACGGGCTCGTGGAGCGGGTGTTCCGGCCCGCCCATGCACGTGAGCGTCACCGCATCGGCGGCACGGTCGTACGTGCGCCGGGTGACGTACACGTACGCCGTGTCACCCCCGATGATCGTGTTGCGGATGTAGCTCATCGCCGCTGGGGGTCTCGGCGCGTCTGCGAAGGCGGTCATGTGCCCGGTCCGGCCGGTGATCCGCTGGTCGCCTGAGAGCCGGATCGGCGAGCCGGCGGCGTCCTCGACGACATGGTCGACAAACCCATTCGTGCACAGCACCACGTGGCCTGTTTCGACTCGATGGGCACCGGCGTAGACCACCACGCGATCGTCGTCGACCACCACCCTCGCGACGTTGGTGCGATCCGCGTAGACGAAGTGATCGCCATGCGCCCGCTGCAGGTGTCCAAGCACCTGCTGGCAGAGCAAGGCGCTGTTCGAGCAGCCCGCAGGCTCGGACAGAACGGCGCAGTACCGGTCGTCCTCGACCTCGAGTAGCTCCCGTACCCGTGCCTGCGGGACAACCGAGTAGAGCTCCGCGAGCTGCGGTGAGAGTCCTCCCAGGAACCCGGCGTCTTCGGAGACGAAACACTCGTGCGGCGGAAGGCCCGCCCGCTTGCGGACAAGCAGGCAACGCAGATGCACCTCGAGATGGTGCCGGTTGAACATGCCGAGCTGGCCCGTGAATCGCTCGACCCGCACCGACGCGCCCGCGTCGGCGACCATCGCGTCGAGGAGGCCGTTCGCCTCTTCGACATCGCGCTGCGCCTCGGCCGCCGGCTCCAAGCCGAACTCATCCGCGATGTCCGACAGCGGACGCTCGAAGTACGTCGTGAGCTGCCCCGCGTTGTACCCGCTGGCGCCCCGCGCGACTCGATCGCGCTCGAGCAGCATCACGACGCCGGTGCTCGAGCGCAGGAGGAAGAACGCCGTCGCGATGCCTGCGATGCCCGCACCGACAACGACGACATCCGCCGCGCCGTCAGACTCGAGCGCTCGCGGCGGCCCGTCCGGCGCGAGCTGCGCAACCCAGGGCGACCGGTTCGGAAGATCCGCGTACTTCGGCGCGGAGGCCGCTGCCGATCCCACGCCCGGAGTCCCGCTCACCGTCCGCATACGGTAAGCCGTACCGGCAGACACCTGCCGGCCGCCGTACATGGCAACGGCGTAACCGCGATGCTGCTCGCATGACGGTCGAGCAGCTCGGGGCAACCTCCTTTCCGCTCTCCCACGAGCGTGATCTCCCCGGACCGCTCCCTCAGGCCGCATAGGCCACCACCTCCAGCGGGAAGGCCGGCCGACGGGCGGGCTTCTCCCTGGATAGCCGTCGGTCTATCCTCGGACACGTTGAGCCCGATGATCGCAGCCTCGCTTTCAGAGGAACGCCGGACGCTGTCCAGGCGTGTCAGGGCCTGGAGGCAGACAGACGCCGGGCGCCTCGCCTGGTATGTGGTCCGGGTCGCCGTCGTAACCGGGCTTTACTACGGAGCCGCGCGCGCCGGTCTTCGTCTCGCCTACCTTCACGGAAGCGTCACGGCGCTGTGGCCGCCTGTCGGCGTCGGGATCGCCGCGCTCGTGATCGGCGGGCTCGGGCTCTGGCCCGGGATCGTGGTCGGCGACCTGCTCGTCGCCGACTTTTCGACGCCGTGGGGGACGGTTCTCGGCCAGACGATCGGGAACACGCTCGAGGTCGTCGTTGGGGCGGTCCTCTTCCTGCTCCTGGCCGGCCGGAGGACCGGCCTGGACCGAGTCCGAGACGTCCTCGTCCTCCTCATCAGCGCGGCCGTCGCAACGCTCATCAGTGCGACCTTCGGCGTCGTCTCCTTGAGGCTCGGCCACGTGATCGGGGCCTCGGAGTTCGGCACCGTGTTTCGCACCTGGTGGCTCTCCGACTTCTGTGGCGCCCTTGTCTTTGCGCCTCTCCTCCTCGTCTGGTCGTCGCGCCGATCCTGGCGGATATCCGGTCTACGAGCCGCGGAGGGCGCGCTCTTGCTCGCCGTTCTCATCGTCCTGACCGAACTGCCCTCGCAAGAGGACGTTCCCTACATCGTCTTTCCTGTCCTGATTTGGGCTGCGCTTCGCTTCGGCCCGTTGGGGGCGGCGACGACGGTCGCGATCGCCTCGACGCTGAGTGTGTGGAACACCGCACAGGGCTCCGGACCGTTCGTTCGAGGCTCCATCACACACAGCCTGCTCGCGACCCAGTTGTTCGTCGCCGTCGCGGCCTTGACCTCGCTCGTGCTCGCGGCCGAGACCGCCGAGCGGTCAGCGAGTGAGGAGGTCCAGCGCGAGCTCACCGGCAAGCAGGCTGCGCTTCGGAGGATCGCCACCCTCGTCGCCGCCGAGGCCGCTTCGAAGCGCGTGTTCGAGGAAGTCACCGTGGAGGCGGCGCAGACAATCGGAGCGAGTGCAGCCAGCCTCGCGCGCTTCGATCCAGAGAACGCCGTCATCATCGGAGCGTGGAGCCAAGGCGGCTCGCTCGCCTTCCCGACTGGCTCGAGCATCAGCCTCGAGGCGGCCGGAGTCCTCGCGGCGGTTCGAGACACGGGTGAGCCGCAACGAATTCATCGCTACGACGAGCTTGCGGGACCGATCGTCGAGCGCATGTCGAGCTTCGGCTACGGGTCGGCCACTGCCGTGCCGATCGAGCTCGGTGGTGAGGTCTGGGGGGCGCTCGTCGTAGCCGGAGCGCAAGGCGAATCACTCCCTGTTGATGCGGAGCGCCAGCTCGCGGACTTCGCCGAGCTCGTCGCGCAAGCGCTCGCGAACGCAGAGGCCTACAGGAAACTCGCGGACTCGCGAGCACGGATCGTCCAGGCGACCGACAGCGAGCGCCGCCGACTGGAGCGCAACCTTCACGACGGCGCTCAGCAACGGCTCGTCTCGCTCGCGCTCCAGCTCCAGCTCATGAAGACCGCAATGAAGAGCGATCCAGCGACGGCAGCATCACTCCTCGCTCAGGCGGACGACGAACTCGGACAGGCACTTCGAGAGCTACGCGAGCTCGCACGTGGGATCCACCCGGCAACACTCACGACGCACGGACTTCAGACCGCGCTCGAAGCACTCACCCGCAACGCCACCATCCCGATCCATGTCACCCGAATCCCAGACGAGCGACTGCCCGAACCAATAGAAGCCGCGATCTACTATCTCGTCGCCGAGGCGGTCGCAAACGTGTTGAAGTACGCGCAGGCTACCCAGGCCACGGTCGCCGTTGAACGGTCGAACGGCGCCGTCCGGGTCGTCGTAGCGGACGACGGCGTCGGAGGCGCAGAACCTGGGAACGGGACCGGTCTGGTGGGTCTCATAGATCGGATCGAGGCTCTGGACGGCCGGCTCCGCATCGAAAGCGCCCGCGGCCACGGCACCCGGCTCAGCGCCGTGATTCCCTGCGACTAGGCCGCGGTGGCTCTCCGGCATGATTTGAGTGGGGGCGGGAGGATTCGAACCTCCGTAGGCTGAGCCGACGGGTTTACAGCCCGTTCCCTTTGGCCGCTCGGGCACACCCCCGGGAAACGCGTGGCATTGTAGCCTCCGCCCTGTGAAGCACTACGACGCGATCGTCGTCGGAGGCGGACCGGCCGGATCGACGACCGCGTACCGCCTGGCCGACCAGGGAGCCTCCGTGCTCCTCGTCGACAAGGCGACGTTCCCGCGCGACAAGCCGTGCGGCGGCGGGATGACGATGCGCGCGGTGCGGCAGTGCCCCGTCGACCCGACGCCGGTCGTCGAGGAGCTCGTCGACCAGGTGGAGCTGCGGTTTCGCTACCGCGCGGCGGTCGTCCACCACGCCAACGAGCCGGTGGTCTGGATGACGCAGCGCCAAAGGCTCGACGCGTTCCTGCTCGATGCGGCTCGCGAGCGCGGGGCGGAGGTGCGCGAAGGCGTGAAGGTGTCGCTGGAGCCCAATAACACTGTCGCGCTCGGGTCGGGAGAGAAGGTGAGGGCCGAGGTGATCGTCGGCGCCGACGGCGCCAACGGGATCACCGCGAGGTCGGTCGGCCTCGGCAACGGCATCACCTATGGCGTTGCGTATGAGGGGAACGTCCCCTACCCGACGCTGCCGCGCGAGCGCTACGCCCGCCGGCTCGTGCTCGAGCTCGCCGACATCCCCGGGGGTTACGCCTGGGTCTTTCCGAAGGGCGACCATGCGAATGTCGGCGTCGGCGGCTGGGAGAGCGAGGCGCCGAAGCTGAAGGAGCACCTGCGCCGGGCGTGCGAGGCGCACGGGCTCGAGCCCGACAGCCTCGAGAGCCTGCGCGGGCACCGGCTGCCGCTCCGGCGTCCCGGGACCCGGATCGCGGGCGAGCGCGCGCTCCTCGTCGGCGATGCGGCAGGGCTGATCGATCCGGTGTCGGGCGACGGCATGTACGAGTGCTTCGTCTCGTCACGGCTCGCGACCGGCGCGATCCTCGACCTGCTTGCCGGCCGCAGTTCGACGCTAGTTCCCTACGAGGCGACGGTCGACGGCGAGCTCGCCCCACTGCACCGAGCCTCGTGGAAGCTCAAGAAGGCACTCGACCGGTGGCCGCGCGCGTCGTGGCGGATCGCCCGCTCGAAGCTGCTCTGGATCAGCATCCGCGGCATGCTCGACGGCGACCTCCCGGACCCGGCGGAGCAGCGTGGGCTCGCCCGCGTGCCGCTCCGCGCGCTCGCGATTCTCGGCCGTTAGCCGTTGCCGACGGGCTCGACCGATGGCGCGATGCCGGGCGCCGATGTTTTTACATTCGCATTACGTTCGACAGATGCGGGTTTGACGACGCGGGACGATCATCGTGGTGTGACCCGGACACTGCTCGCCGCCGTCGCCACGGCCGCCGCGCTAGCGGCCTCGGCGAGCGCCGCGGGAGGGCCTTTCGGCTCGATCTCGAGCCTGCCCGCCGGGTGGTCGCATGCGCAGATCAACGTCGTGATCCGGAAGCAGCCGCACACGCTGACCTACGACCGGGGACGCGTCGTGTCGGTGACCCCGGCGCTGCTCATCCTGCGGGAGCGGGACGGGAGCATGGCGCAGATCACCGTCTCGGCCTCGACGCAGGTGACGATCGCCGGGCGCCCCGCGACGCTCGCCCAGATCCGCCGGAACGAGATGGCGATTGCCGTCTCGGTCGACGGCGGCCCGGCCTCGGCCGTCCGCGTCACGATCCCGCCCGGAATGGCGGCGAGGCTGGCCCGCCGCGGAGCCGGCGGATGAAGGCCTGGGCGGACGGGGCGTAGGCTTCGGGTATGGCGGGGCACGTCTTGCTCGTCGAGGACGAGCCGTCGGTGGGCGAGCTCGTCCGCGGCTACCTCGCCCGTGACGGCTGGACGGTGATCTGGGTGCGCTCCGGCGAGGAGGCGCTCGTCGAGCTCGAGCGGCACCCGACCCGGATCGTCATCCTCGACCTCGGTCTCCCCGGCATCGACGGCTTCGCGGTCTGCACGGCAATGCGTGCGCGCTCCCGTGTCCCGATCCTGATGCTGACCGCGCGCGACGAGGAGCCGGACCGGGTGGTCGGGCTCGAGGTCGGCGCCGACGACTACCTGACGAAGCCGTTCTCGCCGCGCGAGCTCGTGGCGCGAATGAAGGCGATCCTGCGCCGCTCGGAGCCGCAGCCGGAGCGCGACGTGCTCGAGCTCGGCGACGTGATGCTCAACCGCGAGACGCACGACGTCACCATCGGCGGGCGTGCGGTCGAGCTGACGGCGAAGGAGTTCGACCTGCTCGCGTGCTTCCTGCTCAACGCCGGCACCGTGCTCTCGCGCGACGTCCTGCTCGACCGTGTCTGGGGCGTCGCCTACCCGGGCGGGACCCGGACGGTCGACGTCCATGTCGCGCAGCTCCGCCGCAAGCTCGGCCGACCCGACCTGATCCGGACGTTGCGCGGGAGCGGCTACAAGGCGGTCGCTGCCTGATGTCCCTCAGGGGCCGGCTCTTCGTGGCCCTGATGGCCTCGCTGGCGCTGACTCTGCTCCTGACGATCGCGATCGGCGCGATCCTCACACGCCAGCAGGTGGACCGCTCGCAGGCGAGTGCGCTCGCCCGGCAGGCGGACAGCGCCGCGGCGGCGAGGCGGGCCTCACCCGACTATCGGGTCTCGAACATCGTGTCGGGCGGCGTCACGACGATCGTCGGTCTCCGGCCGAGCCTCGCCGAGTACGTGCCGGACGTCAGCCGGTCGAGCAACGGCACCACGACCTACGACGGGAAGACGTATCTCTACTCGTACCGGACGATCCCGGCGCGCGGGCTGCTCCTGCTGCGGCCGGCGAGCTCGCGGTCGGCGGCCTGGCATCCGTTTCTCGGCGACCTGTTGCTCGCCGCGCTCGCCGGCGCGGCGTTCGCGGCGCTGCTCTCCTTCGTGGTCGCGCGCTCGATCGTGCGGCCGGTGGGGCGGGTGGCGGCTGCGAGCCACGCCCTGGCGGCCGGAGAGACGCCGAAGTCGCTGCCCGAGGAGGGCGCTCGCGAGCTGGCGTCGCTTGCACAGGCCTTCAACAAGATGGCCGAGCAGCTCGCCAGGTCACGCGAGAGTGAGCGGAACTTCCTGCTCTCGGTCAGCCACGAGCTGAAGACGCCGCTCACCGCGATCCGCGGTTACGCCGAGGGCCTCGGCGAGGGAGCGTTCACGCCGGAGGAGGCGTCGCGGACGATCCTGGTCGAGTCGCGCCGGCTCGAGCGGCTCGTGCGCGACCTGCTCGATCTCGCGCGGATGAACCGGCACGAGTTCTCGGTCTCGCGCGAGCCCGTGAACCTCGCGGACGTCGCCCGCGCAGCGGTTGCCCGGCACGAAGCGTCGGCCCGCGAGTTCGGCGTTGCTCTTGCGGCGGAAGGCGACGAGTCGTGGGTCGAGGCCGATCACGACCGGCTGCTCCAGGTGGTCTCGAACCTGATCGAGAACGCCCTGCGCGAGACGCCACCGTCGGGGTCCGTGGCCGTCCACACGAGCGGCTCCCGGATCGCGGTGTCGGACACCGGGCCCGGGTTCCACGCGGACGACCTGCCGCACGCATTCGATCGCTTCTTCCTCTACGACAAGTACCGCCGCGAGCACGCCCTCGGAAGCGGCCTCGGCCTCGCGATCGTGAAGCAACTCACAGTGGCGATGGGCGGCACGGTCGCCGTCGAGTCGTCGCCCGGTGCGGGAGCAACGTTCCTCGTCACCCTCCGGCCGACCCCGGCGCTTGTTGTGCAAGTTGCCACCTCAGCGCTGAAGGCCTGAAGCGTCCACGACCTCGAAGTCGGCGCCGGTGAGCCGGCCGAGTTGCTAAATGAGCTTGCGGCGGATCGCGATCGCAACGGCGTGCGTCCGGTTCGCGGCGCCGAGCCGCTCGCTCGCCTTCCGGACGTGCGTGCGCACGGTCTCGGAGCCGATGCCGAGCCGGGAGGCGATCTCTTCCAGCTGGAGCCCCTGGGCGAGCAGCGTCAGCACGTCGCACTCGCGGCCGGTGAGACGGACCCCGCCGATCGCCGTCCTCTCCATCGTCCGAGTGTATTCGCCAGAGCACGGCTGAAAAGTGTCCAGCACGGCGCTGCATCGCGACGCAGGGCGTCGGCGCACGACGCCCGTGTTGGTCCGATAGGTGCGCCTCAGGTCGCGGACTTCGACGACTGCGGCCACGGCTCAGCCGTAGTCGCTGGCGCGTCGCAGGCCGTCTGGGGCTCGCCCTCGCAGCAGCCGAGCTTGAACGCGCACCGGCCGCATTGCCACGTTCCGTGCCGCCAGTCCATCTCCGCGCCGCACCGCCAGCACGTCTCGGTCATCCGGGCGGAGGCTACGGCCCGAAGCGGACGCTGCGGTACCATGCCTCGGCCGAGGCGGCGTAGCTCAGCTGGTTAGAGCGCCGGACTCATAACCCGGAGGTCGGTGGTTCGAGCCCACCCGCCGCTATCTCGCAATGTGCGCCCGGCGGCCTCGAGACCTGCGCGCCGTGATGCCCCTGACCAGGCGGTCCCGCTACACTTGGTCGGCCCCAGGGCGGTGCGCCAGCGTGCGCGAAGCCGCCCCGAGAAAGTGACGAGATAGAGAGATATGGCCAAGACCGGAGTGAGAGTTGCCATCACGCTTGCGTGCAACGAGTGCAAGCGGCGCAACTACCAGACGACCAAGTCCAAGCGGAACACGCCTGACCGCGTCGAGTTCAGCAAGTTCTGCCGCTGGTGCGGGCAGCACACGCCCCACAGGGAGACGCGCTGATGTCCACCGACGCTGAAGCCGGACGCCCGGGCAACTCCTGCTCCGCGGCCACGTGCCGATTCGCCGGCCGTCCGCGGCGGCGGAAACCCGATCTCGCGGTTCATCCACTTCACCAAGGAATCCGCGGCCGAGCTCAAAAAGGTCGAGTGGCCGACCCAGAATCAGACGATTCAGGGTACGGTCGTCGTGCTCGTCGCGTGCATCATCGTGGGCACCTTCCTCTGGGTCAACGACCAGGTCTGGAAGGAAGTCGTCAAGAAGCTGCTCGGCCAGTAGCGCCGGGCACAGAGGGTGAGTCTCCAGGAGGGTTGCGAGCCGGGATGTTCCGCTGGTATGTCGTCAACACGTACTCGGGCCATGAGAACAAGGTCAAGGCCAACCTCGAGCACCGCATCGAGTCGATGGGTCAGCGGCCGCGGTTTCGCCGCGTCGTCGTCCCGACCGAGCAGGTGATCGAGACCAAGGACGGCCAGAAGGTCCAGACCGAGAAGCGCGTCCTCCCGGGCTACGTCCTCGTGAACATGGACATGAGCGATGAGGCCTGGACGGTCGTCAAGAACACACCGGGCGTCACCGGGTTCGTCGGCGCCGGCTCGAAGCCGGGCCCGCTCACGCAAGGCGAGGTCGACCGCATCCTCAAGACGGGCGCAGCGACGGCCGACCGGCCGCGCGCGCAGGTCGAGTTCTCGCTCGGCGAGTCGGTGAAGGTCACGAGCGGTCCGCTCTCGGACTTCGACGGCGAGATCGTCGACGTGAACCCCGACCAGCAGAAGCTCAAGGTGCTCGTGGATATCTTCGAGCGGCAGGTTCCGGTCGAGCTCGGTTTCGACCAGGTCAAGAAGCTCGACTAACCAAAAAGGAAAGGTTCGTGGCCAAGAAGCCGGTGTTCTCTAATGGCAAAGAAAATTCTAACCGTGATCAAGCTTCAGATCCCCGGCGGCCAGGCCAACCCGGCCCCGCCGGTCGGCCCTGCGCTCGGCCAGCACGGCGTCAACATCATGGAGTTCTGCAAGGCCTTCAACGCACAGACCGCGCAGGAGAACGGGCGCATCACGCCGGTCGAGATCACGGTCTACGAGGACCGCAGCTTCACCTTCATCACCAAGACGCCGCCGGCGGCGGTCCTGATCAAGGAGGCCCTGCGGCTCGAGAAGGGCTCGGGCGAGCCGAACCGCATCAAGGTCGGCAAGCTCACGCGCGACCAGGTCCGTAGCATCGCCGAGACCAAGCTCGTCGACCTGAATGCGCGCGACGTCGAGCAGGCGATGAAGGTCATCGCCGGGACTGCTCGTTCGATGGGTGTCGAGGTGGAGGCGTAGATGACACAGCACGGAAAGCGCTACAAGAGCTCGCGCGGCGCGATCGATCGCGAGCGTGTGTACTCGCCCGTCGAGGCGGTGCGCCTGCTCAAATCCAGCGAGGGCGCGAAGTTCGACGAAACCGTCGAGGTGCACCTCAACCTCGGGCTGAACGTCCGCCACGCGGAGGAGCAGCTGCGAGGGACGATGATGCTTCCGCACGGCACCGGCCGCGAGGCGCGCGTTGCCGTCTTCGCCGAGGGCGACAAGGCGCGCGAGGCCGAGGAGGCCGGCGCCGACGTCGTCGGCTCCGCGGATCTCGCGAAGCGGGTCGAGGAGGGCTTCACCGACTTCGACGTCGCGATCGCGACGCCCGACCAGATGGGCAACGTCGGCCGCCTCGGCCGGGTGCTCGGCCCCCGCGGCCTGATGCCGAACCCGAAGACCGGCACCGTGACGATGGACGTTGCGAAGGCGGTCCGCGAGGCGAAGGCCGGCAAGCTCGAGTACCGCACCGACCGTGGTGCAAACGTGCACATCCCGATCGGCAAGCGCAGCTTCGACGAGCGCGCCCTGGTCGAGAACTACGCCGCCCTGATCGACGAGATCGTCCGCGCGAAGCCGTCGCAGGCGAAGGGCCGCTACATCAAGAAGATCACCCTCGCCAGCACGATGGGCCCCGGCATCCACATCGACCCGGCGAAGACGCGCGACATCGCCGAGGAGCTGGAGGCCGTCGAGGCGTAACCGAGGCTTTCATCCAAGCCTGCGCCTGAGACAGCTGGCAGCTCCGGAAGGAGCAGAAGCCCAGCCGAGGCGGGTCGGATCTGCCGGTTCCGTACCGGCCTTCGCGGCTCGCCGACAGGCGGGCCGATTTCGTCGAGGAGGTGGTATGGACAGGAATGAAAAGGAAAGAGTCGTCAACGAGCTGACCGACAAGCTCAAGTCGGCCGAGACGCTGATCGTCGCGGACTACCGCGGTCTGACGATGCCGCAGATCGACTCGCTGCGCGGCAAGCTCGTCGAGCAGGGCGCGCAGTTCACGGTCGTGAAGAACACGCTCACGCGCCGCGCGGCCGAGGCCGCCGGCGTCGACGCGCTGCTCGCGATGCTCGAGGGGCCGTCGGCGATCGCCTTCATCGAGAGCGACGGCGACATGGTCGCTGTGGCCAAGGCCCTCGCCGACTCCGCCCGCGACACGAAGATCCTCGAGATCCGCGGCGGCCTGATGCAGGGCCGCACGATCTCGGCAGACGACGTGGACGAGCTCGCCAAGCTCCCGCCGGTCGACGTCCTGCGCGGCCAGGTGCTGGGCGCGATCATCGGCCCGTTGCAGAGCCTGCTCGGGCTCGTCAGCGCGCCGCTGCAGAACCTGGTCGGGCTGATCGACGCCCGCATCGAGCAGCTCGAGGCGCAAGGCGGCGGGGCGAGCCGAGCCCGAGCCCGCAGCCGAGGAGCCCGCAGCCGAGGCGGCGGCTCCCGAAGCCGTATCAGACACTGAGACAGAGACAGAGACAGAGGAGGAATGACGATGGCAGCAGTCGACACCGTCTTCGAGCAGCTCGGCTCGATGAGCGTGCTCGAGCTGGTCGAGCTCAAGAAGAAGATCGAGGACGAGTGGGGCATCACGGCGGCTGCCGCCGTCGCGGTGGCCGCTCCCGGCGGCGGTGCCGCCGCGCCCGCCGAGGCCGAGGAGAAGACGGCGTTCGACGTCGTCCTCGCCGGCGCCGGCGCCCAGAAGATCCAGGTGATCAAGGTCGTGCGCGCGGTCACCGGACTCGGTCTCAAGGAGGCCAAGGATCTCGTCGACGGCGCCCCCGCGAACGTCAAGGAGGGCATCGCGAAGGAGGAGGCCGACTCGATCAAGGCGCAGCTCGAAGAGGCCGGCGCCACGGTCGAGCTCAAGTAACCGAGCTCGAGGAATGCACAGCACGAGGGCCGGTTCAACCGGCCCTCGCTGCGTCTCGAACCGATCTATCCTTCATGGGCGGCCGCCGACACCACCGCCCGAGCGACGAGGAGCTGCCTGAGTGCCCGATCACCACAGCGAGTACCTCGTGCGCGCGGTCGCCGCGCTGACGCCCGAAGGTCACCGGCGGGTCGACGAGCTTCTCGACCAGCTCGCCGGACTCGTCGATGACCGCTCCTGGCTCGTCGCCTTCGCGAAGGCACGCCGGGCGGAGGCGGATTCGGGAGAGCTCGTCACGGCAGCGGCCGAACCGGCCGAGATGCTCAGCGCGGACGAGCTCGACCGGCTGATCTCGGGCTTCGAGCAGGTCCGCGACCAGGAGCCCCTCGACGACGTCGGCGACTGGGCGAACGCGGTGGTCCAGCTGCTCGAAGACGCCGCCGAGCGCAACTAGCGCACTAGCGCTTCTCGGGCGGCACCTTCTGGAGTTGCGCCGAGAACGCCGCGATCTCGTCGCGCGAGTATTCGGCCGTCCGCCGCTCCGTGCCCGCCGGCCGATCGGCGAGGCTCAGTCCCGGACGCCAGGCGTTAGCCGGCCGGATCGGCCGCGGCTCGAACCCGCCGCCGCAGTTCGGGCAGACGTTGAAAAGCACGGTCTCGACGCAGTCCGCGCAGAAGGTGCACTCGTAGGTGCAGATGCGCGCGTCGGCAGCGTTCGGCGGCAGATCCTTGTCGCACAGCTCGCAGTTCGGCCGGAGCTCGAGCGCCATGGCGACTCTGACGCTAACTCATGCGGCCGTCGGCCACCGCGCGGCAGGCCTCGCAGAGCGGAAAGCCCTGGTTCCACGGCACGTTCGCCTGGTCGACGCCGCAGAGCGCCGTGTCCGGATCCTCGTCGGTGACGAGGTGCTCGACCTCCTCGAAGGCGTGCCCGCGGTTCCCGTACAGCGGGTCGTCGTGGATCCGGGGCCTGGGCCGGGCCGGCGCGTGGGACGAGCGCTCGCTCACCGCCCCAACGGTAGCGAGAACGTCGATACGGCGCGACCGGCGCCAGTGATACTCTGGTTCACGTCGGCGTCCCTGAATCCTCGCTGCGCGCGCCCTTGCAGCTGGAGGGTCCTCTCCGCTATCCTGGGAGGTTCGCCGCACGCCCACGGTTCGTTCGGTCCACGCCTAGTTTCCGACAACGCTGTCTGCCTGCACCTCTGCTTTTCGCCCGCAGTTTTTTCGTTCGCCCTCATTCTCGAGCACGTAAGGGAGGCTGTCTCACTTGGCCAACACGGTCACTGCGCCTCGTGCGCGCAAGTCGTTTTCCCGTCTCAAGCATGTTCTTGACCTCCCCAACCTGATCGACATCCAGCGCGAGTCCTTCGACTGGTTCATGCGCGAAGGGCTCCGGGAGACGATCGACGACATCTCACCGATCGAGGATTACACCGGCTCCCTGGCGGTCGAGTTCGGGGAGTACGAGTTCGGCGTGCCCCAGTTCTCCATCCAGGAGTGCCGCGAGAAGGACCTGACCTACCAGGCCCCGCTCTCGATGACCGTGCGCTTCGTCAACAAGGACACCGGTGAGATCCGCGAGCAGCGGGTCTTCATGGGCGACTTCCCGATGATGACCGAGTGGGGGACGTTCATCATCAACGGGACCGAGCGCGTCATCGTGACGCAGCTCGTCCGGAGCCCCGGCGCCTACCTGATGGAGCCGAAGGACGCGACCAAGCAGGTCTTCACCGCGAACCTGATGCCCAGCCGCGGCTCGTGGCTCGAGCTCGAGATCGACAAGAAGGGTGTCGTGTACGCCCGTATCGACCGCAAGCGCAAGCTGCCGATCACGACGCTACTCCGCGCACTGCCGGCCGAGGACCCGACCACGGGGTTCGCCCTCGACACGACCACCAACGAGGCGATCCTCAAGCTCTTCGACGACTCGCACTTCATCCAGGCGACGCTGGAGAAGGACACGACCACGCGCGAGGAAGAGGCGCTGATCGAGGTCTTCAAGAAGCAGCGTCCGGGCGAGCCGCCGACGCTCGACAACGCGCGCAACCTGCTGCGGTCGCTGTTCTTCGATCCCAAGCGCTACGACCTGACCAAGGTCGGCCGCTACAAGCTGAACCAGCGCCTCGGCGTCGACGTGCCCGAGGGCACCCGGGTCCTGACGACGCAGGACATCCTCGCGCTCGTCCAGAAGCTGGTCAGGCTGCCGCACATGATCGGCGTGCCGGAGGACTCGAAGGACTTCGCCGCCGACTCCTCCGCGCTCGACCGCGGTCCGATCCGCGCCGAGCTCGACGAGTACGAGCACTTCGGCAATCGCCGCCTGCGCACCACCGGCGAGCTGATCCAGGAGGCGTTCCGCGTCGGCCTCTATCGCATGGAGCGCGTCGTCCGCGAGCGGATGACCACGGAGGACGTCGACACGATCACGCCGCAGACGATCATCAACATTCGTCCAGTAGTCGCAGCCTTGAAGGAGTTCTTCGGCTCCTCGCAGCTGTCGCAGTTCATGCAGCAGACGAACTCCTTGGACGGCCTTACCCACCGTCGCCGGCTGAGTGCTCTAGGCGCAGGTGGCCTGACCAGGGAGCGCGCGCCGATCGAGGTGCGCGACGTCCACCCGACCCACTACGGGCGCATGTGCCCGATCGAGACGCCGGAAGGCCCGAACATCGGCCTGATCGGCTCGCTCGCGTCGATGGCCACCGTGTCCGAGTTCGGGTTCATCCAGACGCCGTACCGCAAGGTCGCCGGCGGCAAGGTGTCGGACGACATCATCTATCTCGACGCCGCCGAGGAGGCGCAGTACACGATCGCGCAGGCCTCGGAGCCCGTCGACGAGAAGACCGGCAAGTTCTTGCACGACCACGTCCTCTGCCGCTCGCGCGAGGGCGAGGCCGTCATGGCCGACCCGAAGGAAATCCAGTTCATGGACGTCTCGCCGGCCCAGATCGTCTCGGTCGCGACCGCGATGATCCCGTTCCTCGAGCACAACGACGCCAACCGCGCGCTCATGGGCGCGAACATGCAGCGGCAGGCCGTGCCGCTGATGATCCCGCAGGCGCCGCTCGTCGGCACCGGCCTCGAGTACCGCGCCGCTGTGGACTCCGGCGACGTCATCGTCGCGAAGAGCGCCGGCACGGTGATCGAGCTCGACGCCACCCGGATCGTGGTCGAGGGCAAGGGCTCGCGGGACGAGTACGACCTGATCAAGTTCATGCGCTCCAACCAGGGCACGCTGATCCACCACAAGCCGATCGTGAAGCTCGGCGATCAGGTGCAGGCGGGCGCGGTCCTGGCCGACGGCTCCTCGACCGACTACGGCGAGCTCGCGCTCGGTGCGAACCTGCTCGTCGCGTTCATGCCGTTCGAGGGCTACAACTTCGAGGACGCGATCGTCATCTCGGAGCGCCTCGTCAAGGACGAGGTGCTCACTTCGATCCACATCCACGAGTACGAGATCGACGCGCGCTCGACGAAGCTCGGCGACGAGGAGATCACCCGCGACATCCCGAACCGCTCGGAGGAGTCGCTGCGGAACCTCGACGACCGCGGCATCGTCCGCATCGGCGCCGAGGTCGGCTCCGGCGACCTGCTCGTCGGAAAGGTCACGCCGAAGGGCGAGACCGAGCTGACCGCCGAGGAGAAGCTGATCCGCGCGATCTTCAAGGAGAAGGCGCGCGAGGTCCGCGACACCTCGCTCAAGGTGCCGCACGGCGAGGGCGGCGTCGTCATCGACGTCAAGACCTTCAACCGCGACACGGGCGACGACCTGTCGCCGGGCGTGAACGAGCTCGTCCGCGTCTACGTCGCGAAGAAGCGCAAGATCAGCGAGGGCGACAAGCTCGCCGGCCGCCACGGGAACAAGGGCGTCATCTCGAAGATCGTCCCCGAGGAGGACATGCCGTTCCTCGAGGACGGCCGCTCGGTGGACATCCTCCTGAACCCGCTCGGCGTCCCGAGCCGCATGAACATCGGCCAGATCCTCGAGACCCACCTGGGGTGGGCCGCCGCACACGGCGTGTTCGTCGGCGAAGGGGTCGAGGTCATGAACGGCAACGCGAGCCGCGTGATCAACGCGCCGAAACCGACCCCGGTCGCGACGCCCGTGTTCGACGGGGCCACGGTCGAGGACGTCGACGAGGCCCTCGCCTCGTGGGCCGAGTCGCGCGGCGACAACCCGATCTCGCTCGACGTCGACCGTAGGGCCGCGGCGGGCCGCCGCACCTCCGGCAAGGTCCGGCTCTTCAACGGCCGCACCGGCGAGCCGTTCGAGCAGAAGGTGACGGTCGGCTACATGTACATCCTGAAGCTCCTCCACCTGGTGGACGACAAGATCCACGCCCGCTCCACGGGCCCTTACTCCCTGGTGACGCAGCAGCCCCTCGGTGGAAAAGCACAGTTCGGGGGCCAGCGGTTCGGCGAGATGGAGGTGTGGGCGCTGGAGGCGTACGGCGCCGCGTACACGCTGCAGGAGATGCTGACCATCAAGTCCGACGACACCGTCGGCCGCGTGAAGGCATACGAGGCGATCGTCAAGGGCGAGAACATCGCCGAGCCGTCGATCCCCGAGTCGTTCAAGGTGCTCCTGAAGGAGATGCAGTCCCTGGCGCTCGACGTCCAGGTCATCTCCGAGGACGGCGGTGAGGTCGAGGTGCGCGAGGAGGACGACGAGCTGCTCCGCGCCGCGGAAGAGCTCGGCATCGATCTCTCGCCCGGCTCGCTCCGTGTCGTCGGCGGCGAGGACGGGGAGATCGAGGAGCTCGCCGAGGCCACCGAGGCCGGAGAGGTCGAGTCCGAGGCCGACCTGGTCGACGACGACGTCTCGATCGTCGACGACCTCGCCGAGGTCGACTTGATCGCGCCCCTCGACGACGACGAGGACGCACCTGTCGGCGCGATCGAGGACATGGAACTGAGTGATCTGGATGAGTAGCGCCCGCGAAAGGACGACATTGCGCACGAACGACGGAAGAGGTTGGGCATGATCGACATCAACGATTTCGACGCAATCCGCATCGGGCTCGCGTCGAGCAAGCAGATTCGTGACTGGTCGTCGGGCGAGGTGACGAAGCCCGAGACGATCAACTACCGCACGCTCAAGCCCGAGCGCGACGGCCTCTTCTGCGAACGCATCTTCGGCCCCACCAAGGACTGGGAGTGCTACTGCGGCAAGTACAAGCGCGTCCGCTACAAGGGCATCATCTGCGAGCGCTGCGGCGTCGAGGTGACCCGGCAGAAGGTGCGCCGCGAGCGGATGGGCCATATCGACCTGGCCGCCCCGGTCTCGCACATCTGGTTCTTCAAGGGGGTCCCGAGCCGGATCGGCTACCTGCTCGACATCGCCCCGCGCGAGCTGGAGAAGGTGCTCTACTTCGCCGCCTCGATCATCACGAGCGTCGACGCCGAGGCGCGTGCGCGCGACCTCAACGACCTCGAGGACAAGGTCAAGGCCGAGGTCGAGCGCATCTACGTCGACCGCGACGAGGGCCTCGCGGCCCTCGAGCAGCGGCTGTCCCGGCGCCGCGCGTACTTCGGGCAGGGCAAGGACAAGGGCTTCGACGAGGACGACGACTTCTGGGCACGCGGCCTCTCGGCGTGGGCCGAGGAGCAGATGCTCCCGGTCCTCGAGGAGGCCCGTAAGCTCGTCGGCGGCCTATTCGTCGAGCTCGTCAGCCAGATCACGACCGAGGACGCGAAGAAGATCCGGGAGCTCGTCCGGAACGCCGCGATCCGCGAGGACCGCAAGCTGACCCCGCGCGAGCTCGAGCAGGTCGCGAGCGCCGCCGAGCAGATCCGGAACGCCCTGGCCGGCCTCCGCGCCGATCAGGATGCCGCGAGCGGCTCGGCCAAGGGTGCGCTCTCGAAGCGGATCAACAGGATCAACGAGGCGCTCCTCTCGGGCGAGGCGCTCGACGGCGAGGACGCAGAGCTGGCCTCGTCCGTCGACGCGAAGAACCTGGAGAAGGCGCGCGAGCTCGGCAACGGCCTCCTGCGCGAGGTGCTGGCCGGATCTGACGACGAGACGGACGTTCGCGAGCTCGCGAACGACCTGTGCCTCCGCACCGACGGGAAGATCCAGAAGGAGGACCTCGACGCACTGATCCAGTGGGCGCTCAAGGTGCGCGAGATGTATCTCGACATCGAGTCGCGCCGCGAGGACACGCGCGAGGCCGCGGTCGACTCCGTCAACCGGCTCGAGCAGACCTGGCAGCTCTTCCGCGAGGCCGAGCCCAAGCTGGTCGTCAACGACGAGCAGCTCTTCCGTGAGCTGAAGGACAGATTCGGGTCCCCCTACGGATTCGGCATTTATTTCCGCGGTGGCATGGGAGCCGAATCTATTCGAGATCTCTTGCGAGATCTCGATCTGGACGAGGAGTCGCGCTCGCTGCGCGACATCATCCGCACCTCGAAGGGCCAGAAGCAGCAGCGCGCGATCAAGCGGCTGAAGGTCTGTCAGGCGTTCGTCAAGAGCGAGAACAAGCCCGAGTGGATGATCCTCGAGGCGGTTCCGGTGATCCCGCCGGAGCTCCGCCCGATGGTCCAGCTCGACGGCGGCCGCTTCGCGACGAGCGATCTGAACGACCTCTACCGGCGCGTGATCAACCGCAACAACCGCCTGAAGAGGCTGCTCGACCTGGGCGCGCCCGAGATCATCGTCAACAACGAGAAGCGCATGCTGCAGGAGGCCGTCGACGCGCTGTTCGACAACGGGCGCCGCGGCCGCGCGGTCACCGGCCCGGGCAACCGGCCGCTGAAGTCGCTGTCCGACATGCTCAAGGGCAAGCAGGGCCGGTTCCGCCAGAACCTGCTCGGCAAGCGCGTCGACTACTCGGGCCGCTCGGTCATCGTGGCCGGCCCGAACCTGAAGCTGCACCAGTGCGGCCTTCCGAAGCTGATGGCGCTCGAGCTCTTCAAGCCGTTCATCATGAGCCGGCTCGTCGAGCGGAAGTCCGTGCAGAACATCAAGGCGGCGAAGAAGTACGTCGACTCGATGACGCCCGAGGTCTGGGACGTCCTCGAGGAGGTCATCGCCGAGCACCCCGTGCTCCTCAACCGCGCACCCACGCTGCACCGCCTGGGCATCCAGGCGTTCGAGCCGGTGCTCGTAGAGGGCAAGGCGATCCAGGTGCATCCGCTCGTCTGCCACGCCTTCAACGCCGACTTCGACGGCGACCAGATGGCCGTCCACCTGCCGCTGTCGGCGGAGGCGCAGGCCGAGGCACGCGTGCTGATGCTGTCGTCGAACAACATCCTCTCGCCGGCGTCCGGGCGGCCGCTCGCGACACCGACGCAGGACATGGTGCTCGGGATCTACTTCCTGACGTACGCGTCCGAGGATTTGTCGAAGCTCGACTCGTCGAAGCTCGAGCTCGAAGCGGTTCAACTCGGCCGACGAGGTCGAGCTGGCCGTCGAGGGCCGCTCGGTGACGCTCGGAGAGACGATCGAGTTCAGGTTCCGGGGCGAGCTCTACGTGACCACCGCGGGCCGGGTGCTCTTCAACTCCGCCGTCTACCGGCAGCTCGTCGAGTTGATCGGTGACGAGAACGACTCGATCGAGGAGTTCGTGTTCGTCAACCAGACGCTGACGAAGCCCGACACCGACCGCTTCGTGCTCAGCCTCTCCGAGCGGTACGGCGCGCACACCCTGGCGCCGGTGCTCGACACCATCAAGTCTCTCGGGTTCCGCTACTCCACACAGGCCGGCGTGACGATCTCGAAGAACGACATCGTCATCCCGCCGAACAAGGAGAAGATCCTCGGCGAGTACGAGAACAAGGTCGAGGGCATCCACGCCCAGTACGACCGCGGCCTCATCACCGAGGACGAGCGTCACGAGACGATCATCAACATCTGGACCGAGGCGACGGACGAGGTCGCCAAGGCGATGGAGGACAACCTCGACGAGCTGAACCCGGTGTTCATGATGGCCAACTCCGGCGCGCGCGGGATCGTTCAAGCAGATCCGCCAGCTCGCCGGCATGCGCGGTCTGATGGCGAATCCGAAGGGCGAGATCATCGAGCGCCCGATCAAGGCCAACTTCATGGAGGGCCTGTCGGTGCTCGAGTACTTCATCTCGACTCACGGCGCCCGCAAGGGCCTCGCCGACACCGCGCTCCGCACGGCCGACTCGGGGTACCTGACCCGGCGCCTCGTCGACGTCTCGCAGGACGTGATCGTCCGCGAGGACGACTGCGGCACGGAGGAGTACGTCGAGCTGCCGATTCGCACGAGCGAGGGGCTGAACAAGTCGCTGCTGGGCCGCGTGGTCGCGCATCCGATCTACAAGCCGCTCGCGAGCGGCAAGCCCGGGAAGACCGAGCTGGCCGACCTCGGCGCGATCGTGACCAACGCGCTCGTCGAGGAGCTCGAGACCGAGCTGGGTCCTGAAGGCACCGTTCCCGTACGGTCGGTGCTCAAGTGCCGCGCCGAGGCCGGCGTGTGCCAGGCCTGCTACGGCGTGTTCCTCGCCACCGGTGAGATGTGCGAGATCGGCGATGCGATCGGCATCGTCGCCGCGCAGTCGATCGGCGAGCCGGGCACGCAGCTGACGATGCGTACGTTCCACACGGGCGGCGTCGCCGGCTCCGACATCACGCACGGCCTCCCGCGTGTCGTCGAGATCTTCGAGGCGCGGAACCCGAAGGGTGCCGCGACGCTCGTCGAGGTCGGCGGCCGCATCGAGGTCGAGCTGACCGAGCGGGGCCCGAAGGTCACCATCCACCCGACAGCGGTCGGGCCTGATGGCGAGCTCGCGGATCCAGTCGAGGTCCAGCTGCCGCGCCGCACGCAGGCTCCTCGTCGCAGAACGGCGAGATCGTCGAGCCGGGCGATGCCCTCAACGAGGGCTCGCGCAACCCGGCCGACCTGCTCGCGCTCAAGGGCTCGACCCCGACCGAGCTGTACCTCGTCGCCGAGGTGCAGAAGGTCTACAAGTCCCAGGGTGTCGAGATCCACGACAAGCACATCGAGCTGATCGTCCGCCAGATGCTGAAGAAGGTCCGCGTCGAGAGCGCCGGCGAGACCGACCTGCTGCCGGGCCAGCTCGTCGACAAGGCGGTGCTCGAGCGCGAGAACGACAAGGCGAAGGCGAACGGCGGCGAGACGGCGACGTTCGAGCCGCTGATCCTCGGGATCACGAAGGCGTCGCTGGCGACGGAGTCGTTCCTCTCGGCCGCCTCCTTCCAGGAGACGACGAAGGTGCTCACCGATGCCTCGATCGAGGGCAAGATCGACCGCCTGCTCGGTCTCAAGGAGAACGTCATCATCGGGAAGCTGATCCCGGCGGCGACCGGCCTGCGCCGGTACCGCTCGATCGACATCGGCCCGACCGAGCCGATCGCCCACGAGCCCTACCAGCACGACGTGCTGCTGCAGGAGCTCGAGGAGATCGAGGGCATCGGCCCGTCGCTGACGTTCGACGGCGACCTCGAGCTTTCCGGCGACGGCGGCGAGCCTGCGGGCGACGCCGGCGATCTCGGCGAGATCGAGGACTAGCAAGCCGTAATTGACTAGGCGAGAGGCCGGGCACATTCCGGCCTCTCGCCTGTTAACGCGGTCAGTCGCATTCCCTACCCTGGACGCCGTGGGGACCGGCACCGGAGAAGGCGTGCTTCGCCGTGCTGTCGGGGCCCTCGCGCTGCTGCTCGCAGTGGCCGTGTTCCTTCCGGGCGGTGCGGCGGCCCGGGAGGAACACGGCACCGCCGCCACGTTCCCGGTGTTCGACGTCGGCGGCGATTTCCACGACCTCGGCCAGGCGAACGGGCTCTACTTCGACCTCTACAACCTGACCTCGGCCCCGAAGCCGGCGATTATCACCATCCAGACGCCGGCCGGGTACGGCGTCTCACTCGTCCATCGCACACAGTTCGTGCTCGGCGACGCCGAGGTGGACACGAACCGCGGCACCTACAAGGGCGAGTTCGAGGTCGCGCCTCGGGCGGCGTTCGACTCCGACCCCGCGACGGCCGGATGCGCAGACGGCACCCACGCAGCGACCTGGTGGATGGTGCTCAACGGCACGCATGGCGAGCTCAGCATTCCCGTCGCGGTGGACCGCCGCGGGCCCGGCTATCTGCTCACGGTCTGCCTCGGCTCGCTGCAGAAGCTCAAGCTGACGGCAGACGAGATCTACTTCGCGACGCGGCAGGTCTTCCGCAACCCGTCGAAGCCGGGGAACTACCGCTTCAGCGCGATGGTCGTCCCGCTCGGAGCGAACGGCAAGCCCGACCCGAAGACCCGCTACGAGCTGCGCGGCACGCAGCCGATCCCCGAGGACGCGAAGCCGAAGGCCGTCTACAACCCGGCCACGAAGACGCTGACCGTCGTCGGGACGCTGACGGCTGCCGGCAAGCCGCGCGTCGGCATCAACGTTCACGTCTACGGCGGCCAGAGCACCGACTACTCGGCGCAGAAGGAGATCGGCCACGCGACGACCGGGCGCGGCGGCGTCTACACCTTCACGCGCAGGCTGGACCTGGCGCCGAAGTGGGTCTACGCCTACATCTACCACTACCGCTACCCGATCTGCTCGGGGCCCTCGTCGGCGCCGGCCGGGTGCGCGAGCCAGTCGACGGACGGGGTCGCGACCGACGAGGTGGCGGTGAAGGTCGGCAGCACCACGCCCTCGGCCTGAGGACGCGGCGTCAGGCGTAAGGGCGCTCGCGCAGCGGAGCGTTTTCGCTCACCACTTGACAGTCATAGGAGCTTCATGACGCAAACCGGGCGCGCTCTCGCCACGAGGTTTTCACCCGGCCACGCAAAGGCCGCCGCCAACAAGAAAAGGAACGTGATCGTGATGGGCAGCGTCGAGGACTCCGCCGTCGCGGTGGTCCGGTGTGCCATCTATCCGATCGTCAGCCGGTCTCGAGGGCGGCCTCTGGGGTCACCCGATTGCGATTGCGCCCTCGAGGCCGTTGCCCTTCTTGGTGAGGGTGTTGCCGAGCTTGATCGCGACCTTGTTGTCGGGCGAGTGACAGAAGATCACCCCGGCCGGAAAGCCATGCGTTCCGGGCGAGAGCACGCAGCGAGTCTCCTCTCCGAGCTCGGCATCGTTGCGATCTGCCTGATCGGGAGGCCCGCCGGCGGTGCCGACCACACCGTGTTCATCGTGTTCACGACGTACAGGAACTCGCTGCCGGTCCAGACGATGCTGTCCATGCCCATCCCGGCACGGGCGAACGCCGACACCGTCACGTGCACATGCGGCGGGCCCGCCCGAGCACCCGCCGGCGCGAGGGCGCTGCAAGCGAGAATCGCGATGAAGAGAAACCGCCTCACCGTCCCTGACTTATACCCGCGCACCGACCCCATCAACACCGTGATCGCCGACGCCGCGGACGCGTGGAGACCCGCGAGCAGTCACGCGGAGGCGGAACCGCGGTGAGCTGAGACGCCTGGGCGACACGCTGGCAGCCGAACGGCCTGGCTCCCGGCGTCCGCGGGCGACTTGGAGCCGTCGAGCGTGCGGCACGTGTGTGGACGCCCCGCGATCCGCTCCTTACGCCCGCGGTTAGGGAACATGCTTCCGCTCGACTCGGTTACGCTCAGCAACTTGACTAGCTTGATCGTGCGCTTCGGACGACGTGTCCGGTGAACGTGTCGCAGCTTGATCGTTGACGCGCAGCCGACCGCAGTCGTTGCAGAGACGACGAGTTGGGAGGAGTATCCCGAGATCTGGCCGCGCCTGCTCGACGAGGTGTGGTCTGTGGTCAGGCCGAGAAGGAGCCAGATTGCGCCGGGGCGCAACGTGATGCTCTACAAGGACGACGTGCCCAATGTGGAAGTCGGCGTCGAGGTCGCTGGATCGTTCGCGCCGCTCGGGCGGATCATCGCCTCGGCGCTGCCCGCAGGCCGTGTCGTGATGGCTATGCATCGCGGAAGCTGGGACGTCGGGCCGGCACATCGCGCGGTGATGGACGAGTGCGACCGCCTCGGTCTCGAACGAGTCGGGCCGCGTTGGGAGATCTACGGTCATTTCAACGAACCCGGCGACGAAGAGGTGGAGATCTACTACCTCGTATGGTGACCCGACTCGCCACGCCGCGAGCGCCAACCGCTGCAGGCCGCTTCTGAAATGCTCCGTCTGATGGCTTGTCGCTGGGACGGTGACGACCGGGGAGAAGGCGTGGCGGACGCCACTGCGTTTGTTGACGGCGCCGCCGACCTGGTTGAGGTGATGGGTCGCCCGCGTTGGGTTGCCGAGGAACCCGAACTGCATCTTCTGCCACACCTCGACCAGGCGTGCCGGTCGCTACCGCTCGAGATCATCGACGCTCACACATCCGATGAAGGGTCGTACGACGTTGCGCTCCGCAATGGAAAACCGGCTCGTGTTCGACGTCGTCACCGGGTTCCTTCCAGGACAAGGCCCCTTCGCGCCGCACGGCCACACGCTGCGCCTGGCGTCTCGGACCCGGTGAGGCGAGAGATCGCGCTAGCTCAATCGGGGAACACTCCTGAACGCTCGCGCAACCGACAGGTCTGAAGACCGTCGCGTTCGTTCATGCCGACGGCGGCAGTGCGTCGATCGACCTCGTCGACGCCGACGGGAGCCATCGGCGCGTGCTGGTGCCACGGGTCTCGCCGCAGCATCTCGCCTGGTCGCCCGACGGCAGCAGCCTCGTCTACGACACCGACACAAGCATCTGGCGCGTCGACCTCGCTACCGCGACGCCGGTGCGGCTCACAACCGACGACCCGACGCACGACGTCGAAAGCTGGCAGCCGTCCTGGTCGCCGGACGGAAACACGATCGCCTACTCCCGCTTCCAGATCTGCTTCCGCTGCACCCCGATCTGGCTGATCAACAGCGACGGGACGGCTCCGCGCCAGATCTACGACACCTTCCAGGCCCGCCGCCCGACGTTCTCGCCCGACGGCACCAGGCTCGCGCTCTCGCTCGCCAACGACCTCGTGATCGACCTCGACGGCAACTCGATCGTCGCCGGCGGCGGCGCGTACACGATCTGGTCGCCGCACGGCACCTACGTCGCCTACACCGGCGGCGGCCTCTGGATCCGCACCTCCACACCGGCACCGTACGGCGTCTGACGCGACGCATCGGCGCGCAAATCGCCTGGTCGCCGGACGCAAAGTGGATCGCCGGCGGCCTGCGCAGGTCGGTCGCTCTCGTTCACGCACGGGACGGATCGCACCTCACAAGGCTCCCGGCGTCGGACATCAACGGCGGCGCCCCGAGCTTCTCGCACGGCCTCGTCGTCTACACGCACACCGGCGAATGCGGCATCGACATCGCCCGCGAGGACGGCACGAACGCGCGCCGGCTCACACGAGCCTGCTGACACGAGCCGCCCAGCGCGCAGGAGAAGGCCGGACGAGCCCGCCGGTTAGATTCGACTGGGCCCTTCAGGATGTCTTCCCGCACGCTCGCGCAGCCGATGGTTGTTGCGCTCGACGCGGCCGCCCGAAGTCAGGCCACGTTCGCCGGCCACTCGCCGGGCGGTACCGTGCGCAGGATGGTGACTCAGCCGCATTACCGCAAGCCGGATTGGTTCACCCGTAACGTGTTCAACCGCGCGGTGGCATGGCTCACCCGCCTCGGGATCAGCGTTGCGGGGTCGCGTGTTCTCGAGGTGTCCGGTCGGAAGAGCGGCGAGCCCAGACGGACGCCAGTCAACCTGCTCGCGTTCGACGGGAATCGCTACCTCGTCGCGCCTCGCGGGCAGACCCAGTGGGTTCGCAACCTTCGCGTAGCCGGCCGGGGGAACCTGCTGCTCGGGCGGCGGAGCGAGCCGTTTTCGGCGCTCGAGGTCCCGGACGTCGAGAAGGAGCCGATCCTGCGCGAGTACCTTCGCCGATGGAAGTGGGAGGTCGGGCAGTTCTTTGGCGGTGTCGGGCCCGACGCGCCCGCCGACGAGCTCGCGCGGATCGCCCCCGACCACCCTGTCTTCCGCATCGAGAGCTGACCGCGCCGGCCGCGGCCTCGATCCAAGCGACTTCATCGGATGGCATTCGCTCACCGTGGGGCACGTCACCGTTCTCTCGACTGACCAGTGGGACCTAGCCGCTCGGCCTAGACTCTCTCGCTTGGCGAAGACCGCGATCATCGATCAGCAGCCATGACCGCCGATCACGAGACGGCGGCCGCCCTGGTCGCCGCCATCCACTCCGGCGACATCGATGCAGTCCAACGGATCGTCGCCGACACCCCGGAGCTCGCCAGAGGCCCGCTCGGTGGTCGCTTCAAGACCCGCACGGCGCTGCACGTCGTGGCCGACTGGCCCGGCTACTTCCCCAACGGCCCCCAGATCGTTCCGCTCCTCATCGCGGCCGGCGCCGACCCCAACTACCGAGACCCCGAGCCAGGCTCCGAAACGCCGCTGCACTGGGCAGCCAGCAGCGACGACGTCGACGTCGCCGCCGCGCTCATCGACGGCGGCGCCGACATCGAAGTCCCTAACGGGTCGATCGGCACCCCGCTCGACAACGCCATCGGGTACGCCTGCTGGCACGTCGCCCGCCTCCTGGTCGCCCGCGGCGCCCGGGTCGACAAGCTGTGGCACGCCGGCGCGCTCGGCATGCTCGACCGCCTCGAGGAGCTGCTCGACACCGCGAACCCGACGACGGAGGAGGTGTCCCAGGCGTTCTGGCACGCCTGCGCGGGCGGGCAGCGCCGCGCCGCCGAACGCCTCCTGGCCGCCGGCGCCGACCTGAACTGGGAACCCGACTACGCCCACGGCACCCCGCTGGACGCGGCCAGCGGCCTTGGCACCCGCCAGGAGAACGTCATCGGATGGCTCAAAGAGAAAGGAGCCAGCTCCGCCGACGCCGACACCGGTTGACCGCTTCGACGTGCCACCACCGCGGTTCGCGAGGGCCGCGGAACACAGGCTGTGGTGCCCACCAGGTGTGTCGTGTGCCATCCGACGCCAAGACGAACACCTGCTGACGCTGATGCCGACAGATCGCTGATCCGACGCTTCAGCTCGCTTGCCCGGGGCTGCGGAATCTGGGCCGAGAGCCACTTGAAGCTCCTTCCAGGGTGAGTGTGGGAAGCGACGAGTTCCTTAATCCGATTGCCGAAACTCGTATGCCGGGCTCAGCACGAGGCGGAGAGGCAGCGGAATACGAAACTATCGTGGCCCATATGCACCACGTCAGCTCGTGCTCGCCAAGGTCCGCCAGAGGGTGGCGAATCGTGTGCGTCGGTCTCTCGGCCTTGGCGACGGCCCTGGCCGTCACCCTCGCAGATCGTGCGCACGCGGGGAACGTGCCGAACTGGCGGTTGGAGCTCAGGGTCGCCCGATGGGTTGCGCCGAGCTCCTATGCGGCGGCGGTCGTGATGCAGCAGGCAGGCCCGAAGGTCCGAGTCGGTACCCCGGTCACACTCGTGCTCGACCGACGCACGACGTGCTCGGCGGCTGTCTCGGGCGGTCGGTCGACCCGCATCGCGTGCGCCGCCTTGCGCGCGCGGGTCGCCACTCGACCGTCGCTTCTCGTCACCGTGGGCGGCCAGTTCGAGACAGGGCACCTGGGCGCGATCGGCTTTCGCGCACGCAGCGTCCTCGTCCAGCGCTGACCCTGGCGACCTGCGCCGCGCGCAGACGCGCTTTGTCACCTCAGGTGCTACCTGTAGCACGATCCTGCGGTTCCGCGGGACCGCCTTCGTCTACCTTACGGCACCTTCAGCGTCCCGCCCCACGATGCGGGGTCGATGTCCTCGAGCGTCTCCCCGAACGTCCATTGGTGGCCCCACGGATCGGCGGCGTGGTATTGCCGCTCGCCGTACTCGAAGTCGGTGGGCTCCATCGTGATCGTCGCGCCGTGCGCCCGCGCGTGCTCACAGTGGGCCGCGCGCGTCCTCGACCCGGACGAGCACGCTGGATGTCGACTCGCCCGGCCGTGGCGGGACGCGGCCGTGGCGGACGTCGCCGACGATCACCGCGCCGTCGCCGAAGCTGAGCTGCGAACGGTGGTCCTCGCCGATCTGCAGCCGCTCGGTGAACCCGAACGCCTCCTCCAGGAACCGCACCGCGGCGCGGACGTCGGGATAGATCAGCACCGGGACGACGGTCGCAGACGGAACGGAGCGGTTCGCCTTCACCGCCCAGAGCTTAGTCTTGCGACGTGCGGCTGCTGCTTCTCGCGGGGGTCCTGTCGATCGCGCTCGGTGGCTCGAGCCGCGCCACCGACACGCTGACGGTCTCGAACGTGAGCCCGACGACGCTCTACAGCTCGCTTTCGCTCCTCGCCGGCCACCTCTACAAGGTGCAGGTCGACGGCACCGTCTCCGACTGGTGCACCGACACGAGCTGCGCGGCCGGCGACCCGGCGGCGGTTGCCCAGCCGGATATCGGCGTCGATGCCCTGTACTGCTACGCGGCCTGGCGCTGTCCGACGCCGCAGAACTGGCAGGCGCTGAAGGTGAACGGCGTGGGGCTCGACCAGCTGACGTTGCCGTCCCGGCCGATCCGAGGCTACAGCGCCTCCCATACCTACACGGCCTACGTGGCCGGGATCCAGGGCCGCCTCGGCTTTGTTGCCGCTGACGCGGCCAAGGGCTCGTCGGCGGACAACAGCGGGCAGTTCACGGTCACGATCGTGGATCTGGGCCCCGCCCCGGTGGACTACGCCTTCACCTGCCTTGGGGCGGATCTCACGTGTCGCGGCCGCGGATCGTTGTTCGGCCCGGGGTCACACGGGACGCTGCAGGTCGGCGGGTATCGCCTCGCCGGCACGTCGGCGACCGTCTCGCAGACCGGCGGCGTGGTCGGCGGGCTGCTGTTCTCCGGGCGCGTCCTCGCCTCGCGGGACGGCGCGTGCCCGAAGGGGACGCCGATGCAGCTGACGCTGGCGCCGAAAGCCCTCGTGCTCCAGGTCTTCTGCGGCCCGCCCGCAAGCCACCTCTACACGGCGTCGAACGTCGACGTGCAGCTCGCCTACGCTGGCTAGCTGCTAGCCCGCGACGATCCGGCCCTTGCCGTCGCCCTTGGCGCGGAGCAGCGCGTCGTCCGCGCGCTTGAAGAGGTCGGCGGCCGTCTCCTCCATGCGCAGCTCGGCGACGCCCGCCGAGATCTTCAGGGCCCCGACCTTCTCGATCTTCTGGCCCCGGATCGCGAGCGCGATGCGGTCGGCCAGGAGCTCGGCGTCGTCACGGCCTGCCTCCGGCAGGATCACCGCGAACTCGTCGCCGCCCACGCGGCAGGGAATGTCGGTCGCGCGCACCACCGCGCGCACGCTCTCCGCGACCTTGACCAGCACCGAGTCGCCCATGAGGTGTCCGATCCGGTCGTTGATCCGCTTGAAGTCGTCGAGGTCGAACACGATCAGCGAGAGGTCGCGCTCGTAGCGCCGGGCGCGCGCGATCTCGCGCCCGAGGAACTCGTAGAAGAGCCGCCGGTTGTGGAGCTCCGTGAGCGAGTCGAGCTCGGCGTGCTCGCGCGCCTCCGCGAAGCGGAGCGCGTTCCAGACCGCCTGGCCGGCGCGGCGCGCGATCATCTCCAGCGCGTCCTCGGTCTCGGGGGAGAACGCCGTCTGCCGGGAGCGCGAGACGGCCGCGAGCGAGCCGATCACGTCGCCCTCGGCGCGCAGCGCCACGATCAGCGCCTTGTGCGGGATCTTCGAGCTGGCGTTGACGTCCTCGAGGCGGTAGCGATAGGTGACCTCGATCGCGCGGAGCGCGTCGTTGGCGCGCATGTAGGGCAGGGTGCGCTCGCTCTCCTCGTCGCTCAGGCCCACGGCGTAGGCGCCGACGCCCCGTTCGTCGCCGTCCGGCTCGCCGTCGCCGATCGAGATCAGCGCCGCGTCGATCCCCGGCAGCGCGACGACGGAGTCGAGCACGCGGTCGATCACGCTCACGGGGTCGAGGGAGGAGGCGAAGTCGAGCCCGACTCCGTTCCGGCGCGCCGACAGGTCGGTGACCTGCCGCTCGAGCTCGCGAACACGTCTGTTCGCTCTCTGCGTGGTTATCAGCACGACTGCGAGCGCCACAAACGCGCAGCCGACACCGACCGCTATCCCGACCGCCAGCCCTGTCGTCACGTGCCTAGCCCCGAACTCCGCCTTTTCCTCGGGTTTCTCTCAGTGAAGCACCGAAACCGGATTCCGACACCCACTAGACCCCCTTTGCTACCATCTTTTCCCGGTTCGGCGCGCCCGTCCACGGGCTCGCGCTGCTCGTTTCGTCCCCTCTAGAGGAAAACAACCTAGCCGGAGAATCCTGAACTCATGCCGACTGTCAACCAGCTGATTCGCAAGGGCCGCACCTCGAAGCGCGAGAAGACGAAGACGCCTGCGCTCCAGGGCGCGCCGCAGAAGCGCGGCGTGTGCACGCGCGTGTCCACGATGACGCCCAAGAAGCCGAACTCGGCGCTGCGGAAGATCGCGCGCGTGCGGCTCACGAACGGCATCGAGGTCGGGACGTACATCCCCGGTGAGGGGCACAACCTGCAGGAGCACTCCGTCGTGCTCGTCCGCGGCGGCCGCGTGAAGGACCTGCCGGGCTACCGCTACAAGGTGATCCGCGCCGCGCTCGACGCGTCGGGCGTCGCCGACCGCAAGCAGGCCCGCAGCAAGTACGGCGCGAAGAAGACGTCGTAGTCAGGAGATTCTGAATGCCCCGCCGCGCTGAGATCCAGCCCCGCCCTTTGTCGTCCGACCCGGTCTACGACAACGTGCTCGTCACGCAGCTCGTCAACCGCGTGATGCTCCACGGCAAGAAGTCGACCGCCGAGTCGATCGTCTACGGCGCGCTCGACAAGGTCGGCTCGAAGACGGGCCGCCCGCCGGCCGAGGTGCTCGAGCAGGCCGTGAAGACGGTCACGCCGGTACTCGAGGTCCGCAGCCGCCGCGTCGGCGGCGCGAACTACCAGGTGCCGGTCGAGGTGCCGCAGCGCCGGGGACGCACGCTGGCGCTACGCTGGCTCGTCACGTACTCGCGCGAGCGCCGGGAGAAGCACATGGCGGACAAGCTCGCGGGCGAGATACTGGACGCGCTGGAGCAGCAGGGAGCGGCTTTCAAGCGCAAGGACGACATGTATCGCATGGCGCAGGCCAACAAGGCCTTCGCCCACTATCGCTGGTAGATCAAAGGCGCCGCTGGTAACGGAAAGGGACAAGGACTTGGCAGTAGCTGAATCACGGATCGGGCTCGACCGCGTCCGCAACATCGGGATCATGGCCCACATCGATGCGGGCAAGACGACCACGACCGAGCGGATCCTCTACTACACCGGACGCACCCACAAGATGGGTGAGGTGCACGAGGGCGCGGCGACGATGGACTGGATGGCGCAGGAGCAGGAGCGCGGCATCACCATCACGTCGGCTGCGACGACGGCGTTCTGGCGCGACCATCGGATCAACATTATTGATACGCCCGGGCACGTGGACTTTACGGTCGAGGTGGAGCGCAGCCTGCGCGTCCTCGATGGTGCGGTTGCCGTGTTCGACTCGGTCGCGGGCGTACAGCCGCAGTCGGAGACCGTCTGGCGCCAGGCCGACAAGTACAAGGTCCCGCGGATCGCGTTCATCAACAAGATGGACCGCACCGGCGCGAACTTCTTCGCCGCCGTGCAGTCCATGCGCGACCGCCTGGGCGCGAACCCGGTACCGGCGCAGATCCCGATCGGCTCGGAGGAGAACTTCCGGGGCGTGATCGACCTGGTCGAGATGCAGGCGATCGTCTACAGGGACGACCTCGGCCAGCAGCTCGAGGTCGGCGAGATCCCGGCCGAGCTCGCCGAGCAGGCACAGGAGTACCACCACCAGCTGATCGATGCGATCTCCGTCTTCGACGACGAGGTGCTCGAGGCCTACATCGAGGACGAGAGCTCGGTCACGCCGGACCAGATCCGCCGGGCGCTCCGCTCCGGCACGCTGGCCGACGAGATCACGCCGGTGCTGCTCGGCAGCGCGTTCAAGAACAAGGGCGTCCAGCCCCTGCTCGACGCGGTCATCGACTACCTGCCGAGCCCGCTCGACGTGCCGCCGGTCCAGGGCATCGACCCGAAGACCGAGGCCGAGGCCGAGCGGCCCGCCTCGATGGAGGCGCCGTTCTCGGCGCTCGCGTTCAAGGTCATGTCCGACCCGTACGTCGGCAAGCTCACCTACTTCCGCGTCTACAGCGGCAAGCTGAAGGCCGGCGACCGCATCCTCAACACCTCGACCGGCAAGACCGAGCGGGTCGGCCGCATCCTGCAGATGCATGCCAACCACCGCGAGGAGCGCGAGGAGATCGGCGCGGGCGAGATCGCCGCGGGCGTCGGGCTCAAGGCCACGACCACCGGCGACACGCTGTCGGCCGAGAGCGCGCCCATCGTGCTCGAGTCGATGACCTTCCCCGACCCGGTCATCTCGGTCGCGGTCGAGCCCAAGTCGAAGGCCGACCAGGACAAGCTCGGCACGGGCCTCTCACGGCTCGCCGACGAGGACCCGACCTTCCGCGTCACGACCGACGAGGAGACCGGGCAGACCCTGATCTCCGGCATGGGCGAGCTCCACCTCGAGATCATCGTCGACCGCCTCAAGCGCGAGTTCAACGTCGATGCGAACGTCGGCAGGCCGCAGGTGGCCTACCGCGAGACGGTCTCGCAGCCGGCCGAGAAGATCCAGGGCAGGTTCGTCCGCCAGACCGGCGGCTCGGGCCAGTACGGCGACGCGACCATCAACCTGTACCCGCAGGAGCCGGGCGCCGGCTACGAGTTCGTGGACAAGATCGTCGGCGGCAAGATCCCGAAGGAGTACATCCCGGCGGTCGACGCGGGCATCGAGGAGGCAATGGGCTCGGGCATCCTCGCGGGCTATCCCGTCGTCGACGTCAAGGTCGAGCTGATCGAGGGCAGCTACCACGAGGTCGACTCGAGCGAACGCGCCTTCAAGATCGCGGGCTCCATGGCCTTCAAGGAGGCGATGAAGCGGGCGAAGCCGAAGCTGCTCGAGCCGGTCATGGCCGTCGAGGTCACGACGCCGGACGAGTACCTCGGCGACGTGATCGGCAACCTCAACTCGCGCCGCGGCCGCATCGAGTCGATGAGCCCCGTCGGCAACGCGCAGGTCGTGAAGGCGATCGTGCCGCTGTCGGAGATGTTCGGGTACGCGACCGACCTGCGCTCGATGTCGCAGGGGCGCGCAGATTTCACCATGCAGTTCGAGCGGTACGAGGACGTCCCGAAGTCGATCGCCGATGAGATCGTCGCCCAAGGTGGCAGCTAGCACGGCGCGGCGGCTCGTAAAGAGAAGTCTCACTAGACAGTTCCAACTGGAGGAAGAGAGCAAATGGCCAAGCAGAAGTTCGAGCGCTCGAAGCCGCACGTCAACGTCGGCACGATCGGGCACATCGACCATGGCAAGACGACGCTCACGGCGGCCATCACGAAGGTGCTCGCCGAGTCGGGTGCCGGCAACACACAGGTGCGCGACTTCGCGTCGATCGACAACGCTCCGGAGGAGCGCGCGCGTGGCATCACGATCAACACCGCTCACGTCGAGTACGAGACGGCGAACCGCCACTACGCCCACGTCGACTGCCCGGGCCACGCGGACTACATCAAGAACATGATCACCGGCGCCGCCCAGATGGACGGAGCGATCCTCGTCGTCAGCGCCGCCGACGGCCCGATGCCGCAGACCCGCGAGCACATCCTCCTGGCCCGCCAGGTCGAGGTGCCGGCGATCGTGGTCGCGCTCAACAAGGCCGACATGGTCGACGACCCCGAGCTGCTCGAGCTCGTCGAGCTCGAGGTCCGCGAGCTGCTCTCCAAGTACGAGTTCCCGGGCGACGACATCCCGGTCGTGCAGGTCTCGGCGCTGAAGGCGCTCGAGGGCGACCCCGAGTGGACGCCGAAGATCCTCGAGCTCATGGAGGCCGTCGACACCTACATCCCGGAGCCGACGCGCGACGTCGACAAGCCGTTCCTGATGCCGATCGAGGACGTGTTCACGATCACGGGCCGCGGCACGGTCGTCACGGGTCGCATCGAGCAGGGCAAGTGCGAGGTCGGGAATGAGGTCGAGATCGTCGGCATCCATCCCGAGGTCGCGAAGACGGTCGTCACCGGGCTCGAGATGTTCCAGAAGACCCTCGACTTCGCCCAGGCCGGCGACAACGCCGGTGCGCTGCTCCGGGGTGTCAAGCGCGAGGAGGTCGAGCGCGGCCAGGTGCTCGCGAAGCCGGGCTCGATCACGCCGCACACCCAGTTCAACGCCGAGGTGTACGTCCTCTCGAAGGACGAGGGCGGCCGCCACACGCCGTTCTTCAACAACTACCGGCCGCAGTTCTACTTCCGCACCACGGACGTGACCGGCTCGATCGCCCTTCCGGAGGGCCAGGAGATGGTCATGCCGGGCGACAACACGAACATGAAGATCGACCTGATCCAGCCGATCGCCATGGATCAGGGCCTCCGCTTCGCCATCCGCGAGGGCGGCCGCACCGTGGGCGCCGGCGTGGTCACCGAGATCATCAAGTAGGGCAGCTCCCATGGCGCAAGGGAAGATCCGTATCCGGCTCAAGGGCTACGACCACCAGCAACTCGACCGGTCTGCCCGGCAGATCGTCGACACCGCTCAGAGGAGCGGTGCGACGATCACCGGACCGGTGCCCCTGCCGACCGAGAAGAACGTCTACTGCGTGATTCGCAGCCCGTTCAAGGACAAGGACTCGCGCGAGCACTTCGAGGTCCGGACGCACAAGCGCCTCATCGACATCCTCAGCCCGACGCCGAAGACGATCGACCAGCTGATGCGGCTCGATCTCCCGGCGGGCATCGACATCGAGATCAAGCTCTAGATGACAAAAGGCATGCTGAATGGCTAAAGGAATATTGGGTCGCAAGCTCGGCATGACGCAGGTCTTCGACGAGGAGACCGGCTCGGTCACCGGTGTCACCGTGATCGAGGCCGGCCCGTGCCCGGTCGTGCAGGTGAAGACGAAGGACACGGACGGGTACGAGGCGATCCAGCTTGCGTTCGACCCGGTCAAGGAGTGGAAGGTCACGCTGCCCGAGCTCGGGCACCTCAAGCGCTCCGGCGTCGGCCCGCACCGGACGCTCGTCGAGTTCCGGGGCGAGATCGACGGTGCCGTCGAGGGCGAGACGGTCACGGTTGCCGTCTTCGAGCCCGGCGACGAGGTGAAGGTGGCCGGGATCGGGATCGGCAAGGGCTTTCAGGGCACGATCAAACGGCACAACTTCAGCAGCGGTCCGCGGGCCCACGGCTCGCACAACGTTCGGGCCCCCGGCTCGGTCGGTGCGTCCGCCACGCCTTCGCGCGTCTTCAAGGGCGTGAAGATGGCGGGCCGGATGGGCGGCAAGCGCGTGACGCAGCTCGGGCTCAAGGTCCACTCGGTCGATGCGGAGCGGAACCTGCTGCTGGTCGCGGGCTCGGTTCCGGGCCCGAAGAACGGCCTGGTGGAGGTGCGCGCCTGATGGCCGCCCCGAAGGCAGTCGTGCTGAGCGCGCAGGGAGAGGGCGCCAAGGGCTCGGCCTCCAAGGACGTCTCGCTCGACTCTGACATCTTCGGCGCCGAGATCAAGCCGCACCTCGTCCACGAGGCCGTGCGCGCCGAGCAGAACGCCCAGCGCGCAGGCACGTTTGCCTCGAAGAGCCGTGGGCTCGTCTCGGGAGGCCGCTCGAAGCCGTGGCGCCAGAAGGGCACGGGCCGGGCCCGCGCCGGCACCACGCGTGCCGCGCAGTTCACGGGCGGCGGCCACGTGTTCAACAAGGTGCCCCGCTCGTTCGAGCTCAAGGTCAACCGCAAGGCCGGGAAGGCGGCGCTCCGGTCCGCTCTCGCCGGCCATGCGCAGGCGGGGTCGCTGGCGCTGATCGACGCAACGACGTTCGAGGAGCCGTCGACCAAGGCAGGTAAGAGCGTGCTCGAGGCCTCGGGGCTCGCCGCGCCGACGCTGATCGTCCTCACCGAAGAGGAGCTCACGGCGGCGAAGAGCTTTCGCAACCTGCCCCGGGTCGTCGTCGTCGCTCCGTCGGAGCTCGAGGTCGGCGCCGTCGTCTGGGCGCGCTCGCTCGTCGTGAGCGAGGCCGCGCTTCCCACCGTCGAAACGAGGGCGCGCTGATGCTCCCGCACCAGATCGTTCTCGCGCCGATCGTCTCCGAGAAGAGCTACCACGGCGCGGTACACGGCCAGTACACCTTCAAGGTGCATCCCGACGCCCACCGGACCCAGATCCGCCACGCGGTCGAGGAGCTCTTCGAGGTGAACGTCGTGCGCGTCAACGTGCTCAAGGTCCAGGCGAAGCCCAAGCGTCGCGGCCTCTTCAAGGGCACGAAGCCCGGCTGGAAGAAGGCGATCGTCCAGCTCAAGCCCGGTCAAACCATCGAGGTCTTCCAGGGAGCGCAGCTCTGATGCCCGTCCGCAGGTTCAAGCCCACCAGCCCCGGCCGTCGCTTCATGACGGTCTCCGACTTCGCCGACGTGACGAAGTCGAAGCCCGAGAAGGCGCTGACCGAGAAGCTGACCAAGAAGGGCGGCCGCAACGTCAACGGTCGCATCACGACGCGGCACCAGGGCGGCGGCCACAAGCGCCGTTACCGGATCATCGACTTCAAGCGTACGAAGGACGGCATCCCGGCGAAGGTGGCCGCGATCGAGTACGACCCGAACCGGTCCGCGCGGATTGCTCTGCTGCATTACGCGGACGGCTTCAAGTCGTACATCCTCGCGCCCGCAGGTCTGCGCGTCGGTTCCCAGGTCTCCTCGGGCCCCGGCTCGGACATCAAGCCGGGGAACGCGCTGCCGCTCGAGAACATCCCGACCGGCACGCTCGTGCACAACGTCGAGCTCAAGCCCGGCAAGGGCGGCCAGATGGCCCGCTCCGCCGGCGCGGGCATCCAGCTCGTCGCCAAGGACCAGGGCTACGCGACGCTCCGTCTCCCCTCGGGCGAGATGCGCCGCGTGCTTCTGACCTGCCGCGCGACGGTGGGCCAGGTCGGCAACGTCGACCACGGCAACATCACCGGCGGCAAGGCGGGCCGCTCGCGCTGGCTCGGGAAGCGCCCGACCGTCCGCGGCTCGGCGATGAACCCGGTCGACCACCCGCACGGCGGGGGCGAGGGCAAGTCGAAGGGCGGCCGGCATCCGGTCACCCCGTGGGGCGTGCCGACGCTCGGCAAGCGCACCCGCGGCAAGCACAAGGAATCGGACAAGCTCATAGTCCGCGGCCGCCGCCGCGGGAAGGAGAAGCGTTAAGTGTCACGGAGCTCCAAGAAGGGGCCGTTCGTGGAGGAGCGCCTGTTGTCGCGCATCACGGCGATGAACGACGGCGGCCGCAAGCAGATGATCCGCACCTGGTCGCGGTCATCGACGATCTTCCCCGAGATGGTCGGCCACACGATTGCCGTCCACGACGGCCGCAAGCACGTGCCCGTGTTCATCTCGGAGCAGATGGTCGGCCACAAGCTCGGCGAGTTTGCGCCGACGCGGCACTTCCGCGGCCACGCGGGCGACTCGAGGACGCAGGTGAAGCGGTGACGCCGCCTCGCCCGTACGTCGGCGCCACCGCGCGCCATGTGAAGGTGACCGCCCGTAAGGCCCGCCTCGTCGTCGACCACATCCGCGGGCGCAGCGTGCCCGAGGCGCGCACGATTCTCGCGTTCATGCCGCGCGCGGCGGCGCGGGACGTCGAGAAGGTGCTGGCGAGCGCCGTGGCCAACGCCGAGTCGAACCCGCACCTGCGCTGGAACGGCGACGACCTCTACATCGCGGCCGTGTACGTCGACGAGGGCATGACGCTGAAGCGCTGGCAGCAGCGCGCGCGCGGCCGCGTCAACCAGATCCTGAAGCGCTCCTGCCACATCACGATCAAGCTCGAGCAGGCCGAGACGACCGGGCCGGGCAAGGGCGGTCCCGCGACGGAGACGAAGCGGCGCCGTGTCCGGAGGAAGAAGGAGGTGGCCGCGTAATGGGCCAGAAGGTGCATCCCGGCGGCCTGCGGGTCGGCGTCATCCACGACTGGAAGTCGAACTGGATGGTCGGCACGAAGGAGTTCGCCGGCGCGCTGCTCGAGGACCTCAAGATCCGCGAGCACATCATCAAGAAGCTCTCGCACGCGGGGCTGTCCGACATCCTGATCCGCAAGGACAAGCAGCGGATCACGATCGACATCTACACCGCGCGTCCCGGCATCGTGATCGGCAAGTCGGGCGTCGAGGTCGACGCGCTCCGCAAGGAGATCCACGCGCTCACCCACAAGAACGTCCACATCAACATCAACGAGATCAAGCGCCCGGAGCTCGACGCGAAGCTCGTGGCCCAGTCGATCGCCGAGCAGCTCCAGAACCGCGTGTCGTTCCGCCGCGCGATGAAGCGCTCGCTCGCCTCGGCCATCCGCTCGGGTGCCGCCGGCGTGAAGGTGCAGTGCTCGGGCCGCCTCGGCGGCTCGGAGATGAGCCGCTCGGAGCAGTACTCCGAGGGCCGCGTCCCGCTGCACACGATCCGCGCCGACATCGACTACGGCTTCGTCGAGGCCAGGACCCCGACCGGCCGGATCGGCGTGAAGGTCTGGATCAACAAGGGCGAGATCATGCCTGCCGGCTACGGGGGCGTACCGGGCGGCGGCAAGGAGACCCGCCTGGGCGACCAGGACACCGCACGCCGCCGCGGCGGCGTCAGCGAGGGCCTCGGCGCGTCCCGCGAGGCGGGCCGCAGTCGCAGCCAGGACCGCGAGGGCCTCGGCCCCGTGCGGCGCAGCCGCCCGGGCCAGCGCGGCTCCCGCCCCGGCGGCGGCGGCGGACGCCGCGGCGAGCCTCGTCGCGAGCAGCAGGCTCCTGCGGCAGCGGACGTGACGGCGCCCGAGGAGACGCCGGCCGTCGAGGGCCCCGTGACCGAGCAGGCAGTGACCGAGCAGGCAGTGACCGAGCCGGCCGTCCAGGAGACGCCGCCGGCGTCGCAGACCGAAGCCGCTCCCGCGCCCGCGTCCCCGCGCCCGCGTCGCTCACGCTCGACGGGCAGCCGGACGCCGAGGCCGAAAGCAGCCGAGGAGCCGGCCGCCGAGACGCCCGCAGCCGAGCTCGGCAGCCGAGCTCCGGCAGCTGAGCCTCCGGCAGCTGAGCCTCCGGCAGCTGAGCCTCCTGCAAACACAGGGGATGAGGCCTGATGCTGCTGCCGCGCAGAACCAAGTACCGCAAGATGCATCGCGGCCGGCGCCGTGGCGAGACCAAGGGCCACGCGACCGTGCAGTTCGGCGACTTCGGCATCAAGTCGCTCGAGGACGGCTGGATCACCAACCGCCAGATCGAGGCTGCCCGCATCGCGATGACCCGCAAGATCCGCCGCGGCGGGAAGGTGTGGATCAACATCTTCCCCGACAAGTCCTTCACCAAGAAGCCCGCGGAGACCCGCATGGGCAAGGGCAAGGGCTCTCCGGAGGGCTGGGTCGCAGTGGTCAAGCCGGGCCGCGTCATGTTCGAGCTCGCCGGCGTGCCTGAGCCGCTCGCCAAGGAGGCGCTGCGCCTCGCCGGGCAGAAGCTGCCGGTGAAGACGAAGTTCGTGCGCCGAGAGAGCGGTGATCTTTTTGCGGGCTAGAGAGCTGAGGAGCATGAGCGCAGAGGACCTCGCGCAGCGGCTCGCCGAGACGCGCAAGGAGCTGTTCAACATCCGCTTCCAGGCCGCCACGGGCGCGCTGGAGGACATGTCCAAGCTGCGGCAGACGCGGCGCGAGATCGCGCGCATCCTGACGATCCAGTCCGAGCTCGCGAAGCAGGGCTAGAGAGACGAGAGACGGAGACCGAGAGAGAGATGGCTGACGAAGAGACCCCCGACGAGACCCCCGAGGCCCAGGCAGAGACTGCGGAGCCGGAGACTGCTGCGGAGCCGGAGACTGCTGCGGAGCCCGAGGCTGCCGCGGAGCCCGAGGCCGAGGCCGAGCCTGCGGCCGAGGCCGAGCCCGCGGCCGAGGCCGAGCCCGCTGCTGAGGCGGCGCCGGCGCCCGAGCCCGAGCCTGCCGCCGAGGCCCCGCTCCAGCCGGAGCCAAAGAAGAAGCGCAAGCGCCTCCCGCGTGCGGAGCGCCACAAGCACTCGAAGCCGGAGCGGAAGCCGTCCGCGGCCCGCAAGCCGATCGTCCGCACCCCGAAGCCGGAGACCACCCCGGGCCGTCGGCAGGAGCGCCGCGGCATCGTCGTCTCCGACAAGGGCGACAAGACGATCGTCGTGCAGGTCGAGACCGTCCGGATCCATGCCAAGTACAAGAAGGTCATTCGGCGCAACAACAAGCTGCATGCCCACGACGAGGGCAACACTGCCGGGATCGGCGACGTCGTCCGCGTGATCGAGACGCGGCCGCTGTCGAAGACGAAGCGCTGGCGCCTGGCCGAGATCGTCGAGAAGGCGAAGTAGGCGTCCACCGATGATCCAGCAGGAGACACGTCTCAAGGTCGCGGACAACACGGGGGCGCGCGAGATCCTCTGCATCCGGGTGGCCGGCGGCTCGCGGCGCCGGTACGCCCGCGTCGGGGACATCATCACGGCTACCGTGAAGACGGCTTCGCCGCAGGGCGCAATCAAGAAGGGCGAAGTCGTGAAGGCCGTCGTCGTGCGGACGAAGAAGCCGTTCGGCCGCGACGACGGAACGCTGATCGCCTTCGACGAGAACGCTGCCGTGATCATCGACGCGCAGCGGAATCCTCGCGGCACGCGCATCTTCGGGCCCGTCGCCCGCGAGTTGCGCGAGAAGAACTTCATGAAAATCGTTTCGCTAGCTCCAGAGGTGCTCTAAGCATGAGGTCAGCACAGTGAAAGTCAAGAAGGGCGACATGGTCCAGATGCTGTCGGGCAAGGACCGCGGCAAGCAGGGCCGGATCGTCGACGCGCAGCCCCGTGCCGGGCGCGTGATCGTCGAGAACCTGAACCAGGTCACGCGGCACTCGAAGCCCCGGCCGATTCGCGACGCCAGCCGCATGGGCGGCTCGCAGATGACGCCGGGCGGCCGCATCGAGAAGCCTGCTGCTGTCCCGATCTCGAGCGTGATGCTCGTCTGCCCGGTGTGCCACCTGCCGACGCGGGTGGGCTACACGTTCAAGGAGGTCAAGGGCCGCGGTCAGCAGAAGGTGCGTGTCTGCCGTCGCGAGGGCTGCGGGCAGGAGATCGACTGATGGCGACCGCAGCCGACGAGACCTACGTCCCGCGCCTCAAGCAGCGCTACAACGAGGAGCTCCGCCAGTCGCTGAAGGAGCAGTTCGACCTCGACTCGATCATGCAGACGCCGCGGATCACGAAGATCACGCTGAACATGGGCGTCGGCGAGGCCAAGACCGACGCGAAGGTGCTCGAGGCGGCCATGGACGAACTGACGATCATCGCCGGGCAGCGCGCACAGCTCCGCCGCGCCCGCAAGTCGGTGGCTCAGTTCAAGATCCGCGAGGGCATGCCGATCGGTGCGCGCGTCACGCTGCGCGGCGACCGGATGTGGGAGTTCCTCGACCGGCTGATCTCGATCGCGCTGCCGCGCATCCGCGACTTCCGCGGCCTGAACCCGAACTCGTTCGACGGCCGCGGCAACTACTCGCTCGGCCTGCGGGAGCAGATCATCTTCCCGGAGATCGACTACGACCAGATCAAGGAGATCCGCGGCCTCGACGTCGCGATCACGACCACCGCCGAGACGGACGACCAGGCCGACGCGCTTCTGCGCGGCCTGGGGATGCCGCTCGCCACCGAGGAGCGCAGAGACTAGATGGCAAAGAAGTCCATGATCGCGAAGGCGGCGCGCCCCGCGAAGTACAAGGTGCGCAACTACACCCGCTGCAACAAGTGCGGGCGCCCTCGCGCCGTGTTCAAGAAGTTCGGGCTCTGCCGGATCTGCCTGCGGGAGCTCGCCCATCAGGGCGTGATCCCCGGGATGACCAAGAGCTCCTGGTAGGAGGAAGCAAATGCTGACCGACCCCGTCGCCGACATGCTCACGCGCATCCGCAACGCCAACAAGGCGCTGCATGACCGCGTCGAGATGCCCAGCTCGAAGCTCAAGGAGCAGATCGCCCGCATCCTCAAGGAGGAGGGCTACGTCCGTGATTACCACGTCGAGCCGGCCGGCGACTTGCCGTACAAGGTGCTCGTGGTCGAGCTCAAGTACGGCCGCGGCCGCGAGCGCGTCCTCACCGGGCTCAAGCGCATCTCCAAGCCGGGCCGGCGCATCTACGCCGGCAAGGACCGCCTCCCGCGCGTCCTCGGCGGCATGGGAACTGCAATCCTGTCCACCTCCCGCGGTGTGATCACGAGCCGGACGGCCGAGCGTGAGGGCATCGGCGGCGAAGTGATCTGCTTCGTCTGGTAACGCTCATGAGCAGAATTGGAAGACAGCCGATCGAGGTGCCTGCGGGGGTGACGGTCACGGTCGATCCCGGCCGCGTGACAGTGCACGGGCCGAAGGGCGAGCTGCGCCAGGTCGTTCCGCAGCGGATCGCGATCGAGCAGTCGGACGGCGTGATCAAGGTCACCCGCCCGACCGACCGCGGACCCGACCGCGCGCTCCACGGCCTCACCCGCACGCTCGTCGCCAACATGGTCGAGGGCGTGACGAAGGGCTTCGAGAAGCGCCTCGAGATCCAGGGCGTCGGCTACCGCGCGGCGATGGCGGGCTCGAACCTGGAGCTCCAGGTCGGCTACTCGCACTCCGTGCGGATCACGCCGCGCAGCGGGATCGAGTTCGAGGTGCCGGTGCCGACGCAGGTCGTCGTGCGCGGGATCGACAAGCAGGTCGTCGGTCAGACCGCAGCCGAGATCCGCAAGGTGCGCCCGCCGGAGCCGTACAAGGGCAAGGGCATCCGCTACGAGGGCGAGCAGGTCCGCCGGAAGGTCGGAAAGCGCGCATGAGCGTCCAACCGAAGGTTGGCAATTAGACGGGCGTCCAACCGAAGGTTGGCGAATGTGAATGGGCACCGTGACGACGCGCGAAGCCCGCCTGCGCCGTCACCGCCGCGTGCGCGGCAAGGTACGCGGCACCGCGGAGCGCCCGCGCCTCGCGGTGTACCGCTCGAACCGCGGCATCTTCGCCCAGCTCGTCGACGACGACACCGGCAAGACGATCGTGTCGGCCTCGTGGACCGGGCTCGGCTTCAAGGGCGACAAGACCGGCCAGGCGCGCGAGGTGGGCAAGAAGCTCGCCGCGCGCCGCCAAGGGCGCCGGGATCGAGGGCGTGGTCTTCGACCGCGCCGGTTACCTGTACCACGGACGCGTGAAGGCTCTCGCCGAGGGTGCGCGCGAGGGAGGACTCAACTTCTGATGGCAGTCGAGATCGCCGAAACCCGGGAGCTCAAGGAGCGCGTCGTCGAGATCAACCGCGTCGCCAAGGTCGTGAAGGGCGGGCGGCGCTTCTCGTTCACCGCGCTCGTCGTGATCGGTGACGAGGTCGACCGCGTCGGCGTCGGCTACGGGAAGGCGCGCGAGGTGCCGCTCGCGATCTCCAAGGCCGTCGACGACGCCAAGAAGAACCTCTTCTCGGTGCCCAAGCACGGCCAGACGATCACGCACGAGGTGCTGGGCCGCTTCGGCGCCGCGCGCGTGCTGCTGCGCCCGGCCTCGCCGGGTACCGGCGTCATCGCCGGCGGCGGCGTCCGCGCCGTCCTCGAGCTCGGCGGCATCCGCGACGTGCTCGCGAAGTCGCTCGGGACGACCAACCCGATCAACATGCTCAAGGCCGCCGAGGCCGCTCTGCGCGACCTGCGCCGCCCGGAGGAGGTCGCCGCAGCGCGGGGTAAGAGCGTCCGCGACGTGCTGCCGGAGCGCGCCGTGGTCGCCGAGGAGGAGCCGGCGCCGGTCGTCGAGGAGGAGCCCGCCGAGGAGGAGGTTTCCGAGCCGGAAGCCGCGAATGTCGAGGAGACGGCAGATGCCGAGGCTTAGGCTCACGCAGACGGGCAGCACGATCGGGCAGTCGCCGCGCCACCGCGGCACGCTGCGCGCGCTCGGGCTCGGGCGCATCGGAAAGTCGCGCGAGCACGACGTAACCCCTACGCTGCAAGGCATGCTGAGGAAGGTCCGCCACCTCGTCAGGGTGGAGGAGATCTGACATGTCCGAATCTGAGATGTCCGAACTGAACGAGTCGTCTTTGAACCTGTCCAACCTGCAGCCTGCGCAGCCCCGCAAGGCTCGCAAGCGCGTCGGTCGCGGCCTCGGCTCCGGCAAGGGCCGCTACTCGGGCCGCGGGATCAAGGGCCAGAAGTCGCGCGCCGGTTCGCACCGCATGCGCGCGGGCTTCGAGGGCGGCCAGATGCCGCTCGCGATGCGCCTCCCGAAGCTGCGCGGCAACACCTCGCGCGACGCAATGCCGGTCGGGCCGTTCCGCACCTACAGCCAGCCGGTGAACATCCGCGACCTCGACCGCTTCGAGGCCGGGGAAGAGGTGACCCCCGAGTCGCTGAAGGCGAAGGGCCTGATCCGCTCGACCCGCAAGGACGTGAAGCTGCTCGGCGTCGGCGAGCTCTCGAAGAAGCTCACCGTCTCCGTCCATGCGGCCTCCGCGACCGCGCGCGAGAAGATCGAGACGGCCGGCGGCACGCTCACGCTCCTCAAGGAGCCGAAGGTCAAGAAGGCGGTTCGGCGCACGCGCCCAGCGGCTGGTGAACCGGAGGCCGAAGTCGAGGTGTCCGAGGCCGCGCCCGAAGAGGAGACCGAGACCGACGAATGAGGACTGAGACGGCATGCTGAGCTGGCTCGCCAACGCCTGGCGCGTCCCGGAGCTCCGGCGCCGGGTGCTCTTCACTGCGTTCATCCTCGGCGCCTACCGCTTCGGGTCGTGGATCCCGGCGCCGGGCGTCGACGCCTCCGCGCTCTCGGGGCTGTTCAACGGCGGCGTGCTCGGCCTGCTGAGCCTCTTCAGCGGCGGCGCCCTCTCGCGTTTCTCGATCTTCGCGCTCGGGATCATGCCGTACGTCACGGCGTCGATCGTGATCCAGCTGCTGACCGTCGCCGTGCCGAAGCTCGAGGCGCTCAAGCGCGAAGGCGAGGCGGGCCAGGCGAAGATCACGCAGTACACGCGCGTTTCGACCGTCGGCCTTGCGGCCGCGCAGGCCGCCGGGTACGCGTACCTCTTCCATCGCAGCGGGGGGCTGAAGCTCGACACCGGCCGCCTGGTGCTGATCATCATCACGATGTGCGCCGGCACCACCCTGCTGATGTGGATGGGCGAGCAGATCACCAAGCGCGGGATCGGCAACGGGATCTCGCTGCTGATCTTCGCGTCGATCCTCACCTCGGCGCCGGCCGGGATCCATGCCTGGGTCAACGGCAGCCCGGTCGAGAAGCTGTTCTTCCCCATCGTCGCGCTCGGCGTGGTCGTCTCGGTCGTGTTCGTCCAGGAGGGCCAGCGGCGGATCCCCATCCAGTACGCGCGCCAGACCGCGGGCCGCCGGCAGATCGGCGGCGGGTCGACCTACATGCCGCTGCGCGTGAACATGGCGGGCGTCATCCCGGTCATCTTCGCCGCGACGCTCCTCGCGCTCCCGCAGACGGTCGGCTCGTTCCTGCCGAGCACGCAGAACTGGATCAACGCCAACTTCTCGCAGCGCTCCTGGACGTATCTGATCGTCGAGGCCGTCCTGATCATCCTGTTCACGTTCTTCTACACGGCCGTGCAGTTCAACCCGAGCGATCAGGCGGACGAGCTGCGCAAGTACGGGGGCTACATTCCCGGCATCCGGCCCGGGGCGCCCACGGCGATCTACCTCGACCGCGTGCTCACCCGGCTGACGCTGCCCGGATCGATCTTCCTGGCGACCGTGGCCGTGATCCCGTCCATCTTCATCAACGAGTTCAACTTCTCCCAGGCGACCTCACGCGCCCTCGGCGGTACCTCGGTGCTGATCGTGGTCGGCGTCGCCCTGGACACGATGCGCCAGATGGAGTCGCAGATGATGATGCGCTCCTATGAAGGCTTCTTGCGTTGAACCTGCTGGTACTCGGGCCCCAGGGAGCGGGGAAAGGCACGCAGGCCAAGCGGATCGCAACGGACTATGCGATCCCGCACATCTCGACCGGCGACATGTTCCGCGCCGCGATCGCCGCGCGGACCGAGCTCGGACAGAAGGTCGAGCCGATCCTGGCCTCCGGCGCACTCGTGCCGGACGACGTGACGATCGCGATCATCGGCGAGCGGCTGGGCGAGGAGGACGCGAGGCGCGGCTTCGTGCTCGACGGCTTCCCGCGCAACGAGGCGCAGGCCGACGCGCTCGACGCCATGCTCGGCGAGATCGGGCGGCGGCTCGACGCGGTCCTCTTCTTCGATCTCCCGGACGACATCGCGACGGAGCGGATGCTCAAGCGCGCGGAGGACGAGGGCCGCCCGGACGACACGCCCGAGGTGATCGCCAAGCGCCTCGCGACCTACCACGCCGAGACCGAGCCGATCGTCGAGCACTACCGCCTCCGGGGCACACTGGTTCCGTTGCACGCCGAGCGCACGATCAACGAGGTCTACGCCGAGGTCCAGGAGGCACTCGAGCGCCTCGAGGAGAGGAGTCTCTGGAGGAGGGGGCGTGATCATTCGCAAGTCGCAGAGCGAGATCGAGCGCATGGCGGCGGCCGGCGCGGTCATCGCCGAGACGCTCGCCGTCGTCGAGGAGAGGCTCGAGCCCGGCATCTCCATGATCGAGCTCGACCGGATCGCGGACGAGTACATCCGCTCGCGCGGCGCTGTGCCGACATCCAAGGGGTACAAGGGCTACCCGGCCGCGACGTGCATCTCGCCGAACGACATGATCGTGCACGGCATCCCGGGGCCGTACGAGGCCAGAGAGGGCGACATCATCTCGGTCGACATCGGCGTCACCAAGGATGGGATGATCGCCGACTCCTGCTCGACCTTCCCGGTGGGCGAGATCACGCCCGAGGCGCAGCGGCTGCTCGACGTCTGTCGCGCCGCGCTCGAGGCGGGGATCGACGCAGCGCAGCTCGGCGCCCGGGTGGGCGACATCTCCGAGGCCGTCCAGACGGTGGTCGAGGACGGCGGCTTCTCCGTCGTCCGCAGCCTCGTCGGGCACGGCGTCGGCAAGCACTACCACGAGGAGCCGCAGGTTCCGAACTTCGCCACCGCGTTCCGCGGTGCCGAGCTGGTCGAGGGCATGACGATCGCGATCGAGCCGATGATCACCGCCGGGGGCGCAGAGGTGTATCCGCACGACGACGAGTGGTCGATCTCGACGCTCGACGGGTCGCTGGCGGCCCATTTCGAGCACACTGTTGCCATCACGGCGTACGGTCCGCGCGTGCTGACGCGGCCAAAAGCGGTCCTGGTACCATGAGCGACCGCGGCGCAAGCCGTGTTTCTTTCTGTCTTCAGATCGACCAGGAAAGGTGTTATTGGCCAGCAAGGAAGAGAAGATCGAGGTCGAAGGCGAGGTCACCGAAGCCCTCCCGAGCACGATGTTCCGCGTCAAGCTCGACGGGGGCCACGACGTCCTCACAACGATCTCCGGGAAGATGCGCAAGCACTACATCCGCATCCTTCCCGGCGACAAGGTCAAGGTGGAGCTCTCTCCGTATGACCTGACTCGCGGCCGGATTACCTACAGGCACAGGTCCTAATCATGAAAGTACGTCCCTCTGTCAAGCGGATGTGCGAGCGCTGCCGTGTGATCAAGCGTCACGGCCGGACGATCGTGATCTGCTCCAACCCCCGGCACAAGCAAAGGCAGGGTTAACATTTGGCGCGCATCGCGGGAGTCAACCTCCCCAACCAGAAGCGGCTCGAGATCGGGCTGACGTACATCTACGGCATCGGCCGCCCGACCGCGAACCAGATCCTGGCCGGGCTCGGGCTCTCGCCAGGACACGAAGGTTCGCGACCTGACCGAGGAAGAGGTCGCGAAGCTCCGCGACTACATCGACGAGCACTACCAGGTCGAGGGTGACCTCCGCCGCGAGCGCACCCAGGCGATCAAGCGCCTGTCCGAGATCGGCGCCTACCGCGGGCTTCGGCATCGCCGCGGGCTGCCGGTGAACGGCCAGCGCACGAAGACGAACGCCCGCACGCGCAAGGGCCCGAAGAAGACCGTCGGCCGTGGCAAGAAGGCAAAGTAGTTAAGGAGACTCTGAATGGCCCCTCCTCGTAAGGCAGCGACTCGTGGTCGCGCGCGCCGCCGTGTCCGGAAGAACATCGCGATCGGCCAGGCGCACATCAAGACCTCGTTCAACAACACGATCGTCGCGCTCACCGACCCGCAGGGGAACGTGATCGTCTGGGAGTCGGCCGGATCGGCCGGGTTCAAGGGCTCGCGCAAGTCGACGCCGTTCGCCGCGCAGGTGACCGCCGACGCCGCCGCCCGCAAGGGCATGGAGCACGGCCTGCAGAAGGTCGAGGTGTTCGTGAAGGGCCCGGGCTCCGGCCGCGACACGGCGATCCGCTCGCTCCAGGCCGCCGGGCTCGAGATCCTGGGCGTCAAGGACGTCTCGCCGCAGGCGCACAACGGTGTTCGTCCGAAGAAGCGGAGGCGCGTCTAGATGGCCAGGGATCGGTCGCCGAAGTGCAAGCAGTGCCGCCGGGAGGGCATGAAGCTCTTCCTCAAGGGCGAGCGCTGCCTGACCGAGAAGTGCGCCGTCGAGCGTCGCAGCTACCCGCCGGGAGAGCACGGCCGCGGCCGCATCAAGCAGTCCGAGTACCTGCTCCAGTTGCGCGAGAAGCAGAAGGCCCGCCGCTACTACGGGCTGCTCGAGACGCAGTTCCGCACCTACTACGAGAAGGCGAGCCGTCAGGGCGGCGTCACCGGTGAGAACCTGCTCCGGATGCTCGAGACGCGGCTCGACAACGTCGTCTACCGGCTCGGGTTCGCGGCCTCGCGCGCCCAGGCGCGCCAGCTCGTCCGCCACGGCCACTTCTACGTGAACGGGCGGCGGGTGAACATCCCGAGCTACGGTGTACGTCCCGACGACGTCGTGACGATGAAGGCCGGCTCCACCGCCGAGCAGGTCGTGCGTGATGCGACCGATCTCACCGCCGCCGTCGCCCCCTGGCTGCAGGCAGATCACGAGGGGCTGACGGGCAAGGTGCTCAAGTGGCCGGAGCGGGAGGAGATCGACACGCCCGTCGCCGAGCAGCTGATCGTCGAGCTCTACAGCAAATAGCCGAACAGCGTTCCGCTGTTTGGCTAGAGAGAGGGAGAATAATTTGGCTAGTCGCTCCACTGTGATGGACTTCCAGGTCCCGAAGATCACCCACGAGGAGGTCAAGGAGAACCGGGGAGTCTTCGTGATCGAGCCGCTCGACCGCGGCTTCGGCTACACGTTCGGGAACTCGCTGCGCCGTGTGCTGCTCTCGTCGCTCGAGGGCGCCGCGGTGACCTCGGTCAAGCTCGAGGGCGTCGCGCACGAGTTCACGACGCTGCCGGGCGTCCGCGAGGACGTCACGGACATCCTGCTCAACCTCAAGCAGCTCGTCTGCGTGCTGCACGGCGACTCCCCCGAGGTCGAGGTGCGCCTCACCGCGAAGGGCGAGGGCACCGTCACCGCCGCCGACATCGAGTGCCCCGCAGACCTCGAGATCCTCAACCCGGACCTCGAGATCGCGAACATCTCCTCGAAGGGCCGGCTCGAGATCACGCTCACGATCGGCCGCGGCCGCGGCTACGTCCCCGCCGAGGGGAACCGCGGGCACGCGCACACGATCGGCGTCATCCCCGTGGACTCGATGTTCTCGCCGATCCGCCGCGTCGCCTACGACGTCGAGGCCGCGCGCGTCGGGCAGCGCACGGACTACGACAAGCTCAAGCTCGATGTCACCACCAACGGCTCGATCGACCCGAAGGACGCGATCGCGCAGGCGGCCGAGATCCTCATCCGCCAGCTCGCCATCTTCACCGACCTCGACAAGATCGAGGGCTTCGGCGCCGATGCGACCCCGCTCGACGGCGGCGCGATGGTCGACGTCTCGCTCGCGCACGGGATGGAGAACTTCCCGATCGAGGAGCTCGAGCTCGGCGTCCGCTCGTACAACTGCCTCAAGCGCGTCGGGATCGAGACGATCGGCGATCTCGTGACCAAGACGGAGAACGAGCTGGCCTCGATCCCGAACTTCGGCAAGAAGTCGATCGAGGAGGTAAAAGAGACTCTCGGCCAGCATGGGCTGCGGCTCCGCGGTGACAACGGCGGGCCCAGCGCTGCGGAGCTCTAGGCAGGTTCGGAGGTACTGATCGATGCGCCATCAGCGGACAGGGAAGAAGCTCGGCCGCGACTCGTCTCATAGGCGGGCGCTCTACGCGAACCTGACCGCTGAGCTGATCGAGCACGAGCGCATCAAGACCACCGTCACCAAGGCGAAGGCCGTCAGGCCGATCGCCGAGCAGATGATCACCCTCGGGCGGCGCGGCGACATGCACGCCCGCCGCCAGGCGGTGGCCTTCCTCGGCTCGAAGGACATCGTCCACAAGCTGTTCGACGAGCTCGGCCCACGCTACTCCGAGCGGCCGGGCGGCTACTCGCGCATCGTGCGTCTCGGGCCGCGCCCTGGCGACAGCGCCGAGATGGTGTACCTCGAGCTCGTCGACACGCCGCTCGTCTTCAAGTCGCGGATGCAGGAGGAGGGCGCGGAGGCCGAGGCCGCCGCCGCGCCGGTCGAGCCGGAGGCGGCTGAGGTCGACGAGACGGGGACTGAGGTGCCGGAGGCCGAGTCGGAGGGCGAGGAGCCCGAATCAGAGGCCGGGACGGCAGTGCCCGAAGCGGAGGCCTCGGCCGTGGAGGCCGAGGCGCCTGCAGACGAGGCGGAGCCGGCGCCCGAAGCCGAGGAGGGCGAGGGCGAAGACGCCCCGCCCGCCAAGAGCTAACCGGTCGCGTTCAGCACCGACTCGAGCAGGCCCGGGAAGCGCGCGTCGAGCTCGTCGCGCCGCAGGCGCATGAACTTGCTCGTCCCCTGTTCGCGCCCCGACACGAGTCCCGCCGCGAGGAGGATCTTGAAGTGGTGGCTCGCGGTCGACTTCGTCACCGGTAGCTCGATCTGGCTGCACTTGAGCTCGCTCGAGCCGGGACACCCCGACAGCTGACGCACGATCTCGAGCCGGACCGGGTCCGAGAGGGCCTGCAGGACGGTCAATCCATCGATCTCGTCGAGGCTCGGCGCCTCGACGACCTCATGTGGGGCTGTGGTCCTGACCACGGCGTCACTGCTCCTTCATCATCGAAGTTTTCGATGGTTGTTCGATGAATGTCTTATTTGACGTTCGTCGAACTTTATTGTATGGTGCCGATCGAACAATAGCGGAAGGAGAGAGACCAGTGGCCGCATCCACGGCATTCATTCCAAAGATCGGCGCCAGTGACGACAGGTTCACGCGGCGCATGTGGGGCACGCTCTTCGTGCTCTGCGGCGCGCTCTTCCTCGACGCGCTCGACGTGTCGATGATCGGCGTCGCCCTCCCGTCCATCAAGACCGACCTCCACATGTCGACGAGCTCGCTGCAGTGGGTCGTCAGCGCGTACGTGCTCGGCTACGGCGGGTTCCTGCTCCTCGGAGGCCGCGCAGCCGATCTGCTCGGCCGGCGCCGGGTCTTCCTGATCGCCCTCGGCGTGTTCGTGGTCGCCTCGACCCTGAGCGGTCTCGCCGACGACGGCACCCTGCTGATCGCGAGCCGGTTCGTGAAGGGCGTCAGCGCGGCGTTCACCGCGCCGGCGGCGCTTTCGATCATCACGACGAGCTACGCAGAGGGTCGGGCGCGCAACAAGGCCCTCGCGGTCTTCACGGCCACCGGCGCGATCGGGTTCTCGCTCGGTCTCGTCTTCGGCGGTCTCCTGACCGACATCGGCTGGCGGTGGGTGTTCTTCCTGCCGGCCCCGGTTGCGCTGGTCGTCCTTCTGGCAGGCCTGAACCTCGTGCCGCGTGACCGGGTCGTCGCCGGGTCCCGCCGGTCGCTCGACGTCTTCGGGGCGGTGTCGATGACGTCCGCGATGCTGCTCCTCGTCTTCACGCTCGTCGAGGCGCCCGACCACGGGTTCCTCTCGCTGCGGACGATCGGCTCGTTTGTCGGGGTTGCCGTGCTTCTCGCCGCGTTCGTGGCGCGGGAGCGGCGCGCGGCCTCGCCGCTCGTGCGGCTCGGGATCCTGCGCTCGGGCAACCTGGTGCGGGCCAACCTCGCGGCGATGGCGCTCTTCGGGGGCTGGGTCGGATTCCAGTTCGTGACCACGCTCTACCTGCAGGGCGTGCTCGGGTGGTCGCCGCTCAAGACGGGCCTAGCGATCTTCCCGGGCGGCGCGCTCGTGGTGCTGCTCTCACCGGCGATCCTGCCCCTGATCGCGCGGTTCGGGACGACCAAGCTGATCGCGGCCGGGCTGCTGTCGGCGGCAGCCGGCTACGCGCTGTTCGAGCCGATCGGTCTCGACTCAACGTACGCCCTGGACATGCTGCCGACGTTCCTGCTCGCCGGCATCGGCTTCGCCCTCGCCTTCGGGCCGCTGAACGTCCAGGCCACGAGCGGTGTCGCGGCCGAGGAGCAGGGGCTCGCCGGAGGGCTGCTCAACACGTCGTTCCAGTTCGGCGGCGCGCTCGTCCTTGCGATCGTGACCGCCGTGAACAACGCGTACATCGGGACCGGAGGGGGCCCGCAGGCGGTGCTGGACGGGTTCCACGCTGCGCTGTACGTCTCGGTCGCCGCCTCGGTGTTCGGGATCGTCGCCCTCACGGCGCGCCGGTGGGCAGCTGCGCCGGCGACTGTCGGCGAACTGCCGCTCGAAGAGGTCTTCGAAGAGGCAGCCTGAGGGATCGGATCGGGCCGTCAGGCGGTCGCGCCCAGCGCGACGCTGACGGCCACGATCACCGCGCCGGCGAGCGAGACCGCGCCGAGCGAGGTCGAGAAGCTCGTCGAGAAGAACTTCGCCCGCAGCGCCGCCAGCGCCACGAGCTCGAAGGCGACCACGATCAGCGCCGTCACGAGCGCGGCGTGGTAGGACGGGATCAGGAAGGGCAGCGAATGGAGGATCCCGCCGACGAACGTCCCGACGCCGGTGATCCCGCCCCGGAGCAAGGGGTTGCCGCGGCCGGTGAACTCACCGGTGTCCGACAGCCCCTCCGAGAACGCCATCGAGATACCGGCGCCGACCGAGGTGGCGAGGCCGCCGACGAACGCGTAGAACGTGTTGTGGCTGACGAGCGCGACGGAGAAGATCGGGGCCAGCGTCGACAGCGAGCCGTCGATGAGACCGACCATCGCCGGCTGGACACGCTGAAGGAGGAACTCCTGCTGGGCGGAATGGGCGGACAAGGATTATAGTGTATCAGTCAGATTGCAAAACAGTAGAGCATAAGGCGGGCCTGACAACAGCAGTCAGGGGTTCCTGACGTGCGGCTGAAGCTCCTGGTGGCGTATGACGGGACCGCGTTTCGCGGCTGGGCGAAGCAGCCGGCCGAACGGACCGTCGAGGGCGTCGTGACCCAGGCGCTCGGCAACGTCTATCGCGAGCCGCGCGGCCTCGCCGTCGCCGGCCGCACCGACACCGGAGTCCACGCGCTCGCGAACGTGGTCACCGCCGATGTCGAGGGCGGCCCGCCGCCGGAGCGGGCGGCCGAGGCGCTGAACGCCGCGCTGCCGCAGGACGTGGCCGTCATTCGCGCCGAGGAGGCGCCGCCCGACTTCCACGCGCGCCACTCGGCGCGGTCGCGCAGCTACCGCTACCGGATCTGGCGCCGCCCGACTCGATCGCCGTTCGAGGCGCACCGCTCGCTCTGGCATCCCCGGCCGCTCGACCGGGGTCGGCTCGACGCGGCCGCCGCGATGATCGTCGGCGAGCACGACTTCAGCGCCTTCACCCCGACCGACACGCAGCACGGGGTCTTCGTCCGGATCGTCGAGGACGCCCGCTGGTACGACCGCGGCGACAGCCTCGAGTTCGAGATCAGCGCCGACTCGTTCCTGCGCCACATGGTGCGCACGCTGGTCGGGACGATGCTCGAGAAGAGCCCGGACGACATCGTGGGTCTCTTGCAGGGTGCGCCCCGTTCCTCGGCCGGCGCAACCGCGCCGGCGGCGGGGCTGTACCTGGTCGGCGTCGGCTACGACTGACGGCACGGTCCGTCGTCGAAGAGGATGGTCGCTAGGCTTCAATCGATGAGCCTGCCGCGGCCTCCCTGCTAGAACCGGCTCCGGGGCGCCGCCGGCGTCCTCCTTGTAGTCGCTCTTCTCGACGAGCTCGTCTTCGGGACCTTCGAGGCGGCGTGGCCTGCCGTGCGCCACGAGCTCGAGCTCGGCTACGTGGAGATCGGCCTCGCGCTCGCCGTCCCCGACCTCGTAGCGCTGCTCGTCGAGCCGCCGCTCGGGCTGCTGGCGGATCGCGGCCTGCGGCGGAGGATCGTCCTCGGCGGAGGTCTCGTGTTCGCCGCGGCGCTCGTCGGCCTGTCGGCGGTGTCGTCCTTCATCGGCCTCGTCCTCGCTCTGGCGCTGCTCTATCCGGCCTCGGGCGCGTTCGTGGGCCTTTCGCAGGCGGCGCTGATGGACGCCGCGCCGGCGGAGCAGGACCGGAACATGCTGCGCTGGACGGTCGCCGGTTCGGTCGGCGTTCTCGCGGGGACGCTGCTGATCGCGGCCGGCCTGCCATGGCGGCTCGTGATCGCCGCCTACGCGCTCGCGACCCTGCCCCTGGTCGTGCTGGCGCGGGCCGGGCCGGAGCTTCACTCCGAGCCGCGGGAGGAGCCCGTCCGGGACGTGCTCGCCGCCGCGTGGCGCTTCGACGTGCTGCGCTGGCTCGTCCTGCTCGAGCTCGAGGACATCGCGGGCGACCTCCTCGCCGGATTCCTCGCGCTCTACTTCGTCGACGCCGCCGGTGCCGACCCGAAGCTCGCTGCGCTGGCCGTCTCCGTCTGGGCCGCCGCGGACCTCGCCGGCAACCTCATCCTCGTACGGATGCTCGGGCGCCTCGACGGCCTGCGCGTCATTCGCGTTACGGCGGCTGCCGTGGGCCGTCCTCCTGCCGGCATTCCTGCTCGTGCCCGGAACCGCGGCGAAGCTCGCCGTGCTCGCAGCCCTCGCCGCGGCGCGGTCGTGCTGGTATCCGCTTTCGCAGGCGCGCCTCTACGCTGCACTCCCCGGACGAAGCGGCGCCGTCACGGCGCTCTCGACGCTCGTGAGCCCGATCGGGCTCGCGCTGCCGGTGCTGTTCGGGCTGCTCGCCTCCGCCGCCGGGATCGGCAACGCGCTCTGGGCGGTGCTCGCAGCGCCGCTCGCCCTGCTGATCGGGACCGCGCGTACACGCGGCTAGCATCGAACGAGTGCGCTTCCCCGTCGTCCTCTTCGACCTCGACGGCACCGTCGTCGACTCCGGCGGGATCATCCTCGCGTCGATGCGCCATGCCACCCGGAAGGTGCTCGGCCGGGAGATCCCGGACGAGATGCTGATGGCGGCGGTCGGCGGCCCGGGCCTCGAGGCGCAGATGCACGTGTTCGGAGGCGAGGAGCACGTCGACGAGCTCGTCCGCGTCTATCGCGCCCACAACGAGCCGCTCCACGAGGGCCTCCAGCTCTGCTTCGGCATGGACGACGTCTTGCTTCGTCTCAGCGACGAAGGCCGGCGGCTCGGGCTCGTCTCGGCCAAGCGGCGAAGCACCGTCGAGCTCGCCTTCGCGGCCACCGAGATCGGCCACCTCTTCGAGGTCGTCGTCGGGGGCGACGAGGCGCCGCGCGGGAAGCCGGAGCCCGACACGCTCCTGCTCGCGCTGGAGCGCCTGGGCGCCGATGCCGCGGATGCCGCCTACGTCGGCGACTCGCCGTACGACATGACCGCCGCCAGGCGGGCCGGGATGTATCCGGTCGGCGTCACGTGGGGCGGGGTGCACGAGCGCGGCCTGCTCGAGGACGCCGATGTCATCGTCGACACGCCGGAGGAGCTCATTGCCGCCCTCTGACGCCGCCCGCGCAGCCGAGCTCCGCGAGCGTCTCTCGCGCTGGCTCTACGAGTACCACGTCCTCGACGCGCCGACGGTCGACGACGCGGAATACGACCGCAACTACGACGAGCTCGTCCGGCTCGAGGAGGATCACCCCGAGCTGGTCACGCCGGACTCGCCGACGCAGCGCGTCGGCGCGCCGCCCTCCGACCGCTTCCGGAAGGTGCAGCACCTGGAGCCCATGGGCTCGCTCGACAAGGTCACCACCGAGGATGCGATCGTGAAGTGGGCGGACGACGTGCGCAAGCGTCTGGCAATGTCATCGGATGAGGGGGACGAGCCGGTCGCGTTCGTGATCGAGCCGAAGATCGACGGGCTAGCGATCAACCTGACCTACGAGAACGGACTGCTCGTGCGAGGCGCCACGCGTGGCGACGGGATCGAGGGCGAGGACGTAACCGTCAACCTCCGTACGGTCCGCAGTGTGCCGTTGCGGATGCAGGGTGACGACGTCCCGGCGCTCCTCGAGGTGCGCGGCGAGGTCTACCTGCCGATCTCGGGCTTCAGGGAGCTGAACGAACGGCTCGCGGGCACGAACCAGAAGCTGGCGCCGAACCCGCGCAACGCCGCGGCCGGCTCGCTGCGACAGAAGGACTCGCGCATCACCGCCTCGCGCCCGCTCGCCGTCTGGGTCTACGGTATCGGCCGCAGCGAAGGCCTCCAGCTCTCGAGCCACTGGGAGACGCTCGCGTGGCTGCGCGACCACGGCTTTCGCACCAACCCCTTCGCGGAGCGGCTGGAGTCGATCGAGGCGGTCGCGAAGGCGCTGCCACACCTGGGAGAAGAAGCGGCAAGAGCTCGACTACGAGATCGACGGCATCGTGATCAAGGTCGACTCGCTCTCCCAGCAGGCGGCCCTCGGCGCGCTTCACTCGCGCCCGCGCTGGGCACGCGCGTTCAAGTGGGCGCCGATGACCGCGCAGACGAAGCTCCTGGAGATCGCGATCCGCGTCGGCCGCACCGGCGCGTTGAACCCGTGGGCCGTGCTCGAACCGGTGCAGGTCGGCGGCGTGACCGTGTCGCGCGCGACGCTCCACAACGAGGAGGACATCAACCGCAAGGGGATCCGCGAGGGTGACACGGTCATCGTCCAGCGCGCGGGCGACGTCATTCCGCAGGTCGTGGGCCCGGCCGGCGAGCACGCGCCCGGCACGAAGGAATTCCGGATGCCGGCGAGGTGTCCGCTGTGTGATACGCCGATCGTCAAGCCGGAAGGCGAGGCGATGCACCGCTGCCCGAACCGGGCCTGCCCGTCGCGCGGCCTCGAGACGCTGATCAACTGGGTGCAGGCGGCCGCCGACATCGAGGGCGTCGGCGAGCAGTTCGTGCGCCGGCTCTGGGACAAGGGCCTGCTGCGCTCGATGCCCGACCTCTACCGCCTGACCGAGAAGCAGCTGCTCGAGCTCGACGGCTACGGCGAGATCTCGGCGCGGAACGCGATCGAGGCTATCGCGGCGTCGCGGTCGATCCCGTTCCGGCGGATCCTCTTCGGGCTCAACATCCCGGACGTCGGCTGGGTGACGGCCCAGAACCTCGCGCGCCACTTCGGGAGCGTCGAGCGGCTGATCGCGGCGACGCCTGAGGACCTCGTGGAGTGCGAGGGGATCGGCCCGGAGCGGGCCGAGGCGATCGCCGAGTGGTTCGCGGACGACGACAACCGCCGGCTGATCGAGGAGCTCGAGGCGCTCGGCCTCGACTTCGAGGCCGACGAGGGCGACCGGAAGAAGGAGGGCCCGCTCACGGGCCGTCAATATGCGATCACCGGCACGCTCGAGGGCTACACACGCGAGGAGGCGGCGGCGGCGCTCGAGGCGCTCGGGGCCAAGGTCTCCGACAGCGTCTCCAAGAAGACCACGGCGGTGATCGCCGGGGAGGCGCCGGGAGCCTCCAAGATTTCCAAAGCAGCCGCGAGTGGGGTGCCGGTGCTCAGTGAGGCTGATCTCCGCGAGCTAGTGGCCTCGTAGCTCGCTGAGCAGCGCCTGGACGACGCCGTCCTCGGCGGTGTGGGCGGCCCAGTAGTCGACCGGGTGCCCGTTCTCGATCGTCACGAAAGCGAAGCGCCGTCCCACGTAGCCCGAGAGCGCCGAGGCGATGTCGGTAGTGCCGGTCTTGCCGCGAAGCAGCGTGTGGTGCGGCGTGTCGAGCAGGCGGTGCTGGAGCGTGCCCGGCTGACCCGCGACCGGCAGGGCCGACCAGATGATGTCGCGCATCGTCGGGTCGTTCCACATCTTCACGAGCAGCGTGGTCAGCTCGCGCGCCGTGACGCGGTCGTCACGGGAGAGTCCCGACCCGTCGGCGATCTCGACCCCTGCCATCGGGATGCCCGCGCTCTGGAGGATGCGGTGCGTGATCGCGGCGCCGCCGCGCGTCGTGCCGAGCCCGAGCGCGTGGTAGCCGATCGCCTTCAGCACCATCTCGGCAGTGAAGTTGTCGCTCCAGTGATCCATGAACGTCAGGATCTCGGAGAGGGGCTCCGAGTAGATCGTCGCGAGCGGCACGGCGTCGGGACTCGCGGTCTTCTTGAACGCGCCGCGGGCGGTGATCCCCCGGGCGTGGAGCAGCCGGTCGAACCGGGCTGCGGCCGCGAGCGCCGGATCGCTCACGAGCCGCTGCTTGCGCGCGGCGCGGTCGACGACGAGGGCGGAGAGGGGTGGGGACTCGTTGCCGGCGAAGGACGCGAGCCACCCTGGCGCCACCCGCATCGAGTCGAAGGCCGACTCGTCGCCGGCGATGCCGCCGGTCACGTGCCGGATGCCCATGCGCCCCAGGATCCCCACGAGCCGCTTCAGGTCGGAGGAGGTCAGCGCCGGGTCGCCGAAGCCCTTCAGGATCAGGCGGCCGTGCCAGGTGCTGCCGACGCGGCGGCCCTCGCCCAGCACCTCCGTCGGGAAGCGGTACGAGGCGCCGAGCTCGACGAGGGCCGCGTAGGTGACACCGAGCTTCTCGTTCGATGCGGGCTCGAGCGCTACGTCCGCGTTGCGCGAGAAGACGATCCGGCCGCTCGGCAACGCGACGACCACGGCGGTCGACTCCGCGGGCACGACGCCCTGAACGCGGAAGGTTCCGGCGAGACGGCTGTGGAGCGTGTCGGGCCCGGCGCTCGCAGCGCCGGCCGCGAGGGCGAGCACGAGTGTGAGGGCAACGGCGAGACGGATCGGTGTCCTCATGGGAACCACGGGGACCCGATTCTCGCCTGTTCTGCGGACACCTGCTAGGCAATCCCGGAGCGAACTGCGAAAACCGCCGGCCCTGGAGCCAGGCTCAACTCTGCTCGACGGCGATCGTGACCGTCCTGCGGCCCCACGCGTACGCCTGCGCGGCCGTCGGGAACCAGAGGTCGATCGTCGCTCCCTGGATGGCGCCGCCGGTGTCCGCCGCGACTGCGACGCCGTAGCCGGGCACGACGATGCGCGTCCCGAGCGGGATCACCGACGGGTCGACGGCGGCGATGCCCCAGCCGACGGGGAGACCCGTCGACGTGTGGCCGGGCAGGTCGTAGCCGGTCGCGCTGACGGTGAGCATCGTGCGCGTGGACGCTGGAGCGGCCGCCGGGCTCTGCGCCGGCTGCGCCGCCGCGTCGAGCTGCGGGGCGACGAGCGTGTCAGAGCGCACGACCGCGGCGTTCGCCTGCGCCTCGAGGCCCGCGATCTTCGACGCGTCGAGGGAGCGCCGGCCCGCGAGCTCGTCGAGGTAGGCGACGCGGCTCGACCGCAGCTGCTGGAGCTCGGCGACCGTCTGGGCGGCTGCGCTCGCCGTCGCGGCGAGCGCCTGCTCGCGCGCACCGATCGTCCGCTCGAGCGTGACCAGATGCCGGTGGGACGACTGCACCTGGAACAGGACGTAGGCGTTCGCCGCAGCGACGCGGTTGTAGTCGTCGAGCTCCGCGAGGGCGTCCTCGAGCGACTTCGCGCCGAGGACGACGTCGAGCGAGCTCGTCGTCCCGTGCTCGTAGAGGAAGCGCAGCCTGCTCGCGAGCCGGTTCTGCGAGAGCCGCGCGTCGAGCCGTGCGAGCTGGAGCTCGCGGCGCGAGCGTCGCGCGCTGAGCGATCAGCTCGCGCTGCGCTAGCCTGGAGGCGGGCCAGGCGCTGCTCCGCCGCCGAGAGACGCTCGTCGAGCGAGTAGAGCTCGAGGACGGCGGCGCGCGCCTCGGCCGCGAGGCCTGCGTCGTCGGCGCGGAGCGCGGCGATCTGCGACGAGGGGCCGGTTCCGCTCGCCGGGGGCAGGAGAAGCAGGCAGAAGCACGCCGCACCGGCAAGCGGCAGCAGTGCCCTCAACCCCCTGGCCCAGAGCAAGGGCGGGACCGTACCACAGTTTCCTCATCTTTTGCCCGCACTGAGCGGGTTTTTGTACGGATTTCGGCAGTGGCCGAGGACGGTTCCGGCTTGCCCGGGGCCGTACGGATTGCTAACCTGCCCGATTCGTGACGTGCCGGCCCCACCCGGTGCGCCGGTTCTCGGAAGCCTCGCGTGCGGCAAGCTCCGTTGTCAGGGCCAAAGCACTGGGGCGGGGATCGGTGCCGTACGTGATGATGCTCGTGGTCCTCGGCCTCCTCGGGGTGGCTCAGGCAGCCTTTGCCGCCTCGCCGATCGAGCAGAAGCAGGCCGAGGCGCAGCAGGTCATGTCCCAGATCTACGCCCTGAACGCGAGCCTCGACAAGGCGGACGAGCTCATGAACCTCGCCAACCTGAAGCTCACGCAGGTGAAGCACGACATCGCGGTCAACCGCCGCGAGCTCGTGATCGCCGAGCAGAACCTGGCGCGGAGCCGGCGGACGATCGCGAAGCGGCTCGTGACGCTCTACACCCGCGGCTCGACCTCGACCCTCGACGTGATCCTCGGCGCGCAGAACCTCCAGCAGGTGATCGAGCGGATCGACACGACGAGCCGGGTCTCGTCGCTCGATGCCCAGGTCGCGAGTCAGGTGGCGACGTTCAAGGCCGACGTGCTCGCGCACCGCAGGCAGCTCCGGGTCGAGAACGCCCAGGTACGCCAGCTCGTGGCGCAGCGGGCTGCTCAGAAGCAGGCGATCGAGGTTTCGCTGACGGAGCGGAAAACGCTGCTCGCGTCGATCTCGGTGGAGGTCCAGAGGCTGATCGCCCAGCAACAGGCGGCCGAGCTGGCCGCCGCGAGGGCTGCGCAGGCGCGGGTGGCAGAAGCCCAGACGCAGGCGAACCAGACCTACGCTGCGACGGCGGTCGGCGTGACCGCCGCGACGCCGGAGGGCGCGTCGGTCGTCCCGCCTTCAGGCTACTCGGGCGTCGTCGGGGTCGCGATGTCGGAGCTCGGGACGCCGTATCAGTGGGCCGGCTCCGCACCGGGCGGCTTCGACTGCTCCGGGCTCGTGATGTACGCCTACTCGAAGATGGGCGTCTCGCTGCCGCACTCCTCGTACGCGATGTGGGGCGACGGTGCGTCTGTCCCCAAGGATCAGCTACAGCCCGGTGACATCGTCTTCTTCGACGGTCTTGGCCACGTTGGCCTCTACATCGGCGGCGGCGAGTTCGTGCATGCGCCGCACACGGGGACGGACGTCCAGGTCTCGAGCCTCGACAGCGGCTCGTACGCGTCGTCCTACGTCGGCGCGCGCCGCGTCTCGTGACGCGCGCGCACGGAAATCCGTTCGCGCAACCGCAGTCGTGCAGGAAGCTGCTTCGATTGATCGAAGCTTGAGAGCCCTCGCCTAGACTTTCCTGCTTATGCGTACAACCTGGAACGGATCCATCAGCTTCGGCCTCGTCAGCATCCCCGTCGGGCTTGCACCGGCCACGGCGACGTCTGCGCGCCAGTCGGATGTCTCGTTCAAGCTGCTGCATCGCGAGTGCCTGACGCCGATCAAGCAGAAGCGGTGGTGCTCGGTGCACGACCGCGAGCTCGCGCCGGACGAGATCGTGCGCGGATGGGAGGCGGCCAAGGGGCAGTTCATCCCGGTCGAGGACGACGAGCTCGAGGCGATCGAGAGCGCCGACACCTCGCGGGCGATCGAGATCCGCCAGTTCGTGCCCGCCGGTGAGGTCGACCCGATCTACTTCGACCGCACCTACTTCCTCGTGCCGGTAGCGGCCGAGGCGCAACGCCGGCCGTATGCGCTCCTGCTGGAGGCGATGCGCGAGTCCGACGTGGTCGGGATCGGGTCGTTCGTGCTCGCGGGGAAGGAGAAGCTGTGCCTGATCCGCCCGAAGGGCAGCGCGCTCGCGCTCCAGACGCTCTTCCTCACCGAGGACGTGAAGGCGCAGGAGGAGATCGACGAGCCGGTTGCAGCGACGCAGGTGAAGAAGGAGGAGCTCGCGCTGGCGCGGCAGATCATCTCCGGGCTCGAGAGCGATTTCGATCCCGGTGACCTGCAGAGCGAGTACCGCGCGCGGCTGCGCGACCTGCTCGAGGCGAAGCGTGACGGCACCGAGCTCGCGGCGCCGGCGGCCGAGGCCGAGGACGCGCCGGTCGTCGACCTGATGGAAGCGCTGCGCGCATCGGTCGCGGCCTCGAAGAGCACCGGCGAGGCCCCGAAGAAGCCGGCGGCGCGCAGGACGCGCGCCGCCGCGAAGAACTAGGTCTGCTCCCGGTAGGTCAGTGCTGCTGGGGGAGCGCCCCCATGGCCGTCAGATGGGCCTGGAACAGCGTCTTGTCGATCTTCCCCTGGTAGATCGGCACGTGCTCCTCGATGCAGATGCGGATGACCTCGGCCCTCTCGATTCCGACTTCCTTCGACAGCTCCTCGGGGGTGAGATGGTTGGCCACGTCGCTCCTCTCGTTGCTGGATGTCGCTTAAACGAAAAACCCGCCGCGCTCATTGCGCAGGCGGGCTGGAATCTCCGCAGTCCCAGGGTCGACAGGCACTTTACGCCGCCCGACCTCTCTTGAGCCTGCTCATACCTGAACGATAGAGCAAGCGGCGGCCGTCGGGCAAGCGTCCGGGTACCATTGACGCGCTCGGGGTGTGGCGCAGCCTGGTAGCGCGCTCCGTTCGGGTCGGAGAGGCCCCCAGTTCAAATCTGGGCACCCCGATTGGCATCATGGGGGAACCGACAAGGTTCCCCCATGAGCCCCTCCTCCGGCCGCGTCTCGGCTGTAGCGCCTCCCGCCGGGCGGAGCCCGGCTCCGGCGGCCACTCACGCGGCATCTGGGCCGCTCGGCCCATGAGCGCGCTTCTATGCTCGAAGAGTGCTGCGCGCGGTCGTCTTCGACGTGGATTTCACGCTGGCGAAGCCGGGGCCCGACCTCGGGCCGGCGGGCTACCGCGCGCTCGGGCTCCGCTACGGGCTGGATCTCGACCCGTCGCGGTACGAGGAGGCGCGCGCGGCGGCGTTCTCGGAGGTGAAGCGGCATCCGGAGCTCGACCACGACGAGGAGATCTGGGTGCTGTTCACGGAGCGGGTGATCATCGGCATGGGAGGAAGGGGGGACACGTACCGGGCCGCGGTCGAGATGGAGCAGCGTTGGGCGCACTCGGCGCACTTCGAGCTGTACGAGGACGCCGTCCCGGCGGTCGTCGACATGCGGTCGCGGGGCCTCAGGGTTGGACTGCTCTCGAACTCCTCACGGAACCTGGCCGACTTCGTCGAGCATCACGGCCTTGTCGCCGACGCGGTGCTGACCTCGCACGTGCACGGGAAGACGAAGCCGCACGAATCGATCTTCCGGGCGCTGCTCGGTCTGCTCGAGGTCGATGCCGGCGAGGCGGTGATGGTGGGGGACACGCTGCACGACGACATCGAGGGGGCGCGGGCGGTCGGGATGCAGGCGGTCCTGATCGACCGCGAAGATCGGCACCCGGAGATCGCCGACCGGCTTCCCGACCTCCGGCGTCTCGCCCACGTGCTCGGGCTCGAATAGTCTGGCGCCGGTGGCGCGCACGAACGTGTTCACGAACGTCTTCGACCCGGAGTTCGACCACTCGTCGGAGCGCGACGGCTACCGCTGGCGCGGGGCGAAGGTGGGGAAGGTCGTCGGAGGGGTGCAGATCGGCGCGTCCGTCTACGAGCTGCCCGACGGCGAGCGGACGTACCCGTACCACTTCCACAACGCGATGGAGGAGTGGCTCGTCGTGCTCGACGGCACGCCGACGCTACGCGAACCGGACGGTGAGCGAGTGCTCAGGCGGGGCGACGTGGTGTGCTTCCCGACCGGGCCGGAGGGCGCGCACCAGGTGACGGGACCGGGGACGGTGATGATCCTCTCGGCCAACCGGGCCCCCGAGGTGAACGTCTACCCGGACAGTGACAAGGTCGGGGTGCGACCTGGCGGAAACTTTCGGATGACCGACTCCGTCGACTACTGGGAGGGCGAGTGAGGGAGGTCGCGAACCTCTTCGACGTCCCGCGTGCCCGCGACGACGACGACCCGGCCGGCTTCGAGGTTCCGTACGTGCGCATCGGCCCGCTCGTCGGCGGCTCGGCGCTCGGGATGAGCGTCTACGAGCTCGCCGAGGGCCAGAGCATCTGTCCGTACCACTACGAGTACCCCGACGAGGAGTGGCTCCTCGTTCTCGAGGGCACGCCGACGCTCCGCCATTCCGAGGGCGAGGACGTCCTCGCGCCCGGCGACGTCGTCTGCTTCCCCACCGGCCCCGAGGGCGCCCACAAGATCTCGAACCACGCCCCCGGAACTGCCCTCGTTGCGATGCTCTCGACGAAAGCGAAGACCGCGGTCGCCGTTTACCCCGACAGCGACAAGATCGGCGTCTGGTCGGGAGACGGCGAGGTGAAGCACCTCTTCCCCCGCTCCGCCGCCGTCGATTACTGGTACGGCGAGCTCTGACCGCCTCATCGAGCGGGCGTACTGTGTGCCGATGGGCCTCACGTCCCACGCCTCACTGATCGTCGGGCTGATCCTGGCTCTCGTCACCGCTGCGGCGTTCAACTGGTCGTGGGTCGCGCAGCACTCGATCACGTCGAAGCTTCCCCCGCTCACGCTCCGCCATCCGTGGCGCTCGCTCGGCCTGCTCTTCGGGCACCGCCGCTGGCTGATCGCCTTCCTGGTCGGGATCTGCGGGTGGGTGCTCTACATCCTCGCGCTGCGGCTGGCGCCGCTCTCGCTCGTCCAGGCCGTGTCCGCTGGCGGGCTCGGGCTGCTCGCCGTGCTCGCGCAGCGCGAGGAGGGGAAGCGGCTCCCACGCCGCGAGTGGATCGGCGTCGGTCTCGCCGTCGCCGGGCTCGTCTTCCTCTCCGTCTCGCTCGCCGGGGGGTCGAGCGACAGCACCACCGGGTCGTGGGAAGCGGTCGCTGCGTGGTTCGTCGTCTCGTTCGCCGTCGCCGGGATCGCGATCGGCCCGGCGGCGTCGTTCCTCGCGCCCGGCGCGGGATTCGGCATCGCCGCAGGGGTCGTCTACGCCGCCGCCGACGTCGGGACGAAGGAGGCCGTGCACGGCGGCACCCTCATCCTCTTCGGCGCGCCGGTGTGGGGCTGCCACCTCCTCGCGTTCAGCCTGATCCAGCTCGCGTTCCAGCGCGGCCGGGCGCTCGCCACCGCGGGTCTCTCGTCGTTCTGCACGAACGCGATCCCGATCGCCGCCGGCATCACGATCTACCACGAGACGACGCCGCCCGGCGTGCTCGGAGTGCTCCGCTTCGCCGCGTTCGGCTGCGTCGTGTTCGGCGCCGCCGCCGTGGCCCGGCGGGAAAAGCCGGCCGTCGAGGAGTCCATGCCGGCGCTTGCGGCGGAGATCCCGCTCAGCCCTCCGGCGACCCAAATCTCCCCGGCAACGGAGTAGTCGGTTACCAGAATTTCACAGTTCGAGGGCGATGCCCCGCTAGGATGCCGCCGGGGATGAGCGTCCGCGCTTCCACGCCCGCCGCGCGCGTACGGAGGACTGCGCCTGCAGTTGGTCAAGGACATGTTCGGCTGGCCGCCGTCGCGGCCGGCGTGCTCGCTCTTGCCGTCTTTCTCGGCCTCGTCTTCTCGGGCTCGCGGGGCAAGCTCGCCCCTGGTACGAACATCGCCGGCGTCGACGTCGGCGGCCTGCGCCCGAGCGAGGCGACCCGGACGCTCGAGCAGCGCAGCGAGCGTCTCGCGCACGTCCCCGTGACGTTCATCGCCGGCACCCACCGCTTCAGCCTCCGCCCCGACGAGCTCAGCGTGACGCCCGACTGGGCACAGGCGGTCGAGCGGGCGCAGGGCGACGCCGACGGCATGGACGTCATCCGCGGCTTCCGGCGGCTCGCGCTCCGCATCTTCCCGGACGACATCACGCCCAAGGTGCGGTCCTACAACGCGGCGGTGAGCTACGAGATCGGCGTGATCGCCGGCAAGGTCGACCGCGCCTACATTCCGGCGAAGCTCATCCGCAAAGGCCTGGCGGTGAAGATCGTCCCGGGCCAGGCCGGCGAGCGCCTCGACCGTCAGGCGGCGGCGAGGATCGTCGTGACCGCTCTCGCAGGGCTGACGCGCTCCGGCCCGGTCGAGCTTCCGACCGCCGTGCAGCCGCCGGCCGTGACCGGGCCCGACCTCGACGGCGCCCGGGCGGTCGCCGAGCGCGCGATCTCCGCGCCTGTCACCGTCGCCGTCGGCAAGCGCCGCCTCCTGCTGCAGCCGGCGCAGCTGGCGCGCATGCTCCAGCTGCCCACGAACAAGAACGACAAGCCGACCCTCGGCGGCCCGGCGGCCGACCACTACTTCGCGAAGCTCGACCGTCTCGTCGGCAAGCCCGCCCACGGCGCGCACTTCGCCGCCTACGGCGACAAGGTGGTCATCATCCCGGCTGTGACCGGCGTGGCGCTCGACGTGCCGCGCTCCGCGGCCGCCGTCCTCGCAGCGGCCGACTCGGCGGGCAGCCGCGTCGCGAGGCTCACGCTCACCCCGGTCAGTGTCGGCCGCTCGACCGCGGCCGTGCAGGCGATGGGCATCACCGGGCAGGTGGGGAGCTACGAGACGTTCTACGGCGGTGTCCCGAACCGGATCCACAACGTCGAGCTGGTGGCGCACCTGGTCGACAACAAGCTGATCGCGCCCGGCGCGACCTTCTCCTTCAACCAGGCCACCGGTGCCCGCACCGCTGCCAAGGGCTTCCTCGAGGCGCCGGTGATCATCAACGGCGAGCTCCAGACCGGGCTTGGCGGCGGCGTCTGCCAGGTCTCGACCACCGTCTTCAACGCGGCCTACGAGGCCGGGCTGCCGATCACGGCGCGCACCAACCACGCGCTCTACATCTCCCATTACCCCCTCGGCCGCGACGCCACCGTCGACTACCCCGACGTCGACCTGAAGTTCGTCAACGATACCGGCCACTGGCTGCTTCTCCGCACCTTCGTCGGCTCTTCGTCGCTCGTCGCGACGCTGTACGGCACGCCGCAGCACCGGCGCGTCGTCACCGAGACGGCGCCTCTCACCGTCGTCTCGCCGCCGCCGGTCCAGAAGAACGTCGACCCGTCACTGGCGCCGGGCACGAGCCTGATCGTGGACTACGGCCAGGCCGCCACGTCGACGTCCGTGCACCGCCTCGTCTATGCGGCCGACGGGAAGCTGCTGCTGGACAACACGTTCTACTCGAAGTACGTCTCGAGCCCGCAGATCGTCGACATCGGCCCGAAGCCAAAGCCGAAGCCGAAGCCGAAGCCCAAGGTCGAGCCGAAGACGCCGCCGGCGGCTACGACTCCGACGCTGCCGCCGACCCCGGGGCTACGCGCGCTGCAATAGCGTCGACGAGCCACTGCGGTGTCCGCGTCGGCCGCATCGTCGCGGCGTCGACCGTCGCATGCGCGGTGTAACCCTCCGCGAGCAGCGTCCCGTCGCGCTCGACCGCGTACTCGAACCTGAACCGCGCCCCGCGTACCTCGAGGCAGCGGGAGTGGACGACGAGCCTGTCGTCGAACCGCGCCGGGTTGATGAAGCGCACCTTCGCCTCGACGAGGAGCGACTCGATCCCCTGGTCGCGGAGCCGCTGGTAGCCGCCCGCGAACCGCTCGAGGAACTCCACGCGCGCGAGCTCGAACCAGACCAGGTAGTTCGCGTGGTGGACGACCCCCTGCGCGTCCGTCTCTGCGAACCGGACCCGGACATCCGTCCTGTGCTGGAACCCCTCCACTGCCACAGACTCTGTCAAAGAGCCAGCTCCAGCTGCGCGTGATCCGCAAACCCCGACAGCCCGACTCCGACCAGCCGCAGCGGCCCGGGCCGATCGCGCAGGGCCCGGTCGAGCAGGGAGCACGCCAGCTCCCCGATCCGGTCGGAGTCGTCGATGCCCACGTCGAGCGAGGTCGAGCGGGTGCGGATCGCGAAGTCCGGGTAGCGGAGCTTCGTCGTCACCGTCCGCGCCGTCTGCCCGCGCTCGCTCAGGTGGCGGGCGAGGCGCTCTGCCATCCCCCGCAGCTCGCCGTGCAGCTGCGACACGTCACCGACGTCGCGCTCGAAGGTCTCCTCGATCGAGACCGAGATGCGCTCGGTCGAGACCTCGAGCGGCCGGGGATCGACCCCGTTCGCCCGATCGCGGATCATCCGGCCGACCTTTCCCGGAAGCAGCCGCGCGAGGTCGCCGTGGTCGAGCGCGGCCAGCGCCCCGATCGTCTCGACCCCCGCCGCGACGAGCCTTGCCTCCGCCCGCGGCCCGACGCCGGGCAGAACCCGGATCGGGAACGGCGCCAGGAACGACGCCTCGCGCCCCGGTCGCACGACCGTCAGGCCCCCGGGCTTCCGCCGGTCGGACGCAATCTTGGCAACGACCTTCGAGGTCGCGACGCCGAGGGAGCACGAGAGCCGTGTCCGAGCCTTCACCACTGCACGCACGGCCTCCGCGAGCGCCCGCGCGTCGTCGAACTCGGGCGCCAACTCGCCGAGGTCGAGATAGCCCTCGTCGATCCCGGCCTGCTCGACCGTCGGCACGATCTCCCGCACGATCGACCAGACCTCCCGCGAGTACTCCCGGTAGAGCGCGCCGCGCGGGCGGACGAAGACGGCCTGCGGGCAGCGCCGGAGCGCCTCGGCGCACGACATCGCGGAGACGACCCCGAAACGCCGCGCGACGTAGTTCGCGGTCGCGACGACGCCGCGGCCGCGCGGATCGCCGCCGACGACGAGCGGCACGGCCCGCAGCGCGGGGTTCTCGAGCTCCTCGACGGCGGCGAAGAACGCGTCCAGGTCGAGGTGCGCGACGATCACGCGTGGAGCCTACGCCCGGGTCTAGACGAGCTCGTCTGCGATCCGGTCCGCGAGGTCGACGGCCTCGGCGGGGCCGAGCGCTCCGGCCGGCGAGGTCGAACGCACGCCCCGCCGCGACGCGAGCGCCCCCAGGTACCGCTGCACGCCTCGGGCGTGGGTCGCAGGCGCCGCCCCGTGCGCCGCGAGGCGCTCGACGAGCTGCGCGGCGCCTGCGCCCTCGGCCTCGGTGAGGTCGATCTTGATCCCGTCCTTGCCCAGCTGGAGGCTGCCGATGCGGTCGTGGAAGACGCCGACGACGGCGGCGCCGGCGCCGAGGAAGACGAGCGCCAGCGCGAGCGGCTCCGACCGCCGCGCCGGCCCTGCCGCGCGCGTCGCGCGCACCACCGAGGTCACCTTGTGCGTCGGCCTCGTCGGCGCGTTCGCGTCGACCGTCGTGACGGACCGGGCGACCGCGCCGCCGCTGCCGTCCGGCGGGAGCCAGATCCGCCACACGGCGACCCAGATCAGGCCCGCCGCAAGCGGGATCAGGACGAGCGGCACCAGGTTCGCGCGCACCCACGCGGCCAGACGGGACATGTCCCGCCGACTCTACGCCAATGACAACACTTGTCAACAGACGGCGTGAAGTATTCTTCCGTCATGCCTGAGAAGAAGACGGTGATCTCCCAGATCCAGTCGGCCGGCGAGGACGCGCTCGGCAGGATCGCGAAGACGGATACGGCGCGGAGCGCCATGCAGCGCGCAACGGAGCTGAGAGACCGGGCCGGCAAGACACTCGCCGGTCTCGAGAGGATCGAGAAGCGGCTCGACGCGATCGAGGAGCGTCTCGCCGCCCTCGAGGGATCGTCCGAGACGGCGACCGGCACGACTCGCTCGAGCTCGGCCAAGAGCTCGACGGTGAGCAAGTCCAGCGGCGAGAAGCCGAAGGCCGCGGACTAGCCTGGAACGCGCAAGGACAGCGCGCCCGGCCGCACCTCGAACCGGGCCGGCGTGGTTCCGGACTCCTCGCCGTCGAGCTCGATCGGCAGCGCCTCCGCGGCGGCGACGTCGACCCACGGGGTCCGCACCACCTCCACCTTGCGATGGCCGACGTGGCCGCCGCCGTAGAGCTTCGGTGACGTCGTCACGAAGTCGAGCTTCGAGACGTCTCCGATCAGCACCGCGTCGAAGGCGCCGTCGTCGGGGCGGGCATCCGGGGCGAGCTTCATCCCGCCGGCGTGCCACTGCCCGTTCGCGACGATGACGTCGTGCATCCGGCCGCGCCGCTCTCCGCCGTCGAAGCGCACCGTCACCTCGGTGTTCTGCCAGGCGAGGAACTCGCGCACGAGTGCGTAGTAGAAGGTCGCGCGCCCGCCGAGTGCCTTCGAGCTCGAGTTGGCACGGCGCGCGACCGCGCCGCTCATGCCGACCGACCCGACGTTGGCGAAGAACCGCGTCGCCTCCGCACCGTCGGGGCCGCGGAAGGTGACGTGGCCGACGTCGACCGGCCGCGGGACGCCGGACACCGCGATCCGCACCGCATCGTCGAAGCGGCTCGGGATCCCGTGCGTCCGTCCGAAGTCCTGGCCGGTGCCGTTCGGGAGGACGGCGACCTCGGCTCCGGACCCGGCCACGCCGTTCACGACCTCGTTCATCGTCCCGTCGCCGCCGACCACGACCAGAAGGCGGCCTTCGGCGGCGGCGGAGCGCGCGAGCTGAGTCAGGTGGCCGGGGCCCTCCGACAGGAGCTCGTCGCCGTCGAGCCCGAGCTCCCGCGCGCGGCGGTGCAGCGCGGGCCAGCGCTTCGCCGTCGAGCCGTTTGCACTCGCAGGGTTGACGAGGAAGACGCAGGCCTTTTCGCTCACGCGAAAAACTACTGGCTAGTCCGCGATTGCTACGTCCAAGGCCAGCTGGGTCATCCGGTCAACCGCGGATTTGCAGGTCGTCGTCGCTGATCCGGGTGAAGGCCCCCTGTGCCACGATGTCGCTGATGGTGAGCAGGCAGCCCGCCTCCACGCCCCGGAGCGCGGCGACGGTGAAGAGGGCGGCGGCCTCCATCTCGACCCCGAGGACGCCGCGGGACGCCCAGCGGTCGTACTGGCCCTCGTTCGGGTTGTAGAAGAGATCGCTGGAGACGATCGGGCCGACGTGGAGCTCGATGCCCGTGTGCCTCGCGACGTGCACAGCCTCGTGCAGAAGCGACCACGACGCCGTCGGGCAGTGCGGCTCGTTGCCGACCAGGTGCATCGCGGTCGAGTCGGCGGGTACCGCGCTGAGCGCGACGATGAGGTCGCCCAGGGCATGCCGGATCTGCAGGCCGCCGCAGGTGCCGACCCGGATCAGCTTCTTGCAGCCGAGCTGGATCAGCTCCTCGAAGACGATCGTCGCTCCCGGGCAGCCCATGCCCGTGCCCTGCACCGACACGGGCTTGCCCTTCCAGGTGCCGGTGAAGCCGAGAAGATTGCGCTCGGTGTTTCGCGGCACGGGCGAGTCGAAGTACGTCTCGGCGATGTACTTGGCGCGCAGGGGGTCGCCTGGGAGGAGAACAGCCTCGGCGTAGTCGCCGGGCTTGGCGCGGACATGGATCGTCATCGCGGGCAACCCTAGCCATTTCGCCCGGACGGCCTAGAGTTTCTCCGTCTGCTGACGGAGAAACTCATCGAACCCACCCTCGACCAGGTGCTCGAGTTCTGTGCGCGCGACCCGATCGAGCGGGTGTTCCTCGAGGACGTCGCCCGCCGGGGCTTCGGCCGGTTCCTCGCCGTCGAGAACGAGGACGCGACCCTCGTCTCGCTCTGCCACCTGGGCGCGAACCTCGTCCCGTCGGGCTGCGGCTGCGGGATATTCGGCCACGCCGCCTCGGGGACGGCCTCGAAGATGATCATCGGCGACGAGCGGGCGGTCGGAGAGCTCTGGCGGGAGGCGCAGCTGCACATGACCGAGCCCCGTGCCGACCGTCCCGGGCAGCCGGTCTACGCGATCGCCGAGCCCCCGGCGCCGGGCGACACCGGACTGCGGGCTGCGACGCTCGACGACCTGGAGCTGCTGATCCCCGTCTGTGCTGCAGCACATCAGTTCGAGCTCGGCGTCGACCCGATCGCCCGCGACCCGGAGGGCTTCCGCTGGCGGACGCGCGCGCAGATCGCCGACGCCCGCTCGTGGGTCTGGCTCGACGGCAACGTCATCCTCTTCAAGGCCGAAGCGTCTGCGTGGACGCCGACGGCGGTGCAGATCCAGCAGGTGTGGGTCGACCCGTCCGTGCGCGGCCGCGGCTACGGGGCGCGCGGCATGCGCGACCTCTGCCGCCTCCTGCTCGAGACGACACCGTTCGTGACCCTCTTCGTCCGCACCGAGAACGCCGCCGCGATCGCGCTCTACGAGGCGATCGGGATGCGCCTCGTGAGCCGCTACCGCTCTCTTCTTTTCTGAAGTGCGCGACGCGATACTCGCGCGCCACGGCGAGAGCATCTTCAACGTGATCGATGTCATGAACGGCGACATCGCCGTGCCCGGCGGGCTGACGCCGCGCGGGGCCGAGCAGGCGCGCGGCCTCGGAGCGGCGCTGCGCGACCAGCCTCTCGACCTCTGCATCGTGAGCGAGTTCCAGCGGGCGCAGGTGACGGCCGACATCGCGCTCGAGGGACGACAGGTGCCGCGGCTCGTGTGGCCGAAGCTCAACGACCCGCTGTACGGGCCGTACGAGGGCAAGCTCCTCGAGGAGTACCGGGCGTGGGCAGCCGCGAACCACTCGCGGGCAGTTCCCGGCGAGAAGGGCGAGAGCCGCTACGCGATCGTCACGAGGTACGCGCAGGCGTTCCGCGAGCTGCTCGCGCGGCCGGAGGAGGTGATCCTCGTCGTGTGCCACTCGCTCCCGGTCTCGTACGCCCTCGGCGGGCGGCAAGGGGTCCCACCCGGAGCGCGCGTCCCGCTGGCCGGGAACGCGACCCCGTATCCGTTTACCGCGGAGGAGCTCGAGCGCGCCACGGTGACGCTCGAGACGTGGCTCGCCGACCCGGACTGGTAACGACTGGGGCAGACTTCGTTCGTGGATCTGCTCGAGCGGATCGAGGCCCACATCCACCGCCACCGCCTGATCGAGCCCGGCGGCGACGTGCTCTGCCTCGTCTCCGGCGGCGCCGACTCGAGCTGCCTGGTCCTGGCGCTGCGCGAGCTCGGCTACCAGGCGCCGGCGCTCCACGTCGACCATGGCCTGCGGGGCGAGGAGTCCGACGCGGACGCGCGCTTCTGCGCCGAGGTGCTCGATGCCGAGGTCGTCCCTGCCGACGGGCGCGGCCTCCCGGAGGCGGCGCTTCGCGATCTCCGCTACGCGCACCGGCGAGACCGCCTGCGCGCCACGGGGCACACGGCGAGTGACCAGGTCGAGACGATCCTCTACCGCCTCGTGACGAGCGGGAACACGAAGGGGATCAAGGCCCGGCGCGAGGACGGCGTGGTGCGGCCGCTGCTTCCGCTCTGGCGCGAGGAGACCGAGGCGTTCTGCCGCGAGCGCGGGGTCGAGTTCCGGGTCGATACGTCCAACCGGGACACGACCAGGGGGCTGATCCGGAACGAGGTCCTGCCGCTCCTCGACCGGATCCATCCGGCCGCGCGCGAGAACCTCCTCCGCTCGCTCGAGACGCGGCGCACGATGCCGCCGGCGCTCGCAGAGCTGCTCGACACACCGGCCGCTTCCCGGCGCCTCGACCTCGGCGGCGGCGTCATGGCGGTGCGCGAGCACGACCGCGTGTGGGTGGAGCGCGGGCCCGTCGAGCTGCGCGGCGAGGTCGAGTGGGGCGGTTGGCGCATCCGGTCCGAGCTCCCAGGCCTTATCGTCCGCGGGTGGAGGCCCGGCGACCGGCTGGCGGGCCGCTCGAAGAAGATCCAGGACGTGTTCGTCGACGCCAAGATCCCCCGCTCCGACCGCGAAGGCTGGCCGCTCGTGGTGCGCGGGGGCGAGGTCGTCGCGGTGCCGGGAATCGTCGCTGCCGACGGAGTGGAGGTCGTCCGCGCATGAACCAGCAGTCCGAGCTCGATAAAGCCGTCGGCGAGATCCTCATCGACCCGGAGGCACTGCAGTCCCGGATCCGCGAACTGGGCGAGGAGATCAACGTCGACTACGCCGGCCGCGAGCTTCTGCTCGTGGGCGTGCTCAAAGGGGCCGTGTTCTTCATGGCCGACCTGATGCGGACGATCTCCGTCCCCTGCGAGATCGACTTCATGGCCATCTCCTCCTACGGCGCCTCGACCGACTCCTCGGGGGTCGTCCGGATCCTCAAGGACCTCGACATCAACATCGAGGGGCGGCACGTGCTCGTGATCGAGGACATCATCGACTCCGGCCTCACGCTCTCCTATCTGATCCGGAACCTCGAGTCGCGCGAGCCGGCGAGCCTCGCCGTCTGCGCGCTGCTGACCAAGCCGGAGCGGCGCGAGATCGAGGTGGACGTGCGCTACACGGGCTTCGAGATCCCGAACCGGTTCGTGATCGGCTACGGCCTCGACTTCGCGGAGCGCTACCGCAACCTCCCGTACGTCGGCGTGCTGCACGACCACCTGATGCCCGAAGGCGTGTAAGTCGGGCTCCGCGGATGTCCCCGGGGGGCCCGGTGCGGTACCCTCTCGGTGAGGATTCCCGTGAGCCGGCTCTTCCGCAGCGCATTCATCCCTCTCCTGGCGATCGTCCTGGTCGTTTGGCTTGCGAGCAACACGCTCATGTCCAAGCCGCGGCACTCGGATCAGGCGATCCACACCTACTCGCAGCTGCAGCAGGCGGTCAGGAAGGGCAAGCCGAAGTTCAAGGAGGTCGTGTTCAACCCGGGCAAGCGCTCGATCACGGCCACCGAGTCGGACGGCAAGACGACGATCAGCGTGCACTACCCGAGCGACCAGTCGGCGCTCGCGTTCGAGAAGCTCCTCGACGAGCACAGCGTCACCTACGACTCCAAGGGCGTGGGGGGCTTCTCGTGGACGTCGGTGATCGCGTCGTTCCTGCCGATCCTGCTGCTGATCGGCTTCTGGATCTTCCTGATGAACCAGATGCAGGGCGGCGGGTCGAAGGTGATGAGCTTCGGCAAGTCGCGCGCGAAGCGGATGGCGCCCGACTCGCCGAAGATCGGCTTCAAGGACGTCGCCGGCGTGGATGAGGCGGTCGAGGAGCTGCAGGAGATCAAGGAGTTCCTGGAGAGCCCGAAGAAGTTCCAGGCGCTCGGCGCGCGGATCCCGAAGGGCGTGCTGCTCTACGGGCCGCCGGGTACCGGCAAGACGCTGCTTGCGCGGGCGGTCGCCGGTGAGGCCGGGGTGCCGTTCTTCTCGATCTCGGGCTCGGATTTCGTCGAGATGTTCGTCGGCGTGGGCGCCTCGCGCGTCCGCGACCTGTTCGAGCAGGCCAAGCAGGCCTCGCCCTGCATCGTCTTCATGGACGAGATCGACGCCGTCGGCCGGCACCGCGGCGCGGGCCTCGGCGGCGGCCACGACGAGCGCGAGCAGACGCTGAACCAGTTGCTGGTCGAGATGGACGGGTTCGAGATGAAGGACAACATCATCCTGATCGCCGCCACGAACCGGCCGGACATCCTCGACCCGGCGCTGCTTCGCCCGGGCCGCTTCGACCGCCAGATCGTCGTCGACCGGCCCGACCGCAGCGGCCGCAAGAAGATTCTCGAGGTGCACTCGAAGGGCAAGCCGCTCGCACCCGAGATCGACCTCGACGTGCTCGCGGGCGGCACCCCCGGCTTCACCGGCGCCGACCTGGCGAACCTGGTCAACGAGGCGGCGCTGCTCGCGGCGCGCCACGGCAAGAAGGTGATCGGCCAGGACGACCTCGAGGAAGGGATCATGCGCGTGATCGCCGGGCCCGAGAAGAAGGCGCGGCTTTTGTCGGAGAAGGAGCAGCGGATCACCGCCTACCACGAGATGGGCCACGCGCTCGTCGGCCACTTCCTCGAGAACACCGACCCGGTGCACAAGATCACGATCGTGTCGCGCGGGCAGGCGCTCGGGCTCACGATCTCGCTGCCGACCGAAGACCGCTACATCATGGCCAAGACGGCCCTGATCGAGACGATCGCGATGACGCTCGGCGGCCGCGCGGCGGAGGACATCGTCTTCCACGAGGTCACGACCGGGGCCTCCAACGACCTGGAGAAGGTGACCGACATCGCGAAGCGGATGGTGATGCGCTACGGGATGAGCGACAAGCTCGGCCCGCGCGTGCTCGGCCGCAACGCCGACATGCCCTTCCTCGGCCGCGAGATGGGCCACGAGCCCGACTACTCCGAGGAGGTCGCGCGCGAGATCGACGACGAGGTGCGCCGGATCATCGAGGAGGGCTACGAGCTCGCGCTGAAGGTGCTGCGCGAGCACATCGACGACCTCCACCGGATCTCGCAGATCCTGATCGAGCGCGAGACGATCGACAAGGACCAGTTCGTGCGCCTGCTCGCCGGCGAGACCGAGGAGCAGGTCTTCGAGGCGCAGGTCAAGCCCGAGCCCGAGCCCGAGCCCAAGGCACGGACGCGCTCGCCGCGCCAGCCTCGCCCGTTCCCGCTGCCCGGCAACGCCATGCAGCCGCCGGAGCCCGAAGGCGTCTAGCGCAAGACGTCCTTTCGAGGAGCGCTTCCCGCGTCCCTCGGTGATGGGCGTGATCAACGTCACGCCGGACTCCTTTTCCGACGGCGGCGTCCATCTGCGGCTCGAGGCGGCGACCGCGGAGGCATTCGGCATGCTCGACGCCGGCGCGGGGATCGTCGACGTCGGCGGCGAATCGACCCGGCCCGGATCCGAGGCGGTGCCTGTCGACGAGGAGCTGCGACGCGTCCTCCCGGTGCTCGAAGCGCTCCAGGGGCGGCCGGTCTCGATCGACACCGCGAAGGCCGAGGTCGCGCGGCAGGCGCTCGAGCTGGGCGTGGAGCTGGTCAACGACGTCACCGCCCTGCGCGGCGATCCTCAGCTCGCAGGTGTGGTCGCCGAGGCGGGCGCGTACTGCTGCCTGATGCACATGCAGGGCGAGCCGCGGACGATGCAGGCCGACCCACGCTACGACGACGTCGTCTCGGAGGTCAAGGCCTTCTTCGACGAGCGGCTGGCGTTCGCAGTCTCCGAGGGGATCCGCGAGGAGCTCGTCTGCCTCGACCCGGGAATCGGCTTCGGGAAGACGGACGAGCACAACTTCGAGCTCGTCCGCCGGCTGCCCGAGCTGGTGGCGCTCGGGCGCCCCGTGGTGATCGGCTTTTCGCGCAAGCGCTCGCTGGCGCACCTCCTCGGCGACCCGGCCGGGACGGTCGGTACGGCCGAGGCCTCGGTCGGCGTGGCCGTCGCCGCCTACGAGCGCGGGGCGACGATCCTGCGCGTGCACGACGTCCGACCGCACGTCGAGGCCCTCCGGGCCGCGCAGGCCGTCTACGCCAAGGTATGAAGATCGAGCTGCGCGGCCTCGAGCTCTTCGGCTACCACGGCGTCCACGCGTACGAGCGCGAACAGGGCCAGCGCTTCCTCTACGACGTCGAGCTCGAGGTCGGCGAGCGCGGGGCCGACGACCGGATCGAGCACGCGGTCGACTACAGCCTGGTCGCGGCGGCCGTGCGTGAGGTCGCGGCCGAGCCGCGCCGGCTGCTCGAGACGGTCGCGACCGCGCTCGTGGAGGCGCTCGACGAGCGCTTCGAGCCGGAGTGGGTGCGGGTCCGCGTGCGCAAGCCCGACGTGCGCCCGTCCGGCATCGACGTCGAGTTCGCGGCGGTCACCGCCGAGCGGCGGCGGTGACGGTCGCCTACGTCGGGCTCGGCGCGAACCTCGGGGATCGTGAGGACGCGATCCGCCGCGCTGCGGAGCTGATCGGGGCGCGGCGCCTCTCGGAGGTCATCGAGACCGAGCCCTGGGGTGTGACCGACCAGCCGCCGTTCCTCAACGCCGTGGCGGAGCTGGAGACGGAGCTCGGGCCGCGACAGCTCCTCGACGAGCTGCTCCGGGTCGAGCGTGAGCTCGGCCGTGCGCGCGACGGAACCCGCTGGGGACCGCGCGCGATCGACCTCGATCTCCTCGTCTACGGAGCGGAGACGATCGACGAGCCGGGGCTCACGGTGCCGCATCCCTATCTCGCCGAGCGCCTGTTCGTCCTCCAGCCGCTCGCGGAGCTCGCGCCGGCCCTCGACGTTCCTGGACAGGGCCGTGTGGAGGACTTGTTGCGAGGGCTACAATCGTCGAATGAGCCACATCGATGAGCTCGACGACTACGAGGCCGAGCTCGAGCTCCGGCTGAAGCGCGAGTACAGCGCGGTCTACTCCCTCTTTCGCTACTGCGTGCTGACGCAGGACGGCACGTACCTCTGCAACAAGCTGGACCTGCAGTACGTGCCCGCAGCCGGCATACCCGTTCTTCGAGCTGAAGATGGAGGACGTCTGGGTCTGGGACAAGAGCCGGCCGACGCGGATGATCCCCCGCGTCGAGCTCTGGACGTCGGGTGACGTGACGGTCGAGGAGCTCCGCGGCGAGGGCGAGGAGCCGGCGTTCACCGCCGAAGAGCTCGCAAAGCGCTTGAGCGAGCGGCGGCCACGGATAGCTAGCCTGGATCCACCGACCTGCGCGGGCGGTGCGCTCGTCAGCTCGCCAGCGCTCCGACCGGCTCCGGCCCCGTAGGGGCCTGCACCCGGTCGGGCGCTCCGGTCACGGCGTGAACGGCCGGCCTCGGCCCGCCCGTCCCCACCGCGCCCCGTCCTGACGGCTCAGCCGAACGCCCCGCGATCACGCATTCCGGTGGATCCAGGCTTAGAGGCCGGCTTTCGCCGGACGCATAGGATCCGGCGCGCTGCCGGATGCTGCTCGCGATCGACGTCGGAAACACCCAGACCGTCTTCGGTCTCTTCGAGGGCGACCGCGTGTCGGAGCAGTTCCGCGTCGCCACGGAGCCGCGGCAGACGGCCGACGAGCTCGCGGTGCTGCTGCGGGCGTTCGTCGACCTGGAGACGCTCGACGGGATCGTGCTCTCGTCCACGGTGCCCCAGCTCGTGCGGGAGTACGAGGGGTTCGCCGAGCGGTGGGCCGGCGCCGACCTGCTCGTGCTCGGGCCGGGCGTCTCGACCGGCGTCCCGATCCGCTACGACGATCCGCGCGAGGTCGGGCCCGACCGGATCGCGAACTCCGTGGCGGCGCGAGAGCGGCACGGCGCGCCTGTGATCGTGGTCGACTTCGGCACCTCCACCAACTTCGACATCGTCTCCGCGGCCGGTGAGTACCTCGGCGGCGTGCTCGCCCCGGGGGTCGAGATCTCGATGGACGCGTTGTTCGCGCGCGCCGCGCGGCTGCTGAAGGTGCCGTTCGAGGCGCCTCCTCACGTGATCGGGAAGACGACCACACAGGGCCTCCAGTCCGGTCTCGTCTACGGCTTCGCCGGCCAGGTGGACGGAATCGTCGACCACGTGCGCGCCGAGCTCGAAGCACCCGACGCCCCGGTCGTCGCCACAGGCGGACTCGCCGGCCTGATCGCACCGCACTCGCGGACGATCACCGCCGTCGACCCGGAGCTGACGCTCCAGGGGCTGCGCATCGTCTGGGAACGGAACCGCCGGCCCTGACCCCGTCGCGATACTGGGCTGCGTGGCCAGTGCGCAGGCGATCGAGGTCGAGGGGCTTCGGAAGCGATTCGGCTCGGTGGAGGCGTTGTGCGGCGTCTCCTTCGGCGCCGAGGCCGGAAGCGTGCTCGGCCTGCTCGGGCCGAACGGCGCCGGCAAGACGACCGCCGTCCGGATCCTGACGACGCTGCTCGCGCCCGACGGCGGCAGCGCGCGCGTCGCCGGCATCGACGTCACCCGCCAGCCGGCGCGGGTGCGGGCCGAGATCGGCCTTGCGGGCCAGTACGCAGCCGTCGACGAGAACCTGACCGGCGCCGAGAACCTCGAGATGGTCGGCCGCCTGTACCACATGTCCCGCCGGGACGCGCGGACGCGCGCGAGCGTGCTCCTGGAGGAGTTCGGGCTGATCGACGCGGGCGGGCGCCTGGTGCGGACGTACTCGGGCGGTATGCGGCGCCGGCTCGACCTCGCCGCGGCGCTCGTGGCGCGTCCGCCGATCCTGTTCCTCGACGAGCCGACGACGGGGCTCGACATCCGCAGCCGGATCGCGCTCTGGGAGTCGATCGAGGCGCTCGTCGCGGCCGGCACGACGGTGCTCCTGACGACGCAGTACCTCGAGGAGGCAGACCGGCTCGCCGACCGGATCGTGGTGGTCAACCACGGCGTGGTGATCGCCGAGGGGACGTCCGCCCACCTGAAGGAGCGGGTGGGAGGCGACCGGCTCGAGGTGCGCCTCACTCGCGGGGCGGACTCGCTCGCAGCGGCCGACGTCCTGGCGCGGATCGCCGACGGCGCGCCGGCCGTTCTCGACGGAACGGTGTCGATTCCGATCGCGGGAGGAGGCGGCGCGGTCACCGAGGCCGTGCGCCGCCTCGACGAGGCGGGCATTGCGATCGACGACATCGCGACTCAGCGCCCCACCCTCGACGACGTGTTCCTCGAGCTGACCGGCCAGACGGCGGCCGAGGCGGAGGAGGAGAGCCGGTGAGGGCGATCGCCTACGAGCTCTCGGACATGTGGGTGCTCGCCGTGCGGAGCGCCAAGCGCATCCCGCGCCAGCCCGACTTGCTGATCGGCTTCACCGTGCAGCCGCTGATGTTCGTGCTGCTCTTCGTCTACGTCTTCGGCGGCGCCATCTCGACACCGGGGTTCAGCTACGTCGACTTCCTGATCCCGGGAATCATCGTGCAGACCATGGCCTTCGGCGGCTTCGTCACCGCGCTCGGGCTGTCGGAGGACCTGAAGAAAGGGCTGATGGACCGCTTCCGCTCGCTGCCGATGTCGCGTTCGGCCGTCCTCACGGGCCGCACGCTCGCTGACGTGAGCACGAACGTCGTGCAGCTCGTCGTGGTACTGGGCGTGGGGCTGCTGGTCGGCTTCTCGTTCAAGACCGGGTTCGGCGAAATCGTCGCCGGGATCGCGCTGCTTCTCCTGATCGGGTACTGCTTCTCGTGGGTCTTCGCCTTCGTCGGGCTGGCGGCGTCCTCGCCGGAGGCTGCGAACGCGTACGGCTTCACGATCCTCTTCCCGCTCACATTCGTCTCGTCGGCGTTCGTGCCGGTGAAGTCGTTGCCGAGCTGGCTCCAGCCGGCGGCCGAGAACAACCCGTTCACGATCATGGTGAATGCGGTGCGAGGCCTCTTCCTCGGGATCCCGGTCGGGCACGACGTGTGGCTCGCGGTCGCCTGGTCGGTGGGGATCGCCGTCGTGTTCGCCGCGCTCGCGATCTGGCGCTACCGGCGCGTGGTGGCGAAGTAGATCAGCCGCCGCCGTAGGCGGAGATCGGCAGCGAGTCGAGCAGCACCTCGTCGACCGGCCGGATCTCGGCCTCGAGCCGCTCGAGCACCTCCGTCGCCCCGGGCGCCGCGGCGAGGAGGCGGGTTTCGACCTCCTCGATGGTCGGCAGCGTCACCAATTCCTGTTTGAAGGACCGAGCAAATCGGCCGTGGCCGAGGTACCAGGCGTAGAACTTCTTCAGGAAGCCGGTCGCGCGGTGCTCCCCGAGCTCGCGGACGGTCTCGCGCATGAAGAGCAGGAGCTCGGCGACGACCTCCTCGCGGGTGGGATCCTCGTCGTCGCCCATGATCTGGGCCAGCGCCCATGGGTTTCCCTGCGCGGCGCGCCCGACCATGACGGCAGTAGCGCCCGTGGTGGCGAGGATAGCCTGGGCCCGAGCGCGGGAGGTCACGTCGCCGGAGGCGATCACCGGCACGTCGACGAGCGCCACGAGCTCGGCGGTGAGCGAGTGGTCGGCGGTGCCGGTGTACATCTGCTTCGCCGAGCGGGGGTGGAGCGTCAGCGACGCCGCACCCGCCTCGACCAGGCGCGGCCCCACGACGAGGCAGTCTCGCGAGCCGTTCGCCGTGCCGCGACGCATCTTCACCGACACCGGGAGCGGCGTCGCGGTCGCCACCGCCTCGACGATCCGCGCCGCGTGGTCGGGGTCGTCGAGCAGCGAGGCGCCCGCGCCCGTCTTCGTCACCTTCTTCACCGGGCAGCCGAAGTTGATGTCGACGATGTCGGCGCCGGCGGCCTCCACCATCCGCGCCGCGTCGCCCATCGCGACCGGATCGGAGCCGAAGATCTGGATCGCGAGGGGGTGCTCGTCGGAGGCCACGCGCAGGTAGCCGAGCGTCCGCTCGTTGCGGTGCTGGATGCCCGCCACGGAGACCATCTCCGAGCAGACGAGCCCGGCGCCGTAGCGCCGGCCCTGCCTACGGAACGCCTGGACGCTCACGCCGGCCATCGGCGCGAGCACGAGCCGGCCGGGAATCTCGACCGGGCCGAGGAACCAATGCGCGTGCAGGTCCAGGTTCATTCGCCCGATGGTAGCGACGCCCTTGCGTGTCCCCTCAACTATGGCTACTATGGCCGCCCGCTTCGCGCGCTTTCCCCAATAGCGCGTTCGAAGCGTTCAGGAGGTCGCTTTGAAGGAAGTCATACTTACAGCCGACGGCTACGAGAAGCTGAGGGAGGAGATCGAGTATCTCCAGACGGAGAAGCGCCGCGAGGTCGCGGAGCGGATCCGGGTCGCGCGCGAGTTCGGCGACATCGCCGAGAACGCCGAGTACGACGACGCAAAGAACGAGCAGGCGATGCTGGAGCACCGGATCGCGCAGCTCGAGGAGCGTCTCCTCTCCGCGCGCGTGATCACGAAGAAGGAGGTCTCGAAGGACAGCGTGTCGGTCGGCTCGACGGTGCGGCTGCGTGACATCGCCGCCAACAAGACGGTCGAGTACCGCATCGTCGGGTCTGCCGAGGCCAACCCGGCCGAGAACAAGCTCTCGAACGAGTCGCCCGTGGGCAAGGCGATCATGGGCATGAAGAAGGGCGACACGGTCGAGGTCGCAGCCCCGCGCGGCGCGCTCAAGTTCAAGATCCTGGACATCAAGGCCGCATAGCGGGCATAACGCACCCGCGCTCCCTGGCGGTCGCGTTAGGGTCGCACCCGTGGAGATCGTCAGGCTCACGAACGGCCGGGTCGGTGAGGCGAGCAGCATGCTCGCCCGCGCCTTCCAGGAGGATCCCGCCTGGCGCTGGGTCGTGCCGAACGACGGCCGCCGGGCCTCGCTCCTGCCCTGGCTCTTCCGGATGAACTTCGAGGTGACCGACGCGGAGGCGTGGGTGACCGACGGCGAGATCGCCGGCTGCTCGCGCTGGCTGCAGCCCGGCAAGCCGCAGATCCACGTCGGACCGATGCTGCGCGCGCTCGTGGCGACGCCGCTCCGCGCGCGCGAGGCGACGTCGCGCTTCTTCGCCTACGGCCGTGCCGTCGAGGCGCTGCGAGCCGTCTCCGTGCCGGAGCCGCACTGGTACCTGGCGGGGATCGGCGTCGAGCCGGCCCGCCGCCGCAACGGCATCGGCGGGGCGCTCATGCAGCCCGGGCTCGAGCACTCGATCGCGGACCGGGTGCCGTGCGCGCTGCTCACCAACAACGAGGTGAACCTCGCCTTCTACGAGAGCCACGGGTTCGAGGTCGTCCGTGAGGGCCGGACGCCCGAGGACGGGCCGCACGCCTGGATGATGCGGCGGCAGCCCGGCGTCTAGATTGCGATCGATGGCCGCGAAGCGCTTTCCCGACCGCGACGAGGTCGCAGCCGTCCGCGCGGAGGCCGAGGGCCTCGAGCCCGGCGAGGAGGCGCCCGGAGAGCGGCGGCTCGCGGGTCGCGTCCTCGCGCGCCGCGAGCTGGGGAAGCTGACGTTCCTCGACCTCGTCGACCGGTCGGGTCGGATCCAAATCCTCTGCCCCGTGAACCGGACGGGCGAGATCGACGTGCACCTGGGCGACATCGTCGGCGTGACCGGCCATCCCACGAAGTCCCGCCGCGGCGAGCCCTCGCTGATCGCCGACGAGCTCGAGGTGCTCGCGCACATCCGCACGCCGCTGCCGGACACGTTCCACGGCCTCACAGACGTCGAGCAGCGCTACCGCCGCCGCCACGTCGACCTGCTGATGAACGAGGAGACGCGCCGCGACTTCATGCTGCGCGCCCGCATGGTCACCTCGATCCGCCGCTTCCTCGACGAGGAGGGCTTCGTCGAGGTCGAGACGCCCGTGCTGCAGCCGCGTTACGGCGGCGCCTTCGCACGGCCCTTCTCGACGCACCACAACGAGCTCGACCGGACGCTCTACCTGCGCATCGCCACCGAGCTCTACCTCAAGCGGCTGATCGTCGGGGGGCTCGAGCGCGTCTACGAGCTCGGCAAGGACTTCCGCAACGAGGGCGTGTCGTTCAAGCACAACCCCGAGTTCACGATGCTCGAGTGGTACGAGGCCTACGCCGACTACCGCGACACGATGGACCGCATGGAGCGGCTCGTCACCAGGGTCGCCCAGGAAACCCTCGGGCAGACGACCGTCGCCTTCCGCGGCCACGAGATCGACCTGGCGCACTGGCAGCGCGTGAAGCTGACGGACGCCCTGGCCGCCGAGGGGCTCTGGACGCGCGACGAGGAGGAGCTGCGCACCCACCTGCGCCAGCGCGGCGTCGACACGACCCACGACCGCACGTGGGCGCAGCTGACCGACCACGCCCTCTCGCACTTCGTCGAGCCGCACCTGATCCAGCCGACGATCCTCTACGACTACCCGGTCGAGCTCTCTCCCTTCGCACGCGCCTCCGACGAGGAGGGGATCGTCGAACGCTTCGAGTACTACGTCGGCGGGATGGAGCTCGGCAACGCCTTCACCGAGATCAACGACTCCGAGGAGCAGGCTGCCCGCTTCGCGATGCAGGCCGAGGAGGGCGCCGGCGGGAACGTCGAGGCGGAGCCGGGGGACCCGGACTACGTGGAGGCGCTCTCGTACGGCATGCCGCCCACGGGAGGCCTCGGGATGGGAATCGACCGGCTCGCGATGCTGCTGCTCGGCAAGGACTCGATCCGCGATGTGATCCTCTTCCCGGCGTTGCGCGAGCTCCCCCGATCGTCGAACTGACCCGTACTACCGGGCAGCACAGGCCCGGCGTGTAGGGTGGCTCAGGAACGGGTGCCGACCGCCGATCGTGGGTGGTGCGGGCATGCGTCTCTTCCCGGGACCGCCACGATGGCGATTACCCGGGGTACCATGGAGTTCTCGCGGTACAGGCAATCGTGGACGCCGCCACGGGGGCGGCAGAGAGGCACCGAGTGTTCGAGAGATTCACAGAGAGAGCCCGCCAGGTCGTCGTTCTCGCGCAGGACGAGGCGAGAGCGCTGAAGCACAACTACATCGGCACCGAGCACATCCTGCTCGGGCTGCTGCGCGAGGAGGAAGGTCTCGCCGCGCGCGTGCTCGAGTCGCTCGACATCACCGTCGAGGAGGTACGCGCCCAGGTCGCGCGCATCGTCGGGCAGGGCGACGAGGTGACGAGCGGACAGATTCCGTTCACCCCGCGTGCCAAGAAGGTGCTCGAGCTCGCGCTCCGCGAGGCGCTCTCGCTCGGCCACAACTACATCGGCACCGAGCACATCCTGCTCGGGCTCGTGCGGGAGAACGAGGGCGTCGCCGCCCGGATCCTGCTCGACTTCGACGCCGATGCCGAGAAGATCCGCAACGAGATCATCCGGATGCTGTCCGGGCCCGGCCGCCGCGGCCAGGCGCAGGGCGGGCCTCCGGGCGAGAAGTCGAAGAGCTCGAAGTTGCTGGATCAGTTCGGCCGGAACCTGACGAAGCTGGCTGCGGAGGGCAAGCTCGACCCGGTGGTTGGAAGGCAGACCGAGATCGAGCGCGTCATGCAGATCCTCTCGCGCCGCACGAAGAACAATCCTGTCCTGATCGGCGAACCGGGTGTCGGCAAGACCGCCGTCGTCGAGGGGCTTGCCGCCCGCATCAGCTCGAACCAGGTGCCGGACATCCTCAAGAACAAGCAGATCTACACGCTCGACCTGGCCGCCCTGGTGGCCGGCTCGAAGTACCGCGGTGAGTTCGAGGAGCGCCTCAAGAAGGTGATGAAGGAGATCACCCAGCGCGGCGACATCATCCTGTTCATCGACGAGCTGCACAACCTCGTCGGCGCGGGTGCCGCCGAGGGTGCGATCGACGCCGCCTCGATCCTCAAGCCTGCGCTCGCCCGCGGTGAGTTGCAGACGATCGGCGCGACGACGCTCGACGAGTACCGCAAGTACCTGGAGCGCGACGCGGCGCTGGAGCGGCGCTTCCAGCAGATCCGGGTCGAGGAGCCGTCGACCGACGACACGGTGCAGATACTCCGTGGTCTTCGAGACAGATACGAAGCCCATCATCGCTGCAAGATCACCGACGACGCGCTCGTCGCCGCGGCGACGCTCGCCGACCGCTACATCCAGGACCGGCAGCTGCCCGACAAGGCCATCGACCTGATCGACGAGGCCGCGTCGCGCATGCGGATCAAGACCATGACCGCCCCGCCGCGCTACCGCGAGCTCGAGGACGAGATCGAGCGCGTCCGCAAGGACAAGGAGGAGGCGATCGAGAACCAGGAGTTCGAGAAGGCCGCCTCGCTGCGCGACAAGGAGCGCAAGCTCACGCAGAAGAAGCGCGAGCTGGAGGAGGAGTGGCGCAACCAGGAGCCGTCCGAGCAGCCGGAGATCGGCGAGGACGAGATCGCCGACATCGTCTCGATGTGGACGGGCATCCCGGTGTTCAAGCTCACCGAGGCCGAGTCGCAGAAGCTCATCCGCATGGAGGAGGAGCTCCACAAGCGGGTCATCGGGCAGGACGCCGCGATCATCGCGGTCTCGAAGGCGATCCGCCGGGCGCGCGCCGGCATCAAGGACCCGAAGCGGCCGACCGGCTCGTTCATCTTCCTCGGCCCCTCGGGCGTCGGGAAGACCGAGCTCGCCCGCACGCTCGCCGAGTTCCTCTTCGGCGACGAGGAGGCCATGATCCAGATCGACATGTCGGAGTACATGGAGAAGCACGCCGTGTCCCGGCTCGTCGGCTCGCCTCCCGGCTACATCGGCTACGACGAGGGCGGCCAGCTCACGGAGTCCGTCCGCCGCAAGCCGTACTCGGTCGTCCTCTTCGACGAGATCGAGAAGGCCCACCCGGACGTCTTCAACATCCTCCTGCAGATCCTCGAGGACGGGAAGCTGACCGACTCGCAGGGCCGCAAGGTCGACTTCCGGAACGTGATCGTGATCATGACCTCGAACATCGGCTCGACGTCGATCTCGAAGAATCAGGCGCTCGGCTTCAACCTCTCGGACGAGCAGGGCCTGTCCTATGAGGACATGAAGAGCCGCGTCATGGGCGACCTGAAGAAGGCCTTCCGGCCGGAGCTCCTGAACAGGATCGACGAGATCATCGTCTTCCCGAAGCTCTCGAGGGAGGAGATCCTCCAGATCGTCGACCTGATGCTCAACCGCCTGCGCGTGCAGATGGCCGAGCACGAGGTCACGATCGAGCTCTCGCCCGAGGCCAAGGAAATGCTGGTCGAGAAGGGCTACGACCCGGCGATGGGCGCCCGGCCGCTGCGCCGCGCGATCCAGCGCCTGATCGAGGACCCGCTCGCCGACTTCGTCCTCGGCCGCTCCCTCGAGCCGGGCTCGACCATCGTGGTCAAGCGCCGAAACGAGGAAGAGGTCGACATCGAGGTCATCCCGCCGGCCGACGCACCGGAGCCGGCCGGGGTCGGCGCCGCCGCGGATTCCGGCGACGGCGAGACCTCTGCCGATCCTTCCGAGTAACGCGTCCTAGCGTCCCCGGGCCGGGCGTCCCTGCCCGGCTCCGGGGGTGCTCGGCCGCACCTCGTGCACGTTGAGCACGCGGCCGTCGGGCATGAACACGCGGGTCACGATCGGGTCGGTGACGATCTGCGGGACGTCTCGGCTCACCGCCAGCCGTCGAAAGTGCGCCTGGCACGCGGGGCACATCTCCTTCGAGACGCCGATCGGCCGGTTGGGGTAACGCTCGGCAGCCTGCCGTTCCGCGTGCGTCCGGCCGTAGCTGCCGGGGTCGCGGTTGTCGAACGGGTGCCGCTCGCCCTCGTGCCCGGCCTCGAGGCTCGAGGCGCCGACCTTTCCGACCGTCTCGGCCTTCCCCTCGAACCCCGGCCGGTCCGCCACCCCGCTCTCGACCGCCTCGCCTCCTTCGACCCTCGCCACGGTCTTGCCGTCGCGCTCTCCCGGGAGCGACGCGAACGCGGCCTTCGCCGACTGCACCGCTTCCCGGTACTCGAGGAGGGCCATCGGGTCCCTCGGCCACCCGCCGCCTCCTCTCCCGCGCTCTGCGGCGGGCTCGACTCCGCTCCCGCGCTTCTGGAGGTCGATGAGGCTCTCGAGAATGTCCTCCTCGCGGTTGTACGCCGCCTTGGGCGCCTGCGCCTCGATCGCCAGAGCCGGCGTCTTCCCGGACATCTCGGGCGGAACCTCGCCCGGCTGGACGCCGAGCTCGGTCTCGAGGAACTCGTGATACGACTCCATCGACCCGAACCGGCGGGGCATTCCCGGCACGCCCTCCACGTCGATCCAGTAGGGCTTCTCGTTGGCGGGGTCGAAGCCGAAGTCCGTATGGGACGGCCCCGACTCGAGCCGGTAGTCGATGCGCGAGGACCGGGCGTGCCCGGCCGCGCGCGCCTCCGCGACCATGGCGCCCATGTCACCGCGGGCGCCGCTCGGATACCGGTCGACGGGGTGGACCACGCCTGACGCCTCGACCGGATGTGAGTGTGCCTGGAGCTCCCAGCGGCCGACGTCGGCGCCGGCGTCCAGGAGCTCCTTCCAGCGCTGGGCCTTCCCGCCCTGCTTCGGTGCCTCACCGGGTGCGACCTGTGCGACGCCGTGCTCGCCCTGGACGACGATGTACTCGCCAGTGACGGTGTTGCGGTAGATCGCGGCTTCACGGCCCGGGCTCTCGGCGATGCAGTTCTTGTACATCGTCCGCGCGTCCGTGCCGCTCGTCGCGCGGCCCGGGCTCATCACAGTTTCCTCGGGCAGGAGGTGAACGGCCTTGTCGGTAGCGTCCTCGTGCCCGGCTCCCGGCGGCGCGCTCTCGCCGGCGACGTGCTCGCCCTGCGGCGTGTCGGCAGCCCTCGGCGGCAAAGACTCGACCGCCTCCGCCAGCATCTGCTTGTCGATCGCCTTGCGGATCTGCATCACGCGCTGCTCGGGCGCCGCCTTCGGGTCGATCTGCTGAAACGTGCGGTCGCTCTCGGTCATGTACTGCAGCCGCAGTGTGCTGAGGTCCTCGGGCGTGAAGTCGACGAGAGAGTTGGTGAACTCCCTCCAGGTCTCCGGGACGCGGTTGACGATGGCGGCGCGTTCGGCCGCCGTCCGCGCCCCTCGCGCCGCACGAGCCGCGGCGATCGACTCGCTCGTGCCCGCCTGGTGGCGTGCCAGCGCAGCCTGCAGCTCCTTCGGCAGTGTCGAGGTCGCCTCGGCGAGGGACTTCGCACGCGCGGCCTCGACCGCGAGGCCGATCTTGTAGCGCGGCTGCCAGCCGGGATGGGTCGCGTCGAGATACGCCGTCGCCTGGGCGACCCGGAGACCTGCATCCGCTCCCTCCATCGTGACCTGCGCGCCCGCACCCGGCCCGCCTTCGGTGCGATCCGTTTTCCCTCCGAACTTCGTGCCGACGTCGTCGACGATGCCCTGACGGCGGGCGAGGAGGTCCTGGAGGAGCCGGCCACGTTGCGACCCGTCGACCCCGGCGAGGTCGCCCGAGCCGCGAACGACGTGCTCCATCGTCTGCTCCCAGGAGCCGAAGTGGTCGATCAGCGGATCCGCCGCGGTGAGGTTTCCGTGGACCTCGCTCACGAGATCCACGACACGCTGCTTCGGCTTGGTCGACCTCTCCGCCGCCGGGGCTCCAGCCGGCTCGGCGTGACCGGCGCCGGCCGCATGCCTTTCGCCTTCGCCCGGGCGCTCGGTGGCTCCGGGTCGCTCGTGCTCCTGCCCCTGACCGCGGCCCGGCTCGAACGTGTGGTGGAGGCCCTGCATGGCCGCGTCGGTGAGAACGGCCGTCGAGGCCTCGTCGAGCACCATGTTCGCGAGCTCGTCGAGGCTCTGGGGCATGTTCGCCCTTCCGTAGATGATCTTCTGCACGGCCAGGTTCGCGCCGACGTTGTAGAACGACGAGGCCGCGGCCGCGGTGCCGCCGATGAGCAGGCGCGTGCCGCCCTCCTTCAGCGCCTCGGCGCCCCAGCGCTCGACCACACGGGCCTCGAGCGCTCGCGTGAACGCGCCCTGGGTGACGCCGCCGAAGAGCGCCATCGCGCCCTCCGCGGCGGCGCCCTTCGCAAGGCCGCCCCAGTCCATGTTCTTGCGCTGGCCCTGGGCCAGCTCCGAGGCCTGCTGCGCGCCCTCCTGGGTGAACGAGTAGCCGCCGGCGATCAGTGCGCTCGCGAGGACGCTGCCGCCACCCAGCGTGCCCGCAGCGATCTTGCCGGCGACCTTCGCGCGCTCGAGCCACTTCACCGCAATGCCGGCTCCCTCCATCACCCGGCGCTCGTAGCGCTCGTACCGGTTCGCAGCGCGCTCGAACGCGGCCTGCGCGCGCATGTACGCGAGCAGCCCCAGCTCGAGCTCCTCGGCGTTCAGCTTCTCCATGGCGGTGTCTGCCGCCGTCTTGGGTGCGAACCAGATGTCCAGGTCCGGGCACTCGGTCGAGAGCTCGTCCTGCCGCTCCTCGAGCGTGCCCTTCTCGGGATGCTTCTTGATGTCGATGAGGAGCTCGGCGTACGCCTTCAGCTCGTTCTCGCCGCCGAGCGCTTCGGCCACCCTGCGCACGACGGGGTGGTCGTGGTTCTTCTCGATGCGGTCCTTGTGCTCGATCTCGAGCTTGCCGATCCCGCCCTGGATCTCGATCACCGCGTGCTTGAGCGCCACCAGCTCGGGCGAATGGGTGACCCGGTCGTAGTACTCCTGGGCGAAGGTCTGCTCGACCAGGTCCTTGAAGTGAACCTTCCCCTTCGTGTGCGGCAGTGAGCGCCTACCCGAGGTCAGGACGGCGGTCTCCTCGGTATACGCCGGCTCTGCATCGGGGTGCGCGCGGCGGTCGGCCTCGATCTTGTAGCCGGCGCGCGGTTGGCCTGGATCGAGACGGTGACCGTCGGGCTCTTCAGGAGCTCCTCCCGCATCCATTTGCGGAATGCCATCTCCGCGGCCTTGTTCCTCGGCGGCTCCTGGAGGATGTCGTCGGAGAGGACGTCCTCGGTGCGGATCTGGAACGACAGCGGGCCGTCCTCCGACTTGTACTCCCCTGGCACCTTCGCGATCTGAGCGCGGGAGTACTCGCTGCCCGACTCGGGGTCGACCCCGTGCGTGCGCATCTCGTTCTTCTTCGCCCGGACGCGCCGGTCGAGCTCCGCATTGCTCGCGTGCGCGTCGTAGAGCGCCTGCATCGCCTCGATCTGGTCGGCCGGGATCAGCGGCAGGAGCTCCGGGACCTGCGCGGCGAGCAGCGGCGCGAGGTCGAGGCCGGCGTGCTCGGGGAGCCCGTCGGACTTGCGCAGGCGGGCGATCAGCTGCCCGGTGGCCCGGTTGCCGGCCAGACCCTGGAGCGCAAGCAGCTGGCCCCGGTGTCCCCCTGCGGCGAGTCGGACGACTCGGGCGCGTGCCCAGGTTCGTCCTCCCGCCGCCCCGTTGCGCGGGTCATGGCGTCCGTAGTCGGTCATCTTACGTCGAGGTCGGCACGTCGTTCCAGGACTTGCCGGCGCCGCTGAGCCACTCGAGCGCGCGGTGGCGCTCCCAGGCGATCGCCAGCAGCTCGGCCCGCTGGGCCGGGGTGAGCTCGCGGAAGCCGAGGTCGAACGCCGCGAAGTCGCCGTGGACGGGAGAGGGCAGCAGGCCGCGCTCGTAGCCGCGCATCGCGGCGACAGCGATCAGCTGCTCGAACGAGTCCCACTCAGGCGGCAGGTCGAGCGACCCGCCCGCCCGCAGCAGCTCCGTGCGGGCGCGCCAGTGCCAGAGCCGGGCCGTCCCGAGCGCGTGCTCGATCTCCTCCTTGGGGCGCAGCGATCCGTGCGCAGTCGGGGTCGCGAGCAGCCACTCCGTGTCGAACGTCCGGTCGAACGGCTCGAGCTCGACGAGGCCGAGTGACCAGAGCAGCGTGCCGAGCCCCTCGGCCTGCCACACCGCATCGATGACCGCGGGGTCGTCCTCGCCCCCCGGCAGGCGCTGCAGCGCCGCCTTGAGCCGCTCCGAGAGCGCACGAATGCGCTCGTTGACCTCGCGCCTACTTCGCACGAGGAAAGCCTAGACCGGGGAGTGGTCAGTCCTCGTGCGGCCGCGGCCCGATGAAAACTCCGCGCCGCACCTGGAAAATGCAAGTGCCGTCCGGGGTGGATCGTACACTTGTTCGCCTGATGGCAAAGGCGCAGGCTCTTCAACACTCGTGCAGCGAGTGCGGGACGATGTCCGGACGGTGGCTCGGACGCTGCCCCGGTTGCGGCGCGTTCGGGACGATGGTGGAGGAGGAGGCACCCCTGCGCGGGCTCCCGGCCTCGTCAGCGCGGACGCCCCTGCGCCTGGTCGACGTCGAGGCCGAGGAGACCGCCAGGATCCCGACCGGGGTCGGCGAGCTCGACCGGGTGCTCGGCGGCGGTCTCGTTCCCGCCTCGCTCGTCCTGGTGGGCGGCGAACCGGGCGTCGGCAAATCCACGCTGCTCCTCTCGGCCCTCCGGTCGATGAGCCGCGAGCGGCGGGTGCTGCTCGTCACCGGCGAGGAGTCGGTAGCGCAGGTCGGGCTGCGGGCCGCGCGGCTCGGCGGCGCCGAGGGGGTAGAGATTCTGGCCGAGACCGAGCTCGAGGCCGTCTGCGGGACGCTCGAGCGCGAGCGGCCGGCCGTCTGCGTGATCGACTCGGTGCAGACGCTCTACTCCGCCGACATCGGCTCCGCCCCGGGCTCGGTCGCGCAGGTCCGGCAGGCGGCGGCGCGGCTGATGCGGGCGGCGAAGGGCGCAGGGGTCGCGACGTTCCTCGTCGGCCACGTCACGAAGGACGGCTCGGTCGCTGGTCCACGTGTGCTCGAGCACCTCGTCGACTGCGTGCTGCAGTTCGAGGGTGACCGGTATCACGCCCACCGCGTGCTGCGCGCGACCAAGAACCGGTTCGGCTCGACGAACGAGCTCGCCGTCTTCGAGATGACGGGCACCGGGCTCGTCGGCGTTCCCGACCCCTCCGCGCTCTTCGGCCGGAGTGAGCCCGGCGAGGTCGGGGCGGCGGTGACGTGCGTGCTCGAGGGGACGCGGCCGCTGCTGATCGAGATCCAGGCCCTGGTCGCGCCGACCGACCTCGCGATGCCCCGCCGGGTCGCGACCGGCGTCGATCCGAAGCGGCTCGCGATGATCGTCGCCGTCCTCGGCCGGCACGCCGGGCTGCCGCTCGGCTCGGCGGACGTGTTCGTGAACGCCGCCGGCGGCCTGCGCATCGACGAGCCGGGGGCGGACCTCGGCATCGCACTCGCGATCGCCTCGGCGGCGCGCGGCGCGCCAGTCGCAGACGGCGTGGCGGCATTCGGCGAGATCGGCCTCACCGGGCGCCTTCGGCCGGTGACGCAGGCGCCCCGCCGGCTGGCCGAGTGCGGCAAGCTCGGGGTGGCCGCGGTGGTTGCTCCTTCCGGCACCGAGGGTGCCCAGTTGCAGGCAGAATCGGTGCGTCAGGCGCTCTCTTCAGCCATCCCCCGGCCCGACGAGTGCTAGGCCTTCGGGTCTGGGAGCCGGCCCGGGACTCCACTAGCCGCCGGAGGCGCTTGGAAAGCCCGCATTGAGCAGGGCTTTTCGAAAAACCCTGCAAACATGCGGGTTTTCCGCAAATTTCTGGTAGTATTCACAGCCCCGCCGGCAGCCCCACCAGGTTGCCGGCGCTTTCACGACACGGGAGAGGGAGTGGGTTTGTACAAGGTCGGCGACAAGGTGGTGTACCCGCACCACGGTGCAGGCACCATCGTGAAACGTGAATCGCGTGAAGTCCTTGGAGAGACGCGCGAGTACCTGACGATCAAGATCCTGCACAACGACATGACGGTCAATGTCCCCGTGGACAACGCCGAGCGTGTCGGGCTGCGGAAGGTGATCGACGAGGAGGCCGTCAAGAAGGTCGTGAAGTACCTCACGTCCGGCGGCACGGAGATGCCAAAGAACTGGAACCGGCGCTTCAAGCACAACCGAGACAAGATGAAGACCGGTGACATCTTCGAGTTGGCCGAGGTCGTGCGGAACCTGTCTTTACGGGACGGCGAGAAGGGCCTCTCGACCGGTGAGAAGCAGATGTACGTGAAGGCGAAGAAGATCCTGGCCTCGGAGCTGATGTACGCGAAGAACCTGTCGGAGGACGACGCGTTCACCTGGCTCGAGGGCGTGCTGACCGCGGAGACCGCTCCGGCGAAGCGTGTACCGGCGACGAGGCCGGTTGCTCCGAAGCCGCCCGTGGTCAATAAAGCTGGAGTCGTCGCCAAGCCGAAGACACCGGCCGCGGCGTAAGGCGTGAGCGTTTGGGCCGTGCTCGTCGCCGCAGGGCGGGGAGAGCGGCTCGGGGAAGACCGTCCGAAGGCGTTTGCGCGCCTCGGAGGTCTTCCCCTTCTGGCGGAGCCGCTCCGCCGGCTCGAGGAGTGCGAGTGGGTCGACGGCATCGTGGTCGTCGCGCCGGAGGGCTGGGAGGAGCCCGGGATCGGCGTCGCCGAGCAGCTCGGCGCGGCGAAGGTCGCTGCGTGCGTCGCGGGCGGCCCGTCGCGCTCCGCGTCGGTGCGGCTCGGGCTCGCCGAGGTGCCGGACGATGCGGACGTCGTGCTCGTCCATGACGCGGCGCGTCCGCTCCTTCCGCCGGAGCTCGTCCCGCGACTGCTCGAGGCCCTTGCCGAGGGCTTCCAGGGCGCCGTGCCGGGCTTGCCGGTCGCCGATACGGTCAAGCGCGTCCGCGACGGCGTCGTGGTCGAGACGCTGCCTCGCGACGAGCTGGTCGCAGTGCAGACACCACAGGCATTCGTGGCGTCGGCGCTCCGTTCCGCGGCCGCCGGCGAGGGCTCGGACTGCGCCTCGCTCGTCGAGGCCGCCGGAGGGCGCGTGAAGGTGGTGACCGGCGACGAGCGCCTGCTCAAGGTGACCACGCCCGCCGACCTGGAGCGGGTCGAAGCCCTCCTGGCGCAGTAGCCTCTTGCCATGGCCGGGATCAGGATCGGCATGGGCTACGACGCCCATGCCCTCACCGAGGGCGTGCCGCTCGTGCTCGGCGGTGTCGAGCTCGAGCATCCCCGCGGCCTCGCCGGTCACTCCGACGGCGACGTGATCGCGCACGCCCTGATCGACGCCGTCCTCGGCGCCGCCGGCCTCGGCGACATCGGCGCCCTCTTCCCGTCCGGCGACGAGCGTTTCCGCGGCGCCTCGTCGCTGGCCCTGCTGACCGGGGCCTACCGGCAGGTTCGGGAGGCCGGGTGGCGCCTCGTCAACGCCGACTGCGTGCTCGTGGGCGAGGAGCCGCGCATCGCGCCGCACCGCGAGGAGATGCGCCGCCGGCTCGCGGAGGCGATCGGCGAGGGCGAGGTGAACGTGCGGGCGACCACGACCGACCACCTCGGCTTCCCGGGCCGCGGCGAGGGCCTCGCGGCGCACGCGGTGGCGCTCCTGGAAGAACGATGAACCTCGTCCGCTACGCCGATCGCCCGGACCTCCGGGAGCGCCGGGACCTGTCCGAGCGCGTGTTTCCCAGCGTTCCTGACGTACAACGAGATGTCGCCGCGGTACTGGTCGCGGCTCTACTCGGACTTCCCGCGCTTCCAGCAGGCGCTCCTCGACGGCGAGGTGATCGTCGCCGAGGCGTTCGCGCTGCCGATCCCGTGGGACGGGACTGTGGCCGGACTGCCGGCGGGCTGGGATGCGGCGTTCGAGCTCGGGATGGAGACCGACCTCGAGCCCACCGCTCTCTCGATGCTCGTGATCAGCGTCGAGCCGGCGCGGCAGGGCGAGCGGCTTGGCGGCCGGATGCTCGAGGCCTCGCGCGACGCCGCGCGGGAGGCGGGGCTGAGCGCCGTTCTCGCCCCCGTGCGTCCGACGTTGAAGGACCGCTACCCGCTGATCCCGATCGAGCGGTACCTGGCCTGGCGCCGGCCCGACGGCTCGCACTTCGATCCGTGGCTCCGCCTGCACGAGCGCGTCGGCGGCGAGATCCTCGCCGGAGCGCCCGACTCGATGAAGATCGAGGCTCCGGTCGCCGACTGGGAGCAGTGGACGGCGATGGCCTTCCCGGAGGACGGCGACTACATCGTCCCGGGCATGCTCGACCCGCTCCGCGTTCGCGACGGCCGCGGGCGGCACGTCGAGCCGAACGTCTGGGTCGTTCACCGGCTCTGACGCACGGCGAAGGCCGTGCTGGTGATCGTGTCGTAGGTCTGAGCAGCGCAACCGGTCGTGGTCCCGCTACAGCCGCGCCGGTGCAGCGAGTCGGCGTAGGCGAACACGGATACGGGCGCAGTGGAGATCCTGGTCTTGAACGTGAAGCGGCCGCCGCGACGCGTCTGGACGACCGCGAGGTTCTTGTACGCGGACGAGTCGCGCGACTGGGCGACGTAGACGTAGACCGTCGTGCCCGAGCGCGCCCTCGGGTCGCCCGTGATCGCGCCCGAGACGGTGAACCACCTCGTGGCCCGGGCATAGGCGGCTCGGAGCGACAGCCTCGCGGCGAGGTTCTCGTACGACCGCAGCTCGTACGTCCCGGTACCGGCCGCGACCTGTGCTGCGAACAGGTACCTCCGCGGCAGCTTCGGGCTCTGGAAGACCCGGTGGATCGCGAGGTCGAAGCCGGACAGGATGCCGGCGCGCGCGGGAACGCACAGCGTCAGCCCGTAGCCGTGCTGCCGCTGCGCGAGCGCGAGAGGGAGCCTGAGCTCGGCGCCCGCCTTCGAGCGCACCTGCACCTCCCAGGAGGCCGCAGCCGGCCGCGGCCCGCAGGCACGCCGCGCTGCGACGATGCGTCCGGTGTAGAGCGTCGCCCGGCCGCCGACCCGCCTCGCGCGCCGCACCTCCGCCCTGCCGGCCACCGATGCGGCGCCGATGTGAACGCCGTAAGCGGCCGGGATCGCGATCGTGATGCGCGCCGTCGTCGCCACCTCGGCGAGATGGAACGCACGGAACGAGAGCGTCACCGGGACGCCGGTCGCCTGATCGTTCGCGCTCACGTAGAGCACCGGGTACGGGGTGTCGCCGCTTGCCTGCACGGCGCCGCAGAGTGCGCCTGCAACGGTCAGGGCGAGCCCCAGGCGCCGCCACATATCGGCATCGTACGAGCGATGACCGCGCCACGCTCCGCCTGCCTCCTCGCTCTGACGGCCGTCGCGGCCTTTGCCGGCGCCCAGCGCGCCGCCGGAGTCGTAGGGGGCCGGCCGCTCCCGGTGCGCGACGCGCCGTGGACAGTCGTGATCCGGCTGTCGTGGAGCCTGAAAGCGCACTGCACCGGCGTCCTCATCGGCCCGGCGGACGTACTGACGGCCGCGCATTGCCTGTACGGCTACTGGGGCCCGCGGACGCCCGCGACCCTGACCGTGACAGCCGGGGTCTCGAACTACAATGACCCGCCGCCGGGGGACGCGCCGGAGACGCGGACGGTGGCCTCCTACCGCGTGCACCCAGGCTACGGCCACCGCTACGAGCCCGACGACATCGCCGTGCTGAAGCTCGATCGGCCCTTCCACCTGGGCCCGAACGTCCGGGTCGTCCGGCTGCCCGAGGCGGGAGCTCGCTACCCGGCCGGCGCCGCAACGACGATCGTCGGCTTCGGCCAGCAGTACCAGAGCGTCGCGACACCCACCGGAGCGCTCGTGGCGGTGCCGGCATCGATCCTGCCGCAGGGCGTGTGCGGAGTGCCCACGTGGTCCCTGTTGCCGCTGAACGGCGTCCGGCTCTGCGCCGCCGCCCCAGCAGGAGCTGCCTGCTACGGCGACAGCGGCTCGCCGCTCGTGACCGGCGGCCGGCGGCCGATCCTCGTAGGCGTGCTCTCGCAGTTTCGCGGCAACGGGTGCAGCCGCGGCACGGCGCAGGTCTACACGTACGTCGCGGCGCCCGAGATCCGCCGCTTCATCGCGGGCGACAGGCACCCGCCGGTCGCGCCGCGCCTCACGACGGAGTCGATCGAGCCCCACTACCGGGACCCGATCCAGGTCGGCGACGTCGTGTCCTGTCACGCCGCGTGGCTCGCCCCTTCGACGCGCGTTCGCTACACGTTCGCCACCTTCGGCGGGCGCGTCCTCCAGGCGGGGCCCGAGCGAACGTACCTCGTCGCTCCCGCCGCGGCCGGGCACGAGCTGCTGTGCACGCTCGCGGCGTCGAACGCCGGGGGCACGACGATCGCGGCTCGGTTCCTGACGACCGTCGCTACCAGTCGGGCAGCCTGACGCTGCCGTCCGAGCCGACCGCGACCAGCCCATCGCGGGCGAGCGCCTCGACCGCCTCGCTGTCGGTCGCCGCAGCACCGGCAGCGACGGCCCGCAGCGTGGCTGCGCGCCGCTGCCGGAAGGAGCCTTCGAAGCGCGACTGACGCCGCAGCGGCTCGTAGCGCTGCCCGCGTGAGGGACACGCCGCCGCGAGTGGGCAGGCGTCGCAGCGGGGGATCCGGGCGAGGCAGACGGTAGCCCCGAGGTCGAACAGCGCCTGAGCGCACTCGCCGTCGAAGCTCTCGCCGGTGCGCTCCTGGACCCGGCGCACGTTGGTATCCACCGGCAGCTGGTCGCGGCCGAAGGCGAAGTTTCCGATCGCGGCTGCCGTGTACGGCCCGACGCCCGGCAGCTCCGTCAGATCGTCGGGCCAGCCATGCTCGGCAACGATCCGTGCCGCCCGGTGCAGGCTGACGGCGCGGCGGTTGTACCCGAGCCCCTGCCACTCGACGATCACCTCGGCCGGGGCCGCGGCGGCCAGCGCCTCGACCGTCGGCCACCGCTCGAGCCAGCTCTGCCAGCGCGGAATCACGCGCTCGACCTGCGTCTGCTGCAGCATCACCTCGGACACGAGGATCGCGTACGGGTCGCGCGTCTCCCGCCATGGCAGATCCCGCTTCTCGTTCTGGTACCAGTCGAGGAGGAGCCTCTTCGAACGGGCCGTCACCCGTCCTGTCTATCACCCAGAACGTCGGCTCGTTACGCAACCCAAGAAACGGCCACGGCTAGGCTCACCCTATGCGGCTTTACGACACGTACTCGCGCTCGCTGGTCGAGCTGCCGCCGCCGCCGGGCCCGGTGCGCATGTATTTCTGCGGTCCGACCGTCTACGCGCGCGCCCACGTCGGCAACGCGCGGCCGTTCGTGCTTGGAATGTGGCTGCGCTCCTGGCTCCGCACCACGGGCTATGACGCGATCCTCGTCCACAACATCACGGATGTGAACGACAAGATCTACGACGCCGCGCCCGGCGCGAGCGCGCAGCTCGCTGCCGACGCGACCGCCTGGTACCTCGAGGACACGGGCGGCCTCGGGCTCGGGATGCCCGACCACCTGCCGAAGGTGACCGAGCACATCCCCGGGATCGTGCACTTCATCGAGGAGCTCGTCGAGACTGGCTTTGCCTACGCCGTCAACGGCGATGTCTACTTCCGTGTCGCGCGCTTCCCGGAGTACGGGCGGCTGTCGGGGCAGCGTCCCGACCAGGTGGAGGAGCAGGAGCCGAACCCGCTCAAGGAGGACGGCCGCGACTTCGCCCTCTGGAAGGCGACGAAGCTCGGCGAGGACACGCAGTGGGACTCGCCGTGGGGCAAGGGACGCCCGGGCTGGCACATCGAGTGCTCGGCGATGGCGGAGGAGCTGCTCGGGCCGGCGTTCGAGATCCACGGCGGGGGGCTCGATCTCGTCTTCCCGCACCACGAGAACGAGGTGGCGCAGTCCCGCGCGCTCGGGCATGAGTTCGCGCACGTCTGGGCGCACAACGGGATGCTCCAGTTCACGGGCGACAAGATGTCGAAGTCGATCGGGAACATCGCGACCATCCGCGAGGTGCTCGACCGGTGGGGGCGGGAGACCGCGCTCGTCTTCTTCCTCACCGGACACTGGCGCAAGCCGGTCGATTTCTCCGACGAGACGATGGAGCAGGCAGCCGCGCAGGCGGAGGGCTTCCGCGAGGTGTTTCGCGGCGCGTCGGCGCCGGCGCCCGAGGGGACGTGGGAGCGGTTCGCGGCATCGCTCGACGACGACTTCAACACGCCCGCGGCGCTCGCCGTCATGCACGAGCTGCGCGATCACGAGCTGCTGCTGCGGGCGCTCGAGGTGTTCGGCCTCGACTCGCTCGCGGCGCAGGAGCAGGCGCCGCCGGAGGTGCTCGATCTGGCCGAGCGGCGCATGGCCGCCCGCGTGGAGCGTGAGTTCGAGACCGCCGACCGGCTGCGCGCCGAGATCGAGGCGACGGGCTGGGAGATGCGCGACGAGCCCGGCGGCTACTCGCTGATTCCCCGCCGGTGAGCTCGGACCTCGTCTACGGGCGGCGCGCCGTGCGCGAGGCGCTGCGCGGGCAGCGCCAGGTGCTGGAGCTGTGGGCGACGGAGCGCACGGTCGCGGGCGAGCCTTGGCTCGCCGAGGCGAAGCCGAAGCTGCGGCCCGAGCGCGAGCTGAGCGAGCTCGCCGCGACCCGCGACCACCAGGGCGTGGTGGCTCGGGTCGAGCCGTACCGTTACGCCGATGCGTGGGAGCTCGCGTCTGCCGAGCGGCCGCTGCTCGTCGTGCTCGACCGCGTCACGGATCCGCGGAACCTCGGCGCCGTCTGCCGGAGCGCGCTCGGCGCCGGTGCGACGGGCGTTGTCGTTCCCGCGCACGGCTCGGCTGTGGTCACGCCTGCCGTCGCCCGGTCGTCGGCCGGGGCGGTCGAGCACCTGCCGATCGCGGTCGTCACGAACCTGGCGCGCTATCTCGAGGAGGTCAAGGGACCGGAGCTCTGGGTCTACGGCGCGGCGGGCGAGGCGTCCTCGGATCTCTGGAGCACCGACCTCACGGGCGGCGTCGCGCTGGCGCTCGGAGCCGAGGGCAAGGGGCTGCGGCCGCTCGTCCGCCGGACCTGCGACGCGCTGGTGTCGATCCCGCTCGAGGGGGCGGTCGAGTCGCTCAACGTCAGTGTGGCCGCGGCGGTGTTCCTGTTCGAGGCGCTGCGGCAACGCCGCGCAGGCTGATGGCCGAGCCGACGCTCTACCTCTTCGACGGCTACAACCTCCTCCACGCCGGCCCGTCGCGTGACCGGCGCGAGCTCGTCGATCTGCTCGCGAGCTTCGTCGCCGTCCACGGGGCGCGGGGGATAGTGGTCTTCGACGGTGCCGGGGACGACGTCGACCTGGGGCCGCTCGCCGTCCGCTTCGCCGCCGACGCCGACAGCATGCTCGAGCGGCTCGCGGCCAAGCACCGCTCGCGCGAGCAGGTGCTGCTCGTCTCCTCGGACACGACGGTGCGCGGCACGGCCGGGATCGAGGTGGCGAAGCTCACCTCGCAGACGTTCTTCCGAGACCTCGTGCCGGCCTCGACGCCGGCCGCGCCGCCCGGCGGGCTCGCCGACAAGGTCGACGAGGAGACGCGGAAGCGTCTCGAGCAGCTCCGCCGCGGCCAACCGAATTGAGATTCCCCAATGAGATTGCGCAGTAAGGTAGTGCATGCGGGTCCCATGCAAGTTGGTCTTGTCTTTTCTGCAGCGCCTTGCTAGATTCACCTCGACTGGAGGGTGAGGGTTTCTCCTGAGGGTTTGGTCAAGAACGCCGGAAATGGGGGTTTGAGGCGGTGCCGGTCAGAACGACTGCCGTACCGAAGTCACCACAGAAAGCTCAACGAGAGCTTGAGGATCTGCAGCTCGTCCTCAAGGCTCGCAACGGCAGTACGGTCGCGCTCGACTCGCTGATCCGGCGCTACACGCCGTTCGTCCGGCTGAAGGCGAGCGCGTACTTCTTGGTCGGCGGCGCCAACGACGACCTGATCCAGGAGGGCCTGATCGGCCTCTACAAGGCGGTGCGCGACTTCCGGCCCGACAAGGAGACGTCGTTCCGATCGTTCGCCGAGCTCTGCGTGACGCGGCAGATCATCACCGCGATCAAGACGGCGACGCGCTTCAAGCACTCTCCGCTGAACACGTACGTCTCGTTCAGCCACACGCCGGCCGGCCAGGATCCCGACGGCGACTGCACGCTCGGCGACGCCCTTCCTGGCTCCGCCGTCAACGATCCCGCGATTTGCGTGATCTCGACCGAGGAGCTGCAGAGCCTGGTCGGCTGCCTCGGCACGACGCTGTCGCCGCTCGAGTCGGACGCGCTCCGGCTCTATCTCGAGGGCTCGTCCTACGAGGCGATGGCCGCGGAGCTCGGCTGCGACACGAAGACGATCGACAACGCGCTGCAGCGGGTCAAGCGGAAGATCCTGAACCACCAGCGCGAGCGCCAGGTTCTGGCGTAGACACCGGCTACGATGGCTCTGCGCCGGAGTAGCTCAGTTGGCAGAGCACCTGATTTGTAATCAGGTTGCCGCGGGTTCGAGTCCCGCCTCCGGCTTTTCGAGAGGTATGCGCTCGCCCGCCTCGATCCGCAGCGGCAAGTGGTTCGCCGGCGGCGAGAGCGGGCAGACCCAGCGCGGGTCGTAGCTGCACGACGGGTTGTAGGCGAAGTTGAAGTCGAGCACGAGCCGGCCGTCCTCGACTCCGAGATCCGAGCCCTTCACCGTGTCCAGGAGGTAGCGGCCGCCGCCGTAGGTCTCGGCCCCGGACGTCGCGTCGCGGAAGGGGACGAACAACCCGCCGCCGTAGGCGACGAGCCAGTACAGCTCGAGCACGCGCTCCTCGTCGCGCAACCCGAAGTGGGCCCGCGCGATCCGTTCGAAGGCGATCGGCTCCTCTCCGCTCGAGCCGACCTGCGTCGCCTCCGCAGGCGCGGGCTGGACACGGGCGAGGACACGGTAGGCGGGGTCGTACGCGAAGTACGGCACGCCCGCGTAGGAGGCCCGCGACTCCGCCGGCACGGGTGATTGCGGATGCGACCGGAACAGCTCGTCCCGTACTTCGCGCCAGCGCTCCCACGCCGCGGAGGGTTCCGCGGCCGCCCGCACCTGCGTGTAGAGCCCGAAGATCCGGCGCTTCCAGTCGAGCAGCTCGAGCGCCGAGCCGGCGTCGAGGCTCACTCGCCGATCGCCTTCAGCACGACGCGCTTGCGCCGGCGCCCGTCGAACTCGGCGTAGAAGACCTGCTCCCAGGGCCCGAGGTCGAGGCGGCCGTCGGTGATCGGGAGCACGACCTGGTGCGACATCAGGTGGCGCTTGAGGTGGGCGTCGGCGTTGTCCTCGCCGCGGTTGTGGCGGTAGCCCGACACGGGCTCGTGCGGCGCGAGGCGCTCCAGCCAGTCGTCGATGTCCTGGATCAGTCCGGACTCGGCGTCGTTGACGTAGACCGCGGCGGTGATGTGCATCGGGTTCACGAGCACGAGCCCGTGCTGGATGCCCGACTCGCGCACGAAGTCCTCGACCCGGTCGGTGATGTTGAGGTAGTCGCGCCGGTGCGGCGTCTCGAACGTCAGGTACTCGGTCGCATGCTTCACGGGAGCGCCTCGGCGAGATCCGCCCAGAGCTCGTCCACGTCCTCCAGCCCGATCGAAAGCCGGAGCAGTCCCTGCGGGATGCGGTCGCCCTCCCAGCGGTGGCGGCTCTCCATGGTCGAGTTCACGCCGCCGAGGCTCGTGGCGTTCGTGATCACGCGCGTGGTCGTCTCCACCGTGCGCGGGTTCGCTACGTCGAAGGAGATCAGCCCCGAGTAGCCGGGATACCGCACGAGCTCGACCGCGGGATGCTCCTCCAGGCGGCGGGCGATCTCCGTCGCGGTCTCGGTGATCCGCCGCATCCGGCGCGGCAGCGACTCGAGCCCCTTCAGGAGCGCGGCCGCAGAGTCGGGCGACGAGACGCTGCCGGTCTGGGTGCGAATCGTCCGGAGGGCCTGCGTGCGCTCGGGATCGCGCGTCACAGTTGCGCCGAGCAGCGCGGAGTGGCTCCCCGTCAGGAACTTCGTCGCCGAGTGGACGACCACGTCGGCGCCCTCGTCGAGCGAGCGCAGGTAGACGGGCGTGGAGACCGTGGCATCGCAGACGACGAGCGCGGGTTGCGCCCGCAGCAGCTCCCAGTCCGGCACGGTGAGCACCGGGTTCGCGGGTGCCTCCACCCAGACGATGTCCGCGTCGGCCGGCGGCGGCCCCGTCTGGTCGTACTCGACCAGCTCGAGGCCCCACGCGCCGAGCGTCCGAAAGAGCACCGACGTCCCGAAGTACGCGCCCTCGGCGAGCGCGATCTTCGTCCCGGGCCGGGCGAAGGCGAGCACGACCGCCGTCGTCGCGGCCGACCCCGATGCGAAGAGCAGGGCGTCTCCGCCCTCGAGGGCGCCGAGCTGCTCCTCGCCCGCGGCGCCCGTCGGATGGGCATAGCGCGAGTAGAAGAAGTCCCGCGGCTCGCCGCGCTCGTCGTACGGCCAGATGGTGGAGCGGTCCGTGATCACCATGGCCTCGAGCGTATCCGCAGCGACGTTAGGAGGACGCGACCGCGCGGCCGCGCAGGACGCTCGGCGCGGAGCGCGCGTAGTCAAGCCCGGAAACCCACGTCAGTGCGACCGCGAGCAGCAGAAGCCACCATGCGACGCGGTCGCTCCACGCGCCCGCTGCAGCAAGGCCACCCGCGGCCGCGGCGATCGCCTGCGACCACGTCTTCAGCTTCCCGAGGTCGCGCGCCGCGATCACGACGCCGCGCTCGAGGGCGGCCAGCCGCAGACCGCTGATCAGGAGCTCGCGAGCGACGATCGCCGCGACCATCCAGGCCGGGAACACCTGCTCGTCCAGGAGCACGACGAGCGTCGCGAGGACGAGCACCTTGTCGGCCACCGGGTCGAGCAGCGAGCCGAACGACGTCGTGCGGCCCGTGCGGCGGGCGATCCGGCCGTCGAACCAGTCGGTGGACATCGCGAGGCAGAAGACGACCGTGCCCCAGTAGGCGTGGTTGGCGAAGTCCACGGTGAACAGCACGACCACCAGGGGCGCGGCCGCGATCCGGGCGAGCGTGAGCTGGTCGGCGAGCGGCACAACCGGAGGATACGCACGCCGGCTCGGATAGTCTGGCCCGGCCGTGGATCTCTACGAACACCAGGGGAAAGAGCTGCTCGCGCGGTTCGGAGTACCCGTCTCGCGCGGCCGGCTGGCGTTCACTCCCGAGGAGGCTCGCCGGGCGGCCGAGGAGCTCGGCGGAACGGTCGTCGTCAAGGCGCAGGTCCTGACGGGCGGGCGCGGGAAGGCGGGCGGCGTGAAGCTCGCGGAGGGCCCGGACGAGGCGCACGCGCGGGCGCAGGACATCCTCGGCCTCGACATCCGGGGGCACGTCGTCCGGCGGCTCTGGATCGAGGTCTCGTCGGACATCGCGCGCGAGTACTACCTCTCGGTTGCGCTCGACCGCGGCGCCGGACAGGCGCTGCTCATGTTCACGACGGAGGGTGGGGTCGAGATCGAGCAGGTCGCGGCCGAGAACCCCGACGCGCTCGTCCGTGTGCACGTCGACCCGCTGGAGGGCTTCGAGCCGCACCATCTCCGTGAGCTCCTCGTCGCACGTCAACGACGAGAGCGAGCGGAAGCAGATCGAGGAGATCGCCGACAAGCTGTACCGCTGCTTCGTCGAGTCCGACGCGACGCTCTGCGAGATCAACCCGCTGATCGTGACGCCCGAGGGCGTGGTGCGCGCGCTCGATGCCAAGGTGACGATCGACGACTCGTCGCTCTACCGGCACGACGACATCGCGGAGCTGCGCGACACGGAGGCTGCCGACCCGCTCGAGGCGTTCGCCCGCGAGCGCGGCGTCATCTACGTGAAGCTCGACGGCTCGGTCGGCATCCTCGGCAACGGCGCCGGCCTCTCGATGGCAACCGTCGACGTGGTCGTCGTCGCCGGTGGGCGCCCCGCGAACTTCTGCGACCTCGGCGGCGGCGGCTCGGCCGCCGGCGTCGTCGCTGCGCTCGAGGTGATCGCGCGCGACGACCAGGTTCGCTCGATCCTCTTCAACATCTTCGGCGGCATCACGCGCTGCGATGAGGTCGCGCGCGGCATCCTCGAGGCGCTCGGCACGATCGACCTCGCGGTTCCGATCGTCGTCCGCCTCGACGGCACCAACGCCGAGGAGGGCCGCCGCATCCTCTCCGAGTCGGGCAAGCCCGACCTCCACGTCGAGCCGACCATGCTCGCCGCCGCCACCCGAGCCGTGGAGCTCGCCGCATGAGTGAGCCCTGGAGCGCTCGCGCGGAGCTCTACCGGACGAGTGCCGCGCACAGTCAGGGGCCCGATCTCGAGCTCGTGGTCGAGTGGGCGGCGGGGTGCTCGACGGCTATCGACGTCGCGACCGGAGGCGGGCACGTGGCGCGGCGGCTCCGGGAGGCGGGGCTCCAGGTCGTGAGCTGCGACCCGGCGCCGGGGATGCAGCCGGACGTCATCTGCTTCGCCGAGGAGCTGCCGTTCGCAGACAGCTCCTTCGACCTTGCCGTCACGCGCGTCGCGGCGCACCACTTCGCCGACGTCCAGCAGGCGACGCGGGAGCTCGGCCGCGTGGCCGGCCGCAGGGTGGTCGTCGTCGACAACCTCTTCGGCGGCGCGCAGGCCGAGGAGGCGGAGAAGATCCGGGACCCCTCGCACGTCCGCAACTACACCGAGGAGGAGTGGCGCGGCTTCTTCGCCGCAGCGCGGCATCGAGCTCGAGACGATCCAGGTCTTCTCGTACCCGATCGAGCTCGAGCCGTGGCTCGAGCGGACGGAGTGCACCGGCGCGGACGCCGAGCGCGTCCGCCGGCTCCTCGCCGACCGGATCACGGACGGCGACGTCGTGTTCGAGCGCATCGCGCTCAGGGGCAAGCCACTCGTCTGATGGCGATCCTCGTCGACCAGAACACCCGCCTCGTCGTCCAGGGCCTCACCGGCAGCGAGGGCCGCTTCCACGGCCTGCGCAACCGCTCGCACGGCACGAACGTCGTCGCGGGCGTCACCCCGGGCAAGGGCGGCCAGGACGTCGAGGGCATCCCGGTCTACGACACCGTCGCCGAGGCCGTCGCCGAGCAGGGCGCGAATACCTCGCTCGATCTTCGTCCCCGCGCGCTTCGCCGCCGACGCGGTCTACGAGGCAGTCGACGCCGACATCGGCACGGTCGTCTGCATCACCGAGCACATCCCGGTGCACGACACGCTGAAGCTGCGCGCCTACGTCCGCGCACGCGGCGTGACCATGATCGGCCCCAACTGCCCGGGCGCGCTCTCGCCCGGAAAAGCGAACGTCGGGATCATCCCGGCAGAGGTCTTCGCGGAAGGCCCGATCGGGCTCGTCTCCCGCTCGGGCACGCTCACCTACCAGATCGGCAACGAGCTCGCCCAGCTCGGGATCGGCAACTCGACGATCGTCGGCATCGGCGGCGACCCCGTGATCGGCTCGACGTTCGTCGACATCCTCGACCGCTTCGAGGCCGACCCGGAGACCGAGCTGATCGTGCTCGTCGGCGAGATCGGCGGCGACGAGGAGGAGAAGGCCGCCCGCCACATCTCCGCCACGATGAAGACGCCCGTGGTCGCCTACATCGCCGGCTTCTCGGCCCCGCCCGGGAAGACGATGGGCCATGCCGGAGCGATCATCTCGGGGAGCTCCGGCACCGCGCAGGGCAAGAAGGCCGCGCTGGAGGCGGTCGGCATCGCCGTCGGCACGACCCCGACCGAGGTTGCCGAGCTCGTGGCGCAGCGCGTCCGCTAGATTCGAGGGGCGATGGCCACGGCCACCGAGCCGATCTCGTTCGCCCGCGGCGTCCCCGGGCCCGACTGCCTGCCCGAGCAGGAGCTCGCCGATTGCGCCCGCGAGGTTCTCGAGCGCGACGGCAAGACGATCCTCTCCTACGGCAGCGGCGCCGGTTACACGCCCCTGCGCGAGCTGATCGGCGAGTGGTTCAAGGTGCACCCGCACCAGGTGATCGTCACGAACGGCGCCCTGCAGGGCTTCGTGCTCCTCGCACAGCACTTCGGACGCGGGCAGACGGTCTACGTCGAGTCGCCGACCTACGACCGGCCGCTGAAAATCCTGCTCGAGAACGCCATCTCGGTCGTCCCGATGCAGATGGACGACCAGGGCCTGATCCCGTCCGCGGTCGAGGACACCTTCCGCGCCAACCCGACGCCGGCGTTCGTGTACACGATCCCGACCTTCCAGAACCCGAGCGGGCGCACCATGCCCGAGGACCGCCGGCGCCAGCTCGTGGCGCACGCACAGGCTGCGGGCACGCTCATTCTCGAGGACGACCCCTACGGCCTGATCCGCTTCGAGGGCACCTCGCCGCCGGCGATCTTCGACCTCGCGCGCGACACGACGATCTACACCTCGTCCTTCTCCAAGACGATCTCGCCCGGGCTCCGCGTGGGCTGGTACATCGTCCCGGAGTCGCTCGCCGGCCCGCTGATCGAGCGCGCAAACTCGACCTACATCACGCCGGCCCTCCTGAGCGAGGCGGTCGTCTACGAGTTCATCCGCCGCGGCAGCTTCGAGCCGAACCTGAAGCGCATCAACGAGCTCCTGAAGGCGCGCCGCGACGCGATGCTGGCCGCACTCGACAAGCACATGTCCGGCGCCCGCTGGTCGCATCCCGAGGGCGGCTACTTCATCTGGCTCGAGCTTCCCGACGGCGTCAGCGGCAAGCAGGTGCTCGAGCGCGCCGAGGGCGTCACCGCCGTGCTCGGCACCGACTTCGGCGGCGCCTACAACACGCTTCGCCTCGCCTACAGCTTCGTGTCGCCCGAGGAGATCGACGAGGGCATCGCACGCCTCGCCGCCGCGGTCGAGTAAGCCTGGAGCCGCCGATCTGCGCAGTGCGCTCGGGCCACGGCGTCGAGGTGTACGACGGAGAACGATCTACGCTGCGCTCGCGGCCGGCGTAAGCGCCCGCGGGATCAACCTGGGCTGGGGTGGGGGGAAAGGACGGGTTCGGCCATGCGGAATGTCGGGCACGGGCGGTCGACCTGAAGCGCGCAGAGACCGTTGGTACGGAAGTAGCAGTCGTTGCAGGTGAGCTCTCGCTTGTGCATGTTCCTCGCATGAAACGGAGTCGTGGTGGGGGAAGAACGACTCGGGATCCTACGCCGGAGCCGCCTGCCGATGAAGGGTTTGCCCGCAATGAAAACGCGCACTTTCCGGCCCGTTTGACAGAGCCCGTCAGAAGTCTCTTCAGCCCTGTTGCGGCAGAGTTGCCAGAGCGCGCAACGCCTGTTGAAAGTTCTTCACAGGGATGATTCGCAAACCGTGTGCGTACTTGCGGGCGTCCGCCGCATTCGCCGTCGGAACGAGGAAAACATCCACACCCGCCTCGCGTGCGCCGATCGTCTTTTGCTTGATACCGCCGATCTCGCCCACGCGGCCGTCGAGGGAGAGCTCGCCGGTCGCCGCCACCTTGTAGCCGTGGTCGACGTTCTTGCCGAGCTCCTGAACGACGTCGAGCGCGAAGGCGAGGCCTGCGGAAGGACCGGAGACGTTGCCGGCGTCGATCGACACGCGGACCGGCAAGCGGAGCGACTCGTTGTCGCCCAGGATCACGCCGACGACTCCGCGCTTCGAGCCGTCGCCTGCGGGAACGGTTGCGAGCGGCACGACCTCCGACCGGTGGTTGCGCATGATCGTGAAGCGGAAGGTCGTGCCAACCGGCCTCCCGGCCATCACGCGCTCGACATCGGACGGCGTGTGCACGGGCCGGCCGTCGACCGCGACGATCACGTCCGTCTGCTGGAGGCTCTTCGCCGCCGGAAAGCCCGGCTTCACCGCCGCGATCAGGGCGCCGCTCTCGACGGTCGTGACCTTCTTGCCCAGCGAGCGCAGCGCGACGGCGGCAGCGATCTGCTGGGACGACTGCATCTCGGCCACGTTCATCTGGTCTTCCTGCGAGGAGCTGAGGCCGGCCGGGACGATCTGGTCCTGCGGGTACAGGTCGGCGCCGGAGTGCAGGCCGCCGAGCAGCTGCTCGAGCAGCGTCGCCTTCCGGACGATCACGTCGACGAAGTAGATGCCGCCGGCGCGCGATGGGTCGTGCCCGCCCGCGACCCGGACGAGCGGCGCCACCGGATGCGCCTTGTCGGGCAGAAAGATGTAGTCCCGCGAGGAGATCAGCTCGAGCGCGAGCACGCACAGCACGAGCACCGCACCGAGGGTCAGGGCCGCTACCGGGCTGAAAAGGCGACGCAGACCGCGGCGGCTACGGGTCCGGGGGCGAACGGCCGCTTCCACACCACCACTGTACGCCGAGTCAGGCGGGTTTCGCGGCCGAGCCGAGCACGCCGACCACCTCGCGCACAGCGGCTGCCGAGGAATCCAGCTGGCCCTGCTCGACGTCGCTGAGGTCGAGCTCGACGATCTCCTCCACTCCGCCCGCGCCGAGCTTGACCGGCACGCCGACGTAGAGGCCGTCGATCCCGTATTCGCCCTCGAGGTACGCCGCGCACGGCAGGATCCGCTTCTCGTCGAGCACGATCGCGTCGACCATCTGGGCCGCCGCGGCGCCCGGCGCGTACCAGGCGGAGGTGCCGAGCAGATTGACGATCTCGCCACCGCCCTTGGCCGTGCGCTCGATCATGGAGTCGATGCGGTCGGCCCCGACGAGCTTCGTCAGCGGGACGCCGCCGATCCGGGTCGCGCTCACGAGCGGCACCATCTGGTCGCCGTGCCCGCCGAGGACGAGCGTCTGCACGTCCTTCACCGAGGCTCCCGTCTCCCAGGCGATGAAGGTCGAGAAGCGGGCGGTGTCGAGGATGCCGGCCATGCCGATCACGCGCTCGCGCGGCCAGCCGGAGACGTTCTTGGCGACGTGGCACATCGCATCGAGCGGGTTCGAGACGACGACGATGATCGCGTCCGGCGATTGTGCGACCACCTTCTGGGTCACGTCGCCGACGATTCGCTCGTTCGTCTGCACGAGGTCGTCGCGGCTCATCCCCGGGCTGCGGGGCAGCCCCGCGGTGATGACGACCACCGACGAGCCGGCCGTCTCCTCGTAGGCGTTCGAGCCCGTGATGTTGGGCTCGTAGCCGAGGACGGCGCCCATCTGTGCGATGTCGAGAGCCTTGCCCTGGGGCAGGCCCTCCTTGATGTCGACGAGCACGACGTCGGCGTAGTCACGCCTCGCAAGTACCTGGGCACAGGTCGCGCCCACGTTCCCGGCGCCGACCACGGTTATCTTCCGGCGGTCGCTCACGACGGTGGATTCTAATAGCGTCCACGGGTATGAACGAGTTCCGACCCGGCCTCGAGGGCGTCATCGCCTTCGAGACCGAGATCGCGGAGCCGGACCGGGAAGGCTCCGCGCTCCGCTACCGCGGCGTCGACATCGAGGAGCTCGTCGGGCACTACCCCTTCGAGCAGGTCTGGGGCCTGCTGGTGGACAACAGCCTCGAGCCGGGGATGCCGTCGGCCGAGCACCTCGAGCTCCGGGAGCCGAGCGGGTCGGCGATGGCCGACCTCCAGGCCGGGCTCGCGACGCTCGGGGCGAAGTGGGGCCTCCGGCAGTTGGTCGACATCGAGGCAGACGACGCGCGGGTCGACCTCGGACGCCTCTCCGCCGCGGCGCTCTCGCTGGTCGCGCAGTCGGCGCGCGGCGATGCGGCGCCGGTGCCCCAGAGCGAGGTCGTCCGGGGCGAGAACGCGGCCGCCCAGTTCCTGATCCGCTGGCGCGGCGAGGCCGACCCGCAGCACGTCCGGGCTGTCGACACGTACTGGGTCTCGGCGGCCGAGCACGGGCTCAACGCCTCGACGTTCACGGCGCGCATCGCCGCCTCGACCGGCGCCGACTGCGCCGCGGCGCTCTCCTCGGCCGTGGGCGCGCTCTCCGGGCCGCTGCACGGCGGCGCCCCGACGCGCGTGCTCCAGATGCTCGACGACGTGGCAGGTAGCGGCGACCCGGACGCCTATGTCCGCGCCATCCTCGACCGCGGCGACCGCATCATGGGCTTCGGCCACCGCGTCTACCGCGCCGAGGACCCGCGCGCGCGTGTTCTCCGCCGCACCGCCCGCGAGCTCGGCTCGCCGCGCGTCGACGTGGCCGAGGCGCTCGAGCAGGCCGCGCTCGAGGCACTGCGCGAGAAGTCGCCCGACCGCGTCCTCGAGACGAACGTCGAGTTCTGGGCGGCCGTCGTTCTCGACGTAGCCGAGATCCCGCCCGCGATGTACCCGGCGATGTTCGGCTGCGCCCGCGTCGCAGGCTGGTCGGCGCACATCCTCGAGCAGAAGCGCACCGGGCGCCTGATCCGCCCGGCCGCCCGCTACGTCGGCGCCGCGGCGCATTCGCTGTGACGCTCGCGGAAGCCGCGGCCCAGGCCTCCGAGCTGGCCGAGAAGGGCGAGGAGCGTCCGCTCGCCGAGCTCCGCGCGCAGTGGGACGAAGAGCTGGAGGCGTCGGCGCGCTCCGCCGACCACCGCGAGCGGGTGGTCGCCTTCCGGGCGATCGGGCAGTTCCGCTACCGGCAGAAGGTCGAGCTGCTCCGGCGCGGGCTCGAGGACAAGAGCCCGGCGGTCCGGGGCTCCGCGCTGCTGTCGCTCGAGCTCCTCTCGCGCGACCACCCCGGTGTCGTCAACGGCGTCCGGCCGCTCCTGCACGAGCTCGTCACGCGCGACCCGAACGACGCCGTCCGCCGGCTCGCGGTGGTCTCGCTGCGCAACGGCTCGCCGCAGCGCGACACGATCCAGATCCTCGCCTCGCTTGCCGACAACGACGAGGAGAGCCGCGAGCTGCGCGAGGCGGCCGGCAAGGTCGCCCAGGTGCTGCGCCGCAAGGCGGGGCCGGCGCGTTAGCTGCGGCGGCGCGCGTGCGGGTGGGCCTTGAAGTAGGCCTCCCGCCGCCGCCGGTCGGTGACGTGCGTGTAGAGCTCGGTGGTACTCAGGTCGGCGTGGCCCAGCATCTCCTGCACGCTGCGCAGGTCGGCGCCGCCCTCGAGCAGGTGCGTGGCGAACGAGTGCCGGAGCAGATGGGGATGCACGCGCCCCTCCTCGAGCCCGGCGATCGCGGCGAGCCGGCGCAGGATCAGGAATGCACCCGAGCGGGTCAGCGCGCCCCCTCTTGCATTTAGAAACAACTCTGCCCGGTGCCGGCGGTCGAGGTAGGGGCGGCCGCGGGCAAGGTAGCGGCGGAGCGCCTCGACCGCCTCGCGGCCGATCGGGACCACCCGCTCCTTGCCGCCCTTGCCGGTGACGCGGACGGCGCGGTCGTCCAGGTCGACGCCGCCCTTCTCGAGCCCGGTCGCCTCCGAGATCCGCAGGCCTGCGCCGTAGAGCAGCTCGACGAGCGCGCGATCGCGGAGCGCACGGGGCGTCGTGCCGGTCGCCGCGTCGATCAGCCGCTCGGCCTCGCCCGGCGAGAGCGTCCTCGGCAGCTTCCGGGTGCGCCGCGGTAGCGAGACCTCCGCCGCCGGGTTGTCGGCGCGCGCGCCCACGAGCTGGAGGTGGCGAAAGAACGAGCGCGCGGCCGCGGTCTTCCGCGCCAGCGTCGCCGGAGACAGCCCCTCCGCCCGGAGCTCGGCGGTGTACTGGTCGAGTTGGTCGGCGGTCGCGGCCGAGATCGGGCCGCCCAGGAACGCGCCGAGGCGTTCGAGGTCGCGGCGGTACGCCTCCACGGTCCGCGGCGCGCGCCGCGCCGCCAGCAGTGCCAGGAACGCCTCGAGCTCTGGATCGCGCGTCATGAACGGGGGTGCGCCCGGTCGTAGACCCGCCGGAGGCGCTTGGCGCTCACGTGGCTGTAGACCTGGGTGGTCGAGAGCGACGAGTGTCCGAGGAGCTCCTGGATCGTGCGCAGGTCGGCGCCGCCCTCGAGCAGGTGCGTGGCGAAGGCGTGGCGCAGGCGGTGGGGGTGAGGCATCAGGCGGCGCAGCGTCGAGGTGTCGAGGCGACGCCCGCGTGCGGAGAGGAAGAGCGCGTCGTCGGCGCCGCGTGCGAGCAGGGGGCGCGCGTCGCGGAGGTAGCGCCCGAGCCAGTGGGCGGCCTCCTCGCCGAGCGGCACGATCCGGTCCTTGGCGCCCTTGCCGTTGCGGACGTGGACGTGCTCCTGGTCGAAGTCGACGTCGGCGAGATCGAGTCCTACAGCCTCCGCGCTCCGCAGTCCGGCGGAGTACACGAGCTCGAGCAACGCCCGGTTCCGGAGCGCGAGCGGCTCGCTGCCCTCTGAGGCGGCGAGCACCTGCTCCACCTCCGCCTCCTTGGGCACGTCGGGCAGGCGGCGGCCGCGCCGCGTCGCCAGCGGGACGTCCGGGACGTGGCCGCGGCCGAGGGTCGCACGCAGCAGCGCTCGAACGGCCGACAGGCGGCGCGCCGCCGTCGTCGGGGCGAGCTTGCCGCCGGGTCGCGCGCGCCCGAGGTCGGCGGCATAGTCGGCGAGCACTCGCACGTCGATGCCCTCGACCGGTCCGTCGCCGTACCACTCCGCGAAGTCGCGGAGGTCGGAGCGGTACGCGCGCTGCGTCGCCGGCGCGAGCCCGCCGGAGCCGAGGAAGCGGTCGATCGCGGCGTCGAGCTTCACGAGTCGAAGTTCGCGCCGCCGCTACGATCGCCTGCCGTGGACGAACGCTTCGACGCCTTGGCCGAGCTGGCGGTGCACGGGGCAAACGTGCAGCCCGGGCAGCTCGTGCTCGTCAACGCGATCCTCGGGCAGCAGGCGATGCCGGCACCGGTCGCCGCCGCGGCATACCGCCGCGGCGCGTCGTACGTCGACGTCGCCTACTTCGACCCCTGGGTCAAGCGCGCCCGGATCGAGCGCGCCGCCGACGCGACGCTCGACTACGTTCCGTCGTGGCTGCCGGCCCGGCTGCTCGAGGCGTCGAGGCGCGGCAGCGCCCGGATCAGCTTCGGCGGCGTCGTGTCGCCGGAGGCCCTCGAGGGCCTCGACGGCCGGCGGCTCGGGCGTGACCTCCTGCCCTGGCTGAAGGAGTCGATGGGCGTGATCAACGAGCGCTCGACCAACTGGTGCGTCGTCCCCTGTCCGACGTATGACTGGGCGGCGGTCGCCCACCCCGAGCTCGAGGCCGAGGAGGCCTACGAGCGGCTCTGGACCGAGATCTGGCACATCATGCGGCTCGACGAATCCGACCCGAAGGCGGCCTGGGACGAGCGGTTCACCCAGCTCTCCGCCTGCGCGACCGCCCTTACCGGGCTCCGCCTCGACGCGCTCGAGCTGCGCGGGCCGGGGACCGAGCTCACGATCGGCCTCCTCCCTTCGTCGGTGTGGATGGCGGGCGACTTCACCACGCGCGACGGGCTGCGCCACATCCCCAACCTGCCGTCGGAGGAGGTCTTCACCGCTCCCGACCCGGAGCGCGTCGACGGGCATGTCACCTCGACCCGCCCGCTCGCGCTCAAGGACGGGATGATCGTGCGCGGGCTGCGCGTGCGCTTCGAGGGCGGTCGCGCGGTCGAGGTCGACGCCGACGCAAACGGCGAGGCGATGCGCGCGAAGGTCGCGACCGACGACGGAGCCGCCCGGCTCGGCGAGGTCGCGCTCGTCGACCGGCGCGGGAGGATCGGGCCGACCGGCACGACCTTCTTCGACACGCTCCTCGACGAGAACGCTGCGAGCCACATCGCGCTCGGCGGTGCCTACCGGTTCTCGGTCGACGACGAGGCGGACCGCGCCCGGCTCAACACGAGCGCGATCCACGTCGACTTCATGATCGGATCCGAAGCGATCGAGGTGATGGGGGTGACGCGAGACGGCGACCGCGTCCCGGTGATGCGCGGAGGTGATTGGACGCTCGACCTTCCGGGAACCGTATGATGCGCCTCCGATGGTTGCCGTGCCCGAGTTGATCGCGACTACAGCAGCTTCAGATCTCGAGCTTCACGGCATCAATGCTGGGGGTCGTGTGCGCCGGAACGTCGGCCTGCCGGTTCTCGTCACCGAGACCGTGAGGGCGGGCGCAGGGGTGCTCGCCGAGGGCGGCGCGCTCGTCGTCGACACCGGGAAGAAGACCGGTCGCTCGGCTGACGACAAGTTCCTCGTGCGCGAGCCTGGATCCGAAGCGCGGATCTGGTGGGGCAAGGCGAACAAGCCGCTCGAGCCCGCGAGCTTCGAGCGCCTGCGGGCGAAGGTCGTGTCGCATCTCGACGGACGCGATCTCTACGTCGTCGACGCGTACGCCGGCGCCGACCCTGCGCACCGGATGGCGCTGCGGGTCGTGACGGCGAGCGCCTACCACGCCCTGTTCGCGCAGATCATGTTCATCCTCCCGGAGCCGGAGGAGCTCGCGGCCTTCTCGCCGGACGCCCTCGTCCTCCACGCGCCCGAGGTCGAGGCCGACCCGGAGACCGACGGCACGCGAAGCGGCACCTTCATCGCCGTGCACCCGACGCGCGCCGAGGTCCTGATCGGCGGTACCGCGTACGCCGGCGAGATCAAGAAGTCGATCTTCACGCTGATGAACGACCGGCTCCCGCTCGACGGCGTCTTCCCGATGCACTGCTCGGCGAACGCCGGCGACGGCGGCGACGTGGCGATCTTCTTCGGCCTCTCGGGCACCGGCAAGACGACGCTCTCCGCCGACCCCGCCCGGCACCTGATCGGCGACGACGAGCACGGCTGGGGCGACACCGGCGTCTTCAACTTCGAGGACGGCTGCTACGCGAAGGTGATCCGCCTCTCGGCCGAAGCCGAGCCGGAGATCTACGCGACCACGCACCGGTTCGGGACGCTGCTCGAGAACGTCGTGATCGACGACGCCGGCCGCCTCGACCTGTGGAGCGAGGAGAAGACCGAGAACACGCGCGGCGCCTACAAGCTCGAGGCGATCTCCAACTCGCTGCCGGCGAAGCGCGGCGGGCATCCGGACAACGTCGTGTTCCTCACCGCCGATGCGTTCGGGGTCATGCCGCCGATCGCCCGGCTGAACGAGCGGCAGGCCGAGTACCACTTCCTCTCGGGGTTCACCGCGAAGCTCGCCGGGACCGAGATCGGAGTCACCGAGCCGAGCCCCACCTTCTCACCCTGCTTCGGCGGGCCCTTCCTGCCGCAGCCCCCGGCCGTCTACGCGCGGCTCCTGCACGAGAAGCTCCTCGCCCACAGGCCGTCCGTGTGGCTCGTCAACACCGGCTGGACCGGCGGCTCGGCCGGCCACGGCGGGCACCGGATGCCGATCGCCGAGACGCGCGCCCTGCTTCACGCGGCGCTCTCCGGCGCCCTCGCGGGCGTCGAGATGCGCACCGACCCCGTCTTCGGCTTCGCGGTGCCGGTGCAGGTGCCGGGCGTCGACGCGACGCTGCTCGATCCGCGCTCCACCTGGGGCGACCCCGCGGCCTACGACGCCAAGGCGCAAGAGCTCGCGTCCCTCTTCCGCGAGAACTTCGAGCGCTTCACCGACGTCGACCCGGAAGTCGCCGCAGCCGGGCCGGTTCCTTAGCGCCAACTCCCCGCGTTCAGCTAGCTTCGACTCAATGGGAACCGCGCACGACGTGCTCGTCATCGGCGCGGGGTGCGCAGGGATGCGGGCGGCCATCGCGGCGCACGACGCCGGGGCCGACGTCGCGGTGATCTCGAAGCTGCACCCGACCCGCAGCCATTCCGGCGCGGCCGAGGGCGGCATCAACGCGGCGCTTGGAAACGCGGGGCCGGACTCCGCCGAGACGCACGCCTTCGACACGGTCAAGGGCTCCGACTTCCTCGCCGACCAGGACGCGGTCGAGGTCTTCGCGCGCGAGGCGCCGAACGACATCTACGAGCTCGACCACTGGGGCGCCGTGTTCACGCGCGCCGACGACGGGCGGCTCGCGCAGCGGCCGTTCGGCGCCGCCGGCTCGCCGCGCACGGTCTTCGCCGCCGACATCACGGGCCACGTCCTGATCCAGGTGCTCTACGAGCAGCTCGTCAAGCGCGACATCCGGGTCTACGAGGAGTTCTTCGCGTGGAAGCTGATCGAGGACGGCGGACGCTGCCAGGGCGTGATCGCCTGGGATCTCATGCACGGCGGGCTGCACGCGATCTCCGGACGCTCCACGATCCTCGCCACCGGCGGCATCGGGCGGATCTACCGCATCACGACGAACGCCTACGCGTCGACGGGCGACGGCGCCGCCATGGCGCTCCGGCTCGGGCTGCCGCTCAAAGACATGGAGTTCATGCAGTTCCACCCAACGACCCTGTACCCGACTGGAATCCTCATGACCGAGGGCTGCCGCGGCGAGGGCGCGTTCCTGATCAACAAGGACGGCGAGCGCTTCATGAAGAAGTACGCGCCGAATGCGCTCGAGCTCGCCTCGCGCGATGTCGTCTCACGCTCCGAGCAGACGGAGATCGACGAGGGCCGTGGCGTGAACGGCAGCGTGATGCTCGACATGCGCCATCTCGGCGCGGCGAAGATCATCGAGCGGCTGCCGGGCTCGCGCGAGCTCGCGATCACCTACGCCGGCGTCGATCCCATCTACGACCCGGTGCCGGTGCGGCCGGGGGCCCACTACCACATGGGCGGCGTCGCCACGGACGCCGAGGGGGCCACGGAGCTCGCGGGGCTGTATGCGGCGGGCGAGGTCGCGTGCGTCTCCGTGCACGGGGCCAACCGTCTCGGCGGCAACTCGCTGATGGAGACGATCACCTTCGGCCGGCGGGCCGGGCACGCGGCGGCCGACGCGGCGCTGCTCGTCGACCACGCCGAGGTGCCGGAGTCGGCAGTCGCCGACGCGCAGTCCGAGCTCGACAGGCTGCTTGCGCGCACCAACGGCGGCGGCGAGCGGCCGTGGAAGATCCGGGAGGAGCTCGGCTCGTCGATGCTCGAGAACTTCGGGGTCTTCCGCCGCGAGGGCCAGATGCAGGAGCAGGTCGGGATCATCGACGGCCTCCGCGAGCGCTACGAGAGCGTTGTCGTCGAGGACAAGGGCAACGTCTTCAACACCGACCTCACGCAGGCGCTCGAGCTCCAGGGCTGCCTCGAGCTCTCGGCGTGCATGATCCGCGGCGGGCTCGAGCGCAAGGAGAGCCGCGGCGCGCACTCCCGGCCGCACGAGTACCCCGACCGTGACGACGACAACTACCTCAAGCACTCGCTCATCCGCTGGGCCGACGGGCAGCCGCAGCACAGCTGGGCGCCCGTGACGATCACCAGGTGGGAACCCGTAGAGAGGAAGTACTGATACTGATGCAGCTGGGTCTGAAGATCTGGCGCTCGAGCGGCGCCGGCGGCGAGCGCGAGCTCCGCGAGTACGAGGTCGACATGCCCGAAGAGGCGACGCTGCTCGACGTGCTCGAGCTCGTCAAGGACCGCCACGACGGCACGCTGGCCTACCGGCGGAGCTGCCGGATGATGATCTGCGGCTCGTGCGCGATGCGCATCGACGGCCGGACGGTGCTCGCCTGCAAGCTGCCGATGCGCGAGTACGCGGAGGAGGGGAAGGTGCCCGTGATCTCGCCGATGGGCAACCTGCCGATCGTCAAGGACCTCGTCGTCGACATGGAGCCCTTCTGGGACAAGTTCCGTGCCGTCGATCCGTACGTGCAGCCCGGCTACAACGTGCCGCCCGAGGGGCGCGAGCACGTGATCTCGCCGCGGCGCATGGCCGCGATCCACAAGGAGTCGCTCTGTATCAACTGCGGCGCGTGCGTGTCGGAGTGCAACGCGTGGGAGTCGAGCCCCGACTTCCTGGGCCCGCAGGCGCTCGCGAAGGCGATGCGCTTCGTCGGCGACCCGCGCGACGGCGCCAAGAACGAGCGCCTGGAGAAGCTGAACGGCGAGCACGGGATCTGGGAGTGCACGCGCTGCTACTTCTGCAACGAGCGCTGCCCGAAGGGCGTCGATCCCCGCGACGCGATCGCCAAGCTCGGCGCCGAGTCGATCAAGGAAGGCATCGACCGCGACATGGGCGCGAAGCACGCGAAGTGGTTCGTCGTCTCCGCCAAGACGACGGGCTGGCTGCGCGAGACCGAGCTCGTGCCGAAGACGCAGGGCATCGTCGAGTCGATCAAGCAGGCGAAGTTCGCGCTCGGCCTCGCCAAGCACGGCAAGGTGCCGGTGCCGTTCCCGCCGCACGTCGCCAAGGACGTGAAGGAGTCCCGCCGCCTGCACGACCTGCTGCGCCAGCAGGGCCAGGACGGGTTCGCGGGGATCGTGCAGGGCGAGAAGGCGCTGGCGAAGCTCGCCCACGGCGTGCACGAGGAGCACGAGGATCCGTACTGGAAGAACAGCTTCCCGCAGCCGTACTTGCCCGGTGAGGGTGAGCCCTCCTGAAGCAGGTCGCGTACTACAAAGGCTGTCTCGCGTCGCTTTCCGCCAAGGAGCTCGACACCTCGACCCAGGCCCTGGCTCCTCAGGTGGGCCTCGAGCTGATCGAGCTCGAGTCGGTCACCTGCTGCGGCGCGGGCGACATCCACGAGGCGGAGCCGGACTACTACCTCCACCTGAACGCACGGATCCTGGCCTATGCGGCGGCGACGGGCTCGGACACCCTGCTGACGGTGTGCAACGTCTGCACGCTCAACCTGCGGCAGGCGAACTTCCAGCTGATCGGCGACGCGGAGCTCCGCCGGCGCGTGAACTCGAACCTGATCGCGGTCGGGTCGCCGCCGTACGAGGAGGACGTCGACGTCCGGCACCTGCTCTGGGAGCTCGCCGACGAGGACGGCTTCGCCCGCTTGAAGCAGGCGGCGCACAAGGGCCTGAAGGGGCTCAAGATCGCGCCGTTCTACGGCTGCCAGATCCTGCGGCCGTCGCGGGTGCTCGGCTTCGAGAGCCCGGACGCGCCCTCGTCGCTCGAGCGGATCATCGAGGCGTGCGGCGGCGAGGCGGTCGACTACCCGGCGAAGCTCAAGTGCTGCGGGTTCCCGATCATCCAGGCGCGCGAGGAGACCGCGCTGGGTGAGCTCATCCAGCCGATCGAGCAGGCGATGGAGGCAGGAGCCGACGCGATCGTCACGCCGTGCCCCCTCTGCCACCTCTCGCTCGACGCCTGGCAGTCGAAGCTGAAGGCCTCGACGGGGCGCGACTTCGCGATGCCGATCCTGCACCTCTCGCAGCTGATCGGCGTGGCCGCCGGGCTGCCCGACTCGGCGCTGAAGTTCAAGCGCCACGTCGTGCCGGTCACGCCCGTCCTGGAGAAGCTCGAGCGCTGACGTGGCCGACGCGGTCGTCTCGCCGGACGTCGTCGCGCGCTACGCAGCCGACGCGGCCCGCGAGGTCGACGGCGTCGCGCGTATCGTCGAGGGCGTGCGCAAGGGCATCCGCGTGGAGGGCGACGAGATCGAGCTGCATCTCTGCGTGCGCTGGGGCGTCTCGATCCCGGAGGTCGGGGCGGCCGTGCAGCGAAGCGTCGCGGCGTACCTGGAGCGCATGACCGACTCCAGGCCCGCCGCCGTCAACATCGTGGTCGACGAGGTCGATGGCGCCCCCTAGGCTGAGCGGGCTCACGAAGCTGACGCTGGAGACCGCGCCGTCGGTCTGCCACCAGTGCGTCTGGTGGCAGTCGCGGTCGTCCCGCCGCGACGTCGACAAGGAGCGGTGGATGTCGCATGTGGAGGAGGAGTTCGGCGCGTTCGGAACGATCTACTACGGCGACGACGGGCGGACGCTCGGGTCGATCCAGTGCGGGCCGGCTCCGCTCTTCCCGCACGCCTGGGAGCTGCCGGCGGGTCCGCCGTCGGAGGACGCGATGCTCGTCACCTGCGCGTACCTCGTCGACTCGTCGTCGCCGTGGGTGCTCCAGTCGCTCTTCCTGGCCGCGATCGGTGAGGCGCGCGACCGCGGGTCGTCGTGCGTGGAGGCGTTCGCGTACCGGTACGTCGAGGGTGAGACGGCGCATGCGCGCTTCCAGGAGCACCGGACGATCTTCCCGGCCGACTTCCTCGCCGACTTCGGGTTCCGCGTGGTGCGGACGTCCGGGCGCGTCGGGCTGGCGCGGCTCGAGCTCGGCGGGCTCGTGCCGGTGGAGGAGGGACGGCGCGCGCGCGTGCTGCGGGTGGTGAAGGAGGCGTTCATGCCGGATCCCGTTCCGGCGCCGCGCTCCTAGAGATCTCGCTCGATCTCGTCCAGCCACTCCTCGTAGGCGTCGAGGACGCGTCGCGCGAGGCGGTGGTTCAGCTTCAGGTACTTCTCGCGGTGCGGAAGGGTGCCGGCGACCTCGTCGGCGGTGTCGAGCCGGCTTCTCAGGTCGGCGAGATCGACGCGCATCGTCAGCAGGCTCTCACGGACAGGCTCCTCGCCGACGAGGTCGGCGGCGAGCAACCGCAGGATGGGGTCGCTGCCGAGCCGGGGATGCTCTGGCTGCGTGCTCATCCACGCGCGGAGCGCGTCGAGCCCCTGCTCGGTGAGCTCGTAGTGGGTACGGGCGTGGGTGCGGCCCGGCACCTTGCGGGCCCTCAGGTAGCCGAGCCGTTCGAGGCGCTTGGGCTCGGCGTAGAACTGGCTCTCCGCGGCGGACTCGTAGATGCGCCCCTGGCGCATCATCCGCACCAGGTCGTGCGGGCCCGCGCCGCCCCGGCCGACGAGCACGAGGACGGCATAGGAGATCGGTGTGAGGACGTGACTTGACAAGCTCCGAAACAGAGTTTAGTCATAAGCTCCGAAATGGAGTTTTCGACAAAAGGAGCTGAGATGACAACTGCAACGACGACGAAGAAGCAGCCGCTCTGGTTCATCGCGAACCAGGCGGTGGTGCACCTCGACGGCGCGGACACCCAGGGCGCCTGCGACCTGGTGGAGGTCACCGGCCGGCGCGGCGACATGCCGCCGCTGCACGTCCACCACGAGCACGACGAGACGTTCTTCGTCCTGGAGGGGCGGCTCTCGGTGCACATGCCGGGGAGGAGCGTCGAGCTCGGGCCGGGCGAGTCGTTCTTCGCGCCGCGGGAGATCCCGCACGTCTACCGCGTCGAGAGCGACGAGGCCCGCTGGCTCGGCGTGGGGAATCCTGCAGGCTTCGCCGACTTCGTCCGCGAGGCGAGCGACGTGGCGACCGCCGATGGCTATCCCCCGGCAGACCGCGAGCCGGACATCGCTCGGGTCGCCGAGGCGGCCGCCCGCTACGGCATCGAGCTGCTGGGCCCTCCCGGGACGTTGCCGGCGTAGGGCCGCATGATGGGCGTCGCGACGGCGGCGAGGCGCCTCGCCGCCGCGACGCCCGCCGCGGCCAGTACGGCCACGGCCGCGCCGGCAGCGGCATCGAGGAAGAAGTGGTTCCCGGTGGCGACGATCACGAGCAGCACGAACAGGGGGTACACGGCACCGGCGATGCGGACGATTCGGCGTCGGGCCAGACGCGCGACGGTCACGCCGATGAGCAGCGCGAAGCCGATGTGCATGCTGGGGACGGCGGCGTACGGGTTGTAGAAGCTCGAGACGAGGTGCGACGTCAGGTTGACCGAGGTCGCGCCGCTGACCGTGTCGTTGATGCCGACGCCGGCCAGGCGGGGCGGGGAGGTCGGGAAGAGCCAGTAGCCGACGATGGCGAGCGCGCTCGCGACCGCGAGGGTGTTGCGCAGGGCGCGGTACGCGTGATGATGGCGTCGGTAGACCCAGACGAGCACGAGCGCCGTGGCCGTCAGGTGCAGTGTCAGGTACGCGTAGCCGAGCAGCGTCGGCAGGCCGGCCACGTGACGTACGAGGTGCTGGACGGCGCCTTCGTGGAACAGGTCCAGCCGGCGCTCGAGGCTGACGACCGCGGCGGCATTCCGTTCGGCCAAACCCGCGCCGCCGTCGGCGAAGCCGCGGGAGAGCTCACTCGCCAGGTAGAGCGCACCGACCAGCGCAACCTCCCGCGCCCCGTTCCTCTGTCCGGTCCATGCCGCCGATCCCCTCATCGCGCCTCCTCTCAGCCTTAACCTGCTCCAACGTCGAGACTCACCGGCGTATTTCGCGCCCGGGGTCCTCGTGGATGTGACTAGGCGAGTACGAGCTCGGCGATCTGGATCGCGTTGAGCGCGGCGCCCTTGCGCAGGTTGTCGCTCGCGAGGAAGAGCGCAAGGCCGTTGTCGACCGTCGGGTCGCGGCGAATCCGGCCGACCAGCACCTCGTCGATGCCGGCGGCCTTCCCGGGCGAGGGGAACTCCTCGACGCGCACCGACGGCGCCGCTGCGAGGAGCTCGCGCGCCCGCTCGGCGGAAGGTCGTCCTCGAACTCGACCCAGATGGCCTCGGCGTGGCCGACCATCACGGGGACGCGGACGCAAGTCGCCTGGATCGGCAGGTCGGGCAGCTCCATGATCTTGCGCGTCTCGGCGCGGAGCTTCGACTCCTCGTCGAACTCCTCGCCGTCGAAGTCCCAGTCCATGCGCAGGTCGTGCTCCCTCGGATCCTCGTTCTCGAGGCGGTCCATCGCCTGCGCGCCGGCGCCGGAGACGGACTGGTAGGTCGCGACTCTGACGCGGGCGAGGCCGGCCTCCTCGTGGAGGGGCTTGAGGACGCAGGTGAGCGGAATCGTGCAGCAGTTCGGGTTGGCGATGATGCTGCCGCCCTCGATCGCGCGGATGCCGTTCACCTCCGGGACGACGAGCGGGATCCCGTCCTGGAGCCGGTAGGCAGCCGACTTGTCGATCGCGATCGCGCCGCCCTCGACCGCGTGCGGCACGAGCTCCCTCGAGGCGCCCGTGCCCACCGAGAAGAGGAAGACGTCGACGTCGCCGCGAGACAGCGCCTCGGGCGTCGCCTCCTCGACCGTGTGGCGCCCGAGCTGCTTGCCCGGCCGAGCGGGCCGAGGCGAAGACGCGGACGTTCTCGAAGCCGTGCTGCGTCGAGCAGGCCGAGGGTCACGCTGCCGACGGCGCCGGTGCCGCCGACGACGCCGATGCGGGTGTCGCGAGCCATCGGGCACAGCGTAGCGGGGCTGCCCGAGCTCCTTCGGCCGAAGGTCTAGATCTCGCGGCGCCCGGAGAGCGCGCGGCCGAGCGTCACCTCGTCGGCGTACTCGAGGTCGCCGCCGACCGGGAGGCCGCTCGCGAGCCGGGTGACGGTCACCCTGTCCCGCAGCCGGTCGGCCAGGTAGGCGGCGGTCGCCTCGCCGGTCATCGTGGGGTTCGTCGCGAGGACGACCTCGGTGACGCCGTTCGCGTCGACGCGGCGCATGAGCTCGTCGATGCGCAGGTCGCCCGGATCCACGCCGTCGATCGGGCTGAGGGCGCCGCCGAGCACGTGGTAGAGGCCGTGGTAGGCGTGGGTGCGCTCGAGCGAGACGACGTCGACGGGCTGCTCGACCACGCAGATCGTCGAGTGGTCGCGCCGCGCGTCGAGGCAGATCGCGCACGTCTCGTCCTCGGTCAGGTTCCCGCACTCGCGGCAGAAGCGCACGCGCTCCTTGACCTCCTCGAGGGCCGCAGCGAGCGCGAGCGCCTCCTCCCGCGGCCGCTGCAACACGTGGAACGCCAGCCGCTGCGCCGTCCGCTGCCCGATTCCCGGCAGCCGGGTGAACTGCGCGACGAGATTCTCGACAGCTGGGCTGAACACGCCGCCATTGTGCCCGCGCCCCCCGGTCGGACGTGTCAGCTCGGGACGTGGATGCGGGTCTCGCGCCGACGCGGACGGTCGAGGCGACCCGGGACGTGCTCGAAGCGATGCGGCGACTCGAGGCCGCGCTGCGCGCGGCGCTCGCCGACTAGAGCTCCTGCGCGTCGAAGGTCGTCTTCATCAGCTCGACGATCTCCTCCTCGCTGACCGGCCGGTCGGGGTCGTGCTTCTCCGGCTCGGCCCGCTCGCCCGTCGTGAATGCGACCTCCAGACGGCGCCCGGTCACCTCGTAGAGCGCGTCCTGGAGCAGCGCCACCGCCTTCGGCTCCTCGGCGCGCTCACGGTGGAAGCTCGCCTCCTTCGGGAACTCGAGCGTGAGCGTCTCGCCCTCGAGCGCCGCCGGGTGCGCCTCGGCGAGCATCGCCGAGATCGGCACCGAGCGCTGCTCGACCGCCGGCAGCACCGAGCGCCGCCAGGCCTCCTGCAGCTGCTCGAGCTCCAGGCCAGGAGGTTCCGGGCTCGCGGCGCGGGGCGGCTCCGCGACGTCCTCCTGGCTAGAAGGGCTTTCTAGCCGTTTCGGCCGCAGCGGGCCGCCCCTGCTCGAGCCGGTCGAGCCGAAAGGCCAGCGCCTCCCGCGAGAGATCCGACCCGGGCCGCGTCACCTTCACGAGCGCCAGCTCGAGCGGGAGCCGCGGGTCGCCGCCCTGCCGCATGTCCTCGACCGCCACGTGGAGCAGGTCGATCAGCCGGATCACGGTGGGCGCGCCGAGCTGGTTCGCCTGCTCGCGCAGCCGCTCGCGCGCCTCGTCGGTCACGGGCAGCGTGTCGGGCACCTCGCCGGTCGCCTGCACCAGCATCAGGTGGCGCAGGTGCTCGAGCAGGTCGGTGACGAGCCGCCCCAGATCCTGCCCCTGCTCGGAGAGCTCCTCGAGGAACACGAGCACCCCTGCCGTGTCGCCGTCGACGACGTGGTCGCAGATCCGGAAGAGCACCTCGTCCTCGAACGCCCCCAGCAGCGAGAGCACGTCCTGCACCGTGATCGTGCCCGCCGTTGCAGAAGCAAGCTGGTCCAGCGTCGACTCCGCGTCGCGGTAGGCGCCGCGCCCGCCGCGCGCGATCAGGGCGAGCGCCGCGTCGGGCACGGTGATCCCCTCGCCGTCGGCGATCAGCCGCAGCTTGCGTACGAGGTCGGGAAGCCGCGGCCGCTGGAAGACGAACGTCTGGCAGCGCGAGCGCACCGTCGGCAGCACCTTCTGAAGCTCGGTCGTGCAGAAGATGAACAGCAGGTGCGGCGGCGGCTCCTCGATCAGCTTCAGGAGCGCGTTCCACGCCGCGTCGGTGAGCTGGTGCGCCTCGTCGAGGATGTAGACCTTCGACCGCCCCTCGACCGGCTGCAGCACGACGCGGTCGCGGATCTCGCGGATGTCGTCGATGCCGCGCTGCGAGGCGGCGTCCATCTCGATCACGTCGAGGGAGGTGCCGTTCGAGATCGCGGTACACGCATGGCACGTGTTGTCGGGATGGCGTCGTCGGCCCGAGCTTGCAGTTGACCGACTTGGCCAGGATGCGCGCCAGCGACGTCTTGCCCGTTCCGCGCGGCCCGGCGAAGAGATAGGCCTGCCGGATCTTGTCGCCCTCGATCGCGTTCGAGAGCGTCCGGACCACCGCCTCCTGCCCGACGACCTCGTCGAAGGTCTGGGGGCGATACTTGCGGTACAGGGCGGTCACAGGTCGATTCAAGCAGATCGGGTATCCATTAGCAAAATACGATGGAAAACCCAAAGAGTCTTATTTGAACTCTATCGGTCGAAGGCGTACCCTACGGACGACATCGACCCAGCGGGAGAGACAATTTCATGAGTCCGACATCATCCGGATCCGGCAGCAGCCTCGAGAAGAAGGATCGCTGGTCTGCAGGCGTCACCCCGTACGCGGAGATGGGGTACTACGACGCCGACTACGTCCCGAAGGACACCGACATCCTCGCGGCGTTCCGCATCGTGCCCCAGCCGGGCGTCGACCACATCGAGGCGGCCGCTGCCGTAGCGGGTGAGTCTTCGACCGCGACGTGGACGGTCGTCTGGACCGACCGCCTGACCGACCACCAGCACTACCAGGCGAAGGCCTACCAGGTCGACCCGGTCCCGGGCACCGACCAGTACATCGCCCGCATCGCCTACGACATCGATCTGTTCGAGGAGGGGTCGATCGCCAACCTGACCTCCTCGATCATCGGCAACGTCTTCGGCTTCAAGGCGCTGAAGTCGCTGCGGCTCGAGGACATGCGCATCCCGCCGCACTACGTCAAGACGTTCCAGGGCCCCGCGCACGGGATCGTGATGGAGCGCGAGATGCTCGACAAGTACGGGCGCCCGCTGCTCGGCGCGACCGTCAAGCCGAAGCTCGGCCTCTCCGCCAAGAACTACGGCCGCGTCGTCTACGAGGCGCTCCGCGGCGGCCTCGACTTCACGAAGGACGACGAGAACATCAACTCGCAGCCGTTCATGCGCTGGCGCGACCGCTTCTCCTACGTGATGGAGGGCGTCTCCAAGGCCGAGGCGGCCACCGGCGAGATCAAGGGCAGCTACATGAACGTCACCGCCGGGACGATGGAGGACATGTACGAGCGCGCCGAGTTCGCGAAGGAGCTCGGCTCGATCATCATCATGATCGACCTCACCGTCGGGTACACCGCGATGCAGTCGATGGCGAAGTGGGCGCGGGCGAACGGGATGATCCTGCACCTGCACCGCGCCGGCCACGGCACCTACACCCGGCAGAAGACCCACGGCGTCAGCTTCCGCGTGATCGCCAAGTGGTGCCGCCTGATCGGCGTCGACCACATCCACGCGGGCACGGTCGTCGGCAAGCTCGAGGGCGACCCCTCGACCACGAAGGGCTTCTACGACACCCTCCGCCTGAACGACATCCCGGAGGATCCGCGCTACGGGATCTTCTTCGACCAGAACTGGGCCTCGATGCCGGGCGTCATGCCGGTCGCGTCGGGCGGTATCCACGCCGGCCAGATGCACCAGCTGCTCCACTACCTCGGCGAGGACGTGGTGCTCCAGTTCGGCGGCGGCACGATCGGCCACCCGATGGGCATCGCCGCCGGCGCCACCGCCAACCGCGTCGCGGTCGAGGCGATGATCGAGGCCCGCAACGAGGGCCGCGACTACTTCCAGGAAGGCCCGGACATCCTCGAGAAGGCCGCCAAGGGCTGCCCCGAGCTCGACGCCGCGCTCCAGGTCTGGAAGGACATCACCTTCGACTTCGAGTCCACCGACACCCCGGACGTCGTCCTCGTCCCGTCGATCGGGTACTAGGAACGGGAAGGAGAGAGAGATGAGAGTCACGCAAGGCACGTTCTCGTTCCTGCCCGACTTCACGGACGAGCAGATCGATGCGCAGATCAAGTACTGCCTCCGGAACGGCTGGGCGATGTCGATCGAGTACACCGACGACCCGCACCCGCGCAACTGCTACTGGGAGCTGTGGGGGCTGCCCGCCTTCGACACCAAGGAGGAGGACTCCGAGAACATCCTGCGCGAGGTTCGCGCGGCGCGCGAGGCGTTCCCGGAGCACTACATCAAGCTGATCGCGTACGACCCGACCTACACCCGGCAGACGACCGCGCTCGCGTTCATCGTCAACCGGCCGACGACGGAGCGCCGCTTCATCCTCGACCGGACTCAGGGGCCGAACCGCATCAACCGCTACCGCCTCGTCCCCGAGGACACGGCGCCGGCCGGCCCCACGCAGAACGGAGCGGCGGGGTAACGCATGTCGTTCGAGTTCGGCATGAGGCCGCCCCGGTCTCCGCACAGCCACCTCGCGGCGGCGTCGGAGCCCGAGGAGTACGACGTCGACGACGATGAGGCCGACCCCGAGGTCAGCGAGAGCGCCGACCTGCAGGCCGCCCTCACGCAGACGAACGTCCTCGAGGTGCTCGACCAGCTCGACCGCGAGCTGATCGCGCTCCTCCCGGTCAAGACCCGCATCCGGGAGATCGCGGCGCTGCTCCTGATCGACCGGCTGCGCGCCGCGGTCGGGCTCGCCTCCGAGCGGCCCGTCGCTGCACATGTCCTTCACGGGCAACCCGGGGACGGGCAAGACGACGGTCGCGCTGAAGATGGCGCAGGTGCTCTACCGGCTCGGCTACATCGAGGAGCCGCGCGTGGTCGCCTGCACCCGCGACGACCTCGTCGGCCAGTACGTCGGCCACACGGCGCCGAAGACGAAGGAGGTGCTCCGCCGCGCGTACGGCGGCGTCCTCTTCATCGACGAGGCGTACTACCTCTACAAGCCCGAGAACGAGCGCGACTACGGCGGCGAGGCGATCGAGATCCTCCTGCAGGTGATGGAGGCCGAGCGCGACAAGCTGGTCGTGATCTTCGCCGGCTACAAGGACCGGATGGACGACTTCTTCCGCTCGAACCCGGGCCTGAGCTCGCGCGTCGCCCACCACATCGACTTCCCGGACTACGACGTCGACGAGCTGATGGAGATCGCGAACCTGATGCTCGACCGCCAGAACTACGTCTTCGGCCCCGGTGCGGAGGAGGCGTTCCGCGCCTACCTCGAGCGGCGCGTGCGGCGGCCGCGGTTCGCACACGGCCGCAGCGTCCGCAACTCGATCGACCGCGCGCGGCTCAGGCAGGCGAACCGGCTGTTCGCCGAGGACGCGACGGCGCTCACGCGCGACGAGCTGATGACCATCTCCCCCGACGACATCCTGGCGAGCAGCGTCTTCGCCGAGGACCACGAGCCCGAGGACGACGACGATCTGCCCGTCCTCGGTGCGATGTGAGCGAGAGGCAGTCGATGGGCCGTTCGATCATGCTCGGCGTCGTCGGCGACTCCGCGGCCGGGAAGACGACGCTCACGCGCGGGCTCGTCCGCGTGCTCGGCGAGGACAACGTCACGCATGTCTGCGTCGACGACTACCACCGGTACGACCGCCGCCAGCGGGCGGAGCGCAACATCACGCCGCTCCACCCCGACTGCAACCACATGGACATCATGGCGCAGCACATGGCGCACCTCCGGGACGCCGAGCCGTTCCTGAAGCCCGTCTACCAGCACCACGACGGCACCTTCGGGCCGCTCGCGCGCATCGACCCGAAGCGGTTCTCCGTCGTCGAGGGGCTGCTCGGCTACTACACCGACGAGCTGCGGTCGCTCTTCGACGTGCGCATCTACCTCGCGCCGCCCGAGGACCTGCGGCGCCGGTGGAAGGTGCAGCGCGACTGCTCGCGGCGCGGCTACACGACCGACCAGGTGCTCTCCGAGCTCGACCGGCGCGAGCCGGACTCCGAGGCGTTCATCCGGCCCCAGCAGCAGCACGCCGACATCGTCGTGTCGTTCCTGCCGAGCGCCGGCGGCGACCAGGAGCACCTCGACGCCCAGCTCCTGCTCCGCCCGACCCTCAAGCACCCGGACTTCCGCTCGGTGCTCGACGGCGAGGCGAACGGGCCGGGGGGCATCGGCATCACCGAGAACGGCGGCGAGCTGCTCCTGCACATCCCCGGCCGGCTCGAGCGCGAGCGCGCCGAGACGATCGAGGAGATGATCTGGAGCAGCCTCCACTTCGCGAGCCACCTTCGCTCGGAGCGGCTCGGCGAGTTCACGATCGGCAACGACCTGCACCGGTCGGAGTCGCTGGCGCTGATCCAGCTGCTCGTCCTGTACCACCTCTTCACCGCCACGGCGAGCGCAGCGCTCCACGGCGTCGGCGGCGCGCGCACGGAGGAGCCCGCGACCGCATAGACTGCCGCGCGTGGCGATCAAGCTCTACCGCTGCTCGAACCTCTGGGTGAAGCTCGACGGCCATCCGTGCTGGAAGGTGCAGAAGGCCCTCGACGAGCAGGGGATCGAGTACGAGATCGTCAAGGGTCCCTACTTCCGCAGCAAGCGGGACGAGCTCGAGCAGCTGAGCGGCCAGCGCAAGTACCCCGTCATCGAGTTCGAGGACGGGGAGGTCTACCGCGAGGAGTCGAAGGCGATGGCCGAGCGGATCCGGGACGGGAAGCTGATGGAGGCCGATCAGCCGGCCGCCGACTCGGCCCCGTCCTCGTAGAAGACGTCCTCGAGCTTGAGGCGCTCGTGGACGACGTTCACGGCGCGATCGATCTCGCCGGCGGGAACGACGCATGAGACGCGGATCGACGACGTCGAGATGATCTCGATGTTGATCCCGGCGTCCGCGAGCGCCTCGAAGATCGCGGCGGCTACACCCGGGTTCGTGCGCATACCGGCCCCGACGACGGAGATCTTCGCGATGTCGCTCTCGGAGGAGAAGCCCTCCGCGCCGATCTCCTTCGAGAGCTCGGCGAGGATCGGCTCGGCCTTCGCCAGGTCGGTCTCGGGGAGCGTGAAGGAGATGTCGGCGAGGCCGTCGACGGAGGTGTTCTGGACGATCATGTCGATGTTGATCCCGGCGTCCGCGAGCGGGCGGAACGTGCGTCCGGCGACGCCCGGGCGGTCGGGAACGCGGCGGATCGTCACCTTCGCCTCGCCCGTGTCGTGGGCGATCCCCGAGATCATGGCCTGTTCGAGCATGTCCTCCTCTCTGACGATCCAGGTGCCCTCCGAGTCGTTGAAGGAGGAGCGGACGTGGATCCTGACTCCGTGGTTTCGAGCGTACTCGACCGAGCGCAGTGCGAGCACGCGGGTCCCGTTCGCGGCCAGGTCGAGCATCTCCTCGAACGACACCTGGTGCAGCTTGTGCGCGTTCGGGACGATGCGCGGGTCGGCGGTGTAGACGCCGTCGACGTCGGTGTAGATCTCGCACACGTCGGCCTGGAGCGCCGCCGCCAGCGCGACCGCGGTCGTGTCGGAGCCGCCGCGGCCGAGCGTGGTGACGTCCCGCGTGGTCGGCGAGACGCCCTGGAAGCCGGCGACGATCACGATCTTCCCGTCGTCGAACGCCTGCTGGATCCGGCCGCCGGTGATCTGCACGATCTTCGCCTTCCCGTGCGTGGTGTCGGTGAGGATCCCCGCCTGCGAGCCCGTGAACGAAACGGCCTCGTGGCCGAGGTCGTTGATCGCCATCGAGACCAGCGCCATCGAGATGCGCTCGCCCGCGGTCAGGAGCACGTCCATCTCGCGGACGTTCGGCCGCTCCGCGACCTTCGACGCGAGGTCGATGAGCTCGTCGGTCGTGTGCCCCATCGCCGAGACGACGGCGCAGACGCGGTTGCCCTCCTCCGCGGTGCGCACGATGCGCCGGGCGACGCGCTTGATCTCCTCGGGGCCGGCGACGGACGTGCCGCCGTACTTCTGCGCGACGATGGCCACGGCCCGGAAACCTACCCGCGGCGCACGATGATCGGCGCTGACCCTCGAACGAGGGACGAGGCGGGGTGTCCGGAGCTGAATCAGCGGCGCGCGTAGAGGCTGAGCCCCGAGTACGCGTAGGCGTTCAGGGCCCACAGCGACGCCGGCAGTCGTCCCGCGCGCAGCAGCTTGCCCGCGATGTTCCGCTGGGCGAGCTCCCCCGGGCCCTGCGCGTACTCGAGCCGGACCGGCCGCAGGCCTGCCCGCGCGAAGGCCCACACGTACGCCCACATCGTGTGGACGTGCTCGTTGATGCCGAGCTCCTTCTCGTGCTCCTGCTCGGGGTTCGCGCCGCTCCTGTAGGGCGCGCGCGTCCCCTCGTTCAGCCCGGCGACGACGCCGCCGCGACGCGTCACCCGCGCCAGCTCGCCGACCATCGCCTGCAGGTCGAGCGCGTGGTGGAGCGTCGCCACGCAGAAGGCGACGTCGAACGTGCTGTCGGCGAACGGCAGCCGCTCGCCGTCGGCCTGGATCCGCAGGTACGGCCCCACGCGCTCCTCGAAGAAGCGGCCGCGGCCGAGGCCGATCAACGGGTCGACGACGAGGTCGCAGGCCACGTACTCGCAGCCGCGCGGTAGGAGATGCAGCGAGGCCCAGCTCTTCGCCGCGCCCAGCTCGAGCACGCGGTCGCCCGGCTTCACATAGTGGTCGAGCAGGAGCTGAAAGCCGTACTCGGTCGCCGCCCAGGCGCGGTCCTCCCAGCCGAGATCCCGGTTCAGGAACGGCAGCGCGGCGTCGATGCGGTCGTCGGCCTCGTACCAGCCCTGCTCCTTTGCGAGCTCCGGCCAGCCGGCGAGCTCGCGGAGCTTCGCGTCGAGCCCGGGCGCGGTCGGGTCGAGGAGGCGCGGGATGCCGTCGACGGTCTCGTAGTGCCGGCCGCAGGAGCGGCAGACGAGCGCACCGTCCAGCTCGCCCCGGCACGCGGGGCAGACCACGAAGGACGGCGCGCCTCTAGTAGCGGTCGATCTCGACGAGGCGCTCGTCGCTGATCCCGAAGTGGTGGGCGATCTCGTGCAGCACGGTGCGCTTGACCTGCGCGCGCAGCAGCGCCTGGTCGCGGCCGTAGTAGCGCTCGAGGGGGCCGCGATAGACGTGGATCAGGTCGGGCAGGACGCCGCCGTAGGCCGACGTCCGGTCGGTCTGCGGGATGCCGTGGTAGAGGCCCAGCAGGTCCTCCTCCGGCGGCGGCTCGTCCTCGACGACGATCGCGACGTTGTCGAGCAGCCCGCCGATGTCGGGCGGCAGCGAGTCGAGCGCGTCCCGGACGTACCCCTCGAACCGCTCGAGCGCCTCGTCGTCGTTCGTAGGACAAACGCTCATTCCTTCTCGACCTCGAGCATCAGCCCGTCGATCGCGGTCACGCGCACGGTGTCACCCGGGCGCACGTGGCTCCGGGAGCGCGCCTCCCAGATCTCGCCGTCGACCTTCACCTGCCCCGTCGGCTCGAGCGTGGAGATCGCCTGCCCGAGCGTGCCGACCATCGTCTCCACTCCGACCGTGGCGCGCCGACGCCGGCTGTAGCGGACGCCGAAGAACCAGAGCGAGAACTCGAGCGCCGCCGCTACGACGATCACGATCAGGTTCCACGGCAGCGGCAGGAAGACGAGCGCGAGGACGAGGAGGAGGATGAAGAGCACGGCGCTTGACGGAAAGGTAGCCGCGTGGGCTCACAGGCCCATTCACATGATCGTCACAGGAATGCAACAGCCAAGTCGCAGCAAGAGCCAGCAAACTGCACACATGGGACGCACGCTCGCAAGCTCTGCTATCGGGATCGGGGTTCTGGATGGCGGAGTCGAGGTTCCTGCGGCGACCCACCACCCGGCCTTCTCCGGTGGAGACCTGCTCACCATCGGGCTCGAGGAGGAGCTGATCCTCGTCGACCCCCGAACGCTGCAGCCCGCCGAGGCCGTCGAGACGGTGCTCGAGTGGAGCGCCGACCCCCGCGTCCAGGCCGAGTTCCGCGCCGCCCAGGTCGAGCTCGTCTCGCCGGTTTGCATGACCGCCGGCGACCTGATCCGGGAGCTCGCCGAGGCGCGGCGACACCTCGTGGGCGCCCTCGGTGGGGAGCTTCGCGTGATCGCGGCCGGGACGCATCCACTCGTTCTGGGACCGGTGACGGTCACCGACCGGCCGCGGTACCAGCTGATCGCCCGCGATCATCCCTGGGCGGTGCGCCGGGGGCTCCCGAGCGGGCTCCACGTCCACGTCGGGCTCGGGGACGCCGACGAGGCGCTCGCCGTCTACAACGCGGCTCGCAGCTACGTGCCCGAGCTCGCCGCGCTGGCCGCGAACTCGCCGTTCTTCGAGGGGGCGGACTCGGGGCTCGCCTCCACACGGCTGAAGCTGGTCGAGGATCTCTCCCGCGCCGCCACGCCGCCCGTCTTCGCGACCTGGCACGACTTCGACGCCTTCGTCTCCTGGGGTGCCGCCGGCGGGCTCTTTCCCGACCTCACGCATCTCTGGTGGGACCTCCGGCCGCGCCCCGACCTGGGGACGCTCGAGTTTCGCTTCGCCGACGCCCAGACGTTCGTCGACCACAGCGCCGCGCTCGTGGCGCTCTGCCAGTCGCTGACCTCCGCCCTACGACTGCGCCTGCGCGCCCACGACGTGCTTCCATCCCACTCGGCCCACGTGATCGCCGAGAACCGCTGGCGGGCGGTGCGCGACGGCCTCGACGCCGTGCTCGTCGACCCGGACACCGGCGAGTGCGAGCCCGTCCGCAGCCGGATCGCCAGGCTCGTGCTCGAGCTCGAGCCCTACGCCGCCGAGCTCGGCTGCATCGACGAGCTCGACGAGGCCTGGACGATGCTCAGCCGCAATGGTGCCGCGCGCCAGCGCGAGGTCGCCGGCGTCCGCGGCATCGACGGTCTGACCGCCTGGCTGGCGGACGAAACCGAGCGCTAACCGCGCGGCCACACCGCGCCGCCAGCTACCATCCGCTTCGTAGCGCCGTGGCTCGCTAAGCGAGCCACGCGGCGCACCCGCCGCCGCTGCGCGGCACCTCGACGAGTCCACAACGACAAGAGACAAGGGCTCGCGCCGTGTCCCCGATTAGGAGGTTTCATCCTGCGGCATCGCATTGCGCATATCACTCGCGATCTGGGCAGCCCTGTCAGCCTCGACCGCAGTCGAGAACGCCAAGGCAGTATCGAGCCGGGCGTTCGTGCTTCCCCGCTGGTGGCTCACCGAGGCGCTGTGCATCCACCAGCACGAGTCCACCGACTGGCACCGGACGACCGACTGGCTCGGCCGCCCCTCGGTGAACCACGGCGGCCTGCAGATCAATGTCGCGACGTGGGCCGCCTGGGCTCCCGCCGGCTTTCCGCATGAGCCGGCCGCGGCCTCGCCCCGCGAGCAGCTGGTCGTCGCGTACCGGATCTGGACGGCGAACGGGCGGCGCTTCGGCAACGGCCAGTGGCCCTACTCGTCCGCCGCCTGCCATGTCGCCTGAGCGACTACCGGACTCGCCGCAGCACCGAGAGTGAGCGCGCCGGCACCCCGAGGGCCGAGCGCCCCGGGAGCCGGTCGGCCTCCAGATCCGGGGCGGCCGTGGAGAGCACGAGCTCCCATTCGAGGCCGAACCGGCGCGGAGGCAGTCTGAACACGACGTCCTCGGGCGTGGCGTTGAGGAGGACAGCGAACGAATCGTCGACCACCGGCTCCCCACCGGTCGTCGTCGACCCCAGCTCCTCGCCGTTGAGGAAGACGCCGAGCTCGCGCATCTCCGGGTTCTGCCAGTCGCGCTGAGCTATCGGCCGCCCGTCGGGCCGGAACCACCACGCGTCGGGGAGCGTCGACTGCGCGGGCCCACCGTCGAGAAAGTCGGTGCGGCGGAAGACCGGATGGCGCCGGCGCAGGGCAACCAGGCGACGCGTGAACTCGAGCAGCTGCTCCCGCCGGCTGTCGAGCTCCCAGTCGAGCCACGACGTCGGGTTGTCCTGGCACCAGGCGTTGTTGTTGCCGCCCTGGGTGCGGCCGCGCTCGTCGCCGCCGAGGATCATGGGCACGCCCTGCGACAGGACCAGGGTCGCGAGGAAGTTCCGCTGCTGGAGGGCGCGCAGCGCCAGAATCTCGGGGTCGTCGCTCGGGCCCTCGACGCCGCAGTTCCACGAGCGGTTGTCGTCGCGGCCGTCCCGGTTGCCCTCCATGTTTGCCTCGTTGTGCTTGCGTTCGTAGGAGACGAGGTCGGCCAGGGTGAAGCCGTCGTGCGCGGTGACGAAGTTGATCGACGCCGACGGATGCCGCCCGTCGTCCTGGTACAGGTCGCTCGAGCCGGTGAAGCGCGAGGCGAACGACGCGGCGTTCGTGCGCGAGCGCCAGAAGTCGCGCATCGTGTCGCGGTACTGGTCGTTCCACTCCGTCCACAGGACGGGGAAGTTGCCGACCTGGTAACCGCCCGGGCCGAGGTCCCAGGGCTCGGCGATCATCTTGACCTGCGAGAGCACCGGGTCCTGGTGGATGACGTCGAAGAAGGCCGAGAGGCGGTCGACGTCGTAGAGCTCCCGCGCCAGCGCCGCGGCGAGGTCGAAGCGGAACCCGTCGACGTGGCAGTCGAGCACCCAGTAGCGGAGCGAGTCCATGATCATCCGCAGCACGCTCGGGGGGACCGGGTTGAGCGAGTTGCCGGTGCCGGTGAAGTCGACGTAGAGCCGCTTGTCGCCGGGCTCGAGGCGGTAGTACGACGCGTTGTCGATTCCGCGGAACGCGAGGGTGGGGCCGCAGTGGTCGCCCTCGGCGGTGTGGTTGTAGACCACGTCGAGGATCACCTCGATGCCGGCGCGGTGAAGTGCCTTGACCATCCCCTTGAACTCGCGCACCTGCTCGCCCAGGCTGCCGGTCGCGGCGTAGGCGGCGTGCGGCGCGAAGTAGCCGATCGACGAGTAGCCCCAGTAGTTCGTGAGGCCGCGGTCGTGGAGGAACGCCTCGTCGATGATGTGGTGGACGGGCAGGAGCTCGACCGCGGTCACGCCGAGGAGCTGCAGGTAGGCGATCGCCTCGTCCGAGGCGAGGCCGGCGTAGGTCCCGCGGAGATCCTCGCGCACGCCCGGGTTGCGCTTCGTGAAGCCCTTGACGTGGACCTCGTAGATGATCGTCTCGCTCCACGGCGTCCGCAGCAGCTGGTCGTCCTCCCAGTCGAACGCCTCGTCGATCACGATCGCCTTCGGGATCGCGACGGCGTCGTCCTCGCCGTCGACGGCGTCCCCGTCCTCTCCGCCGGGCGGGAAGGCGAACACCCGCGCCGCGGCCCAGTCGACGCCGCCCTCGATCGCCTTCGCGTACGGGTCGATGACGAGCTTCGCCGGGTTGAAGCGGTGCCCATCCGCCGGCGCGTAGGGCCCGTCGACGCGGTAGCCGTAGCGGGCGCCGGGCCCGATGCCCGGCAGGTAGCCGTGCCAGTTGAAGGCAGTGCGGCGCGGGAGCTCGTGCCGCGTCTCCTGCCCGTCGGCGTCGAAGAGGCAGAGCTCGACGCGCTCGGCGTGCTGGGAGAACAGCGAGAAGTTCGTTCCCTCCCCGTCCCAGCTCGCCCCGAGCGGGAACGGGCTACCGGTCCACACCGTCAAGAACCAGAAGCACGTGGGCCTGTCGCTCGCCCGGCGCGAGCCGGACGTAGTTGCCGACCGGGGTCCACGACCAGATCTCGTCGGTGAGCAGGTCGCGTACGTCGAACCGGTCCGGGAGCGCGAGCTCGGAGGGGAGCTGCACCCACCCTTCCACGGCGTTGTGCGGGTCGAGGTTGACGCAGACGATCACCGTCGCCTCGTCCTCCTGCTTTGCGTAGGCGATCAGCGAGTCGTTCGCGGTCTCGAGGAAGGTGAGGTTGTCGAGCCGGCCGAACGGCGCGTGCTCGCGCCGGATCGCGTTCAGCCGGGCGACGAGCGGCAGGAGCTCGCCGTCGAGCTTCCGCTCCTTGAGCTCGTACTTCTCGGAGTCGAGGTACTCCTCGCTGCCCGGCGCGACCGGCCTCGCCTCGAGGTTCTCGAAGCCGGAGTACAGGCCGTAGCTCGGCGAGAGCGTCGCCGCGAGCACGAGCCGCGCCTCGAATGCGGGGCGGCCCCCCGTCTGCAGGTAGTCGGTGAGGATGTCGGGCGTGTTGACGAAGAAGTTCGGCCGGAAGAACAGCGGCAGATCGCCCGCCGTCAGCTCGGTCAGGTACTCGGTCAGCTCCGCCTTCGTGTTCCGCCAGGTGAAGTACGTGTAGGACTGGCTGAAGCCGGCCTTGGCCAGCGTGGCCATCACCGACGGGCGCGTGAACGCCTCGGAGAGGAACACGAGGTCGGGGTACTCCGCCTGCGCCTCCCGGATCAGCCAGCCCCAGAAGGCGATCGGCTTCGTGTGCGGGTTGTCGACGCGGAAGATGCGGATCCCGTGCGCGGCCCAGCCGAGGACGAGGTCGAGCAGGGCCTGCCAGAGGCTCTGCCAGTCCTCCGAGTCGAAGTTGAGGTTGTAGATGTCCTGGTAGCGCTTGGGCGGGTTCTCGGCGTACTTGAGGGTGCCGTCGGGCCGGCGCTGGAACCACTCGGGGTGCTGCTCGAGCCACGGGTGGTCCGGTGAGGTCTGGAGGGCGAGGTCGAGCCCGATCTCGAGGCCGTGCTGCGCCGCGGCCGCGACGAGGTGCTCGAGGTCGGCCATCGTTCCGAGCTCCGGCGCGACGGCCTCGTGGCCGCCCTCGGCGGCGCCGATCGCCCAGGGGCTCCCCGGGTCGTCCGGCCCGGCGGTGAGCGTGTTGTTCCGGCCCTTGCGGTGCGTCTTGCCGATTGGGTGGATCGGCGTGAAGTAGAGAACGTCGAACCCGAGCTGCGCGAGCTCGGGCAGCACCTTCTCCACGCCGGCGAAGCCGCCGAAGGAGCGCGGGAAGAGCTCGTACCACGCGCCGAAGCTCGCGCGCTCGCGGTCGACGATCAGCTCGAGCGGCTCCGTCGAGAGCTCGGCCTCACGCGGGAGGTTCGGCTCGGCCTCGAGCGCCTCCTCGACGGTGAGGGTCTCGACCCCGAGCAGCGCCGCGCCCTCGGCGAGCTCGCCCGCGAGGTCGGCCTGTCCGGCAGCGACCTTGCGCTCGAGCTCGTGGCGCCACGAGGCGAAGCGGTCGATCCAGGCCGTCAGCGCGTACTGCCAGCGGCCGGGCTCTCCGATCGGGAAGGACCCCTCCCAGCGGTCGTTCCCGAGGGGTTCGAGCGGCGCCTCCGACCAGCGGCGGACGCCGGGCGCCCGGTAGCGGACGGCCGCGCGGAGGATGTCGTGGCCGTCCGCGAAGATCGTCGCGCGCACCTCCTGCACCCGGCCTGCGGTCTGCTTCGCCGGGTAGCGGCCGCAGTCGAGGAACGGCGAGATGCGCTGCATGTCGATCCGCGGCGGGCGCTTCTTGGGCGGGGTGTTCACGACCTCATCTTTCCCACTTCGGCAGGAACGCGCGTCATCAAAGTGCCGGTAGGGCCCGCGAGTACTGTGTGAGTGGCGTGGGAACCTGGTGGATGCGGGGCGCATTTCTGTCCGCGCTCGCGGCGGTGGCGCTCGGGTTTGCGTCTCCGGCGCGGGCCGACGGGTCGTTCAACTCGAGCGACGACCTGCTGACGAGGATCTGGCAGGCGTCCGTGACGACAGCCGACGACGACGTCTCGCCTCCGCAGAACCTCGACCCTCGCGATTGCAACATCAGCCTTCCCGTCGTCATTCTCGACAGCCCGATTCGAGATCGCTGCCCCTACATCGGCGACCTGGCAGTGACGGGCATGACCCTGCTCGTCTCGGGCGGTGACGTCCAGACACTGCGGGCGATGATCGCGTGGTTCGCCTCGGTGCAGCATCCCGACGGCTCGATCCCGGACGGACCGATCTTCAACCACACGGACGTGCTCACCGACTACAACGCCTACTGGGTCGAGGCGCTCTACGACTACACGCTCTACACGGGCGACCTCACGCTGCTGCACGACGTCCTCCCGAACCTCGTGGCGCTCATGAACGTCCTCTATCCGGCGCACGTCGACGCGAACGGGATCCTGGTCAACTGGATCGACGGAGAGGACTACGGCTACATCAAGCGCGCGGGTACCCGGGTCGCCTACTACGCGGCCCAGTACGTGAGGGCGCTGAACATGGCCTCGACCCTCGCCGGGTGGGCCGGCGACTCCGCCGATGCCGCCGCGTGGCACACACGGGCGCAAACGTCGGCGACTGCGGTCGGCGCCACCTTCTGGGACACCGGGGCCGGCGCCTTCAGCGACACGACCACCGCGCCGGCCGTCCACGCGCTCGACGGCAACGTCTTCGCGATCCTCGCCGGCGTCGCGACCGTACCGCAGCAGACGTCGATCCTCGCCTACATCGACCATGCGATGTCGCGCGCCCAGGGGGACGCGGTCGTCGACACGCCGAGCTGGAACAACTCCAACTGGCACGACGACGCGACCCAGCACATCTATCCGTTCATCGGCTACTTCGACGTGCTCGCGCGCTACGCCGCCGGCGCCGACGACTCGGCGCTCGACCTGATCCGCCGGGAGTGGGGATACATGCTCGCGAACGGGCCGGGAACGATGTGGGAGACGATCGACGCAGCCGACGGCGCCCCCTGGGGAAATGGGACGGAGTCCCACGGGTGGTCGAGCGGCGCAGCGCCGGCACTCACCGGTTACGTGCTCGGCGTCCTGCCTACGAGTCCCGGCTTTGGGACGTTCACGGTGACGCCTCACCCGAGTGACGTCGCGACCGCGGAGGGCGACGTTCCGACGCCGCACGGCGCCATCCACGTCTTCTGGCAGTCGGTCGGCGGGACACCGCAGCTGAGCGTCACCGCGCCGTCCGGCACGAGCTGGTCGAACAACCCGGCGGGCGCCTCCGCACCCGTCAACACGGTGGAGCCGTCGATCTCCGGATCGGCGGTGCAAGGATCCGCGCTTGCCGTGTCGGGCGGCTCGTGGGCGGGAGCCGGGCCGCCTACTCTTGCCTATCAGTGGGACCGGTGCTCCTCGGCGGGATGGGGCTGCGCCCCGATCGCCGGCGCGAGCGCCGCCACCTACACGGTGCAACCCGACGACCTCGGCGGGACGCTGCGCGTGTTCATGACGGGCACGAACGGCTCGGGTTCCTCGTCGGCGGTCACGACCGCCACCGTCGTGCCCGTGCCTTCATCCGGCGGAGGTGGCGGAGGTGGGGCTGGCTCTGCTCCGGCTCCGACTCCTCCGGTCGTCGCGCCGTCGCCGCCCCCGCCGCCGGTTCCCGCGCCGGTCGCCGTGGTGAGCGGAGCGCTCCCGGCAGCGCCTGTGACCGTCAGCGGTCCGACCCTCTTCCGGCTGGCCGTCACGGTTGTCGGGAAGGGACGTGTGCTTCCCGGGCCGGGCCGCTTCCGGCGCGGGACGCGGATCACGCTCACGGCGAGGCCCTCGAGCGGATGGCGGTTTGTCAGATGGTCGGGCAAGTGGTGCAGCGGCAGCCGGCCGCACTGCATCGTGACCATGTCGCAGGGGAGGAAGGTCGAGGCCGTCTTCTCGGCGAAGCGGAAGCTTCAGGCGCCGAGAACGCGGAGGTAGACGCCGGTGACGCGCTCGGCGATCGCCGCCCACCCGAAGTGCTCGACCGCGCGCGCCCGCCCCGCTCGCCCGTAGCGCTCGGCGCGCTCGGGATCGGCCAGCAGGCTGTTGATCCGTTCGGCGATGTCGTGCGCGAAGACGTCCGGGTCGGCGGGCTCTCCGGTCGGGTCGCCGCGGGGCTGGATCGGGACGAGAAGCCCGGTGACGCCGTCCTCGACGACCTCGGGGATGCCACCCGTGCGGGTGGCGACGACTGCCGTCTCGCAGGCCATCGCCTCCAGGTTCACGATCCCGAGGGGCTCGTAGACCGACGGGCACACGAACACCGTCGCGTGCGTGAGGATCTGGATCAGGGCCGGCCGCGGGAGCATCTCCTCGATCCACAGCACCCGGTGTCCGTCCTGCTGGAGCTCGCGCACCGCCTTCGCGACCTCCTCGCCGAGCTCCGGCGTGTCGGGCGCGCTGGCGCACAGCACGAGCTGCGCGGCCGGGTCGAGCTCGCGGGCCGCGTCGAGGAGGTGGGGAAGGCCCTTCTGGCGCGTGATGCGGCCGACGTAGACCACGATCGGAGCGGCGGGGTCGATGCCGAGCTCGACCAGCCGCTCCGTGCCGTGGTCGGGTCGGAACTCGCTGGGTGTCGATACCGTTGCCGATCACGGTCACTCGTCCCGGCTCGATCGCCGGGTAGTTCGCGAGGATGTCGTCCCGCATCGCGCCCGAGACGGCGATGATCGCGTCGGCGTTCTCGAGCCCGGTGCGCTCGCAGAAGCTCGAGAGGCGGTAGCCCCCGCCGAGCTGCTCCTCCTTCCACGGCCGCAGCGGCTCCAGACTGTGGACGGTGGCGACGTGCGGGATCGCGTGGATCAGCTTCGTCAGGTGCCCGCCGAGGTTCGCGTACCAGGTGTGGCTGTGGACGATCGTGGCACCCTCGGCCGCGGCGGACATGGCCAGGTCGATCGAGACCGCTCGCAGCGCCGCCAGAGGCGGCGCGCTGCCCACGAGCTCGTCCCAGGGCCGGTGGGCCACGACCGGCGGCCGCGAGTCGGCCGGACGGGGCTCGCCCCAGCAGTGGACGGTCACCTCGACCAGCTTCGCCAGCTCCCGTGCGAGGTACTCGACGTGCACGCCGGCGCCGCCGTAGACGTCCGGCGGGTACTCGCGCGTGAGGAGGGCGGCACGAACTTCAGATACCGACACGCTCGCCCTTGCCGATTACGACGATGCCGCCCGGCGAGACGACGAACCGCTTGCGGTCGACGTCGAGGTCGACGCCGAGCCTGGCGCCCGGCTCGACGACGACGTTCTTGTCGACGATCGCGTTCTTCACGATCGCGCCCTCCCCGATGTGCGCGCCGTGCATCAGCACCGAGCCCTCGACGAGTGCGCGCGAGTGGATGTGGACGCCGGGCGACACGACGGAGTGCCGCACGACGGCGCCTGAGATGATCGCGCCGGCGCAGACCATCGAGTCGACCGCCATGCCCGTGTGGCCGGGATCCTCGAACACGAACTTGGCCGGCGGCTGCCGCTCGGGCGCCATGTGGATCGGCCAGTCGGCGTTGTAGAGGTTGAAGATCGGGTCGGGCGAGATCAGGTCCATGTGAGCCTCGTAGTAGGCGTCGAGCGTCCCGATGTCGCGCCAGTAGCCCCGCTCGCGCCCGGAGACCCCGGGGACGTCGGAGCTCGCGAAGTCGAACACCTGCGCCTGCCCGCGCTCGACCAGCATGGGGATGATGTCGCGGCCGATGTCGTGGGTCGAGTCCTCGTTCTTCGAGTCCTCGGTGACCGCGTCGATCAGCGCCCGGGCGCTGAAGACGTAGTTCCCCATCGAGGCGAAGACCTCGCCGGGACTGTCCGGCAGCCCGACCGGGTCCTCGGGCTTCTCGAGGAAGGCCGCGATTCGCCGGCCGTCCGCGCCGACGTCCATCACGCCGAACTGGCTCGCGAGCTCGATCGGCACCCGCAGCCCGCCGACGGTGACGCCGGCGCCTCCCTCGAGGTGCAGCTCGACCATCTTGCGCGGGTCGACGCGGTAGACGTGGTCGGCGCCGAAGACGCAGATCACGTCCGGCTTCTCGTCGTAGATCAGGTTCAGGTTCTGGTAGACCGCGTCGGCGGAGCCGGCGAACCAGTGCGGGCCCCGGCGCATCTGCGCCGGCACGGGCGCGACGTAGTTGCCGAAGAGCGTCGAGAGCTGCCAGGTGCTCGCGACGTGCCGGTCGAGGCTGTGGCTCTTGTACTGCGTCAGGACGGCGATGCGCAGGAAGCCGCCGTTCACGAGGTTCGACAGTGCGAAGTCGATCAGCCGGTAGTTGCCTCCGAACGGAACCGCCGGCTTGGCCCTGTCGGCCGTGAGGGGCCAGAGGCGCTTGCCCTCGCCGCCCGCCAGAACGATGCAGAACGCGCGCGCCACGGCGCGTAGCCTACGTGCGGTAGATGCGCTCCACGTAGTCGTTGACCATGCGCGTGGCGCTGAACTCGGGCGCCAGCGTGACGAGCGCCTCCTTGATCCGGTCGCACCACTGCTGCGGCACGCCGTCGGCGTCGCGATCGTAGAAGAGCGGCACCACCTCGTGCTCGAGCAGGTCGTAGAAGAGCGCCGCGTCGCCGGCGTCGGCGGCGCTGGGATCCTCGTCGAGCGAGCCGGGAATCGCCCAGCCGTTCGTGCCGTGGTAGCCCTCGGCCCACCAGCCGTCGAGCACGCTGAGCTGGAGCGATCCGTTGAAGGTCGCCTTCATGCCGCTCGTCCCGCTCGCCTCCATCGGCTTGCGCGGCAGGTTGAGCCAGACATCGCAGCCGGAGACGAGGTGCCGCGCGATGCCGATGTCGTAGTCCTCGACGATCGCCACCCGCCCGGCGAGCTCGGCGTCGCCGTGCTCGAAGTTGTAGAAGCGCTGGAGGGCGTCCTTCCCCGGCTCGTCGTTCGGGTGCGCCTTGCCGGCGATCACGAGCTGCGCCGGATGCGCGCCGCTGAAGATCCGGCGGGCCCGGTCGGGATCCTGGTTGAGCAGGTGGAAGCGCTTGTAGGTCGCGAGCCGTCGTGCGAAGCCGATCGTCAGCGAGTCGGGATCGAGGCTCGACTCGACCAGCTGGACGTAGTCGAGCTGCTCGCCGCGGAGCAGGCTGTCGTGGGTGCTCTTCGTCCGGAGGTACTCGACGAGCCGGGCGCGCGACTCGCAGCGGGCGGCCCACAGGGCCGCGTTCGGGATCTGGACGACTCGGTCCCACGCGCGCGGGCCCGGGCCGCGGATCCAGGTGTCGCCGATGTGCTCGTCGAGCAGTGTGCGGATCGGCTCGCTCACCCAGGTCGGGAGATGTGCGCCGTTCGTGACGTGCGTGATCGGCGGCTCGACGTCGCCCGGGAAGAGCGGACGCCACATCTTGCGCGACACCTCCCCGTGCAGCCGGCTGACCCCGTTGCGGCACCGGCTGATGCGGATCGCGAGCGGCGTCATGCCGGGCCGCTCCTCCTCGCCGGGGACGCCGCGGCAGAGGTCGAGGAACTCCTCCTCGCTCATGTCCAGACGCGTGCGCAGGTCCTCGTAGGCGGGGAGGAACTCGTCCCGCGCGTAGGTCTCGTTCCCGGCGGCGACCGGTGTGTGGGTCGTGAAGGCGAAGAGCTGCCTGACCCGCTCGAACGCCTCGTCGCGCGGCACGCCCTGCTCGATCTCGACGGCGGCGAACTCGAGCGCGGCCAACGCCGGATGGCCCTCGTTCAGATGCACGACCGCGGGCTCGATCCCGAGCTCGCGCAGGACGCGGGCGCCGCCGATCCCGAGCAAGCCGTACTGCGCGAGCCGCACGGCACGGTTCCCCTCGTAGAGCCGAGCCGACGTCCAGCGCTGCACGGCGTCGTTCTCCGGCACTTCCGCGTCGAGGAGGAGCAGCGGGACGCGCCCGACGTCGACGCGCCAGACCTGGAAGTGCAGTGGCTTCCCGTACAGCGGCACCTCGAGCTTCAGCGGCGTGCCGTCGGCGCTCGTCACGCGCGCGATCGGGAGCGACTTCGGATCGGACTCGAGCCAGTACTCCTGCTGGCGCCCGCGGATGTCGAGCCGCTGCCGGAAGTAGCCGCGCCGGTAGAGGAGCCCGACGCCGATCATCTCGAGCGCCTGGTCGCTCGCCTCCTTGAGGATGTCGCCCGCGAGGACCCCGAGTCCGCCGGAGTAGATCGGCATCGACTGGTGGAACCCGAACTCGGCGCACATGAAGACGACGGGCCCGTCGACCCCGGGGCGCCGGCAGTGCGGGCGCGCCAGCTCTGCGTCGAGCTTCGCTGCGAGGGTCCGGATGCGCTCGAGGAGCTCGTGGTTGTGCTCGGCAGCCTCCTGCGTTCCGGGCCAGAGGTCGTTGAGGAAGCGCACCGGGTTGTGGCCGGAGAGCTCCCAGCGGTGCGGGTTGATGTCGCGGAAGACGGCGTCGCCGCCGCGCATCCAGCTCCAGCGGTAGTTGTAGGCGAAGGGCGCGAGCGGCTTCAGCCCGTCCGACAGGCGGACGGCGAGATTGTCGGCGCGCCACTGGAGATCGTGGGCGCCGGGCTCGAAGATGTGGGCGGGCACGGCCCTTTCGTCTATCAGAGCGGGTGGCTGCACTGCCGGGAGACTTCCAGGGAGAACGCCGCTCAACAGGCCGGAAGCGGGCCTCGGAAACCGGCAGCAACGGAAGCAAGCGCGGTCGCCGGATGCGCCGCGGTCTCGAGCACTTCCTCGCCGAGTGGTCGCGGCTCGAGAACGAGGCCGAGCTTCCCGACGTGTACGCGGCCGAGGGCCGGCGGAGGCGCGACCCGAGCTTCGGGCTAGAGCGAGAACCAGCCCATTTGGGTAGTGCGGGTCGTGATGTGAGCCGGATACCTTGACCGTGAGTTGTTCGATCCGCACCGCATCCGAAAGATTTCGATCGTGCTCCTGATCGCGGCTGGGCTCGGCGTCGCCTATGAATGGGTAAGCATCTACGGGCTCGCCGCAGGTCTGTTTCTTCTCGTAGCAGCCCTGATCGGCTCGGGACGAGCTGCGCAGGCGCGCACCGCCGCAACTCGCGACGGCTGACCGGTTTTCTCAGGCGGCTGCTTTGGCGGCAGCTCGGCGGACGCCGGCGTTCGAGCTCGGGCGCGTTGAGCCGCTCGACACCTCGCCGCTGCGGAAGCCGCCGGGCGAGCTCATCCGGCGGATCCCGGCCGAGGTCAGGACGTCCTTTACTGGGCGAAGTCGACGCGCGCCTGAATGTCCGAGAGGAACTCGACGCCCTTCACGTTGCTCGCGACCGCGGCATAGACGATCGGGTTGTTGAGGAAGATGATCGGCCGGTCGGCGAGGATGATCTGGAAGGCGGCGTGCCAGAGCGTGCGCAGCGCCTTTGCCGTCGTCGCCTTGCGCGCGTTTGCGAGGATCAGGTCGAGCCGCGGGTTCGAGTAGCCGCTGAAGTTGCGGGAGCCGCTCGTCGCGAGGAACTGGAAGACGTTCCGGTCGATCGCGGGGCTTCCTGTCCATTGGGCGGTGAGCGCGTCGAAGTTCCCGCTCGTCTCGAGCGAGACCAGCGTCGGGTTGTCCACCGTATTGATCGTCACGTTGATCCCGACTGCTGCTTCCTCGGATTGGATGAACTGGTCGAGCACGGCGTTGCTCGCGGTCCCCGTGGAGGTCAGCTGGACGGTCGGGTTGTGGATCCCCGACTCCGCGACGAGCTTCCGCGCATCCTCCGGGTTGTACGGCGTGCACTTGACCGTCGCGTCGTAGGCGGGGCTCGTGGGCGGGATCGGCAGGCAGTCGGGGACGGCCGCGCCCTGGAAGACGACCCTCACGAGCGTCGAGCGGTCGATCGCCTCCTCGAAGGCCTGGCGCAGGAGCGGGCTCGACGCGAGCGGCTTCCCGACATTCGTGTCCGGCAGGTTGTCGACTCCCTTCGAGTTGCCGATGTTGATCTGGATCCCCCGCCAGCCGAGCGAGTCGACCTTGATCAGATGCACGCCGGAGTCGGAGGCAAGCGCGGGGAGCACTGCGGGACTGACGTTGTCCAGCATCTGGATGTCTCCGGCCTGAAGGGCGGCCACGCCCGAGGCGCCGCTGTCCTCGGGCTGGAAGACGATCTTGTCGAGGTGAACCGCGCCCTTGTCGTAGAAGTAGGGCGACTTGGTCACGGTCACGCTCGACCCCGGGACCTGGCTGTCGAACATGAACGGGCCGACGCCGATCGGGTCGGTGCCGAAGCTCGTGCCGAGCTTCGTGAGCTGGGTCGGCGACATCACGATCCCGTCATTGTCCGCGAGAGTCTGCAGCAGCGGCGTGAAGCGCTGCTTCAGATGGAGCACGACGGTGTAGGGCCCGCTCGCCGTGACCGTGTCGATCGGCGAGAGGTCGCTCGCGCGGCTCGACCCGGGGAGGTTGAGGTCGCGTTCGAGCGAGACGACGACTGCCTGCGCGTTGAACGGCGTGCCGTCGTTGAAGAGGATCCCCTTGCGGAGCGGAATGGTGTAGGTCAGCTTGTCCTGCGAGATCGTCGGAAGCGCAGAGGCGAGCTCGGGGTAGACGCTTCCCGTTCGCGTCGAAGTCGTAGAGGCGCAGGGCGATCGCGCGGAAGATCACGACCGACGAGAACGACACGTTGGTCGTCGGGTCGAGCGAGTCCGGGTAGCCGTGGGTCAACCCGACCGTGAGCGTGCCGCCGTAGGTCGACCGGCCCTCGTCCCGCGCCGCGGCCGGGAGCAGGACGACAAGCCCGAGCGTCGCCGCGAGCAGGGCCGGAAGCGCGAGTTCGAGTCGGATGCGGCGCACTGTGGACACACCACGGAGTCTAAGCCCGGATCCACCGAGGTGTTGGGTGTGTGGGCGGGTTTGAGCTGCGGCGGCCGTGTTCGTGGTTTGGCTGGGGTGTGGTGGGGCTGGGGGGTGTCGCCGGTCAGGTCAACGGATGTGCGGGGATCGCTTGGCTCTGTTGTCGGGCAGCGGTGTTCGCGCCGGAGCGGGCTGAGGGCTGTCTGGTTGTGGTGAGCCGGCTGGTGGTGGTCAGGCGGCGGGGAGCGCGCGTATTCGTTTGAGCGCGTGGAGGTAGTCGTTTTGCCATGGCCAGCGGGCGGGGAGGTGAAGCGTCCAGGAGCGGCCGTGGTGGGTGAGCCGGCCGGCGATCTGCAGCCAGCGGCGGCGGAGGGTGCGGGCGGCGCGGACGGTCGCGTCGGGCAGGCCGAGCAGTTGCGTCCAGCGCAGCAGGTTGTGCGCGAGCGCGGCGAGCACGGTCCAGGCGCCGTTCGCGTTGAACTCGCCGGAGGGGAAATGCGCCAGCGCCTGGTCTTTGAGGTCGGCGATCACCTGCTCGACGACGGCGTGGTCGCGATGCTCTGCCTCGACGAGCGTGATCTCTTCGCTGCGGTTGGTGATGAACGCGAAGTGACGCCAGTCGGGCCACAGCTGCGCCTGCGCGCCGACCAGTCGGGTGCGGCGGACGATCAGCCGCCGGCCGCCGTGGGTCGTCTCGGCGATCTGCGCTTCGCCCTCGTCGGGGTAGTCGATCGTCTGCCAGGCGTGCTCGGGAATCGCCTCGACCGCCTCCCGGATCCCTTTCTGCATGCGCACGCCGATCGAGTACTGCCAGCCGGCCCGCTCCAGCCGCTTGAACACCTTGTTGTTCCAGAAGCCCGAGTCGGCGCGCAGCAGCTTCACGCCGTCGGCGCCAGCCCGCCCGACGCGGGCGATCAACTCCTCGGTGAAGCGGAGCATCCCCTTCTGGCTGTTCGCCGAGCCCTTGCGCAGGCGGATGTGGAGCACCTCGCGGGTATCGGCCCTGGTGGCGAGGATCGGGTGGTAGCCGAGCAGCCTCGTGTACCCGTAGGCAGCGCCCTGCTTCAAGCGGCCGCACACCTCGCCGACGAAGCTGTCCACGTCGATCACGAGCCTGCCGGCGCCTGGCCCGGCGCCCGCCTGCCAGGCCCGCTCGAGTGCACGGCCCAGCAGCGCGTCGAGTTGCCGAACGTGCCCGAACGTGAACGCACGCAGGAACGTCCCCAGTGTCGAGGGCGCCGGCATCCAGCCGCCCAACAGCCGCCGCGTCCGACCCGCCCGCAACAGCTCGCAGTCATCGATGCTGTCCGCGCCCAACACCATCGCAAACAGCAGCGCCATCACCTTGCGGCCCGAGTTCGCGGCGCCCGGCCGATCCCGGCGCAACCGCACCAGCCGCCCGGCCAAAGCCTCGATCCCGAGCCGCTCGGCGAGCATCGCCACCAGCACCACACCCGCGTCCGAGACAGCCCGTTCATCGTCGAACTCGACCGACAAGCGGTCCACGGCAACCGGCTCTTCTTCGTGCACCATCTGGGTGACCTCCTGACGCCGGGCCCCGGCTGCCCATAACAGCCTGGAAAGACCCTGCTGCTCAGTAAATGAGCGGGTGATCGGGACGGTTGGCTACGTCGGTTGAAGCGTTGGCGCCTCCGTGAGGGTGACGTGGTGGCCGAGGCGTTCGAGCTGGCGGACGGCGCGGCGTCTGAGGTACTCGGCCTGTCGGCGTTCGAAGTAGTCGTTGCCGAGGTCGCTGTAGAGCTCGCCGGTTGAGAGCACGTGGTGGATGATCTCGAGGAGGCCGTGGGCGACGGCGATCACGGCGCGTTGGTGGCCGCGGCGGCCTCGGACGCGCCAGTACTTGGCGCGGAGGTAGCCGTGGGGGCGGGTCGCGCCGAGTGCCGCCTCCACCAGCGCGGTGCGTAGCCAGGGGCTGCCCTTGGTCGTGCGTCCGTGCTTGCGCTTGCCGGCGCTCTCGTTGTTTCCCGGGCTCAGCCCCGCCCACGAGGACAGGTGACGGCTGCTGGGAAAGCGGCTCATGTCGACGCCGATCTCCGCGACGACGACCTCGGCCGTGCGCCGCTGCACGCCAGGGATCGCGACCAGCAGCTCGACCGCCGCCTGGAAGGGCGCGATCGCGGCGTCGATCCGCTCGCCGACGGCTGCGATCGCTTCTTCGAGGTAATCGACGTGGGCGAGCACCTGCGCGACCAGGAAGCCGTGGTGGTCGCGGAAGCGCGCATCCAACGCCTTGCGAAGCGCGGGCAGCTTCGCCCGCAGCCGCGCCTTCGCGAGCTCGGCGAGGGCCTCGGGGTCGCTGGTGCCGGCGACGAGCGCGTCCAGCATCGCCCGCCCGGAGACACCCATGATGTCCGAGGCGACGCTGGAGAGCTTGACGCCAGCGTCCTCGAGCACCTTGTGCAGCCTGTTGACCTCGGCGGCACGCTCGCGGATCAGCGCCTTGCGGTAACGCGTCAGATCGCGCAGGTCGCGGATCTCGCGCGGCGGCACGAAGCTCTTACGCAAAAGCCCGTGCTCGAGCAACTGACACAACCAGGCCGCGTCCTTGGTGTCGGTCTTGCGGCCCGGCAGGTTCTTGACGTGCTGGGCGTTCACCAGCCACAACTCGAACGACTGCTCGAGCACCCAGTAGCAGGGCTTCCAGTAGACGCCCGTCCCCTCCATCGCGACCTGCGTGACCCCGTGGCCGGCCAGCCAATCCGCCAGCGCCAGCAGGTCGGGCGTCGTCGTCCCGAAACTCGCCAGCTCCTCGACACGCTGCCCGCCTGCCCCCGGCACACGCACACACACCGTCAGCTGCGCCTGGTGCACGTCGATCCCGGCGCAGCGCTCGACGATCACGTCCATCCCCATCACCGACTCCTTTCACTCGACACCACCGAAACGCCGCGGAGGGGAGCCTGGAGATCAAGAGTCTGCTCGGCGTGCTCATGGCACAGGTCGGGGTACCGCAAGCTCCCGCGTCACGCTCAGGGCGACCGCCAAGGGTCAGAGCAGGGCCGACGATCGACACCACGGCGCCGCCCGAGCCTACGCCTCACGCCACCCATTTACATCGCTCGCGGGTGCGCGAAGCTCATGAACGCTCAGGAGGTCATTCAATCCCGCCAGCCGGACAGAACCCCACCCCCCGCAAACCGCCCCATCG
>CAWBVD010000011.1:0-82265 GCA_963792135.1 uncultured Actinomycetes bacterium | reverse complement strand
CGCCTAACGGGCTTGAACCGCGTTCTGGCCTGACGCCGCCGGTAGTGTCCGGGCCGATGCCGTCCCTAGTGGTTCCCTTCCGCGGGGCGAAGGGCAAGAGCCGGCTCAGCGAGCTCCCGCGCGCAGCCAGATCGGCACTCGCGACCGCGATGCTGGGCGACGTCGTGACCGCGTGCACGGCCGTCGGACCGACGTTCGTCGTCGCCCCCGCGGGTGAGGACGCACCTCGCGCTGCGGCAGCCGGAGCGACCGTGGTCGACGATCCGGGCGGCGGGCAGGGACCGGCGGTGCGCGCGGGTCTCGAGATCGCCGCGCTCGCATCCGGCGGCGCCGGACCGCTGCTCGTCGTCAACGCCGACCTCCCGTGCGTCACCGCGCGTGACCTGCTCGCGCTCGCGGGCGCCGTCCCCGACGACGGCCTCGCGCTCGCCCGGGCGGCGGACGGGACGACGAACGCGCTCGGGCTGTCCGCGGCCGGGATCTTCGTCCCGCTCTACGGGCCCGGGAGTGCCGAGCGGTTCGCCGCGCTCGCGCCGTCGCGGCTGGTGGACGCGCCGAATCTCATGGATGACGTGGACTCCGTCGCCGACCTCGAGCGGCTGCGGGAGCGGCTCGGGCCGCGGACGCTCTGCGTCCTCGCCTCGCTGCACAGTGCCGCCAACTCCGCAGGAAAGGCCGCGTGAAGGCGACCGTCCTCTCGGGCGGCATCGGCGGAGCACGGTTCCTCCGTGGCGTTACGGCTGTCGTCGATGCAGACAACGTAACCATCATAGGCAACGTGGGGGACGACATCGAGATGCTCGGCCTCCATGTCTCTCCCGATCTCGACAGCGTGCTCTACGCCCTGAGCGGCCTCGCCGACGAGGAGCGTGGCTGGGGCCGCGCCGACGAGAGCTGGAACGCGCTCGACACCGTGGCCGCGCTTGGCGGGGAGGCGTGGTTCAAGCTCGGCGACCGCGACATCGGCCTGCACCTCGTGCGCACACAGCTGCTGCGCGAGGGCGCCCCCCTCTCGGTCGTGACGGAGCAGCTTGCGCGCTCGCTCGGGCTGCGCTGCACGCTGCTTCCCGCCACGAACGACCCGCTCCGCACGTTCATCGAGACGCCGGCCGGGACGTTCCCGTTCCAGGAGTGGTTCGTCGCGCGCGGCCACAGCGACGAGGTCGACGCCGTCCATTACACGGGCGCAGGCGAGGCGACTGCCGCGCCCGGCGTCGTCGAGGCGCTCGAGGACGCCGACCTGATCATGATCGCGCCGAGCAACCCGTATGTCTCGATCGGGCCGATCCTCGCGGTTGCCGAGATCCGGGCCGCGCTCGAGCAGCGCCGCGTGCCCTGCGTCGCGGTGAGCCCGCTCATCGGCGGCCGAGCCGTCAAGGGCCCCGCCGACCGCATGCTCACCCGCCTCGCCGGCGGGACCGGGCCCGACGCCGTCGCGGGCTGCTACCCGGGGCTGATCGATGCCCTCGTGCTCGACGAGCAGGATGCGCCCGACGGGATCGAGGCCGTCCGGCTTCCGGACGGGGTCCGGCCCGTCGTCGCGAAGACGCTGATGACCGACGAGGACGCGCGCCGGCGCCTCGTCCACGCCGTGCTCGACGCCGCCGCTGCGGTCGCATGAGGATCGCGATTCTCGGGGGCACGGGGAGCTTCGGGCGGGCGCTCGCGGCCAGGCTCGTCGCACTCGGCGAGGACGAGGTCGTGATCGGCTCGCGCGACGAAGCCCGCGCCCGCGCTGCGGCCGCGGAGCTCGGCGCGCACGTGCAAGGGGCCGAGAACAGCGAGGCCGTCCGCGGCGCGACGCTGGCCGTGCTCGCGGTGAAGGCCGACGCGGCGCTCGACGACCGCCGAAGCGGTCGCCCGAGCGCTCGGGCAGACGCCGCTTCTCTCCGTCGCGAGCGACCTCCGGTTCTCACGTGACGGTGTGCGGCCGGATCCGGACGCACGCTCGCTCGCCGAGCGCATTCAGGACGTCGTCGAGGCCCCGGTCACCGCGGGGCTCCACTCGATCGCCGCTGCGAACCTCGACGAGGCTCCGCCGGAGGAGGACGCGCTGATCTGCGGAGACGACGCCGAGGCGAAGGAGCTCGCGCTCGCGCTCGCCTCGAAGCTCGTCGCCGGCCGCGCGCTCGACGTGGGCCCGCTCGCGAGCGCCCGCACGCTCGAGGGGCTGACCGCGGTGATCGTGAACCTCAACCGGCGCTACCGCGCGCACGCAGGGATCACTGTCACCGGCGTCGACCGCGCGTGATCGAGATCATCCCGGTCGAGGGCCTGCCCGAGATCGGCGAGGGAGACGACCTCGCCGCGCAGATCGTCTCGGCGGCCGAGCTTCGTGACGGTGACGTCGTGGTCGTGGCCCAGAAGGCCGTCTCCAAGGCCGAGGGGCGGGTCGTGCGCCTGGATGGCGTCGAGCCCTCGGCCCGGGCCCGCAGCATCGCCGGGCCCGAGACCGACCTCCGGCAGCTCGAGGTGATCCTGCGCGAGACGGCGCGCATCGTCCGGTCGCGCGGCGGGCTCGTGATCGCCGAGACCCGCCACGGGTTCGTCTGCGCCTCGGCCGGCGTCGACCACTCGAATGCGGCCGAGACCGACACCGTCGATCCTCCTCCCGGTCGACGCCGACGCGAGCGCACGCCGGATCAGGACCGCCATCGGCGAGCGGACCGGCGTCGACGTTGCGGTGATCGTCACGGACTCGTTCGGGCGTCCGTTTCGCCGGGGCACGACCGACGTCGCGATCGGCGTCGCCGGCCTGGCGCCGCTCCGCGACCTGCGCGGAAGCTCCGACCGCGCCGGCCGCCCGCTCCGCACCACGCAGATCGCAGTGGCGGACGAGCTCGCGGGCGCCGCCAACCTCGTCCGTCACACCAAGGCCGACGGGTTGCCCGTGGTGATCGTCCGCGGCGCGCGCATCGCCGGCGACGGCACTGCGACCGAGCTCGTGATGCCGGCCGAGCGCGACCTGTTCCGCTAAGTCGTCAGCTGGAGGCCGGCGTCAGGACGAGCGCTTCGGTCCCGTCGGTCAGCGACTGGAACTGGAAGGAGTACTCGACCGGAATCGTCAGCCGGTCGATCGCCGCCGACTCCTTCTTGTCCGGATCCGCCGGCAGCGGCGGCGCATCGAGCGGCAGCGTTCGTGCGAGCGGTGTGCTCAGCTCATGCGAGAGGTTGCCGCGCTCCAGATACAGGAGCGTGTTCGGCTGCGAGCCGCACGGCGGCGGCATGTACGCGATCACCGCGTTCACCGCCGGCACGTACTTGAACGTGTAGAGCGCGACCTCCAGCGCCTCCCGCCGCACGAGCCGCTCGCGCTGCGCGTTCGGCGCGCCCTTCGCGATCGAGCACTCGGAGCCGATCCCGCAGAACTGGTCCTGGACGTTCCCGCTCGTGCGGACGACGCGGTCGAACTGCGTCGCGTTGGCCGACCGGAGGAAGCCGATCGCGGAGATCTTCGTCACCTTCGTCCCGCGCGTGACCTCCGGGTCGCCTGGGAGGATCGCGACGAGCTGGTCGCCGGCCGCGTTCGCCTTGTAGCGCGGCGCGACGTGGTCGGCGATCTCCTGCGTCATCTTGGTCACGCTGCCGCTCGGCGGCTTCCATGACGACCACGGCTGCGGCTTGGGCGGGCCCGGCCGGCGCGCAACGATCACGACTCCGACGATCGCGACGACGAGCACGGCCGTCAGTGCCCCGTAGAGGAGCGCGAAGCGGAAGCCGAAGATCCCGCGCTGATCGGGGGCGGGCGCGGGCCCCGGTGCGGCCGGACTCTCGGTCACCTTCCCATGATGCCCGTCTGGGCGGAAAACCGCTCTAAGAAATGCCCAAGGATGCCGGCAGTTTGTCTCACCGCTACGCCACGAACTCGTCGGCGATCGAGAGCGCCTCGTCGAGGATCGCGGTCCCCTCCTCGAGCTCGTCGCGGGTGATCGTCAGCGGCGGGCAGATCATGACCACGTTCCAGTGCGTCATCACGTACAGGCCCTTCGCGAGCGCGTGCCCGGCGAGCGCCGCGACCGGCTTCGCCGCTTCGCCCGAACCGTTGAACGGCACGAGCGGCTCGCGCGTCTCGCGGCTCTTCACGAGCTCGAGGCCCCAGAAGCAGCCCAGGCCGCGCACGTCGCCAACCGACGGGTGCTTGTCCGCAAGGCGTGCCAGCTCGGCGCGGAAGACGTCGCCCATCGCCGCGGAGTTCTCGACGATCCCCTCCTCCTGGAACGCCTCGATCGAGGCCACGGCGGAGGCGCAGGCGAGCGGGTGGCCGGAGTAGGTCAGCCCGCCGGCGAAGAAGCGCGGCCGGATCCAGTCGGCGAGCTGCGGGCGCACGACCATCGCGCCCAGCGGCACGTAGCCGGAGTTGATGCCCTTGGCGAGCGTGATGATGTCCGGGACGACGTCCCAGTTGTCGACGGCGAACCACTTGCCGGTGCGGCCGAAGCCGGCCATCACTTCGTCGCAGATGAGCAGGATCCCGTAGCGGTCGCACACCTCGCGGATCGATTGCAGGTAGCCGTCGGGCGGGACGATGATCCCGTTCGTGCCGGTGACCGTCTCCAGGATCACCGCCGCGACCGTCTCCGGGCCCTCGTACATCAGGATCTCCTCGAGGTGCGGCGCCCCCGTGCAGACCGGGCACGGATCGGGATGGCCCGCCGGGCAGCGGTACGTGTACGGGTCGAACATGCGGACGACGCCGGGAAGGCCCGGCTCCGCCGGCCAGCGCCGCGGGTCGCCCGTGAGCGTGATCGCGCCGCCGGTCGCGCCGTGATAGCTGCGGTACCGCGCGATGATCTTGTGGCGCCCCGTGTACCAGCGCGCGAGCTTGATCGCGTTCTCGTTCGCCTCCGCCCCACCGTTGGTGAAGAACGAGAACGAGAGGTCGCCCGGCGTGACCTCCGCGAGCAGCTTGCCGAGCCGCGAGCGCGCCTCGGTCGCCATCGGCGGCCCGATCGTCGCCAGGGTCTCTGCCTGCTCCTTGATCGCCGCGACCACCTTCGGGTGGCCGTAGCCGATCGAGACGTTCACGAGCTGCGAGGCGAAGTCGAGGTAGCGCCTGCCGTCGTAGTCCCAGAAGTGGCGCCCCTCGGCGCCCGCGACCGCGATCGGGTTGATCGCGTCCTGCACGGACCAGGAGTAGAGGACGTAGCGCTTCGCGTCCTCCACGATCTGCTTGCCCAGCTCGGGATTGGTCTCGACGGTGGCCATCGGGTCTCCTCTTAATCGATTCTCTGTCGAAGGAGCTTAACCGCGCCGATGCGCTCGAACCCGAGGCGCACGAGGATCGGCGTCGACTCCGGCCCGGCGCTGACCGTGAGCCGTGGCGTGCCGCGCTCGACCGCCGCCCGCCAGCGGGCGTGGACGAGCGAGGTGTACGCGCCCCGGCCGCGGGCCTCCGGCAGCGTCGCGCCGCCCATCAGGACGCCGCCGCGCGGGGTGAAGACGATGCGGCCGAAGCCGGCCGGCTTGCCGTCGAGCTCGGCGAGGTAGCAGCTCACAAGGCCGGTCGCCTCGAGGTCTGCGTAGGCTGCGCGCGTCTCGACGCGGCGGACCGCCTGCTCCTCCTCCGGCACCCCGAAGATCTTCCAGTCGAGCTCGAGCGCGACGAGCATCTCGTCCCAGGTGCTCGCGCGCCGCACGGGCAGCGGCGGCTCGCCGCGCGGCGGCTCCGCCAGCGTCAAGGACGTCTCCTCGGGCGGGTCGTCCGGCTCGAACCCGAGCTCGAGCAGCCGCTCAGACGCCCCGTGCGGCCTCGTCAGCTCGCCGAGCCACCACGTCACGCTCTCGAGCCCGGCGGCCGCGGCGAGCCCTCCGACCTCCTCGACGGCCGGCTCGATCTCCTCGAGCCGGATGTGGTGCACCCACGCGTTCCTACCGTAGACCACGAACGCGAATCCGTCGCGGCGCTCGATCCGCAGCTTGGGCTCCGGCGGCAGCCAGAGCCCCGGCTCCTCCGCGAGCTCCAGCAGGTCCTCATGTACCGACGCCATTGGGGATTGGGGACGGTACCCTCCCACGAGACGAGCGCGAGGAGGAGGAGGAGACCATGACCGAGCTGGCGGAGGCACCCCAGGCCCTGAGGACGATCGACCACTGGATCGGCGGCAAACGCCGTCCGGGCGGCTCGGGCCGCACGGGGCCGGTCTACGACCCGGCGACGGGTGCGCAGACGGGCGAGGTCGCGTTCGCCTCGCCGGAGGAGATCGATCTCGCGGTCGAGGCTGCGAAGGCTGCGTTGCCCGCATGGCGGGCAATGTCGCTCAGCCGCCGGGCCGAGCTCTACTTCAAGATTCGCGAGCTCTTCCACACGCACCGCGAGGACATCGCGGAGCTCCTGACGGCCGAGCACGGCAAGGTGCTCTCGGACGCGCTGGGAGAGGTCGCCCGCGGAATCGAGGTGATCGAGTTCTGCTGCGGTATCCCGACGCTGCTCAAAGGGAGCTACTCCGAGCAGGCCTCGACCGGTGTCGACGTCTACTCGCTGCGGCAGCCGCTCGGCGTCGTCGCCGGCATCACGCCGTTCAACTTCCCGGCGATGGTCCCGATGTGGATGTGGGCGCCCGCGCTCGCGTGCGGCAACACCTTCGTGCTCAAGCCGTCCGAGAAGGACCCTTCCGCCTCGCTGCTGATGGCCGAGCTGCTCGCCGAGGCCGGCGTGCCCGACGGCGTCTTCAACGTCGTCCAGGGCGACAAGGTCGCGGTCGACTCGATCCTCGGGCATCCGGGCATCTCCGCGGTCTCCTTCGTGGGCTCGACCCCGATCGCGCGCTACGTCTACGAGAACGCGACCAGGAACGGAAAGCGCTGCCAGGCGCTCGGCGGTGCCAAGAACCACATGATCGTGCTGCCGGACGCGGATATCGACATGGCGGCCGACGCCGCCGTCTCCGCGGGCTACGGCTCGGCCGGCGAGCGCTGCATGGCGGTCTCGATGCTCGTCGCGGTCGGCGGAGTCGCCGACGAGCTCGTCCCGGCGATCAAGGCCCGTATCCCGGCCGTGAAGGTCGGCCCCGGCACGGAGCCCGGCGCGGAGATGGGCCCGCTCGTCACGCGCGAGCACCGCGACAAGGTCGCCTCCTACGTCGAGCGCGCGCCCGGCGAGGGTGCGACCGTCGTTGTCGACGGTCGCGAGAACGTGCCTGCGGGCGACGGCTTCTTCCTCGGGCCCTCGCTGATCGACAACGTGAAGCCGGGCATGGACAACTACTCGGACGAGATCTTCGGCCCGGTCCTGGGCGTCACGCGCGTCGACACGTACGAGGAGGCGATTCGCCTCGTGAACGACAACCCGTACGGGAACGGCACCGCGATCTTCACGCGCGACGGCGGCGTCGCCCGCCGGTTCGAGTTCGACGTGCAGGCGGGAATGGTCGGGATCAACGTCCCGATCCCCGTCCCCGTGGCCTACTACTCCTTCGGCGGCTGGAAGTCGAGCCTTTTCGGCGACCGGCACATCTACGGGCCGGAGGGGATCGACTTCTACACCCGCACGAAGGTCGTCACCTCGCGCTGGCCGGATCCGGCCAAGTCGAAGGTCGATCTCGGCTTTCCCCAGACTCGATAGAGACTGCGCCGCTGATTCGCTTAGCTCTCACGGCGGCAGTTGCCGCGGGCGTCCTCTGCAGTCCGGCGTCCGCGGTGACCGCGCCGTGGAAGACGACCACGGTCGAGCGGCACTCGGGGTCGGTCTCTGCCGTGATGACGGTGCAGCGGCAGGCCCACGGCGACGGCTTCTTCAGCTTTCGCAGGCTGCGCCTCGTCGCGCGCGCGAACGGGCGGACGGTGGCCGACAGGCTGCTCTGCACCGAGCTCCGCTGCAGCCCGGGGAGTCACCACTCCCTCGCGCTCCAGAACGTCTGGGGCGGCCCGCTGCCCGAGGCGGTCATGAGCGTCTACACGGGCGGCGCCCACTGCTGCTTCGAGACGCTGATCGCGCTCGTCGACGGCCCCTATCGGGGCCGCCTGCTCGACCACAACTGGGGCGACCCGGGGTACAAGGGCACGCGCCACGACGGCGTCTACGAGTTCGTGACCGCGGACGACCGCTTCGCCTACGAGTTCACGTCCTTCGCGGCTTCAGGCCTACCGGTACGGGTGCTGACGATCGATCCGTCGGCCAAGTTCACGGACGTCACCCCGCTCCGGCTCGACCTCGTGCGCAGCGACGCGAAGCAGTGGTGGCATGCCTACGTGCAGTTCCGGGGCAAGCCCGACGGGGACATCCGGGGCGTGCTCGCCGCGTGGTGTGCCGACGAGTACCGGCTCGGCGACGGCGACGCATGCCGGGCGGAGCTTCAGTCGGCGCTTCACAAGGGCTGGCTCGGGAGGCCGGGCGACATCTGGCCCGCGGACGCCAAGTACATTGCGGCGCTCGACCGCGACCTGCGGAAGTGGGGCTACATCAGCTGAAGTCCTCGAGCACCGGTGCCACGATCGGCGCCCACTCGCGGCCGCGCTCGAAGAGCGAGTCGATCCGGCTCCCGGCCGGGTCGAGATGTGTCACCAGGTTGACGCCGAGGTACCAGACGACGGTGCCGAAGGCGATGTCCCGCACCGGAAGGCCGGCGGGCAGCACGCGCCCGAGCGTCTGCTCCGCGAGTGCGGCCCACGGCTCCATCAGCTCGACCAATGTCGCGCGAAGGTCCGGCCGGTTCGCGGAGCCGGCGATCAGCTGCGCGACCACCTGGACGTGACCGGCGGCCTTGTCCTCCTCCCAGAGGTCGGCCATGGCGGGGACGAGCGCCTCGAGCGTCCCGATCGGCTCGACGACCTCCGTGTAGCGCTCGAGGCGCTCCGCGCTCGTGCGGCGCAGTGCCTCGAGCAGCAGGTTCTCGAGCGAGCCGAAGTAGTAGAAGATCAGCGCCTGGTTGAAGGCGCCGCGGCGCGCGATCGCCCGCGAGCTGGTTCCCGCCACGCCCTTTTCGCGCACGGTCTCGAGCGCCGCCTTGACAATCGTTTGAGCAGTTGCTTTAGTCATTTGATTCAATCGTTCGCTCAATGGGAAGGACGGTAGCAGTGAAGGTCGTCGTCGGTGGCGGATCGGGGTACGTCGGGCGGGCGCTCGTGGCGTCGCTGCGGGCGGACGGGCACGAGGTCACGATCGTGTCGCGGCAACCGTCCGGGCTCGACACGGTCTCGTGGGACACCGCCGGCAGTGCTGTCGACGGCTCCGACGCCGTCGTCAACCTGGCGGGAGTCTCGATCGGGAGCCTCCGCTGGACGCACGGCCGGAAGGAGGCGATCCGCCAGAGTCGCATCGACACGACGCAGCGCCTGGTGCGGGAGATCTCGGTCGCAAAGAAGCCGCCCCGTGTGTTCGTCACGGCGTCGGGCATCGACTACGCCGGCGATGCCGGGGACGTCGTGGTCGACGAGACGTCGCCTCCGGGGGGCTCGTTTCTCGCGCAGGTCTGCGTCGCGTGGGAGGCGGCGGCGGCCGAGGCGCCGGTCCGCCACGTCGCGGTTCGCAACTCGCTCGTCGTCGGCCAAGGCGCGCAGGCGGTGCGCCTGACGGCGCTCCCGTACCGCTTCTTCGTCGGCGGCCCGGCGGGCGGCGGCCGGCAGTGGTTTCCGTGGGTGCACCTCGACGACGCCGTCCGCCTGTACCGGCACGCGATCGACGACGAGTCGCTCGAGGGGGCGCTCGACGCGGTCGCCCCCGAGCAACTGCGGCAGCGCGACGCCGCGCGCATTTTCGGCCGGGTGCTGCACCGGCCGGCGCTCGTGCCGACCCCGGGCTTTGCGCTCCGGCTGATGCTCGGCGAGCAGGCCGACCTCGTGCTCCACGGCCAGCGGGCCGTCTCCCGGAAGCTCGACGGTTTCGAGTTCCGCTACCGCGGGCTGAGGGCGGCGCTCGAGGACGCCCTCAGCTAATTCCTTACACGTCGGTAACCCGGCGCCGGGTTCTCCGGACAATACTGAGCGGCATGAGGCAGGTTGGGGGGTCGCGGTGGTTGCGGCGCAGCGTGCTCTTGACTCCGATTGCGGTTGCCGCGATCGCGGCGGTGCCCACGCTCGCCTTCGGTGACCGCGCGGCGAAGGTCGTCGGCAACCCGAAGGCCGGCAAGCCGATCTTCGTCAGCACGTGCGCCGTCTGTCACACGCTCGAGGCGGCGAACGCCCGTCGGGACCATCGGACCCAACCTCGACAAGACCAGGCTCACCCAGGCGCTGCTGATCAAGGCGATCACGAACGGCGGCGCGTCCGTGATGTCGAAGGCGGCCGTCGCGAAGTACGCGACGCACATGACGGCCTACAAGGGCGTCCTCTCACCGGACCAGATCAAGAACATCTCGGCGTACGTCTACCTCTCGACGCAGAAGTAGCCGTCAGGCGGCGACGGCGCGGCCCGAGCCGGCGAGCTCCTCGCCGAACTTCGCACGCGCGACGTACCGCCCGATGCCGGGCGAAGCGACGAGCTCGCCGTCCTCGATCAGGACGTTCCCGCGCAGCAGCACGGTCTCGACGCCGCCGGCGACCTCCGTGCCCTCGTAGAGGTTGTAGTCGGAGCGGGAGTGCTGGGTCGAGGCCGAGAGCGTCTCGCGCTTCTCCGGGTCGAAGACGACGATGTCGGCATCTGAGCCGACGGCGAGTGTTCCCTTGCGCGGGTAGAGCCCGAAGAGCTTGGCCGGGTTGGTCGCGAGCAGCTCCACCAAGCGATTCAGCGTGATCCGGTTCTCGAGGACGCCGAATGTGTAGATCATCCGCAGCCGCTCCTCGAGGCCGGGGCCGCCGTTCGGGATCTTCGAGAAGTCGTCCTGGCCCATAGTCTTCTGCCCTTGCCACTGGAACGCGCAGTGGTCCGTCGAGATGGCCGAGAGCACGTCCGTGCGTACCGCGTCCCAGAGAACGTCCTGGTTCGCCTTGTCGCGCGGCGGCGGCGTGTACACGTACTTCCCGCCCTCGAAGTTCGGGCGCTCGAGGAAGGTGTAGTCGACGAAGAAGTACTGCGTGCAGGTCTCGCCCCACACGTTCCAGCCCTTGGTGCGCGCCAGGGCGATCGGCTCGACCGCCTCCTTGCACGACACGTGCACGACGTAGAGCGGTGAGCCGGCGACCTTCGCCAGCTGGATCGCGCGGTTCGTCGCCTCGCCCTCGGTCTCGGGCGGCCGCGTGCGCGCGTGCCATTGCGGGCCGGTGTTGCCCGCGGCGAGCGCCTCCTTGACGAGCACGTCGATCACGTCGCCGTTCTCGGCGTGCACCATCACGAGCGCGCCCGACCTCGCCGCCACCTCCATCGCACGGAAGAGTGTCTCGTCGTCGACCATCAACGCCCCCTTGTAGGCCATGAAGAGCTTGTAGGAGGTGACGCCCTGCTCGGGCAGCGTCGCGAGCTCGTCCAGCGCGCCGTCGTAGGTGAGATCGGTGATCGCGATGTGGTAGCCCATGTCGATCACCTGCTTGTCTGTTGCTTTTGAGTGCCATTCGGCCAAGGCTTCGGCGAAGGTCTGGCCCTTCGCCTGGATGCAGAAGTCGACGTGGCAGGTCGTGCCGCCGAAGGCGGCCGCGGTCTGGCCCGACTCGACATCGTCGATCGTGACCGTGCCTCCGAAGGGCATGTCGAGGTGGGTGTGCGGGTCGACGCAGCCCGGGAGGACGAGCTTGCCGCGGGCGTCGATGACTCGGTCCGCGTCGTGGTCGAGCGACTCGCCGATCAGCGTCACCCGCTCGCCGTCGATGAAGACGTCGGCGACGTAGTCGTCGGAGGCGGTGACGATGCGGCCACCCTTGATCAGCACGGACACGGCTTCTCCCTTCGCTCGACATGCCTCCGGGGCCGCGCGCGGCCCCGGAGGCATTAGGTGACTTACTTCCCGCCGGCGGTGACGTTCACCACCGCGGCCTTCCAGCCCGCGCCGTTGACGTTGATGCCGTCGGCCTTGAGCGCTGCGACGGCCTTCGCGGCCAGGTCGGTGCGGTACGCGCCCGACGGCGTCTTCTTGATCACGCCGAACTGCTTCGCGATCGCGGCCGTCCGGGTGTAGTCGGCCTTGTTCATGATCCCGATCCCGCTCGCGCTCGGCCAGATCAGCCTGTTGATCTCGTTCATCTGCCAGGTCTGGTGACCCTTCGGGAGGGTCGGTCCGTACTGGAGCGTGATGTTCACGCAGTCGGCCTGATGGTCGCGGCAGTAGATCCAGCCCTCGAGCGAGGCTTCGATGAACTTGACCGCAATCGCCTGGTTGGCCGGGTCGCTCAGCCACTTGCCGGTCGAGAACAGCCCGTCCTCGAGCATGCCGGTGCCGACGTTCTGCATCTTGATCACGTTCAGGTCGCTCAGCGTGTAGAGCTTGCCGGTCTTCGGATTCTTCGACTCGAGCACCTGCGCCAGCTCGTTGTAGGTCATCGCCGAGGCCGAGTCGACCTGGTGGTTCAGGAACAGGTTCATGTCGAACGGCTGCTGCACGATCGTCACGCCCTGGTTCTTGTCCGGGTTCATGCCGTTCTTGACGAGGGCGGCGAAGAGCTCGTACTGGTTGCCGCCGAGCCAGTTGGCGACCTTCTTGCCCTTCATGCCCGCAATCGTCGTGATCCCGGAGTCCTTCCAGGTCAGCTGCGTCATGCCCGACCGCGCGAAGACCTGCGCGACGTTTACCAGGTCGGTGCCCTTGTCACGGGCGGCCAGCAGGCTCGGCAGCCAGTCGACGCCGAACTGCGCCTGGCCGCTCGCGACGACCTGCTCGGGGATGATGTCCGGGCCGCCGTTCTTGAGCGTGACGTTGAGGCCCTGCTTGGCGTAGAAGCCGTGCTTGACGGCCGCGTAGTAGCCCGCGAACTGCGCCTGCGGGACCCACTTGAGCTGCAGCGTGACGTTCGTCGCCTGCGCCTTGTGCGACGCGGCCGCCGCCGCGCCCAGGCCGGCCGTCAGCGATACCGCCAACCCGGCTGCCGCGAGCCACAGGACGTACCGTTTCTTCATGCTCTCCTCCTCCTCGGTGACGTTCGGGGGATTCTGACCGCTCGGGGGATGAGACTCAACGGTATCCCGCTTTGTCAGGACGCGCGGAGCTCGGGCGACCAGCGCACGAGGTAGCGCTCGGCGATCGCGACCGCGAGGTAGAGCGCGATCCCGAGCACCGAGGCGATCACGATCCCGGCCCAGGCCGTCGTGAAGTCGAGGATCTGGGCGTCCGAGCGGATCAGCACGCCGAGCGCGTTGAACGAGCCGCCGAAGTACTCGCCGACGACGGCGCCGATCATCGCCAGTACGCTCGCGACCTTGAGCGCGGCGAAGACGTATGGGAGCGCCGTCGGGATGCGCACGCGGCGGAAGATCTCGAGGTCGCTCGCGGCGTAGCTCTTCATCAGCTGCACCTGCGCTGTGCGCACGCTCGTCAGCCCGCGCAGCGTGTTCACCATCACCGGGAAGAAGCAGAGAACGGCCGCGATCGCGCTCTTCGAGTGCGGCGAGAGCGGGTTGAACCAGGCGTTGAAGATCGGCGCGAAGGCGATGATCGGCACCGCGTTCGCCGCGATCGCGAACGGCATCAGCGCTGCGCCGACGGCGCGAAAGCGTGCCACGAACGCCGCGAACAGGATCCCGACCAGCGAGCCCGCCACGAAGCCGCCGAGGGCCTCCTTGAACGTGTACCAGCCGGCCGACGAGAGCGTGCTCCAGTTGTCGTAGAGGTCGCGCACGATCGCGCTCGGCTTCGGGAGCAGGAACTGCTGGACGTTGAAAAGCGCGATTCCGCCCTCCCAGATCACGAGGGCCGCCACCAGCACGGCCGCCGCCGGGAGCCAGTCGCGCGCGTAATGCTTCAAGCGGCTCACGCGCTCTCCTCGGCGATCGCCGCCTCCTCCTCGGGCAGCAGCTGCTCGCCGCCGTGCCGCAGCAGCTCGCGCACCTGCGTGACGAGCTCGAAGAAGTGCGGGTCCTCGCGCGTCTCGATCGTGCGCGGGTACGGGAGGTCGATCGAGACGATGCCGGTGATCCGGCCCGGCCGCGGGCTCATCACGACGACGCGGGTCGAGAGGAAGACCGCCTCCGAGATCGAGTGGGTGACGAAGACCACCGTCGAGCCGAGCTGCTGCCAGATCGAGAGCAGCTCGAGGTTGAGACGCTCGCGCGTCATCTCGTCGAGGGCGCCGAACGGCTCGTCCATCAGGAGCAGCGCCGGCTCGAACGCGAGCGCGCGCGCGATCGAGACGCGCTGCTGCATCCCGCCCGAGAGCTGCCACGGGTGGTGGTCGCCGAAGCCGGTCAGCTCCACCAGCTCGAGCATCTCCGCGATGCGTGCCTGCCGCTTCGTCCTGCCCCAGCCGAGCATCTCGAGCGGGAGCGCGATGTTCTTCGAGACCGTGCGCCAGTCGAACAGCACCGCGTCCTGGAAGACGATCCCGTAGTCGCGGTCCTGCCGGGCCTGCTGCGCCGGCTTGCCGTTGATCGTCACCGTTCCCGCGCTCGGGTCGATCAGGTTGCCGATCACGCGGAGCAGGGTCGACTTGCCGCAGCCGGACGGCCCGATCAGCGAGATGAACTCGCCCGCCGCGATCTGCAGCTCGATGTCCTGGAGCGCCGTGACATTGCCCCGGGGGAACGTCTTCGTGACGTGCTCGATCGAGACGACCGGGGTGCTCACTCCGGCACCTCGGGCGCACGCCGCACCGCCCAGCGCTCGGCGACCACGACGGCGAGGAAGAAGACGATCCCGAGCAGCGCTGCGACGATGTTCGTCGCCCACAGCTCCTGCGGCTCGAGCGAGTAGTACTGGTTGAAGTTGAGGATCGCGCCGCCGAGGCCGGACTGGAGGCCGGAGGGCAGCTCGCCGATGATCGCGCCGACGACGCTTGCGGTGGCGGCGATCTTGAGCGCGGTGAAGATGAACGGCAGCGCCGTCGGCACGCGCACCTTCCAGAGGATCGCCCACTTCCCGCCGGCGTAGGAGCGCATCAGCTCGAGCGCACGTGGCTCAGCCGAGAGAAGGCCGCGCAGCGTGTTGATCGCGACCGGGAAGAAGGTCAGGTACGCGGAGATCACCGCCACGGCGCCCCAGCCCTGCAGCCCGGACGGGAGCTTCGGGTTGACCCAGACGACGACCATCGGCGCGATCGCGAGGATGGGAACCGTCTGGCTCGCGACCATGTACGGCGTCAGCCCGCGCTGGGCGATGCGGGAGTGGGCGAGAAGCACCCCGAGGGCAAAGCCGATCACCGCGCCGAGCACGAACCCGGCCGCCGCCTCCTTGGCCGTGAACAGGCTCTTGTGCCAGAGCACCGTGATCAGGGCCGGCTGGTTGACCTGCGCCGGCTGGCCGAACGCCTTCAGGATCGTCCACACGTGCGGCATCGACGTGTCGTTGACGAGGAACGGCCACGTCCAGCCGGTCGAGGTCCAGATCCAGCGGTAGAGCTCCCAGATCCCGACGAGGACCAGGACGACGACGAGCGCCGTAGCGAGCTTCGACGCGAAGGTGACGACCCCGTCCCGCGAGGGACGCCGCGCTGCCACAACGGCCACGCTCGATTCTTACACGGTTAGGATCGGCCGATGCCGCTCGACCCCGCCCGCACCGTCGCCGAGCTCCAGGAGCTGCGCGCGCTCACCGGCAACGAGGACGGCGCGCAGCGCGTGGCCTGGACGGACACGTGGGAGACCGCGCGCGAGTGGCTGCGCGGCGCGCTCGCGGGGACGGGCGCGCAGGAGGAGATCGACCAGGCCGGCAACCAGTGGTTCACGCTCGGCGAGAGCCGCGAGAACGCGCTCCTGATCGGCGGCCACCTCGACTCGGTGCCGAACGGCGGCTGGCTCGACGGCATCCTCAACGTCGTCGCCGGCGCGGAGGTGTTCCGCCGGATCGCCGAGGAGGGGACGCCGCCGGTTCCGGTGCGGCTCGTCAACTGGGCCGACGAGGAGGGCGCGCGCTTCGGCCGCTCGCTGTTCGGGTCGTCGGCGGCCGCCGGCTCGATGCGCGACCAGGACGAGCTCCGCAAGCTCACGGACCGCGACGGGATTGCTCTGCCGGATGCGCTGCGCGAGCACGGCGTCGACCTCGACCGCGCCGTCGAGGCCCGCTCGCAGCTCGAGGGCGCCGGCGCCTACCTGGAGCTGCACATCGAGCAGGGCCCGGTGCTCGAGTCGCTGGACCTCCCGCTGGGCGTCGTGCTCGGCACCTTCGGCGTCGAGCGCTCGCGGATCACCTGGCGCGGCCAGGCGGCGCACTCAGGCTCGACCCCGATGGACCAGCGCCGCGACGCGCTCGCCGGCGCCGCGAAGCTCGCGCTCGACATTCGCCGCATCGCGGCCGAGGCCGGCGGCGGCGCGGTGTGCACCTCCGGGAACGTCGTCTGCCGGCCGGGGATAGTCACCTCCGTCGTCGAGACGGCCGAGCAGCTGCTCGACCAGCGCCATCTCGACGCGGACACGCTCGCCTTCATGCTCGCCGAAGCGAAGGAGGCCTCGGAGCGCTTCGCCCAGGAGGAGCGGATCGAGGTCGGCTGGGAGAAGCTCTGGAACATCGAGCCGATCCTCTTCGACGACACGCTGATCGGCTTCGCCGACGAGGCGATCCACGAGGTGGCAGGCGCCTCGCACCGCCTCCCGTCCGGGCCCGCTCCACGACGCCGCCGAGGTCTCTCGCGCCGGCGTGCCGACCGTGATGGTGTTCGTGCAGAGCCTGCGCGGCCTCTCGCACACGAAGCTCGAGGACACGAAGCCCGAACACCTCGAGCTCTCGGTGCGGGCGCTCGACCGCCTGGCGACGAGGACGCTCGCCTGGCTGTCGAACTAGCGATGCGCCCGGCAGGAATCGAACCTGCCTGCAAACGGCGCACTTCCGCATTTCCGCCGCCGATCCGTCACCGCTCCGGCACCGGGTGACGCGAGCTACGGGGCTGAGCGCGCGCTCTGGGCGCCGGTCGCGATCCGGACTGCTACAGCGCGATCTGACGCGAGCCCGGAGGCGGGAGTCAGGGTTATCTTCTCGGCCACATTGCTCGGCCTGCTCGGATCTGGCGGCGGCAGCGAATCCCCATGGCTGTGGCTCGTCATTGTCGGGGGCGGTATCGGTCTCTATGTGTTGGGTCGCATCCGCGGATGGCCTCCTGCGGCCAGACGATGGAGTGACGTCGGAGATCGCCTGTTTCTCGTCGGTGCGCCGTGGTGGCTACAGGCGCTCTACTGCGCCATTATCGGTGGCGGTTCCACCTACCATCTCGCGTCGGGGCACGACCGCTGGTACTGGTGGTTCCTACCGGCTGTCGCTTGGCTCGCGTTTGCCGAGGTGGTGGTGAGGAGGGGAGGAGCCGCGGCAAAATGAGTAAGTGCTCGGCCGTGACGGCATCGACGAGGCGGCAGGCTATTCCCCACCGTCAGTAGACAAGAGGTGTCGCTGCCTCTTACCGGTTTCGGGGCTTTGAAGAACCGCTCGTTTGCAGTCCGTGGCCTACCCGGAAGGGCGGTTCCAATATCGCCCTGGATGTCTATGGTCGTCCGACGAGCGACCGCGAAGGCTTTCCGCTCGCTCGTCACCTGCGAACCGAAGGGGTCAACAGTGAAGCTTCTCCGCGCCGGATTGGTGGTTGTCTTCGTGGCAACTGTCCTCGCGGCGGCCGCGGCGGCCAGCGGTCGTGTCGCATCGACGACAGCCTGCTCGCTGGTGAGCGTCGCCCAAGCGCGCAGCATTCTCGGCTATCCAGTCCGGATCCAGAGAGGCGATACCGACGAGCAGTGCGTCATCGAGAACGTCCCGCTCAAGCTCGACCCCGAGACGTTGAGCCCCCTCCACCCGAGCATCGACTTCGCCGTCTTCGCCGACGGCACGCACGCGGGCCCACGGTTCTCGGCCCAGATCCAGGCAGAGCGGAAATACGGATTCGTCCCTGTGAGCGGACTCGGGCCTCTCGCCACGCTCCTGCCCGGCCCCTATGGAGGCAGCTACGGGATATTCGCGAAGGTCGGCGAGAACGTGATCCGTTTCAACGCGGGTCCCGCGAAGAAGCCGATCAGCCGAGCGCAGGGAATCCGGCTTGCGCGAGCGATCGCTGCCCGACTCTCATCGGGGCACCCGTAAGCCATTTCGACGGGTCGTCAGCGGATGGCCGGCATCGTGGCGATCCTCGTGCACGTGGGCCCGCGGATCTGGCTTGCGCACCCCCAAGGGGCGGGCCGCACTGTGCGCGCGGTCTCAGGAGGCAGGCCGCGCCCCGCCAAGGCGACGTCACGGCGCCGCGGCGACTCATCCGGTTGGGTCAGTTGATGCCGGCGTCGACCGGCTCGATCAGCTGACCCGCTTGGGTCACAGACAGCGCGTGTGCGCGGCTCTATCGTCGTATAGGACGACCCACGACGTCACGACCGTAGGCCCGCGTCTCAAGCGGCGCATCGAGAGCCGTCGTCCGTCGTCACGAAAGAGACAGGAGTCCCGTGAAGGAGGTTCAGGCGCTCTCATTCCGCTCGTCATCGTCGTCGGACGTCGAAAACCCGAGTCCGGCGACTGCACGTTCACGTGGCCCTGCCGTAACCAGACGTCTCATCAACGCGCCGACGACATCCTGGGACGCCCGCATTGCGAACCATGGCGTCACGGCTGGGCTGTTCTTCGCCGCGCTCCTCGTCTACGGCGTGGTGATCCCGGTCGAGCTCATCTCGAAGGTGACCTGAACGCCGCTCGAGCGCGCGGGCGATCCGCTCCTTGACCTCGACGGCAGCGACATCAAGAGCGAGCCGCCCTTCGTGACGATGCGCTCCGTTCGGTCCGATGGCGCCGAAGCGCGTCTCCCCGGGAGGCGCCGGTCGGCGTTACTCCGTTTCAACCCGTCAACCCTCGGCCACGACAGGGTTCTGCAGCACCCCGATCCCCTCGATCTCGATCTCGACCACGTCGCCGGACTGCATCGAGAGCGGCGGCTCGCGCAGGTAGCCGAGGCCGGGCGGCGTGCCGGTGAGGATCAGGTCGCCGGGCTCGAGCGTGAACACCGACGAGGCGAACGCGACCAGCCGCCGCACTCCGAACACGAGGTCGGCCGTGTTCCCGTCCTGGAGCAGCTCGCCGTTCAGCCGCTGCACGACCCGTAGCCCGCTGCCGTCGCCGAGCTCGGACACGGGCACGAGCCGGTCGCCGAGCGGGCAGAAGGTGTCGTAGCCCTTGGCGCGCGTCCATTGCTTGTCGGAGAACTGCAGGTTGCGCGCCGAGACGTCGTTGGCGCAGCGGTAGCCCGCCACGAACTCGAGCGCGTCGTCCTCGGCAATGCGGCGGCCGGCGCGGCCGATCTCGACCGCGAGCTCGGCCTCCGAGTCCGTGTGCGTGGCCTCGCGCGGCAGGACGATCGGCTCGCCGGGGCCGATCAGCGCGGTCGGGAACTTCGCGAACAGCAGCGGCTCCTCGGGCGGCTCGCGTCCCTGCTCCCGGATATGGGCGGCGTAGTTGAGCCCGGTGCCGATGATCTTCACTTTGCCGTCTCCACCCCGGCCGAGTTGTAACCTCTCCGCCATGGCCATCACGTTCGGTGTCACAGTCTTGCCCGACCCCCCGTACCAGCGCTTCCTCGAGCTGCTGGCCCTCGCCGAGCAGCAGGGCTTCGAGTACGGGTGGACGTACGACTCGCACATCCTGTGGCAGGAGTCGATCCCGCTGCTGGCGCTCGCCGCCGAGCGCACCTCGACCATGAAGCTCGGGCACTTCGTCACGAACCCGGGCACGCGCGAGCCGACGGTGCTCGCGAGCGCGTACGCCACGCTGCACGTCGTCTCGAACGGCCGGATGGTGATGGGGATCGGCCGCGGCGACTCCGCGCGCCGCGTGATCGGGCAGCAGCCGGTGAGGATGGCCGAGTTCGAGCAGGCCTGCCGGATGATCAAGGCGCTCATGAACGGAGAGAAGGTCGACTGGAACGACAAGGAGCTCGAGCTCACCTGGGCGCTCAAGGAGCCGCAGATCCCGATGTACGTCGCCGGCTACGGGCCGAAGGCGCTCGGCGTCGCCGGGCGGATCGGCGACGGGGTGATCATCCAGCTCGCCGACCCCGTGATCATCGAGTGGATCATGGCCACCGCGCGCGCGTCCGCCGAGAAGGAGGGCCGCGACCCCGACGCGCTCGAGTGCATCGTCGGCGCGCCCTCGAAGGTCTCGGACGACATCGCCGAGTGCCGCGAGGAGGTCCGCTGGTTCCCGGCGATGGTCTCGAACCACGTCATGGACCTGATCGAGCGCTACGGCTGGGACTCCGACATCCCCTCCGAGCTGACCGACTTCGTCAAGGCCCGGAAGTTCTACGACTACAAGGACCACTCCCGCGTCGGCGCCGCCCACGGCGAGTTCGTCACCGACGAGATCTGCGACCGCTTCACCGTGATCGGCTCCGCCGAGGAGTGCACGAAGAAGCTGCGCGAGCTCGAGGCGGTCGGCGTCGACCAGTTCAACATCTACCTGATGACCAAGGGCCAGGAGGAAGTGCTCCAGGCCTACGGGAGCGACGTCATCCCGCAGTTCGCCGGCGTCTCCGCCTGAGCAAGCAGTTCGGTTAACCCGCCTCCGGAACGCCTGAGCGCCGTATCCGGCCGCTCCCGTCCGGCGAGCAGCCTGAAGGGTGCTCAAACGAAAGGAGACGGGATGACTGCTCTCGCCCTGCGCGCGCGCACCATCGACCGGCGCTGGATCGCCCTCGCCGTCATCGCGACCGCCCAGTTCATGGTCGTGCTCGACGTCGCGATCGTGAACGTGGCGCTGCCGACGATCAAGTCCGACCTCGGCTTCAGCGAGGAGAGCCTGCAGTGGGTCGTGACCTCCTACTCGATTCTCTTCGGCGGCATGCTGCTGCTCGGCGGCCGGATGGCCGACCTGCTCGGGCGGCGGCGGATGTTCATGGTCGGAGTGGCCCTGTTCACCCTCTTCTCGCTGCTCGACGGGCTCGCGTGGTCGGAGGGCTCGCTGATCGCGTTCCGTGCGCTGCAGGGCCTCGGCGCCGCGCTGGCCTCGCCGGCCGCACTCTCGATCCTGACGACGACCTTCGACGAGGGCCGTGAGCGGAACCTCGCTCTCGGCGTCTGGGGCGCGGTCTCGGGCAGCGGCGGGGCGGCGGGCGTCCTCCTCGGCGGCGCGCTGACGAGCTCGCTCAGCTGGTCCTGGATCTTCTACATCAACGTTCCGGTGGGCGCGCTCGTGCTCGCGATCACCCCGAGGCTCGTCCACGAGAGCCGGGCCCGGGTCCTGCACCGCTCCTTCGACCTCCCGGGCGCGGTGACGATCACCGGCGGGCTGATGATCCTCGTCTACGCGATGACCCGTGCCGTCCAGCACGGCTGGGGGAACGCCGAGACGGTTGCGCTGCTCGCGGCCTCGGCCGCGCTGATCGTCGCCTTCGTGGCGGTGGAGCTGCGGTCGCGCGCGCCGCTCCTGCCGATGCGGCTCTTCCGGCTCCGCACGCTTGCCGGCTCGAACGTCGCGGCGCTGCTGATGGGCGCGGCGTCGTTTGCGCAGTTCTTCCTGCTCACTCTCTACATGCAGCAGGTGCTGCACTACTCGGCGCTCCAGACGGGCCTGGCCTACCTGACGCTCACCCTTGCCGTCATCGTCTTTGCGAACGTCGCCCAGCTGGCCACGCTGCGGGCCGGCGTCCGCAAGGTGCTCCCGCTTGGGCTCGTGCTCGTGGCGGCCGCGCTCGTCTCGTACGCCCGCCTGCCGGTGGACGGGCACTACTTCTGGGATCTCTTCCCCGGCTTCCTGATCGGCGGGATCGGCATGGCGCTGACGTACGTTCCGCTCACGATCGGCGCGCTCGCCGGCACGCGGCCGGAGGATGCGGGCGTCGCGTCGGGTCTCGTGAACACGGGCCAGCAGATCGGCGGGGCGGTGGGGGTCGCGGCCGCGACCACGATCGCCGCCACCGCGACCGGCCACTACCTGGGCGCCCACCCCGGCGCGTCGGCGGCGGCGCTGACCCACGGGTTCGGGATCGCGTTCTACGTGCTCGCCGGCGTGGCGGCGGCCGCCGCGATCCTGTCGGCGCTCATCATCGAGCCGAAGCGCGACACCGACAGCCAGGTCGACGAGCTGACGCTCGAGGAGCCCGCGCTCGAGGCGGCGGCGTGAGCTTCGGAGTCAGCGCTCGTAGACGTCCGGCCGCCGGACCTCGTCCGGATCGGCCGGGCCGTACAGGTCGAGCGCGCCGGGCCACGCCTCGAGGTCGGACACCGTCACCGTCTGGGTGACGCCGTCGGTGCCGTCCGCGGCCTGCTGCCAGATCAGGGAGACCTCGCCGTCGCCGGGGCCGGGCTTGCCGAAGAGCGCGCGGTTGGGCCCCGCCACCGAGAGCACCCACTCGGCCGACTCGGAGGTCACGGCGCCGGAGCGGATCGCCTCGAGGAAGCCGGTGATGCTCGAGGACAGCGCCTCCGGGACGCCGCTGCCGAGCAGGTGCTTCGCATCCCCGTCCTCCCACGCCACCGAGACCCACTGGGACGACCCCTCGACATACAGCGAGGGTGACCCGGCGAGGCGGACGGCGCCCTCCTGTGGCCCCTGCGTCATGGCGCCATCAAACCAGAAATACGCGGGGGGTTATCCGTACCGCCTGAGCCGCCGTGCAGCTGGCAGTGTGACGATGGGTAGATGAGGGCGCTGATCGTCGACGACCACCCCAGCTTTCGTCGCTGCGCCCGGGCGCTGCTGACCGACGAGGGCTTCGACGTCGTCGGGGAGGCGGAGACGGGCACGACGGCGCTCGTGCTCGCCCACGAGCTCGACCCCGAGCTCATCCTGCTCGACATCCAGCTGCCCGACGTCGACGGGTTCGAGGTCGCGGCCCGCCTTCTCGCCTCCGACGGCGAGCTCAACATCGTGCTCGTCTCGAGCCGGGACGCCCGCGAGTACGGCGGCCTGATCGCGGCCAGCGGCGCGCTGGGCTTTGTCGCCAAGAGCGACCTCTCGGGGGATATCCTTCGCAGTCTGTTGGGATGAGCGAGCAGGTCCGGGGGGTTTCGCTGCCCGCTTCCACGTCCACGCTCGGCTGGGCGCGGGACGGGCCGATCTTGCGCTCGGTGGGAGCGCTGCAGATCGTCGTGGGCGCATTGGCCGCGCTCGCGGCTACGGGTGCCGTCTACACGACGCTCACGAGCCGGCATGCACCGGCCCCGCTCAGCCACGCCGTGCTGACCGTCGTCGTGTGCGGCTCGTTCGTCGGCGCCGGCCTGCTCGCCGTTCGCCGCCGTCTCTACGGGAGCTTCGGCCTCCTGCTGGCCGCGGTCGGGTTCGCCTCGCTGCTCGGAGCCCTCCACGACGCCAACGGCCGCGTCCCGTACGCGGTCGGCGTCCTCACGGCCAATCTCGTCTTCGCAGTGCTCGTCCATGCCCTGCTCGCCTATCCGGACGGCCGGCTCACGACGCCGGCAAGACGCGCTCTCGTCGTCCTGGCGTATGTCGACGTGCTGCTGCTCCAGGCGGTGGCCGTCGTGTTCGACCCGCTCACGCGGTGGCACAGCGACCACCCCTCGAACCTCGTTCTGATCGACGCGCGAGAGACGCTCGCCACGTCGCTCGAGGAGGCCGAGGCGGCGATCGCGGTCGCCATCGCTCTCGCCGTGGCGGTGATCCTCGTCAAGCGGTGGCTTGCCGAGACGGAACCGGCGCGGCGCCAGCTCATGCCGGTGATCTGCGGCGGCGCGGGCGGGCTCCTGATCCTCTCGATCGGTCTCGCTCTCGCCCCGCACTCGTCGGGCGCCGCCGTGATCGGGATCGGCTCCGGCCTCCTGGCGTCGCTCGCGCTGCCCGTGGCGTTCGTCGCCCTGCTCATCCGGGCCCGGCTCTCGCCCGTCGCCGCCTCCGCGATGCTCGTCGAGCTGACGGAGGGCGGGCTCGATCTCCAGGACGCGCTGCGCCGCACGCTCGGCGATCCCGGGCTCGAGCTCGTCCGCGCCCGCGAGCTCCGGCTCCCGGGCGGCGAACGCCGCGTCGCGACGCCGATCCGGCACGACGGCGAGCGGGTCGGCGTCCTCGTGCACGACGCCTCGCTCAGGATGCGGCCAGAGCTTCTCGACGCGGCCACCGCGGCTGCCGGTTTCGCCCTGTCCAACGAGCACGTCGAGTCGCGGAACCGCGCCCTGATGGACGTGACGCCGGATCCGATGATCCTCGTCGACCGGAACGGCACCTACCTCGACGTCCACGCCGACGACGTCTCGGGGCTGGTGCTGCCGCCCGAGCAGTTGATCGGCCGCAACGTCCGCGACGTCCTGCCGCCCGAGCTCGCGCGCCGGGTCCTCGCGAGCATCGAGCGGGCGCTGGCGCACGGCGAGAGCGCGATCGAGTACGAGCTGGAGGTCGGGCGGCGTACTCCACTGGAAGGAGTCGCGGATGGTGGCGAGCGGCGAGAACGAGGTCGTCACGATCGTGCGCGACTTCACCGAGCAGCGGCGCGCGCAGGCGAAGGTCCGGCGGCTTGCGGCCGAGCAGGCCGCGCTCCGGCGGGTGGCGACGCTCGTCGCGGGCGATTCGCCGCCGGACGAGGTGTTTCAGACCGTCACCGAGGAGGTCTGCAGGCTGCTCGACCTTCGCTCCGCGCTCATGCTGCGCTACCTGGAGCCCGGCGCGGCGACGATCGTCGGCAAGTTCGGCGATCCACCCGACGACTTCCTCGTCGGCTCGCGGCTCGAGCTCACCGAGGGAGCGGCGGTCCGCGTCCTGCGGACCGGCGGCCCCGTCCGTGTCGACTACAGCGCGATCGAGAGCGACCTCTCGGCTCGGATGCGCGGGCTCGGGTATCGCGCGAGCGTCGGCGTTCCGATCAGCGTGGGCGGCGCCATCTGGGGCGCCCTGATCGCGGGAATGCGCGAGCTGGACGAGCTGCCCGCCGAGACCGAGCGCCGGCTCCAGGCGTTCGCCGAGCTGGTGGCCCTGGCCGTCTCGAGCGCGCAGGCGCGGGAGGAGCTGGCCGCCTCGCGGCGCCGGATCGTCGAGGCGGGTGACGAGGCGCGGCGGCGGATCGAGCGCAACCTCCACGACGGCGCCCAGCAGCGCCTGGTCGCGCTCTCGATGGGCCTGCGGCTCGCCCAGAAGAAGGTGCGCAGCGATCCGGAGCGGGCGGAGGAGCATCTCGCCGTGGCAGCGTCTGAGCTCTCCGAGGCGCTCGAGGAGCTCCGGGAGCTGGCGCAGGGCATCCATCCGGCGGTGCTGACCGAACGCGGGCTCGCAACCGCCGTCGAGGTGCTCGCCGCACGGACGCCGCTCAGGGTCGAGCTCGACGTGCGGATCCCCGATCGCCTGCCCGGCGCGGTCGAGGCCGCCGTCTACTACGTGGTCTCGGAGTCGCTCGCCAACGTGGTCAAGCACGCGGGAGCGTGGGCAGCGAGCGTTCACATCACGTGCGCGAGAGGGCTCGCGCTCGTCGAGGTCGCCGACGACGGAGTCGGAGGCGCCGACCCCCTGACCGGCTCGGGGCTGAGCGGCCTGCGCGACCGCGTCGAGGCGCTCTCGGGGCGGCTCGAGGTCACGAGCGCCGCCGGCCTTGGCACCTGCGTCCGCGCGGAGATCCCGCTGCCATGAGTAGCGAGTGCATGCGGGCGGTCGTGGCCGACGACTCCGCGCTGATGCGCGAGGGGCTCGCGCGCCTGCTCGAGGACGCGGGGATCGAGGTGGTGGGCCGGGCGGCGGACGCCGACGAGCTGATGCTCAAGGTGCGCAGCTACGACCCCGACGTCGCGATCGTCGACATCCGCATGCCCCCGTCGCAGACCGACGAGGGGATCAAGGCAGCGCGCGAGATCCGCGCCCGCCATCCGGGCACCGGCGTGCTCGTGCTCTCGCAGCATGTGTCGCACGCCTACGCGGCCGAGCTGCTCGGCGAGAGCGCCGAGGGGCTCGGCTACCTCCTGAAGGACCGTGTTGCCGATGTGGACGAGTTCGCCGCCGCGGTGCGACGCGTCGGCGACGGGGGATCGGCGCTCGATCCGCTCGTGGTCTCCGAGCTCGTGGGCCGCAACCGCCGCAACGATCCGCTCGAGCGCCTGTCGTCGCGTGAGCGTGAGGTGCTCGAGCTGATGGCCGAAGGCCGGACGAACTACGCGATCGGCCAGCTCCTCTTCATCTCGCCCCGGGCCGTCGAGAAGCATGTCACGCGGATCTTCATCAAGCTGGGCCTCCCGGCAGCTCCGGAGGATCACCGGCGCGTGCTCGCCGTTCTTCGTTTCCTCGGGTCCTGAAGTTCGGATAACCGAACCCGCGAAGGCCTGAGTGCCGTAGCGCCTCGCAGCCGCGGTGCAAGCAGGCTGACGAACATGACGACGCAGGCCGCCCTTCCCGAGGAGCTCGTCCGCGCCCTTCGCGGTCTCGACGGCGCCGTGTGGCTCGATCCGCGGCTCCGCGAGCTCGTGGCGATCAGGACGGCGCAGATCGACGGCTGCGGCGACCAGCTGGTCGAGCACGCGCGCGCGGCGCTCGACCTCGGTGAGACACCCGAGCGCCTGATCGCCCTTGCCGACCGGGACCGGTCGAAGGCGTTCACCCAGCGGGAGCAGGCGGCGCTCGCGTTCGTCGATGCGCTCGCGGGCATGGATGCGGCGAGGCTGGGGGAGGCGCGCCGCGAGGCCGCCCGCCATCTCGATCCGGTCGAGCTCGCACACCTCGCCTTCACGTGTGCGGCGGCCGCGGCCTGGGACCGGCTGGTCCTCGCCGCCGGCTCGAAGTTCGGGTAGCCGTACGTCCGAAAGCCGGAGAGCACCACTGCCCCGGCGACTGCAATCGATCAGGGTGCAGTCGACAGAGAGGAGAGACCATGCACGATCCAGGCTTCAGACAGCAGTTCCTGGCACAGCACACGCACGAGCTCGAAGCCCGGAGGCGGTACTCCCGCCCGTCGTGGGCACCCGAGCCCCCCGTGGACGACGTCACCCTGCGCCTCTGCACGGTGCAGGACGACCCGGCTCTCGAGCGCCTCGCGCAGCTCGAGAGCCGGGAGCTGCCGGGCGGGCGGTTCGTCGTCGCGGAGGTCGACGGCGAGCTCGTCGCGGCGGTGCCGCTCGCGGGCGGAGCGCCTTTCGCCGATCCGTTCCGCAAGACGGCCCACCTGCTGCCGCTCCTGCGCGCGCGGGCGCGGCAGCTCGACGCGCAGCACCGCACATGGCGCATGCTCGTCCCGCACTGGAAGGCCGCATGAGCCGTACGGATAACCGTAACGCTCTCGGAACGCCGCGCCGCTAGGGTGGCAGCGTGAGTACAGACGGACAAATGAACGGTTCGGCGCCGGTCGTCACGGCCACCGACGTGACGCGCCGTTACGGCGAGGGCGAGACCGCGGTCGACGCGCTCCGCGGCGTCTCGCTGCAGATCGAGCGCGGCAAGCTGACCGCCGTGATGGGGCCCTCGGGCTCCGGCAAGTCGACGCTGATGCACATCCTGGCCGGCCTCGACAAGCCGACAAGCGGCTCCGTGACGGTCGCCGGTGAGGAGATCACCGGCATGGACGACAACGACCTCACGCTGCTCCGGCGGGAGCACATCGGATTCGTCTTTCAGTTCTACAACCTGCTGCCCATGCTCAACGCCGAGGAGAACGTGAAGCTGCCGCTCTCGGTCGCCGGCGAGCATGCCGACGAGGCCTGGTTCACGGAGCTCGTGACCAAGGTCGGCATCGCGCAGCGGCTCAAGCACCGCCCGTCGGAGATGTCGGGCGGTCAGCAGCAGCGGGTCGCCGTCGCGCGGTCGCTCGTGTCGCGACCGACCGTCGTCTTCGCGGACGAGCCCACCGGCAACCTCGACTCGAAGTCAGGCGGCGAGATCCTCCAGTTGCTGCGCGACTCCTCCGACCAGTACGGCCAGACGATCGTGATGGTCACGCATGATCCGCAGGCGGCCTCGGTCGCCGACCGGATCCTCTACCTCGCGGACGGTCAGATCGTGCTCGATCAGACCGGCGCGACCGCGGTCGAGGTACGCGACACGATCAACAAGCTGGACACGCTCGCGCCGCAGCCGTGATCAAGATCTCCCTGAAGGACCTGTTCGGTCGCAAGCTGCGGCTGATCCTGACGTCGCTTGCGATCGTGATGGGCGTCGCGATGGTGAGCGGCACGTTCGTGCTCACCGACACGATCAACGCGGGCTTCACGTCGATCTTCTCGACGGCATTCTCGAGCTCCGACGCGGTCGTGACCGGGAAGCAGGCGTTCGGAAACTCGCAGAACGCGCCTTCGTTCCCCGAGACGGCGCTGGGCCGCATCCGCACGCTGCCTGACGTCGCCGCCGCCGAAGGTGGGGTCGGCGACCAGGCGCAGTTCGTGGGAGACAACGGGAAGGTCGTCGGGCACGGCGGCGCGCCGGGTCTCGCGTTCAGCACGAACGGGCCCACGCGCTTCAACCCGCTCAAGCTCGTCGCCGGCACCTGGCCGCACGGGCCGCACGAGGTCGGGGTCGACCTGCACACCGCGAACGGCCAGCACTACAAGGTCGGCCAGCTCGTGAAGGTCGTCCCGCGCGCCGGCAAGGAGCAGACCTTCAAGCTGGCGGGGATCGTCCGCTTCGGGAACGAGAGCTCGCTCGCGGGCGCGACGCTCGCGATCTTCGACCTCCCGACGGCGCAGGCGCTGTTCCACAAGGAGGGCCAGCTCGACCAGATCGACGTCGCCGCCAACCCCGGCGTCTCGGGCTCGAAGCTCGTCTCGCAGATCCAGAAGGTGCTGCCTCCGAACACGCAGGTGCGCACCGGCTCCGACCAGGCGAAGCAGAGCACGAAGGACGTCACTGACCAGCTCTCCTTCCTGCAGTACTTCCTGCTCGCGTTCGCGGCGATCGCGCTGTTCGTCGGCGCGTTCGTGATCGCGAACACGCTCTCGATCACGGTCGCACAGCGGACGCGCGAGTTCGCGACGCTGCGGACGGTGGGCGCGAACCGGCGCCAGATCCTCTGGGTCGTGACGGTCGAGGGCTTCACGACGGGCCTGCTCGCGTCGGTGGTGGGTCTCTTCCTCGGGCTCGCGATCGCGAAGGGCCTCGCCGGCCTCTTCAACCTGCTCTTCGGTGCGGTCGTCTCCTCGGGGCTCGTCTTCGCCTGGCGAACGGTGATCGTCTCGATTCTCCTCGGCACGATCGTGACCGTGCTCGCGAGCCTCCGGCCCGCCATCCGCGCGACCCGCGTTCCGCCGATCGCCGCGGTCCGCGAGGGGTCAGTGCTGCCACCCTCCCGCTTTGCCCGCTTCGGGCCCGTCGTCGCCGTGATCGTCTGCACCGTGGCGCTCGCCCTGATCATCTTCTCGGCGTTCTTCGCCCACGGCGTCTCGACGGGGCTGCGCCTGCTCGCGCTGGGGGTCGGCGTGCTCGGGCTGTTCGTCGGCGTCGCGATGGTGGCGCCGAGCCTGGCGCGGCCCCTCGCGTCGGTGCTCGGGCGCCCGGCGACGGTCGTGGGAGGCGTGGCCGGCGACCTCGCCCGCTCGAACTCGATGCGCAACCCGAGCCGCACGGCCTCGACCGCGTCCGCGCTGATGATCGGCCTCGCGCTGGTGACCGTGGTCGCCGTGCTCGCGCAGGGGATCAAATCGCAGTTCGAGAGCGCCGTGAGCAAGGAGTTCAAGGCCGACTACGCGCTGACCTCGCAGAACGGGTTCCTGCCCACAGGCGTCGACTCGACCGAGGCGATCCGCCGGTCCGGCGTCGCGACCGCCGTGGCCGGGGTGCGGGCCGGGGACGGCCGGGCGTTCGGCAAGACGATCCAGATCACCGGCGTCGATCCCGAGATCTCGCAGATGATCGCGATCGACTGGCAGGCGGGCTCGAACGAGTCGCTCGCGACCCTCGGGCTGAACGGCGCGATCCCGGACAAGACCTACGCCAAGAACCACCACCTGGTGGTCGGCTCGCCGATCCGGATCGAGACGCCCGGAGGGGAGTTCCTCGACCAGAAGGTGACGGCGATCGTCGCCCCGCCGCGCGGCGGCTCGCCGTTCGGGCAGGTGACGATCTCGTCCCAGGCCTTCGACAAGGTCTACGAGAACCCGCAGAACATCTTCAGCTTCGTGAACATGCACGGGCGGCGTCACCCCCGCGAACACGGTGAAGCTCAACGTCGTGACCCGCTCGTATCCGGACGCGAAGATCCAGACCAAGGATCAGTTCGTCTCCAACCAGGAGCAGGGCCTGAACAAGTTCCTGGCGCTGCTCTACGTCCTGCTCGCGCTGTCGATCATCGTCAGCCTCTTCGGGATCGTGAACACGCTGATCCTCACGGTCTTCGAGCGCACGCGCGAGATCGGGATGCTGCGCGCGGTCGGCATGACGCGCCGCCAGACTCGGCGGATGATCCGGCACGAGGCCGTGATCACGGCGCTGCTCGGTGCGGCGCTCGGGATCCCGGTCGGGCTCGGGCTCGGGCTCGTCTTCGACCGGGCGCTCTCCGACATCCCGTTCGAGGTGCCCTGGGTGACGGTGATCATCTTCGTGATCGCGGCGATCATCGTCGGGCTGATCGCGGCGATCTTCCCGGCGCGGCGGGCCTCGAAGCTGAACGTGCTCGCGGCGCTCCAGTACGAGTGACGCGGGCCGAGCTGGTCGCGCTTCGCGAAGGCGCGCGGCGGGCGATCGCTGTAGCCTGCGCCTCATGAGTGAGGAGACGAAGAGCTATGAGGGGCAGTGCTACTGCGGCGCCGTCAAGATCGTCGTCACAGGCGACCCGGTGGGCGCCGGCTACTGCCACTGCGCCTCCTGCAGGAGCTGGTCCGCCGGCCCGGTCAACGCATTCACGCTCTGGCCGCCCGAGGCGGTCGAGGTGACGCAGGGAGAAGACCGGATCGCCGAGTACAACGCGAACGAGCGAAGCTACCGCCAGTGGTGCACGGCCTGCGGCGGCCACCTGCTGACACGCCATCCGGAGTGGGGTCTCGTGGACGTGTACGCGGCGACGATTCCCTCGTTTCCGTTCACCCCGGGGGTGCACGTCAACTACGAGTCGGCGGTGCTGCCGATGAAGGACGGGCTGCCGAAGCTGAAGGACTTCCCCACGGAGCTGGGCGGCTCCGGCGAGAGCGTCGCCGAGTAACGGCGCGAGGGTCTCCCGGATGACCATCGGCGGCGTCCTCGGCCAGGCGTGGCAGCTCTACACGAGGTTCTTCGCGCGATTCTTCGTCATCGCGGTGCTCGTCTATCTGATCGTGAACCTCCTGAACGCGGTGGTGGCGACGCTGTTCGGGCACGGTGTCGGCGTCTCGCTCCTGCTCGCGCTGATCACGACGGTCGTGTCGCTCGTCGGCACCTTCTGGCTGCAGGGTGCACTCGTCTTCGCGGTCGACGACGTGCGCGACGGCCGGATCGACTCGACCGTCGGGGAGATCTTCGAGCGCGTCCGGCCTCGCCTCGGCACGTTGATCCTGGCCGGGATTCTCGCCGCGCTCGGGATCGCGGTCGGTCTCGTCCTGCTGATCGTGCCCGGGTTGATCTTCCTGACCTGGTGGTGCCTGATCGTGCCGGTGATCGTCCTCGAGGGGAAGGCCGTCGGCGAGTCGTTCTCCCGCTCGCGCGAGCTCGTGCGCGGCCACGGCTGGACGGTCTTCGGGGTTGTCCTGATCACGGCGATCCTGACCGCGATCGCCTCGGGGCTGATCCAGGGGATCTTCTCGTTCCTCGGCTCGTTCCTCCGTTACTGGATCGGCGGCGCGATCGCGAGCGCCGTCGTCGGCCCGTTCTTTGCCGTCGCGCTGACGGTCATGTACTTCACGCTTCGGGGACTCCGCGAAGGCGCGGGGGCTCCGGCGACTCCGGCCGACGCCCCGCTCTAGAGTCGGCCGACGGCCGTCTTCGCGAGCGCCTGCTGCGTTGCGACGAACGGCTGCACGCCGGCGAACGTGATCGTGACCTGCGTGCCGTTCTGCCAGGCGAGGACGGTCGTGCCGTTGACCGAGTAGGCCGGCGCGCCGACGCCCTGCATGGGGAAGACGACCCCCTTCGTGGCCTTCGCGCTCTTGTCGAACGCGGCCTGCGTCGGCACGCGGCGCGTCTGCACCGTCATCGTCTTCTTCTTCAGCGTGTAGGTGCACGAGCGTGACACGCCCACGGTCTTCGGCGCCGCCTTCGGCGGGTTGCCCCCGAGGACGGTCGAGGCGTCGACCGTCGTGATCACGACGCACGGGTCGGGCGGCTGGGCGGCGGAGGCCGGAAGGGCCACAACCGCTGCCGCGAGCAGCGTGGGAACGATGACGAGCCGGCGCATCGGGCCCATCACAGTACCGCGCGGCGGAAACCGCTGGGCTCGGGGTTCGGCGGGAGCGGGCTCTCCGGCAGCCCGGGCTCCGGCTCGGGCGAGTTGTAGCCGCCGGGGGCCACGTCGTTCGGGCCGTCCGGGTGGAAGAGTGAGGCAAGCGCCTGGATCTGGCCGCGGCCGACGCCGAGCTCGAACTGGCCGCCGCCGTAGAGCGCGATCCCGTGCTCGCCGCAGCGGTCGTAGAACTCGAACAGCCGCTCGAGCGTCCCGAACCGCGAGGGCTTGCAGTTGAGGCAGCGCGGCATGAACGGCAGCGCCTCGACGTCGGCCCAGGAGTGGATCGGTGCGTCCCACGTGATGCGGTCGCGGTGCTGCTCGAGGACGGAGTCGGTCTCCGGGACGAGCGCGGGATCCTCGATGAACGCCTCCGGGAAGGCCTCCGCAACGCGCCGGTAGAGGACCGGGTCGGGCGGCTGGTCCACGGGCGTGCCGTGGTAGGCGCCCTTCAGGTCGACGACGTCGACGACGCCGCGCGCCGCGAGCGCCTGCGTGAACTCGTCCGTCCAGTCCGGCGTCGGATCGAGCTTGAAGCGCAGCGTCGGGTACAGCTCGAGCCAGCCGTCGAGCGAGGCGGCGCGCGTGGAGGAGACGAAGCGGAGCGGCTTCGGCTCGCGGCCGACGACGTCGGCGAGCGAGCGCCGCCCCTGGACGAGCGCGAGGTCGAGCGCGGCCGACTCGAACGCCCACCGGCGGTAGTCCCGGTACGCGGCCTGCCCGGGGTCGCCCTGGGGAAACAGCTCCTGCGTGTCGAGAAACCTCGACAGCGACTCGATCGTCCATGACCCGGCCAGCTGAAGCCACGGGAGGTGGTGCGGCTGGTGCTCGTCGGGGTCGTAGGTGACGTCCTCGCCCATGCCCACGGCGTTGGCGCCGCGGACGTGGACGCCGTGGCGCATCTTCACGGTGGTCGTCCGGCGCGTGAAGGCCTCGCCGAACGACTTCTCGGTGATGTCGAGCTCGACGTCCTCGATCTCGAGCGGCAGGTCGCGAATCGCGTCGTAGAGCGCGGTCAATTTGTGAGCTCCGTCGAGCCTACGCTCATGAACCCTCCCATGGGCCGACGCCGCCGATGCGGTCGACCTGGATGTGCATGACGAATCCCGGCGGCGGCTCCGGCATCGGCGGGAAGTGGACGTCCGGCCCGATGTAGACGTAGGCCAGGCGCTGCAGCAGGTCGGCGGCGCCGCCCTCGGTGATCCGGGCGCGGCCGTGGATCACGAGGTAGTGCCGCATCCCGATCTCGTTCGCCTCCTGCGCCTCGAACGAGAGCGACACCCGCGGGTCGCGGGCGACGTTCGCGAGCTTGCGCTGCGAGCGGCTCAGATGTCCCGACACCAGCTCGTCACCGTCGATCCCGACCCAGACGCAAGAGATCTGCGGGCTGCCGTCCGGGTTACGGGTGACGAGGTGTGCGAGCGCGCCCGACTCCACCAGGGCACGTGCGCTCTCGGGGAGCCGGGCCACGCGCCGAACGCTAGCGCGGACGCTCCAGATGGCGCCGCAGTGCGTCGAGCCGCTCGTCCCACTCCGTGCCGGCCTCGGTCAAGCGATAGCGCGTCTCGCGCCCGGCGCGCTCGGACGAGACGAGTCCCGCCTCGCTCAGCGTCGCCAGGTGCTTCGAGACCGCCTGCCGCGTCATCGGCAGCTCGCCTGTCAGCTCGGTCGCGGTCGCCGTCCCGTGGTCGGCGAGGAAGCCGAGGACGTGGCGCCTGCTTGGGTCGGCGAGGGCGGAGAAGACCTGCCCCAAGAGATCTGACGACACAGTAGGTCAGACACGTGCCAGGGCGTATGCCTGCAGCCCGAGGGCGGTCGACCAGGCCGGGGAGGTCTCGACGACCGTCAGGCGCGTGCCCTCGTCGTCGTCGGCGAGCGTGAACTCGACCTCGCCCTCCTCGTCCCACTCGAAGGACAGCCGCTCGCCGGGCTCCACCTCGCGGACGGTCGCGTGCCGGGACTCGCCGTTTCCCCAACGGAAGCTGGCGCCGCCGCCCGGGCGCAGATCGAGCTCGACGTCGTTGGCGAACCAGCGCTCGAGCTCCTCCGGGTCGGTCAGGGCCGACCACACCTCGTCGCGCGTGGCGGGGAGCAGGATCTCTTTCCGGATCATGGCGACCTCCTCTTGCGCAACCTACAAGTTGCGCTACAGTAAGCAACCTTATGGTTGCACGTTACAGGAGGTCGCGATGATGGTGGGACAGGTCATTCCGATGGTGCTCGAGGCGGACGGGCGCGGCGAGCGCTCGTTCGACATCTACTCGCGGCTTTTGCGCGAGCGCATCGTCTTCCTCGGCCAGGAGGTGGAGGACTCGATCGCGAACCTGATCGCCGCTCAGTTGCTGTTCCTCGAGGCGGAGGATCCGGACAAGGACATCTCGCTCTATGTCAACTCGCCCGGCGGGTCGGCGTACGCGGGGATGGCGATCTACGACGCGATGCAGTTCGTGAAGCCCGACGTCGCCACGGTCTGCCTCGGGATGGGCATGTCGGCGGCGGCGATGATCCTCTGCGGCGGCGCGCCGGGGAAGCGCTACGCGCTGCCGAACGCGAAGATCATGATCCACCAGGGCTCCGGCGGCTTCCGCGGGACGCCGGCCGACATCCAGATCGCGGCGAAGGAGATCCTGGGGATGACCCGGCGGATGGCGGAGATCATCTCCCACCACTCGGGTCGGAACGTCGAGCAGGTGATGGAGGACATCGACCGCGACCACTTCATGACCCCGGCCGAGGCGGTCGACTACGGGCTGATCGACGGCGTCATGGCCGAGCGCGGAGCACCAGCCAGGCAAGCAGCCTGAACGCCGCGACGAGGACGCCGACCGTCACGAGGGAGACGACCAGGAACGCGGCCTCGTGTCCGTTCAGCGTCCGGCCGAGGACGAGCGCGCGCACCAGCCAGGCGAGGGGGATCGCGATCGCCCAGGTCGCGACCAGCCGGGCTAGGCCGCCACGGCTGTAGAGGCGCAGTAGCAGCGCGACCCCGAACCAGCAGCCGAGGAACGGCAGGGCGTCGCGCGCGTAGCCGCGCAGCGTGACGCCGCCGTGGTGGGAGGAGAGGCCGATCGTTACGAAGACGAGGATCGCCGCGGCGTCGAGTGCCGCGGCGACCTGCGCCTTCGAGCGCTCGGCGACGCCTACGCCTCCGAGGTCGATTCCGGTGGAGCCATGGGGGGCGGCTCGGCCGCGGGCGGCGGCTCGACTGCCGCCGGCGGCGCTGCGGCCGTCGAGGCGGCGGCGCTGCCACCCTTGCTGCCCGACACGCCCTGCGGCATCTTCGGCAGCTCGACGCCCTCTTCCTTCGCGCGTACGAACGCCGCGGCCGCGATGATGAGCGACAGGATCAGGCCGATCCACGCCGGCCAGTGGCGGAAGTCGCTCCAGTCGAAGAACGTGATGACGGTGAAGACGAGCAGCGCGACCGCGAACCCGGCGGACGTCATCCCGGGCGTCACCTGGCCCAGATTCACCTTGTAGTCGAGAACGCGCGAGATCTCCCAGATCAGGTACGCGATCGCGATCAGGACGGTGACGATGCCGATCCCGTGCCACAGGGTCTTGCCGGCCGTGAACGGGCCGACGGTGACCTGCTGCCAGTCGAAGAACGAGAAGACGATGAAGAGGATCAGACAGACGAGAGTCCCCTGAACCTCACGTGGCAACTGCTTGATGCCGTCCATATCGAACGCCCTTTCCTGTCGTTGCCGGCCTGGGCCCTACCCCCTCCGGGCGGGCCTCCCGAGGATAGACCCACGGGCGGGCGGAATTCCAACCGGAAAGAGGGATCTTACGTTCGGATGCGGAAGGGCGCCGCATGCCAGGGCTGCCAGCGCCAGTACCAGTCCGGCACGATCTTCGGGGCCTTCGGGCGGGTGCCGACACGGCCGCTCACCTGCCAGTCCGAGAGGGCGAAGGCCCAGCCGGGGATGATCTTGGGGAGCTTCGCCGGCCGCTTCGCGGGCAGCACCACGAGCGGCTTCGAGGGTGCGCTCGTCTTGCCGGCGGCGTCGGTCGCGATCACGCGGAAGACGCTCGGCCCGGCGTGGTGGACCTCGCCGACGGCCGCGGTCGTCTGGCCCGGGATCGCGAGCAGCGGCTTGTCGTGCAGGGTCACCTGGTAGAAGACGGCCGGGCCGCTCACAGCCAGTGACTTCGGCCAGGAGAGGACGAGCTGCCCCTGGGTGAAGTGCCCCTCGAGGGCGGCGGGTGCCGGCGGTGGGGTCACCTCGGGCAGCAGTGCATAGAAGCCGCCCTCCGTCGTCTGGATGTCGACGGAGCCGTTCGGATTGCGCGTGTAGCCCGCCTTCGCGCCGGCCGGCAGCTGGCCCGAGAAGAGCGGATCGAGGGGTGCCAGGTCTGGCCGTCGCTCGAGGTCATCGGCGCCACGTCGCCGTCGCGCCGTGGGATGTGGATCGTGACCGGTGCCGCGATGTTCGCCGGCCCCCCGCTGACCGTCTGCTGTACGTGCAGCTGCACGCCGTAACCGCCGCTGCCGAAGCCCTCCGGCGGCTCCGACGGCACGGCCGGGAGCAGCGAGACGACGACGGACTGCGTGAAGGCGCCGAGCGGCCACGTGACGCTCGCGATCCCGTCGGATGCCGTCACCGAGCCGGCGGCGGACTGGACCGGATTCGGCGTCGCGGGCGGCGCAGGCGTGATCGGCTGGGCGTTCACGGAGCCGACCACGGCGGCGTCGACATAGCTCGAGTCGACGTCGATCGTGACGCCGCCCCAGGTCTCGTGATGCCCGCCGCGGTACTGGTGCAGCCGCTGGTGGTTCGTCCAGAGGCTGTCGGCCACGTAGGGGCTGCCGAAGACGGAATCGACGCCGTTCCAGTCGCCGATCCAGATGTCGTCCGGCGAGGAGGCGGTCGCGGCGAGCGCCTGCAGATCGCGGATGGTGGAGGCGGCGCTCCCGTAGACGCCGGCCAGGTAGCCGAGCGAGTGCAGCTCATCGACCCAGGAGCTGACGAAGCCCTGGACGGAGGCGCTGCAGGGCGGGTTGTTCTTGTCGTAGCCCTCCATGTCGAAGTAGATCGGGCTGCCGGGGCTGAGGCCCAGCGCGGCGGCGTCGCCGGCGGCGTCGTCGGCCGCGGCGGTGCCCTGGCTCGAGGCGATCGTGGGTGAGATCTTCGCGAGGCCCCGGCCGCCGACGCACGGCGCCTGGAGGCCGACGTAGAGCGGGATCAGGCTCCAGCCGGTGGAGACGGCGGCGGCGGCCCAGTCAGCCGAGAGGCGGACGTTCGAGCAGGCGCGGTTGACGCCGCCGATGTAGATGCCGAGTGCCCGGTACGGGGACTCGAGCCAGGCGGTCAGCGCGTCCGTGCTCGGCGCGCTGCAGGCGTCGAAGGCGTATCCGGTGAAGACCGAGCCCTTCGCCGCAGCGTCCGCGTGTCCCGACGCCGCCGTACCGCCACCTGTGAGAGCGAGCCCCAGCCCCGCGGCCAACAGCGCTGCCTTCCACCAGCGCACAGGGGTCTCTTCGCCGTGGCCGACGACGCTCCTCGCTTGGTGCGCCACGCCGGAATGCTAAGGGCGTGTTCTGAGAAGGTCGTTCGCGGGTCGTTCGGGAAATGTGAGGCGGCCGAAGCCGTCGACGTCGGCGAGTGTGCGGTTGCGGCGCATGACCTCGCCGCCGTCGGACTCGTTCCCGACCGACGTGTTGCCCTCGATTGCGGTGAAGGCCCCGCCCAAACCCGCGCGCTCGACGATGCCGATGTGGTCGGGCGGGCCGCCGTTCCAGTTGTAGATCGCGAGGTCGCCCGGGCTGGGCGGGAGGCGGCCGAGCCATCTGCCGGTGGCGCGGAGCCAGGCCTCGGTGGTCGGGACGTAAGCGCAGCCGCGGGCCGAGCAGCCGGCGCCGTGGAAGCCGGCGGCGATCGTCGTCCCGGCGCCGACGGCGAAGCAGTAGCTGACGAAGACGTTGCACCAGGGCACGCCGTCGAGCCCGAACCAGACCCCGAACGGCGTGCGGTTCGAGCCGGGCGGGTCCTCGTGCGTCCCGATCCACCGCCGCGCCTCGGCGAGCGCCCGCCGTCCGACTGCGCTCCCCTGCGGCGGGGCAGGCCTTGCCTCGTCGAGCGCCTTCCGGGTCGCCGGCCCGACGACACCGTCCGCCCGGATCTTCGCCGCCGCCTGGAACGCCCGCACCGCCCGCTCTGTCGCCGGTCCGTACGCCCCGTCCAGCGCCCCCGGGTCGAACCCGAGCTCGTGGAGCCGCCTCTGTACCGCCAGCACGTCCGCCCCGTGCAGCAGCGGGCTCGTCACGAGCAGCAACCGGTCGGCCATGGCCCCAGTCTGCCAGAATCGTTGTCTTAAGACAACTAGCTCTCAGCGGTGGGACAACCGCCGCTTCAGGGCCGCGATGCGGGTGGTGGCTTGCGTCACGGTCGCGAGCGGGAGCGCGCCCGAGCGCACGGCGGCGACAAGCTGGCTGAAGGCGGCGGCGCTGTCTTTCTCGTGGGTGTAGAGGAGGAGGTCGACGCCGGCCCGGTGGGCCTCGACCGCTGCCTGGCGGTGGCGGCGGGGGCCGGGGGCCTCGAGCGCATCGGTGATCACGACGCCCCTGAAGCCCAGGCGCTTGCGCAGGACGCCCCCGACGATCGGCTCGGACAGGCTCGCGGGGGTGCCGGTCGGGTCGTAGGCCGGGTAGCCGGCGTTGCTGACCATCACCAGGGAGACACCGGCGGCGATCGCCCGGCGGAAGGGGAGCAGACGGCGGTCGAGAGCCGGGGCGGACGTGTCGACCACGACAGCAGACGTGTCGGTCGTGGTGCGCGCGGTGCCGAGGCCGGGGAAGTGCTTGGCAGTCGCCGCGACGCCGCCCTGCTGGAGCCCGTTCAGGAAGGCCGTTCCGAGCGTTGCGTTGACGAACCGGTTGCGGCTGTAGGCGCGGCTCCCGAGCCAGCTCGAGGGTGAGCTGGGCGTATCCAGAACGGGAGCAAGGTCGACGTCGACGCCGAGCCCGCGCAGGAACGACGCGGTCGCAGCGCCCTCCGCGGCGGCGTGGCCCACGTCGCCCTCCTGCCCGAGCGTCCGCGGAGAGACGTCCGGCGGGCCGTCGGCGAAGCGCTTCACCGCGCCGCCCTCCTGGTCGACCGCGACCAGGAGCGGAGGGTTGCCACCGGCGGCGGCCGCCGCCTGGAGCTGCGAGACGAGGCGCGCGACGTCCCCATCGGAGCCGATGTTGCGGCCGAAGAGGACGACGCCGCCGACCTCGCCGGCGCGAATCCGCGCCAGCAGCGAGGCGCTCGGCGTCTGCCCGGAAAGCCCGGTGACGATCGTCTGACCGACGAGTTGCTCGAGCGTCTTCGGTACTGCCGCCGAGCCGGGGCACGCGACGACAGCCGCCGCCGCAAGCGCGGCGAGGGCCCTCACCGAGTCACCTCAGACTGCGACGTGGATGCTGCCCGCGACCAGCACCCGGACGATGTCGAGCCGATCGTCCAGGATCACGACGTCGGCGGGCAGGCCCGGCCCGAGCCGGCCGATCTCCTGCAGCCCGAGCACCCGCGCCGGGACGGACGCCGCGGCGGCGATCGCCTCCGCGAGCGGTACGCCGAGCTCGTGCAGGTTCCGCACCGCCTGGATCATCGTCAGCACGCTACCGGCGAGCACGCCGTCGGGCCCGCGCACGGTGCCGTTCCGCACCTCGACGTCGAGGCTCCCGAACGAGTACTCGCCCTCGCTCGCGCCGGCGCCCGTGATCGAGTCGGTGACGAGCGCGACCCGCCCTGCGGCGGCCCGCCAGGTCACCTGCACGGTCTCCGGCGCGAGATGCACGCCGTCGTGGATCAGCTGCACGATCACGTCGTCGCGGGCGAGCGCCGCGCCCACGATGCCCGGATCGCGGTGCAGGAACGGCCGCATCGCGTTGAAGAGATGCGTGACGGTTGCTATGCCCAAGTCGAAAGCACTATTCGCCTGCTCGGCGGTCGCGTCGCTGTGGCCCAGTGACACGGTCACGCCGCGCTCGAGCAGCCGTGCGATCACCGCGGAAGCACCGGGGAGCTCCGGCGCGAGCGTCATCGTGCGCACCGGCCCGCCGTCGAGCAGCCGCTCGAGCAGTGCCAGGTCGGGATCGCGGCGCGAGCTGGCGACGTGAGTTCCGAGTCGCCGCGGCGAGAGGAACGGGCCCTCCAGATGCGCACCGAGGATGCGCGGGTACTCCGGCTCGCTCGGCACCTCCGCGAGCGCGGCGAGCAGCGTCTCCTCGGGCGAGGTGATGAGCGTCGGCTGGTAGGCGGTGACGCCCGTCTCGAGCAGCGCCTCGCCCGCACGGCGGTAGCCGGCCGAGTCGGCGTCGAGGAAGTCGACGCCGCCGAACCCGTTCACCTGCAGGTCGACGAACCCGGGAACGGCGATGTAACGGCTGCCCGGGCTCGCGATCCCGCAGCGCGCGATGCGGCCGTCGACGATCTCGACGTCGCCTTCGACGAAGACGCCGTCGACGAGCGCGGCTTCCACACCCAGCTTCATCGCGGACAATCTAAGCACTTCACACGGTTTTGGTCAATACCACTTGAACCAGTCTCATCCGGTCTATACCATCGACTCCGATGGCGGCCATCCACCTCGAGCACATCGTCAAGGAGTTCACGGGTTTCACGGCCGTCGACGACGTCTCGCTCGAGATCGAGGACGGCGAGTTTCTCGTTCTCGTGGGACCTTCGGGCTGCGGCAAGTCGACGCTCCTGCGCATGATCGCGGGCCTCGACCGGGTCTCGAGCGGCCGCATCACGATCGGCGGCCGCGACGTCACCGACCACGCGCCGAAGGACCGCGACATCGCGATGGTCTTCCAGTCCTACGCCCTCTACCCGCACATGACCGTGCGCCAGAACCTCGGCTACGGCCTCAAGGCGCGCAAGACGGCGAAGGCGGAGATCGCGCGCCGGGTCGAGGAGGTCGCGCAGCTCCTCGGCCTCGCCGACCTGCTCGAGCGCCGTCCCGCGCAGCTCTCCGGCGGCCAGCGCCAGCGCGTGGCGATGGGCCGTGCGATCGCGCGCGAGCCCCAGGCCTTCCTGCTCGACGAGCCGCTCTCCAACCTCGACGCCAAGCTCCGTGTCGGCATGCGCGCGTCGCTCGCGCAGCTCCACCGGCGGCTCGGCGTCACCACGGTCTACGTCACGCACGACCAGGTCGAGGCGATGACCCTCGGCCGCCGCGTCGCCGTGATGCGCGCGGGCAAGATCCTGCAGGTCGACACGCCGAAGCGCCTCTACCTCGAGCCGCGCGACATCTTCGTCGCCGGCTTCATCGGCTCCCCCGCCATGAATCTGGTCGAGGCGACCGTCGAGGACGGCCACGTCAACTTCGGCCAGTTCAGCCTTTCCGTCCCGCCGCAGCTGCGACCGCCCGACGGCCCCGTGATCCTCGGCATCCGCCCGGAGAGCTTCGAGGACGCTGCGCTTGCCCCCGAGCTGCCGTCGCTCGAGGTGGTCGTCGAGGTGCTCGAGGACCTCGGCTCCGACGCTCACGTCTTCTTCACCGTCGAGGCGCGCTCGATCACGGCCGAGATCCTCGAGGCCGAGGACGAGGAGCTGGCGCCGACACTCGGCGGCGCCCTCTTCACCGCCCGCGTCGGCCTGCGCACCTCGGCCGCCGTCGGCGAGCGCGTCTCGCTCGCGGTCGACCCGCGGCGCCTCCAGTTCTTCCACGCCGAGACCGGGCTCCGCCTCGTGCCGACGCCCGTCGAGCTCACCGCGAAGCTGTGACTCTCACCCCGTGACCAAGCAGCGCGAAGCCCGCGAGCAGGTGCTCGAGCTGATCGAGACGCTCGAGGTCGGCGAGGCGATCCCCTCCGAGCGCGTGCTCAGCCAGGCGCTCGGCATCTCCCGGCTGACCCTCCGCGCCGCGCTCGACGAGCTCGTCCGCGAGGGCCGGCTGACGCGCCGCCGCGGCTCGGGCACCTTCGTCGCGGAGCCGAAGGTGGCGAAGGGCATGACGATCACGTCGTTCAGCGACGACATGCGCCAGCGCGGCCTCACCCCGGGCAGCCGCACGCTCGAGTTCAACACGATCTCGGCCGGCGCCCGACTGGGACGGATCCTGCACGTCTCACCCTCCGAGCCCGTGCTGTCGATCAAGCGTCTCCGTCTCGCCGACGGCGAGCCCATGGCCGTCGAGCTGCTCCATGTCCGCGGGTCGCTCTTTCCCGGGCCTGACCGCCCGCGAGCTCGAGGAGAGCTCGTTCTACGACCTGCTCGACACGACCTACCGGATCGAGATCGTCGGCGGGACGCAGACCGTGGAGCCGACCGTGACGAAGCGACGAGGAGTCGAAGACCCTCGGCGTCCCGCTCCACTCGCCGGCGCTCCTCTTCGAGCGGGTCACGCGCTCGGCCGGCGGCGACATCGTCGAGTTCACGAGCTCGATCTACCGCGGCGACCGCTACCGCCTCGTCTCCGAGCTGGGGATGGGTGGACGGCCGTCGATCCCGGTTGCGCTCGAGCCGCGCAGCAGCTTCGCGTGACCTGGTACATACCACTCGTGGTGAGCCCGGTCACTTTGGTATTGACAACCTCTATACCGGTGTGTCAGGATGCCACGCCATGGAGAGTGGTCTTCGCCACCCTCGTCACCACCGCTTGACTCTGGAGGACTCTCGATGAAGAGACGCATGGTGGTTGCCCTCTGTCTCGCCACTGTCGTCGCAGCAGCGATTGCGGCGGTGACGTTCGGAGCAACCAAGAAGCACGCGGCCAGCAGCATCACGGTCTGGCTGCAGGTCGACGCCCAGTCCGGTTGGCCGAAGTCCGTGGCCGCCGCGAACAAGTTGTTCGAGCAGCAGAACCCGGGCGTGACGGTCAACGTGCAGTACCAGCAGTGGACAACGCATCTCCAGAAGTTCGATGCCACGCTCGCCGGCGGGGACACGCCCGACGTGATCGAGATGGGCAACTCGGAGATGACCAAGTACATGGCGGCAGGCGCCTTCGCCGACCTGACCGCCGACAAATCGACAGTTCCCGAACTCCTCCACCTGGCTGAAGGGGCTCCAGGACTCGACCACGTACGACGGCAAGCTGATGGGTGTGCCCTACTACGCGGGCTCGCGGATCGTGATCTACCGGAAGGACCTGTTCAAGCAGGCCGGGATCACGACCGTGCCGACGAGCCTCGCGCAGTTCGTCGCCGACGGCAAGAAGCTGGCCGCCGCGAACAGCTCTGACCCCACCTTCTCGCCGTTCTACGTTGCCGGCAAGGACTGGTACTCGGGGCTCGCCTTCGTCTTCGACTACGGCGGGCAGATCGCGACCCAGCAGAACGGTCAGTGGACCGGCGTCCTCGACTCGCCGCGGGCGATCGCGGGTCTCACGGCCTTCAAGAACATGTTCCTCGCGCTCTCGAAGGCGAGCAAGACGAACGACGAGGCGCACCCGTTCCCGACCGTGCCGTTCGCACAGGGGCACGCGGCCTCGTTCGTCGGCCCCGGCTGGCAGTTCGGCTACGCGCTCGACCCGAAGGCCGGCAATCCGAAGCTGAAGCCGGTCATGGGCGCCTTCCCGATGCCGAGCCACATCCCCGGCCGCTCGATGCCGGGCTTCCTCGGCGGCTCCGACCTCGCGATCCCGGCGGCGAGCCAGAACCAGGATCTCGCCAAGCAGTGGATCGCCGACTTCACCAGCAACGCCTCGATGGCGGGGATCGTGAAGGCGGGCAACCTGCCGAACACGACCGCGCTCCTCGGACTGGTCAAGGGCACGCCGGGCTCGGCGCTCGCCGCGTCCGCGAAGGAGACCTGGTTCGTCCCGACCGCGAAGAACTGGGCGAACGTCGAGAGCTCCAACGTCCTCCGGACGATGTTCTCGAACATCGTCACGGGCAAGCAGTCGGTCGCGCAGGCCGCCAAGTCGACGAGCGACCAGATCACCAAGATCCTCAACTCGAGCGACTAGCCAGGCTCGGATGAGCGAACCGCTCCAGCCACTGCAGGCCATGCCGCCGGAGCAGCCCCAGGGCCGCTCCGGCGGCATCGCCGTCTCGGGCGGGCGCAGCTCGCCGAGGCCACGGTCCCGTATGCGCTGATCCTGCCCGCCGTGGTCGTGATCGTCGCGATCCTCGGCTACCCGGTCTACTTCCTCGGCCGGCTCTCGCTCGAGCACTACGGGCTCTTCCAGCTGATCGCCCACAAGGGCGAGTGGGTCGGGCTGAAGAACTTCACCACGATCCTCACCGACGGGGAGTTCTGGCACGTCGTCCTCCGCTCGGTGCTGTTCACGGCGGCGAACGTCGGCCTGACGATGGTGCTAGGGACGCTGATCGCGTTCCTGCTCAAGGAGCTCGGCCGCTTCATGCGCACCCTCGTGACCGCCGCGCTCGTCCTCGCCTGGTCGATGCCGGTCGTCGTCGCGACGCAGCTCTGGCTCTGGATGACGGACTACGAGAACGGCGTCGTCAACTACGTCCTCACCAAGCTCCACTTCGGCAACTTCATCCAGTACGACTGGTTCGCGAATACGCTCGTCGGCTTCGGCGTGATCACGTCCCTGATCGTCTGGGGCGCCGTGCCGTTCGTGGCGGTCACCGTCTACGCGGGGCTGACGCAGGTGCCGGCCGAGCTGCTCGAGGCGGCTTCGCTCGACGGCTCCGGCTCGCTCGCGCGCTTCCGCGACATCACCTTCCCGATCCTGAAGCCGATCTTCGTGATCCTCACGAGCCTCTCGATCATCTGGGACTTCCAGGTCTTCACGCAGCCGTTCCTGCTCCTCCAGGCGCGCCCCGATCCCAACTACTGGCTGATGAGCATCTACGCCTACCAGAAGTCGTTCGGGATCTCGCAGTACGGCCTCGGCTCGGCGATCGCGCTCGTGATGCTCGCGCTGATGCTCTGCGTGACGTTCTTCTACATCCGGCAGATGATCCGGATCGGGGAGGTCAGGTGAAGCGCGTCGCCCTGAACGGCGCGGGACTCGTCGTCTTCGTGGTGATGGTCTTCCCGGTCTACTGGATGGTCTGTACCGCCTTCAAGCCGGGGCTCGAGATCACGAGCTACACGCCGCACTGGATCCCGAGCCACCCGACGCTCGTCCACTTTGCGGACGCGATCCACAGCCCATACTTCTGGCGCGACCTGGCGAACAGCCTGATCGTCGTCGGCGTCGTCGTGCTGCTCTCGATGGTGCTCGCCTTCCTGGCCGCCGTTGCGCTGGCGAAGTTCCGCTTCACGGGCCGGCGGGCGTTCATCGTCCTGATCATCGTGATCCAGATGCTCCCGGCGAACGCGCTGATCATCCCGCTCTACGTCGTGCTCGCCCGCTACCACGAGGTGAACAAGCTGAGCGGCCTGATCGTCACCTATCTGACCTTCGTGCTCCCGTTCGCGATCTGGACGCTGCGCGGCTTCATCATCAACATCCCGAAGGAGCTCGAGGAGGCCGCGATGGTCGACGGCAACGGCCGCGCGACTGCGTTCGTGAAGATCCTGCTTCCGCTCGTGGCGCCGGGCCTGGTCGCGACCTCGATCTTCGCGTTCATCCAGGCCTGGAACGAGTTCATCTTCGCCTACATCCTCCTCTCTGACCAGCAGAAGCAGACGCTGACGATCTGGCTTTCGAGCTTCCTGGGCACGAGCCGCGGCACCGACTGGGGCGGCCTGATGGCGGGCGCGACGCTGACCGCGATCCCGGTCGTCATCTTCTTCCTCTTCGTCCAGAGCCGGATCGCCTTCGGGCTGACCGCGGGGGCCGTGCGCGGATGACGATCGAGCGTCTCGCCGCCGCCTGCATCTTCCCGAGCTTCCCGGGCCATGAGGCGCCTGCGTGGATCCTCCGCCGCCTCGAGGACGGGATCGGCGGGATCTGCCTCTTCGCCTACAACGTGCGCGACCCCGAGCAGCTCGCCGCGCTGACCGCCTCGCTGCGCCGGGCGAACCCCGACGTGATCGTCGGCGTCGACGAGGAAGGCGGTGACGTGACGCGCCTCGAGGCGGCGCGCGGCAGCTCCTTCCCCGGCAACGGTGCGCTGGGCGCGGTCGACGACGTCGAGCTGACCGAGCAGGTGGCCGCCGCGATGGGAGCGGAGCTGGCCGCCGTCGGCGTGAACCTCGACTTCGCGCCCGTGGCCGACGTGCTCGTGAACCCCGCGAACCCCGTCATCGGCATCCGGTCGTTCGGCACCGACCCAGCGCTTGTCGCGCGGCACGTCGCGGCGTTCGTCCGCGGGCTGCAGCGCCAGGGCGTCGCTGCCTGCGCCAAGCACTTCCCGGGCCACGGCGCGACCGAGAAGGACTCGCACGTCGAGCTCCCGGTGGTCACCGGAGACATCCGCGACGGCCTGCCGCCGTTCCGGGCCGCGATCGAGGCCGGCGTCCAGACGATCATGACCGCGCACGTCCTCGTCCCCGCGCTCGACGATCTGCCGGCGACCGTCAGCCCGGTCATCCTGCGCGGGCTCCTTCGGGAGGAGCTCGGGTACGACGGGCTGGTGATCGCCGACGCGCTCGAGATGAAGGGCCTCAGCGACACCGTCGGCGTCGAGCGCGGAGCGGTGCTTGCGTTGCGCGCCGGGGTGGACGCGGTCCTCGTTGGCCACGATCTCGGCGAGGAGGCGGTCGCGGCAATTCACGCTGCGCTCGTGGACGGCGTCCCGGAGGACCGGCTCCGCGAGGCGGCCGGCCGCGTGGGACGGGTCGCCGACTGGGCTTCTTCCGTCACGGCGAACGGCGCCGCGAAGGAGGCCGCCCGCGAGGTTGCGCGCCGCGCGCTCGAGACCGTCGGCGAGGCGAGGATCGACGAGGCGCCGCTCGTCGTCGAGCTCCGGCCCCGCGCCAACATGGCCGCCGGCGAGGCGGAGCACTCGCTGGGCGAGGTGCTCGCCGGCCGGCTGCCGGGAACGCGCACAATGGTGCTCGACGAGAAGGGCACGCCGCCCCCGGGCGGCGCGGACGTCGTGGTCGTGCGAGACGCGCACCGCCACGCCTGGATGCGCGCGCTCACCGAGCAGCTCTCACCAACCGTCGTCGTCGAGATCGGCGTGCCGGTCTGGCGGCCGGACGGCCCCGCGTACATCGCCACGCACGGCGGCAGCCGCGTCAGCTTCGAGGCCGTGGCCGAGGCGGTGACATGAGCCAGCTCGAGCTCGAGCTCCGCGAGCAGCCCGATGCCCTGGCGCGCCTGCTCGACATGCAGTCCGCACAGGCGAAGCGGCTCGGTGCGCTCCTCCGCCGCCGGGACGTGCGCTATCTGATGATCGCCTCGCGCGGGAGCTCGGCCAACGCCGCCCGCTACGCCCAGTACCTGCTCGGCCGCGCGAACCGCGTCCCGGTCGCCTTCGCCGCGCCGTCGCTCCACACGCTCTACCACCAGCCGCCGCGGTTCGACGGTGCGCTCGTGATCGGGATCTCGCAGTCTGGCGAGTCGCCCGACGTCCTCGCGGTGATCGAGGAGGCGCGCCGCCAGGGCAGGCCGACGATCGCGATCACCAACCGGCCCGACTCGCCGCTCGGCACGGCCGCCGCGGAGGTGCTGCCGCTCGAGGCCGGCGACGAGAAGGCAGTTGCGGCCACGAAGACGTACGTCAACTCGCTCGGCGCGGTCGCGCTCCTCTTCGGCTGGTCGACGGGCGACCAGGAGGCGCTCGCCGAGCTGGGGCAGATGCCGGCGCGCATCGCCGCGCAGATCGACCGCTCCTTCGCCGACGTTGCCGCCCTCGAGGCCGACGCGGTACGCGGCGGCACCGTCGTCGCGCGCGGGATCAACTACGGCACCGCGTTCGAGATCGCGCTCAAGATCCGCGAGCTCTCCGGCCTGCTGTTCGAGGCCTGGTCGTCGGCCGACCTGATGCACGGGCCCGTCGCGGCGATCGTCCCCGGCTGGCCGGTGATCGCCGTCGCCCCCTCGGGGCCGGCGCTCGAGAGCATGGAGACCGCGATCGAAGGCCTGGCCGCCCGCGGGGCGCGCGTGCATGTGATCGCGGAGCGCGAGGACGTGCTCGCCCGCGGTGTCTCATCGCTGCGTCTCGTCCCCGGCATTCCCGAGTGGCTGAGCCCGCTCGTCACGGTGATCCCGGGTCAGCTGGCGGCGTTCCGGCTGGCGACGCTCGGCGGGATCGACGTCGACAACCCGAACGGGCTCTCGAAGATCACCCTGACTGTTTAATACGCCGATGGTCAAGCCGATCGTGGGCATCACGACCTATGTCACGCCCGCGACCTTCGGCGTCTGGGAGCTGCCGACGGCGCTCGTGCCGTACGACTACGTGCGCGCGGTCGAGCGCGCGGGCGCACGCGCCCTGCTCGTGCCGCCCGCCGACGACGGCGTCGAGGAGACGCTGGACGCGCTCGACGGGCTGATCTTCTCCGGCGGCTCCGACCTCGACCCGGAGCTGTACGGCCAGGAGGCGCATCCCGAGACGAACGGGATCGTGCCCGAGCGCGACCGCGCCGAGCTCGCGCTGCTGACCGCGGCGCTCGCGCGCGACCTGCCCGTGCTCGCGATCTGCCGCGGGTCGCAGGTGCTGAACGTCGCGCTCGGCGGCGACCTGATCCAGCACCTGCCCGACCAAGTCGGGCACGACGGGCACAAGGAGAGCGCCGGCAGCTTCTCCGACCACGACGTGGCGATCGAGCCCGGCACGCGGCTCGCGGGCCTGCTCGGCGACCGAACGGCCGTGAAGTCGCACCATCACCAGGGCCACGCGCGCCTCGGCGAGGGGCTGCGCGCGGTTGCGCACGACGAGGACGGCGGCGTCGAGGCACTCGAGCTCGAGGGCAAGCGCTTCACCGTCGGGGTGCTGTGGCACCCGGAGGCCGGCGAGGACGCCCGTCTCTTCGACGCGCTCGTGGAGGAGGCGCGGCGCTACCGTGCGAAACGGGGCGCCGCGCCCACCTCCGTCGTGCAGTAGGAGCAGCGCTTCGCTGCGACCGGGATCTCGCTCAGGCACTCGGGGCAGTTCCGCACGTCGGGGTCCGGTGGGCCCTCGCGCCGCGCGCGGGATACGAGGACGTTCACCGGCTTCAGCACGAAGAAGAACAGCGCCGATCGCGACAAGCAGGAACGTGATCAGGGCGTTGATGAAGTCGCCGTAGTGGAACGTGCTGCCGTTGATCGTGAAGGTCAGGCTCGAGAAGTCCTGCTTGCCGAAGATGGCCGCGATCAGCGGCGTGATCAGGTCGGCCACGAGCGCCGTGACGACCGTGGCGAACGCGAGGCCGATCACGATCCCGACCGCCATGTCCACGAGGTTCCCGCGGAGCAGGAACGCCTTGAACTCCTGCATTACCTCTTGCATGACCCTCCTCTCGTTTTGCGGATGCATCTCATTCCGGCGACTTTCTGAGAGCGGCTATCATCAAGCGTATGAGCCGAGTGGGCAGAGGCGACCCTCGAGTCGCTGCACCGGAAGGGTCTCCGGAACGGCGGCGCGCGCCGAGCGGTGATCGAGCTGCTCGCCGAGCAGGACTGCTGCCTGACCGCGCAGGAGATCTTCGACGGTCTGCGCGCCTCCGGGCGCAAGGTCGGGATCGCGAGCGTCTACCGCGTGCTCGAGCTGCTCTCGTCCGAGGGGCTGCTCCAGCGGATCGACCTCGGCTCGGGGATCTCGCGCTTCGAGCCCGTGCGCTCCGGCGGCGAGCACCACCACCATCTTGTCTGCGACAGCTGCGGGAAGGTCGAGGCATTCGAGGATCCCGGGCTCGAGAGGGCGATCCACCGTCTCGAGGAGCAGTCGGGCTACGCCGTGGCCGGCCACGACGTCGTGCTACACGGCGCGTGCGCGGACTGCCGCTAGCGCGTAGATCGCGACCGCGACGGCGATGATCGCGGTGCTCGGGGGCAGCGACGGGATGAAGTAGGCGGCCGTCACGCCCGCCCAGATCGAGGCCACCGCGAAGAGCACCGACAGCGTGAGCCCGGCCGCAGGGCTGGCGGTGAGCCGGAAGGCGGCGCCCGCGGGCGCCGCGATCAGCCCGAGCAGGAGCAGTGCCCCCACCGCCTGCGTCGCCTCGCCGGCGTCGATCCCGAGCAGCACGAAGAACGCCGCCCCGAGCAGTCCGACGCGCACGCCCCGCGCCGCCGCCGTCTGCGGCGCGATCGTCGCGTAGAGCAGCGGCCGCGCGATCGCTGCCAAGCGAAACCGTCACGCCGGCGCCGATCGCGACCGCGACTGTCGCCTGGCTCGACGGTGAGGCTGAAGATCGAGCCGAAGAGCGTGCGTGCCGCGATGACCCCGTTCACGCCGCTCGAGCTGCGGCTGAAGAGATAAAGACACAGCACGCCGAGCCCGAGCACCCACGAGAAGACGACGCCGATCGCCACGTCGTCCAGGTGAAGGCGGTCGCCGAGCGCCGCGAAGAGGAGCGCGAACGCGATCGTCGCCCCGAACAGCCCGAGCCGGAGGTCGATCCCCGCGAGCGCGGCGGCGAGCACGCCGGTGAACGCGACGTGGCTCAGCGCGTCGCCCGCGAAGACCTGTGCGCGGAGCACGACGAAGTAGCCGACGGCGCCGCAGGCGACGGCGATCGCGGTACCGGCCAGAAGCGCGTTCGTGAGCATCAGCGCAGGCGCCGCCAGGCGAGCGCGGCGACGTAGGCGCCGAAGCCGAGCGAGGTGACGAGGAAGCCGACCGGGTAGTCGGTGAAGTACGAGAGGCCGAGCCCGAGCCACGTCACCGCGAGCGCGATCACCGCCGTCAGGAGAAGCCCGAGCCACGGCCGCGCCGTCAGCTGCTGCGCGGCCGCCGCGGGTGCGGCGAGCAGCGCGAACACGAGCAGGACGCCGGTGATCTGCGCCGTCGCCGCGACCGACAGCCCGAGCACGAGCAGGAAGGCGGGTTCGAGCGCGCGGACAGGCACGCCGCGCGCGCCCGCGGCCACCGGGTCGACCGAGGCGTAGAGGAGCGGCCGCCCGGCGGCGGCGAAGAAGAGCAGCGTTGCCGCCGAGACGCCGAGCAGCGTCAGCACCTCGTCGCGCGAGATCCCGAGGAACGACCCGAAGAGCACCGTCTCCAGGCTCTCGAGCACGCCGTGGTAGAGGCTGAGGAACAGGAAGCCGAGCGCGAAGCCCGCCACCTGCACCGTGCCGACGACCGCGGACTCCTGCGAGCGGTCGCGTGTTCCCACGGCGCCGATGACCGCGGCGGCGACCGCGCACGACGTGAAGTACCCGGCGGCGAGCGGGATCCCGGCGAGCGCGGCGCCGCTCGCGCCCGGGAACGACATCACCGCCAGCGTGTGGCCGGCAAAGCTCTGCCGGCGAAGCACCATGAACCAGCCCGCCACGGCGGCTGTGAGTGCGACGATCGTGCCCGCCTCGAGTGCGTTCTGCATGAACGGGAACAGCCACAGCTGGTGGAAGTCCGAGGCCGGGTCGAGGGAGAGGTGGGGGTTCACGCGTGTTGGTGCTCGTGCCGGTCGCCGTGGTGGGGGTGCGCCTCCGGCGAGCCGACGACGACGAGCCGCCCGTCGGACGAGCGCAGCACCTCGACCGGCACGCCGTAAAGGGCGCTGAGCGTCTCGCTCGTGATCACGTCCTCGGGGCGGCCGGTGACGATGCGGCCGCCGGCGACGTAGACGACGCGGTCGAGGTCGCGCAGGAGCGGGTTCACGTCGTGTGCGACGAGCAGCACGGCGACCCGCTCGGAGCGGCAGATGCGGGCGAGCAGGCCCGAGACCGCGGTCTGGTTCGGCAGGTCGAGGCTGTCGAGCGGCTCGTCGAGGAGCAGGAGCTCCGGGCGGGAGGCGAGGGCCTGCGCGATCAGCAGGCGCTGCTGCTCGCCGCCGGAGAGCTCGCCGATCGGGCGCGTGGCGTACGCGGACGCGCCCACGAGCTCCACGACCTCGGCGACGCGCTGCCGGGCGCGGCCTCCCGCGAGCGGCAGCCCCCATCGGTCGCCGTCGACCCCGAGCCGGATGAGGTCGACGCCGCGGATCCGCGTCGACGAGTCGAACGCGTGCCGCTGCGGCAGGTATCCGATCGCGGCATTCCGGCGTCCCGGCGGTGCGCCGAGGACCGACGCGCTCCCGTGCGCCAGGGGTAGCAGCCCGAGCAGGACGCGCAGCAGCGTCGACTTCCCGGCTCCGTTCGGACCGAGGACCGCGACCAGCTCGCCCGGCTCGACCGCCAGCGTCGCGTCCTGCCAGATCGTCGCGTTCCCGATCCTGGCTGCGGCGTCGCGGAGCTCGACCGCGGAGGCACTATCGCTGCAGGGCCCGGAGGAGCGCGGCGAGCTGGTCCGCCTGCCATTGCTGGAACGTGGCGTTCTCCGGCGAGAGGGTCTCGGTGATCGTGACGACGGGGATGTGCTCGGCCCTCGCGAGCGAGGTGAGCTGCTCGACGTCCGGCGTGACGTTCTGGCTGTTGTAGACCCAGACCTTCACCTGGTGCCGGCGGAGCTGCCGCTCGACGGTCTGCCTGTCGGACGCGCTGACCTCGTTGCCCTCGGCGACCGCCTTCGCGAATCCGGCAGGGGTCGCGAGCTTCACGCCGAGGCTCGCCCCGAGCGGCTCGAAGATGCTCTCCGAGTAGCCGACGGGGACGCCGGCGAAGCGGCGGCGAATCTGCGCCCGAAGCGCGTCGTAGCGCGCGAGGCCCTGTCGCTCGAACGCCCGCTTGCGAGCCGCGAAGTACGACCGGCCCGCCGGGTCGGCCTGGTCGTAGGCGGCGACGATCGCATCGATCACCCTGCGCACGGAGCTCGGCGAGTACCACTGGTGCGGGTTGTCGCCCTGCTTCAGGCCGAGCACGTCGCCGGCGTTCACGACGACGCGTCCGCCGTCGGGGTTCGCGTCGAGGAGCTGCGAGGCCCAGTTGTCGTAGCCGAGGCCGTTGACGATCGCGACCTTGGCGATCGCCATCGTCCGGGCGTCGGAGGGCGTCGGCTCGTAGCTGTGCGGGTCGACGGCGGGGTTGACGATCACGCTTTGCACCGTCGCCCGGTTGCCCGCGAGCTGGGCGGCGATGCTGCCCCAGAAGTTCTCCGCTGCGACGACCGGGAACGGGTCGCGCGCGGCGGGCTTCGCGGCGGCGCCCGCGGGCAGCGCGAGCGCGGCAAGGAGGAGCAGCAGAAGAGCCCGGTTCACGCGCGGATCCTAGCATAGAGTGAGACTCAGTCTCAATATCGTCAGCGCCTGGACTGCATACTTCGCGCTGCATGCACGTCGAGCTGCTGCCGTTCCTCGCGATCTCGATCCTGCTGATCGTGATCCCGGGCCCCGATACCGCGATGGTGACCAAGAACGCCGTCGTCGGCGGGCGTCGCTCGGGCGTGTACGCGGCGCTCGGTGTCGCGATCGGCCTGACGATCTGGACGGCGGCGGCGGCGCTCGGCATCGCGGCGCTGCTGCGCGCGTCGTCGCTCGCGTTCGACGCGCTCAAGATCGCGGGCGCGCTCTACCTCACCTGGGTCGGCATCCAGATGCTCCGCTCCCGCGGCGTGGTGGCGCATGACGCGACTCGACCGGCGAGCGGTCGGCGTGCGCTGCGGCAGGGCCTGCTCAGCGATCTCGGCAACCCGAAGATCGCCGTGTTCTTCACCAGCCTGCTGCCGCAGTTCGTCCAGGGCGACACGCAGGCGTTCATGCCGCTGCTCTTCCTGGGCGCGATCTTCGCGGCGCTCACGCTCTTCTGGCTCGCAGCCTACGCGCTGGCCGTCGGGCACGCGTCCGGGTGGCTCCGGCGGCCGTCGGTCCGCCGCGCGCTCGACCGCTTCACGGGCGTCGTCCTGATCGGTTTCGGCGTCCGGCTCGCGCTCGAGCGGCGCTGAGAATGCTCCACTTGGGGATCGACGAGCCTGCCCGCCGCTGGTACAAATGAACGAGATGCGGCGTAGATGGACAGCTCTCGCGCTTGTGCTCGCGCTCTCGGGCGCGGCGGCCGTGGTCGCGGGGTGCGGTGTCCAGAAGACGATCGACCCGGTCGCGGCCGCGGCGACGAAGACCGAGAACGCCGGCGGCGCGAAGCTGGCGATGACGGTCGGCGTCACCGCCGACGGAAAGACGTTCAACGCGACCGCGAACGGCGTCTTCGACAAGGACCAGGGCGACCTGACGATGGATCTGTCCGACGCGCTCGGCGCCGCCGGCCTGCAGGGCGCGGACGGGTCGGTCGAGCTGCGCTACCTGGAGGAGAGCGGCGCCCCGGTCGTGTACCTGAACATGCCGTTTCTCTCGAGCAGGCTGCCCACCGGACAGAGCTGGATCCGCCTCGATCTCGAGAAGGCGGGCAAGAGCCTCGGCGTCGACCTCAACCAGCTGATGGGCCAGGCCGGCCAGAACCCCTCCGACGTGCTCGACATGCTCCGCGCGAGCGGCTCGGTGCAGGAGGTCGGGACGGAGACCGTCAACGGAGACTCGACAACGCACTACGAGGCGACGATCGACCTCGCCAAGGCCGCCGGCCGGCTCGGCGACCGGGCGCAGCAGCTGGTGCAGAACCTCATCGCCCAGGGCGCGCCCTCCTCGATCCCGGTGGACGTGTGGATCGGCGACGACGGGCTCGTCCGCAAGCTGACGCTGGACGAGAGCCTGTCGGCGCAGGGCCATTCTGCCGACGTGAAGCTCGACCTCGAGCTCAGCGACTACGGGACAACCGTGAACGTGACCGCGCCGCCCGCCGACCAGACGCTCGACCTCACGGGCCTGCTCGGGCAGTTCGCCGGGACGACGCACTAGAGATCGAACAGCGTCGCCTCGCGCGCCGGCAGGTAGTCGAAGCCGACGTAGGACACGTTGACGACCTCGGCAGTCCCGACGCGCGATCGGCTGCCGCCGCCCTCGTGGATGTGCCCGCAGATGTGGAGCCGGAGCTGCGGCAGCCTCTCGAGGCGGCGGAGGAGGGTCTCCGAGCCGCCGCGGTTGCCGTTGATCACGAGATCGCCGTGCCCGAACGGCGGCCCGTGCGTGACCAGGACGTCGGTGTCCTCCGGGATCCTCGCCCACATCGGTGCCAGCTCGTCGTCGTCGCGCATGAACGCCCAGTCCATGAAGGTGACCGTCCAGGGCGAGCCGTGAACCGTCAGGCCGTCGACCCGGGTGGTCTCGTCGATGAGGTAGCGCCAGGGCAGGCTGCGCATGAGCTCCTCGTCGACCTCGGCGACGAAGTCGTGGTTGCCGGCGATGCCGAGGATCTTCTGCGCCGGCTGACGTGTCAACCACGGGGCGAACTCCGTCTGCAGCCAGCGCCGCTGAAAGTCGAGGCCGTGGTCGTAGACCGGGCAGACGTCGCCGCCGATCAGCAGGACGTCGCACGGCGGGGTGTCCGGCAGGTAGCCGTGGAGGTCTGAGATCGCGGCGACTCTCATCCGGTCGGCCACACTAGCGCCTCGATCAGGAAATGATCGGATGCGGCGCGGCAACCGCGCCTGCCCGCCGGGCTGCAGGTGCTGCGCATCGGCGGCGCAAGCGCGGGTGTCGGCTTCGCGATCGGTCAGATGGTGGGCGTCGGCTGAGGCACCGGCGGCTCGACCAGACCGAGCTGAATGAGCGCATAGAGACGGTCGGGGACGCCCCAGTGCTCGACGATCTTCCCGTCTTCGACCCGGAGGGAATCGAACACCGGCGTCTGCATCTTCCTGCCGGTGGGCTCATGGCCCATGTAGGGGCCGTCATGCGTTCCGGACCCGGTCATGCGGAGCCAGACGATGTCGTCCACGACGGCGACGTCCTCGATCTCGAGGTGGAAATCGGAGAACGCACGGTGCAGTGACCGGATCACCGCCTTCACGCCCTCAGGCCCGGACGCGTGGTTCGGGCCGTACCACTGGTGCTCGATCAGGTCGTCTGCGATCAGCTCGTCGGCGACGCCGGGGTCGGCCCTGTTGAACCCGTCCTCGATCAGTCGGCGCACGAGCGCTTCTGGAGTCTGAGTCATGCGTGTTCCCCTTTCGTCAAAGTATCACTGTATCCAATAAAGTGATACTGTGCCCGATATGGAACGGGATGTCAAGCGCCGGCCGTACCGATCGACGCGGCGGCAGGAGCAGGCGGAGGAGACGCGCGAGAAGGTGCTCGCCGCGGCGGCGACGCTCTTCCGGGAGCGTGGCTACGAGGGCGCGAGCATCGCTGCGATCGCGGGCGCCGCCGGCGTCTCCGAGGAAACGATCTACGCGCGCTTCCGTAACAAGCGCGCGCTGGTCGGCGAGCTCCTCGCGCGCGCCGTCCGCGGCTCCGATCCGCGGCCGGTGCCCGAGCAGGAGGGCCCGCGAGCGCTCGCCGCCGCGACGGACCAGCGCGAGCAGCTGCGGATCTTCGCCGCCGACATCAGCGCGCGCCTCGAGCGCGCTGCGCCACTTCTCGCCGTCATCGCCGGTGCCGCCCGCGCCGAGCCGGAGCTGGCGGAGCTCCTCGGGCGCGCGCACGCGGACCGGCTCGCCAACCTGCGCGTCGTCGTTGACGCGCTTGCGCGGAACGGCGCGCTCCGCATTCCGAAGAAGGAGGCGGCGGAGACGGTATGGGCGCTCACGAGCCCGGAGCTGCACCAGGTGCTCGTCCGCCAACGCGGCTGGGGCCGCGCTCGCTACCGCGACTGGCTCGCGGACAGCCTCGCCGCGCTGCTGCTCGAGTAACGTTCGGCGCTCTCCGAGCTCGCTGCAACGAACTGATCGAACCGCACCGCAAGTCGCGCCCGGTCAGGTTGCCAGCCCCGGCGTTGCGGCACGACGATCGCTTGCTCGTGGAACGCCTTCAAGAGGTCGAGCATCGGGCCGTCATCCTCGTCCAGAAGTTGTCCTGAGACGCGCACCTCATAGTCAGCCGTTATCCCGACGAGGTTCTGATCGTAGGCTCGGTGATGGATCGAGCAGAGGCTGAGGCCGTTGGTGATCGCTGGATCGCCTTGCTCGTCTCGGTCGCCGATGATGTGCGCGGCGTCGAGAAGGCGCGACTCCCGGAGACGGCAAATCGCGCACCGGTCACCGTACGCTGGCACGACTCGCGCACGGAACCGTGCCTGATGGATGCGAACACGGGTTTCTCGAAACACATACTGCCGCTCGAGTGGATCCTCGACGATGACGGGCTCGAGCTCGTCGAGCGGGCCGACCATCTTCCCCGGCGACACGATGACCCATCGCCCGACCGCGTCGTCCTCTGTGACGAAGCAGGGGTAGATCGGCTTGTAGTAGTTGGGTCGGGTTGCAACGAAGTGGACGAGCGGAACGGCGAGCGTGAATGCCGCCCGAAGCGCGCGGTTGTCGGGCTGGTCGATTGATCCGGATCGGTAGGCGTAGCGATATCCGGTTTCGGTCTCGGCGTCGCCATACGGCGATTTCCAGGACGTCTGGATCGACAGCGCTGCGGGACCGCTCTGCGCGGCAGCTCGGTAAATGCCTTTCTGTGCGGAGAGGAACGGGATCCGTCGCCCGCGAAAGTTGAAGCCTTGAGCCAGACCTTGCGGGTACGGAATGTCCTCCCCGAATCGGGCGCAGAGCACATCGAGCGACGCGAAGCAGGAGCTCCTGACGTCGTCGTCGCGCACGCTCCCATCCTATGGCGTGCCACCGCCCACGCTCTAGTCCAGTCAGTCGAAGTCTCGGTGCAGTGGACGCAGGCGTCCACCACGCCCCGGACCTAGACACGGTGGGCGCCCGAAGGCGCCCATCGCGTCAGTCGTGGTGGGCTACGGGCGGATCAACCGCAGCCGGTCGACGTCCCGCAGTCGCGGCACGTGTAGCACGTGCCGGCCCGCACCATCCGCCCGCCGCAGCGGGAGCACTCGATCGCGTCCTCGTGCGTGTTGAAGAGCGCGGTCTGACCGGGCGACGGCAGGGGCGCCTCGATCTCCGGCGCCTCGGGCGCGCCGGCGGCGTAGGCGGCCGCCAGGCGGGCCCGCACCTCGGGCGAGAGGATCCCGATCTCCTCCTGCTGGTCGACCGAGAGGAACTTCTTGCCCATCCAGCGGAAGACGTAGTCGACGATGGACTTCGCCGCGCGGATGTCAGGGTCGTTCGTGACGCCTGACGGCTCGAAGCGCATGTGCGCGAACTTCGAGACGTACACCTCGAGCGGCACGCCGTACTGGAGGCCGAGCGAGACGGCGATCATGAACGAGTTCATCAGACCGGCGAGGGTCGTGCCCTCCTTGGCGATGTCGACGAAGATGTCGCCGGGCGTGCCGTCGTCGAAGAGGCCGACATGGATGTAGCCCTCGTACTCGCCGACGCGGAACTTCCGGCCGACCTCGGTGCGGTCGTCCGGCAGCCGCCGGCGGCGCGGCGCCGCGACGCGCCGCGGCCGCACCGGCCGGCGCAAGCGTGCCCTGCGCCTTCTCTCCCTTGCCCGACAGCGGCTGGGCGACCTTGCAGTTGTCGCGGTAGATCGCGACGGCCTTGACGCCGAGCTTCCACGCATCGATGTACACCTGCGCGACGTCGTTCACGGTGACCGACTCCGGCAAGTTCACGGTCTTCGAGATCGCGCCGCGAGATGAACGGCTGGATCGCGCCCATCATCTTCACGTGGCCGCCGTAATGAACGGCCCGCTCGCCGATCGCACAGTCGAACACCGGGTAGTGCTCCGTCTTCACGTACGGCGCGCCGACGACGGTGTTGCGCTCGTCGACGAACGCGACGACCTCGTCGATCTCGCGCGGCGAGTAGCCGAGCTTCTCGAGCCCGAGCGGCACGGTCTTGTTCACGATCGTGATCTCGCCGCCGCCGACGAGCTTCTTCGACTTGACCAGCGAGAAGTCCGGCTCGACCCCGGTCGTGTCGCAGTCCATCATGAAGCTGATCGTGTTGTGACTGACAAAGCCGTTGGCCACATACGTCACGTTCTCCGGAACCGAGAGGTCGTACGTCGGCTGGTCGTCCAGCACCTCGACGGTCTCAACCGTGTCGTAGTAGAAGCCGAGCAGGTGCTCGAGAGACGGGTCCGCCGTGCGCTCGAGGAGCGCCGTCGCCGACCGGCGGGACACATCGCCACGACGAGCCAGCGCCATCAGCATCGTCCTGCGGAGAGAGTCGTTCTCCGGCGCGAGCTCGTCGACGAGCTCGCGGCTGACCGGAATGTGATCCTTCCGGGACGCCTGCCTGTGGTCTCCCACCAGGAGCGCCTCGATCTTCCGGTCCGAGATGAAGCCAATCTCCTCGAGGAAGCGATCTGCCGCGGCGACGTTCAGGAGGCGCAGGATGTAGCGCTCGTGGTCGCCCCAGTTCGAGGCGGTGCCATCGATCTTGCGGGTCGTCACGAAGCCGAGCGTGAGGAGCAGGGTCTGGACGTCGCGGCTGAACTGCTCGGAGACCGTGCTGAACGACGGGTAGCCGTTGCTGGTCGTTCCGTCCGCCTCGAACAGACCGCGGACGAACGAGCCGTAGATGTCGCGGTCGTTCGTGTGCAGCACGGCATCCGGAATGTGTGCGACCCAGCCCTTGCCGCCGTGCTCGGCATGAGGCGGCAGCTTCGCGAAGCCGCAGGCCTCCCACCAGATCGTGAGCGGCACGGAGTGGATCGACACCTCCATGTACCCCTTCTGAGGCGTGACGACGGGATCGAGGCCGAAGAGCGCGTTCGTCAGCTCGGTGAGGCGCTCGACGACTTCGTCGTCCCCGTTCGCGACGCAGAAGCGAAGGCCCTTCGCATGGAGCGACCCGTCACCCATGAAGTAGCCGACCAGCTCCGCCAGATCGGCGTTCATCGTCCGCGGCACCCGCGTGCGAAAGTCGGCGTTCCAGTGGAGCTCGCCGAGCGGCGGAAGCACCACCTCGACGGGATCGCCGACGATGCCGTCGAGCATCAGCGGCACCCGGTCGCCCGGCTGGATCTCGCCGAACCGCCGCCAGACCCAGCTGCCGCCGGCGGCGACGACCTTGATCCGGTGCGTCGGAGTTCCCTGGATTCGGTAGCCCCTGCCGGTCTCGACGGAGACGACCTGCTCGAACCCGTTGACGTAGAACTTCGTCGCTTGCCGAGGCCCTTCGTCGGTTGCGACTTCGAGTTCGAGGTCCTGCCACTTCGAGCCGACGGGATCGCCGAGGCTGCGCAGCCTGACGAGCCCGCGGCTCGTGGAGACGAGGCTGTCGCCGACGAGGCAGCCGGTGGGGGCCAGTACCGTCGCCTGCGCGTTCCGGTAGCCGTTCACCTCGCCCAGGTCGAGCGCATCGTCCCACGCCTTGCGGGCCGCGGTCAGCAGGTCGGTCGGCACGGTGTGCGCCTCGGCGATGTTGCCGACCGACGCGCGGTGCTTCGCGATCACGCCGAGCATCGCCGCGGCGTTCGGCCGGTAGCCCGCGAACGGACCCATCCGGCCGGCGATCTCCGCGGACTTGCGATACGCGCGTCCGGTCATGAGCGCGGTAATCGCGGCGGCGTAGGCTCGGCCTTCATCCGAGTCATATGGCAGGCCGCGCGCCATCAGGAGCGCGCCCAGGTTCGCGTAGCCGAGCCCGAGCTGGCGGTACGCGCGCGCGTTCCGCTCGATCTCCGGCGTTGGGTAGCTCGAGTAGCCGACCAGAATCTCCTGCGCGAGGAACACGACATCAACCGCATGCTCGAACGCCTCGACATCGAGCTCGCCGTCCTCCCGGCGGAATTTCATCAGGTTCAACGATGCGAGATTGCATGCGCTGTCATCGATCGACATGTATTCCGAGCAATTCGCGACGAGGACGCCGTCGACGATGTACGAGTGATGCAACGGTTCGCTGAGGTTGTAGACGACTTCCTGTCCATCGTGCTCGCGGCTCGACGAGATTCGTGTAGCGCCGATTGACCTGTACTGCCGTGCTCGACCCGAGGATCCTCGCAAGAGAAGAGTTCTTGCGAGGAGTCGGAGAAGCCGATCCATTCCGCGAACAACTCCGAGAGCTCTGACCTTGAATTCGGAGGTCGAACATCTGACGGGAGAGTGTACGTCATCGCCGTTCCGTCGCGGCGTGTATAGGTGAGCTTTGCGGCCGCCGGCCCGCGCGCCGCGTAGATCCGCGAGGCGAATGCCGAACGCATTGAGAAGCCGCTGAACGTCCTTGAGTAGGAGTTCGCTGCTGCTGCCGAGACCGACGTAGCGATTGGACTTCAGCGCGTTCACGCTCACGCATCCGTCGGCTCCGAAAAGACCACGAAGGAACGCAGCCTGCACATCCACCGGCGCGGTGAAGATCGCCTCGGGCACGCGCTTCTCATGGGCACGCGACGTGGTGACGCCGAGACGGTGGAAGAACATCCGCACGGCCTCGCTGCCGGCGCGGAACTGGACAGTTCCATTGTCCATTTGCTGCCGCGAGATTCCGCCGATTAGCTCGCGCAGAAGTCCTTCGTGTGACGCCGCAAGCCCGTCATCGATGTCGTCGCCACCGTAGATCCACTGGGTCTGAGACTCGGTCATACAGCCGTCACCGACGAGGTGGCCGAGCAGTTCGCCAAGGCCCTCGCTCCAGCGCTCGGGCAGCCGTTGCGCGACGCGAGTTCCGCCGCGGGTTCCCGAGACTGCGAGCGCCTCGACCTTCTCGGGTAGCGCCCACGAAGCATCGACAGCGGGCGTAGGCGGTGTCATTCAGCAACACGCTGATCTTCTTCCGTCAGATCCTCCGCGGCAACCCAACCGCGGTTTAGCGTCCAGATGCGGTGATTCGGGGTGCACCTGAGCTCGTGACCATTCGCGAACCGAAGGCGAAGGATCGGCGAGTAGCCGGTCTGTACCACCTGGAGGGGCACCGAGGCCAGCACGCCTTCGCCTGGTGTCTCGGCAGTGGCCCGGTGCGTGTAGACGCGGATCTCCTCGCCTTCACAGGCGCGGTACCAGAGATCGAACATCGTCATCAGACCGTGCGTCGAATGAACGCGCGCGTCGCCCGGGAAGCACGGGTTCGATGCGTTGATCCGGCCCGTGTTTGGCAACGTATGCCACGAGTTAATGGTCGTGTCGTATTGCACTCCCGGATCCGCACACCGCCACGCTGCGTCAGCGATCTGACGCAGCAGGTCGCGCGCGTTGATCGTCTCAATGACAGAGCCGTCGACGCGGGCGGTGAGATTCCAGTCAGTGCCGGCCTCGGCCGCCTGCATGAAGGAGTCCGAGACGCGGACGGAGTTGTTCGCGTTCTGGTACTGGATCGACGACCAGTCCGGCGAGTCGAGCGACATGTCGTAGCCCGCCGCCTCGAGCACGCGCGCCTTCTCCTCCTCGCGCGCCTTGCACCAGACGAACTCGAGGATGTCCGGGTGGTCGACGTCGAGGACGACCATCTTCGCCGCGCGCCGCGTCTTGCCGCCGGACTTGATCGTCCCCGCGGATGCGTCGGCGCCGCGCATGAACGACACCGGGCCGGAGGCGTAGCCGCCCTTCGAGAGTTGCTCCTTCGAGGAGCGCAGCTTCGAGAGATTGACCCCGGAGCCGGAGCCGCCACGGAAAATAATCCCCTCGCGGCGAATCCAATCGAGAATCGAATCCATCGAATCGTCAATGGAAAGGATGAAGCAAGCAGATCCTTGCGGGCGCTCCTCAAACCCGACGTTGAACCAAACAGGTGAGTTGAAAGCGGCCATTTGGTTCACGAGTATCGCCTTCAATTCGTCCTCGAACGTCTGCGCCTCGTCTTCGTTCTTGAAGTAGCCGCCCTCGCGACCCCAACTCCCGAGAGTCGTGACGACGCGGCCGATCATCTGCCGCACGGAATGCTCGCGCTCCGGCGAAGTCATGCGGCCGCGGAAGTACTTCTGCGCGACGATGTTCGTCGACGTCTGCGACCAGAACTTCGGGAACTCGACGCCCTTCTGGTCGAACACCGGCTTGTCCTTGCCCGGGATGTAGGCGTCGCGCTTCTCCCATTCGATCTCGTCGAAGGGGTCGCGGCCTGGAATCGTGAAGTGGCGGCGAACCGCGAGCGAGGCGTCCTCCTTCGCGACGGTGTTGACGAGCGCCTCCGGTTCGATCGGAACCCCCTCGATCCGAGCCTTGCCTGTGGTCGCGCTTTCCTGCTCTAGGGACGCCATTTGTCTCTCTCCTCTTCCGCGGTCGGCCTGGCTAACCCGTTGACGGGCGGACCGAGTACCGTAAGCCCCGGGTCGGACGGACAGAAAAACCCGCAATATGCGGGGTTTTCCGGCCCTCCGGCACCCCTCTATTCTACGCGGGCGGCGGCTCGTCGCGCGGATGCGAGCGCTGCCAGATCATCCCGATCGCACCCGCGATGACGAGCAGGATCGCGAGCGCGCCGAGGATCAGGAGCGGCAGCGGGAACGCCTGTGGGTCGCCCGGTGTGATGTCGGCGAGGGCCCCCGAGATGCCGCCCTTCTTCTTCGGCGTCGTGCTCGGCGGGTTCGCGATGATGACGAGGGCCGTGGTCGTGGTCGTGGTGCCGTTCGTCGTCTTCGTCTCGGTGGTGGTCGTCGTCTGCGGCGGCGTCTGGCTCGTCGACGTCGTGGGCGACTCCTTCTCGGGCGGCGCGGACTGCTTGCTCAGGGCTGCCTGGCGCGCGGCGAGGATGTCCTCTTTCGCGCTGCCGTAGATCTCCGTCTCCGGCGGCAGGTGCTTGATCGCAACGGAGTAGCAGGGGATCGGATAGATCTTGTCGATGCGGCCGTCGTACCAGTCGTTGAGGAGCCGCTTCCAGCACGGCACGCTGGCGGACTCGGCCGCGCGCGCCGCGGTGGCGGGCACCGCCGCGACGAGCGCAAGCGCGAACGCGAGCAGGGCGAAGCCGAGGACCGGGCGGCGGAATTTCTCATGGCGTCGGAACTGGACACGGTCACGGGGATGATGACGAGTCTCCCGGACTGCAGTATGGGGCCGGTTTCGACTGTGTAAGGCGATCGTTAGCCGCCCCTGGGACAGTCAGATCCGGATGCTAGCGTCGAATGGAATGCGGCCGGGAAGCCAACTGGCGCGCGACATCCTCTCTCCGCTGACGCTCGCCCTGGCGCTGCTGTTCGCGGCGATGTTCTTCGCCCACGATCCCCGCGGGTCGTCGCTCGCGTGGATCGGCGCCGGCGCGCTCCTGCTCGCGGGCGTGCTGTTCGCGGTCAAGGGCGCGCCGTCCGGCATGGTCGCGTTCCTGCCGCTCGCGGCCTTTGCGATCTGGTGTGCGCTCACGATCGCGTGGTCCCAGGACCCCGACCGCAGCTGGAACTACACGAACCGCACCTTCGTCTACCTCGCCTTCGCGTGCCTGGGCGCGCTCCTCGGTGAGCAGCCGCGCCGGCTGCTCTACGGCCTCTCGATTCTGCTCGGCGTCGTCTGCATCTGGGCGCTCCTCGGCAAGGTGCTGCCCTGGCTGTACGAGGACTACGGGCGCGTCGCCCGGCTGCGCAGCCCCGTCGGTTACTGGAACGGGCTCGCGCTGCTCGGCGACATCGCCCTGCCGATCGGCCTCTGCCTGGCGGCGAAGCGGCGAACGGCGGGGACGCTGCTCGTGTTCGGCTGGATGGTCGTGATCGGGCTCACGTTCTCGCGCGGCGGCGTGCTGGTCGCGATCGTCGTCGTCGCCCTCTGGATGCTGCTCTCCCACGCCTGGATCGAGGCGCTCTCGACGCTGATCGCGGCCGGGCTGCCGGCGGCCGGCGCGCTTGCGGTCGCCTTCGCGCTCGACGGGATCACCTCCGACGGGCAGACGCATGCCGCGCGCGTCCACGCGGGTGTGGTCTTCGGGATCGTGCTCGCGGTCGACGCGCTGATCGCGGTCGGCCTCAGCCGCTTCCCGTTACCGCAGGTGACGGCGGTCAAGCGGCTCGCGCTCGCCGGGCTCGCGGTCGTGCTCGGCGCCGCTGTCGGGGTCAGCGCGGCGCACGCGCACTCGTGGTGGAGCTCGTTCACGACGTCGTCCGGCACGGAGCTCACGAACTCGCCGTCGCGTCTCGCCTCCGCGGGCGGGAACTTCCGCTACACGTGGTGGCAGCAGGCGTGGCGAGGGTTCGAGCACGCGCCGCTCGCAGGGCACCGGCGCCGGGACGTTTCAGGGCACGAACCTGCGCTACCGGACGACGAGCCTCGACCAGACGATCGAGCCGCACGACCTGCCCGTCCAGTTCCTGAGCGAGACCGGGATCGTCGGCGCCCTGCTCTTCCTCGGGTCGGTCGCGTGGCTCGTCGTGCGCGGCCGCCGCCGTCCCGGGCCGCAGCTTGCGCTGGCACTTGCGCTGCCCGCGTACTTCCTGCACGGCCTGCTCGACCTCGACTGGGACTTCGTCTCCGTGTCCGGGCTCGCGTTCTTCATCGCCGGCGCGCTCGTCGTGCGCCCACGCACCGAGCCGAGGCGACCGCGGCCGTTCACGGTCGTCACCGCGGCGGGCTTCCTGCTCGCGGTCGGCTTCTCGCTCTTCGCCGTCTGGCTCGGCTCGCGCTGGGACAACCAGGCGGCCGCCGCGGTCGGGGTGAACGACCAGCGTGCGGTCACGCTCGCGCAGCGGTCGCGGTCGGTGAACCCGTTCGCGCTCGACCCGCTCTACCAGGCCGCCGCGGCCGAGCTCGACCAGGGCGCGCAGATCAAGCACGCGCATGCCAAGGGCTGGCTCGCGGCGTACCGCGCCGCGAACGAGCGCGCGTACGGGTACTTCAAGAAGGCGACCGAGGTGCAGCCGAAGAACGCCGAGGCCTGGTACCAGCTCGGGTTCTTCCAGCTCGTGACGCGCGCCTGCCCGCGCGCGGCGCTGCCGGCCTTCAACCTGGCGACGGTGTACGACGGGCGCAACCCGACGTACAACGACTACTACGCGAGGACGCTCAAGCTCGTGAACTCGGGCACGCCGAAGTGCTGAACAGCGCTGCCGAACGCCTATGAGCCGACGATGACGAGCAGCTGCCCGCCCTGCAGCGCGCTCGCACGGACGCCGTCGAGCGGGCCGACGACCTTCACGCCGAGATCCTTCGCGAGCCGCATGCCCTCCGCGCGCCAGCCGTCCCGGTACATGACGACGCTCGAGGCGTAGTCCTGGCGGCGGGCGTTCCCGGCGCCGGTGACCTTGTAGCCGAGGTGCTGGAGGCGCGCGGCCTCGGCACCGGCGGCGCCGGCATGGCCGTTGCCGTTCAGCACCATGATGCGGACGTGGCTGCGCGGGCGAGCATGCCCGGCCGGGGCGTTCATGCGCTTGATCGCCTGCTTCAGCTGCCTCGACGGCGCGGGTGCCGCCGCCCTGGCCGTCTTGATCTCGACCGCGTGCTTGCGGATCGCGTGCGAGAGCGGCTTTGCGGCGAGCACGAGGCCCGCACCGATCAGGAGCGCGAGCTCGACAGCGGCGACGAGGCTTGCGACCACCGTTGCACGCTTCCACGGCCGGACGAGGTCATGGGGCGTGAGCAGCGGTGCGTCCAAGGGGAGTCGATCTTCGCCGTCACGCCGCTCCCTCCTTCGTCCACTGCCACGTCCGCGCGATCCCGTCGTCGAGGCTCATCTGCGCCCGGAAGCCGAGCTCGGTCGCGGCGCGCGAGACGTCGAGTGCCGAGCGGCGGAGGTCGCCGAGCCGCGCGGCCTCGAACGCCGGCTCCGAGGGCACGCCGGCGGCGCGCGCGCAGGCCTCGTGCAGCGCGAGCACGGTTGTGGGGACGCCGCTGCCGACGTTGAAGACGCCGCCCTCGTGCGCGCCGGCCGCGAGCAGTGCCTGCGACCACGTCGCCGACGAAGACGAAGTCGCGCTCCTGCAGCCCGTCGCCGAAGATGACCGTCCGGTCGCCGCGCGCCAGCCGGTCGAGGAAGATCGACACCACGCCGCCTTCGAGCGACGGCGACTGACGCGGCCCGAAGACGTTCCCGAGCCGGGCGACGACGTGCGTCGTCGCGTGGATCCGGTTGAAGCCGAAGAGGTACTCCTCGCCGCAGAGCTTCGCGATGCCGTAGGGCGAGCCCGGCTCGCGGCTGCGTCGTCTCGGTCGCGGGCTCCGCGCACTCGCCGTAGATCGCGCCGCCGGTCGAGGTGAAGACGACGCGCGCGCCCGCCCGCTGGGCCGCCTCGAGCACCTTGGCCGTGCCGACGACATTCACGGCCGCGTCGCGCGCGGGCTCGCGCATCGAGGTCTGCACGTCGGTCTGCGCGGCGAGGTGGTACACGACCTCGGCGCCGTCGACGTCGATCCCGTCGCGGATGTCGCGCTCGACGAGGGTCGCCTGCGGGTTCACGTAGCGGCGGCCGAAGGTGGAAAGGTCGTCGACGATCACCACGTCGTCCCCGCGGGCAACGAGGGCGTCGACGAGATGCGAGCCGATGAAGCCGGCTCCTCCGGTTACGACGGTGCGCACACGCCGTAGATTAGGCATGCGGTGTTCATCACCTTCGAGGGACAGGACGGAGCGGGCAAGACGACGCAGGCGGGGCTGCTCGTCGAGTGGCTCCGCGCCGGCGGTCGCGAGGTGATCTCGACCCGTGAGCCCGGCGGCACACCGCTCGCGGAGGCGATCCGCGATGTCGTCCTGCACGGGCTCGAGATGACGCCGTGGGCCGAGGCGACGCTGTTCGCCTCGGCGCGCGCCGAGCACGTCGAGCGGGTCATCCGGCCGGCGCTCGAGCGCGGCGCGTGGGTCGTCTGCGACCGCTACATCGACTCGTCGATCGTCTACCAGGGGATCGCGCGCGGGCTGGGCGTCGAGCAGGTGCTGCAGCTGAACCGGATGGTCACGGGCGGGCTGATGCCCGCGCGGACGTTCGTGCTCGTGCTCGGTGCCGACGCGGCGCGCGGCCGGCAGAGCGGCTACCTCGACCGGATCGAGCGGGAGGACGCCGAGTTCCGCGGCGTCGTCTCGGAGGGCTACCGGCAGCTGGCGTCGCTCTTCCCCGAGCGGGTTACGCTGCTCGACGGCTCGGAGAGTCCGGAGGGAATCGCGGAGCAGGTACGTGAGCAGGTTCGAGGGCTATAGAGAACAGGCAGAGGCCAAGCGCCTCCTCGACGCCGCCGTCAGGGAGGGGCCGGTGCACGCCTACCTCTTCCACGGGCCGGCCGGCGTCGGGAAGCGCGAGCTTGCGCGGGCGTTCGCGCTCGAGCTGCTCGAGACGACGCGGAAGGTGCATCCGGATCTCTACGAGCTCGACGCGCTCGGCGACATGATCCGGATCGACGCGATCCGCGAGCTCCGCCGCGACCTGCACATGCGGCCGTTCGAGGCCGACCGGCGGGTGTACCTCGTCCTCAGCGCGCACCTGATGAACGAGGACGCGGCGGACGCGCTCCTGAAGGATCTCGAGGAGCCGCCCGCGTACGCGGTGATCGTGCTCGTCGCGGACGACCTGGGGCCGATCCCGGAGACGATCCGCTCGCGCTGCCAGCTCGTGCCGTTCACGAGGCTCTCGGAGCGCGCGATCCGCGAGGCGATCGACGCCCGCGCGCCCGAGCTCGACGAGGCGCGGCGCGTCGCGCTGGCGCGCGTCGCCGGCGGCCGGCTCGACCGGCTCTCGCGGCTGCTCGACCCCGCGGCGGTGCGGCGGCGCGAGGTTTTGCTCGCGCAGGCTCGGGCGGCCTACACCGAGGCGGACTTCGAGCCCGCGGACGCCGCGGCGGCGCTCGTCGAGGCGTCGCGGGAGCGCGGGGCGGAGGCGAAGCAACTGGAGGACGTGAAGGTGCGCGGGCTCGAGCTGCCGGCGCGGGAGGCCGAACAGCGCGTGCGCCGGGCGCAGCGCGGCGCCGAGCGGGAGGAGCTGCTGGCGCAGCTGGAGGAGCTCGCGTCCTGGTACCGCGATCTGGTGATCGTCGGCGTCGGGGCCGAGGCGGCCGCGACCCACGTCGACATGCTCGAGGAGCTCCGACTGCGACGCGACGCGCGAGCGTCTGCTCGGCGCGGAGCGCGCGGCCGAGGCGGTGCGCGACACGTGGCGCAAGCTCGAGGAGTTCAACCTGGCGCCGCAGCTCGCGCTCGAGGCGCTCTTCGTCGAGGTCTCGCGGGAGCTCGCAGCGTAGGGCAGGACCGCGGGCGGCTAGCCTGAGGGCATGAGTGAGGTCGTGGTGTTCGTCGAGATCCCGGGCGGATCGCGCAACAAGTACGAGTGGGACGAGGAGCTCGGCGGCATCGTCCTCGATCGCCGCCTCTTCACGTCGGTGAGCTACCCATCCGACTACGGCTTCGTCGAGGGCACGCTCGCGGAGGACGGCGACCCGCTCGACGCAATGGTGCTCGTGAGCGACCCGACGTTCCCGGGCTGCCGCATCCGCGTGCGGGCGGTCGGCATCTTTCACATGTCGGACGAGAAGGGCCCCGACGAGAAGGTGATCTGCGTGCCGCTGCGCGACCCGGTCTGGGGCCGGCTGTCGGACATCCACGACATCCCGTCCGAGTTGCGGGACGAGATCGAGCACTTCTTCCAGGTCTACAAGGACCTCGATCAGAAAGGCTCGGTCGTCACGCGCGGCTTCGGCAACCGCGCGGAGGCCGAGGAATGCATCGCTGTCTCCCGCGAGGCGGCGGCCGCGCAGGTCGGTTGAAGAATCGGTCGCTCGTTGCGGTATTTCTCATCGGCCGCTCCTTGCGGCGCGGTTCACGACCCCGTAACTTCCCGCGTGCACCGAGTACGGAGCGCGAGTAAGTCGAAGCCGCTTCTGAGGGCCGGTACGACGAGGGCCGCAAGGCCGGAGGGCGGAAGGTCAACGGAGGCGGGGGATGAAAGCGCGACCGGCTCGGTGAACCCTTTTAAGCAAGTGCACGGCACTCGATCCCCGATCGCGTCGAGCAGGTCGCGGAGGTCGTCGGTCCAGTGCTCGACCGAGTACGGACCGGCGGCGAGTCCGAGGGGCCGAAGCCGCGCGGTTCGCGGCTCGCGAGCCGATAGGCCCGACGTACGGACGGATCGGATCGAACTGGAAGTGGCCGGCCGCCTCGTTGCTGCAGCACGAGAGCCGCACGTTGGGCGTCTCGATCAAGGGCCGAGGTGGTCGATCACCTCGCTACACTCAGGTGTCCAGGCCGACGTAGCTCAGCTGGTAGAGCACTTCACTCGTAATGAAGGGGTCCGCGGTTCGAATCCGCGCGTCGGCTCTCTAAAAGCCCCGCTCAGCGTGGTTTTTGTTTGCTCGGGAGCTTACGGCGCTTTGCTCGGGTCGCGCCTGGGACACACCGTTTCCGTCGCCGGCCCGCGCGGCGCGGATCAGGTCTTCCGCGGTGACGGGTTCGGCGTCTTCGAGCTCGTCGAAGACGTGGCCGTAGGTGTCGAGCGTCATCGTTGGTGAGTGGCCGGCCTGGCGGGCGACTTCGATGATCGTTCGTCGTTCTGCGATACGGACTTGGATACCGCTGCGTACGAGCGCTTGAACGCCGCCGTGCTCGCCGACTACCCGAACCTCGCGATCGTGGCGACGTCCCTGCGCGAGGCACGGAGCGCGACAATCAACGATTGGAGCGGCGTGTGCAGCACGCGAGAGCGGTCCGTCGTCGGCTCTCGCGTTTGCAGGGTTTATTGTCCGATTTCACGTCCGGACGGACAACAGAGCCGAACATCGGCCGAACATCGGCCGAACACGACCAGGCCCTACATTCCGCGACGCCAGAGGTCCCTCCCTCACCTGAACGCCTACGATTACTGTTGTCCGAAGTGGCGGGGACGCGAGCCCCTGCCTCGTGTAGGGAGGGGGTCAAAGCGTTCCCGTCGGCTTGGCTGGGGGACCACCGCCTTGTCAGTCCGCCATTTCCCCAAGGGGGCACGCTGTTGAGCCGCTGATCGCCGACGACCTCGACCGCTCTTGTGAGTGGCCGGCGCAGCTGTCGTCGACGAACCTTCTCGATCGACGCCGCCGCTTTCCGGTTGGCCAGCCAAGGGGCGCGACGGTTCAAGGGCCACGCACAACGGTGACCATCTCGTCGAGTGGCCACTCCGTAGCGAACTCATCACGCCCTTCCACGCGAAGCCATACGCGCACGGTCTTATCGGTTCGATCGATCGCGCGCGCCACAATCGCCTCGACTTTCCCTCCTTGCTCGGGAACGTCGATCAGGACGACATCGCCCATTTCGAGCCGTTGCACGGCATATTCCATCGCCATCTACGCGAGTGTATTCGGCTGCGGAATCGAAGGCACGGACTCGTCGGTGCCGTCGTCGTCAGGCGAATAGTTAGGCGTCTGCTGTCTTGCGCCCCAACTGCACGACCAGGCGTAGTTCGCGCTCGCCCAGGATCGGCTCGACCGTCCGCACGATCCCGATGAGGCCGGCAATCTCAACGCCCTCGCCGACCTCGAACGGTTGCTCGCGAGCCAGACGGCCCGTGGCGACTAGCTCATTGCCACGACGCAGCTCATACCGGTAGTTCACTACCGCCGTCGCCATCCCAGGATCCGAAGAGTAGATCGCATAACCGGCGATCGCATTAACGGAACTACTGGACAACCCCGCGGAAGACCAGATAGAGACCGACGCCGGCGAGCACGGACGCCGCGACGAGGCGGCCGTTCCCGAGCCAGGCGTTGAACCGGTCGACCGAAACCGTCGTCCGCTCGGGCGCGAAGATGAAGCCGACGATCGGTATCGCGATGAACGCAGTGCGGCTGCGGTCCGGTACGTCGGGGTTCCTCTCGGGTTGTTGTTCCCGAAGACTGGCGAGTTGCGCCCTCGGCCCGTTGCCTTGCGAGGCTCGTGCTACGCGCTCGCGTGTACGAGCGAGGCGCGCTCGTGAGCCGCGTCGCTTGCCTGCACCTCGCGCATCAGGATGATCGCTTGCGGTGGGGCAATGAAGAGCTGCTTCTTCGTCGTTACGCCGACGACGTGCCAGCCCTGCGCACCCAGCTCGTTCAGCTGTTGCTCGACGTGCTTGCCGGTGTCGATGACCTTGTACTCGTACTGCTTCATTACAACACCTCCAAGATCAGACTCGCTTCGGGACGTTGCCGGTCAGGGTGAAGATCAGGCGCATCGCCTTGTGACCGGAATCGGCGGTCGGTCCGAACATGCACGGACAGCCGCCGTCGATCACCGCGATCCCACGCTCCCTCCCGTACGCAGTCGCCGTCTCAGAGACGCTGCCTGCGCCCGGGCCGCGGTGCATCCAGACGTGCTTGATCCCGAGCTCGGCGCACTCGCGCATCGTCTCCTCGGCGATCTCCGGCCTCGTTCCGATCACAACCGCCTCGACACCGCCAGGGATCGCGCCAAGGTCGCGAAAGGCCGGGTCGCCCTCGACCTCTTCGGCGTTCGGGTTGACCGCGAAGACCTCGTAGCCGCGCTCGCGCAGCCGCTTGTAGATAACGTTGCTGCCGTGGCTTCCCGGCGTGCGCGAGACACCGGTGACCGCCACCCGCTTGTGGGCGAGGAACTCGCTGGCCGCGTCTTTGATCGTTGCCATCGGGGGCCTCCTTTCACCTCGTCTGTTTGTGCGGCGGCAGGAACAGGTCGGTGTCGTAGACGATGAAACAGAAGCAGCAGCAGCCGTCTAGCTGTCGCTTGTCCGCTTGCTGAAGCCGTACTTCGCGACCGACATCGTCGCGAAAAGTGCGAAGAATGCGACTCCGATCCCGGATGGAATCGTCGTGACATTGCCGTCATTACTCCTTGCGACGAGGTCTGGCCCGAACACGCCGACGAAGAGCACGGCAAGCCAGATCATGGCAATCGCCAGCGTTGCCCACAGGTCTCGTGCATCGAGCCACACGGACCTCTTGACGAGCGACGAAGGCTGCTCATGAGACATCGTGGTCATGTCACCTCCTCTCGTCGCGTTCAAGCCTCGCACGAGCAGACTCCTGCGGCATCGGCGAAACCGCGGAGCTCTCGCGCTCACTACTACGGAGTCCCGCGGCGGCGGATGGTGCACGCTGGCACGGCACTCTGTTTCGAGTCGTACAAGAGGTGCATCCAATGCCCGTGAGCGACGGCTCGCCGCTGCGGATTCGCTAGGGCCGGCGCAAAAATCCCCTGGCTGTAGGGCAGAAATTTGTGCACCCCCTCCTCGGCGCTCGTCTCGCCGCAGCCGAAGCCACGGCCGAGACTCAGACGGTATGCGACCCCTGTCCGGGCGTGAGCATCAGGTTCTAAGGCTGCTGGCCCTTGGATCACGAACCAGGAGATCGCGAAGCAGCTGTTCCTCTCCGTTAGCACTGTGCACTGACACGAACGTGACAGCGGAAGTGACAGCACTGACACAACTGCGCTGCAATCACGGCGGGAGTCGGACTCGAGCGGCGGTCGACGCGGATGGACAGGAACGTCTACATCGACTGTGAGTGGCAAGGGAACGAGCTCGCCGTCGATAAGCCCGCTTCAAGATCGATCACCCCCTCCCCCTCGCCCTGCGCCGTCGTTCGACGGCTTCGTTACACGCGCGTCCGCGTGAGTCGATGCGGGCGTGGATGTGCTTCGTGCCGCTCACGCGCACGAGTCTCGCCGCGGCGGCGGTCCAGGGCGGGCGACCGCTCAGAAGCTCTTCAGGCCCGTTGTCGACGCGCAGATGTCGGCGGCGCACACTATCGCCGACCTTAACTGGGCTGCGGACACGTTCACGGAGGCGCGAGGCCAGCCGCCCGCGCCTTCCGGTAGTAGTCGCGCCAGATCAGCCTGTAGAGCGGGATCCACTTCGGGATCGACCGCACCCCCGGGATGAACGGGATCAGCACGAACGCGAGCGAGAGGATCCCCATCAGCCCCCAGATCTGCGCGTCGGCGTTGTCGGAGGTGGAGAAGGGCGGGATCTGGTACCAGAACGTGTAGAGCCAGAGCCACGCCTGCCCGGGGAAGTTGCCGGTCTCGTTCATCATCCCCCACTGGCTCCCGAGCAGGTTCTGCTTCTGGGCCAGCGCCTCGAGGTAGGAGCCGTCGGCCAGGAAGAGCAGCGCCTTGGTGAAGTTCGACTGGTAGAAGCGCCCGGTCGAGGTGAGCGCCGCGTCCAGCCCGCCGCTCTGGGCCATCTGGAGGTAGGAGGCCATCAGCGTCGGCATCGGCCCGTAGTCGCCCGGAGTGAGGTTGTGCCCGATCCCGGCTCCGCGGTCGACCGCCTTCGCGTACGCGTTCGCCCACGCCAGGCGCTGTGCCGCCGGCGCCCGCTCGTACGCGAGCAGCGCCTGCGCGAGGGTCGGGTCGGTGTGCGCCGGGATCGAGAGCGGCCCGAGCACGAATGCTCTCGGCGGGTCGACCGGGATCTGGACGCCGATGAGCCGCTGGAGCGAGAGGTGGCCGATCAGGTTCTGTCCAGCGCCGGCAACGTGGGTGTAGGGCGGCCCGTAGGTGGCGACGCCGCTCGTCCCGTTCAGCTCCGAGACCGCGGTGGCGAGGAGGTCCTTCGGGTCGGCCGCCGCCCACGACGCGATCGTCACCGGCTTCACGTCGGGGGAGGAGAACACCGCGGACAGGACGAGCACGAGCCCCGTGACCACGAGCAGCGCGAACACCGCCTCCTTGACCAGGTCGTAGCGACGGGTAGCCCCAGCCCACTCGACCGACGGATCCGGCGCGAGCGGGTAGCCGGCGCCGCTCACTCGCCGTCACCCTTGACCGGCAACGGCGGCACGACCCCACGCCTGCGGACCTGGAGGATATGGACCCCGATCAGGAACGCGACTGCCAGCGGAAGCAAGACGACGTGCCACAGCAGCATCTGCCCAAAGTTGAGGACGTTGAAGAACGCCCCGATCCCAGCCGCGTTGAGCCCGTCCTTCGCCTGGCCGCCGATCCACTGCGAATCGAGGTTCTGCTGGCTCAGGTAGCCCGTGAACGCGGTCGCGATCGAGACGAGGAACGCGATCGCACCGGTGATCCACGTGAGCGCCCGCCGGCCGCGCCAGGCGGCCATAAAGAACTTCCCCCACAAGTGAACGACCATGAAGAAGAAGAACAGCTCGGTGCTCCAGAGGTGCGTGCTGTTGACGAAATGGCCGACCGAGGAGGTGTGCCACCACGCCGGCCCGGCCAGTGCGATCACGGCTCCCGAGACGAGGATGACCAGGAACGCCGAAAGCGAAAGGACGCCGAACACGTAGATCCAGGTGGCGACGTACACCGGCTGGCGGTCGGCCAGCAGCTTCTCGGGCGGGAGCGCCGCGACACCTGCCTCACGAACGCGGGCTGTCCACGTCGGTTTCCCCACCCGGCTGCTCATTCGTCCTCCTCGGTTCCGTGCGGGAACGGGAGCCAGATCGCGAGCGCGAAGACCGCGATCATCAGCAGGATCACCGCCAGGTTCGCGTACGAGATCAGGAACCAGCCCTGGTGGAGGTAGCGGGGCGAACCATTCAGGTCGATCACAGCGCCTGCCAAAGTCGGTGTGAACATGCGCTCTACCCTCCGCCGCTTGCGGTGTCCGGAACATCGGTAGGAACTCCGAACGCCTCTGCGGGTTTTCCCCACCATTCGGAGGCGGCCGTCCGATCCCTACCTGCAAGGCGCCCTTTACGTTGCCGTCGACGACGCTCGTGGCGCTGGACCGCCACGTGCATACTCGCGCCCTACGCGCACGCGCGGCGCCCGTCGGTCACAACTACGCCGCCCGGCGCAGGCCCTCCCCCCGGTAGGCAGGACATCAACGACCCAGGCGCCTACCGCGGCGCCGCCTTCTTCGTTACACGCGCGTCCGCGTGAGTCGATGCGGGCATGCATGTGCTACGCAGCGGGCCGTCGGATCAAGTCCTGCTCAAGATCGATAGCCTCCTTTCCACGGCCCGCTGCGTCGCGCTCGACGGGCGCCGATCCACCCCGGATCGTGCCAGGCCGCCTTCCGATGCGGCTGTTCGGCATAACTACCGGCCGATCGCGCGACGCCTTTGCCGACTCTTCGTCGAAGCGGACGAAGCCTTTGCCGCACGCTTGCGCGCGCTTGGGATGGCGGCTCGTACAACTCATCTCATGAAGCACCCAGGCAGAACGAGGCCGCAGCTGCTGGCCGTCACCTCGAAAGGAGAGATCAGCATGCGTCGCTACCGCTTGACGTTCGACGCGAACCCGAAGGAGCTCGCGCGCCGCGATGCCGGCATCGGCAGCCACGTCGTCCTGCTGTGGAGCCGTCGCACCGGACGCGCCGGGGTGGTCGTCGAAGAGGACGCGACCGGCGAGCTCGTCGAGCTCGACGTCGGCGAGAACGAGAACCCGCTCGAGCTCTTCCACCATCCGTACGCATACATGCCGCTCCGGGGCCATCCCGGCCGCGCGATCCGGCAGACCGAGCTTGCCGCCGCGTGAACGAGCTTCACGCACGAGACCTCGGAGAGGAGGTGACAACCATGGCCAGGAAGGACGAAGGCACGAGAGAGATCAAGAAGGGCAAGGAGTCGGAGCGCTGACGAGATCGTTCGCGCAGCAAAGCGGGTCACGCCGCGGCCCCGCACCGGGTCGAAGGCGTGGCCCGCCAGCCCGTTCCACGGGCACGGCGGCGGCCTTGTCCAAACCTTTGCGATTCGTTGGCCCGCCCTTTTCCGGAGCCTCCCTACGGTGGGGGCAACCGTCAAGGAGGTCTTTCAGTTGAAGCCGCTACGCCCATCCCGCCCTCTCGTCGTGCTCTTCGGTACGGGCGCCCTTGCGCTCCCCGCGGTGTCCGTGTTCGGTGCTGCCGCATCGGCCTCGACGGCGCTGCGTGCCTCGAGCACGAAGTCCCTCAAGCTCTCCGGCAGCACGGTGCCTGCGCAGCAGTGGGGCACGGTGACCGTGAACGTGACGATGCAGACCACCTCGAACGGGAAGGCGGTGACGCGGAGGTTCACCGATCTCGGAGGCGGCTACACGTATCACACCTCGCGCTCGCAGTTCATCATGTCGCAGTCGCTGCCGATCCTCCGGCAGGAGTTCCTGAAGGCTCAGAGCTCGAAGATCCAGATGGTCTCGGGCGCGACCCTGACGAGCCGGGCCTTCATCCAGTCGCTTCAGTCCGCGCTGCTCAAGGCACACGCGTGAGCACATGCCCGCGGCCCCATCGACCTACAGGAGGCTCAGCTCATGAAACACCACACCATCCTCGCGCTTGCGACCGCGCTCGCCGTCGCCGGCTTGCTCGCGCAGGCTGCCGCGGCGTCTGCTCGCGCTGCCGCTCCGGCCCGCGGAACCATCGGCAGTAGCGCTCCGAGCCCGACGGCCGCCGCGGCCATTCGCGCCCTCGGCCTCGACGAGGAGGGCGGGCTCGGACGACGGCGGCGGCCTGCCCGGAGGCAGGGTCGCCCACGGCACGATCGGCGGCACCCTTCCGGGAGCGGGCTCCGCTGCACGGATCCGCTCGCTCGGTCTCGGCGACGAGAGCGGCTCGGAAGACGGCGGCAGCCTTGCCGGCGGCCGCGCCGCCCACGGCAGGATCGGCGGCGCCCGTCCCGGCGCGAATGCAGCCGCTCGCATCCGCTCCCTCGGCCTCGACAACTGATGGCGGGCGCCCGGGATTCTGCGGCGGCGCGCGCGCATGACCACTAGCTCTGCGATCTCTCCTGCAGCGCTTGCCGGCGCGGTTCCCTCGCACGCGGGCGACCGCCGCTCCCGCCGGGTCGCGGTTGCGCTCGGTGTCTTCGCATTGGGCAATGCCGTGGGGATCGTCTGGTTCTGGGGGTCGGGCGGCGCCGACGGTCTCGGCTACCACTGGCACAGCTTCGGCGCTGCGCTGATCGGTCTCGGGCGGCTGACGGCGCTCCTCGCCGGCTACGTGGCGCTGGTCGAGGTGCTGTTGCTCGCCCGGTTGCCGTTCCTCGAGCGCGCGGTCGGCTTCGACCGGCTCACCGTCTGGCACCGCCGCAACGGGTACGCCGTGATCGGGCTCGTGCTCGCACACGTCGTCTTCTCGGTCTGGGGCTACGCCCGCCAGGACGGCAACTCGTTCCTGGGCGAGTACTGGAACTGGCTGACGCTGCCCCAGCCTGGTGCCGCGACGTTCGGCGGCGCCGCCGCCGCGACCTCGCCCTACCCGGGGATCATCACGGCCACGGTCGGCACCGCGCTCCTGCTCGCCGTCGTCGCCTCGTCGGTCGTCGTCGTCCGCCGAAGGCTCTCGTACGAGTGGTGGTACGCCGTGCACTTCACGGTCTACGCGGCGATCGCGCTCTCGTGGTTCCACATGATCCCCGACGGCAACGAGTTCGTCATCGACCGCGTCGCGGCCGACTACTGGCGCAGCCTGTTCGCGCTGACGCTCGGGCTCGTGCTCTTCTTCCGGGTCGTACGGCCGCTCGTGCACGCTGTCCGCTTCGATCTGCGGGTCACCGGGGTCACGCGCGAGGCGCCCGGGGTCGTCTCGCTCCGGATCGGCGGGCGAGGCCTCGAGCGGCTCGGCGCCGAGGCGGGACAGTTCTTCTTCTGGCGGTTCCTGACGAGAGGGTTCTGGTCGACGAAGCATCCGTTCTCGCTCTCGGAGGCGCCGGCCGGGGACTCCTACCGGATCACGGTGAAGGCGCTCGGCGACCACACCGCCAGGCTCGGCGAGATCCCGGTCGGCACCCGTGTCTTCGCGGAGGGGCCGTTCGGGGTGTTCACCTCTGCCGCGAGCCGGACGTCGAAGGCGCTGCTGATCGCGGGCGGCATCGGCATTACACCCGTACGGGCGCTCCTCGAGCGGATCGAGGGCGACGTCGTCGTGCTCTACCGCGTCGTCTCGAGCGACGAGATCGTGTTCGGCGACGAGCTCGACCGGCTCGCCGCCGCGCGGGGAGCGCGCGTCGAGTACGTGATCGGCGACCACCGGGCCCGCGAGGGACGCGACCTGCTCTCGCCGCGCCACCTCGCCGGGCTCGTCCCGGACCTCTCCGAGCGGGACGTGTACGTGTGCGGCCCCGCGGGGATGGTCGACCGCATCCTTCCCGACCTACGCGCGGCCGGAGTCCCGCGCCGGCAGCTCCACGTCGAGCGATTCGCCCTCTGAGATGGCCGCCGACCCGCCGACCGCGCCCGGACTTCCCGTGAGGGAGTTGCGGCTTTCCGCCGAGGCGGCACGGTCACCGCGGTGGGACACTCGCACCGTGAAGCTCTTGCTCGTCGAGGACGAGGACGCGATCGCGGAGCCGCTCGCCGAAGGGCTGCGCCGCGAAGGGTTCGCCGTCGAGCGGGTCGCGACCGGAGCGGCCGCGCTCGAGGCGAGCGAGCCCGACGTCGTCCTGCTCGACATCGGGCTCCCTGACACCGACGGGCTCGCCGTCTGCCGCGAGCTGCGGAGCCGCTCGGAGGTGCCGATCATCATGGTGACCGCGAAGGGCGAGGAGATCGACCGGGTCGTCGGGCTCGAGGTCGGGGCCGACGACTACATCGTCAAGCCCTTCGGCTTCCGCGAGCTGATCGCTCGGATCAGGGCCGTCACCCGGCGCACCGCTTCGCGCGCGCCCAGCTCGGCGGTGGAGGTTGGGCCGCTCGTCGTCGACCCGCGCACCAGGCGCGTCGCCGTCGACGGGAACGAGGTCGACCTGAGCCCGAAGGAGTTCGATCTGCTCGCGCTGCTCGCGAGCGACCCGGGGGCCGTGGTGTCGCGCAGGCGCATCCTGGAGGAGGTCTGGGAGACGACCTGGTTCGGCAGCTCCAAGACGATCGACGTGCACATGGCGGCGTTGCGGAGGAAGCTCGGCGATCCCGCGTGGATCGAGACCGTGCGCGGCGTGGGGTTCCGGCTCCACGTCCCGTGAGCCGCCGTTTCCTCGTCACCTACATCGCCCTGGCGGCCGTCGTGCTCGCCTCGCTCGAGATCCCGCTCGGGATCCAGTACGGCCGCAGCGAGCGCAGCAACCTGGAGGGACGGATCAAGCAGGACGCGCTGACGATGGCCACCTTCGCCGAGGACACACTCGAGCGCGGCCTGACCAAACCCCCGTCCGGCCTCGTCCGCGTCGCGAGCAGCTACCAGCGCTCCCCCGGCGGCCGCGTCGTCATCGTCGACGCACACGGCCTCTCGCTGCTCGACACGAAGCCGCCCCTCCCCGGGCCGCCGCTCGTTCGCGACCCGTCCCGAGTTCGCCTCCGCCCTTCGCGGGCGCATCGCCACCGGGATCCGCCACTCGAACACGCTCAAGACCGACCTGATGTACGTGGCGGTGCCGATCGCCTCCGGCGGGGTGATCCGCGGTGCGGTCAGGATCACCTACCCGACCGCGACCCTGGCCGCGCGTGTCAACCGCTACTGGCTCCTGCTCGGAGCGATCGGCGGCGTCGTGCTGGCCGCGGCGACCGTCGTCGGCCTGCTGTTCGCGCGCACGCTGACGAGGCCGCTCTCGGAGCTCGAGCAGACGGCCGCGGCCGTCGGCGCCGGCGACCTGCAGGCCCGCGCACCCACAGACTCGGGCCCGCCCGAGATCCGCGCCCTCGCCTCCGAGCTCAACGAGACGGTGTCGAGGCTCGACGCGTTGATCCGCTCGCAGCAGGAGTTCGTCGCCGACGCGTCCCACCAGCTGCGCACACCGCTCGCGGCGCTCCGCCTCCGGCTCGAGAACCTCGACCGCGACGTCGACGACGAGGGGAAGCCGAGCCTCGAGGCCGCGCTCGCCGAGGTCAACCGGCTCGCTCGCCTGGTCGACGCGCTCCTCGCGCTCGCGCGCGCGGACGCGTCGCGGCCGAGACCCGAGCCGATCGACCTCGGCGAGCTCATCTCCTCCCGCCTCGACGCCTGGTCGGACGAGCTGGCCGCCCGCGACGTCACGGTGCAGGCGCTCGTGCCGGAGGGCACCAGCGTGGTGGTGACGCCGGGCTCGCTCGAGCAGGTGCTCGACAACCTGTTCCACAACGCACTCGACGTCCTCGCGCCCGGCGGACGGATCACGCTCGAGGGCGCCACGACCGGCACGACGGTGGAGCTGCACGTTCGAGACAACGGCCCCGGGATGACCGCGGAGCAGCGCGCGCGAGCGCTCGACCGGTTCTGGCGGGCGGGGTCACCCGGGGCCGGGACCGGGCTCGGGCTCGCGATCGTGAACCGCCTCGTCGCCGCGGACGGCGGCACGGTCGAGCTTCGGGAGGCGGACGGAGGAGGCCTCGACGTCGTCCTGAGACTGCCGGCCGCGGTCGGGCTCGCCCCTGCAGCGGTGCGCGCGAGGGCCGGAGCGACGTGAGCGCCGCCCGCGTCGCGTTCTTCGCCCTCGTCGCAGTGGTCGTCGCGGTCACGGCCAACCTCGTCCTGCTCGGCATCGCGACCGGGCCGAAGGACCCCGTCGGGACGCTGAGCCCACGCGCCGGGCTCGTCCTGCTGCCGACTCCGCCGGCGGCGCCGACCACGACCACGACGATCACGATCCCGCCGGCCACGACGACGACCGTCACGACCACGACGACACCGGCGCCGGCCGTCCCGACTCCGACCACTCCCGTCGCGCCCCCGCCGCACCGGGGCGAATCACCGCCGGGTTCGCACCAGGACGACTGAGTCCTAACCCTCTCTGAGCCGAATCGATACCGACCGCTGGGCCGGCCTTAACCGGCGCGGCCGTACAACGGAGGTGTGACAACCCCCGACGAAAGGACTCCCATGAACAGCCGCCGCCAGGCACTCGCCCTTGCGGGCGCGCTGACCGCGACCGTGCTCACCACCGCGGTCGCGGTCGCCGGCTTCTCCCACCACCCCACCGGCAGCAAGGCTCCGGCCCCGGTCGTCCGCGTCGTCGCGCCGGCGCCGGCTCCGGCTCCGGCCGCGCACTGGGCGGACGACTGATGCGCCGCGTCTGGGCAACCATGGTCAGCGTCTGGGCGACGCTCGCGATCGTCGCGGCGCTCGCCTGGACGCGCCAGCCGCCGGCCCGGCCGCTCGTCCAGCAGGCCCCGACCACCCTCGTCGTCAAGGGCAAGAACGGGACGACGCAGCGGCTGATCGTCGTCGGAAGCACGACCGCGGCCGCACCGCATGCCACCACCCAGACCTCTCCGGTACCCGTCGGATGAACGGCCGGCTGCACCACACCGAGCTTCAGGGCGATGGGAACCGCCTGCACCGTCTCGGTGACCGCGCGCGAGGCCGACCGCCTCCGGGCCCGGCAGGCGCTCGTCGCCGCAAGCACAGAGGTCGAGGCGTGCGAGCACGCCCTCTCGCGCTTCGACCCGGCCAGCGACCTCTCGCGCCTCAACGCCGCGTCCGGCGAGTGGGTCGAGATCGACCGCCGGCTCGAGCGCGCTCTCCGCGCGGCACTGCGGCTCCGGGAGGAGACCGCAGGCAGGTTCGACCCGACGATCCTGCCCGCCCTCCTCGCCGCCGGCTACGACCGCAGCTTCGAGCAGCTTGCAGAGCGTCCCGCCCGCGTCGCCGCCGGCTGGGAGGCCGGAGCCGAGGTCGAGCTTGTCCCGGCCGCGCCCGGATCGAGCGCGGCGCTGCGGTCGACCTCGGCGGTATCGGGAAGGGCTTCTCGGCCGCGTGCGCGCTCACGGCGATGCGCGAGGCCTGGCCCGCGATGCCCGGCGCGATCGTCGAT